>NZ_JACXJA010000040.1 GCF_014705615.1 Paenibacillus oceani
ACCGGAGCTCCCCCGGCACAAATTCCGCAAAAACCGCTGTCGGCCGGAACCTTTGCCTTAGACCCCGGCGCTATTGCGCATTGCCGATTTAAGTTCACTTACATCTGGCAAAGGAACGGAGCCGAATACTGGATGTTTATTACGTTCGTCGGCCGTACCTCGATTTCCGGCTGGCGCTGGATGGGCGGCAGGTGGATGAGATTTTCCGTCGATCTCCATTCGATCGAAGCGTCCGCCTGCTGAGAGGACTATCCCTTCGCCTCCGAGTCGAGCCGTCCCTCGTCCCCGGCCTTTTGCCGGGATGCCGGTTGCCGGTTTTCGGCAACCACGCCCAATGCCTGCGTACCCGCAGGCATTCTCTTTTAACGGCACACGTTCGATGAGTATCCCGCTATGCAATCGGAGGGTATGCTGGTAAATCTTAACTATAGCCAAACTATCGAGTCCCTTTCCCACGCAAATCGTGTACGATTAGGGCTGTAGTCCTTCCTACTGGACGGAGAGGAAGAGGATGGAATGGTTATAGCCCCCGCAGCGCATACTGTGCTTCATAAGGACCGGCTGGCTCATGAAGCCGCCCGCTTGTACGAGATCGGGACTCCCCGTTCGAGCCGTTTTGTCAGCAACGGACTAAACGATACGTACTCGATCGCGACAAATACTGGCATCTATTAAGTGCGAATCTACAAATTCAACTGGCGCTCCGAATCCGACATTCGTTATGAGCTCGTATTGCTGCTTCATCTTCACCGGTTCGGCATTCCCGTTTCCATACCGCTGCCGAGACGGGACGGGGAATGGCTGACCGCGTTGGATGCGCCCGAAGGCAAACGCTACATGGCGTTGTTTACCGAAGCAGCCGGCAAGGAAAAGCGGGATGTGGAGGCGAGTGTCGCGTACGGAGCCGCCATAGCGGAACTGCACCGGGCGGCCGGTTTTTTTGCTCCACGCAGCGGCAGATTCGAGCTGGATTTGCACCATTTGCTCGACGAACCGCTTCAGCAGCTCCTGCCGTTTCTTTCACACCGACCGGAAGAACGCCGGTTTGTTCTGGATGCGGCCGACAAGCTCAAACGGCGGGTTGCAAGCCTGCAGGACGAGGGGCTGGACTCGGGAGTTTGCCACGGGGACCTGCACGGCTCCAACGTTCACTTTTCCGGGGACGGCGAACTTACGCACTTCGATTTCGACTGTTGCGGCATGGGCTGGCGCGCCTACGATCTGTCGGTCTTTTGGTGGGACAGGGTCCAGTCCAAGGTCGATAGCTTTGATCATGAACAGTGGAACGCTTTTCTAAATGCGTACTTGAGCAGCCGGCCTTTGAACCGGCCCGATCTCGAAGCAATCCCGGCGTTCGTTGCGATCCGGCATATTTGGCTTCTGGGGCTTCATACGGGGAACAGCGCGGTATGGGGAGCCTGGCAGGACGACGATTATTTCGACCGGAAGCTGAAATTCCTTCGCGCCTGGATGGAAACTCACGACCTCTAGCCACCGGACGCGGCAACCGCTGCAGCAGGCAAGCATCGAGCGACAACCGGCGGTGCTTGTTGTTTTTTTAAAAAAACTATTTTTCTTGAAACCAAAAACGTTTTTTTTCGTATGAAAAGGGTATGCCATTCTTCCTATACAGAAAGGGGTCCAAACATTGTCAGAACCGAGAGCTGTCCGTCCGCCGAATCCAAGTACCGTATCGAAAGGGATTATCGGACTTGTTATTGTAGTCCTTGTAGCCGTTCTCGCCATCCAGTCCTTCACAATCGTTCAAGCGGGACATCGCGGCGTCGTGCTGCAGTTGGGTGCCGTCCAGCCGAAAGTGCTGGAAGAGGGGTTGCATTTTAAAATTCCGTTCATCCAGACCGTCCTGCCGATCGAGGTTCGCGTTCAGAAAGCCGAGTCCAGTCAAGTATCGGCCAGCCGCGACTTGCAGACCGTTACGACTACGCTTGCCGTGAACTATCATCTGGACGGGGCGACAATTAATAACTTGTATCAGAATGTAGGGATGGAGTACAGAGCCCGGATCGTCGACCCGGCGATCGGAGAATCGCTCAAAGCGGTCACCGCTCAATATACAGCCGAAGAGCTGATCTCCAAACGCTCGGAAGTCAGCGCCAAGGTGAAGGAAGTTTTGGCGACCAAGCTGAGCTTGTACAATGTCGTTCTCGACGATATCAATATTACCGAATTCAAGTTCTCCGAAGAGTTCAACCGCGCGATCGAGCAGAAACAGATCGCCGAGCAGCAGGCGCTCAAGTCGAAGCTGGACCTCGACCGGATCAAGATCGAGAAGGAGCAGGAGATTACCCGCGCTCAGGCGCAAGCGGAAGCGCTGCGGCTGCAGAAGCAGGAAGTCACTCAAGAACTGATCGAATTGCGGCAGATCGAAGCCCAGTTGAAAGCAATCGAAAAGTGGGACGGCAAGCTGCCGAACGTAACCGGAGGCGCGACACCGTTCATCAACGTGCAGTAACACAGAATAAGACCGGAATGGGACTTTCGTTGTCCCTGTCCGGTCTTTTCATTTGATCGATCTAGCTGGAGAAGAACCGAACCGAATAAGAGCGGTTTGTACCCGTTATTTTGTTCGAAACCCGCTTGGATGGGGAAATAAGATCGGTTTGAGGCTGCATTATCCGCGAAACGGGTGCAGACCCGACCAACTGGTTGAAATAAGCGGTGCAAACCGCCTTTATTCGTTTCTGTTATCCCCATTTGCCAAAAATAGAAGGTACCAGAGACTGTTATTATGTTGAGCCTTCACTCTCATCCACGCTAACGATCAGGACGAGCCCGCACGACGGGCACTCCCTCGCATCCGATACGACCCGGTGTTCACAGCCGGGACACAGCTCATACGACTGCGACTGCGACTGGTCTTCCGCGCTCGCTGCCTGACCGCGGCTTGGATGAGAGGGCAAGCCTCCTTCGTCCGCTTCCCGCTCCGTGACTGGTTCAGCCTTTTGCTCCAGCCAGACATGAGGCGGCTGTCCATCCACTTCCGCAACAACCAGTTCGTCGGTAAAAATCCACTCGATGTTCCCTGCCTTGTCGCTTACGGCGGCTAGCGGAATCTCGCCCGTTTCCTCACGGGGAAACACGCTTCCTCCGAATACGCCGGGCAGCTGTGATTTGTAGGCTCCGTATCCGGTTCCGATCAGAACATATCTGATGCCGCTTCGTTTATGAACGACGATCGTCGCCATCCGATTCCCTCCTCCGGTTATTCGCAGGCCGTATGCGTCCAAGGCGGGTTCGATCATCTGCGGGATAAGGGCTTCCGGCCGCGATTCCTATAATCAGGCGTCGCCGCCTAAGCGTAGATGCAATGGCTCCAGCACTTTGCCGATACATTCGGCGAACAGATCCAGCCCGGCCGGCGTCGGATGAACGCCGTCGTCCGTCCCGCTGTTCTCTTCCGTGCGGAGCAGATCACCCAATGAACCGCCCTGCGCCAGATAACGTTCCCAGCGTCCGGCGACATCGGCGAGCGGCACCTCCAGCGAAGCGGCGACTTCGCGGACAATCCGATTGTACGAATCGATCCAGGCCTGCGCCCCTTCCGGGTTTGTGTACCATTCCTGCGGGTGACGCCGGTAATAATAACGCCCCGCGTCTCCTTCGACAATCGGGTTCATCGTACATAAAACAGGGATGACACGAAGCGCTTTTAACCGCTCTATGATCGTAATCAGATTGTCCCGATACGCTTCGGGCGGAACTTTCGCCGTGCCCGGCGCCGTGTGAACATGGTCGTTCATGCCGAACGCCACGATGCATACGTCATGCCGGTGCGCCAAGACGTCCCGCTCGAACCGGGCCAGCCCTTGCGCCGTCGTATTACCGGGTACGCCCGCATTGATCGTCTCGCACCCGAAGCGGACTTGCAGCTTATATAAGTACGTCTCCTGCTCCGCTACATATTGTCCTGCAGTTATGCTGTCCCCAAATGCGGCAAGTTTCATTTTTAATTCCCACCCTTTGACGATATTCGGTGTATGTGCGCGTGTTGGTTGTACGTTGCTCTGCACCCGCATCATACGCTCTTAAGCCGGCCTGCGTCAACATTAAATGTTGCTGCGCCGGCCATTTTCCGCCGGCTCTCCCATCCATAACGGGACCGCTCAAGGCCAGCCCGCGTCCGGATCGCTCGGCGCACACGGAAAACGGCGCCCGAAGGCGCCGCTCGTCATACAATAAGTTAAGAAGTAAAAAGTAGAGCTTTATTTTACGCTTTCAGTGCCGCCGCATCAATCATCGAGGCCGACTCGCGGTCCAGATACAACGTCCAGTCGGCATGTGTCTTCAGCATCGTGGAAGGGACGGTATTCGTCACATCGTTGTCCATCGTTTGCTTGATCGCATTAGCCTTCACTTTGTGCGGAACGCAGGAAATAATCGTTTTGGCCTGCATGATCTGATGCACGGTCATCGTGATCGCCTGCTTCGGCACGTCATCAACCGTCGCGAACCAGCCTTCTCCGACCTGCTGCCGCTTGCACGCTTCATCAAGGTCGACGACCATGTACGCTTCCTTCGTATCGAAATTGGCCGGAGGATCGTTGAAGGCGATATGGCTGTTCTCGCCGATCCCGATCAGCGCTACGTCGATCGGCTGTTTGCGGATCTCTTCGGTAAGCGCCGCGATATTCGCCGCTACGTCACCTTCGCCATTCACGTAATAAGCACGGCCGAGCGGGATCAGATCGGCGAACCGCTCCTTCAAATATTTGCGGAAGCTGGCGATGTGGCTCTCCGGCAATGCTACATATTCGTCCAGGTGAAACATTTCGATTTTGTCCCACTCGAGCTGTTCTTTAATAAACGCTTGGAAAAATCCGAACTGGGACGCTCCGGTGGACAAAACGATACGCGCCTTCCCGTTCGCCGTGATCGCGCGCCGTATGGCGTCCGCAGCCTGCACAGCCGCAGCCGCGCCCAGCTGTTCCGGGGTATCCGAAATATGAATGTTCATTGTGTCATCCTCCTCATGATTCTATAGTTGTCGTACCGGACTAAAGGTTCAGCCCCGCACGGTCTCTGTCTCTTTCAGCAAATCTTCGATGACGATCCGCTCTCCGCTCGCGATCGACAAGTTGGCGGCCGCTCCGATCAGAAGCGACATCGCTCCGGCTCTCGATCCTGCCATTTGACCGAGCGGGTCCGCCACGTCTCCGACGAAAATCATCCGGCGAAGCCGCGCGTCGCCTCCGCCGTGAGCGCCTCCCGCCTTACGGCTTTGAAGCGTCATCAGTTCGTTGCGGCGATTGTAGATCCGGATCGTATTGTTCGGCTCGTCGTGTCCCGGACCGCTGTGGCTGTCTTCCGCTTCGATCCGCCCTTTCGTGCCGACGAAGGTCGCTTTCCAGCCTTCATACGGGCTGTAGGCGTTAAGCGAGTACGTAAGCAGTGTGTTTTTCTTGTATTTGACATTCAGCGACATCGTGTCATAGATGTCGATATCTTCACCGAATACGCATTGATCGCGGAAATATCCGTCATGCTTCTCCGCTTCTTTATAGAACGAGTTCGTGAAAGAGTTGGCCGTGACGTCGTAATAAAAATCGCAGCTTTTCGTATGGTCGCAGGTCGAGCACGTGCGGCCGCGCTGCTCACGGGTTGCACCGTAGAACAACCGGGAGCCGTTCGCATACACTGTCTCGGGTTCGTCGTCCAGCCACCAGTTGACCATATCGAAATGATGAGTCGATTTGTGAATAAGCAGGCCGCCGCTGTTCTTCATCTGGCGGTGCCAACGCCGGAAATAATCAGCGCCGTGGCTCGTATCGAGCGACCAGTTCAGCGAGACGTGAAGAATGTCGCCGATCGTTCCTTCCTTGATGAGCTCCTTGATCCGAACGACGTAGGGCATGAACCGGCAGTTGAACGTAACGATGACCTTTCGGCCCGTCCGCTTCTCCGCCTCGAAGATCGCTCTCGTCTTCTCCGCATCCGTCGTCATCGGTTTCTCGGAGATCGCATCGCACCCGGCCTCCAGAGCCCGGATAATGTAATGATCGTGCAGATTGTCCGGCGTCGTCACGATAACGGCATCGGGCTTCACTTCCCGAATCATCGTATCAAAATCGCTGAATACCGGAATGTTACCCGATTGCTCGCTTAAAATGTTCGCCCGGATCGGATTGATGTCGCATACCCCGACGAGCTCCGCCGCACCCTTCAGTTCAGTCGCAAGCGGCTTGGCAAACATACCGAGCGCCCTTCCCCCGGCGCCGACGATGGCGTACTTTTTCATAAGTGTTCTCTCCCTTGTGGAAATTCGGCCTATAGCACTCGATTCCTGTGCCGGTTCCGACCGATATCGACTGTCTGTCACCACTGGCTCTCCCTGTATGCTGAACAGATATCGATTTACATACCCACCTGTAAAATCAATGAAAGGCAAAGAAAAAAACTACTTTATAGAAATCGATTACTGCCTCAGTTTACCATACCTTTTGCGATTTGCCAACGGGGAAAATTACGGACCCCGCCTCCAATTTAATACTGGCGCTGCGATGTCCGAGGATTGAACCGCCCTGTCCGAATAAGGGGAATCCGCTTTGCCTGAGGACAGCGGCGATTCAATCCCGCTTGCGTCTAGGTTGCTTGGCACCAAACTAACCTTTAAGCCCCGTGGAAGCGATCCCTTGAACGAACTGCTTCTGGGCGATCAAATAGACGATAACTACCGGGATCGTAACGATAACAGCGCCGGCCATCAGCAGAGCCGTGCTGACCTCGGTATCGTTTTTGAGATAAAGCAGTCCGACCGGCAGCGTATACAGCTTCTTATCCTGCAAATAAATGAGCGGGCCGAGCGTATTGTTCCAGGCGCCCATAAACGTAAACACGCCCAGTGCGGCAAGCGCCGGTTTGCACAGCGGAATGTAGATCCGCCAGAAAATGCCTAACGGGTTGTAGCCGTCGACGACCGCCGCTTCGTACAGCTCCTTCGGAAGTCCTTTAATAAACTGATGAAGCAAAAAGATGCCGAACGCTCCTCCGAGAAAACTCGGGATGATAAGCGGATAATACGAGTCCAGCATGCCGAACGTCTTCCAGATAAAGTAGCTCGGAATGAGCGTGACCTGGAACGGGATCATCAAGGTCGCCAGCATGGCGATATAAAGCGGTTTGCGCAGCTTGAAATCGAACATCGCGAGGCCGAATGCGATCAGCGCGCACGACAGCAGCGAACCGATCATCTCGATCGTAACAAGCAGCATGCTGTTGAATGTGTACCGGCCGAAGTTTACTTTCTCCCAGACGATTTTGTAATTTTCCCAGCTGATCGGATTCGGAATCAGCTGAGGCGGCAGCTGGCCTACCGCGCCGGTCGTCTTCAGCGAGGTGGACAACATCCAGATAAACGGAAACAGCATCGTCAGGGCGCCGACTACGAGTACAATGTAAGTGAACATTCTGCCGATTGAGCTGAAATTAATCATAGTGCACCCACCTTTTCTCAAAATATCTTTGGAAAAGCGTGATGCCCAAAATGATTACGAAGAGCGCCCAGGCAGCTGCCGAAGCCGGTCCCATTTTGAACAGCTGGAACGCATCCCGGTAGATGAGCATATTGGTTACCATATTCCGCTCCGGCACATTGCTCATCTGCGAGCCGAACATGCTGAGGAATACGTCAAACGCTTGGAAAGCTGCGATCGTAGACAAAATCATGACCATATAAATCATCGGAGAAACGAGCGGGAAAACGATCCGCGAGAAGTACATCCAGTTCGAAGCTCCGTCAATTTGCGACGCCTCCTTCATCTCCTTCGATATGTTCTGCATGCCAGCAAGCAGCAAAATCATCGATGAGCCTACCCCTTTCCAGACGTTGACAAGCGCGACGCTGCCGACGACGACCCACCAGTGCTTGCTGTCCAGCCATTTGACCGCAGGCAGATTGATCGTCTCGAGCAGCCAGTTTATCAGGCCGTACTTCGTATTAAACAGCCACGCCCACAGCACCCCGCCTGCGATCCAGGGCGTTACGACCGGCAGGAAGTAAAACAGCCTCAGCAGCGTCTGTCCACGAATCGCCTGGTTGAGCAAATGGGCGATAATAAGTGCGGCGATCGTTTGCAGCGGGACGAACACGAGCGCGAAATAAAATACGTTGCGAACGGAGATCCAGAACACCTTTTGCTCGAACAGCTGCTGCCAGTTTTGCAGTCCGACCCATTCCGGCGGGTTGAACAAGTCCCATTTGACAAACGAGACATAAGCCGAGAATACGACCGGGAACGCTACGAATACGAGAATATTGATCGTAAAGGGAAGCGTGAACAAATATCCCCAGTGACCTTGCTTGTGCATCCTAACACCACCCTTCTACCGAATGCGGCTCTCTTATGCGTATTGGCCGAAGCGACCCGGGAAAGCGGGCCGGCGATTCACCGCCCCGCCTCCTCCGGCCGTCCGGCACCCGGAATAGCCGCGAGTTACTTGTTGTTGTCCAGTACGGTTTGCACTTTTTCGTGAATCTGCTTGACGCCTTCCTCGGCGCTGATGTTGAAATTCACAACGATGTCGTTGATGATCGGCTGAGCCGCTCCGCGCCACTCGTTCCAGCTTGCGTTCTCGTCGAGCGTTACGCCGCCTTCGGCGATGCCGTCGGTGAACGCTTTTTTGTTAGCCGGCTTGCCGCTCATCTTCTCTACAGCCTGCATGGCCGATTTCTTAACCGGAAGCGCTGCGCCGCTGTTGGCCAGAATCGTTTGCGCTTCCTCGCCCAGATAGTACTTGAGGAACTCCCACGCCGCATCCTTCACTTCCTGCTTCGCCTTGGAGGAGATCAGCCACGAGTTCGTTACCATCGGCACGTAACGTTTGCCGTCTACCCCTTTCGGGATTTTGACTACGTCCCAATCGGCGTCCGGGAAGCTTTTGTTCATCGTCACCTGGTTGCTGTATTGCAGGAAGTACATGGCCGCTTTGCCTGTCGCGAACGTCTGTACCTCGCCGCCGTTCGCTTTCAGGAAGTCGTTGTTCGTAAAGTATCCTTGCTTAATCCCTTCCGCAAGCTGCTTCAGGCCGGTAATCGTCTTCGGATCGTTAAACATCGATTTCGTAAGCGTCGAATCTAGCGCTTGGCCTCCCGCCTGCTTGATCCACGGGAACCAGCCTTGCGTAATGCTCGACGATCCGATGAATCCGAAGGAAGCCGGTTTGCCGTCGCTGCCTGCTTTGGTCATCTTTTTGGAAGCCTCGATCAGATCGTTATAGGTCCAGTTGTCGGTCGGCAGCTGAACACCCGCATCCGTAAACGCTTTCTTGTTATACGCAAGCGCGATCGGGTTAATCCCGTGCGGAACGCCCCATACTTTCCCTTCCGGCGTCTTGGCCGCGAACAATCCCGGAATGTAGTCGGCCTCTTTCAGGTCGCGTTGAATGTAAGCCGAAAGATCCTGAGCGACTCCGCGTTTGCCGTAGCCCAGAATAACCGCGTTTTCTTGAAGCCATACGTCCGGAGTCGTGTTGCCGGCAATTTGCGTCGCGATTTTGGCGACAAAGTCTCCCCACGGTGCATCCTGAACTTCTACTTTAATATTAGGATTTTTGGCGATAAAGCCGTCGATAATTTCTTTTTTCGTTACGTCGTAGGCGCCGGGAAGTCCGATTTTGAGCGAAACCGTCTTGGCCGGACTTGTACCTCCGCCGTTATCCGGGTTTTCTGTTGAGGACGAGCAACCGGCAATTGAAAGCGCTAGCACAGAAGACAAAACAACGAACGATTTTTTGTTCACTTCAAACCCCTCCAAATGTTGTTGTATACTGCATGACCTGCATTATAATGCCGGCCATATAATCAAGAACAGCCGTATTGCTTCTATCCTCATAGGACTGTTCCTGTTACTGAGGTGTGTGCGCTTCCTGCATAAAACATAACATAGTTTATACATTTCGCGCCATAGTTATTAAGCATTTTTAATTGAAACCCTTTATACACCGCTGAATATCGAATATTTTGGAAATCATAGAAATCGATTTCTCATGAGCAGATTATAACATATGTTATACCCCTTTTAAAGGGGGCTTCTTTAAAAATCGTCGTGAAAACTCCTTTCGATATGCCATCATTTTCACCGAACATGCTGAAATCCGTTGGCAGAAGCAGGTTTTATCGACTTTTGATTGACTATGGACGCCGGTTGACCGATAATATGAAATAACATAACATCATTTATTTACCCAAAGCCTGGAATTTTAAACGGAATGAGGATTCTGCATGGTTACCCAAAAAGACATCGCCGATTTTGTAGGCGTTTCCCGGACTGCCGTTTCGCTCGTTTTGAACAACGCGCCGAACAGCACCGTCTCCGAGAAGACGAAGGAGCTTATCCTGAAGGCAGCCAAGGAGCTGGGCTACAAAGATACGGATGTCAAGCCTAAAATCTGTTATGTTTTTTATAGCCGCGACGCTAACGACCCCCGTTATTTCCAGCATTTGCGGGTGACGGAGGAAGCGGCTGCACGCTACGGTTACTCCATGTTGTTCATGAGCATCAAGCCGGACCCGAACGATCACCAGCGGCTTAAGGAGCTGGCCAGAAGCCAGGACACGGCAGGCATTCTGGTGTCGGGCTTACTGGACGATACGATTATTGAAATTCTCGAGGAAACGAAAGTCCCTCACGTTTATTACGGAAGCACGGACCGGACCGACATCAACGTGGTCACGACCGACTACTCCAAAGTATGCTACGAGGCGGTACGCCACCTGATCGAGCTCGGACACCGGAGAATCGCCTTTTTCTCCGGAAGTCTCCGGCTGCTTATCAACAAGCGGGAGCTTGCCGGCTACAGCAAAGCGCTTGAGGAAGCCGGCATCGAAGTCGATAAGGCGCTGATCCAATCCGGCGCGGAAGAAGATGGCGATGAGCTGTGCAGCCGGCTTCGTGAGCTGGATGTCTACTACACGGCAGCGTATTGTACGAACACCGTCATCCAATTCGGCGTGCTTCAGGGGCTGAAACGGCACGGCATCGCCGTACCGGGACAGATCAGCCTGATCGGTCATGGATATACCGAACTGGTTAAACTTAGTATTCCCCAATTAACAACAATGATTTTAAGCGGCGATCAAAAAGAAATTCCGGCTATCCGCCTCATCGAGATCATTCAGCGGAAAACGCCGGATCCGATTTATGAATGTTTGACTGATTTCGAGTTGTTCCCCGGAGGTACGACGGCAAGGTGTCCCGCCACGTGACCCTCCGGCAATTGTGTGAAACGGGGCTTTTTCACTAGTCATCATTTTGCGATTATTCGAGCCCCGCTTGGGGCGGGACGACATATTACTGGGTACGGTGCGGTATATTGTTGAAGGGCGTGACCGCATGTTACTGAGTGCGTGCAAATCAGAGCGGTTTGCATCTGCTATTGGGCCGGAGGCGGGCGGTTTTTTCGGAATAAGTGCGATTTGTACCTCTTAATTCGAGCAATTTGACGGAAAATCGTCATATGGAGGAATTTAGCAACTGGTAAACGCTCTTATTTTCAGGTATAACCCAATTTATTCGAAAATAAGGGGTACAAACCACTCTTACCGACAGAAGAAGCTTACTCTTGGGGCAGAGGGGATGAAACGGATTCCTGCGTATACGCAGGCTTTTGGCTTTCGGAGCAGGAGGATGGCGCGCATTCATCTGCACAAGATTTTGGCCTTTGGGGCAGGGGATGATGCGGACTTCTGCGTAACTGCAGTAAAAAGAAGCAAGTTGGCGTCATTTGGTCTACTATTGAGGCACGAGGTTGGACAGCCAACGTGTGACCGGTACCGCGCGCTGGGAGTCGCGCGTTAAGTTAACGGCCATATCGATCCTTGGCGTGCGGTGGCGCTCTTCCTGCAACAAAAGACCGTTTGGAGCGATATCGCTCCAAACGGTCTTTCTCTCGTCGGCTTGCCGACGGTTTCATCGCCCGCGTCTCCCCCCCGCCTGGCAAGCGGGGCGTCAGGCGCCTCCAGCGGTCCGACCCGAGAATCAGCCGCGCAGGTCGGCTACCGATTCGCGTTCAAGCAGCTTCGGCTGCAGCATAATGCCGATGTCCGGCTTTTTCCCGTCGATCAGCATATCCAGCAGCATGTTGCAGGCGAGCCGGCCCATCTCGTAAGTCGGCTGCAGCACCGTGGAGAGCGGCGGCGTAATCATTTGCCCGAAATCGATGCCGTCGAACCCCATGACGGACACATCGTCCGGAACTTTGAAACCTTGGCCGTTCAGCTCGTTGACGACGCCGAAGGCCGTCATATCGTTACAGGCGAATACCGCGCTAGGACGTTCGCCGCCGGCCAGCAATTTGCGCGTAAGCGCCTTGCCGTTCTCGAATTCGTAGGTGCCGCTGTACGTCTCGTTGCCGGCTTCGACTACTACCGGCTCCAGACCGGCTTCCTTCATCGCGGACGCGTAGCCGTCATAGATGCTGACCCGGCTCGGCCGGTCGAGCGGGGCCGTCACGTAAGCGATCTTCTTATGCCCTTTGGAGATCAGGTGACGGGTAGCCATGACTCCGCCTTTGCGGTAGTCGAAGTCGACCTGGCACACTTCCTCCATCTCCACCTTCTGGTCGAGGGCGACGACATTTAAGCCCATGTCGATAAAATGCTTCAGCTGCTTCTTGTCGCTCGAAATCGAAGAAATGACGAGGCCGCGGACTTGTTTCTCGAACATTGCCTGGATATACTTGTCCTCGAGAACCGGGTCCTGGAACGAGTTGCAGAGGAGCACCTGGTAATTATTTTTGCGGGCGATCTCCTCAACCCCCAAGATGACGGACGAATAAAAGGTATTGGTAATCGTCGGAATAATAACCCCGATCGTCATGCTCGTCTTCGTCTTGAGCTGTTTGCCGAGCATATTCGGGACGTAGTTCGCTTCTTTGGCGATACGCAATATTTTGGAGCGAAGCTCGGGACTGACCGGGTAGCTGCTGTTGCTGAGCACTCGCGATACGGTTGCAGAAGAAACTTCCGCCATTTTCGCAATATCGTGGATCGTTAACGACTTTTTCATATACACGCCTCAATTTCTACGGATAATCGGAATAATCGGGGAAATCGGTTACTTCAATTAAAGCGATTATTTCGCCTTCCGTCAAGTGAACCCGGCCCCTCACGATTCCAGGGCGTTCAGCGCGACCGACAAGCCGGCATAATCGCCGACCGATTCCCCCAGCGCGGCCGGAACGATCCGGCAAGCCTCAAGCGATAGAGGCAGCGCCTCCTTGCGCAGCTCCTCCAGCGCGTACGGCTCCAGCAGAGCCCGCTGACGCGCATAGATGCTGCCGATCACGATCGCTTCGGGATTAAGCAGATCGACCAGCACCGCCAGTCCCCGGCCGAGCTTGCGCCCAACGGTCTCGAACAAGCGGACCGCGAGCGGGTCTCCTTGCACCGCCGCTTCGCCGACCGATTTGGCCGTTATGTCGTCAAGGCTGGGAAGCGTAGGGCAGAAGGACGGAGGCTGCCCCCGCGAGATCGCGGCTTCCGCTTCCGCCCGCGCCAGCCGGGCGATGCCGCCGCCGCTGCAGAAGCCTTCGAACGAGCCGGCCTTGCCGTAGCCGACCGGACCGTCCGGGGCAACCCGGATATGTCCCGCTTCGCCCGCCATATCGCTCGCCCCCGCATACAAGCGGCCATTGAGAATAAGCCCGGCACCCAGCCCCGTACCAAACGTCAGGAAGATCATATGATTCATCCCTCGCCCCGCGCCCCATTTCCATTCGGCCAGCGCGCAGGCGTTGGCGTCGTTCTGCAGCGCTACGGGCGCGTCAAACCTATCCCTCAGCGGAGTGACGCAGTCGATCCGGTCCCATCCCGGCAGATTGGGCGGCGACAAGATAAACCCCGCCCGGCTGTCCAGTGGACCTCCGCAGCTGATGCCGATCGCTTCCGGGCCCTCTCCGCCCGTCCGGTCGATCAGCTCCGCCATCGCCTCCCCCAATCGTTCCATCGTCTCGCCCGGGGAAGCCGGGGTCGGAAAGCCGATTTTCCCTAAAATATCGATCCCCGCCTCCGTCTCCCTGCCGATACTGACGGCGCATTTCGTTCCGCCTATGTCCACTCCGCCCAATAAACGCATCGTTCGCTTCCTCTCCATCTATCGCTGATAGCGTTGCCTCTATTGCCAGTGTAACAGAAAAAAGACCGCATCGGCAGCGGCCTTCCACTTAAGTGCCAAAAATCGTAGTGGCATAGCGGCTGATATGCGGTCTAATTAGCCAAAGCCGTTTGCGACGATCGTCCCGCACAATCAGGGGATGATCCCGCATGCGACGCGCGCCCCCGAGTTTCCCGACGGGTCCGTTACCCCGTCGTCCGGCGCTTCGTGGATGACGATCGAGGTGCCGCCCTCTTTGAGCAGCGAATTCGGCTCGCCCTTCGTCAGCGTTACGCCGTCTGCAATCCAATCGGCCTTCGCCGTCCCGTCGGAAGCTACGTTTAAGTTCGGCAAATCGCCGGCGTGCGGCCCTTCCGGATTTTGCAGACCGTGCTTTTTGCCTCCGGGATTAAAGTGGGCTCCCGCGGTGGTAAAACCCGGAGCTTCGCAGCGCCCCGTCTCGTGAATATGATAGCCGTGCGGTCCGGGGGCAAGTCCTTTCACCTCGAGACGGATGCGCACGCCCTCTTTCTCCGGCGTGAGCAGCGCGGAGCCGATCGTTTTGCCTTTGGTGTTTATAATCGCAGCGCGAACAGCGTTGTCCGGTTCGCCGGAGTCAGTTCTCCCGGCCGCCTGCTTCGCTGCACAGCCTGTCCCTGCAGCTAGCAGAAACAGCCCGAGCGCCGGCAGCGCCCATTGATTTGTCCTCATCTGTCGACTCCTCCACGTGGCAACAAAATGGTGTTACGGTAATCCATTGTTCACGAATACGCCCGGACTTAAACCGCCTGGATTCAAAGCCTTCCGTGCCGCCCGTTATTCGCACCTTGGATCGCCGCCGGCATATGCTGATTGGGATCAAGCAAACGTTAGCGGGTGATACGCAATGAATCCACATCTTCTCGGCCTTATGACTCACAAAATCGGATCGCCGGGCCGGTTTTCCCGGCATGCCGACGCTGCGCTCGATGCCGGATTTTCCGGCGTTATTCTGTTTACTCCCGCAGGGGTGCATGTGGAGCGCGGTACGGTCACCGGATACGTCCGGCAAGGCCGGTCGCCTTGGCGAAAGCAGTCGGCCGCGCACCCGCCTGTGGCTATCGATCTGGGGTATTACACGACTCCCTTGACCAACCGGCAAGTATTCCGCGTCAAGAACCGTACCCGTATCCAATTTACGGGCCACGGACTCGGCAACAAATGGACCATCCAGAATCATCTGCTCGCATCCCCGCTTCTCGCTTCTCATCTGCTGCCTACGAAACCGATGGACTCGGTCGACGACGCGATCGCCTATGCCCGCGAGCATGAAGCAATCATGATCAAACCGATCAACGGCAAAGGTGGAATCGGCATTCTCAAATTATGCTGCACCGGGTCCGCTTATCGTCTGCATGAAAACCGCAAACCCGCCTTAAGCGGCGGTCCGGGCACGATCCGTGCCGCCCTGCGCCGGGCCAGGCGCAAAGGAGGGTACTTGCTCCAGCGCTGGATCGATATCCGCAATCCGGAGGGGCGGGTATTCGACGTCCGCGTACTCATGCAGAAAGACGGGACAGGACAATGGGAGACGTCCGGCATGGCCATACGCGAAGGATCGGCCAACAGCATTACGTCCAATCTCAAAAGCGGCGGGCGCGCCCACGAAGTCGCAGCTTACTTGAACCGGCTATTTCCGTCGGACAAGGCGGATGCCCTGATGGAGAAGCTGTGCGAGCTGTCGGTTTATATTCCGCCTTACCTGGAGGAACGCTACGGCAGAAGGTTAGCCGATCTGGGGCTTGATTTTGCGATAGACCGCTCGGGCTGCCTATGGCTGCTCGAAGTAAATATTAAGCCGGGCAAAGCCGTGATCCGTCAGGTCTACGGCGAGGAAGCCGCCCGGAGATGCTTTCTGATGCCGTTCCGGGAAGCAAGGCGGCTCGCTCTGTCCGCAACGGCGACGGGCGACGAACGCTCCGCTCTCCCGCTATAAGCCTTCCTGCTGACCCGGGAAGGTTTTATTACTATGCGGAGTGATACCGTTGATCCGACTTCCGGAAAAGCGGCTGTTTCCAAAGTCATCTTTCGATTTTATGAGCTTACCCGGAACCGTTTCCCTCGAGAAAAGGACCTCAGCCTCCACGTTGACGTGAAAGTTGAGGTCCTTTCGTTTGGAAGCCGGGACGTTCTATGCCACCCCATGCGGGCACTATTAGGACAGCCTTATTTGGAGCGACACACCTTCCGGGCTTTCCCACAGATCGTGTCCCTCCGGCGGAACCGTGCGGGCTTTCCGCCATGCAACGTTGTCTTAATGCGGCCTTGTATTCACTTCGAATATCCATAGCTTGCCGGAACGGTCGAACCCGTAATCGAAGCCGAGCTGTCCCACGCCGGGAAAATGCCGCTCGAGCAGCTGTGTGCTGATCCGGGTCACATTGCGCATCTCCTGCTTTTTGCGGCGGACGGCTGCTTTCGGCAATGAACGCCGGATGCCTTCCGTCGACGAAAGCATGGTTCCGCCACGGCACAAGTTGGTGACGAAAAATCCGGGGTTCGCGAGCCGCCCCACCATCGCCCGGGTCACCCATACGTGATTCTGCTTTACCACCTTGACCCGGTAATCGATCGGCCGTCCCCGGATGCTGGCGAGACTGATCCCGCGCTGCACCAGATAAGAACGCCGCCTGCGGATCGCTCCGATCGCGGCCATCATGCTGCGGAAGTTCCGGCATCTCGTCACTTTCCGTTTATGCCGGATCGTGTAGCCGGCTCCCGTCCTGATCACCATTATGACACCGACTCCGCCTGTGCCCACGACCGGCTTTAGCACAACCTTGCCGTACCGGGACAACATCGTAGACACGTTGGCAGGCGAAAAAAAACGGGTTTCGGGGATATGCTGCGAAACCCTCGGATCTTGCTGAAGGACAGAGTTTTTTACCCATTTGCTGGCTATTTGCCGCGAGATGACAGCCTTTTCCTCTTCACTGGCGGAAGCCGGCTGAACCGTCGCGGCAACGACCGCCGCCGTATTCTCCGTCTCGGCAGCGTTCTCCTCGGCCGGCGCCGGCGCCGCATGGATCGCTTCAGTTCCCTCCTCTTGTTGTGTTCGTTCCATCATGATCCCTCCTCTAAAAGTTTCTGACGAAGCCATCGTCACGTCCGATGTCGTCGAAGCCTTCGTTAGCGGAAGACGAGCCTATCCGATATGCCGCGGAATTCATCTGCAAAAGGCAGTACCGGTACGGATATCGCTATATCGTATGCCGGTGCCCGAATCCCTTCCTGTTCGTTTGCCCCCGGGCAAGCGCCGATTCTCATTGCCGCTCCAGCAGATCCATGATTTCCCGGAACGCCCGGATCGCGCGGTTTGCGCCGTTCTCCGGCTCGTTCAAAGCGACAACCGCCACCGCATATTTCGGGCGCTCGATCGGCCCGTAGCCGACAAACCATTGATGGACCGCGGCTTGTCCCGCCGCCGTCGTCTGGGCTGTACCCGACTTGCCGGCCACGTTCCATTTCGCCTGCTTCAGCGGCGTGCCCGTGCCGCTCAGAACGACCTGCCGCATCCAGGACGTTACCTTATCCGCTGTCCGCTTCGAGATGCCGTCCGCCAGCACCTCCGCATTCCGCTCCGGAAATGATTGCACAATCGCCCCTGTCCGAAAGCGGATGTCCCGGACGACTCTCGGGCTTTGAACTTCACCGCCATGGAGCAAGGTAACCACGAGATTCGCCGCCTGCAGCGGGGACACGAGCACGTCCCTTTGCCCGATCGCCGTCTGGACGCGTATCCCTTCATCTTCCGACGGCTTGCGCCCGTCGAATATTTGTCCCCGTTCTTCTCCGTCGAACTGACTCCAGCCGGACGCTCCCTTCCCTTCCGTATGCCAGCCGACCTGCAGCTCCAGTCCGAGCCGCTGCGCCGTCTCCTGCAGCTTTGCACCGCTGAGCCGCTGCATCACCTTGGCGAACACGACATTGCATGACTGCGCATAAGCCTCCTCGAACGTGAGGGTGCCATGGCCGCCGTGCAGCCAGCATTTCAAGCCGTATTTGCCGAAAGAGCCGCTGCATTCGAACGTTTCTCCGGGCTGGACGACTCCTTCCTCCAGTGCGGCGGCAGCCACTACCGTTTTGAACACCGAGCCCGGCGTGACCGCCTTCAGCGCCTTGTTCCCCCAACTGGCGTCCCCGCTAACGATCCGGTACGGATCGAAATCCGGACGGCTTGCCATCGCAATAACGTCGGCGTTGTCCGCATCGAGCACGACCGCGCTGCCGGAGGCGATCCCCGCTTTCTCCAAAATACGCTCAACGCCCTCCTGCACGTCCCGGTCGATCGTCGTACCAATCTGCAGCGGATAATACGGGTTATTCGGGCGGATGAGCCTGACGTCAAGCCCGGCCAGCGGCCGGTTCAAACCATCCGTGAACAAGCTGACCGACGTTTTGCCGGCGCCCTGGAGATACGTCTCCATCGTCTTCTCCAGCCCCGCTGCGCCGATCCGGCTCGACAAGGACAAGCTGCCGCGCGACAGCTGCTTCGCATACAGCGCTCCGATCCGCTCCGGATTTTCGCCGATAAAACCGATCAGATGTTTCGCCACCGCATCCGCCGGGTAACGCCGGACGGTGTGCATCACTTCGAGACCCGGAACGGGCAGCTTCGCGATCCGGTTTATTTGTCCGTCCGACAGCGGCACAGGCTGCCCCGTGACCGGATCGCTCCACATTTTCGGCACCGCCGGCCGGCTGTAAAATTCCCGCCATACCTCGCGATCCGCCCCCAGTATCGAAGGAATTCCGTTCAACGCCGCCTCGTTCTCCTCTTCCGTCCGTTTCACCGGAAATACGACGAGCGCCTTCACCTGTTCCCCGGTCAGCGGCCGGCCGCTGCGGTCGACAAAATGCCCGCGCCCGCTGTCCAGCTCGATTCCGTACTCGCGCTGGGCTACCGAATTGCCGATCAGATCGATTTCACGCCGCGAGAAACTACCCGCATCGATCACCTGAATCCAGCCGAGCCGGCCGATCAAAGCGGCCATCACCACTGTGATCGCGAGTAATCCGAACCATATTCTTCGCTGCTGCCGCATATTGTGCATCCCGACATCCGCCTTCTTTCGCTCTCTTCGTCGTTACGATCAAGTATCGACAAAGAGGCGGGCGGACAAACGGCATCCGGCGCGCTTCGATGAAATCACTTCTTTTTCTTCCCAAAGTCTGGAAATCTGGTATACTAACAGTAGTAGATTGGACTCCGATTAGTAGATCAGGGGGTATAGTGATGAGCGAGCAATTGCTTCAGAAGATTTTATCCGAGATGATGTCTATGAAGGACGACGTTAAGTCGATTAAGCATGAGCTGCAGACCGTGAAGGACGACGTATTGTCGATTAAAAACGAGCTGCAGACCGTGAAGAGCGACGTTTTGTCCGTTAAAGCCGAACTGCAGTCCGTCAAGAGCGAGATGAACAGCCGATTCGATACCGTAGAAGCGAAGCTTGCCGTGAACGAGCGGGAAATCGCCGATGTGAAACGCAAGCTGGGCTTCATCGAAGAACAGGCCGCGAGCACATCGGAGCTGCAATCCCCGCTGACCGAGCTGCAAAAACAAATCCAGGAGCACGACGCGGACATTAAGCTGATCAAGCGGGTACTTGCCAGTTAATCCGGAGAGCGAAAGCTCTCTTTATTTGTGTTGCATGGATTGCACGAACTCGGCTAAGGCGGTTTGCCCCTGTGCGGGTGCTGGCGCTTTAGTAAACTTAAAAATTCTTTAACGTTAACAAAGCCCCTTCGTCCCCACTTGGTTCGTGGTTACAGAGGGGCTTATACACCTGCGCCTGTACGATTCGGCCAACTGCCGCTCGGATACCGCACACTGTGGAACTGTTCCCGCACGTCAGGTCGGACCGCCTGCCCCGGCAAAGCCCGGCGATACCCGGTAAGCCCGGGAACCTGGAAGGCTCGTCAGGTTCGAGCTGACCCCGCCGGTCCGAAGGCTACTTCTTCTTCCCTACCTGCTTGCGCATCATATCCATCGGCTTGACCGGCTGATCGACTTGGAACTTCACCCGCTGCAGCGGATGACGGGCCGCGTCGAGCTCCCGGCCTTCCTCGTCGGTCAAGGTTCCGACCTTCATCTTGAAAAATGTCCCCCCGGGACCAAAAAATTCGACGTCCTGTCCCGGCTTGAAATGATTGCGCTGCTGCACGGTCGCCACTCCGGACGTTTCGTCGTAATCGACGACCAGACCGGCAAAATCGTAGTCGATCCGCTTGTCTTCCGGTCCGAAAATATGATCCTCATGCCCGGGAGCGTCATAGAAAAATCCCGTGTTCAGCGGCCGGTTCGCCGCTTTGTAAATTTCCTGCAGCCATTGCTCCTGCAGTTGATAATTGTCCGGATCGGCATAATACGCGTCGATCGCCTGCCGATACGCATTCACGACCGTCGCTACGTAATGGATACTCTTCATCCGTCCCTCGATCTTAAAGCTCTCGACGCCGGAGCGGATCATATCCGGGATATGCTCGATCATGCACAAATCTTTGGCGCTCATCATGAACGGATCTTCTCCCCGGAACAGCGGAGTGCCGGTCATCCCTTCCTTGAACCGGCCGACCGCCTCTTCCTCGGAGACGAGCTGTCCGATCTCCGCCTCGCCTTCCTCGAACAAATCGTACTTCCACCGGCACGACTGGCAGCAGCCGCCGCGGTTCGAATCCCGGTCGGTAAAATGATTGGACAACACGCACCGCCCTGAATACGAACTGCACATCGCCCCGTGGATAAAAGTCTCGATCTCGACGTCCACATTGCGCTTAATTTCGTGAATTTCTTCAAACGTCGTCTCCCGGGCGAGCACGACCCGGTGAACGCCTTCCTCCACCCAGAACTGCACCGCCTGCCAGTTCACGGTCGACTGCTGCGTGCTGAGATGGATCTCCAGCTTCGGCGCCACGCGCTTGCACGTCTCGATAATCGCCGGGTCGGCGACGATGATCGCGGCAATGCCGGCCTCCTGCAAATTCCGCAAATAATCCTCGATCCCCGCAATATCCTCGTTATGCGCATAGATGTTGGCGGCGACGAATACTTTCGCTCCGTAACGGTCGGCAAATTCGACGGCTTCCCGCATTTCCTCGAACGTAAAATTGTCCGCGTTTGACCGCAAACCGTACTTTTGTCCCCCGATATACACGGCGTCCGCGCCGTAGTGGATCGCGAACTTGAGCTTCTCGAGGCTGCCGCCGGGCGCGAGCAGCTCCGGCTTTTGCCCCGGCTTCAGCTTTGTTATAACATTCGGTTCCAGCACTACTTCCATTGGACGTCCACCTCGTTTTTGTATCGTGCCGGCTTTCGGCTTGCCTGATCGATCAATAGACTTGCTCCTTATAGAAAAATCCGAACGAAAGCTCCCGGTCGGGCTGCTGCAGCGCGCGCACCTCGTCCAGCCACTCTTCCTGGAAGACGTAACCTTCCGGGTCGGCCGCATAAGCGTCGATCGCCTTCCGGTAAGCGCGGACGACCGCTTCGTTATACGGGAGCGGCTTCAGCAGCCCCTCGATCCGGAAGCTGTCGATGCCGGCCTCCATAAGCTCGTGCAAGCTCTCCAGCATGCACAAGTCGTCCGAGCTCATCACATGCGTGCCGCTCCGGTCCTCGTACACCGGAAATTTCTCTTCCTTGCGCTCGTGCTCGATCAGAAACAGATTGCGCTCCGCATCCAGCGCTTCGCCCTCCGGACTGTGTCCCTGATGCTCCCAGTAGTTGGACAGCAGCGTCCGTTTGGAATGATAAATATTCGTCATGCCGTGCACTTGAACCTGCACCTCGGCCTGCACCTTCTGCGCCATCTCGACCACTTCGTCCATGTTGAGCTCGCGGGCCAAAAAGACGCGTCTCGCCCCTTTGGTTACCCAGTAGTTGGCGGTTTTATAATTTGTCGTCGTCATTTCCGTGCTCCAATGCAGCGGAATATTGACTCCCGCCTGTCTCCTCGCGATCAGCACGGCCGGGTCCCCGAATACGAGACCGTCTGCCCCGGCATCGGCAATACATTTCAAAAAGCCGGGCAGCTCCGGCAGCACATCGTTGTGCAATATGCCGTTGCAGACGACATAAGCCTTCGCTCCCTTATCGTGGGCGAGCCGGATCGCATCCGCGATCCGTTCCTCGGGAATATCTCCCGCCAGCCGCATGCCGAACCGCATATCCCCGATATGAACCGCATCGGCCCCCGCCTCAATCAATGCTGCAATCTCCTCCGGCGAGCCTGCGCTCACCAGCAGCTCCGGCTTGCGGAAACCCGCTTCCGTCCGCCCTTCCGGGCGTTGAGTTATTTCTTCGCTCATACCTTCAGGGTCACCTCTTCCTGCTCTCCGATATGTTTTTCAGATGCTGATCGTAAGTCTCAGCGAAGTTATGCTCCTGTGCGCCGTCATACTTCGTGACATAAAACATATATTTCGTATCTGCCGGATAAAGCGCCGCACGAATCGAGCTCAGGCTCGGACTTGCGATCGGCCCCGGCGGCAAAGCGGTTATTTTATAAGTATTATAAGGACTGTCTACGAGCAGATCTTTCTCGAACAGCCGTTCCTTCGGCTTATCGAGCGCATACTGCACGGTCGCATCGATCTGCAGCTTCATCCCGATCTTCATCCGGTTGTAGATGACGCTGGCGACGATCGGTCTTTCCTCTTCCAGCACGACTTCGCGTTCGATCATCGAGGCGACGGTCATTAGCTGATGGAACGTAAGTCCGCGCTCCTTCAGCTTGTCCGGCCAGTCCGGCGGTAAATCACCGAGCTTGCGTTCCAGCTCCGATGTGAGCCGCATCACGATATCTTTTGTCGTCAATTCCTTTTTCAGTTCATACGTTTCCGGGAACAAATAACCTTCCAGCCGGTAACGAATCCGGGCGTCCTCCGGAATATCGGCAATCCGCTTGACCGCGCTCAGCTCTGTGCCGCTCATCAAGTCGAGAAACGCTTGGCGGTCAAAGCCCGGATGCACGGCCAGCTTGTCCGCGATCTGCGGAACCGTCAGCCCTTCGGGAATCGTAACCCGCACCAGCTCTTCCTTGACCGTATCGCCGGCGTTCAGCTTGGCGATAATATCGTCCAGCGCCATCCCCGGCTTCATGTCGTACTCCCCCGCCTGGAACCGGCCGCCTTCTTTTTTGTAGATCAAGTAATAGCGAAACACTTTGGCGTCCCGAATCAGCCCGCTGCGTTCCAGCAGATTGGCGATCTGTCCGGAGCCGAGTCCCGCTTCCACCTGAATGCGTACTTCCTTATCCCCGGCTTCGACCGGCTTGAGCGCATTGGACACATACAGCGCCGTTCCCGCCCCGGCCAGGATAAGCACAAGCAGCATGCTGCCCAGTATGATCAGTGCAATTCGTTTCAATAGGTTCCTCTCCCATATGTCTTCCCGTTTCAGGCTATTTGATGTTTTACGCGAAAAAAAAGAGCGGTGTCACCCGCCCGGATCTCCAGTCTTCCGCTTGCCCGAATCAGGGCCGTTCTCCGCTTGGGAAAGTCATCTCGTCATACAGCTCCGATACGGTTTCCCATTCGTCGTCATCCTCGATCGTCTCCAGCTCGGGCTCGCCCTCGTCGGGCACGGAAACTTTAAATATGGCTATTTCCTTCTCTTTGCGGAGCTCATCCGACTGCAGGACCGCATACACCGTCCCGTTATACCGAAACTCCACTACAATCCGGTGGGCGACCGATTCGTCCTGCTCGTCGAACAGGACGATCTCATCCCCGTACGTATCGCGAAGCAGCCGAAGCTGTTCCGGCTGCCCATAATCTGCTGCGCTCATGATTGCTCCTCTTGCTCCATCTCGGCGACCAGCGTGTTGAACGTCTCTTCCACTTCGTCCCACTCCTGCTCGTTGTCGATCGTGTACAGCTGGAGATCGTCGCCGTCTTCTTCATAACGGAAGGCGTACACCTCATCCGTCTCTTCTCCGGAATCATCCGATTCGACAGGTACAACCATCATGTACTTGTTGCCTTGGAATTGGCCGGACTCGACCTCAAATTTCATGATCACCTCGAATTCTTCTTCGTTGCCTTCCTCGTCGGGGATGTAGATGATCTCCGGTTCTTCCATGTTCAGCTCTTCCTTGGCCATAACGCACACCTCACCTTTTCGAATTGGAGTCCAAATAGTTTTGTAAAATGATAGCTGCCGCCATCTTGTCGATAACCTGCTTGCGCTTCTTGCGGCTGACGTCGGCTTCGATCAAAGTCCGCTGCGCCGATACGGTTGATAACCGTTCGTCCCACATCGTGACGGGAAGCCCGAACGCTTCCTGTAAAACCTCGGAGAAAGCGATGCACAGCTCTCCGCGCGGCCCGATCGTGTTGTTCATGTTTTTCGGCAGACCTACGACGAACCCGGAGACGGCGTATTCGTCCGCCAACTGCCGCAGCCGGTTCAGATCGTCCTCCGGCTTCTTCCGCCGGATCACCTCGACGCCTTGCGCCGTCCAGCCGAATTCGTCGCTTACCGCAACGCCGATCGTCTTGTCGCCGTAATCGAGTCCCATAATTCGGCCCATACTGTACTCCCGTCGGTCGCATCGGCCGGATTCAGGCTTCCGGGCCGGGATGCGCAGCTTCGCGCCCCGCTATAAGCCGGGCACACCGCGCACCGCACATATGCACGGAAGCCGATGGAAAATGTCCACCGGCCGACGGTCATTTATGGTGCTGCAAATAGAAACGGACCAGCTCCTCGATCAGTTCGTCCCGTTCCCTTTTGCGGATCAGGCTTCTTGCGTTGTTGTGCCGGGGTATGAACGCAGGGTCGCCGGATAACAAATAACCGACGATTTGATTGATCGGATTGTACCCTTTCTCCTGCAAGGCGTCATACACGGCCAGAAGGACCTCCTTCGGCGATGTTTCCACGCCTTCGGCTTTGACATCGAACTTCATCGTTTTGTCCATCGGATTCATTACCAGAACACCCCCCCTTATTGCTGAAACGCATCACTCGGATACCTATTGTAAATATTTAGTATGCGCTCTACATCTATTTATTCGCCACCGTACTTAAAATTCCTGTCGGACCGGCTAAAAATTCACAGCTTGTTCGCATCTGACTCCGGCTGCGGGGCGCGTACGTCCGTTACTTCGCCGCCTGCTCGGCAACAAGCGATTCGACCGCCTGCAATGCCTCGTCCAGCTTGGAAGGGTCTTTGCCTCCAGCCTGGGCCATGTCCGGACGACCGCCTCCGCCGCCTCCGCAGCGGGAAGCCGCTTCCTTCACCAGCTTGCCGGCATGGAAGCCCTGCTGCACCAGATCCGGGGTAACGGCCGCTACGAGATTCACCTTGCCGTCGCTGACTGCGCCGACGACGATAACCGCAGAGCCGAGCTTTACCTTCATCTGGTCAACGATCGTGCGCAAGGAGTCCATGTCGCCTGCATCCACCTTGGCGGCGAGCAGCGTGACGCCTCCGACCTGCTTGGCGCTGTCTGTCAAAGAACCGGCTTCGATCGCGCTCAGCTTGCCGCGCAGCGACTCGTTCTCGCGGCCCAGCTCCTTGATCTGGCCGAGCATCGCTTCGACCCGCTTCGGCACGTCCGGCACATTCGACTTCAGCAGCGACGCCGCTTCCCGAAGCAGCTGAAGCTGGCCGTCCAGGTACAGATAAGCGCTACGTCCGGTTACCGCTTCGATCCGGCGGACACCCGAGCCTATGCCGCTTTCGCTGACGATCTTGAACAGGCCGATTTCGGCCGTATTCCGCACGTGGCAGCCCCCGCACAGCTCGATGCTGTATTCGCCGACTTGCACGACGCGGACGACGTCGCCGTATTTCTCGCCGAACAGCGCCATCGCGCCCATCGCTTTCGCTTCGGCAATCGGCTTGGACTCGATATCGACGGACGTTTGTCTCCAGATCTGCTCGTTCACCCGTTCTTCGATGCGGGTCAGCTCTTCGGCGCTGATGCTGCCGAAATGGGAGAAGTCGAAGCGCAGACGGTCCGGCTCGACCAGCGAGCCCGCCTGATTGACATGGTCGCCGAGCGTTTCCTTGAGCGCCTTGTGCAGCAGATGCGTCGCCGTATGATTTTTGACGATATCGTCGCGCTTGCCGGATTCGACTGCGGCCTGCACCGTATCTCCCTTGCGAAGCGTCCCGTTCGCGACTTTCACCGTATGGACGGTCTGGCCGTGCGGAGCTTTCCAAACGTCCTCGACGGAAGCCTCGAGCTGGGCGCCGGTAATCGTACCGCGGTCGCTGACTTGTCCGCCGCTCTCCGCATAAAACGGGGTGCGGTCGAGCAGCACCTGGCATACTTCGCCGCTGCCGGCCATGTCGACGAACGAATCGCCGCTTACAATTGCAATAATATTAGCACTTGTTACCAGATCAGTATATCCAACAAACTCGGTTTTAACCGTAAAATCGGTGAGCGGACCGCCCTGCACCTTCATGCTGTCCGTCTCCTGACGTGCCGAACGCGCACGACTGCGCTGAGCCTCCATCTCGCTGTCGAATCCGGCCCGGTCGACGGTAAAGCCGTTCTCCGCCGCGAAATCCTCGGTCAGGTCAAACGGGAAGCCGTACGTGTCGTACAGACGGAACGCGTCCTCGCCGCCGACTACCGTACCGCCTTCCTTCTTCAGCCCGGCGATAATCGACGATAGCATATCGAGACCGTCGGACAACGTCTCGTGGAAGCGCTCCTCCTCGTTCCGGATCACTTTCTCGATAAATTCCCGCTTCTCGACCACCTCGGGATAATAAGCGCCCATAATCTCGCCGACGACCGGCGTCAGCTCATACAGGAACGGCTTGTCGATGCCGAGCGACTTCCCGTAACGCACGGCGCGGCGCAGCAAGCGGCGGATAATGTAGCCGCGGCCTTCGTTGGAAGGAAGCACGCCGTCCCCTACGGAGAATACGACAGTACGGATATGGTCGGCGATGACCTTCAGCGCTATGTCATGCTCTTCATTCGTATGATACGTCACACCGGCGATGGCGCTCGTCTTCTGGATAATCGGCTGGAACAGATCGGTATCGAAGTTCGAGTCGACGTCCTGCAAAATCGAGGCGAACCGCTCGAGTCCCGCTCCGGTATCGATATTTTTGTTCGGCAGCGGCGTGTAGCTGCCGTCCTTGTTATGGTTGAACTGCGAGAATACGAGATTCCACACTTCGAGGAACCGCTCGTTCTCTCCGCCCGGCCAGCATTCGGGATCGTTCAGGTCGCCGTATTTGTCGCCGCGGTCATAGAAGATTTCCGTACAAGGACCGCAAGGGCCTTCGCCGATATCCCAGAAGTTTTCCTCCAGCTTGTAGATACGGTTTTCCGGAATGCCGATTTTTTTGTTCCAGAACTCGTAGGCTTCCGTATCTTCCGGATATACGGTTACGGACAATCGGTCCGGATCGAAGCCGATCCATTTCTTGTCGGTCAGAAACTCCCACGCCCAGGTGATCGTCTCTTCTTTGAAATAGTCCCCGATCGAGAAATTGCCGAGCATCTCGAACATCGTATGGTGGCGGCGCGTCTTGCCGACATTTTCGATATCGTTGGTACGGATACATTTTTGCGAGTTGGCGATCCGCGGATTTTCCGGTACGACCCTGCCGTCGAAATACGGCTTCAGTGGCGCCATCCCCGCATTGATCCAGAGCAGAGACGGGTCGTTGTGAGGCACAAGCGACGCGCTCGGCTCAATCTTATGTCCTTTCTCCGCAAAAAACTCCAGCCACTTCCCGCGTATTTCACTTGCTTTCATCGGGTTCCATGCCTCCATATTCGATAGTGGGGGTAAAAAAACAAAAATCGCCCCTGAAAATTCAGGGACGAGGTCTTCTCTCGCGGTACCACCCTGGTTATTGCAAGTGTCCGCTTCTGACCGTCCTTCGTAGATAACGCCTCCCTCCCGGGAAACGCCGCTCGAATCGGCCGCAGCGCAAACAGCCCGCAATCGCCTTGTGCCGGAAAATAACGGTTCCGTACCGGTGGAGTTCATCCACGCTCCGAAGTAGCGTTCGGCCATCCTTCTTCATAAAAGCTCTTGCAGCGCGCTGCCGGACACATGAGGAGCGTCCGACCCGGAGCTTTCTCTCTGGATCAAGGGCGATGGCTTACTCGTTTCGTCATGGCGTTAAGCGATATGCCGTTTTTTTGAACCGCATTCATCCCTTAATTTTATAGCCCCGCCCCTCGCTTGTCAAATGGTTCGCGGGTTTTGCCGCCCTGTGCTAGTGAATGTCCTTCTTCTTGAACTGCCCGCCCATGACGTCGTGAATATTGCCTACGGCAAGAAAAGCCCCCGAATCGATCTCCTCGACGATCGCTTTCAGCTTGGCCTCCTCCAGCCTCGTAATCACGCAGAAGATAACCTGCTTGTCGTCGCCGGTATAGGCGCCTTCCCCTCTTAAGTACGTAACTCCGCGACCAAGCCGGTCGAGCAGCGCATCCCCCAGCTCCCGGTACTTGTCGCTGATGATCCAGACCGACTTCGATTCGTCGAAACCGGCCATCACAATGTCGATCATCTTGAAGGCGATGTAATAAGCGATCAGCGAATACATCGCACGGTCCCAGCCGAAGACAAAGCCCGCGCTGCCGAGTATGAAAAAGTTAAAAAACATGACGATTTGCCCGACGGAAAACGGCGATCTTTTGTAAAGCAATATCGCTACGATCTCCGTACCGTCCAGCGACCCGCCGGCCCGGATGACGAGGCCGACGCCGATTCCAACGATGATCCCCCCGAACACGGCCGCCAGCAGCGGGTCCATCGTGAGAGGCTCCACCGGGTGCAGCAGCGTTGTCCCTGCCGACATCACAAGAACTCCGTACAAGGTCGATAAAGCAAACGTTTTCCCGATCGATTTGTAGCCGATAAACAGAAACGGCAAGTTCAGCAAAGTGAGAAACAGGCCAAGCGGCAGTCCCGTCAAATACTTGCTTATAATGGAAATGCCGACGACCCCGCCGTCGATAATGTTGTTCGGGACGAGAAAAATTTCAAGCCCTACCGATACGGACGCCGCACCGAGAAAAATAAGGATCGCCCTTTTGGCGATCAGCGCCTTGGAGCTTCTCCGATGCTGCTGCCGGATGGCGTCGATGACTCCGGATTCATGCGAAATGGACACGGCAAGAACTCCCTTCCTTGCTAACGCTCGTATAGCGGTCTTCTTTTTTTTTATTGTACCCACTTCTCCCGGATTTGCTTTTGCTTCGCTTACTCGGCACCCGACGCTTCGTTCCGGCTGCAGGCAGAAGCCCGGTACTATGGAAAGTTAGTACTTCTCGCTTGCGGCTTCACCGTCTAAGATTAGGATCAGGTGCTAGGACGTGATGCAACAGCAATGACGAGCGACAAAAAGCTTCAGGACCCTATCCGGCGCCCATCTTACAAATCGAGGTGTATTCGTATGATTAGAAGAAGAAATACAACCGCTTTCTCTTTTTTATCCTGGGCATCGTTCGCTTGTGCGTTTCTGGCTATGTTTATCGGTATCTATACATTAGAGGAACCGTTGTCCGTCAAAGGTTACTACGCAGTCGCCGCCTTATACTTGACGATGTCCGCTTTTGTCCTGCAAAAGACGATCCGGGACAACCAGGAAGATGCAGACGCGGGCAAGAAACGGAACTCCGGAGCGTTTACGTTTTTGTCCTGGGCCGCTTTCGCCACGGCGCTGATTGCCATGTTCGTCGGCATCTACAATTTGAATCAGCCGTTGTCCGTGCAAGGGTATTATGCGGTATGCGCCTTGTTTCTGACGATGTCCTCCTTCGTACTGCAGAAGACGGTACGGGACAACAAAGAGGACGACGACCTGATCGGTCCCGTGCACGCAGACGTTCAGGAATGACCGGACGTCCCTGCCGCCGATTCAATCATAACGGTGATTATAGTGCGATTCTCCCCCGCTGTCTATGAGGCTGACGACGGATGAAACGCAAAAAAAAGCCCGGTACCCCTCAGGGCGCCGGGCTATCGTGCTTTTTTCTTACAATTTCATTTCATTTAAGACAGCTTAACCGGCTGACCGCTCTTGACGGACTCGTATCCGGCCAGCGCAACCTCGGCGGAGCGAAGGCCGTCCTCGCCGCTGATCGGAGACGCCTTGCCTTCGATCAGAGCGTCTACGAACGACTTGACCATGTAGTGGTCCATCGAATCGCCCCAGTACAAATATTGCCCTCTGCCGACATCGTCGCTGTACAGCTCGGTTTTCTGAGCGAAGCTGTCTACCGAGATCGTACCCTTGGTGCCGATGATTTCCATCGTTACGTCACCCCAGGTCGGGAACGTCTTGGAACGCGACCAGCTTGTATCGAGTACGCCGAACGCGCCGTTGTCGAATTTGACATGGATCATTCCCGCGTCGTCTACCTTCAGTTCTTCATGGAACAGCGTTGCGGCATACGCGTACACTTCGTTCACTTTGGAGCCGGTGAACCAGTTCATCAAGTCCATCACGTGTACGGTATGATCGAGCAGCGCGCCGCCGCCGGAAAGCTCGGGCTCGACGAACCATCTGCCCGGCATCGAGCCGCGGTTCGTCCCTTTGATCGCGATAATCTCGCCGATCTCGCCACGGTCGACCGCTTGCTTGGCGTTAATCACCGCAGGCAAGTAGCGGCAAGGGAATGCGGTCATCAGCTGTACGCCGTTGTCGCTGCAAGCTGCGATCATCCGCTCCATCTCGGCAACGGAAATGCCAAGCGGCTTTTCGCAGATTACGTGTTTTTTGGCGTTCGCCGAATCAATTGTCTGTTGGGCGTGGAACGCGTTCTCGGAGCAGATGACAACCGCGTCCATATCAGAGATAGCCAGCAAATCTCGGTAATCTTCGTAATAAGCGATCCCGTGTTTGGTTACGACGCCTTCCACACGGCTTTTGACTTCGTCGGCGATACCGACGAGCTCTACTTCCGGCAAGGCGAGCAGCGCATGGAGATAGGAGAACGCATGTCCGTGCGCAAAGCTGATCATGCCCACTTTAAGCTTGCTCATCGCGATCCCTCCCCTTTATTGAACACTACGGCTTGACCGGTGCGGACCGATTCCATCACGGCAAGACCGATCTCAAGCGCCTTGTACGCATCCTGGGCCGTTACGATCGGCTCGCGGTTTTCGCGGATGCAATCGATATAGTGATGGATTTCCTTCTCGAACGGATTCGTGAAGCCCGGGCTTTGCGGGACTTCCACAAACGGTCCGCTTGCGTCTTTTGCAGCCGCTTTACGCACCTGCACCGATTTGGTTTGCGAGCTGTCGCTGCGGATAATCCCTTTGCTGCCCGCAATTTCAGCTGCGGTCGTGAACGGTCCCGGGTAGCCCCAGTGCGCTTCCACGTTCGCTACTGCGCCGCTCTCGAATACAAGCGTGGCGGAAGCGTAGTCCACATTGCCTTCGACGGTGCGAAGTCCGTATACCGAACGCACTTCGCCAAGCGACCAGCGGAAAAAGTCGAGGTCGTGAATCATTAGGTCGATGACGACGCCGCCGCTTTTCTCATCCTCGGCGAACCACGGACGGCGGTCTCCGGGATGTCCGCCGATCCGCTTCGCGTGAGCGACGCCGATCCGGCCGAGGGAACCGTCGTTGATTTTATTTCTCATCTGCACATACTCCGGGAAGAAACGGACGACATGTCCGATAAACAGCCGCACGCCGTTTTTCTCGCAGACGCTTATCATCTCCGCCGCGTCTTCCAGGTTCAGCGCGATCGGTTTTTCGCAAATAACGTGTTTGCCCGCATTAGCCGCACGAATCGAATACTCCTTGTGCAGATAGCTCGGCAAGGTGACGCTTACAACTTCGCAGCCCGACTTCTCGAGCATCTCGTCAAATGACGTATAGGCGGTCGCGCCTGTGCGCTTGGCCATGTTCTCCATGAGATCCGGCTGAATATCGCATACTCCGACTACGGTTACGCCGGGAACTTTCGCATAGCTGCTGGCATGGACGTTGCCTAGGCCGCCGCAGCCGACGATTGCTACTTTCATGGCTTTCCCTCTCCCCATTTCGTGTATAATGGATTCATAAGCAGTACAAGGCCAGACATTACTCTGACTTGTTCATGAACCAACAATACAATGTTTGGGATAGGACGTATATGCCGTCATTTGTCGGCTTTGTATCCAATTTTGTCATGTCCCGCAAAGCAGGTGCCGCCCCTATGGAAATTTATAAAGAGCCGATCCATTATCAGAATCCGGTGCTGTGCATCAAGGTATGGAAATTCGAGCAGCCGGGCCGCCCGAGACCGAAGCCGGCGGTTGCGGCTACCCAGGAGCAGCTTCAGAACGTGCGCTGGCACTATCATAAAGAAGTGGAGTTCATTCTCGTCCAGAAGGGCATCCACGAAATCCATACGCCGAACCGCCCGTATCTGCTCCATCCGGGCGACGTGGTGGTGATCGGATCGTCCCAACTGCACCGCGGCCGTCCCTATAGCGAGGAAGGGCTTGTCTATATCGTGCTCCACGTCGATCTGGAAGCTTACTTCGATCCGGCGATGATGAGATACTACCGACATTTCTCTGAAGTACACCACCCGCTGGAGGACTTGAACTATATGTTCCGGGAGAACGAGAACGTCCGCCGGGAGCTCGGGCGCATCATCGAACGGATTCATGACGAGATTATGGGCAAATCGACCGGTTATGAGATTGCGGCCAGCATGCATATCAAGCATCTGCTGCTGACGCTGCTGCGCGGGGATACGAGAGGACTGCTGCAGGCGCACGATCTGGTCGATCCGGGCGTCATGAAGCCGATTCTCGAACATGTGGACAACCATCTGTCGGAGAAAATCGATATGGAACGGGTTAGCCATCTCGCAGGAATGAGCTACTTTTACTTCTCCAAATATTTCAAAAAAGCGATGGGCTCCTCGTTTACGGATTACGTCAACCGGAAGCGGATCGCCAAGGCGGAACGGCTGCTCGTGACGAGCAGCCAGAATGTGACGGAAATTGCCCGGGCGGTCGGCATCGAGAACATGGCTCATTTTTATGAGCTGTTCAAACGGTTTAACGGCTGCACCCCCAAGCAGTATTTGCGCAAAATCGACAGCGGCGTCGAGTGACCAGCGGTTGCAAGCACGGCCGGCCGCTGTCGCGCAGAGGGACGTTATTCGTTCTCGTCTCCCTCTCCGCCGCCGCTGCCTTTGCTATTCTCTCCCGATTTTTTTGCGGATTCTTTTTCTTTTTTCTGCGCTTCCTTCTCGGCTTTCTCCAGCTTTTTCTGCTGTTCCTGCTCATATTGCTGCAGTTCCTTATACATCTGAAACTGTTTCTTAAGCTCCTGGTCGATAACGCTCGGCTGCTGGGTTTGCTGCTGCTTGCTTTGCTCCTCCTTGGCTTTTTTCTCTCCGCCGCATCCGGTTAATGCCGCAATCAGACCAATGCTGCCGGCGATTACCAGCACCTTGATCCCGGCTATCGCTTGAGCTGCTGCTCCGTTCCGCCTCATGTCGTGTCCCCTCCGCCCCGCCTTTTAGAGATTAGCTTTCCCACGCAGGCAGATTCGATTCGTTTGCGTGCGCATAATAAAAAGCCGCGACTGGATAGTCACGGCTTCTATGCACGTCAGGACGGTATTATTCGCGAGTCGGATCAGAATCCGACGGTTTGGCCGGCGCGGGGCCGACGGCTGCGCCACTCGCAACGCCGGCGCCTCCCGATAGCTTGCTGGTGAAGCCTTTGACCAACTTGTCGAGGTCGATGCCCGACACGCTCTTCAGCATCTCCGGTGCCGTCGCCATAAGCGAGGTCACATAGTTGCTCAAGCGTGCGGCGCCTTCCCCGTTGCCGGTGTCGACGACCGTCAGCTTGTCGATCGAGCTAATTGGCTGCGCCACTTTACCGGCGAGCTCCGGAAGCATTTTCACGATAATATCGAGAACCGCTGCTTCGCCGAACTTCTCGAACGCTTCAGCCAGCTTCTGCTTCGCTTCCGCCTCGGCCAGACCGCGCAGACGGATCACTTCCGCCTCAGCCGTCCCTTTCGCCCGTTCCGCATCGGCGATCGCCAAACCTTCGAGACGCTTCTGCTCGGCGTTCGCCCTCGCCTCCGCTTCGATCTTGTACTGCAGCGCATCGGCTTCGCGAATACGCTTCGCCTTATCCGCCTCGGCCGCCTGCTCGACGGCGTAACGGTCGGCGTCCGCCTTCTTTTTCACTTCCGCATCGTACTGCTTCTCGCGGCGCAAAATCTCTTTCGCCTCAAGGTCGATTTCCCGCTCTTTACGGACCAGTTCCACCTGCATCTGCTCTTCGACGACGCTTTGTTTCGAACGCGCTTCCTGGATGTGATAGGCTTGGTCGGCTTCGGCCTTGGCCATATCCTGGTCTTTCTTAAACGCGGCCGTCTTCAGCTCTTTCTCCTTGGCTGCTTCGGCAATGTTCGTATCCCGCAAAAGCTCAGCCTTCATCCCATCCTCTTCGGCTTTCGCCTTCTGAATCCGGGAATCCCGCACCGCCTGGGCTTCGGCAATCTCGGCGTCGCGCTTCACCGCGGCGATCCGCGGCTTCCCGAGCGAGTCCAGATAACCGTGCTTGTCGCGCACGTCCTTGATCGTGAACGAAACGATCTGCAGCCCCATCTTTTTCAAATCTTTTGCCGCTACGCCTTGAACCTCCTGGGCGAACTTGTCGCGGTTCCGGTACACTTCCTCGACCGTCATCGAGCCGAGAATGGAGCGGAGATGCCCTTCCAGCACTTCCTGCGCTTCTCCCTTCAGCGCCTCGGTCGGCTTGCCCATGAATTGCTCCGCCGCCGTAGCGACGTCTTCGACCACACTGCCGATCTTGATGATCGCCACCGCGTCCGTCATAACCGGCACGCCTTGTTCGGTATACACTTCCGGGGTGGATACGTCCAGCTTAAGCGACAGTAACGATAAGAACTCCGCTTTCTGGAAAATCGGCAGGATAAAAGCTCCGCCTCCGCGTACGATTTTGATTCGCCGTCCCGAATCGTCTGTGAGCACATTTTTGCTTCCCAAAAACGATCCCGTTACAATCATCGCCTCATCCGGGCTAACCGTCTTGTACCTGGCCCAAAACGCCAGCCCGAGCACGACAATTACGCCGATGACTATCGCCGGAATGACCAAAGCTTCTGAAAATTCCATCCAATCTCTCCTCTCTGATTACGGGTTATTCCCCATTGAGCGCATCGTCCAGCCGGGATACGAACAACGTATCGTCCCGGACCTCAACGACGACTACCCTTTCCCCGGCCGCAAGCGTATTCCCGTCGAAGCTGGCTGCGATCTGGTTGGTCCGTCCGGCGCCTACCTTTAGCAGCACTTCGCCGTATCCTCTGGGCGGGATCGGCACAAGCACTTCGCCGATAAGACCGGACAGCTCGCGGATCGAGAAAGCTGTGGAGTTTTCGCTGTTTTCCATCGGCCGGACATAAGCGACGAAGATCAGAATGCTCAGACCGATTGCGGCAGCCAGCGCGATAACGACTACCCATAGCGACCCGAGTGCGGTGTAATGAGCAAGTAAAAGTCCGGCCCCGCCAAATGAAGTAATCCAGCTAACGAGCACCATCGGGCGAATCTTCCACAAGCCGTCGATCGACAGGAAATCAAGCACCCCGTCGATCGCGTTGCTGATCAGGTCTCCGAAGATGACGGTTACTAGGGCGAACAAGGCTCCTCCAGCCAAACAAGCCCAAAACAGTTGCTCCACATCCGATCCCTCCCCGCGCCGGTGCCGTCTAACCATAGCTAGCTAAACAACACCTGTAGTTCTGCAAGCATTTCCCATATATTGATCGATGCTGTAAGTTCACTATGTATTACGTTGTTCAGCGACTCGAGTTTCACAATTTCGACACAAAATCGCTTTTTGTTGCAAAGGCCTCGCATAAGCATCCTCCCGGACTTTAGATCAGGGACGAATCCGGGTATAATAGACATACTTATGACAATGGCGGGGATATGAAATGAGGATACCAAAGCGTAAACGGAACCCGCTCCGATACATACTCCGGCTGCTGCTGTCGGTCGTGCTTGCGGTCGCGCTTTATTTCGGCGGGATGAGCTGGCTCATTCTGCATACTTGGAAAACGTCCGCAGGGGCAAACAGCGACACGGTGATCATCTTGGGAGCAGCCGTCTGGAATGGCAAGCCGAGTCCGGCCCTCAAAGAGCGGCTCGACGTCGCCGTCGCCCTCTGGAATGAGAAAAAAGCTGCACGCATCATAACAACGGGCGGAATCGGTCTGCCCGGCGAGCCGTCGGAAGCGGCGACAATGAAAAAATATTTAGTCCAGCAGGGTATTCCTGCTAGCGCCATCCTCGTAGAGGATCAGTCCCGCAGCACCTATGAAAATTTGCAAAACAGCCGCATACTGATGGACGAGCATAACCTGCGCACGGCGATTCTGGTCACGCACGGATTTCACGCGTTCCGCGCCGATATGATGGCGGAGATGCTCGGCATCCCGTCCACGGTCGAACCGGTGCAGCTCCGACCGCACAAGTTGGCCTACTATACGCTCCGCGAATGCGGCGGAGTCGCTTACCTGCTCGTCACCGACCCGCTAAGGTCGATCAAGGCATTATTCTAAGTTGTTTATTCTGCTTATATAGGGAGGCGTTTGCGGATGTCGATCTCGGTTCGCACTTATACGATAAACGATTATGAAGATTTGCTGACGGTCCAGCGCGAGGCGTTCCCTCCCCCCTTTCCGGAAGAGCTCTGGTGGAAACCCGAGCAGATCGCCGCTCATGCCGCCACGTACCCCGACGGTGCGATGGTAGCGATATGCGACGGCCAAATCGCCGGTTCATCAACATCGCTGCTCGTCCGATTTACCGGCGAGCCCCATACGTGGGAGGAAGTGTCCGATAACGGCTACATCCGCGGCAGCCACGATCCCGAAGGCGACAGCCTGTACGGAATCGACCTTTGCGTCAGACCGTCCTTCCGTTCGCGGGGCATTGCCGCGGCCTTGTACGAGGCGCGTAAAGCGCTTGTCGTCCGCTCCGGACTGAAACGGTTCATGGCCGGCTGCCGAATCCCCGGTTACCATGAAGTTGCGGATACGATAAGCGCCGAGGACTACGTCCGGCAAGTCACCGCAGGAGAGCGGAAGGATCTGGTCCTCTCGTTCATGATCCGCCAGGGGCTGAAACCTGTTCAAGTGCTGGACGGTTATCTGGAGGACGAAGAGTCTCTGAACAAAGCCGTGCTGGTTGAATGGAGAAACCCGCAGCTCACCGACTAGGAGGAACAACATGTTGCCAACAAACCGCATCGCGGCCGTCCAATACGGCCTGTCCAGACTTCGCTCCGGTGAAGCGTTCTGGGCGAATGTCCGCCGTTATATAACCAAAGCCGGCGACGAGCAGGCGAAGCTGATCGTATTTCCCGAATATTTGACCGGACACTTGCTATCCCTCGCCCCTGCGATGACCAACGCCGAGGCATGCGAATATTTGCACGCGCGGACGGACGAATATATGACCCGGTTCACGGATTTAAGCCGCGAGTACGGGATGATGATATTGGCGGGCACCCATATTCACCGGGAAGGATCGTCTGCCGCCCCCGGCCCGGAATCCAAGGCGTATTATAACGAAGCGTTCCTGTTTTTCCCCGACGGACGGATCGAGCGGCATAAAAAGAACCATTTGACGCCCGAGGAGCAGCGTGCCTGGCCTCTGCTGCCCGGCGACCAATATGAAGTTCACGATACCGAAATCGGCAAGATTGCGATTCAGATCTGCTATGACATCGAATTCCCCGAAGGCTCGCGCATTGTGGCGGATCGGGGAGCGGACATCATTCTTTGCCCTTCCTATACGGATGCGGCGGCGGGATATTGGCGGGTGCGCAACTGCAGCCAGGCGAGAGCGATCGAAAATCAGCTGTACGTCGCGTTAAGCGGACTGGCCGGCAGCATGGCCGGCGTCGAACAGGTCGATGTCGGCTTCTCGCGTGCAGGCGTATTCGCTCCGTGTGACAGACCGTTTCCTCCGGACGGCATATTGGCGGTCGGCTCCGGCAACCGCGGCGGTCTCGTCTACGGCGATGCCGATCTCGGTCTGCTGACGGAAAACCGGACCCAGGGGGGCGTGGCTCCGTTCCGGGACCGCCGTCCTGAGCTGTATGCCGCATATGCGCGCCGCACCTGATTGCAGCAGCAACAGCAGCCGACACCGCATAAGGGCGTTACGCGAAGCTACGTCGTGGGCTTGCGCTGCACGTAATAAATAAAGATGTGCTGAACGATTACCTTCAGGACGGCAAATACCGGGACGGCCAATATAAGGCCGATAATCCCGGCGAGCTTGCCTCCGACGAGCAGCGCGAAGATGATCAGCAGCGGATGGAGATGCAGCGTGCGCCCTACGACTTGCGGGGATATTACATTTCCTTCCAGTATTTGCACAATAAAATTGACCAGGACGACGAACAGCACCATTTTCAGCGATACGGTGGAGGCCATAATGATCGCCGGCGCCGCACCGAAAAAAGGGCCGAGATACGGAATAATGTTAAATACCGCCACGATGCTGGCCAGCAGCAGCGCGTACGGCATTCCGATCAGCCAATAGCCGAGATAAGCGAACAGACCTACGAGCAGGCAGACGAGAAACTGGCCCCGTATGTAATTACCCAGAGCGGTATCGATATCGATCACCAGCTTGATCGCGTTTTTGCGGTGGGTGCGCGGGACGGTGGCGAGTACGGTTTTCTCGATCAGTTGATAATCCTTGAGGATATAAAAGGCCAGGAACGGGACGATAAAAGCGACCATCAGCGTATTGATCGTGCTGCCGATGCCATTGACCAGGTTCGATATAAATGTCGACAGCGCATCCTCCGCTTTTAACAGCGCGTTGTTGATGCCGTTGCGGACGCTCTCGGGCACCAGACGGTTTTCGTTCAAGCCGTCGAACAACCCTTGCGCACGGACGGTCAGCTCCGGCATATGCTCGTTCAGCTCGCCAAGCTGCTTGACGAACATCGGGGTCAGATTCATCACGACGACGACGACAGATGTAATAAACACGGCGTAGATGAGTAAAACTGCGGCTGTACGCGGCACTTTTCGTTCGTTCAGCAGCCGGACGATCGGATTCAGGACGTAAGAGATAATCAACGCTATGACAAACGGTGCAAGCACCGCTTTTAAAAACCCGAATGCGGTCGACAGGATCGGTTTGATCTGCTGCAGCAAAAACAAAATGACCAGTCCAAGCAGCACGTATACCAATGTGACGAATGTCCGGCTCTTCATAAACTTATCCACCGCTGGCGCCTCCTTTCCTCGTTACAGTATATGTACAACCCCGGGCACTTCATTCAAAAGAAAAAACCGCCCGATGGGCGGCCGAAGGCTATATAAATGCAGGAAACCCGTCCGGAAAGGACGGGCTGTTTCTGCGCGGCTTGCAGCCGGCGATTAGTTAGCGTGAACTTCAGGCATTTCTTCCTCGAAGAACAAGTCGTCCAGCGAACTCAATGTGCCGTCTTCCTCTACCTGGTAGACGGACATTTTGTCTCCGTTTACCGTTAATTCGATAAAGCAGCTCCAGCAATAAAACTGATGGGAGCCGATTTTCCCTATATCCTTTGAATTGCAGTTCGGACATCTCAGCATTATACTCACCCTATTTCATGAAATGATGGCGTTTCTTGTGCGACGCAGCCGACCGGCACCATCACAGCGTCTTCCCCGATCGTAGCCGATTGCGGAGAAGGCAGCCACTTGCGCCCTTCTTTGATGTCGGATATGAAACCGTCGGACAACTCATAACCTACTATCTTTTTATCCATTTTATCTCCAAAGTAAACATCTTCCACCAAACCGAGATTTTCCCCGTCCAGCGTGATGACCGGCAGGCCCTTTAATTTGAAGCCGCCGTCCAGCAAAGCGACCCATTCGGACCCGGAGTCGTCCATACTGCGGACAGCCTGCTCGTCCTTCACGGTGACGGCGTCCGTCCCGATCGATACGATGTCTTCCCATCCGATGTAGCGGGGAGAAGCAAACCAATTTTTCGATTCCAGCAGTACACCTTGAAGATTCCAATCGCGATCGATCAGGAAATCTTTTGCTATGCCTAATTGCTTGCCCGCTTCGATATCGAGTACGGGAAGCCCCATGATGTCTTTTGCTCTTCTCAAGGTGGTGCCCTCCTGAAAATGAAAGCTGGCTTCGTCACCATCCACTAAGCTTTACCTAAAGGGGACCAGGCGGTCCCCTCCTGCGGCAAAACCGGTTAAAAGCATACCTATATCATGCACGCACCTTCGGAATTTCATTCCATAAAGTGCAGGTTGTCCTAGGCTACCCGTATTCTAAGCTGCAGTCGAGAACGTCTATTCCTGATGTCGGTCATTGTATCGGAGCGGCACAGTCAATCGCCGCCTTCCCACCTCCTAGCATACTATACGGGGATCAGTTGCCTTACAAACTATTACGAATTCGCCGCGAAATAGTTGCAACTTTTATCGCTGCGGCGCGGATTTGTTCAATATTTTGCGAGAATCCGAAGCTAAACCGGATTGCGGAACGTTTGACTTCTTCCGGAAGGCGCATCGCGCGAAGGACGTGCGAAAGCTCCAGGGAGCCTGACGTGCAGGCCGAACCGCTAGCTGCCGCGATCCCTTCCAGATCCAGGCTCATCAGCATCGTTTCGGTATCGGCACCGGGGAAGCTTACATTAAGAATGTGGGGCAATCGTTCAGTAGCGTGGCCGTTTACAATAAAGCCGTCGTTCCCGAGCTCCGAACGCAAAATTTCGATCATTTGCGCCCGCAAGCGGCTGACGTGTTGGAAGTTGCTCTCCTGCTCCCGCACCGCAATCTCCACCGCTTTGGCAAAGCCGGCGATGCCGGCTACGTTTTCCGTGCCCGCCCGCCGTTTGCGCTCCTGAGAGCCGCCTACCAGCAGAGGGGCGATCGTCGTCCGCTTGGACACGTACAGCGCGCCTACCCCTTTGGGGCCATAAATTTTGTGGGCGGTGAAACTCATCAGATCGACCGGCAGATCGGACAGGTCCAGCGGCATCAGCCCTAGCGCCTGCACCGCATCGACATGGAATACGATCCCCCGCTCGCGGGCGGTCATCCCGATCTCGCGAATTGGCTGAAGCGTTCCGACTTCGTTATTGCCATACATGATGCTGATCAGAAACGTATCGGGCCTGATCGCCGCAATTAGCTCCTCCAGACGGATCTGTCCGGATTCGTCGACCGGTATATACGTTACCTCGTAACCTTTACGCTCAAGCTGTTCGCAGGCGTGCAGGACAGCTTGATGCTCAACCTGTGAAGTGATAATATGTTTGCGGTTCGTCCCGTACTGCTCGGCCGCCCCGAACAGCGCCGTATTGTCGCTTTCGGTGCCGCCGCCTGTAAATAACAGCTCGGCAGGCGAGCAGACGAGCTGCCTTGCGATCGAATCGCGGGAACGGCTTATGGCGATCCGGCTCTCCCGGCCGAAGGAATGAAGGCTGGAAGGGTTGCCGAACGTTTCCTTATAATAAGGAAGCATCGCTTCCAGCACTTCCGGCCGAACCGGAGTTGTAGCTGCATGATCGAGATAAATCGGACTCATCGACGGTCACCCGATCAAATATAAAACATGTAATTTTCGTTTTTGCCTTCGTCCTGGAACGTAATCAAGCTGGCAAGCGTGGTCGAATCCAGCACTTCGGCGATGCTGTTTTTGATCCGAATCCACAAATCCCGCTTAGCCGGATCGTCCTCATCCGTAAAATCGACGGGGCTGATCGGCCCCTCCAACACGCGAATGATATCGCCCGCCGTTATTTCATCCGGCATCCGCGACAAATTGTACCCTCCGTATGCGCCCCGGATGCTTTTCACCAATCCGGCGTTGCGAAGCGGCGCGATCAGTTGCTCCAGGTAATGCTCGGACAGCTGATGCTTCTCCGCTATACTTTTCAAAGATGTAGGTCCCTCGCCGAATCTGGTGGCCAGTTCCATCATGATGGTGAGCCCGTATCGGCCTTTTGTCGATATTTTCAAGGTGACACCTCATTCGTCGGTTGTTAGTCCCCTGCTTATTCGGCAATCCGGATGATACGTCTTTCCGTGCCTTTCGTAAGGAAACGTGCTTAGCCCAGCAACTATGTAAATAACAGCTGCAAGAAGGAAATTGCTTCCGAATTATAGCATAGCCAATAATTGGACTGGATTTACGTGTTCATCTAAAGAAAAAGAGGAAAAACGAGAATCGTCGTCACTCCAGGAAGAACGACCGGGGAAATGCGGCGCTGCGCCGCCGGTTCAGGAAGCGGATTAATGCTTCTACTGACCAAATCTTTGGAAAAAACTTGCATTTTGTTACGAATATCATTTATATGTTAACATATAAAGAACGGTTATGGTATCGAAAACCTTGACATCTTCATGAAAAGTTTTTAATTTCGATCGAATTTGTCGGTAAACGAAACGCTCATCTAAGGCAAACCGTCATCCCTCTTCGAATTAAACACTTTTGTATGGTAATATAGGAGAACAACCGGGTGACTGCGGTTCCTCGATCGCAGTGTGCCTATTTGCTTATAGAAAGAGGTAGGGGCAACATGGCTACGAATCATGCGAATACTAGAGTCGTCGTCGGCATGTCCGGCGGAGTCGATTCGTCCGTTACGGCGCTGCTGCTGAAGCAGCAAGGCTATGACGTGATCGGAATCTTTATGAAAAACTGGGACGACACCGACGAGTTCGGCCACTGCACCGCAGAAGAAGACGCCGAGGACGTGCGTCGTGTATGCGCCCAGATCGATATTCCGTTTTATACGGTCAACTTCGAGAAGCAGTATTCGGAGAAAGTGTTCCAATATTTCCTCGATGAGTACCGCAAAGGCCGGACGCCCAATCCCGACGTCATGTGCAACCGGGAAATCAAGTTCGGCGAATTTCTGCAAAAAGCGATCTCGCTCGGCGCCGACTATTTGGCCACCGGGCATTACGCGAGGGTGGAGCGCAAGGACGGAGCGTACCGGCTGCTCCGGGGCGTCGATGCGAATAAGGATCAGACGTACTTTCTGAACGCGCTGAATCAGGAGCAGCTCGCCAAGGCGATGTTCCCGATCGGGCATCTGCCGAAGCCGAAAGTGCGGGAAATCGCGCTTGAGGCCGGGCTCGCCACCGCCAAGAAAAAGGACAGCACCGGCGTATGCTTCATCGGGGAACGGAACTTCAAGGAGTTTCTGAGCCAATACTTGCCGGCGAAGCCGGGGGAGATCCGCACGTACGACGACGAGGTGAAAGGCCGCCACGACGGTCTGATGTATTACACGCTCGGGCAGCGGCAAGGACTCGGCATCGGCGGATCGGGCACGGGCGAGCCCTGGTTCGTAGCGGGCAAAGACCTCGAGAGCAACGCACTGTACGTCGTGCAGGGCGAGACCGACCCGCATCTGTACACGAAGGGGCTCACCGCGACCGACCTGAACTGGATTCATCCGGTCCTCCCGGACGCTCCGCTCGCCTGCACCGCGAAGTTCCGGTACCGTCAGCCCGATCAGGGCGTGACGGTCCGCTTCCTGGGCGAAGGCCGCTGCGAGGTCGAGTTCGACAAACCGCAGAAGGCGGTTACGCCGGGACAAGCCGTCGTTTTCTACGATGGGGATGTGTGCTTGGGCGGAGCTGTCATCGATCGGACGTACGGAATATAGGAAACTAGACAAGCGACCCGGCCTGCTAAGGCGGAGTCGCTTGTTTGTTGTTGGCGGACGGGCCGCTGCGTCAGAGCCGATCCGGAGTCTGAATTCGACGTGCTGGCAATCTCCAACACCTCTGTTCGCTCGTACCCGCATCCAAGGGTCGGCCTGTCCTAGTTATCGAAATATCCGATACGCCGGGACAGCTGGGAAGCCAGACTTTTAACCGTAATGCCGAGCTCGTTAATTTTCTCCTCTGCGACACCATACCCGCTCGTGCTGATGGCGGCGATCACATCGCCGTCTTTATTGCGGATCGGCGCGGCGAAGCAGCGGATTCCGTAGCTCGATTCCTCGTTGTCGACCGCGAAGCCTACTTGACGTACCCGCTCCAGCTCTTTGCGGAATGCGTCCATGGACGTAATCGTATGATCCGTCAGCTTCTCGAACTTGCACCCTTCCATCACCTTGTCCAGCTGCTGCTCAGGCAGCCACGCCGTCAAGCATTTGCCTAGCGCCGTATTATAGACGGGTCTGCGCTGCCCGATCGCTCCAAACAAATATTTCATATGATCCGGCTCTACATTAACCAGATACAGCACAGAGTCTTTCTCGAGAATGGCCAAATGAGCGGTAGACCCGATCCGGTCCACCAGCTCGATCAGCACTTTCTTCCCTTCGTCGACCAGATTCGTCGAATTCGTAAATACCGATCCCAGCTCGAACGCCTTCGGCCCGATCATATATTTATCGGTATTTTTGAGCTGCTGCAAATAACCGTGCGTCAGCAGCGTCAGCATCAGCCGGTGCACCACGCTTTTGTTCAGCTCCAGCTTGCGGGCGATCTCGCTGACGCCGAGCGGGCGGCGGTCCTCGATGAAGCATTGCAAAATCATCAGCGTCCGGTCAACGGACTGGATCATAAAGTAAGGGGCGTCTTTTTGCGGTTTTTTCGGTTCCGTGTCCATATCGCATAGTCTCCTTAGTCTCGTACCGGCATCGTTTCATGATACAGATCACTTTTGATACGCTACAGCTTGTACCAAAGCTCATTTCTGTACCGCTTCAAATGCCGTTCGTACCGTCTCTTATTGCGTTACATTATATTATATCAAAAAACCGCCCGCAAAGGGTAGTCTTCCTGGAAAGAGACGGACGTTACTTCGTGTTGCGGCAATTGACCTAAAAAACGGACTGCCCCGCTGCTGCTTGCACGCTGGAACAATCCGTCTTCTTTCGTATGGTTACCCGAACCTTGCCGTACGCGCTCATCAGCCTTCCGGCCTACTTCCTCCATACGGGTGGAGTGACCACGTATTCCGGAACGCTGCGGAACCGCTCCGCGATCTCCTCCCGCAAACGGCCGGGCAGCGCCGGACCTTCGATCAGCTCGAGATTCGCTTTGACCTGCTCTGCCGTCTCGGCTCCGATGACGAGACTGTCCACTCCCTCCAAGTCACGGATGTAGGAGACGGCCATTTGCGCAATCGATACGCTGTAATTTTCGGAAAGGTCCTGCAGCAACCGGACCAGGCTCTTGGCTTCGTGCAGATGATCCGGCACTTCGTCTTCCTTCATATAAAGAAGTCCTTGCAAAAACACGCTGCGCACATAAACCGTCTTCCCCGCTCCGGCAAGTCTTCCCAAGCAGCCGTTCACAACCGGACGGTGGTCCAGAACGCTCATCGGCAGCTGGATCGCTTCATAAGCGGGATGGTCCAGATACACCGACAAATAACGGTACTCTTCCTCCGTATTGGTAGCGACGGATATGCCCGCCCGGCCGATTAGCCCTTCGCTCAGCATCGTCTGGAAAGCGGCCGTCACTTGATCGCCGAAGTGCTCCATGATCCGGGTATTGTGCAGCATCACGACCGGGATCGAATTCATCCGCAGGCGGGAAAGCGATTGTTCGATACAGCTTCGCATCTCCCGTCCAATTTGTTCGCCGCTTGCTCCGGGCTCGGGATTCAGATGGATTTTCGTGACGATCGTAGGACGTTTTCCTTCAAAAAAACGACCCAGCACGTCTTCCGACTGCCCATAAGCAGCTGCCGTATCGTAGCAGACGACGCCGCCCTCCCAGGCTTCCCGCAAAATCCCGAAGCTGCGCTCCTCCGAAGGCATTCCTTCGCGGTTATGAATACCATACGGCAGGCCGAGCTGCACCGTGCCGAGAGTCAGCTTCGGTTGGCCGGTCGCGCGTTTTGTTTCCCCCATCGTGATTCTCCTTTTTGTTCGCCAGCGGGCTGCGGCTTCTCTCCGTGTCTGACTGCGTCTAACAGCCGCCAAACGCTTCTCTCTTCCTCTTCCAATCCGGCGTTATTTCGCCGTATATCCTCCGTCTACCGGCAGGTTGGCGCCCGTTATATAGGCAGATGCATCCGAAGCGAGAAAAACGACGCTGCCCATCAAGTCGGTCTTCCCCGCCATCCGGCCCAGCATCGTCCGCTCGCTGTACCGCTCGATAAACGCGTCCGGCGTACGGTGCGAAGCGAGCCCGCCCGGGCTGATGCAGTTGCAGCGGACATTGCTCGGACCATAATAGCTGGCCGCAAAGCGAGTGAAGTTAACCATCCCGCCTTTGTGGAAAAAGTAGTCCGGTACGAAGCCGTGGAAGCCCATATCTTTATAAAGCGAAGCGTCTGCGCCGACCATCCCCTGAATCGAGCCGATATTAATAATCGAACCCGAGCCCTGTTCGGCCATCCGGTCCCCGAAGGCACGGGTAATGGCGAACAGCCCCGTCGCATTAATCCGCATGCTTTGGTCGAACGTCTCCAGCGGATCGTTCCAGTGCCCCATCGTACGGGCTACCGCATTGTTTACGAGAATATCGATCCGCCCGTGGTCTGCGAGCAGTTTGTCTCTCAGCTCCAGGATCGACTTCTCCTGCTCCTGGTCGAGACAGTAGGCGGAGATGCTCACGCCATCCTCCGCGAAGCTTTCCTTCAGCTCCGGCAGCCGTTCGCGGTCGCGCGAGGTCATGCTCGTAGCCGCTCCCGCCTGAGCGAGCGCCAGCGCGATTTGCCGGCCGTACAGTCCGGCCCCGCCGGTAACCAGCGCCACTTTCCCTTCCAGCGAAAACGATTGCAGAACGCTCATGTGGTTGCCTCCTTCGACAATCCGGCGTACACGCTTGCGACGTTGTCCACCTTCTGGTTGCGAAGCTCTCCCATGATCGACTTGTAATATTGCATCAGGGCGACTACATCCGCGCCGATGCTGATGAAACGGTACCCCATAGCTATCAGCTCGGCGGAGTTGCCCGTAGAGCCGACCGTCCCGGCAATTTTGCCGTGCTTCACAGCGAGCTCGGCGATCCGCTTGCGCGTCTCCAGCAGCAGCGGATGGTTCATCTGGCCGGGCGCCCCGATCGATTGGCTGAAGTCGCCGGGTCCGAAGAAGATGATGTCCAGCCCCGGCAGGGCGATAATTTCTTCAAGCTCTCCCAGAGGCTCCACATCTTCAATCTGCAAAAGGTTAAACCGCTGCTCGTTCGCCTGCTTCAAATAATCGGCAAGCCCAAGGGCGCAGTAGCCTCCGTCGGCATTGCCACCGTCGACTGGTCGCAGCCCGAGCGGATGGAACTTCGTGCTGCGGATCACCTCTCTCGCATCGGCTGCGCTCATAATGTGCGGCACCATAATCCCGGCCGCATCCATCTCCAGCGGACGGATGTAATCGCTGTAGCCGCCGCGGGCTACCCGCACGAGCGTATCGACGCCGTGCGCCTTCGCTGCGAGAATTTGCTTCTCGATCACCGACCAGTCGTTCGGCACATGCTCCATGTCGGTCCAGATGCAGTCGAAGCCGCTCATCGCCGCAATTTCCGCCGCCCGGGCATCCCCCAGATTAAGCTTCGTCGCATATACGACTTCTCCTGCCCTCAGCTTTTGCAGCACCCGGCTAGGGCGCATCGAAAAGGTCATTTCCGGCATCGTTTACCCTCCTGTAAATCGTGTAAGTCAGGACCGATTTCCGACAACGCGATTTCGCGTCCGTCCTGCTCGCGGCTTCGAATGCCGGCTATAATCATCTTCATCAGTTCGGCGGTTTCCGAGAACGGAAACGGACGTATTCCCGTCCGTAAGTAATCGATAAAGCTTTGCAACTGCGCCTTGAACGAATAAAACGTATCCTGAAACGGGACAAACGCATGCTCCGCCGTACCGCACAGCTGTAGCAGCCCGAACGATCCGTACATGTCGGCGTGTGCCGCTACGACGATATCGGCTCCGCTGACGTGCTTGATATGCACGACATTCCGCTCCGCCGTACCGGTATTGCGCACTGAGACGAAGCCCGGGCCGAAGATCGGATAGATCGCCTCCAAGGCGTGAATGCCGTACCGTTCCCACGATTTCGGAGTCGTGATGGTCGCGAACCGGACTTTGCCCAGATTGTGCGTCGATTTCCGGTACGGTGCGAATTCCTTGCTGTAGCGCATACTGCTGGAGGACAAGATCGGCTTCCCTTGCCCGATCCAGCTTGCGAATGTACGCAAGTCGTGCTCGTTGTCCACAAGCGGCTTATCGACGAAGACGGGAATTCCCGCTTCGACGAACGGACGGCACCGCTCGACATGCTCATGCCCTTTGTCCGTAGCGACGATAACCGCATCCACCTTGCCGATGACGTCTTCCGGCCGGCTTGCCACGTTCGGAATAAGCGACGCTTTCGCGACGCGTACCGCATCCTCCGGGTCGTCCGTCCAGATATGCGTCACTTGCGCTCCCCCGATCCGAAGCGAATGCTTCGACTTTTTATCCAGATAAGCGGGGATTCCCGGAAATGGACACCGCTTCATCTCCTCCGGATCGTACCCGTTAAAGATCGCGCTCCACGAATACGGGTGTCCGTTGCCGTCGACCATCCCTAACATGGCAAGCCGTATGGGCGCTTGCCGGACGAGCGGCCGGCTGGCGTTCTTATCGATCTTATCCTTTGTCGTCTTATTGATCGTTTCTCTTGAAGTTCTATCGATCGTTTCCCCTGAAGTCCTATCGGTTTCAGTCCTATCCGCTTCTGTCATATCCGTTTCCTCTCCTGGATGAACAGTCTTTAACGTCTCTTATTATGAGACTATGTATCCATTATTAACCACAATATCATTATATCCGACTTTGGAAGGGCTGTAAATCTTCATTTACGCCTCATTTCCTGACGGCTCCTCATCCATCGGACACATTCGCCGGATAACGCTGTCTTTTCCGTTTTTGCAGCAATGTCGCGATATTTCATGTTTTCATTTTTATAAAAAGAAGTTAGCTTGAAGACTTAGATGCATCGTAGCACAATTAGAGACATCGTTGCATCTATTTCGAGGGAAATTCAATAACGAAGCAAAGAAGCCAGGAAGATGGCAGATCCAAGCAATGGCAGCCGGAGAGAGCCGCTTACTCTGCTCGGCCCAACCGCACGGCCGCTACCTTGTATTCGGCGGTTGGAACCGGGCGAGTCGGCCTCTTGGCCGAATTCAGGCCGTTCGCTAATCCAATAGCGGTCGGGCAATGCAGTAGGGATGGGCTGCTCTCTAGGGTCCCGCAGGTCACATTCGTTTCGCCGAAAACGTAATGCGTACGGGCTCTATGACAAAATAAAAGTCTTTCGCACCCTCCCTCTATTTTCGGCAAATGGGGACGATTGGGACGAATAGGGGTGGTTTGCACCCCTTATTTCAGCCAACGGGTCGGGACTGCACCCTTTCACCGATATTAGTAGCTCCAAACCTCTCTTATTACGGGGCCAAGCGGATTTTCGAACAAAATAAAAGCTGCAAACCGCTCTTACCTGCTTCTTATCCGCCTCTTACCACTCATTTCCACGCATTTCCGCTACTATCCACTGCTATCCACTGCTATCCACTGCTATCCGCTCCGCTCTTATCCGGTTCCCCTCTTGCCCATAAGCAGGCAAGCAAGACCGAGCTGCCCCGCCACGATGAACGGCCTTGCGGAACCTGTCTCCATTAAGAAAAGCCGTCCGGAAAAGCGTCCGGACGGTCCTTTGACGTGTAAAACCCATACGTTTGTACGTTGGAAGGGAATGGGTACCTTCGCCCCAGCCGCTCGGCCTCAGTCGTGTTGTCTGCATGCGGTGGGTCGCTAACGAACCCAGCACTCGTTATCAGTGCCGAATGCGGACGTTTGAAGCTGTAACGAACTCTTGTATGGTTATTCCCTGCAAATCGGATCGTTTTTTCCACTTCCGGTTCGATAACGATCCTCGGATTCGTTACGTCTGGAATAACGTTGTTTTTCAGCCATAAGCACGATCCGATTCGTTAGTCATCGGACCTGCTGCTTCGAAGCTTACAAGCTTGCTCCCCACCTTCCGGAGAATTTGTTTACCCGAAGGAAGCAGCTTCCCTCCCTTCCTTCTCCTTTCGGCAAAAAAAAGAATCCCGTCCAGGCACGGAACGACCGTCCGAGCCCTTGGCGGGATTTATCATTGTTAGTTATCCGCGTCCGCATACGGCAGCGGTATGGCTGCAAGGCGTCACAAGTGGAACAAGGAAGAAGTGGAAATCAAATAATACAGCATTCTGCCCAAGAAGAGCAGCAGGACGATGCCGATCATCGCTGCCGTCGGAGCGAGACAGACGAATAAAATCATCGAAGCGCCCGCTTCGCCCTTTAACGTATCTCTGAACACGATTTTCCATATGAAGTATAAAGCGACGAGCGTCATGCCCAATAAAATTTTGGCCGCCAAAGGCGTCATCGTAAAGCCTCCCTTCATTCTATAGGGGATGTGTCAATTATACGATATTACTGGTTATTTTTGTATGATTAATTTACATTTTTTCTAACCGTTCCTTCGCCCTCAGGACAAGGAAATAGTTTACAGCGATCGGGGGCATACTATCCGCATCTATCGACATTACAACCAAAGGAGAAAGATCGCTATGAGAGAGATGCTGAACAAAGCCGTTTCCCTGGGGTTCGGCCTCGCAGCCGCAAGCAAGGAGCAGATCGAAAAGCTGGCCGAAGAATGGGTCAAAAAAGGCGAGCTGAGCCGGGCCGAATCGAAGGAATTCGTCGAGGAATTGGTGAAGAAAGGCGAGGAAGCGCGGGATAAAGCCGACTCGATGATTCGTGACCGCGTCCAATCGATGCTCGGAGAAGACCGATATGCCACCAAAGAGGAGCTGGAACGGCTGGAGCGCAGGCTTGACGCGCTGGAGCTTAAGCTGTCTTAAGACCGGGCGGGCTTATCCGTAAAGTGATGGATATTAATCCACACAGCAGCATCGGGCAATTCTGCGGCCGGACGAGCCTGAGCAGCGCGGGCTGCTCGGTCAAGGCCAATTCCGCGGTCGGACGAGCCCGGACGGAGCGGGCTGCTCCTGTGCGCCCTACGGCTCGTTTTAGTTTATCGGAAGGAGGGAACGCATGGACGTAGGGAAAAAGCTTAGGCATCTGCACCGGTACCAGGAAATCGCCAGGGCGTTCGTTCGCAACGGCTTCGGTTATGTGGCCAAAGAGCTGGGGCTGCCGGAAACGCTGCCGTATCTCCGCCGGAAGACTCAGGAGCCGTCGCCCGGCAAAACGCTCTCGGAGCGAATCCGGCTGTTTCTCGAAGAGCTCGGGCCGACCTTCGTGAAGCTGGGGCAGATCGCCAGCACCCGTCCCGACCTGATACCTCCCGAGCTGATCGTCGAGCTGGAACGGCTGCAGGACCGGGTCGCTCCGTTTCCGTTCGAGCAGGCGGCCCATATTATCGAGGAAGAGCTCGGAGCCTCGCTCTCCCGGCTTTTTGCAGAATTCGAGGAAACCCCTATGGCCGCCGCTTCGATCGGTCAAGTATACCGGGCCTTACTGCCGGACGGCGCCGCCGTAGCAGTCAAAGTGCAGCGCCCCAATATCCGGACGGCCATCGAGACCGACCTCGACATCCTGATGGAGCTTGCCAAGCTGGCGGAGCACCGGATGGAGTGGGCCCGTTCCTACCGGCTCGCGGATATGGTGGAGGAGATGGCCAAAGCTTTGCTGAAGGAGCTCGATTACGAAGCCGAGGCGCGCAATACGGAGAAATGTGCGGCGATATGCAGCAAGCTGCGTTATATCCGGATTCCCGGCGTGTACCGCAAACTTTCCTCCAAAAAAGTGCTGACGATGGAATTCGTCGACGGCATCAAGCTGTCCGACCAGCAGCGTCTGCTGGAAGCGGGCTGCGACCGGAAACTGCTTGCGGAGCGGTATGCGACGGCGATTCTGCATCAAGTACTGATCGACGGCTTCTTCCACGGCGATCCACACCCGGGTAACGTATTGGCGCTGCCGGACGGCAAGCTGGCGCTCCTCGACTTCGGCATGGTCGGCAAGCTGTCCCCGGAGATGAAGCACCATTTCGCCTCGTTTGTCATCGCCCTGCGCAATCAGAGCACAAGCGGCGTCATTCGGGCGATTTTCCGGATGGGACTCGTGCCGGACGAGACCGATCTGCAAGAGCTGCGGGCCGATGTCGACGAGATGCGCGACAAATATTACAAAGTGCCGCTGAAGGAGGTCAGCATGGGCGAAGCCGTCAACGACTTGTTCGCCCTGGCGCTCCGGCACAATATCCGCATCCCGGCGGATTTGACGCTGCTCGGCAAAACGTTTCTGACGATGGAGGGCGTCGTCACCGCGCTCGACCCGTCGTTCAGCATCTTCGATGTCGCCGAGCCGTTCGGACGCCGCCTCCTGCTGGAGCGGTTCGATCCCCGCCGTGCAGCCTCCGCCTGGCTGCGCCACATTCCCGATTATGTGGACATGCTGAACGAGCTGCCGATGAGGCTGCGCGACCTGATGACGCTTGCGCGCAAGGGCAAGATCGGGCTTGAGGTTACCGCCCCCGACCTGGAATGGATGATGAAGAAGATGGACCGGATCGTCAACCGGATCTCGTTCAGCATCGTCCTGCTGTCGTTCTGCATCATCATGGTCGGTCTGATGATCGCTTTGTCGATGGGCAACCCGGACACGGTGCTGTGGAAAATTCCGGTTATCGAGATTGGCTTCGGGTTTGCTCTGATCATGTTCGGCTGGTTGTTCATCGCAATCTTCCGTTCCGGCCGGTTTTAGCCGAAAACAACTTTACAACTCGGGCGGTTCCAACTACAATGAACTTCGACAACACGAAGCCGTTCATCAGGTACGGACAGATCAGCCGCATGATTGTAAAAGGAGAGATTGCCATGATACTAGATTCAGTTGCCCGGCTCGGCTCGTACAAAGCGATCAGCCCCCGGTTCCAGCAAGCGATCGACTTTCTGAACGCCAACGATCTGCACACGCTGGAGCTCGGCAAATATGAGATCGACGGCCCGCACTTGTTCGCCATCGTACAGGAGTACGAGACGAAACGGAAGGAAGACAGCATCTGGGAAGCGCACCGCAAATACGCGGATATCCAGATCGTAGTCGAGGGCGAGGAACTGCTCGGACATGCCCCAATCGAGACGGCGGAAGAAACGACCGCTTACAAGGAAGATTCCGATTATGCGCTGTATTCCGCGAACGGCAATTACTTCAAGCTGGATGCCGGCTACTTCGCATTTTTTGCGCCGCATGACGTCCATAGCCCTTGTGTAGCGGTCGATGAACCGAGCAAGGTCCGGAAAGTCGTCATCAAAGTGGCGATGGACTAATCTCCGTCTCCGCAGCCGTGAGCAGCCGGGTTCTCTCAAGCCCGGCTGTCCCGACCCCAACGCGGACGCTCCCTACCTGATTGCAGGTACGCGGGCGTCCGCTTTTGTCGTTTTCTGAATCGCAGACCAGATCGTTTTCCCATCACGTGCATGAGCACCTCGGTTCCCCTGCCAGGAAGTCGAATTATTGCACAATCACGCCACGCAGCATCACCCGGTCGACCTCGATCGCTTCCGATACGATCACAAGATTGGCCAGCTTGCCTTTCTCCAGGCTTCCCATCTCGCGGTCCAGCTTCAGCACTTTGGCGGGATTCAGCGAAGCCATAATGAACGCATCCACCAAGCCCGCGCCGGTATGGCGCATCATATTCCGGACCGCCCGGTCCATCGTCAGCTTGCTGCCGGACAGACCCACTCCTTCGATAAACCGGACGTCCTCGTATTCGCCGCCATCCGTTCCCGGCAGTCCGGCCTCGTCGATCGCATCGGTAATAATGATGACACGGTCCGTCCCCTTGGTCTTATGGATCAGTTTGCACATCAGCGGTCTCACATGAATGCCGTGCGCATCGGGAATGACTTCCGCGTAAATATCGTCATGAACGAGCACCGCCTCGTCCACACCGACCTCCCGCGTCCCCTCGAAACGGGAGGGCGACGGCGTCGTGCCCGAAGCGTTCGTACAGTGGCAGCCGATCTGCAGCCCTTTGCGGACGAACGAGAAGATCGTCTCCGCATCGGCTTCGGAGTGGCCGACGGATAAGCTGATGCCGTACTGCGCGGCAGCGTCCGCAAAATCGGCTTGTCCCGGAAGCTCCGGAGCGAGCGTCCATACTTTGATCGTATCGCCCGCGATCGCCAGCAGCTCTCCGTATTCTTCGGGATCTACCGGGCGGATCGGCGAAGTAATCGCCCCGTACTTCGGATTGATGAACGGGCCTTCCATATGAATGCCGACGATCGCCGAGCTGTAGGGCCGTTCCCCGACCTGCATAATGTTGCGGACCCCCTGCGCCATCTCTTCACGGCTCTGGTTGTAAACCAGCGTCGGCAGAATGCCGGTCGTGCCGTGCTTCAGATGGGACAGCGCGAACAAATAAGGCTCTTCCCACGACCAAAAGCCGCCTCCCCCATGGCAGTGAATGTCGATAAATCCAGGGCCGACATATTGATTGCCGGCATCGATCAGCGCCGCTCCCTCCGGTAGGGTGACAGTTGCTCTCGGCCCGCAATCGGCGATCCGGCCGTTCTCGATCAGCACGACCCCATTGTCCACGATGGAACGGGGCGTAACCAGTCTGGCGTTGACTATGGCTTGAATGCGACTCTCGTTCATACAGCGAATTTCTCCTTTATTGGACGGTTTAAGTATGATCGTTTTTGGAGAGGCTCCTGACCTTTCAAAAGCCCCGAACGTGATCCTTATGTGAAAAGACGCTGGATTCCCCGCCCGATTACCAGGCGGTCCAGCCGCCATCGACGACGATATTCGCTCCGGTCATGTAGCTCGACGCGTCGGAGGCGAGAAAGACGACCGGTCCGGCAATCTCTTCCGCCGTTCCGCCCCGGCCGAGCATCGTCTTCTTGGCGAGCTTCTCCAGAAAAGGCTCGTTTTGCTGGGTATGCGGATTCGGGAAAGGCCCGGGCGTCACGCTGTTGACGCGAATCCCTTTGCCGGCCAGATGCGCCGCACAGTAGCGGGTGAACTGAAGTACAGCCGCTTTGCCCGCCCCATAGTTGGCCGGATTGTTCGCGCCGCTGTCCCCGTAGATGGAAGGGTCCGGCGATACGACGCCGTACATGGAGGCAAAATTGATTATATTGCCGCGCCCCACCTTCTCCATATAAGGGATCACCTCGCGCGTACAGCGGAACACCGTGCCGGCCGCTCCGTCCAACCCCTTCCGCCAATCCTCGTCGCTCATCCGCTCCACGGTGCCGAGCGTCCCGTAACCCGCGCCGTAAGTCGCGCAATTGACCAACACGTCGATCCGGCCGAATGCGGCGTCCGCTTCCCGGAACAGGCTACGAATCGAGTCGGTGTCTGACACGTCGCACGGGATGGCGTGCATCCGTTCATGCTCCAGCTCCCGCTTCTGCAGATCGGCCACAACTACCGTCGCCCCGAATTCCGCAAGCGCCCTTGCAACCGAACTTCCCAAATATCCGTTGCCACCCGTAACGACAGTTGTTTTGCCGTCTAATGCAAATAGTTTCTCGAACATTCGCTCCGCTCCTTTAGGGGGCCGTACATCGGCCCTGAACAACCGTGCTCGATCCGCAATGTGATCAAAAAGTTTTTCCGGACTGGCTTTTGTCTCTCATTATGTTACATTGTATCAATAACTTCTTTTTAAGTTTTATTATATCCCACATTAAATGGGCTGTAAATCTTCCGCCGCCCGTTGACACCGACCAGGTAGACCTCATTCGTTTGTTTGTTTGTTTGTTTGCAGCCCTAATCTGTTTCTAATTGATGTCGACGTCTCTTATTATGTTACGGAGTATTCAAATCGAGTGCACCTTTACTATACCTTCTAAATGCCGGATTGTAAATATATCCAAACCGAACTTTTGCCGTATTTAATGAATGATTTTATGAATGAATCAGACCCTGGAAGTTAGCGGAGAACCAACACTTGATCGTGGTTAGCGGAAAGCCCTCGCGGATCTTGTATTGAAATTGCACACTTGCACTTGTACTTGCACTTGCAGCCAGCTTACGAACTCAGCCACCCTTATTACGCCAATATGCTGCAATTTGAAAAGGTAATGAATTCCAGAGACGTTATTTCCTCCTCTCGAGCACATTTCTACGTCGTTATTACTCCATAAGAGCGCTGGAGTTCGTTAGATAAGCAAACAAGGGTGGTTACCGTAATAAGAGCGATGGGGTTCGTTAGCTCGATGACTTCGGCGGGGAATGGGAAAGTCAGCACCTAGTGTGATTTTGCTCGACGTATGCCGCATTCTCACACCTAACGTGACTTCGGCCGAATCGGATGCCTCATTCACACCCAACACAATAAAAGCTCCCCGACCATTGTAGTCGGGAAGCCTTTTTCCATGCTGTACCATTTTCTTCAAACCCGACGCTTAGTCTTCCAGCCGGCCGTTAGTTGTCCTCGCGGAACTCGGGAGGGATTCTCCGTGCTACGTTCGTCTCGATCGCCGCCTGGATGACCGCTTTGCGGATAAGCGGCACGATCTTGTCGTTGAAGATGCTCGGAATGATGTATTGGTCGTTCAGCTCTTTGTCGCTGACTGCGGAAGCGATCGCCCAAGCCGCGGCCAGCTTCATTTCCTCATTAATGACCGTGGCCCGGCAGTCCAGCGCTCCCCGGAACATGCCCGGGAAACAAAGGACGTTGTTGATCTGGTTCGGATAATCGCTCCGACCCGTCGCCAGAACCCGCACATGCGGCTCGGCCAGCTCCGGCTCGATCTCCGGCTCGGGGTTCGCCATCGTAAAGACGATCGGGTCGCGGCCCATCTTTTGGATATCCTCGACCTTCAGCACCCCTTTGCGGGAAACGCCGATAAAAACGTCCGCTCCTTCGATCACGTCCGACAGAGCGCCTCGCTTCATCTGCGGATTCGTTCGCTCCGCGACCCAGGTCCACATCGGATTCGGATAAGACTCTCCCCGGCACAAAGCCCCTTCGCGGTCAACCGCGATCACATCCCGGACGCCCGCCGCCAGCAGCATCTTGAGGATCGCCGCTCCGGCCGCCCCGATCCCCGTCACGACGACGCGGATGCCGTCCACCGGCTTGCCGACGATTTTGAGCGCATTCAACAGCCCGGCCAGGACAACGACGGCCGTACCATGCTGATCGTCATGGAAGACGGGGATATCCAGCTCCCGCTTCAACCGTTCCTCGATCTCGAAACAGCGCGGCGACGAAATATCTTCCAGATTGATGCCGCCGAACGCCGGAGACAGCAGCTTGATCGTACGGATGAGCTCCTCCGTGTCTTTGGAGGCGAGCGAGATCGGGAAGGCGTCGACTCCGGCAAGCTGCTTGAACAGCATCGCCTTGCCCTCCATGACCGGCATCGCCGCTTCCGGACCGATGTCCCCGAGGCCGAGCACAGCCGTTCCGTCGGTGACGACCGCTACCGTATTGCGCTTGATCGTCAGCGAAAACGCGCTGGACGGATTGTCGTGAATCGCCATGCACACTTTCGCTACACCCGGCGTATACACTTTGGACAAATCTTCCCGCGTCTTGATCGGCATCTTCGGCATCATCTCGATTTTCCCGCCCAGATGGGCCAGAAAAGTCGGGTCGGATACGTTGATCAAGGAAACGCCCGGCACATCCCGCAGCCGGTCTGTAATGTCCTTGGCGAGAACGCCCACCAGATTCACGGTAATATCCCTCGTGGTCGTTTCCTTGCCGGCATGAATCATGTCGACGGCGACAATATCGCCGCCCGCTTGCCCGATCACCTCGGCGATAGCCGCAAAGGAGCTCGGCGTTTTGGCCAGCTCGAGCCGGATAATGATACTTGTATTGGAAGCCAATCCGATCCCCCCTTTATCTTGTCCGCGTCTGCTACAGTCAGTTACAGCTTGATGCAGACCAGCTTCAGCTCCGTCATTTCTTCGACCGCGTATTTGACCCCTTCCCGGCCGAATCCGCTTTCCTTCACGCCGCCGTACGGCATGTTGTCGACACGGAACGTCGGGAAATCGTTAATCATCACCCCGCCGACCTCAAGCCGGTCCGCAGCGCGCATCGCGGCTTGAATATCGCGGGTGTAGATGCCGGCCTGCAAGCCGTAGCGGGAATCGTTGATCGCTTCGATCGCTTCGTCCAGCTCACGGAAGGGAGTCAGCGTAACCAGCGGTCCGAACACTTCCTGACAGGAGACCGGCTCATCCCCCGGGACTCCGGTCAGGATGGTCGGCGGGAACAGCCCGGGCGCCAGCATCCGTCCCCCGGTCCATACGACGGCCCCTGCAGCAACGGCGCTGTCCACCCAAGCTTGCATGCGCTCCGCTTCCTTGACGCTGATCATCGCGGACAGGTCGGTCGCCTCATCCAGAGGATCGCCGATGACGAGCCTCTCCGCCGCTTCCTTGAACCGTCCGGCAAACTCGGCGTACTTGCTCTCATGAACGAAGATGCGCTGGATCGAAATGCAAACCTGTCCGCTGAACGAAAACGCTCCGACGATACACCGGTCGATCAGCTCCGGGGTGACGTCCGCCGTCGCGTCGATAATCAAGCCGGAATTGGAGCCGAGCTCCAGGGTGACCCGCTTGAGACCCGCCTTTTGCTTCATCGCGATTCCCACCTCCGGGCTGCCAGTGAACGTAATCGCGGCAACCCGCGGATCTTGAACCAGCTTCTCGCCGACAATGGAGCCTTTGCCGGGAACGATATTAAGCGCCCCCGCGGGAAGCCCCGCTTCTGCGAACACATCGGCAAGAGCCAGAGCCGACAGCGGCGTCTGCCCCGCCGGCTTCAGCACGACCGTATTGCCCGCCGCAATCGCCGGTCCGACCTTGTGGGCGACGAGGTTAAACGGGAAGTTAAACGGAGTGATCGCCCCGACTACGCCGAGCGGCTTGCGCAACGTAAAGGCGATCCGTCCCTCCCCGCCCGGCGCCGCGTCCACAGGAACGGTCTCGCCATGAATGCGGCATGCCTCCATGGCGGCGAATTTATACGTCTGGACCGTCCGGGCGATCTCTCCACGCGCGGTGCGGATCGGCTTGGCCGCTTCGAAAGCGATCAGACGGGCCATCTCCTCCTTGCGCTCCTCCAGCAAAGCGGCCGCTTTCTCCAAAATCGCGGAACGCCGATAAGCGGGCAACGCCGCCATCACAGCCGCAGCTTCCGAAGCGGCGCGAATCGCTTCCCCGATGTCCGCTTCGTCCGCTTGCGCAACGTCGGCAATCTTCTCCCCCGAGTACGGGGAGCGGAGCTCGACGTACGACGACGCCTCTTTCCATACCCCGTTCATGTACAAATGCTTCACGGCTCTCTCCCCCGTTCCTTATTCGGCCGCTGCCAGCGACAGGACCAGCGACCCGATAATATCCAGACCTGCCTGCAGCTGATCGTCGGTTATGACAAGCGGCGTCAGAAAGCGGAGGACGTTGCCGTGGACGCCTGCCGATAAGAGCACGACCCCGTTTTCGCAGCAAGCTTTCGTCAGCCCGGCGACGAACTCCTTGGCCGGAGCTTTCGTATCCGGATGAATAAATTCCACGGCGCACATCGCCCCGAGTCCGCGAACGTCGGCAATCAGCGGAACTTGCTGCTGCAGCGATAAGAAGAACGACCGGATCGCTTCGCCAATTGTGCGCGAACGTTCCACCAGACGGTCGCGCTCCATCAGCTCTAGAACGGCCAGCGCCGCCGCGCAGCCAAGCGGGCTGCCGCCGTACGTGCCGCCGATTTCCCCGGGATTCGGGGCGTCCATCACGTCCGCTCTGCCGACGACCGCGCTGATCGGCATGCCGGCCGCAATCGACTTGGACAGGGTGATCAGATCCGGTTCGATGCCGAAGTGGGTGGAGGCGAACATCTCGCCCGTCCGGCCGAAGCCGGTCTGAATCTCATCGGCGATAAACAATATGCCGTGTTTGCGGCACAACTCATAGATCCCTTGAACGAATGCGGCAGGCGGTACGATAAAGCCGCCTTCGCCTTGCACAGGCTCCATAATGACCGCCGCGACGTCCTCGGGCGCCGCCTCCGTGTACAGGAAGTCCTCGAACTGGCGTACGCAGTGTAGCGCATAGTCGGTTTCGCTCATTCCAGCCGGACGATGGAGCGGATACGGGTACTGCGCCTTGTACGTAGCCGGCGCGAACGGGCCCATCCCGAACTTGTAAGGCTTCACCTTGCTCGTCAGGGACATGCTCAGCAGCGTGCGGCCGTGAAACCCCCGGGAGAAGGAGACGATCCCGCTGCGGCCCGTAAATTTGCGGGCGATCTTGACCGCATTTTCCACCGCTTCCGCACCGCTGTTCAGAAACATCGCTTTTTTCGGAAACCGTCCCGGCGTAAGCAGCGCCAATTTCTCGGCCAACTCCACATACGGCTCGTACATCGCAACATGGAAGCAGGTATGGATATACGCTTCCGCCTGCCTTTGGATCGCCTGCACCACTTCCGGCGGACAATGGCCGGCATTAATCGTGCCGATCGCCCCGGCGAAATCGAGATACACGTTGCCGTCCACATCGGTAAGTAACGCTCCCTCCGCCTTGTCGACGAAGATCGGCGTATTGTTGCCTACCCCTTTCGGCACGGCAGCCGATCTCCGCTCCAGCAAAGCCGCCGTCTTAGGACCGGGAACGGAAGTTTGTATCGAAACAAACCGTCTCGTCTTGGTGTCCATATCTCCTATTCCCCTTTGCCTTTGTAAAATCCTAAAGGTTTGAGCTCCATGTTGATGTTCACTTGCTTCACTTCCGTATATTCGTCCAGTCCGAACGTACCCAGCTCGCGGCCAAGGCCGCTTTGCTTGAACCCACCCCACGGCGCTTCGTTATAGGTCGGATGGTACGTGTTCACCCACATAATGCCGGAGCGCACCTTTCTCGCTACCCGCATCGAGCGCGCCGCATCGTTCGTAAACACCGCTCCCGCCAGCCCGAATACCGTACCGTTGGCCAGGCGGATCGCTTCCTCCTCATCCCGAAACCGTTGGACGACGAGCACCGGTCCGAATATTTCTTCCTGCACGACCCGCATATCGGGCGTCGTATCGGTCAGAATCGTCGGCTCGACGAAGAAACCCCGTGCGTATTCCCCTTCCGTCATCCGGCGGCCGCCTGCCGCAATGGTCGCTCCTTCCTGGCGTCCGATCTCGATATAGGACAGCACTTTCTCCATATGCGCTTGCGATACGAGCGGGCCCATCTCCGTCCCGAGCTCCAATCCGCTGCCTACCCGAATTTGCTTCGTCCGGTCCACCAGCTCTTGCATAAACGTTTCGTAAATTTCGTCCTGGATCAGCAGACGGGAGCCTGCCGAGCACACTTGGCCGGAGCCGATATAGATGCCGTACATGACGTATTCCGCGACGATGGACGGGTCCGCATCGGCAAACACGATATTGGGCGATTTGCCGCCCAGCTCCAAAGACACTTTCTTAATATTGCCAGCAGCCGCTCTCATGACCGAACGTCCGGTCTCCGTACCGCCGGTAAAGGCGACCTTGTCCACCAGGTGGCTGGCGGCCAGCTCCGCGCCGACCGTCCGGCCTTCGCCCAGCACGAGGTTGGCGACTCCTCTCGGAAATCCGACTTCCTCGATCAGCTCGAACAGCCGAATCGCCGTCAGCGGCGTTAGCTCCGAAGGCTTAAATACGGTTACGTTCCCGGCGCCGAGACACGGTGCGAGCTTCCAGGCCGCCATCATCAGCGGGAAATTCCACGGCACGATCTGGCCGCACACCCCGACCGGCTCCCGCACGACCATCGCTTGAATCGGATAAGGGACCTCATATGTTTGCCCGTGGGGCTTCGTAATCAATCCGGCGTAATAGCGGAAGCAGCTGGCCGCGCTCGATACGTCCGACTCGGCTTCCCCGAGCGGCTTCCCGTTGTTCAGCGTCTCGAGCCGTGCAAGCTCGTCCACATGCTGCTCGATTTTGTCCGCCAAAGCAAATAACAGTCTCGCCCGTTCCCGTGACGAAGTATCCCGCCACCCTGTCTCGTCAAACGTATGCCGGGCCGTTTCGATCGCGTGCCGCACGTCCTCAAGGCCGCCTTCCGTCACGACGGCGATGCATTCGCCCGTAGCCGGGTTCGTAATCTCACGGGTTTTGCCGGACAACGACCCCACCCATTCTCCGCCGATGTACATTTTGCCGATCCCGTCGATCGCTGCCATAGCTGTTCCCTCCAATATATAGGTTCTTCCCGGGGAGCGCCCCCGAAAGGAAGTCCCGCTCCAAAGACGGCTTTCCCTTTCGGGGCCCGCGGACGGACGCCTTATTCGGCCGCCGTAATGTCGCAGACGTAGATGTATTCGTCCATGCGCGGCTTCCAGTTCCACTTTTTATTCAAGCCGTACAAGTCGAATTGCTGGAACAGCGGAATCCAGGGCAGCTCGTCGCGGAAAATGAGACACGCCATCCGATACAATTCCTTCCGGCGCTCCGCGTCCAAAATGTTGCTCGCCTCCATCACCATCTCAGCCATGTCGTCATGGTGAAAATCAGTCGGGTTCCACGGATTGGGAGCAATGTAGGCGTTGCGGTATACTTCGTCCGGATCAAACGTCGAATTGCCCCAGCCCACATAATACATCTGATCGTACTTATGATTGCGGAACCGGCTAATAAACTGCGGCCACGGCTGAATATCGACGTGCAGGCGAATGCCGATCTTGGCGAGTTGCTCCCCGATCCTTTGGGCGATCTCTTTATCCTGCGTAAACCGGCCGTCCGGCACTTCCAGCTTCACCTCGACCCCGTCCGGATACCCCGCTTCCGCGAGCAGTTGCTTGGCAAGCGCGGGATCGTAAGCGATAGGGGCGATTTTCGGATCGACGCCGAACGCTTGCGGATACACCGGACCGGCCAGCGGAGAACCGCAGCCGCTGAGCTCTTCCTGAATCAGCTCGCGGACGTCGATCGCATGCGCCATCGCCTGCCGCAGCTTTTTATTTTTCAATATCGGGTGATGCGTATTAATCCCCATATAAATCACGCCTACGCTCGGCGTCCCCACGACCGACAGCGCCGGATCGGCTTCCACCTGCTTGCGCATCAGCGGAGGAAAGTTGGCCGCCAGATGGATCGAGCCGTCGTGCAAGCCTTGCACGCGGTCGCTCCCGTCCGGCACGGCCTGGAAGACCAGCTTGTGCACCGACGGGCTTCCCCGCCAGTAGCTGTCATTCGCCTCCAGCTCGACCGTCGCGCCCGGCTTGTCCCAGCGGACGAACTTGTACGGTCCCGTTCCGTTCGGAACGCGGCTGAAATGCGCTTCGCCATGCTCGGCTATATACTGCGGCGGAATGATCATCAGTCCGGTCAGCTGCGCGAGCAGGTTCGGATCGGGACGATTCGTGACGACGCGCACCGTCCGGTCGTCCACGATGTCGACATGATCTATCGAGTTAAAGCGGCCGTAAGGCGGGAACTTGGGCTCGCGCTGCGGATCGACCATCCGTTCCAGCGAGAACTTCACCGTTTGCGCATCTAACTTCTCGCCGTTGTGGAACGTTACGCCGCCGCGAAGACGGAATTCGATAACGGTATCGGTGATCACCTGCCAGCTCTCGGCCAGCCAAGGCTCGATGTCCATGGAAGGGTTTCGGCGGACGAGAGCGTCGTATACTTGCAGCAATATATTCGCCGTAGTTGTCTCCGAATGGGCATACGGGTCCATCGTAGAAGCGTCCGTCCCTTGAGCGATTACGAGCGCTTGCGTATTGTGATCGGTCATTGTAATTCCTCCCGTTTCATATCCGTTTTCAATGAAATGAAATGATTGATCGTTGCACCTTCGTTTACAGCAGCAGAGTGGACGCGATCGGCCATACCGCATGGACGGAGTCGCCTTCGCGCACGACGGGGGACGCTTCCGCACCGTGCATCGGCGCCTTGACCAGAAACGGCTTGTCCAATCCCGAGACCTGCAGTCCGATTAGATACGATGTCCCCGTGTAGTGGACATACAGGACGGTCCCCGCAATCTGATTAAACTTGTCGGACTCGTGCAGAGCGCCCGGCCCGTCGCTTGCCGCGAACAGCCGGACGGCTTCCGGGCGGATCATCACTGTACTGCTCGACTCCCGGCTTCCGGAATCGGCGGCTTTGATGTTTTGCCCTCCGGCTAACGTAATTTCCGGGATACTGTTAGTTGTCCTTAGCTCCCGAACCGCGAGCAGATTCGAATCGCCGACAAAATCGGCCACGAAGGAGTCGCTCGGGCGGGTGTATACGTTCTCCGGCGTATCCAGCTGGACGATATGACCTTTGTTCATCACCGCGATCCGGTCGGACAACACCATCGCCTCTTCCTGGTCGTGGGTAACGAAAATCGCGGTGAATCCGATCCGTTTCTGCAGCTGGCGAATTTCGATACGCAGCATTTGGCGCAATTTCGCATCCAGGTTACTTAACGGCTCGTCGAACAAAACTAGCGGAGGACGCAGCACGAGCGTACGCGCCAGAGCGACGCGCTGCTGCTGGCCGCCCGACAGCTGGGCCGGCATCCGCTGCTCCATCCCGGCCAGTTGAACCGATTGCAGCGCTTGCAGCACGCGCTCCTTCACTTCATGCTTGGGCGTCCCGTGACGGCGCAGCCCGAACGCTACGTTGTCAAAGATGGTCATGTGCGGGAACAATGCATAATTTTGAAACACCAAGCCGACATTACGTTTATAAGGAGCGACCCGGGTCAGTTCTTTCTCCGCCAGATGGATCGAACCGCTCGTCGGCTCCAGCAGCCCCGCTATCATCCGCAGCGTCGTCGTTTTGCCGCATCCGCTCGGGCCCAGCAGCGACACCATCTCGCCGCTTCCGACCGTCAGATCCAGATTGTCGACAATGACATTGCCGCCATATTGCTTTCGAAGCTGCCGCAATCGCAGTTCACTCATATAGGGACCTCCCCGTTACAAAATTTTGTTTCGTTTCAGCATCCCCATACCGATTAATCCGATCAGTACGGTGCCCAGAATAATAATCGAGGATACGGCGGCAATGGCCGGAGTCATATTAAACTGAATATCCGAGTAAATCAGCATCGGCAGCGTCACCATGCCGGGCCCGGTCAGAAACAAAGCCATCACAAGCTCGTCGAACGACATGATGAAGGCGAAGAAGGCGCTGGCCATCAAGGCGGGACGCACGAGCGGGATCGTCACAAGCCGGAACGTCTGCCACGGGCTGGCGCCGAGAATAAGCGACGCCTCCTCGACCGAAGCGTCCAGCCGGGCAAAACCCGCGCTCATCGTCCGGACCACATACGGTACGGTTAATATGACATGAGCCGTCACCAGACGGAAAAAGTAGTCGCTCACCCCGAGGTTGCTGTAAAAAATGAGCAGCCCGATCCCGAACAACAGCGTCGGCACGATAAGCGGCGATAAAAACAACGAGCGCATCGTTTCCTTGGAGCGGAACTGATATTTCTTGAACGCCAGTGCGATCAGCGTGCCGACCGGCAGCGCGAGGCAGGTCGTCGTCGCCGCGATCCAGATGCTGTTCCAGAACGGCTTGGTGTAGCGTCCGCCTGTCAGCACCTCGATGTACCAATGAAACGTAAACCCTTTGGGCGGAAAGACGAGATACGAGCTCTCGCCGAACGAAGTAAACACCACGACGGCAAGAGGTGCGATGATGAACAAATAAATCAACAGGTTGACCAGCGTCAACAAGGAGAAACGTTTCTTCATAAGATACCCGCCCCCTGCGAAGTACTGCGTCTAAGCGCCCGGTTGTACAGGTTCGTAATGACGAATACGGTAACAAGCAAGATCACGGCAAGCGCAGACGCGTACGGCCAGTTCATCGAGTGAATCGTCTGGTTGTAGATCTCGGTGGCCATCACCTGCACCCTCGGACCTCCGATCAGCGCCGGCGTAATATAAAAGCTGATCGAGATCGAGAACACGAGCAGCGTGCCTGCCACAATGCCCGGCAGCGACAGCGGCAGCGTCACGAACCAAAATACTTTGGCCGGGGAAGCGCCCATATTCGCCGCGGCGGACTCCAGGTTCCGGTCCATCCCTTCCAGCACGCTGTACAAGACTAGAACCATAAATGGCAGCAGCACATGAACCATCGCAATAACTACACCAGTGGATGTATACAGCAAGTCAAGCGGTTTATCGATCAAACCAATGTTCAGGAACAATTGGTTGAGTAGTCCTTTTCGGCCCAAAATGACGATCCAGCCAAAGTTTCGGATAACAGCGCTCGTCAATAGCGGCAAAGCGATCAGAAGCAGCAGCAAATATTTGCGTTTCGGATTGGAGCGGGCTACTCCGTAGGCAAGGCAATAGCCGAGGATCAGGCTGATGAAGCTGATCGTGATGCCGAGAACCAAGGTGCGCCCTAAAATTTTCAAATAATGCGGATCTTTAAAAAAGGTCATGTATTGGTCGAAAACAAAAGCTTTCTCCATCATTCCATCGGGAGTCGAGCGAAAAAAACTGAAAAGCAGCAGCTGTCCTACCGGCAATATGAAGAAAAACAACATTATCAGCGCACCGGGCGCCATCAAAATCCACTGCGGAGGCAAGCGTCGAAGCATAGGATTTCCGTCCTTTCCGTTGTTCGCGGAGGAGCTGCGGGGATCATTGGCGACAATCGTCCCCGCAGCTCCTCCCGGCCAACCGGATTATTTGCTGATCAGTTTATTCCACTCGGTCGTCCAGGCGTTGCGGTTTGCATTAACCACTTCCCAGTTAAGCGGCACCAGAGAGTTTACCGCCGCTTCGCCGTACGGCATAACGGCCGCCAGGTCGTCGGACAGTTTCACGTTTTTGTTGGACGGCGCGAATCCGGTCTGCTCGGCGAACTTCTGCTGAACTTCCGGCCGCAGCATGTAGTTGACGAACTGCTGGGCGAGCTCGGCGTTTTTCGTCCCTTTGACAACCTGCGCGTTGATGAACGTAGCCATTGCCCCTTCTTTCGGAACGACGAACTTGATCGGTTGTCCTTTTTTGCGGAAATTGAAAGCGTATCCGGAATCGTAGGCGGCGATCCATGCTTCTTCCTGAGCGAACAGATTGCCCACATCCGGGGTCGAAGCAACGATGGCGGCGGTATGCGGGAGAAGCGTTTTGATTTTCTCAAAGCCCGGTCCCATCCGGTTCTCGTCGCCGCCGGCCAGCTTCGCGTTCATCACGGCGAACTGCAGGCCGAACGTATTCGTCAGGTCGACCAGTCCCACATGTCCTTTGTATTCCGGATTCCACAAGTCGTTCCACGACGTCGGCGCTTTCGTAATTTTTTTCTCGTTATAAATGATCCCCAAAGCGTCGAACGCAATACTCGGACCGTAGCCGCCCGGATTCAGTGCCGCTTTGTACAGATCCTTCAGATTCGTCATCGCTTTCTCGTCGATCGGCAGGATCAGGCCTTCCTTGGCGGCTTGCACTTCCTGGCCGCCGGAGAACTGGACGACGTCGAGCGTCGGAGCGTTTTTCTCCGCGCGCATCCGGACCAGCGCATCGGCCGAATACAAGGTGACGACTTCCACCTTCGCGTTGAATTCTTTCTCGAACGGTTTGATCAAATATTCTTTCTGCGCGGTTTCATAGTCCCCGCCGAAGGAAGTGACAATCAGTTTTTTGGGAGGCTCGGAAGCTTTGTTGTCGCCGGCCTTGGCATCGGGTGTTGGCGTCGCAGCGCCCCCGCAGCCGGTAATGACGAGCAGACCGGAAAGTACGGCGGCAGCGGAAAATTTCATCCAGGATTTTTTAGCGAACATGCACAGACCCCTCCTTGAGTTGTTGAGCTTGGGCGTATCCATACGAGCTGTTATTCTTCCTCCAGTAGCTGCTTTCTCTCCACGCTTTCCTGTTTATTCCTTCTACTCTCTCTTGGTTGCGGTTGCCTGCTGATTGAGCCACTGAAACGGGCGCAGGCCCGATTCGTCCTTCCGTGCAATCATTTCCGGATGCCATTGCAAAGCGAGAACATTGCTGCGTTCCTTCATTGCAATCGCTTCCACAATATCGTCTGAAGATTGGCCGACAACTTCCAGCCCTTCCCCCAGCTGTTTCACCGATTGATGATGAATGCTGTTGACTTCGATTTGGGCGCCGCCCAGTACAGCGCTTACAAAATGATCGGGTTTTAGCTCGATCGGATGAACCGACCGCCAAGGTTCCTTCGTCTCCCAATGAGTCAGCGTCGGATCGGCCAATTCGCCGATATCCGCGTGAAGCGTCCCGCCGCAAAATACGTTCAGAAGCTGCATTCCTCTGCATATGCACAATATCGGCATGTTTCTTTCGAGCGCAAGCTCCATCAGCTCCATCTCGTACTTGTCGCGAACCGGGTCGATCCGATGCGAGGTCGGCTGCAGTTCTTCCCCGTACAACCGCGGGTCTACATCTTCTCCGCCCGAAAATACAAGTCCGTCAATCGTGTCCAATTGCCGGCCGATCTTGTCCCGGTCCACAACGGGCAGCGGAATCGGGGTCGCTCCCGATTGGAAGATCGCATGAATCATATCGTTGCTGAACAAGGAAAACGATTGTCTGGGGATGCCCCGTATATGTCCCCCTACCGCCTCCTCTTCTGAGATGTAATATCCGACTACGCCAATCCGGGGTAATCGCCCTGAATGCTTCATGTTGTCACCTCCTTACAGTAGCGGGTAAGTTACTCGACGAATTGACTGAGCGCATCCAGCGTTTTGCCGACGTGCAGGCTCATCGTTTTGCCGGCCCTGTCGCCGTCTCGCCTCTCGAGCGCTTCCAGCAGAATACGGTGCATCTCATAGCTGGCCAGCTGAATTTGCCGGTTGTAGGGCATCAGGTCGAGACCGGGATTAATCTTCGTGCGAACCTTCCTGACAGCGTTCTCAATATACGAATTGCCGGATGCACGGGCAATCTCCAGATGGAAGCGGACGTCAAGCGAACGGAATGTTTCGCGGCTGCAGTCTTCCCCGCTGCTTTTCTCGACCAATTCGCGGATACATGCAAGATGATCCGGCGTAATCCGCGCCGCAGCCAATCTCGCCGCCTCCGGCTCGATAATCGAGCGGTACTCCAGCATTTCTTTCGTTTCGTTCCAGTTCTCGGCGATTTGCTTAATCGTCCGCTCATGCGTGTTGGCGGTAAGCGGCAGTACGAACGTTCCGCCCTTCGCCCCCAGTCGCCTTTCGATCAATCCTTTTTGTTCGAGCTCGGCAATCGCTTCCCGTACCGCGAGTCGGCTTGCTTTGAACAGCGTCGCCAGCTCCCTCTCGGGCGGCAATTGCTCGTCAGGCAGTACCTCCTTGAGGATAATCGCCTCTTCCAGCTGTTCCAGAATAAAATCACTCACTCGTTTGGGTGTTACCTGCTTGAAGCGAGCAAAGTAGGATGATTCCATCGGACTTGCCTCCACGTCTCGTTCTAATGGTATAAAGTTCGAACCTTAAACCAATAGTAGCAGTCACCTCTCCGTTTGGCAAGCTGTTTTTTTTGGAAAATGCACACAACCGTAAGAGAAAACCGCCGGTACAGCGCCCGGACAGTCTTTGACGTGTTGAAACGTATCCTTTCTTTCATCGCCAAAAAGGCGAGCAGCCGAATGATTCCGGCTTACTCGCCCCGTAGTTTCTCTACCTCTTTCGCAGACTAAGGTTTCCTTACCTGCTCTATCGCTTTGTCCGCCCTTTCGTTCGCCTCCCGCAAGGCGCTGTTCACATCCTTTTGATTGTCCAGCACTTCGTTCATCGCCTTGCCCAATTCGCCCATTACGATCGAGTCGTACCGGGTAATCTTATACAGCGGCGCCGATTGCTGCTTAAAGATCGCGGAGACGTTTTTCCCTTTTAGCGACTGCAGGTTGGCACCGAACACTTTCTCCAGATCGGGATCGGCGAGGCTCGGCAAATACCCGTTTTTGCTAATATCCGCCTGCACTTCTTTGGACAGCAGGTAAGCGATCACCTGGAACGCCTCCTCTTTATGTTTGCTGTGCGCGGATATGCTCAAATTGTGCGAATCGACCTGAAACGACTTGCCCGGCGCGGCGTCGTAAGTCGGTGTCGTGACCATATCCCAGTTGAGCGGGGTTCCCTTTTTACTCATTTCCTCGAACGATGCAATTACGTTCCAGAATACGGACATCGCCACCGTCCCCTTGTAAAACTCCGATACGTTGATGCCGGGCCGATTGCCGGGGATGCCGTAGATCTCCTTCAAGTTTTGGAGTGCGAGCGCGAACCGCTCATGGAGCAAATTCGCCTTGCCGTCCGGCCTCACGAACGGCGTGGACAACGCCGATACGGCGGAGTACGATTCGCTTGCGTCGAGTCCTTTGTATTCCACGTTATCTTCTTTCCGGGTCATCGTCTTGGCGATGTCGATCGCCTGCTTCCACGTCATGCCGTCCTTCGGGTAAGGAACGCCGAACTTGTCGAACAAGTCCTTGTTGTAATAGGTGACGGCAAAGTTGCGGTAGATCGGCAGCGCATACAGCTCTCCCTTCTCCCCCCACATCTTGATCGCGTCGATGGCGAGCGGGTCGAGCTTGCCGACATCCAGACCTTTCAGCTTCGCCAGCTCGTTTAAGTCCAGAAGCACTTTCAAGTCCAAATAATCGGTATACCAAGGTGTGCTCGCATAAATGATATCCGGAAACGTGCCCGCCGCCAAAAGGTCTTCAGGCATCTGCCCCTTCTCCCTAAGCAGCGGTTTGATCGTAATATGAGGATACTTGTTGTGAATGATGTCCATGATCTGATTTTGAATCGGAAATGCGGATTGCATGTACAACGTCAGCGTAACCGGCGACGGAGGAGCGTCCTCCCCGCCTTTCCCTTCCGGCTGATTCGCGGCTCCCGGGCTCGGGCTGCAACTGACACACAGGGCCAGCAAGACAAGCGCCGGCGGCAGCGGCCAACAACGTTTCATCATCATCCCCCCTAATTGGAGTAATTTCCGTCCGTACAGCTTTATCTTAAGGAAAAGGCGCCGGGCGGTCTTTAGATGAATCCAACGAAATCGCCAGCTTCCTCGAACCGGGAAACCGCTTTCTTTCTGCCGGTTGCGAAATCAATTTGCACAATATTGACTTGCTGCCGCAGCCTCCCCGCGATTGGCCGGATTCAGGTTGCCCGGACCCGGTTCGTTCCAGAAACGCTCTCTGGCCCCAACGCTCACCCGGTACCCTTGCCGCCCGCTGTCTTACTGATCCGCAGACTCCTCCGCCGCGCTGCGCCGCTTCGCTCTCCATTGCTGCGGGCTGACTCCGTAAGTCCGTTTGAACAGCCGGGAGAAATAATGGATGCTGTTAAAGCCCGTTTCCTCTGCAATTTGCTGAATGCCCATCTCGGTATGGATCAGAAAACTCGTCGCCGCACTCAGCCGGAGATTGCTCAAATATTGCATGGGGGTCACCCCGGTCTCGCTTTTGAATACGCGGGCGAGGTAGGATGGGTTGAAATGCACCTGCAACGACAGGGCCGCCAGATCGATCGGTTCGAAATAGTTGGACTCCATATGGCGCATTAACGTCTGGGCGAGTTCTCTCGTCGATTTGTAATGAGCGTCGAAGACGGTCCGTTTATTCGTGCGGAGCCGGTTTTGAACGAGCCGGATGATTTTTTGAATATCGAGCAGAACGATCTCCTCGTCGTATTCGCCGTCGCCCGCGTACTTCGCTTCCAGGGAACGGACCAGCGCTTCGATCGTATGGGCGATCGCCGTCATCCCGGGCGAGCTGTAATCCGCGTTCCGTTGCAGACGATTCCATCGGATAGCCTGCTCGGAGGTCGCAAACCGGTCGCCCTCTTCCACATGAAGCTCGATAAACCAGAAGTCGATCGGCGTACGGTGGCACTGGAGACGATGCGGCGTATTGGGAGTGAGCAGAAACAAGCAGGGAGCGGCGCAAATGTACGTCTCCCCCGTCCATTCCAGATGAGCCTGTCCTCTTGTAATGTACAGCAATTCACTGTGAGGATGGGTGCCGCCGTTGTTTCCGATATCGTCCGGATGAAGCGTATGAGAATTGAACGTTCGTACACGCACAATGTATCCTCCCTTTGGACGCCATAGATCCGGCCATGTACTCCCATTTTTAGGGTGAAATGAGGAACTGTCAACCCTGCTTTCGGAATTTCTCCGGACAAATCAAAAAGCCGCTCCCTTCCTGACTTGAAGGAAACGGCCGTTTTGTTCACGTACCGTATTACCGTGTGAACATTTGATCCCGATGAGGGCCTACCGATATTTGCTTCACCGGCACCCCGATCAGCTGTTCGAGCCGCAGCACATACGCCTGAGCTTCGGCCGGCAGTTCGCCGAACGATCGGACGCCGGAGATATCGGTCCGCCATCCGGGCATCTTCTCCAGCACCGGCTGCGCCTTCTCGAGCTTGGCGTTCACCGGGAATACGTTCGTCTCTCCCGCATCGGTCCGATAAGCGGTGCAAAACGAAATCTCGTCCAAATAACCGAGTACGTCCAAATTCGTCAAAGCCACCTCGGTCGCCCCCTGCACCATACAGCCGTAACGTGTCGCTACCGCATCGAACGTCCCGACCCGGCGCGGCCGCTTCGTAACTACGCCGTATTCGCCGGCGTCCCCGCCGCGCTTGCGCAGCTCCTCCGCTTCCTCTCCGTGCAGCTCGGTGACGAACGGACCGGTGCCGACGCAGCTGGAGTACGCTTTCGTTACGGCCACGACACGGTCGATCGCATACGGCGGCAGCCCCGCGCCGACCGTCGCAAAGCCGGCCAACGTCGAGGAGGACGTCGAGTACGGGTAAATGCCGTGGTCCGGATCGCGAAGCGCGCCGAGCTGACCCTCGACCAGAATTGACTCTCCTTGCCTCCACGCCTGCTGCAGCAGCTCCGTCGTATTGCAGACGTAACGCTTCAGCCTGTCGGCGTCGCGAAGCAGCTGCTCCGCCAGTTCCCCGGCCGAAAGCTGCGGTTTGCCGTACAAGTGCGGCAGCAGCACATTTTTCGACTCCAGCGCCGTCTCCAGCCGCTCCAGCAAACGATCCGGGTCGTACAGATCGGCCACCTGGACGCCGAGCTTTAAATATTTATCCGCATAAAAAGGCGCAATGCCTCTTTTGGTCGAGCCGAATTGTCTCGCTCCGAGCCGCTCCTCCTCCAGCTCATCGAACAAAATATGGTGCGGCAGCACGAGCTGCGCCCGTTCGGACAGCCGGATGTCCGGCTCCGGTACTCCTTTGCTGGCCAGATTGTCCAGCTCCGCGAAAAAGTTTCCGACATGAAACGCCACGCCCGGCCCGATTACATTCACCGTACCCGGACGGCAGACGCCCGAGGGCAGCAGATGAAGCGCAATTTTGCCATATTCGTTTATGATCGTATGCCCCGCGTTGCTGCCTCCCTGAAAGCGGACGACGTACTTGGACGTTCCCGCGAGCGCATCCGTTATTTTCCCTTTGCCTTCGTCTCCCCAATTGGCTCCTACGATCGCCGTTACTGGCACACCGCATTACCCCTTCCGTTCTTGTCATATTCCTGCAACACAAATTATAATGGAGATTGCCCCTATAAATGAAATGAATATTAATAATCTGAGATATAAAAAGGATTGATACCCATGATTGAAAATATGGAATGGTACCGGGCGTTTTACGAGGTCGCGCAAACCGGCAGCTTCTCCAAAGCGGCCGAACGGTTGTTTATTACGCAACCGGCTGTGAGCCATTCGATCAAGCAGCTGGAGTTCCGGCTCGGCGGCGCGCTTTTTTTCCGGACTTCCCGCGGGGTGAAGCTGACGGCCGAAGGCGAGGTGCTGTACAAATTCGTCTCCCAGGCGCACCATTTTCTCGAGAACGGGGAGAAAAAAATTGCCGAGATGCGCAATCTGATGGCCGGCGAGGTGAAGATCGGCGCAGGGGATACGTTGTGCCGTTATTATTTGCTGCCGCATCTGGACTCGTTCCACAGACAGTATCCGGAGCTTAAAATTCAAGTCACGAACCGGACGTCACGCGAAACGATCGCGCTGCTCAAGGAAGGGCGGATCGACTTCGGCATCGTCAACCTGCCGATGCATAGCGACGACCGGCAGCTCCATATCCGGGAAAGCATGCAGCTGCACGATTGCTTCGTCGCCGGCCGGACCGGGCGGCCCGACCCCGAGTCGCCCCGATCGTGGGACGAGCTCGCAGCGCTGCCGCTGCTCATGCTGGAGAGAGGCAGCAGCATACGCCGCTATGTCGATGCGTTCGCGGAATCGAAGGGGGTCCGGCTGCAGCCGGAGATCGAGCTCGGCAGCATCGAGCTGCTCGTCCAATTCGCCGGCATCGGGCTGGGCATCGCCTGCGTCATCCGCGAATTCGTCGGAGTCGAGCTGGCCGACGGGACGCTGAGCGAGGTACGGCTCGCCGACCCGCTGCCCCCGCGCAACGTCGGGCTGGTCACGCTGCGCGACGTGCCCTTGTCGGCTGCGGCCCAGCGGCTGCTGGAGATGCTGCCTTAGAGGAACGTCTGCGGCAGCAAACAGTAGCCCGCTCCAAGGCAGCTTCCTTTTCGGGAGCATGTTGGGTTAATCGTGTGTTGGTATTAGGAGTAATTTTGCAGTAGGAGTAGCTTGGCGGTAAGAGTAGCTTTTTGCGGGAGTTACTTTCGTTGGCGGTAGTTGCTAGTACCCCATCAATCCTTAAATTGTGGGTAAAGGCGTTTTAATTTGATCCTTGCATCATCAGTAGTAAATTGCCAATCTACGCCCTTT
>NZ_JACXJA010000041.1 GCF_014705615.1 Paenibacillus oceani
ATGCCACTCCGAATCCGAGGCGCATCACCATGCCCATTTCGAGCTATTGTTTGTCGCAGAAACCTTATTAGCGGTCGCGCTCTTTGAACTGAACAAAGAAAAAACGAGTGATGAAGGCTACACCCACGGCGAAATGGTTCGTGGCCTCTTCCACACTCGTTGTCAGGTCCGCGTGAACAACCGCAAGGGTATTCAGCGAATCTCTATTGATTGTGACACACAAGTGCAGCAATTTGCAAGACTTATTGAACTTTTTTGGCCGGAGCAATATTTGGTGCTTCTTTGGGTTACGCCTAAACCGGAAATTTACCAGGGATTACCTCCAAGTGCATAGGTCATGTCAGTATAATTGTACCGTTAACACACATTTAAACACTTCCGAAGAGTGTGCGGTTTTGATTTTAGAAAATATACTGAACGATGAATCGGCTCCTTAAAATGGCCTTTGAACCAATCGCTAGCCGTACCGATCGGCTGCCAGTTGCTATAGGCTGATAAATCAATGGCTGATAAATCAATGTCTGCCTGAAGTTTGTAGCTTGCCGTCAAGTTATCCCGTGCATGGTCCAAATCTTCTGCTGTTGTAAGGATATAAGGATTTCCAGGGATACCGCCTCCCCCGCCGCTGAACGTATTTGCCTGAGCCTTCGACGGCCACAGTCCCGTCAAAGGCCCTAGTATAAGGTACCATTAGCGGAATGAAAATCAATTCGTCAGCCAACAATATCGGTTTATTTGGTGTGATGAGACAGCCTGCAACGATTACACATGTACGACTGGAGAATGTGGATATTACATCTAATACTTCCGGTGCCAACGTTGGGGGACTTGTTGGACTTATTTCTTCTTCTACTCCTTACTCAGCCTTAGACCGTATTTCAGTGACCGGTGAAATACGCGCCGATATTGGTTACTCAGCTGGCGGCATAGTCGGTAATTTATCAATTGCCAATTTGACAAACAACGATGCGCATGTTCGGATCGACGCAGGTTATACTTATGCCGGGGGAGCAGCCAGTATTAACTCCAATGGCAATATCGAACAAAGCTATGCGACAAGCGATATGTACGGCCGCAGGGATGCAGGCGGATTGGTTGTGGTGACCCTGGGTGAAGCTCATCTTACGGATCTGGATACGGTCCCTGCGTGGGCACTTGAGACGGTAAGAGATGCAGGGGGCTCGGCGTGCTTGGAAGGCTACCTGGACGGTACAATCCGGCCGAACCAGACGGTGAGCCGATCAGAGATGGCTGTCATGATGGCCAGGCTCATGAAGTGGGACATGGACCGTACGCAGACAACCGCATTTGCCGATGATGCCGATATTCCGGATTGGGCGAAAGTACAGATTCATGTCGCTTATCAGCGCGGATTGGTGGAAGGACGAGAAGGGAATCGGTATATGCCTGAATTTCAGACCGACCCTCCCAATCATAAAATAGCAGTTGGATTGAACCTTTAGGAGACAATGGGCTAACCATTGCTTCTATTTTTTTTATAGTCACTTCAACTTCTTCACTATATAATCAACAAAACGGCTGGGAATGGATCAAGTTCTTGTCCACCGACATTCGCCTGTTCGTTCGTGTCGAATGACAAGAACTTGTACCTTTTGCCGAGTGAAGAGGGAATTCATCAAACAAAGCATTGCCTCCAAAGCAAAGGAAGGGATTCCATTCCTATAATAAAGGAAATCACATGTGATTTATTGTGCAGAACCGAGAGTACGAAGCGGCGTCCAGATGTCATGACGCCATGGCAGCAGGTTGCACTAGGGAGACCGATAATGAAAGCGAGGAGCGCTATGTTTTCGTTTACCCGTTATAGTTACCGTCAAGACAGCTGCAATGAATCCCCTGTCATTCATGCCCACCCGCAATATGAGATCGGTTACATCCACTCCGGATCATTCAGCTACATGATGGGTGGACGCAAAATAGATATAGAAAGCGGCGATTTGATTTTATTGAGCGGCTTGACCATACATGGCGTACATGCCAGGGTGCACGACATGATCGGCAGCAAGTTCGTGTTCGACGCACAGCTGGCGCAAATTTTTAGTTCATCCCTGCTGAGCTATAGCCCGCTGGAGCCTTTCAAAACCGTCAACAACGCCCGGATTCGGCTCGGTGCTGAGGACCGGGAAGAGTTTGAACGGATTTTGGCGCAAATCGACCGGTTTCACCGGCTGCATCGTCAAGATCAGACGCAGTTCAACCGGATGCTGGTCGCTTTTTTTGATCTGCTGCTGTTTATCGGGGCGCAGTGCGGAGTAGCGGAGCTGGAACGGTCGTCCCCCTCGAAGGAGAAGGAGCGTCTGGTCCGGGAAGTGATTGAATTTATCGAGCGGCATTTTGCCGATGATTTGCGTCTGGAAAATATGGAGGCCGAATTTTATACGAGCAAATATCATTTAAGCCGTATTTTCCGGGAAGTGACGGGCTTAAGCATATTCGAATATTTGTGCCATAAACGCATCGAACAAGCGAAGTGGCTGCTGCACGAGCATGCCTGCGAGCATGCGGTAAGCGATATTTGCTACCGTGTGGGCTATAATCATCCTGCGCATTTCAGCCGCGTATTTAAAAAGCTCGTAGGCATGTCCCCGAATCAGTACCGGAAAATGAAGCAATAATCGAGTGAGCGGATAGGGTTGGTACAAAACATGCAAGAAAGATCAAATCGGGCAAAAATCCAAGCAAGATGTGTTAATTGCCGGAACAACGCGCATGGTAATATGAAGGTGAAGTTCGTATAGTAAACCATATTCAATATCCTGAACGAGAGCGGGGCGAATCTGACGGCAAATCGACATGATTAGACAGACTCGCAATGTTTAGGAAGAGAAACGGGGAGGGGTAGTACAAATGGCTAGCTATAAGCCCATTCGTCTGGCGGTAGTCGGTGGGCGCAGAGGCAAACATTTCAATCGGGCGTTGGCGGTGTTGGCCGACAAGGTGCAGTTGACGGCGGTGTGCGAGTTAAACGAACGGATGCTGGCCGATTGGAAACAATCCAATCCAGAATTAAAAGCGTTTTCAAATTTCGATGCGCTGTTGGCCGATCCCGAGGTCGATGCCGTGCTGCTGGCGACTCCGCTCGTCATTCACGCCGAGCAAGCGATACGCGCCTTGCGTGCCGGCAAGCATGTGCTCAGCGAAGTGATCGCCGCTCACACGCTCGACGATTGCTGGCGCTTGATCGAAGCGGTGGAGCAAACCGGCCTTACGTACATGATGGCGGAAAATTATTGCTACATGCGTCCGAACATGATGGTGGGCGAGATGGTGAGGCAAGGCGCGTTCGGACAAATTACCCATGTGGAGGGCGCTTACTTGCACGATTGCCGCAAATTGACGCATCATCCGGATGGCGAGCTGACTTGGAGAGGCGAACTGCAGCGTGTTTACAACGGCATGAACTATCCGACTCATTCGCTCGGTCCACTGGCGCAATGGCTGGGAATTGGCAGGGAAGGCGGAGACGCGTTCGATTATATGACGACATTTACGTCGGGCACTGCGGCCATGCGCCACTATTACGATGAGCATCTGGGCGAGCGGCATCCCGGAGCCTCAGACGGTTCGTACTGGAAACAAGGCGATTCGGCGACCACGCTGATCCGCACGAAGAAAGGCGTCGTCATTACTCTGCGTCTCGATTGGGTGTCGGCGCGTCCGCATAATATGACGCATTACGGGCTGCAAGGAACGAAAGGCGCCTATTTGTCGGCGCGGCACGACGGCGAAGAACCGTTAGTATGGCTGGAAGGCCGATCTCCAGGTAAATCCGAAGGGCTGGAAGGCCAGCCGGCAGCCGAATGGCAGCCGCTATGGACGCATGCAGCCGATTACGAGCATCCGTTATGGCGCAAATGGAACGAAGAGGCGAACAAGGCCGGACACGGCGGCGGCGACTTCTTCATTATTGATGAGTTTGTCGGGGCGATATTGGAGCGTCGCCGGCCCGCGATCGATGTATATGACGCGGTGCTGTGGAGCAGCGTATTTCCGTTATCCGTACAATCGGTAGCGGAACAAGGCAAGCCGGTACGCTTTCCCGATTTCCGGAAAAATGCGCCGGTATGAAGTTGAAACCTGTTTCAAGAAAATGATCTGGGGGTTCAAAATGGCAAAACAATTGGCGTCTGCATGGACGGTCGTGCTTCTGGTATCTGCGCTTACGGCTTGCAGTGGAACGAAGGAAGAGGAGAACTCGCAGACTGCGCTGAAACCGCAGGAAGACAATAAACCGGTCGAATTGACGGCCTACTTGTCCGGTTATACGCAAGAGCGGTTCATGACGACGTTCGGTGATTTCATTCAAAAGAAATATCCGAATGTTACGTTTAAGGTGCTTGGAGGCAACAAAGAGAAAGTACCCGACCTCGTTGCGGCCGGCGTCAAGCTCGATTTGATTCAATCGACCGCGCCTGAGCTGATTATCGACAACGGGCTGCAGGACGATTTGACCGATCTGATCCAAAAGTACAACTACGATCTGAACAAGCTGGAACCAGCGGTGCTCGACCTGATCAAGCTAATCGGCGACGGTAACATTTACGGCTTCCCGAACGGGGTAGCTACGGTAGCACTGTTTTACAATAAAACGCTGTTTAATAAATTCGGCGTCTCCTATCCGACGAGCGGCATGACGTGGGATCAAGTGTTTGAGCTGGCCAATCGGCTGACCCGCAACGAGGGCGGCGTTCAGTACCAAGGCTTTGTCGACTACACCTCCTATATCGCCAACGCGAACCAGATGTCGCAAGGTTACGTCGATCCGAAGACGGGCAAGGCGACGTTAAACAACGACAACTGGCGGAAATTCATGGATAACTTTATCCGGTTTTACACCATTCCCGGCAATTCGTATATTCCTGCCGCCGGAGACATCAACAACGCGTTCCAGAAGGAGCAGCGCATCGTGATGTACGCCGGTCAATTCGGCGCGGCGGCGATGACGGGGCTAACGAACGCGGGCGTCGACTGGGGCGTTGTCTCGCTGCCCGAATTTGCCGGATATCCCGGTGTCGGCCCCGGCGCACAAGTGCCTTTGTTCTACGTCGGGAAAACGTCGGCTAACCGCGATTGGGCGTTTAAGGCGGCTGCGTATCTCGGCTCGGAGGAATTCCAGAAGGAGTCGGCGACCAAGGTCGGCGCTGTACCGGCCATGCGCAACCGCGCCGAAGTAATGGCGACTTACGCCAAGGAAGTGCCGACGATTCCGGTCGACAAAAAAGCGCAGGATGCGGTGCCGAAGACGTTTGCCAAGCCGTACGCGATAACGCCTTACGATTCGCTTGCCAGAAATGCTTTTTTGGCCGCTTACACCGCCGCTGCCAAAGGCGAGAAGGATGTCAATACGGCGCTGCGGGAAGCGGAAGAAAAAGCCAATACAGCCATTGAAGCGGCTAAGAAAAAATAAATGCTTCGACTCGAAAGGAGCTCTGAGAGCCAGATGAGCAAGCTGAAGCGCAATACGACTTGGGTGCGAGATGCGCGCAATCCGATTTTGCCGCAGCAGCCGGGCAGCGATTACGACTGCGGGGGCTGCATGAATCCATGGATCATGCAGGAAGGCGATCAGTATTATTTATACTACGCCGGTTGGGGGGCGGACCGGCATCGCCGGGTTTGCCTCGCGACCGCCCCTGTGGGTCAAGCGGGTGAGTGGGAACGGCAAGGGCCGGTGCTCCAGCTGGGCGAACACGGCGAGTTTGACGGCAATTGGTGCGTCCTGCCGCATGTGGTTAAGCTGGACGACCGTGAATGGCGGCTGTACTACACCGGCAACAGCGGCATCGGAACTGGTCTGGACATGTTTCCCGGCCTTGGCATGGCATTTTCCGAAGACGGAAAGCATTTCATCAAGCACGACCGCAACCCGATTATCGCCCGTACCGGCCAAGAAGGCGATCCGGATCAGCAGGGCATCGCCGGGGGCTCGGTCATCCAAGCGAGACTGCCCGACGGCACCGTGCAGTGGCGGTTTTATTACACCGGCTGTCCGACGCTTGGCAAAGACGTCTTTCTGAACCAGCAAAAACAAATTTGTCTTGCGGTTTCTCAGGACGGTATCGAATGGGAGAAGCAAGGGGCGATCATGCAGCGCAATCCGCTTCACGATTATGAGAATGTGGCGGTCGCCGGACCGATTGTGCAGCAGCTAGCCGACGACAGCTACCGGATGTGGTATTCGGCGATCGGCACGCGCTGGGGCTATTATTCGATTTGTTATGCGGAATCCGACGATGGCCTCTCATGGAATCGCGGCACGCATTACGGCGATAACTTGCAGCTGGGTCCGCGTCACGGCACGGCCGGCAATTGGGAGAGCATGATGGTCGAATACCCGAGCGTCATAGAAGAGGACGGTCATTTGCGGTTGTTTTATACGGCCAACAATTACGGGTTGACCGGGATCGGCACGGCCGTATCGACCCGGCTGCGGGCTACCGCCGATCATGACGGCGCCCATATCGCTTCGAGCGGCAGCGGCTCGGCATGCAGTCTTCGCTTGCCGGAATATGTCGCATGGGGCAGCGCTGTAAGACGGCTGTCATCTCCCCTGGCTTGGCAAGGACCGGATGCAAACGGGATGATCTGGTACGAACAGACGATTGTTCCGGGCCTGCGGCTGCGCGCGATCGTTACGCACGGCGAACAGAGCCTCGGGCTGCAAATGACGCTTATTAACCAAAGCGGAGAAGCGCTGCGCGGCTTGAAGGCGTGCGTGCGTCTCATAGCGCTGGACGAAGCTGCGCTGCCGGCGATCGAATGGGCCGGACCGATCCGTGTATCGGCCGAGTCGCGGGCTTCGTCGGCCTTAGCCGCAACGGGATTGGCCGGCGAGATGGCGTTCGCCCTTGAGCTGGACGATTTGCCGGACGGCGGCACGGCTACGATTACCGGAACGTTAGGTTAGCGTGAGATGAAGAAGAGAGGTGCGGAGATGTTAAACGCCGGTGTGGCAAGAGTGGTCATCAATCCGCCTTTGACGGTTCCTCACGCCGGATGGGGAGCGCAAGCGCATGTGTTTCCGGATGGCATAGAAAGCGATTTATGGGCAACGGTGCTGTACGTGGCCGACGGAACGATTTGCGGCTTGCTTGTCGATCTTGATTTCAGCCATTTTTCCATCGAGCAAGCGAATGCGATGCGCAGCCGTCTTGAACGGGAGCTTGGATTCGACCCATCGGTCATCCGGATATCGACGACGCATACGCACGCGGGGCCGCTGATTCATTTCAACTATTACCGCGAGCTGGAGCCGGTTATCGACGACTATCTCGCATTTGTGCAGGACAGTGTGGTCGAAGCGGCCCGGCAGGCGCGGGAGCGGGCTGTGCCGGTACGGATTGCCGCCGAATACGGCCATTGTGCAGCGGGCTATAACCGGCGGCAGCGTCTCGCGGACGGCAAGGTCGTGACAGGCTACAGTCCCGACGGGGATACCGATCCTGTACTCGGCGCTGTCCGCATCGTCGACGAAGCGGGGAAGCCGCTGGCGCAGCTAGTCCATTACGCTTGTCATCCGACGACACTCGGGCCGGACAATCGTCTGGTCAGCCCCGACTATCCGGGGGTGACCAAACGGACGGTGGAACAGCTCGTCGGCGGGTACTGTTTATTTTTGCAAGGCGCAGCGGGCGATATCGGTCCGGGGCCGGAAGGCTTTCTCGCCGATTATGAGGCGGTGTCGCGGATTGGACGCACGATCGCTTGCGAAGCGGCCAAAACGCTGATGACGCTGGAAGCGGGTCAACGTGATTTCCATTACGAGCGGGTCGTCGAGTCAGGGGCTTCGCTTGCGATATGGCGCGGCGAGCCGCGTATGGCTCAGACTGGCAAGCTGCGCTTTTTTACCCGGACTGTGATGCTGCCGATCAAGCGATTAATGGCAGCGGCCGAGGGTCGGCAGATGTTCGAAGGCTACCAGCAAAAGCTGTACGAGCAGCTTCGGAGCGGCGCGTCCGAGGAACGGATCAAAGAAGCGACTTTCATGGTAAAGCGATCGTACAAAGTGTGGGAACAAGCCGAGCGGTACGCCGGACAGACGGCGATTCCCGTCGAGACGCAGTTTATGACGTACGGCGATATCGCATTCGTCAGCGCGCCGCTTGAGCCGTTCTCGAGCACGGGCCGATGGATCAGAGAACAATCGCCGTTTCGTTTTACGTTCTTAAGCGGCTGCTCGAACGGTCTGATCAGCTACTTGCCTCCTCAGGGCGAGTATGCCTTTGGCGGCTATGAAGTGGACACGTCGATTTTTACCGAAGGCGCTGCTGAGCAGTTTGCCGAATCGGTTGTGAACGTTTTGCGGGAGGTTGCCGCGGAAAGGAGCGAAGCCGATGCGGCTGCGCCATAAAGTAGCGATAGTGACAGGTGGGGCTTCGGGCATCGGCAAAGCCGGCTGCCTGACCTTCGCCAAGGAAGGCGCACAAGTTGCGGTTGTCGATTTGCGCGCGGAGTATGGGCAGGAAACGGCGGAGCAGATCCGCCAAGCCGGCGGGGAAGCGATATTTCTCGAAGCCGACGTATCGGATGAGCAAGCGGTGCGTACCGTCGTAGAGCGGACGTTGGCCGCTTATGGGAAGATTGATATTTTGTACAACAATGCGACGTGGTATAACGTCGTTCCGGCCGACCGGATGGATTTGGCCGACTGGCAGCGGACGCTGGACGTGACGCTGACCGGCCCGTTTTTGTTAAGCAAGCATGTCATTCCGGCGATGATTGAGCTTGGCGGGGGTTCCATCATCCATACATCGTCCGTCGGCGGCACCGTCGCTTTTCCGGAACATCCGGCGTATAACGCGGCCAAAGGCGGGCTGAATTTGCTGGTGAAAAATTTGGCGCTCGACTATGGCCGATATCAAATTCGCGTCAATGCGATCAGCCCCGGTATCATCGAAACGCCGCTGACGCAAAAAGCGGTAAACGACCCGGACCAATACCGCGATTATGTAGAAAATTGGTGCTTTACCGGCCGGATCGGCACGCCGCAGGATATTACCAATGCCGCATTGTTCCTTGCTTCGGACGAGTCTGCCTTTATAACGGGCAGCGTTATGTTTGTCGATAACGGCTGGACGGCCCGCTGAGAATGAGCGAGAAAACAGGAGAAAACATTACCCTTAGTGGGAGGTTCGGACGATGAACAAATGGTGGACCGGAATTGGATCGGCAGCTGTGGTGTTGCTTGCTGCATGTGCGATCGGAGCAGAGGCGGCAAGCCGAGGACCGACGCTGGACATTGTGACCAACGGACAGGCAAAAGCAGTTGTTGTCGTAGGAGACGAGACCAATACGGAGCTGCGCCAGAACGCTCATCTAATCGTGGAATATGTAGAGAAATCGACAGGAGTCACACTGCCGTTCGTGCAGGAGAGCGATCTGTCCTCTAGCGGCTACAACGGCCTGACGCAGATTCACATTGAGACGGCGACTGCGGCCGCTGATCCGCATCTGGCGTCATTGTTGGCGGGCAAGCCGGCCGATGCCCTCGTGATTCATGGACACGGGAAGGATGTCATCATTGCAGGACCATCAGAGTGGGGGGTACGCCACGGGATTTTCGAGTTTCTCGAAAGGTATGTCGATATACGTTGGCTGTTTCCCGGAGAAGACGGAGAAGACGTACCGCAGCGGACGGAGCTTATTATCCCGAAAGAGACGGTCGTGCAGCAGCCGGCATTTCTGGCGCGTGAGGTCAGTCCCATCAATGCGGCGCCGATTTATGTGAACGAGCGGCAGCCGCTCCAAATCTGGGCGCAACGCAATCGTTTGCAGAGCGGTTCCAATCGGCAGCTGCAATTTATGCACAACATGTACGTACTGTTCGATCCGCAAAAGTATGGCGCGACGCATCCGGAGTACTATCCGAACGGCGTCGTACCGGCAGCGGGAGTGAAAAACGGATGGCAGCCCTGCTACTCCAATCCGGCTACGATCGCTGTGGCCGCTAGTGAGATCATTGCCTATTTCAACGCGAATCCATCGAAGCCGTCAATTGCGCTGTCCCCGAACGATTCTGGCGGTTACTGCGAAGCCGACCCATCCCATCCGGCCTATCCGGGGGTACGGAATTCGATTGGTCTGCTGAACATGTCGGAACTGTATTATAACTGGGTTAATCAAGTAGTCGATCAGGTCGTTCTGGTGCATCCGGATAAAAAAATCGGTGTTTTGGCCTATCTGGAAACGATGGATCCGCCATCGTTCCCGGTTCGTCCGCAAGTCGTGCCTTATTTGACCAAGGATCGTCTCTCATGGGAAGATACCGGCGTAGAGGCAGACGGGCATGCGCTTGTAGCGGCATGGCAGGCAAAGGCGAGTCAAATCGGTTTTTATGATTACCAGTACGGTAATTTCTACCTGCTGCCGCGCATCTTTCCGCACCGCATGGCGGAAAATATGCAGTTTGCGGCCGATAACGACGTGATCGGCCATTATATCGAAATGTACGGCTCACTGATCGACGGACCGAAAGCGTGGTTGTCCGCCAAGCTGCAATGGGACCCGGACCAGGATGTAGATGACCTGCTGGAGGAGTGGTATACACGTGCGGTTGGGGAGGCGGCTGCGCCGTCACTTGCGGCATACTTCGCCCATTGGGAGCATTTCTGGACCGATCGGATTCAAGCCTCCGACTGGTTTCAAAACAGCAAATATGCGACATATTTGCCGTTTGAGACGGCGGACTATATGACACTGGTCACGCCTGCCGACTTAACGACGAGCAAGACCCTGCTGGCAGATGTCGAGGCAAAGGCGGTTACACCGGAACAGCAGAAGCGGGCAGAGCTTTTTACGCGAGCATTTTCTTATATTGAAGATACGATTGTCAGTTACCCGGTTGAACGGGAAACGCCAAATGGCGAGACTGCGGCGCTTGCACGATGGAACGAGATGGCCGAAGGGATTGATATGCGGCTGCTGCGGGCGGCTTCGCGCCACGACAAAATGGAGCAGTTCCGGAATGAGCCGTCGTTGCTGATGGTTGCGGTGCCCCGGATGGATTGGACCGGTTGGCCTGGACCCGACTTTTGGCAAATGACTGATTACGTCAAGCAGAACGAGCCGTCTGGAGGCACAGTGAGCGCCGCCGTGTACGGAGCTGCGAACGCGACGGCAGCCAGCAACAAACGCAGCCTGGCGCGCTTGTTGCAGAAAGCGGCTTCGGGAACCTCAGCCAAAAATCCGAATCCCTCGTTTGAAGCGGGCGCTGCGAGTCCGACCGGATGGAGCTCGTGGATCACGTCAGTTGGAACGATCGAACGCTCCACAGCTATCGCCCATACGGGAGCAGCGAGCGTCAAAGTGTCAAACATGGCGCGCGGCGGACCGATCCAAACGTTTGCTGTCGGGGCAGGAGTGACTGCTGCGCAAGTCCATTACTACACGCCGCCGGGGACGGCAACGGAGGGAACATTCCAACTGATCATGAACTTGATCGGAACAAATGGGAAAACGCTGAGCGCACTCCGCACGGAAGCGATTCCGCTGGCAAACACAGCGGGGCAGTGGGCCTCCCTGCAGCTGCTAGAGTCCGTACCGGCGCAAATCGGAGGAACGGGCGTCAACCGCATCCAAATGATTTTGCTGGTCAACGGAGCGGGATACGGTACGGACATATATCTCGACGATGCCGTGCTGTACCAGCTGTAAACACTCCTGTTCGCCCTAAGAAATGGACTTTGTCATAATAGGAGCGCCTCGTTCTGATGGGTTTGTCGAAGGGTATGATACCGGAGCACCATCAAGGAGGCGCTCTTACTGGGATTTACCGACTTTTTTTGTCGGGAGTCACAATCATTGTTACCTTACAAGCCGCTTAAATAGCTGTACGCGGGCTGTTTTGACCACATGTCAATAGAGCTTTTCAAAATAACGGAAAGGAATGATATCATGGAACCCCCTATCATAATCCCCAGGCCGCGCCATTCGACCATTACCGGATATGCCGCAATTCCCGAATATCGTCCGATCGCGATCGTCTTTCAAGGAGCTCCGCTGCATCGAATGACCGAGATCGCAATCGCCCAGCTAAATGAAGAACTAAACGAAATGCGGGGCGGAGGGTCGACGAAGCTGCATACGGCCGAAAGTCTGGAAGCCGTACCCGTCGGCGCCTATCGGATTCATGTTGGGAGAAATCGGAGATCTGGTCAAGAACGGAATGGAGAAGGTCATTATATGGCACGATTGCGCCGAGCATCTCGGCCTTTTTGACGAGGAATTCGAGACGTTATTAGAGCGTTACGGCTTGACAGGGAAATTGTCGTTCATTGGTGGACATTGCGTCGCAATATCGCCTATTTGTCCGAAAAAAGCTGGCATACGAACGCCGCAGCCGATGACTTTATCCCCGCTTATACAGCTGCCCTTGTGAAGGACCATCGCGAACAATGGGCCGAAGGGTTCCGCTGCATGCGCTCGATTTTCGGAAACGAGCCGACCATGTGGCTGCTTAAGGAGCTAACTGTAGGTTTTGGCACGAAAGATCCGAAGCGCCCGTATCCGGCTCGAATTATCGAGAGCTTGCGGGCCGCCAAAGGAACGACTTACGCCTATAAAGCGATCGTCATCACGCTAGAGAAAGCGCTGCAGTCGTTTCAAGCCGGCATGCCCATGCCTCGCAGGGAATCGGAACTGGCCGTGTATCGTTGGTATTGCCGGCAAATAATCGTGGTCATCCGATGCCTACTGCAATTTGCGGATGCGGTCGATAGACCGGAGCAAGCCGGACGGAATGAGGAGGAAGTTTTGAGGAGGTTGCAAGGTGTTTGCGAAACGTTCGCGCAGGCAGTCGGGGAACTTGATTCTGTGATGCAAGAGATGCAAACGGTGTTGCCCTTTTACCTGATTCCGAGCGGGCTGCGGGAATATACATTTCTGCGTGAAGCTCTGATCGAGTATACACAGGAATAGTTTCATTCCGGAGTGGCGGTCATGTCGTGATGCCGTTATCCAAAACTCCTTGGTCTTCGTGTTTTGGAGGATATAGAGAAGCGTATTTTTCAAAAAATGGTATTGACTTTGTGTGCCGCTATATTTTATATTGGCACCAGATGAGAAGAGTCGGTTTATCCAGGAGGCGCATAGCAATGAAAACCAAAAGGCTGCGCATGCGTTTTCCGAATACGAGCAGTGTTTTTTTCAAGCTGTTAAGTTCATTTATTATTTTGATCCTGGTTCCAATCCTTATCTTTGGGAGTCTGACATACTTTCTTTTTTCGAAAGCGCTTCAAGAAGAAGTAAAAAAAAACAACGATATCTTGTTGAAGCACGTTTATGTCAACATTGAGCAAAAAATGGAGGAAGTCAGGCAAACCTTGTATCAAGTTTCGTTGACCGTCGATGTTGATTCAGGCAATCCAACGAAATTGCTTGACGTATCCAAAACGTTAAATCGCATCAAAGGCACGCAAAATTTTATTGATGATGTATACGTTTTCTATAAGGATAGGAATTGGATTATTACGGAATCGGGTTTATATTACCCGGATTATTTCTTCGACTACGTGTATAAACCAGAATCAAATATGCAGGAACAACTGCTGCAGAAATTGCAAGATCGAAATGTCTTTCAGGATCTGGGCACTTACAAGCTGACGGATGGATCTGGGTCAGGCAAGCGGTATATCGTTGTTTTATTGTCGTTCCCCCTCTACAACAATGAGATTAGAGGGACTAGTGTCGTCTTAATTAACGAGGAAAAATTGCTGTCCATGATGAATTCTGTGAATCCGTCAGACTCTCAAACCGGATTTTACATCTTAAACGATCAGCTTCAGCCGATCATCGAATCGAATACGAACCATATGGATATACGATTGTCGAATCGGAAATTGCAGCAATTTTTGAACGGGACTGAAGTTGAAAGCTCTGCCCATACGGCTCGATTTAACAATTTCTTCGTATCGCAGTTCCACTCTAATGTGATGGATTGGAAATATATCACGTTTTCATCGGCGGCACATATTTTTAAACCGGTTTTCTTTTTGCGAATTTGGATGGTGATCACCAGTTTATTCCTATTGAGCGTAGGCGTGATGCTGTCCATATTTCTGGCCAAAAACTTATATAAGCCTATCGGAGAAATTGTGAGTTCGTTCGAATTCGATAAGTCCGAGGCTGATTTGGACAAGGAGAAAAAAATAAGCGAATTCGAGTTGATCTCGAACCACATTCATTACATAACGGAGCGAAATCAACATTTGATGCAAAGCGAAACGGAACATATTACTCTTTTGAAAGATTACTATGCGAAATCGATGATTCTGGGCATTCCGGAAGAACCGATAAAGGTCAAGCCGGTCTCTGGAGCAGGTTTTGGATATCCGCTTTTTTCGGTTATCGCGGTCAAGATCGAGATGACCGATTCTTCAAATACCACCTTCCAACAAATGAATTTCAACAGCCGGATGATTGAAGTGTTTAATCAGATATTGAACAAGGAAGAGAATATTTCTTGCATGGTAACGAATATTGGCAAAAATCAAATTTCTATTCTTGCGAATTATGAAACCGAAGATAATCTAGTTGTGAACTTGCATGCTGCTATAGAGCAAATAGCCGAATTGCCGGAAAACTTCCGATATTCTATCGTATTAGGAATTGGAAGGCCGTGTGAGGATTTAAAGACCGTCAACCGATCTTACGAAGAAGCGTTGGACGCTTTACATTACCGTGAACTGGACAAAACGATACAGTTGATTCAACATAAAGAAATCATTTTCGTACAGAAATTTGTAGATTATCCGATCGATGTGGAACAGCAAATTATCGGTAACGTTCTTTCTGGCGATTACGCCAAACTCGAGCAGTTATTGAATGAAATCATTGACAGAAACAGGCAGGCTATTAACACGTATCTGTTACTGAATGATCTTTATAACACTCTTATGGCTACGGCAAACAAAATCATCCAAAGGAGCAGCGCGAAAAACGAAGAGGTGTTTGACGAAGCCGTCATCGGTATTTACATGAATAAAGATATTTCGAGCCTAGAGAGCATGAAGGATTTAGTTTTTGGCATCTACCGGTATATGATCGAAACGTTGTACGGGAAAAAGGAGAGCAAAAACGACGATTTAAAGAACCAGATGATTCATTTTATCGGGTCGCATTATAACCGTGATATTTCTTTGACCACGCTTGCCGATCATTTCAAATTGAATCCCAAATATTTGAGCCGTTACTTTAAAGACCAGACCGGAGTTAATTTTGTCCAATATGTCAATCGGTTGCGTATAGAACATGCCAAACAGCTGTTGCAGCAAGAAAAAAATCTCCATATTGACGAGATTGGGGAAAAAGTCGGCTATTTGAACAAAAATACGTTTATAACAACCTTCAAAAAACAGGAAGGGATGACACCAGGGAAATTCAGAGACATATCTTCTTGATAAACAGCCCCGCGTAGCGGGGCTGTTTTAGTTGTAGTCATACCCACCGGCTTAGCCGGTGGGTATGACTATGTTGGGGGTTATTGTGATGCAAATGTAGAACAAGGAGTATCGCGGGAAAAATAAGACCGGCTTTGTAAGGAGACCGTTCACCCGCAATGTAGAATTTGGATTCCCATTAGAAATTGAATGCTTGAATCGAAATGAAACCGCTTTTATGATCGATTTAACAAAGAGTTGACAGATCCGACACGATTCGAAAAAAAGGTATGCGAATGGTTGCGATCAGGAAGAGGGTGATGAGTTGAAACAAACATTTCGTTTAATCAAAAGAGACCGCTTGCTTTTGTTGATGCTGCTTCCCGGAATTCTTTATTTTCTTGTTTTTAAGTATGCTCCCATGTACGGAGTCGTTATCGCTTTTCAGAAATACAATCTGTATAAGGGCATTTTTCAGAGCGAGTGGGTGGGGTTCAAGTACTTTATTGAGTTTTTTCAAGGGCCGGATATGTGGCGGCTGATCCGAAATACGCTTCTCATCAATATTTATCAACTCCTATTCGCCTTCCCGGCCCCGATTATTTTAGCGCTTGCTTTCAATGAATTGAGAAAGGCCATGTTCAAAAAGGTTAGTCAGACGATCAGTTTTTTGCCGCATTTTATTTCTACCGTTGTCATTGCCGGACTTGTGGTCAACTTTCTTTCACCGTCCTCCGGGATCGCCAACAAATTTCTGGGTTTCTTCGACATAAGTCCGATTTCGTTTTTGCTGATTCCGGATTATTTCAGAACGATATTCATCAGCATGGGCATTTGGAAATCGGTCGGATGGGGTACGATCATTTACTTGGCGGCAATCGCAGGGATTAACCCGGAACTTTACGAAGCCGCTTCCATAGATGGAGCTAGCAAGCTTAAAAAAGTTTGGTATGTTACGCTTCCGGGGATTATGCCGGTCATCATCATCCTATTCATTTTGCAATTGGGCGATATCCTAAGCGTCGGCGCAGAATCCATTATTTTGTTATACAATCCGGTCACCTATGAAACGGCCGATGTGCTGTCGACATACGTTTACCGCAGAGGATTGATTTCCGGCGAATTCAGCTTTGCTGCAGCGGTCGACTTGTTTAATTCCGTAGTGGGCCTCATTCTCGTATTCACGGCGAACAAAATCAGTAAAAAAGTAACGGAAACCAGTATATGGTAAGCCGAGTGGGGAGCACGTCCAATGAAAATCGCCGATAGCTGGGGAGATCGAATCTTTGCTAATCTTTCGTTGATCCTGGTTTGGTTTGTCGTGATCGTTACCTTGTATCCTTTTGTATACGTTTTTTCGTCCTCAATCAGCGATCCGGCAGCGGTACTGAAAAATCAAATCTTTTTATGGCCGATCGGTTTCAGCTTGAAGGCTTATAAAACCATTTTAAGTTACCCGGAACTAAGAATTGGTTACGTAAACACCCTCTTCTATACGGTGGTCGGTACGGCAATCAACATGCTGCTCACTTGCTTGATGGCTTATCCACTCTCCAGGAAAAATCTCGTATTCCGTAAACCATTCATGATCATGATTACGTTCACACTTGTGTTTTCCGGCGGCTTGATCCCTACGTTCCTGATCGTGAAGTCGCTTGGCATGTTGGATACTTATTGGGCGCTCTTGATTCCAGGCGCCGTAAGTACGTGGAACTTGATACTGATGAAGACCTTCTTTGAAAACTTGCCCAAAGAGTTGGAAGAAGCGGCCACGATTGACGGCGCTTCATCGATGCATATTTTGCTTCGAATCCTATTGCCGTTATCGAAACCCGCTTTAGTAACGATTGCCTTATTTTATGCCGTAGGTCACTGGAACAGCTATTTTCCGGCGATGATCTATTTGCAAAGCGAGCACCTGTATCCTGTGCAATTATTTTTGCGAAAGATCGTATTGCTTGGTCAAACGGCTGATATCACGGGGGAGCAAGGGATGAGCACGGAGACGATCTTGATGGCGGAATCGCTCAAATATGCAACCATCATGATTGTTGCTTTGCCGATCATCCTCGTATATCCGTTTATACAGAAGTACTTTGTCAAAGGAGCCATGATCGGATCTCTGAAAGGGTGAAAGAGTGGAAAATGCTTCAATTAGAAGCTTTTCTATATAAATCTCATTTTTTTAGGAGGGGTTCGGGAGATGAAGGAATTAAAGAAAGGCCTATGGTTAATGGCGGTTGGTTCCGCTATCATGATCGGCGCGGCAGGATGCAGCGGCTCGGAATCAGACTCGGGCAAGCAGTCAAGCTCGGCGCCGACAGAAGTGTCATCGTCAACAGCCGTATTTCCGCTTAAGGAAAAGGCTTCGTTCGAAATTTTCTCCGCCGCTCACGATACGAAACCACAATCGGGCAATGAACCTATTTTTGCCGAAATTGAAAAGAGAACGAATGTACAACTGAAATTGATCAATATTCCCAATGCAAGCTACGCCGATAAATTCAAGGTGACCCTGGCTTCCGGAAATTTGCCGGATGTCATGGATTCGGACGTCGCCTCGGCGAAAAGGTACGGCATGGATGGAGCTTTCCTGGCGCTGGACGAATTGCTCAAAAAGTTCGGTCCTAACATTTTAAACTCGATCAAGGATGAGGGAGTGGATGCTTCTTTGCGGGCCTCTGACGGGAAAATCTACGGCATTCCCTATTTTACGATGCCGGGAGTCACCGCTACCGTCCCGCAATACAGGCAGGATTGGTTGGATCAAGTAAATTTGAAAGCCCCTACAACGCCGGATGAATTTTATAAAGTACTCAAGGCTTTCAAAGATGCCCAATTGGGCGGTAAGGACACGATTCCGTTCGCTCCGCAAGGATTTAACAACTTTCCGGTCTTCAGGTCGTTTGGAACGGATCCGCGCATGTATCTGAATAGCGATGGCGAGTACCAATATGGTCCTGCACTCCCCGGGATGAAAGAAGCGCTGACCTTCTTGAACAATCTATACAATGAAAAATTAATTGATCCTGAATTTGCGATCATATCCAAGCAGCAATGGGAAGCCAAAGTTAGCAAAGGCCATGTGGGAGCCATCTACTTTAACCCGGCCCGTACCGATTTCTTCACGGATGTACTTAAGAAGGAAAATCCGAAAGCCAAGATGGTGGGCGGCGGAGCGATCAAAAATAAAAATGGAAAAGGAGAGCTGCTGCCCGATTATAGCCTGAAAGGCGTTATGGCGATTTCGTCCAAGTCCAAAAACGCGGAATTGATCGTAAAATACTATAATTTCTTGTACAGCCCCGAGGGCAAGCTTCTGACGCAATATGGCATTGAAGGAACGAGCTACACCATGAAAGACAGAAAACCGCAATATACAGATGAATTCAAGAAAAATATCCAGAATAGTCTCACCAATATAGGCTTAGGTACAACCAAATATTTCTTTACCGCTCCCATGGAGAACCTGTTCAAAGATCGCAATGAAGGCACGTTAATGGCGGATGCCGTAGAGACTTCAAGGCGAGATTGGACCAAGCAGGAGCCGCAACTGAGCTTTACTCAAGCAGAGCAGGAACTTGTATCCAAAAACCTGCAGCCGATTCAGGACAAAACAAGCGAGTACATGATCAAGTTCATCATTGGCCAGGAACCGTTGTCTAACTTCGATAAATTCGTCGGAGAATTGAAACAGCGCGGCTTGGATGAGTTGGTCAAGACTTATAATGCAGCGTATCAACGTGCTTTGAAAGCCGCCCAATAATCCAAGAAGGCAATAAAACATTTAAATCGGAGGGCAGTTGCTGCCCTCTTATTTAGAATCTCATTGTCCGGTCTAATAGTTCAAAGCTTGTTTATGAAGGAGATGCGCTCATGATATCGCTCCAATTTGAGAAGATTTCCATGTATCCCAGGTACGAGGAACCGAGCATCATTTCGGTGCCTTTCGCGAAAGGGGTACTGACCGATTCAACAAGAGTATCCGTTCTTGACGGCAAAATGGCGGTACCTACGCAAACAAGAGTTACCGCCAAGTGGCCCGATGGTTCCATAAAGTGGCTGCTGCTGCATTTCCTTGCCGATCTTCCGGCCAATCTGGGCAAACGTTTCAACATATCGACGGATGATGTTACGACGACGCCTAAGGAACCTGTAATGATCGAGCCGGTTAATGGCGCACTTGTGATTCGCACGGGAGCAATTGAAGCGGAGTTGACGGCCCCAGGAGGAACGGGTTTATTTCAAGCGTTGAAACCAATAGGAGGAGTACCTACTCATGATGTGGTTGGGCCGTCGCTTCGAGATGCTTCCAATCAGGAGTACGAATGCGAGATTTCCGCGGAAGGCTGGCGCATCATCGAACCGGGTCCGGTCCGCTGCGCGGTCGAGGCGAATGGAAAGCACCGCAGTCGTGCAGATGAGAGCCGCTGGCTGGATTTTGTAGTCCGGGTTTATGCGTATGCCGGAAAACCTTGGCTGATGATCGATTATCAGATCGTCAACAAGGAGCCTGAGAGCGAACAAGTGATTCATGCCGCCCAGCTGCATGTTCGTTCTTCGCATAATAGGCTGACATCCGATCAGCTTCGATTGGGGATTAGCCGCGCCGGAGTCGACCGCAGGATGAAGAGCGGATCGGCGGGAGACCGGTTGTCGTGTCAATTAACAGCCGAGATTCTCGAAAAAGAATTTATCGAAGACCAGCCGGAAACGTTTGCAGGAACGTTCTGGGCAGATTTGTCCGACGAGAAGCTGGGCGGAATTAGCGTTACGTTGTTTCAGGCTTTGCAAAACTGCCCCAAATCGCTGGATGTTACAGGTGAAGAAATAACGGTTGGCATCATTCCATCCGGACATCCGATCCCTATGATGCAGGGTATGGCCAAAACACATCGATTGTTTCTGCACGTTCATGGCGGGGACAAAACGCTGGAAGAGGTTCATGTGCGCAGTCTGCAATTCCAGCTTCCGGATCATCCTGTTCTGGAGTCCGCTGCGTTCGAGCGCGCCGGTATATTCGAATCGATTCCCGGCGATCGGACGATCGATTGGGTGGAACGCGGATTTTATCGGATGGCTGATGGCCGTACGAGAACGTACGGCATGCTGTATTGGGGCGATGCCCCGGATAAAGACTATACGTCCCAAGGCAGAGGCGGCGGAGATTGGGTTTGGGTGAATAACGAGTATGATCTGCCTCATGCGATGATGCATTTGTATGCGAGAACCGGGAAAAGAAGGTTTTACGACTATTTGCTGAGAGCGGCGGAACATTGGAAGGATGTGGATATCGTTCATTACAGCCCCGATCCGCTGCGTAATCAAGGTCAAGTGATGCATTCAGCGGGCCATGTAACGGGCGAAGTGAAAGTTTGTCATGAGTGGGTGGAAGGGCTGCTTGATTATTACCACCTGACGGGAGAACAATCCGCACTCGAGGCGGCAATCGGCATTGGAGAAAATGTGAGGCGGCTGTTGACTACTCCCCGTTACGAAGGCGAGGGGGGGATTTCCGCAAGAGAAAGCGGCTGGGCGCTTCGCAGTCTGGGAGCCTTGTATATCGAGACCCATGACGAGAAGTGGCTGCAATCCGCAGATCGAATCGTCGATCATTTCGAAGCCTGGAAAAAGAAATACGGAGCATGGCTGGCTCCAGCTGCGGGCCATGTGGTCTATCGTTCAGGCTTCATGATCTGTATCGCTGTCAACAGCTTGATGCGGTATTATCGAATCCGCCCGGAAGAGCGGATCAAGCAAATGATCGTGGATGCAGTAGAGGATTATGTCGAGCATTGCTACGTGAAAGAAGCGGGCATGTTCTATTATAAAGAGCTGCCGAGCACTCAGCATCTGCACAGTAATCCGATCTGTCTCGAGTCGCTCTCGTATGCCTACGAATTTACAGGCGACACCAACTATCTGGAAGCAGGCCGAGTCACATTCGAGGAGGCCATCCGAGTTGCTCCGGCTGGAGAGAAAAAAAGGGAACGATCAGGCGATGCGCTCATTTTTTGGGGAGACAGTCCGAAAAAGTTCGCCCAATACTATTATCCGATCTTTTATTACTATCAGACGATCCTTAAAGCCGGGATCAAGTTATAAAAGGAATATTATGGTGTGTTTCGATCCGGACGGAACATTAGTCAATGAGCATCTCATGAAGGAGGAGACGATCCTGTGATTGTAATAAACAAGTTCGATTTTGCAAGAGAATCCGATGCTTGGGTGATCCCGGAATCGGATCGGGTTGTACGACAGGAGAACGGATTGTCCGTACGGGCTTCGGGCGGACCGTCGATTGAGATTGAAGGTCCGGGTGTTCATACGCGCAACGGCGACGCCATTCGCTTCGTTTTCAAAGATCAGGGCAGCGGCTCCGGTTATGTGCGATTCGGCTTTGACGGCGGTTTCGAATTCGCCTATGTGGAATGCAACCTCGCCCGTCGCGAGGCTGCGCTTTTCACCAGCGAGTGGAATCGCCCACAGCCCGTCGTTCGGGTCGAGTTGCCGCCTGCTGTGCATGGAGAGAACGAAGTTACTTTGGTCAAAACAGAAGGAGCCGGCAATCGGATCAAGCTGGCCGATCTGGCAATCTATTGGAACGGCGAATGCGTGATTCGCAGCGGCAATCATGATATCATCCCTCAGCTGGGGGTAAGGATTAGTGTCGAGGATGCGGATGTGGAGCTGCTGCGATTCACGCATGAGGGTCCGACAGCGCTGATGAAAGAGTATTTGAAGACGGGTGCTTGGCAAATGATGAATTCCCGCGACGTGAATGACAATGTTCGATCCATTTGCAAAGGGATACGAAGCGCGGCGGAGCTTGGTATTGAATTATTAGTAGCGCCGGAATACTGTATTTTCGGTTTTTTTGGCACCAAGCCGACGCTCGATCAGGTGGAACTGATGCAAGAGGCCGAAGCAATCATTCGAGCCTGTTTGCGGGAAACCGCAAACTCGCCCTACCTGATTGTCGGGAGACCGAATTGGGATCAGATGAGATCCGGTTCGTCCGAACCTGTCTTCAATTCTTGCAGATTGTACGATCCGGACGGCAATACCGTGCGCGACAATCTAAAATTCAGGACTTGCGAAAGGCACTATTACCATGGGCACATGCTGAACGAATTTGACATTTACGGCGTCCCGGTCAGCCTGCATGTATGCCATGACCGAAGATATCCCGATCTGAGAACGCTGCCTGTCATGTTCGGCTCACGTCTGATCATTCATCCGGTTAATGGAGGACTCGTTACAGGTGCCCGTGTAGCTGTACAGGCAGTGGCCAAAGATGAAACAGCGACCACGCACGCATTTTACCTGAGAGCCTCTACGGATGGGGGCAGTTATATAATCGGACCGAAAAAATTCGACAACCTGCTCGCCATCAGCTCGGAATGCAAGTTGACGGATTTTCCCGGCGAGCTTGCAGGCGCTCCCGCCGAAGAATTAGTCGTAGCCACGATTCGAACGCAAGACGCTTTTGGATATTGGCCTGTCCGCTCCTACCGGGCTTCGGAAGCGATCGCAGAAGCCTACGAGCAGCTGTACCAAACGATGGGAGGGCGGAATATTTGAATCGATCCTCCGGACCGGAAATCATTCGCCAGTTTCCAAATTTGCTTGATCCATTTCAATTGAAGAGGAGCGAAACTGCTTATGTCAAAAAATAAGGAGACACGTTCATGCGAAGCTTGAAACATCACGTAGTTGACATGGGCAAGCCCGAGTGGAAATCGATGCTGGAATATACGGTAGAGCTTCATAAAAAGTGCACTCGAGAACCGGAGCCTCCCTTTCATTATCCATGGGAAGAAATCGGAACCGGGTATTGCTACGGTCCGGCATTCGGTCACATTGATCTAACTCATGCGACTTTGGACACCCTCCGTTATCAGCCGGATCATGCCAAACATCAAATCTTAAACTACTTAAACCTGCAGACTTCCGACGGATTGATCCCCGGCTGCATTTGGTTCCGCGGCGGCGAGGTGAAATGGAGTACGGTGAAGGGGCATCCTCCGTTTTGGCCGGTGCCCGTGCAGGATTATTATGACTTATACGAAGATATCGATTTGTTGAAAACAGCCTACCTTGCCCTGGTTCGTCAAATCGGTTGGTTTGAAACCAAACGGAAGGCTGAAAATGAAGGTTATTATTATCTCGATCTGTGGAAAAAGGTATGGGAAAGCGGTGTCGATGACGGCATTCGTTATGACTCGATCACACCGGGGCCTTATGCGTGCGTCGATGCGACTGCGCATGTGTATCAAATGCATGTCTATGCTGCACAATGGGCGAGTCTTCTTGATTTGACTGCTGAATCCGTGAAATGGCAAATTAGAGCCGGATATCTTGCTGAATTTATAAGCAGTGCCTTGTTCGATGAAGAAACGGCTCTATTCCACGATATTTGGTCGGTCGATCGTCCCGAGAGCCGCCGCCTTACTTTCGAGGGCATGTGGCCAATGATGGTAGGCGCGGCAACTGTGGAGCAAGCGAATCGCGTGATCGATGAAAATGTATTGAATCCGAACCGTTTTTTCACCAAGCATCCGACTCCGACTATCGCTCTGGAGGATCCGGCATTTGAACTTCGCATGTGGCGGGGGCCTTCCTGGAACAGTATCTCCTATTGGGTCGCCCGGGGTTGTACCCTGTACGGGAGAAACGATGCGGCCAAAGTGATTCTGGAACGCGCCTTGGACCATACAGCCGAGAAATTTTCCGAGACCGGGACATTATGGGAGTTTTATCATCCTCTTGGAGGACAACAGACCGAACTCCAAAGAAAACCATATACCGAGTATAATCAGCCGTGTCGCGACTATATGGGCCATAACCCTTTGATCGCCATGACCGATTTATGGGCTTCCCTGAACTAAATCGAATAGATGAGGTGTAAGCCGTTGAAAAACCAGCCCCGTCCAAACCTATTGATATTTATGCCCGATCAAATGCAGGCACAAGTCACATTTCCCGGTCACCCCTGCAAAACCCCAAACATGGATAAAATCAAAGAAACAGGCGTCAGTTTTCACTTCGCATATCCGCCTATGGCACATTGCTGTCCGGCAAGGGCTTCATTCATGACAAGTCTTTATCCTTCGCAGCATGGGATCTACAATAACGTTTCCAATGATCAGGCGATTCATAGGCAATTAAACCCCGGTATCGAAACCTTTTCCGAGAAACTGGCGGAGAACGGTTATCAAATGTATTATGCCGGAAAGTGGCACGTCTCGGCGACAGAAACTCCGAAATCCAGAGGTTGGACGGAACTATACCTGAAAGAACAGGAATTGGATAACGGAAATCGCAGAAAAGCATACCGGGAAATGAGCTGCGAAAGAGGCAAAAGAAGCCGAAAACGCGGGGAAATCTTACGCCCCGGATGGGGAGGCTATACCCTATACGGAAGTTCGGACAAATCCTACACCGAGTTAAACGACTATATATGCGTGCATAAAGCCATATCGCAATTGGATAGGCTGCAGGACAGCGAAGCTCCCTGGTGCATGTACATCGGACCGAACGGTCCGCATGATCCTTTTGTTATTCCGGAAAAGTATGCCACTATGTATGATCCCGATCAAATCGAATTGCCGCCCAATTACTATGACGATCTGCAGGATAAACCCCGAATCTATCAACGCATGCGGAAGGTGTTCAGCCAATTAAGCGAACAAGAAGTGAAAGAATCCATTGCGCATTATTGGGGCTACTGCACGCTGATTGACGATTTATTCGGGGAAGTCCTGGATGCTTTGGTGCGGAACCGTCAGATGGACAATACGCTGATTGTCGTCGTTTCCGATCATGGAGAACATGCGGGGGCACACGGGTTATACTGCAAAGGAATCAGTATGTTCGATGAAGGGTATCGCGTTCCCCTTATTTTGAGTTCTCCCAAGCTTGTCAAAAACCCGGGGAGAGTCGTCGAACAATTTGTGACCCTCATGGATATAGCTCCTACATTGATCGAACTTGCCGAAGCGGAACCGCTGGGCAAAACGAGCGGGCGCAGCCTGGTTCCGTTTCTGTCCGGTGAAACTCCGGATAACTGGCGGGACAGCATATACGCTCAATGTAACGGTACGGAATTGTACTATACCAGCCGGATGGTCAAGACGAAGAAAGTTAAGTTCGTCTATAATCCTACCGATTTTGACGAGCTGTATGACCTGGAATCGGATCCGTATGAAATGCGCAATATGGCGGACCTGCCGGAATCGGAAGCTCTTTTGAAGGAAATGTACGTCAAGATGTGGGAGCATGCCTTTCAATCCGAGGATATGAATATGGTGAAATATATTCCGGTTACGACAGGAGAATATGGTCCGGCTATAGTCAACGGAAAGGAGAGCACGACGAGATGACCAAGTATACAGTAGCGGTGACCGACTATGGCTTCCCTGATTTGCATCAGGAAGAAGAGGTTTTACTCCCGATGGGCTTTGAATTTGTAACCGGACAATGCAAAACACCGGATGAAGTGATGCAGTTAACCCGATATGCGGATGCGATTTTAATTGAAAGAGCACCGATAACCAAAGAAGTCATCGATAACTTGCAGCGCTGCAAAATTATCGTAAGGTATGGCGTCGGTGTCGATAGCGTCGATATTGTTGCGGCGAAACAAAAAAATATTCCGGTTGTCAACGTACCGGACTATGGGACCGGGGAAGTCGCGGACCATGCGATATTGCTCTTGCTCTCGAGCGTTCGGAAAATCCCCCGAATTGTTGCTCAGGTGCGCGAAGGGGTTTGGCAAACGACTCCGTGCCGGCCGATTATGGGTCTGCAAGGGAAAACGCTCGGAATAGCAGGCTTCGGCAATATCGGAAAAGATGTAGCAAGGAGAGCCCAAAGCTTTGGCATCGATACGATCGCCTACGATCCTTATATACCGGAAAACGCTTGTAACGAGTGGAGAACGCAGAAGGTCGATTGGCATTCCTTGCTGGAGCGAAGCGACATGATATCCGTTCATCTTCCCTTAACGCCAGAGACCATACATCTATTTAATGATGAAGCCTTTGAGCGAATGAAATCAACCGCCTACCTTGTGAACACTTCCAGAGGCGGAGTTATCAATACCGAAAGTTTAATTGACGCATTGCAAAACAATAAAATCGCGGGCGCGGCGTTGGATGTATTGGAAGAGCAGCCGATTCCGATAAGCAGCCCGCTTCTCCGATTCGAAAACTGTCTCATAACCAGCCACTGTGCCTGGTATTCGGAAAGTTCGTTAAACCGATTGCAGCGACACGCAGCTCTAGAAATTAAACGTATATTCAGCGGTGAGCGTCCCAAGCATATCGTGAATGGCGTAGAGGTGTAGGAAACGATGAAAACTCTGGTTTATTACGGACCTCGGCAAATAAGTATCGAAGAACATGAAATGCCGAAGGCGGGCCCTGGCGAAGCCCTGATCAAAGTGGAATCTGTAGGCATTTGCGGGAGCGAATTGGAAGGGTATCTGGGTCATAGCAGCGTGAGGATTCCTCCGCTCATCATGGGACATGAATTTTGCGGAACAATAGTCGAAGTCGTCGGACAATCCGGCCACAAATCCGAATGGTCCGTAGGGGACAAGGTCGTTGTGAATCCGCTTATCTCCTGCGGGAGCAGCGATCGCTGTATACAAGGCAAACAAAATCTTTGTCGCAGGCGCGAGTTGATCGGCATTCATCGGCCCGGTGCCTTTGCCGAGTATGTAGCGGTACCTTTGAGCAATTTGTACTCCGTTCCCAAGGAGATGAACGCTTCGATAGCCTCTTTGGCTGAGCCTCTCGCGGTTTGCATCCATGCCGTCAAGTTGGGTCTCCAGCCGTTTGAGGATGTCCTTATATTCGGCGCCGGAGCCATCGGGCTGCTCACCGTGCAAGCAGCGATGAGGATGGGAGCTAATCGAGTTCTGGTCGTGGAGAGGCAAGAGGCGCGCATGCACCATGCCAAGGCGCTGGGGGCGGACGTTGTCACGCCGGAACGATTGGGCAACGGAGCGAATGACTGCTTGCCGCAAGGAATCGATACGATCATTGATTGTGTGGGCGTGACGGCCACTCGCAGGCAAGCTTTGCAATGGATTCAATCCGGTGGAAAAATTATTATGGTCGGCTTGGGGCATGAGGAATCTCCGGTCCTGATGAGCCGCCTCGTGCGGCAAGAGGTGTCGATCTAAAGAAGGATGCGATGCTATGAGATATGCGAAGCAGGTGATCCGCGTGAATGCCGTCCTTCCGGGTCGTATGAAGTCCGCGAGTGGGTTATCGTCGAAAAAAGGGCGAGAGTACGAATGAATGAGTGCTTTTGTAGCCTCGACGTGGAATCTGACGAATTTGTAGAATTTGCGTGCCAAGTGAGAATAGAAGACCGTCCTGGAATCGGGAGAAACGTAGAATTATAAATCCGCTTGGAAAATGATTAATTGAAAAGAAGTAAGCGGTTAATTATGATTTTCTTAACTCGATGGGATCCTAACCCAATGCGACACAATACTTACGAATTTAGTGGAGAGGGGAGGGGAATCGAAACAATCGCTTAGACGGTTTTTAGGTGAGCAGGCTCAAGATCAAAAGGGAGGATTGTATTCGTATGGTGAACAAAGTGAGACCAAACATGAGATTATGTTTTGTTGTTGCATTGTTAATTTCGCTTGTATTTCCAAGTACAATATTTGCGGCCTATACGCACGAGCCTGTTGAGGTTCAAAATCCGGCATCGCCGATCAAGATATCGGTGAACGGAAAAATCGTGAAATCGGATGTACCGCCTAAGTTTATCGACGGTAAAATATGGGTGTCTGCCGAGGCGATGGCTCATTATTTATATTCAGTCTTTTATGAGTCTATCGATCGCAAACAATTTGTGATGAGAAACGATTATTATGAAATGACCGCCATTTACGGAAGCAACCAAGTCACCTTAAAAAACGGCTCCACGATTACTACAATTCCTACCGAAATGCCCTTTAAAGAAGGCATTAGAAGCTTTATCCCACTGGATACGCTCATGTACGCGTTCGAAGCCACATACACATGGAATGCCTCTAGCAATACGGCAGAAGTGCTATATGATGAAAACCGGCATATTACCGACGAAGCCGCTGTACCGGTAGCTGTACCGGGTGTGGATATAACAGCTGTGGGCAAATCGAGAGACGTCTACTATAGCATTCCAGTGAGCGATCTGAGCGCCCAAGTCACGGTATGGCGGAAGTCGTCGGATCCGCAAAACTATGTTATCCCCCTTCGACCCAGAAATACGGGATACGCTTGGGTTGAAGCACCAAAGCCTCGATATAATGCGGCAACCGGCGCCTTCGAAGGAGGTCTTAGTTACGCAGCCGGCGTTGGCGGCAGTAACGAAGTCATTCGAGTGAAAATTAAATACTCGGACGGTATTACGCCGGATAAGGTGTTTAAAACCATCGTTTCCACTACCAGCCAAGGTTATAATCATATACCAGATTACGCGTTTCATTTAAGGAGTACGTTCAATAATATAAGCGTGTATGTGGATTATTTCGGATATACTTCCGAGGATAAGATTACGTATACACTTCCGATCGCAGCTCCTAACACCATGCAAGTGGTCCTGGACCCTGTCAATGAGGTGAAGTTCAGGAAAGTAGGAACGGTTCCATGGGAAGAGGGCCTTCCACTGGCCTTTGATTCGATTAACCAGCATTTCAGAGGCTCTATCGTCGGTCTTGACCCCGATACGGAATATGAAGTGCAAGTGAAAATCCTCAATGACAATTCCACATACACCGGAACCATAAGAACATGGAAAGAAAACGTCCCCATTGCTGCGACGATCCCGATCGCATCCATCTATGAGCCGGGAAAACCGCTGTCCGTTCAAGGGCTGCATGGAACTGAAAACGGGTATATCCGCATTATAGGAGACGGAAGCACCGTAATCGAAGTAACCGATGAATATTTGGAAGCGGTCCTGATCGCGCAGTCCGAATATGTGATTTTGGAAAACTTAATCATCCGGGGAGGCAAGAAAAGCGGGATATCGGTTCTCAGTTCCAGCCACCACATCCGAATTATCAATAGCGATATATCCAATTTCGGAAGAGAAGCGACCCTATACTTAGGTAAGCAAACGATTGCCAATCATGCGGATCCGAATCTGGCTGTTGACTTGCGCACAGGGCAAATGTACGCTGCCAACGCCATGCCCGTCAACAATGACTCCGGTATTCATGTAAGCGATGCAAGCTATCTCGTCATCGAAAAAAACTATATTCATGATGCCAAAACCAAATCCAATGCATGGAACGCTGGCGGAGGCAGAGGATGGTACGAAAATGTGCCAGGGTTCTTCGAATGGAACGAAAAACATCCGCAAGGTGTAAGCGGCATGTATGCTAGAGGAGGCGTCGGCGTCGTCATTCGATACAACGATATTATTGGTAGCGACGACCACCGTTTTAACGCTCTTATTGAAACGTATGGAAATCACGATACAACCGGCGGTATTGGAGTCGATTCCGACGTGTACGGAAACTACTTGGCGTATGGTCAAGCCGACAGCATGGAATTGGAAGGCTCGAATATGAACGTAAGGTTTTACAACAACAAAATTGAGGGTGTCTCTGGCGGCTTAGGCATGGATTCGGTTTATATAGGTCCCGTGTATGTGTATAGAAATCTGATTCAAAACCTGGGCGACGAATGGGGATTGATTCAAGGAGTTACCAAGCACGGAACAGCTCCTAATGAATGGACTAAGGGGTTGGGTGTGAACTATTTGTTTAACAACACCATTCTCAGTTCAATGGGTCATATCACCCGGAAAGACGGTCAACTGTACAGACCGTTTTATAGGAATAATATTATAGAGTCCATCGATAGTCCTGTTGGCGGCCAAAACGTCATTACACTTAAACACATTTACAATTATCCTGGTGTCAGCTACGATTATGACTTGATTAACGGAGCTTCGACATCCACGAACGCCACTGGTACCGGCGGACCTGCGCCTATTGTGGAGCCCAATGGAGTCACCGGGGTCAAAACCGGTACCGCCTTTGCTCCTGATTCAAGCAAAAAGGCAACATTCATCAACAGAAACGAAGGAAACTATGTCCAAACAAGCGGGAGTCTAGGTTTTGATGCGGGTACAACCATTCCCAATTTTGTAACTTCGACCGACTACACCGGAGCCGCCCCTGATATTGGAGCATTCGAAAGCGGCAAGGACGTGATCGTTCCTACCAGACCAACCGCTTTAAGATCAGATGGAGGTAAGTATCAGGTTAATGTTACTGGGAATACGACTCAGCAAGTCATTATAAAAACAGCTGGTGTTCCGACCGGAACCCAGTATGATTTGTTGAAGAACCGAGACTACGATTGGTTTACCGTAACAGATTCATTAGGGAATACGAAAGGCACGATAACGTCTGGTGTCGACTTGGTACTCACTGTAACAGGATATCCTAAGAAAATCGGTAAAAATTTCTTGGGTGAACAATTCGGAAAAACGATAACAAAAGGTCTTGCTGACCTTGCTAATTCACCTGCTAATGTATTAACGGGGCAACCGGCAGTAGGTAAAGGTGCCTTCCTTGTTAAATTGGACGATGGCCTTTCTCTGCCGATTTCGGTTTATGTTACGGAAGGCAGCTATAATGCGAGTCATACCCTTACCTATATTAATGGAGCCATTGTTCAAAATGTGACGGTTCTTGCAAACGGAATGTCGCTCGGCCAAACGGTTACACCACCGACCCCTACAAAAGAACTATTTGCCTTCTTAGGCTGGTATGACGAAACGTACGCGCACAAGTTTGATTTCAGCAAACCCGTCGAAGCAGATACCGTCCTGTATGCCAAATGGATGCCGGACACCACTCCACCTGTTACCACTGCAGCCGTAACCGGAACGGCCGGATCGGGCGGTTGGCATACGTCGGACGCCACGGTTTCGCTCTCTGCCGCATATGATATTGCCGGTATACATGCAACCAACTATAAGTTAAACGTCGTACAGAGCGTTTACGGCGTCCTGCCGACGAGCGGGTTTGTGCCCTACACTACTCCGATTGTGCTTGGTGACGGCATTTACGAAGTGCAGTATCGCTCCGTAGATAAGGCAGGCAATCTCGAAACCGTCAAATCGATAACGTTGAAGTCCGATAAGATTGCACCGACGTTTACGGTATCGGCGAACGGAAATCCGCTGCATGACGGCGCGGTGTTTGACGACAGCCAGCCCGTTACGCTGAATGTGCTAAGCGGAGATAGCTTATCCGGTGTGGCATCTCAGGTGGTAACTGTCGATGGATTGCCGCACGTGCCGGGAACACCACTGAATTGGGCAGGTCAGCTAGGAACGCATGTCATTCAAGTAACAGTAACAGATCAAGCAGGGAACACAAGTCAAAGGACGACGATTGTTACCGTTATCGATTAATCGATTCGGGTAAAGTCGATTGTCAAAAAGGTTCAACCCTGTTCTCGGTAAGAGAGCAGGGTTTTCCCTGTACCCGAGGCATGAGGAATGAGCGAGGAGAAACTTTAAAAAGTATTCCATTATATTTAAAGGAGCTGAATAATCTTATGAAACTTAATGAGTTGTTTACGCTGTCATCCTCGCCCGAACGATTAGGGATCTCTTCCTCGGCGGTCCTTCAATTTATTGAAACCATACAAGGGGAACAAATCTGCATGCATGGATTTTTACTGTTGCGACATGGGCAAATTGCCGCTGAAGGCTACTGGGCGCCTTATTCAGAGACCAGCATGCATCGAATGTATTCAGTGAGCAAAAGCTTCGTGTCGTTAGCTATAGGGTTGTTGATCGATGAAGGTAAAATTACTTCAAGTGACCGGGTTGTTACCTTTTTCAACGATAAATCGCCTCAACCTATAGATCCTTATCTGGCTAAAGCAACCGTAAGAGACCTTCTGATGATGGCTAGTCCTCATATCAAAACCGCGTATACTCGCTACGATCCGGACTGGGCTGCCGCTTTTTTTAACAGCAAGCCTTCGCATATCCCGGGAACCCTTTTTGCCTATGACACCTCGGCGACAGTGATCCTGTCCACGATTGTGGAACGGATAAGCGGGATTCCTTTTCTGTCGTATATGCGTGAGCGGCTGCTTGATCCGATCGGCTTTTCCAAGGATGCCCGGTGTATTAAAACTCCAGAAGGCACATCGTGGGGAGGGTCCGGCGTTATTTGCAGCTTAAGGGATATGGCCAAACTGGCCTATGTCTGCATGAACAAAGGTCGGTGGAACGACCATCAGCTTATTTCAGAATCGTATATTCGTGAAGCAACGTCGAAACAAATTGATAACTCCCTCACAGGTAATCATGGGTACGGCTATCAAATATGGATGGAGAAGAACAACGGATTCTCTTTCAGAGGGATGGGGTCCCAGCTTGCCTATTGTTTTCCCGATATAGATCTAATATTTGCTTGTATTGCTGATACGCAAGGCTCCCCCCATGCAGAGGTTAACATTGTTCATGCGTTTCGTGAAAAAATTGTTAGCGCCACTCAAGAGTCTCCGTTGCCTAATGATAATGCGACCAATACGATCCTGAACGAAACCATAAAAACTCTTAAGATATTGCCTCAACAAGGTAATCACACCTCTTCATTTGAACGGAAGGTTAATGGCAAATGGTATTCATTAAATGAGAATCCGATGGGGATAAAGCGGCTGCGGTTCAGCTTTTTAGGGGACGAAGGCATATGGGAATATGAGAATGCCTCGGGCGAACACCAGCTAAGATTTGGTATCGGAAAAACGATTCAAGGGCCGTTTCCTCAAAAGAACTATTTCGGTGAAAAAATCGGGACGCCATCCGGCAAAAGCTATGATTGCCTTTCATCGGCTGCATGGGTAGAAGATCATAAACTTAATATGTTAGTCTATATAACGGATATATATCTTGGCTCGATTAAGATGACCTTTTCATTCAAGGATAATGAAGTAACCGTCTATATGGCCAAAGCCGCCGAATGGTTTTTAGACGAGTATGAGGGAGTTGCAACCGGCCACTAAGTCAGTTGGTGTTTGAGAACCTTAAACCCGACGCTTAGCTCGGCTGACAAGTTGTCTAGGGGAGAAACTTTGTCGCGTTCGTATCCAGCACCCCGGCGCCGATGGCCAATTCGGTCACGAAATATGACGCCATCGGGATTACTGAGATGACCTGAGCGTTCAGTGAATGTACACAAAATAAAAAGGACATTAACACGATTTTGAGGGAAGTCGAAGAGAATATGAACAAAGCTGTCGAAGCACAGAAGAAAAAATAGCATATGGATTAGTATCTGATAAAAAACCGTCAGGGCTTTCCTGGCGGTTTCGCTTCGGCAAATAATGAACCTCCAATAAGCAAGATGCCGGCTTCGCACATGTAGGGTTGACAGTTCTTGGTTTCGCCCTAAAAATGGGAGTATACAGCTGCATCTATCGGCTTCTAAGGGGAGGTTTCATTTAAGAGAAGTCCGCTCCTGCTGCGGGAGCAGCGGGAGACGATCTCGTCCGCCGTGACCTTCGGAACCGTCCAAGTGCATCCTGACGGCAATCCGATCATGGTGATGGCGGATCATCAGACGACAGGCAGCTATTCGAAAATAGCGCAAGTCATCTCGGCGGATTTACCGCTGCTGGCGCAGACGAATTTGGGCGGGAAAGTCAGCTTCCGGCTCGTGTCGCTGCGGACAGCAAAGCAAAAACACGTGCAGCAGCAGCTTGCTGTGCACAAGCTCCGCCGCGGAATGGAGCAAATGGCCCGTTCATGACGAGGCGATCCTATCGATCGGGAAAGGGAGAGAATGATGCACATTGTAGATTTGAACTGCGATATGGGAGAAAGCTTTGGAGCTTATTCGATGGGCAGAGACGCCGAGGTGCTGCGGCATGTCACTTCCGCCAACATTGCTTGCGGCTTCCATGCCGGCGATCCGGCCACGATGCGCCGTACCGTCAAGCTTGCCCTGGAGCACGGCGTCGCGCTGGGCGCGCATCCCGGGCTGCAGGATCTGATCGGCTTCGGCCGCCGGGATATGGATATATCGCCTGAGGAAGCTTACGATATCGTCGTCTATCAAATCGGCGCGTTATCGGGCTTTGTGCGGGCGGAAGGCGCAAAGCTCCAGCATGTGAAAGCGCACGGCTCGCTGTACAATATGGCGGCCCGCAATAGGGGGCTGGCCGAAGCGATTGCGGAAGCGGTGTACCGTTTCGATCCCGAGCTGATTTTATTCGGTCTCGCGAACAGCGAGCTGATCCAGGCGGGCCGGAAGGCCGGTCTACGGACGGCAAGCGAAGTGTTCTCCGACCGGACCTATCAGGAGGACGGGTCGCTGACTTCCCGCAGGCTGCCGAATGCGCTCATAACCGACGATCAGCAATCGGTCGACCAGGTCGTCCGGATGGTCAAGGAAGGCAAAGTTATGTCCCAGCAGCAAATCGACGTTCCGATTCAAGCCGATACGATTTGCATTCACGGCGACGGGGCGCACGCGATCGCATTTGCCGAACGCATACGCCGTTCCTTGGAGCAGGCCGGGGTGCTTGTACAAGCGGCCGGTGCCGGGAAACGGAAGTTATAAACGGCTATGATCTATAACGGAATTACCGCTCCAGCTGACGACGGAGACTCATGGATTCTAGACTCCTGCTCTTCAGCGGACAAGGTACGTTATTCCGTTTAAGCTCCGAAGTGGAAGGAGAAGGAGAAGGATGGCATGGAACCTTTACAACTGCAGGCGGATGTACATATCGTAGGTTCCGGCACGGCCGGCATGATGGCGGCCAGAGCTGCGGCGGATGAAGGAGCCCGGGTGCTGCTTATAGACAAAAGCTTGATCGGCCGCAGAGGCGCGACGATTTTTGCCCAGATGAACGTTGCCGTTGCGCTCGGCGAGGCCGACGATGACAATACGAGATTCAATTTGAAGATGCGATAAAGGGCAACTGCGGACTTGCGGACCTGGTTATCGTAAGGGCCATCGTCGGACGAGGCCCCGAAGTGATTATAGAAACCGAGAAGTACGGCGTCAACTGTCGAGAATAACCGAAGGGAAACGGTCGAAAGCTTTTGCCCCCGGTCATTCCAAATCCCGCCGCGTACACGTCGATTATTGAATACCGGCGGGCTGCGACCAGTCGTCCCTGCAAGCGTTCAAACGCAAGTTCCAGCATGTTATGTGGAAAGGGGCGGGACCGCTTCTGACCGAAGCCGGCTTGATACAAGCGCTGGGTGAGATCCGCGTTTTACAGTAAGAATTAGAGCAAATCGCGCTTGCCCGGCAATCGACGTACGTGCTGCCTCTTGTCGAAAAGGTGGAAGCGGACCGTATACTTCAGGCGGGAGAGGCGATCATCCTTGGCGCCCTGGAGCGTAAAGAATCCCGAGGGGCGCATGTCCGGCTCGATTATGAAGATACAAACGAACGGCAGGTCAGCTATACGTTTCGCTGGAACGATCGCCGGCAGTGGGAGATTTAGCCGAATGTGCAACAAGGCGAATCCATAAAGGGGGGGGGGGATGGACGATGTCCATCGTCACGCTGCAAGTCATACGGGGCGATCAGCAGAGCGGTTCCGTGGTTAAACGCTTTGAAGTGCCCTTCCGGGGAGGAATGAGTTTGCTGGACGCGATTTTTTGGATTCGCGAGCACCGCGATTCTTCTTTGCCCGTCCGTTACTCTTGCCGCTCCGCCAATGCCTGCAAGGAATGCTCGGCCCTTGTAAACGGCAAGGCGGGATATTTGTGCACCGTTCGCGCCGTTCCCGGCCAGGGGTTCCTGGTCGAGCCGCTAAAAGCGCTGCCTTGGGGCTGCATTCGAATCCGATACATCGTGGGCGTTCGGCTCTCTGTCCTGCTATTAGCGGGGGTGGAGAGAATAGGAGTGGTTTGCAGCCTTTATTTGGTCCGAAAACCGGCTTGGACGCGGAATAAGAGTGGTTTGAAGCTGCTATATCCGCGAAAATGGCGCCGCCCCCTTCAAGTGGTGGAAATAAGGGATACAAACCGCTTCTATTAGTCTCATTTCTCCCAATATGCCGAAAATAGAGGTTGCCAGAGACTCTTATCTGGTCAGGGTAACCTGCATGCATTTCGTCTCAGCGAAGCGCAGCGCGACCGGTTCTGAGAAAACGGGTTTACGGGCTCCATTCGGAGCCGAGTTGTTCCCGTACAACCTCATCAACGACCGGCTGGGGCGAAGGCACAGGTTCCCTTCCATGCGTCAACGTATCGTATGGGTTTACAGATCAAAGTTCCGTCCGGAACGGGCTTTACCGGACGGTTTTTCTTGTTTACCTGGCCTTGACCTCGCCCTATTTTCATGTTGACGGCCTCCTCCGGCATCGAGAAGCGCCTTGTTGAAGTCTTTCTTGCCTTCGTTGTATTCAGAAACCATCCGGTGAATAGCTCGAGCGGTTATCACAAGAAACTCCAAATGTTCTTCTCGCCGCAGAACGCTGCACCGGACGCTTCGTTATTCGCCAGTCGTACCGCCGACCAGGGCGCTCAATCGTTCGTCCAGCGTTTCCTCGTCCATCAGCTCCGACCAGAACAGCTTCAGCAGATGCGGCAGCTGCTTGAAGACACGAACCGGTATATTCAGCTCCGCGTGCACCCTGTAGGATGGAATGATTTCGCGGAACAGCGCGTAGTGTTTGGGCCGATTCAAGCCGCTATCCGAGAAGTCGGTTTCCTCGGCAATCGCCTTGATCGCCGGAATGCTCAGCGATTCCCGGCGGATGATCTCCTGAGCTCTCGCCGAGGCTAAATAATCGACGAACGTCTGTGCTGCGGCCTTACGCCCCGACTGCCGATTCACCATTACGCCGACCGTAAACATCAGTGTAGCCGGCCGATCCAGAAACGGCACGGGCGAAATGTCATAATCGAGATCGGTGTGCTTGAAATCGTTCAGGCTGTTATACGGCGCCAGGAGCATCGAGATTTTGCCCTCCAAAAACAGTCGGCTCTCGTCCGTACTGCTCTCGGACACATAATTCGGGAAAATATCCCGATTGCGCGTCAGCTCTCCGCATAGCCGCACACCCTCCATCAGCTTCGTTCCCCGGATGCTGCGCAGCCGGTCCCCGTCCCACTCAAACGATTCCCCGCTTTGCAGCAAAAACAGCGGCCAGCGATTTTCCGAAACCTGAAAAAAGTAAAAGCCGTGTTTCTGGTTCGGCGTCGTCAGGCGGGCGGCCGCCCGCACCAGGTCGCTCCACCTCCAGCTCGAATCCGGCTCGGGCAGCCCCGCCTCGCGAAAATGCGTCCGGTTGTAGCACAGGACGACAGGCGAGAAGATGAGCGGCTGGGCGTACAGCACGTCGTCGATCGAATAAGCCGCGTTCAGGAACGGATACATATCCCCGCTTGCCTTCTGCGGCTCCAGCAGCCCCGTGTACCCGCTTTCCGCCAATTCGTTGAAACTCATCGTGTTGATAGTGAATACGTCGATTTCGTCCGCCTCCATATGTGCGCGGATCGCTTCAATGTACGTGCTGTTGGCGAAAGGGCGTTCGGCCGTGCCGGTTACCGGCTTAACCCGAATCGACGGGTGCAAGCTTTGAAAATCATCGATAAGCCGTTCGAATACCAAATCCCTGGAGATCGAGGGCGTGCAGCCGACCGATACGACCGTCTGCTTGCGCTTCACCCCTTTGACAACCCGGCTGCCGACTTTATCCACCTTTACAATGAAACCTTCCCCGACGAGAACATCCAACCCTTTGCGCACGGAATTATTGCTTAGCATGTACTGTTCGGCAAGCGCGCTCTCCGCCGGCAAATAGTCGCCCAGCTCATAGTGACCTTCGGTGATCTGAGTCCGCAATTGATCAATCATGCCTTGCAGACGGCTGCGAAATGTTTTGCGGCTCGCTTTTTCCTTCGCCATAGAACTCCTCTTTTCTAATTCGGTTTCTAAATTATATACCAATTACATTTGAATTAAAATAGTTGAACTCAAGGCGGAAAGGGACTAATTAGCAGATGGGGATCGACAAAATCAATTACAATAAATAAGTTTTGCAGTAATCCTAATGCATATCTGATTATTATTTTGTGGTTGACAGCGCTTCCTCCTGTAAATAAAATGATGATATGAATTATATCGGAGGTGGAATGAATTATTTTTTGTAAAATTGCATTATATATCAATTAAAACTACTTCAAAAGGAGGCGGTTTGACGCGGACAATGATTCGCGTCTATACGTCCCAAGCAGTTTTGGACGAGCGGGTTCGCCCCATGGCCGCAGTACCAGGCCGCAAGGATTGGAACGTACAGGGTAACAGATTGTCCAGGAATCTATTAAAAAATGCGTCTGACTGGTTTCGAGGCGAACAGCGATTTTCAATAATGCGTCTGCAGCCGACATGCCGGAAGACGGCATATAAAAGGGGTCCATTTAACGATGCTGAAACGATCATTTACGGTTATGACTGCAGGTATGATGCTGCTCGCCGCCTGCTCTAACGGAGGCACGCCGGCGGCGAACGAAGCCAATCCTCTCGCCGGAGGAGCAACGCCGGCACCGGTGCCGGAAGAGAAGCAGGAGCCGATCGAGCTGATGTTTTGGAACTCGTCCTCGGGCGGAACGGAGCAAGGCTTCATGGACACCGTCGGGAATGCGGTCAAACAGAAGTTTCCGCACATTACGCCGAAGTACATCCCGACCGGCAAAGGAACGTTGATGCCCGACTTGATTGCGGCCGGCACGACGCCCGATATTGTGATGAGCTCGCTTCCCGGCATTTTTTCCGGCTATTTGGCCAACGGCATGCAATATGACATGACCGAGCAGCTAAACAAATACAAATTAGATCTGAACCAGTTCGAACCGACGACGATCGCCCTTATCAAACAAATCTCGAATGGCGCCATGTTCGGTCTGCCTTACGGAAGCAATACGACGCACCTGCTGTACAACAGGGATATCTTCGATAAATTCGGCGTAGCGTATCCGACCGACGGCATGACCTGGGACGACATTTACGAATTGGCCAAAAAGATGACCCGCACGGAAGGCGGCGTCCACTACAGGGGCTTCGCTTCGTCGCTGGAGCATCTGGAGATGACAAATCAGCTGTCGTTCAGTTTGGTCGATCCGAAAACGAAAAAGTCGACCTACGCGTCCGATGAAAAGTGGCGGACGTTTGTCGACAATCTCGTCCGTTTTTATCAGATTCCGGGCAACGGGGTGGACGACAAGACGGTCTCCCAGGCGGCGCAGCTGGACGCCTTCCAGAAGGAAGGCACGGTGGCGATGTATGCGGGAATCGTCGTTCCGGCGGAGTCGGTCACGGTGAATTGGGATATTGTGCGGCTTCCCGAATTTTCTTCAGCGCGCGGCATCGGCTCGCAGCCATACCCGAGCTATATGATGATTACCGGCACGAGCAAGCATAAGGACAATGCGTTCAAGGTCATCCAATACTTGACAACCGACGAGGAGTACTTGACCTCCAGAGCAAAGCGCGGGGCGATGTCGGCGGTGAAAAATCCGAAGGTGATTCAGGCATTCGGGCACGATTTGCCGCATTGGCAGGGCCGCAATATATTGAAAGCACGGTTCCCGGAGAAGCTCGCCAATCCGAGCGTATACACCGAATTCAACTCGGTCGCGCTGACCAAATATACGGCGAACATGAATGCGTTCCTGACCGGGAAAATTCCCGATACGAACACCGCTCTGCGGATGATGTCGGAGCAGGCCGATCAAGCGATCGCCGATGCGATGAAAAAGTAGAATCATGATTAGGATCGACGGGAGAGGCGGATCGGCTATCCGGCGGCAATCGCCGTGCGGTAATCCGCTTCCCCTCGGTATATGATGAAGGAAGGTGCAAGCGCGTGATTTTCGCCAATCGGTTCAGAAAGCCGCTTTTCGTCGCTGCAGTCATGCTGCTCGTCTCGTCTTCGTTCGGAGGCGTACTTCCGGGCCCGTCTCCCGCTCTGGCGGCGGACGAGGACGGTTCTCCGTCCAATGTAACCGTATACGATTTCCAAAACCTGGACTTTGACGGGAAATCGACGACAGCGCCGTGGAACACGAGACCGAGTCAACCGGGCTGGACCCTCGCCCACGAACTGCCGAGCAAAGCTCCTGTCGTCAGCTTTCAATCCGGCTACGGCGTGAACATCGGAACGACCCAGATCGGACAGTTTCGTTCTTTTACGTTCGACGTGAGTGAAACCGGCATTTATCGCATTTCATTTAAGGCAAGGAATTACAGCATGGGCGGCATCGGAGAGCTGTCAATCGACGACCGCGTAATCGGCACCCGCGATTTTTATTCGCCGTCCAACGCGCACCTCGTCGAGTCGGTCCGCACCCTGGAGCTCGCGCAAGGCTCGCATATGTTCACGCTGCGCGTGATCGGCAAAAACGCGGCGGCGCCGGAGACGTATCGGCTGACGGCGAGCGAGCTGATTCTGGAGAAGCTCGACGCTCCGCCGGTATTATCCGGGGTGACGCTCGCGATCGACAACCCGGATCTGTACGTCGGCTCCGTCGCGCAGTTGAGCGTGGACGGAACGGAGCCGGACGGAACCGCGGCGGATATCATCGGGGCGCAGTTGAATTTTGCCAGCGCGAATCCAGGCGTCGCTGCGGTTAATACCGCTACGGGGAAGCTGACGGCGGTCGGGCAAGGGGGAACGACCGTCTCCGTTTCGGTGGCGACGTACGGGCAAACGTTGACCGCCGATCTGTCGGTACAGGTTGTCCCGGTGACGAACGCCAAGACGCGCAGCACGATTTATACGCCGGCCAAGGTGCAGGCCGCCCGCGACAATATCGCACAGTACGATTGGGCGGAGAAGCAGAAGAACGCCGCCTTGGCGAAGGCTGATCCATTTGTAGCGCTCGGGCCCGACTTCCTTTGGGAATCGGTTGCACCGCAAAGCTTGCCGCGCAGCTACGCCGTCAACGAGCAGATGGGCAGTCCGCTATCCGGCAAGGCGATCGACAGCTACGGCGCTTATCCGTACAAGTACGATCCGATCCGCGAACCGTGGAAAATCGTCGATCCGACGGACGGGCGCAAATACCCGACAAACGACTTCGGAGTCTATTACCGAAGCGGCTTGGACGAGCATGGCGTATTCGACCGTTCCCTGGCGGACGGCTCGCTGCTGTACAATACGGAGCATCCCGATCCGAACGACCCGCTGCACAAATGGGGAGTCGACGACGGGCTCGGCTGGGTGGACGATCAGGGCAACCGGTATACGTTTATCGCCTATTACGTCCATTGGGCGCTCTGGGGCGGAAACGGCACCGGCCTGTATCGGGACGCGCTCCGCTCGCTCGGCGACGCTTACCTGTATACCGGCGAAGCCAAGTACGCACGGGCGGGAGGCGCGCTGCTGGACCGGATCGCGGACATTTACCCGTCGCTCGACATCTCGGCTTACCCGCCGCTCACGTATATCAACTCGCATGGCGGCACGAGGGTCGGCAAATCGGTCGGCTCGATTTGGGAGACGTTTGTCATTAAAGATTTGCTGTATGCTTATGACGCATTGTTTCCCGGTTTGGACGATCCGGGGCTGATTAATTTTTTAACCGCGAAATCCGACCAATACGAGTTGGGCCCGCTGAAATATTCGGCGGCCGGCATCCGCAAAAACATCGAGGACGGCATCGTGAAGATGGTGTTCCCCGGTGTCAAAAACGCGCATATTCGCGGCAACAACGGCTTCCACCAACGGGCGCTGGCGCTCGCCGCGGTCGTCTACGACACGCTGCCAGAGACGCAGATGTGGATCGATTTCAACTTCCAATCCGGCGGGCTCATCAGCAATCCGTACCGTGTGACCGGCGGCAACATGGGCGCGACGTTCGTCAACGACGTCGACCGCGACGGCAGCGGGAACGAGGCGGCCCCGGGCTATAACCGACTGTGGCTCGACTTCTATCTGGAGACGGCGGATATATTAAGCGGTTACGATTTGTACCCCGCCGCCGACCTGTACGCCAATCCGAAGTTCCGCAAAATGTTCCATGCGCTGTACCCGTTGACGCTCAGTGAGCGATATACGGCGCAAATTGGCGACACGGGCAACACCGGCAACCCGAGTATGTATTTGACAAAGGGCCAGATGATCAAGGCGTTCCAGCGTTACGGCGATCCGATCTTCGCCCAGATCGTGTACTTCCTGAACAACGGCAGCGTGGCGGGCATTCACGGCGACATCTTCGATGAAGAGCCGGAGCAGGTGGCCGCGGGTATTCAACAAGCTATCGCGCAGTCCGGTCCGCTCGATCTGAAAAGCGTCAACCTGACCGGCTATGGCTTTACCGCCCTGCGCGACGGACGCAATGAAATCGGCGGCGCAGACGGCAAGTTCGGCACGCTGCGCGATTTGTGGATGTATTACGGCCGCACCGACTGGCATGGACACCGCGATACGCTGAATATCGGCCTTCATGCATTCGGCCTGGATATAGCGCCGGATCTCGGCTATCCCGAATACGCCGTGTCCACCGACACGCACCGGACGGAATGGATGAACAATACGGTTTCCCATAATACCGTTGTCGTCGACCGTTCGAAGCAGAAGGCGCAACTTGTGGCACAGCCGCGGCATTTCGCCGACGCCGGGCAGGTCAAGCTGATCGACGTGGAGGCGCCGGACGTCTACCCGCAGACCGACCTGTACAAGCGGACGACGGCGATGATCCGCGTGGACGATGCCAACTCGTACGCAGTCGACTTCTTCCGCGTGCAAGGCGGCGACGATCATGTGTTCAGCTTCCACGGTGGAGAGGGACCGGTGACGGTCGAAGGGTTGAACCTCGTTCCGCAGGCGGACGCAAGCGGCGACTATGTCGGCTCGTACGCCGGACCGGACGTCCCCTTCGGGATGCGCCCGGCGGATGACAGCGTGGCCGGCAGCAATTACATGGGTCCGGGCTTTCATTATCTGCTGAACGTGGACTGCGACAACGCGCCGGGCAGTCAGTTCAGCGTTGATTGGCAGGTGGCCGATACGTGGAAGGTGCTGGAGCAGCCGGCGGACGTCCACCTGCGCCTGACGATGATAGGCGAGCTGGACGATGTGGCGATTGCCGACGGCATTCCTCCGAGAAACAAGCCAGGCAACCCGGAGAGCTTGTCCTACATGCTCGCGCACCGCAGCGGTACGGACCTCGATTCGCTGTTCACTTCAGTGATCGAGCCTTACAAGGACGAGTGGTACATCGAATCGATCGCGCCGCTCGAAGTGAAAGCGGGGGGACAGGTCATAACCGACGGTTCCGTCCAAGCGGTCCGAGTTGCGCTGACAAACGGCCGGACGGATACCGTCATCAGCGCGCTTGATCCGAACGTTGTCTATACGGTGGACGGGCGCATCCGATTTTCGGGAGCGTTCGGCGTTTACTCCGAGCGGGACGGACAGCCGGTGTACGCGTTTTCGAATGAAGGCAGCGAGCTCGGTGCGACAGGGCAGCTCCTGATTACGGGAGAGACGGCTCGCGTCACCGGTACCGTGGAGAGCTTCACGGAGATGTTGTCCGTCGAGAACGAGTTGACGGTGCAGATGAACTTGGGGAGCGTCGACCCGTCCCGGCTGGTCGGCATGACGATCATCGTCGACAATGACGGCGAGCGCAACGCCGCTTACCTGATCCAGGGCGTCGAACCGCTTGGAACGAACCGCTACAAGCTGGATATCGGCGATACGACCTTAATTCGCCGCTACGTCGACGCCAACGATTTCAGCCAAGGGTTTGTCTACGATGTGGCGCCGGGAGCGGGATTCGTGATTCCGCTCTCCTCGACCCGGGCGGACACCACCGCTCCGGTGATACAGGTGATGGTTAACGGCGCGGCGCTGACTGCCGGTCAGACGTTCGTCGACACCGATGCGCTTGTCATCAATGCGACGGCGGTGGACGATTGGTCGGCGGTGGTGGAGACGAGCATGACGGTGAACGGTGTCACCTACACGCCGGGTGCGGTGCTCGACATGACCGGACGTCCGGGGACGCACCAGATCGTCGTCACCGCTACCGACGCCGCCGGGAACACGGCGATGACCGCCATCGAATTTATCGTCACGGTGACCCCGCAGTCGCTCGCGCAGCTGCTGGATGGGTTCAAGGCATCGGGCGATTTGTCCCTACAGACGTTCATCCAGCTCGACGTTCATCTGAAGCTGGCCGTCCAATTCGCCGCCAACCGGGTGCTTCGCGCCCAGGCGCTCCAGCAGATGGAGCAGTTCGTCGCCCGGGTCGGCCAAGCGGCCGCCCACGGGTGGGCTTCGTCTGCTGCGGTTGACGTGCTGAAGGCGGATGCAGCGGAGTTGAGTCGGGTTTGGGCGGAAGATTAGATGAAGGCCTCTACATAATGTAGGGGCTTTTCTTTTGGTTCTGTCAAATCCATGCTCTGAGAAACGGCTGGATAAAGACGGGGATTTTGCTGAGTGTGCCCATGTTGGCGAGTGCTTGAGGAAAAACCGCAGTGGAGACGGAAAAGACGGTGTTGCGGCAGGAGGAACGAAAACCGACCGTGATCCGCCTGCTTCAGGACGGAGCAACGATGACCGAAGAGGAAATTCAGACCTTGGTGCAGGCTCCGGTCAAAGCCAAATATCCTCATCTGACCGTGGAGTTGCAGATCAATACGAAAAGCGACGAAGGGTTATAGCAGCTCGTTACGGGAGGGGATTTCCCTGAACTGATCCTGACTTCGTTTTCCCGGATCCTTCGAATCCGTTTATGAGGCATGTGTATCGTTGTGGGACGGCATGAGATACCGGAGGAGCAGTGGAGCGAGCCGTTCTATTCGCATCCGGACATTGATTTGTAATGGATCGCGGATCAAAAATCGAACCGATCCCATGTGTGTTTAAAGTAGCTGCCGCACTCCCTGTGATTCAATTCTTAAAATTTCGGTTTTTTGCAAAATTGACATTGAGAAATGACCTATAATCCAGAAGAAATATCCTGTATAATAAGGTATCCGGAAGTGAAAAAAATGTACGATCTTTTCAACAAAACATAGAAGGCGGGAGCAGGATGGGCCGTAAGTGGAACAATATTAAAGAAAAGAAAGCTTCGAAGGACGTGAATACAAGCCGAATTTACTCCAAGTTCGGTCTAGAAATTTATGTAGCCGCAAGGAAGGGCGAGCCTGATCCGGAATCGAACCGGGATTTGAAAGTCGTTCTGGAACGCGCCAAAACGTACAATGTGCCGAGAGCAATCATCGACCGCGCCATCGAAAAGGCGAAGGGCGGCTCGGACGAAAATTACGAGGTGCTGCGGTATGAAGGGTTCGGCCCAAGCGGTTCGATGATTATCGTAGATGCTTTGACCAACAACGTGAACCGGACGGCTTCGACGGTACGTTCCGCCTTCAACAAAAACGGCGGGAGTATGGGTGTGAGCGGCTCGGTCGCTTATATGTTCGATGCGACGGCGGTTTTCGGCTTAACAAGCAAAACGCTTGATGAAGTTTTTGAGATCATGCTGGAAGCGGACGTAAACGTGCGGGACATTTTTGACGAAGACGAAGGCGTAATCGTCTATGCAGAGCCCGACCAATACCACGCCGTTCAAGAGGCGTTGAAAAATGCGGGCGTTACGGAATTTAGCGTCGCGGAGCTGATCATGCTTCCACAGAGCTACGTCACGATTCCGGAAGACGTCCAAGCTCAATTTGAAAAGCTGATCGATGCGCTGGAGGATCTGGAAGACGTCCAGCAAGTGTACCACAACGTAGATTTCGGAGAATAAATGTATGCTTTTATTGCAGGCTGCCGGTTACGGCGGCCTTTTTTGAGTATGAGATGATCCTGAAGCAGGAGCTTCTCGAGCAATTCGGCGGGGTCTTTCGTTACTCATCATAAGGTCCAAAGACCTTGGCTTGTACGCAAAATCTAGCAGAATTTGTAGGTCTAACGTCACTATGGGCAGCATTGGTGTCTTCGTTATACTGATACAGTATGTATCTGTTGAATACATGATGTATCTGGTGATGAGGAGCTGCGAGTCGATGAATCGAATCGGAAGACGTTTTTGGAGAAAGATGACCGTATTATTGCTGGCCGTTGCGTTAATGGTGCCGGAGCTAGGTGTTGTATCGGCGGCAGCGGTGCCGGCGGACCGAGATCCGCTCGGTAAACTGGTCGCCAATGCGGTGATGAATGCGGTTTACGGCATTCAACCGGTTAAGCCAAAAGCGGCGGCAGTCCCAGCACCGCCGCTCACATGGAACGTGCTGACTAAGCTGAACCGGGGGATGATTCCCTTGATTTATCAGCCTGACTTTCAGCAGTTCAAACTAAGCAGCAAAGGACAGTTTATCGGTTTCAAACGAATGCTGCTGCTAAATAATCCGGTGTCGGTCAAACCGGTTATTACCGTCTACGATCGGGTAACGGGCATCATGGACGATATCCAAGTTCCAGCCGCTTCCCTAGGCGATGAAATGCTTTATTTTGACATGAGCGCAGATGCCCGTTACGTGGCTTTTACGTATGCTGCCGAACGTTACTCCATGAATCCAAAGATGCATGTTTATGTATTCGATCGGGAAGAACGAAGGCTGATCCCGATAACGGTACCATTTGAAACTTCGGATTTCTCTGGAGAAAACAACCGGGTCAGCATCAGCGATAACGGCAATTATGTCGTCTTCGATTCCGATGCCAAAGGATTAGTGCCGGAGGATAACGACGAGTATCGCGACGTGTTCCTCTATAACCGAGCAGTCAATTCGCTTACAAGAATAAGCTCGCGTGCCGGCATGCAGGATTTCGATAACGGCAACAGCGAAGCGCCGTCAATTAGCGGTGATGGGCGTTATATCGCATTTCATTCGGAGGCCAACCTGACGGGACAAAGTCCGCATATCGGCCAGAGCGACATTTATGTATTTGATCGTCTGGGAGGAGGCGGTTCTCCTTTTGAACGGATCAGTGTCGGCACAAACGGCGAAGAGGCTGACGGTCCGAGCACGCAGCCTTCGATCAGCGCGGACGGTTCATCGATTGCGTTCGAATCCTATGCGACGAATTTGGTGGACGGCACTACGAGTGGGGAAGATACGAAACATATTTTCGTCTACAATCGGCCGGCCGGCTCCATCGTTCGCGTCTCGCTTGGTTCAGGCGGCGTACCTTTTACCCGCGACAGCTTACAACCGTCGATCAGCGATGATGGGCGTTATGTCGGTTTTCATCTGGACTCTGTATACATAGATGGAGACAATGATATTCCATACGAGGCTTATGCCGCCGACGTTGCGGCTCAGGTTGCATATAAGATCACGGTGCAAAACGCGCCTTACCGTCTGGTTGGTCCGAGCATGTCTCCGGTGATTGGCAGTGGTGGAAAGCTCATTGTATACAGCTCGGATTATTTAGAATCGTTTGGCGGTTCGACGGAAGAAGACCCGCTTCCCGGCATCTTCATCGCCTCGCTCGGGTCAGCCCCGTCATGGCCGGCCGGCAGCAAGCTGGAAGCGACGATCCGGACGGACACGACGGTCACGCTGAGCTGGCAAAACGCATCGGATGCGGCAGGCATCCTAGGCTACCACGTCTATAAAGACGGCGAAAATATAGGTTATGTTCCGTTTGCGGGCGGCGGCTACGCGTTCACGGCAACGGGCCTAATGCCCATGACAGAGCATGTTTTTCAAGTCGAGGCCGTAAATGCGGAGTACATCGAAAGTTTCGGCGGTCCGACTTACAAGCTTGGCCAGGGCGGAGAAAATCCGGGCAGCGTCTTGCGCGTTTCGTGGGATGTCGATAACATGCGCTTCGGATTGGTTATGCCGGACGGCAAGCTGAACATTACAGCAAACGACGAGCCAGGGAAGCAGGCTGCAGCAGAGCTGGTGTATACAGTATGGAAGGATGAGACCTCCCAGGAGACGCGAAAAGCGGAGCTGACACTTGACGAACGAGTTGCTTCACCCGGCACTTACGGGGCGGACTGGGCGCTCCCGGACGGAGTCAGCCAGCTTACTTCCTTAACCGTGAAGCTGACCGACCCGGCTAGGCCGGCTGAGGCGAAGGAGAAGCAAGCCGACGGACTGCCGATTCAAGTTGCGGGGACGATCGAGCTTCAGTTTGCTAACCGGGGAGACTCCAGTCTCGCAGGCAGTGTGCTGTCTGTCATGAACGGACAATTTGGGGAGCAGGTTTATCAACTGACCAAATCGGATCCTTTTGCCATAAACGGGTTGTATCCGGGCAGAGACTATTCGTTCATTCTTCGTTCGCCGGATTACCGCCACATATGGGGAAAGCTGGAGCAGGTACGGACAGAGGCGGGAAAACGCAAGAAGGTTGACATGTTCATCGAGCAGCCGGCTAAGATCCGGTTCCAGGTCGTCGATCCGAAGGGAATGCCTGTATCCGGCGTCCGTCTGGAGTTATCCGGCCCGCAACAGCAATATCCCTTTTCCGACAACAGCGGCAGCGATGGCTGGAGCGGATGGATGGAAAACTTGAAAGCCGGAGACAAGGTTGTCGCCAAGTTCGATATCGGGGAAATGCTGATGGAGCCGGTGCCGAATCAAGAAGTCGTGCTAAAGCCGGGAGCGAATGAGCAAACGATACGGTTAAAGGCGCCGGACGAAGGGATCGTGCGCGGCCACGTCAAATCGCCGAACGGGAAGGGGGTTAGCAACGCGCTTGTTACGTCGACCCAGACATACCGGGGGCAGCAAATCGTACGCAAGGCGAGAACGAATCTGGACGGCGAGTATGTGCTATCTTTGCTGAAAGGCGAGACTAGGCTCGAAGCATACGAATCGTCCTATGAGTACAGCACGGACCGTTCAATTACCGCGCAGGTGACGGAAGGCCAGACGACAGTGGTGGATATTCCCGTTTTTCAGCCAAGCCGGGGCGTCATCAATCTGGAGGTACGGCTGAAATATCTCGAGGATACCGATTACGGCGAACCCGTCAACATGGAACAGATGGGGATGTTGACCAAGCTGGAAACGAAGTCCGGGTGGATGACGGGATATTTTCATAATGCCTATCATTTCCAAGGGTCGCCCGGCGATCAAGTTTCCGTCTGCGTGACCGGAACCGTGCCGGCGCACATGACCACCTGCACGCAAGTGACGCTCGATTCGAACGCTAACGCAACGGCTAAATTGTACTTGGAGGAAAAAGGCGCGCGCGTTCAAGGGCAGCTCGCTTCGGCCGGACTAGGCTTCGTATCCGGGTGGCTGTACAAAATGGAAAACGGGAGACGCATATCGCAATCGACGTACTTTGGAGAAGACAACGTTCATTCGGATGGGAAATTTAACATCAACGTGCCCGAAGCCGGCACCTACGTTATGGAGCTGTCTAGACGTACGGAGGAGCGCCCGATCCAATACCACTATGCGAATGTTCAGTTTACGGTGGCGGACAAACAAATATTATCGATCGGGACGGTCAACTTTAGCGAAAGGAACGTTTTTGCAAACTACAGCGGCAATACGTACGACGTATTGAATAGCCGGATTGCAGCGGGAGAAACGGTGACGTTTAAAGCCGGATATAAGAACAGTGACGCTTCCGAAGTGGAGAACGTGACGCTGCTTTTCGATATACCGGAAGGTACGGCAGTAGTTAAAGACGGAACTGGCCGCCTGGTCGTGAACGGACTTCCGCAGGACGGAGAGGCGGTACTCGACGGCCAGACGCTTTCGGTCAAGATCGGTTCGCTGGCAAAGAAACAGTCCGGAACGGTTGGCTTCCAAATCAAAGCCAATCCGACGTTTAACCAAAGCTCGGCGAAATCTTCCGCCCGCATTCGGGCTACAATCGGCGGGAAGCAGGTGGAGGAGACAATCGGTACCGTCTTGCTGGATGCCCCGTTGGTAACGCTCGAGGCGCCCGAACGCGTATATCAGCCGAAGTTCGCGGTCAGCGGAGTGGCGCCGAAGCAAAGCGTAGTGAAGGTATATGACGGCGGGCAGCTGCTGGGCAGTACGACGGCGGCGAACAACGGATATTGGATACTCCAGGTGGAGCTGCCGGATTTAGGTGATCCCGGCATGCACGCCCTGCGCGCCGAAGTGGAAGCAAACGGCCTCAAGCTGCAGTCTTTGGTTTCCTATGTCAATTATGATACGAAGAAGCCGAGGCTGCTGGAGATGGCTATGGCGCAGGCCCCGGATGGCAAATGGATCACGATAGATACCAAGGACGGCATATCGAATCCTTTTTACACCGTCGTGCCGGGAAATCCGTTCCAGTTCGAGTTGAAGTTCGATGATCCGGACAAAGTCGAGAACGCATACGTCTATATGGACGGTCAGGCAGGCGAACCGGTCAAGGCCGTTCGGGACGGAGGAGTGTTTCGGGCGTTTGCACCTACGAATAAGGGAGCGCTTGGCAACATTTACGTCGATTTCGAGTCGAAGCCGGAGCCGCTCCAATTGGACGGCAAATCTCCAACGATGGATGAAGTGCGGGCGTCGCTGCCGCTCACGATGCGCGATTTTACGGCAGAAGTAACGTCTCCCTTCGAGCTGAAGGACGGCAAATATTCAGGTACGGTGAAGCTGACCTTCCCGCAGCTCGACAACATGACGATGACCGTAACCCTTCGCTTGGAGCCGAATGCGAACTATTCGGCGACGAGCGAGGAGATTGCATTAGCGGAACGTTCCGGGGTACCCATGTATAACAGCTCCTTCACGCTTACGGAAACGGAGGACGGGTTCAAAACCGTCTCGAAAGGTTACATGCCCATGAACGTGTTGTTTCAGCAAGGTTTGCCTGCGGAAATGAAAGCTTCGCTTGGTGGCGTAAAGGTGCTTGACGCGGATCCCGTTTTTGCCGCCGTAGTAACGGAGAACTATGTGCAGTTTGGGCCGGATGGCGATAAGTTCGGCACATTCAATTCGGTCAAAAGCCAGTACGACGGCATGAAGGGATTCGCCGAAAAAGTCAATAAAATTACTTACAAAGTTCAAGCGAGCGGTCTCGATTGCCTCGCCGAGCTGCCGCGCACGGCCAAGCAGGCAGGCAAAGCGTTAGTTTCGCTTGTCGGCGGGGAGGTAGCCAAGTTCGGACTCGGCGCATGGACCGCGGCAATGGGACTTTCAGGTCCGGGAGCGATAGCCGCGGCTGGCACCTCGGCTGCAATCGGAGCGAAAATCGACGGTTACGTCGACAAGCAGATCGACGCGATCGGAACCGGCTATAACCAATGTCTTAAAGAAGATGTCGACCCCAGCAAGCGGAAACGGTATAAAATCGCGCGTCCGCGCTGGATTTACGACCCGAGTGGATATATTTATGAAGCTGTGCCGGAAAACCGTCTGAGCGGCGTAAAAGCGACCGTTCTCTACCAAGATCCGGACAGTAAACAATGGACCGTATGGGATGCGAGACCGTACGAGCAAGTGAATCCGCATCAAACGGATGACCACGGCAAGTACGGCTGGGATGTGCCGCAAGGCAAATGGAAGGTCGTTTGGGAGAAGGACGGGTACGTGACGCAAACGAGCGCGGAACTGGACGTTCCACCGCCTCATACCGAGGTGAACGCCGGACTTGTATCGTGGGAGGCACCCAAGGTGCTGACGGTTACCGGTGTGACCTATGCCGGAGGCAGCAATGTGGATATCGAGTTTTCGAAATATGTAAAGGTGCATGAATCGGCTATCCCTTCGCAAGCAGTAACCGTAACGGGAACGGATGGCAGGGCGATAGAAGGCACTGTTGCCTTTGTTAGTCCGGTCAACAATCCAGCCGATCCTGACGGAGCCGATTTGTCGCGAGTCGCAAGATTTACGCCGAAGGCGGCGGTTTTCGTCGGTGATGGGTATACAGTGAAAGTGAATCCGAACTATTTCCAAAGCTACTCGGGCGTTTGGATGAATGGAGGGTTTACCGGCGCGTTTGCGGTCCAGTTGCGCGACGAACGCGGACCGGAGGCCATAAGCGCAAGCGTCGAGGCGGAAGGCCGGATCGTTCGTCTTACGTTCGATGAGAACTTGGATGCCGCGGTTGATTCGGCGAAGTTTACTTGGAACGGCAGCGGCGAACTTATTGCATCCGCAGTGAAAAGCGCTTATGGAGACGACTTCAGGACAATCTTGATCACCTTGACCGAACCGATGGGCATCGGCGGGTCATTGACCGTATTGCCGGGAGCGGTATACGATGCTGCAGGCAATGGGGCGGTGGAAAAGTCTCTGCAAGCGGCAAGAAACGTATTGTCGGAAGAAGCGCGGCTGAACTCGCTTCGTGTGGAGGAGGGCATGCTGTCGCTGGCCTTCGATCCCGAGAAGCTGAGCTATTCAACATCGGTACCGTTGACAGCGGAGCAGGTGAGCATTACCGCAACGACAGCTCATCCGAAAGCGAAGCTCGTTATCGACGGAGTCGAAGCGGTGAGCGGCGTGTCGAAAACGGTGATCATCCCGGATAATGGCGAAATCGCGGTACGCGTCATCGCCGAAGACGGCGCAACTGTTCGGGAGTACTCGATCGGAATATCCCGTGCAAACGAACCGGATCGAGACGCGGCATTGTCTGGACTCGCGGTAACGCCGGGTACTCTTGCACCTGCATTTGACCCAGCCAAGTTGGCATATGAAATAGAAGTAAGCTCCAGCGTCACGAGACTGCAAGTGACGGCTACTGCCAGCAGTTCGAAGGCACAGGGCTTGACGATTAATGGGGCAGCCGTAGTGAGCGGAGCGGTCCAAACGGTAACGATTCCGGCAAGCGGTCTAATTGAGGTAGTCGTAACGGCGGCAGACGGAACGACGAAGATGACGTACTCGGTCCGCGTGAAACGAACACCGGGAAGTTCGAATCAGGTAGGCTACATACCGGCAGAGCCGGCTTTGACCAACGCGGAGCCGTTCACCGCCCGGAACGGCGGATCGGGGCTGCGCATTACGCTGCAAAGCGATGCGATTGCTAAAGCTTTGCAAACTACTGCTGACGGCAAAAAGCAACTGACCGTCGATGTAACCGGGCAAGCAGACGAGTACGTGCTCCAGCTGCCGGCAAACGTGTTGGAAAAGCTGAAAAACAGCAAAGCGGAAATCATTTTCAGAACAAAGACGCTGCAAGCCTTGTTACCTTGGGAAATGATAGAAGCCGCACAAGTTCCATCGGGCGCATCAATCTCGTTCGGCTTCGGAGCAGCGTCTGCCTTGGAGGAGAAGACGGCCTTTGAAGCCGCCGCAAGTCAGAGCGGGAACGCCTTGAACCCGGTCGGGCATGCGATAGTCGTAATACTTGAAGTGAATCAAGGGCAAGAAACGACCGCCCTTGCGATTACGTCTGCGCATCCGATTATTTTACAGCTTCCGGTAAACGCGGTTCGCCAGGAAGCGATATACCGTCTGAACGGGGAGAATCTTACCTGGACGTACGTATGGGGCCAAATAAACGAAAGCGGCAGTTCCGCGACGATAGAGATGCAATCTTCCGGCACTTACGCGGTGATGGCCTATAAGAACCCGTTCGCAGATATCGCAGGTCATTGGGGAGCGGCCGACATAGGCTGGATGGGACAGCGGCTTCTCGTTATGGGGGCTGCGCCTGGATCGTTCCTGCCCGATCAGACGATTTCACGAGCCGAATTCGCCACTATGCTCGTGAGAGCGCTCGGATTGGAGTCATCGCCCGGCAGAAGCGGCGGCCGCTTTGAAGATATAAGCGATGAAGCTTGGTATAGCGCTAATGTCAGAGCGGCAGCCGCGGCCGGATTAATAGACGGCGTCACGCCGGAACGTTTCGAACCTAACGCGCTAATTACGAGGGAGCAGATGGCCGTCATGGTCTGGCGAGCCTACGCACAAATCTACAAAATCAAGGGAGCGGAAGCCAAGTACAATTTGCTGCAGTCGTTCTCAGATCGCGGAACGATTAGCGAATGGGCTCGGGAAGCCGTTACTCTGTGCATCGAAACAGGGCTCATTCTCGGAACCGAACCGGATGCGTTTGATCCGCTTGGCCATGCGACAAGAGCGCAAGCAGCCGCAATTATGAAACGGCTGCTCCACCATGTAAATTAGAATGCTAGAGCCCGGCGGCAGCCGTCAGATTTCATCGGCTGCAGGCTGGGCTCTTTCTTACTCTTTTTTACAATCTTATCCGCTAGAAACAGAGTCAGATTCGGCAAAGTACCCGATGAGAAATTCGCGAAACTTGCGCGAAGCAAGGGAGAGATACCGTTTTTCGTGCCAAGCGATTTGGAAATTACGCTGGCAGACTGGGAACTCAATATGCAGTAAGTTCAGCGGTGAGTTCGGGCCGCCGCACTTTCCCACAAGCGCAACGCCTAGTCCGGCTCGGACAAGACTTGAAATGGCGGCAGGCTCGTCGACCCGGCAGACGAAATTGGGCATTATCCCGGCTTCTTGAAATAACAAATCATTCATTCGCTGAAAAGGAAAACCCTCCTTGTACCCGATAAACGGGTCCTCTGCCAGCTCGCTCAAGCGGATGCTCTTTTTCCCGGCAAACCGGTGTCCTTGGGGAACAGCTAAATAAATATCTTCCTTCAAGACAGATACCGAGCTAATGTCGGGTCGATCGATCGGCAGCGCCGTAAAGCACATGTCGACCTCGCCCGTCTCCACCAAATGCGTCATTTCTTCCATCGAAGCCTGCGTAATTCGAAAGTTAACTTCTGGATGCAGCGTGAGAAATTCGCCGAGCGCATCCGTTAACCGATCCAGTGTCGTTGTCGCGAGGTGAATGCCCCCTTGTTCGAGACCCGCCAACTCTGATACTTCTTTCCTTCCTTCTTCCAACAAGGCAAGCGCCTTCTCGACTTTGTCCAGGAACGCCTTGCCAAACGTATTCAGGTGAATCCGCCCTCCGTGCCGGTCGAACAACGGAACCCCTACGTCTTCCTCCAGCCTTGAAATCGTCTTGCTCAGCGCTGGCTGCGCGATTAACAGCTCCTGTGCCGCCTTCGTCATGTGCTCCATCCGGGCCACCGTTCGAAAATACCGCAACTGCAGCAGCTCCATACATGTCGCCCTCCCATATACCTGAGTATATAGACCTTATGGTTTAAGATATATTTTTGTTTATTTATAAGTGATTGTAAAATATAGCATGTAAGGAAAGCAATAAGCTTTGCGTAAAAAAACGCACAAAAAAAGGAGTATTTGAAACGAGCGAACATGGATTAATGGGAGGAATCAAAATGAAACAATTAAGCATTGGCATTATTTTAGGAAGCACGCGTCAAGGACGCGTAAGTCCACAAGTAGGAAATTGGGTTAAAGGAATTGCCGATGGGCGCGGAGATGCGAATTATGAAATCGTAGATATAGCTGCTCGTAGCGGACGTTCGCGCGCATCCAACATTTTCGATATTTACGGATTTTGAAAGCTTCAAAACATTTAAGCCTGCCGAACTGCACATTGGTAAAATAAACGCTATGTTAGATCAACTTATCGCATGGAGCGGCGCATTAAAAACGTTAAGATAAACGAAGCTGCAATAGGGGGAAACAGGGGAGGATTGCGTAATGAGAGCAGCAGTATTTCGCTTAGTCGGCGGACCCGAGGTCATGGAGGTCATGTCATTTCCCGATCCGCAGGCCGGTCCGGGGCAAGTCAGGGTCCGGGTGAAAACGGCCGGGGTACAGCATTATGATTGTGGCGTGCGGAACGGGTGGACTCCGCAGGGCGTCGCCATTCAGCTTCCGCAAATTCCGGGCAACGAGTTCGCGGGCATCATCGATCAAGTGGGCGAAGGCGTAACCGGCTTTCAGGTAGGCGGCGAAGTACTCGGCTTCGCGCTATTGAATTGTTACGCTGAATATGTGGTCGTAGGCGCAGACCAAATTGTAAGCAAACCCGGCAGCATGACCTGGGAAGAGGCAGGGGGGCTGACCGGCAACGGCCAGGGCGCACATATCGCCTTGAAAGCCATTGCCCACTCGAACGGTCTGCGGATGCGCATCGGCTGATCGAAACGGGACACGGCCGCGGCAAGATTGTCCTCACCATGAACTAAGTAAAGACCGTCGAAAAAAGATTCAACTGAAAGTCAACGCGAGGTGACTTTTTAGCTTTTATTACAGCTAATTGGGGAACCGTACCCTAAGTAATCCGGAATTTTCAAGTCGCAAACGGCGCATTTCAAGACTATATAACTATTCAATTAATGTAAAAACTGACATGTCGGTCCACTCCCCTTTTGCTGATGCCTTCATAAGTCATCTCCCCCCTTGACAGGATGACTGTCCTTCTTTTGTTTGGACAAGCTGCGAAATTGGTTGGCAGTAATCCCTTTCATTTCACGGAATACGCGGGCAAATGTACGAAACGATTCGAACCCGACTTCCATAGCAATATCCGTTATGCTGATATTCGTGTGTTGCAGCATAATGTCAGCAGTTTCAATTCGCAGATGATGGATATATTTTACAAATGTATGGCCGGTATACTTTTTAAAAGACAAACTGATATAAGAGACACTGAGTTCGAACCGCTGTGCCAGTTCTTCCAAGCTGAGCGGCTTCCGAAAGTGGAGATGGACATACCGCAGAACGGGCCAGAACAGCTGTGTGCGTGCTGCTGACTTTCTGTCTGTGATGAGCGGGTTCGGATCGGATTGCCGGCGGCTCGCGCTGCGGATATAGATCAGGATCGCTTCTGTAAGCTTGGTGCGGACCAGATGGCGGTATATGGGAGTATCGGGTTCGCTGGAAATTTCTAATAAAAACTCGAAAATCTGTTTCATTTTCTCTTTCTCCGAACCTTCGAAGTCCAGGAAGGAAGGCAATTCGGTGCCGATGGAGTCAAGCAATCTGGAAAACTCGCTATCCTCCTGCTGTCCGAATACCAATTGAATGTCAAATAGACAGCAGTACTTGGAAACTTGCTGACCGGGTGCGCTTGAGATGGAATGCATGTGATGGGGCAAGAGGAAAGAGACCGTGCCTTGCCGCAGCGGATGACGGACGCCATTGATGGTTTCGTAACCGCTTCCGCTCGTGAAGTACGATAGTTCCGCATAGTCGTGATAGTGCAGCTCGGTCCGTGAAACGTTCGTATGAAGGATGCCAAACCGTTCCTGCGTTTCCCGGAATCTCGGAATATCGTCGATGTCGCCCTGATACTCCAGATAAAATGTGTTATCCATAAGGATCATCCTTATTCGTCAATTTCACAGCGAGGATTTCCTTCATTAAACCTCACATCCGCCGGACTGTAAACCTGAAATCAGGACCCGTTGAAACGAAAAATGGCAGCTGGTATCAAATTTTCGGCATGTGTCGCCGGTTTTCATGATTTAGTATAGAGGCAGGAGCGGATGAAAGGATCATGTTCTCCGGCATACATCCAAATATAGAAGAAGGAATGATCGGGATGGAACAAGAAGCAACGAAAACAAACAGAGCGCGTATCGGGTATTGGCCGTTGCGCGAGGACTGCCGGGATGCCTCGACGGATCAGCGTCATGGGCAAGCGGTAGCCGTACAATTCCAGGACGGAGCCGTCTTTGACGGGGAGCAGTCGGCCATTGTGCTGCCGGATTCGGAGTGGACCCATGGCGCCCGTCCCTTCACTCTCTCCGTGGAATTCGAAATTCATGATGAGAAGGGATCGCTTCCCGGAGGAATATGCAGCCGGTATGCCGAGGAGCAGATGACGGGCTGGCATTTGTCCGTGCTGACGCAGGCAGGGGTAACGTCCACTCAACCGAACTGGCGGAACTTGCAGCTTGGCTGGAGCTTGCCCGAATCGGCAGCGGACCAGTGGCAGGATCGCGGCACCCCGGGCAACAGCCGTCTGATCTGTACCTTATGCGTGTATGAGGGAGGATTGTATGCCGGAGTGTTCGATGATGCGCGGGACAACAAAGGCAGAGTCTACAAACTGGGTGAGAACGACGAATGGATCGACTGCGGCAATCCGGATGACAGTAATTCGGTATGGTCGTTAATCGAGTATAAAGGCAAGCTGTATGCGAGTACGATGCGTTACAAAGCGTCCGGCTCCGCTCTGCCGGAGTCGCCCAATATGGAGCCGGGCGGAAAAATATACCGATATGAGGGCGGTCGGACGTGGTCGTTGTTCGCTGAGCTTCCCGGCTCGGACAGTGCTGCTTCGATGGTGGTTTATCAAGGCAAACTGATCGCGATGTCCTTTTATACTCCGGGCGTGTACGCTTATGATGAAACGGGGGCATGTGAGGATCTGGGCGCGCCAGGGCCGGAAGGAAAGACGCGGACCATGACTTTGGCGGCTTACCGGGAACGATTGTATATCGGCTGCAACGAGCTCCAGGGTGTGTACAGCCGCACGTTGGATGAAGACTGGGTGTATGAAGGGAAAGTAGAAAAATGCGATCAAGTTTATTGTTTTGCGGTGTACCATAACGATCTGCTGATGGGGGTCTGGCCGGAAGCGCGCATGCTGCGTTATGAGGGAGACCGGCAATGGAGCAATTACGGGTTGATGGGATCTGAGCTGGAAGTGATGGGGATCTCCATGTTTGGCGGCAAGCTGTACGGCGGTACATTGCCAGGCGGCCATGTATACCGTTATGCCGGCGATGGCGAATGGACGCTGTCCGGCGTCCTTGAACCGGAAAATCCGGACATTCGTTACCGCCGGGTATGGTCGATGGCTGTATATGGCGGCGAACTGTATGCGGGTACATTGCCGGGCGGCAAAGTGTGGAGTTTGCGAAATGATCCGCTTGTGACTCTGGATCGTTCTGTACCAGACGGGTGGCATCGTGCCGTGATCACTTATGATCTGGAGCGCCTCACTCTGTACCTGGATGGGGTACTTGTATCTTCCGCGCCGATCGACCCGGCGAAACGGGGTGAATTGGGCCGTACGCCGCTTGTGCTGGGCAAAGGGCCGCAAGCTCATTTTTCCGGCAAAATCCGTGAAGTGGAATTGCTGGATGGCGCTATATCCGAGCAAGAAGCAGCCGAGCTGTACCGCCAATAAAAACGAACCGATCAAGGAGGAAGCACAGTCGAGACCGTGACTCGGAATCGCCGTTAACCGCGCGATTCAACCGTCGATTGCACGCATATACAGATGGAAGAACTCGACGCTTCCTGTGACCAAGTCTGCCCGTGCCGTTATGCGGGCAGGCTTTGCTGCGTTGCGCGGGATTCTACCCTCGACGCACATAACGACATCGTTCGACTGCCCCGGACACGCTTTTGGAAAACATGTCCTGTTTGCTAATTGTGGGCAAAAATAAGTTTTGTTACGCTTTAGGAGACCGGTCAAGGAGGGGGATATCAATCATACCAGAGGAAAGCCGTTTCCGGACAAGATTCAATTTGAAAGCGTATTAATGTTCACTGTTTTTCAACAAACCAAATTCGGAGGTGCAGCGATGTAGGGAACGCGCCTGACATAGCCGCGAAAGAAAAGATCATCCATCGTTCAGTCATATACATGATCCATAATGGAGGAATGAACATGTCGGAACAAAACCGCAATGAAGATCCAACCGGGGAAGAGCAGCAGCTAAACGGAAGCGGGCCACAGGTACAGCCGATCATGCAACAATCGGACCGGACGGATGGTACCGAGGGGCAAGCGACGGGAGCTTCCATCAGCAGAAGAAAACTGCTCGCGTCGGTAGGTCTTGCGAGCGTCGCCATGGCTGCAGGCACCGTAATGAGCAGTATGACTCCAGGATATGCGAGAGACAAGGATGATGATGTAACAGATTCCGTATACGTTAACAAAGGCGCTGCCCACTTAGGAAAGGTATGCAGGCATGTGGACAACGTCAGCTCTCTGTCCGGTCTAATCGGCAGTTGCCAAGGCGATTTCGTCGAGACAACGAGCTACCATCCGGGATGGGCGGGTACGCTGATCGGCCCGGTTGGCGGTGCACAGTTCGTATGGGATTCTACACGTCCACGATCCCAGCACAACGGCGGGAATATTGTCAGTCCTACCGTGCCATGGGATGGCACGGAGGCAGCGCTCGCCGCCTATATCGCCGGGACGGGCGAAACTTCCCCAGGCGCTACAGGCTGCTGGGTGCACAGGAACTACGGTTCCAATACGTTTAATGTGTTGCAGTGGGGCGCCAAGAATGACGCCACTCTGAACGGCGCCAATAACGTGGTGCTGCAACCGCTGTTCGATTACGCGGAAAAAGCTGTAGGCGGCGGTTATGGCGGCATCATCAAGTTCCCGCGAGGAAATTACGGCATCGGTGTGCCTCTGAACGTACGCGATCGCATGACCTTGCAGGGCGAGGGGACGGCCGCAACGATTCTTCACTTCAGAACGCTGGCCAGCGGCCATGCGATCACGCTTGGACCGACCGGGCCTGATCACCCTACGCGCCCCCCGGGTCAATACGTGTTCGCCGCCCGTCTGGAGAAGCTTACCGTCGCAGGCGGCAATACTTACAAGGGCTTGGATCGCGCCATGGTGTACACCGACGGCGCACATGAGCATAGCGGCGTATTCGAATGCGTCATACGGGACTTCACCTCGTTCGGCATCCATTACAACACCGGCAACGGCGGTCCGGCCTTATTCGAGATCTCCGATGTCGAGATTTATGCAAGCACGGTTCTCCCGAGCGCAGGAATCCGCCGCGGAGTTTACTCCAGCGCCGGCGGCGCCCTGGTCCTGCTCCGGCACGCCACCATCACCGGCGCCCAGGTAACCGGCGGCAAGCTGGGACAGGGCGTGCTGATGGCTAAAGATAATCTGGTGGCATCCGGCGTACACCTCGAAGAGAGCACGGTTGGCATAAGCCTAAGTCAGATCGCAGCTTCGGAACCCCGCACGAACACGCTGTCCGGAGTAACTGGTAATGCTACAGTTCCAGAGCTGATTGAGGTGGGGTCCACGTTCGAGGGCAGCGTTACGGTCATGGGCGCATCCAGCACCTCGCTGGCAACGACAGGTCTTGGCGTTCTAAATAACCGTCGCACAGGCGAGATGCTGAAGGACGGCACGATCAGCCTATATTCCTATACCACCATTGGCGGCGAAGGGACGGCGGCTGCGCGCGGCCGGATCACGGTGTCCGGCGGTACGGCTGCGGTTGTAAAGGCGACTGGGCGTCCGTTCACAGCTGCTCGTACTTCCGTAGGCGTCATAACGGTGACGCTTGCGAAACCGATGCCCGACATCAACTATGTCGTTATTCCAACGGCGCGCCTCAGTATGGAGATGTCGGCGGAGTTCGTCCCGATCTCTACTACGGTTTTCGAGATTCGAACCTACAATTCTTCAGGCGTACTAACCGATCCGGGATCGGTATGGTTCGTGCTGTTTTCTTAAACGATCATAAACGGCACGTTTCCTTATTAACGGTGATTCGATGAAAGTCAGTTACAACGGAAGTACGGCAATGGGCGATTTTACAATTTGCGTAATCAATAGGGTACACCCGTATTCTATATTGATAACCAGCGCGAACAGCTCACTTTGCTTGGAAACCGATTCTAGCCTTATACAAGGGGGAACACTACAAATGAAAACGTTACGACAAATTGGGATAGGCTGTCTCTCATTCATGCTCGTCCTTTCCGCATGCAGCAAGCCGGAGGAGACGCCGCCAAATGCGCGACAGGAGGAGGTCCCTGCGCCGGCGGAAAAAGTGGAATTGGTGTTTTACACCGAAGGAGGAGGCTCTCAAGAAGCATTCGATCAACAATTCGGAAATGTTCTGCGTAAAAAGTTTCCGAACTACACGATTAAGTATATCGAGCAGCATGGCCCGGGAACTTACCTGAAAGATCTTCTGGCAGCCGGTACGCAGATAGACGTCTATTACCACTCCGTCGGCTACTTCTTGACTACCGCTTTGCCGAACGCCATCCAATACGATATGAGCGAATTAATCAAGACGCACAAAGTGGATTTAAACAGCATCGAGCCTGTCACGATCGAAGGGTTTCGAAACGATGCGGACGGCAAGATACTGGCTTTGCCGATCGTCACGGACAGCATGGTCACCTATTACAACAAAGATTTGTTTGACAAATTCGGAGTGAAGTATCCTAGCAATGGCATGACGTGGGATTCGTTTAACGAGATGGCGAAAAAGCTGAGTCGCATGGAGGGAGACACTCAATATTTCGGATATTTACCGATGATGCAGTATTTGTTTTATACGAACCCGCTTTCGATCCCGGCCGTCGATCGCAGCACCCTGAAACCGACAATTAATACGGACCGCCGCTGGGAGCTGTTTTTTGACAAACTGGTTTCCCCTCCGGGCAATGTCGACCCGGCTGCCAAAAAAGTAATGCCGAGGACGGCTATTAAAGTTCTCGAAGAAGGTTTTTTTCAAGGCAGGCAAGGAATGATGGTGTACGTATCCGCCCTGATCAGCGGCTGGCAGGACAAGTTCGATAAGCTGAATTTCGACATCGTTTCACCCCCGGCGTTCAGCGAACAGCCCGGGGTCGGCACTCAGCCGTACGGCGTTTATATGGGCGTAACAAACATGTCCAAAAACAAGGGCGCTGCGATGGAAGCGATCAAACATTTGTTGTCGGAAGAGGTTCAGACAACCTATGCCCGAAACGGGCGGCTGCCCGTTCTGCGCAGCGAGAAAGTACGATCGAATCTGGGACAAGACACCAAGTTTAAAGATATTAACTGGCAAGCGGTATTTGCCTCTAAATTGGCGAATGTCCCCTTTAAAGGTCCTTACGCCACTTCAATCGAAAATGTATACATGAAGTATGCCACTGCGGTCATGTTCGGTGAAAAGGACAGGAACACGGCGTTTCGCGAAGCCGAGGAAGAGGCGACCAAATTAATGGAAACGTTAAAGGCGACCTTCGCGAAGCCTTAAGCTGAGGGAGGGCATCATGAAAAGAGGCGCAGCGGAATCAATACCGCTGTTATGCGCGTTGTTGGACCGATGACCGGATCAGGGCCATACACAGCTCGGTATCGTCCGATTTTCGGCAATGGGGAAGATGATGTAACCAACAAGCGTTATGCTATCGGCTGCTGCGGCGGTCGAAGTATAACGCTTGTTGGCCTCTCGCCGATTTCCGGCGGTTGACGGGAATCCTTCCAAAGTCACAAGGAGCGGGCAACAGATTTGCGTGCTCTGCGCATCATCGTTCTGTACTCCGAGGGAGTCATGCCCGTTTTGTCCTGAAATATACAGTAAAAGTGGGGAGGGGATTCGCACCCGATTTCACGTGCAATGTGCTCAATGGGAAGGTCGCTCGTCCGCAAAAAATCTTTCGCGACCTCAATCCGGGTACTAAGCAGCTTCTGCTTGAAAGAAACGTTATAGTGCTGTTTGAGCAACCGATTAACTTGGCGGGTGCTTAGATTCAATTGCTCGGCCAGCATTTCCAAGGTCAACTGTTGCCGGTAATCTACAAAAAAACGGTCTATGATGCTGGAGCGCTGATTATCCTTGGCTTTGCTCGGCATCGTGTACGTGGTGTTGGCGTAGCTATCCCGCACGATTTCCCGGACCGTCCGTACAATAACTTGTGCGAACAGACTTTGGGCATTCGCATACGACCCTAATGAAGGCGTTTTCAATTCATTTCTGATTTCTTGGATCAGGCGGAAAATCGATTCGTTATGGTCTTTGTTGTAAAGTCCGCTGTAACGGAGACGAGACAGCAGAGACTTAATCTGTTCCGCCTCTGTATGGGGAAACCAGTCGTCGTTGTCGCAGATGCGTCGGAACGTAAACCGTAAGGTGAAGCGATTGAGAGGAGACTGCGAATCCGGGATGACAGCATGAAAGACGTTATGTCCGATGATGTGGATGGAGTATGGTGCGAATCTGTACTCATGATCGTTCACAAGGAGCAGTCCCGATCCGGAGAGAATGAACTGCATCTCGATGGCCGCGTGATTATGCTTGTCCTGCGTTTCCTTCATCACCAAAGGCTCGAAGTTGTCATTAAGCTGGAAGTCGAACAACAGGGAGTTTATTCGAACCTTCATATTCAGACTTTCCCAGAAGGACAGTGCCGCGCGTTCCTTACCGATTGCCATAAGGATCCCTCCACACTATGCAACTTTAGTTACTATCGATTATAGCACACTTGCCATCTTTGTATAGTCGATGTACAAAGTTTGTGCCGGTTGGATAGTTGCGATGACCGTTTGCGGACGGCACGTCTGACCGCTCCAAAGTCGTTCGACAAGCACCCCCCCATGAAGCCATAACGGGCGACAATGTATATGGAGAAATAAGCTGGCGATAGCGAGGTTCGCCGTCCCGAGCGCGGTCGTTTCGGGCAAATGAACGGAGTGAGAAGTTCAGTCCTAACTAAAGCAGCTGTGGAAGCTTACAAAGACTTTGTATATTCGGTGCACAAAGAAGGCTGCTGTGTGAGGCCGTCACCCGATCTGTTCACCAATCTCGACCGGGGGTGGGGAGGCAAGATCGGAAATAACTTTCTAGTGAAATTGTTGAAATTAAAACCGATTTATTATATTATCATTATATAAAATGATAATGTTGGAGGACCATGAAATGGCTAGAAAAGCGGATCTGCTGCTACATCCGATCCGAATGCGGATTATCCAACAATTAATGCTGGGCAAACCGCTGACGACCGCACAACTGTTGGAAGAGCTTGGCGATGTTCCTCAAGCGACGTTGTATCGACACATTCATCTGTTGATCGAAGCGGATATGATCGAAGTAGTCGATACGAACAAAGTGAAAGGAACGGAAGAACGGGTATTCTCCGTCAAGAAGGATCAAATACAGATTTCGGATAAGGAGGCCGAGGTCACTTCACAAGAGGATCATTTGCGGCATTTTTCTGCATTCCATGCTAATTTGCTTCAGCTTGCGACTTCTTATATTACGGAAAATTCCCCGACTCAATACAAAGAGAATGGATTCGGATATTGGTTTGCGCCTATGCATTTGACGAATGACGAGTTTCAGGAGCTCATCGACTCGATTAATACCTACATCGAAAAAGCGATCCATAACGAACCGACGCCCGAGCGCAATCCCCGTATTTTTGCTGGCATGTTTATTCCCCAAAAATCAAAAGGACCATCACAAGAATAAGGAGGCGGATACGAAAATGAGTATTCAGATTACTTTGGGTGATTATGCTCTAATCTTGAATTTTTCAGGCTGGGCGGCAATTACTAACTTGAGAAGCAAAATTGAAATTCCTTACACTTCGATTGATAAATTGCAGGTGGGTGATTTTGAGTTTCCCATAACCGCTGTAAAGCGAACCGGCATTTCTGCATTAACTTATAAAAGCGGGGTTTTCGTCATTAATGGAAAGAAACATTTGTTATCTTATCGTGATGCCAGGAAAGTAGTCATTCTTGATTTGCAAGAGCATGAATTTAACAAAATCGTAATTGAAAGCGAAGCTCCCGAGCAATTGGTAAACACTCTGCTGCAACGCAGTTCTTGTGAACGATAGTGTAATCACATCATCATCCCTTCGGCATATCCGAATACCGTCCAATAGTCTTTATCCACCCGATGGTATCCCTCCCAAATTCCTGCGGTTCCATTGAATCTGCAACCTCCCGGCCGCCCCTGCAAAATTCCCAGTCCTCCCGGGAACGGGACCCTTGCGGTCGGGAACGGACCGTCGGTATGATGGATGATGTCGAGGTGATGAACAGATGACCTTATACGATATCGGAATCAAAGGGAAGGGGAATTTGGAGCAGAAACTGCCTACCACAGCCGCAAAGGATCGAACGGATCGGCTCGCGCATACTGCTATAGTCGCCGTGCTGCTGCCTCCGGTGCTCGGAGTGTCGGCCATGGCTGGAAACGCAGCAACGGTATATGCCGGATTCGCCTTATTGGTAGGGTCGCTCCAAGCGATTCGCGCCGATAACGATCTTCTGCCGCCTGACCGCAGCCGCCCGATCGTGTGGCTGGCGATCGCCTGCACGGCGTATCTGCTCGGCCCGAAGGGACTTTTTGATCCGTATCGGATCGTAAGTCTCGTGTCCGAAGCGCTAAACTTACATTCCCAACTATCCGATCGTTTGCCGTATGTCGTGTTTGTTATCGTATCCGTGTGCGGATTCACGGCGATCTCGATCCGGATGCTTCTGCTTCTCCAGGAAGCGAAACGAAGTGCGGCGGAGCTGCACCTGAAACATGTAGAGCTAGCGCAGTTGCGACACAACCTGGAACAGACGGTGGAGCTGCGGGTGGCCGCGCTGGAGAAGGCGAGCCGATCATTGGCCGTGACGTTTCGCGAGAAGGCAGAGACGCTTGCAGAGATGGCGGTGCTGGAAGAGCGCAGCCGTATCGCGTATGAAATCCATGACACTGTCGGGTACACGTTGACCTCGGCGATCGTCCAGCTGGAAGCGGCGAAGAAGATTGCGGAACAACAGGATCGCGTTCCGTGGGAAAAGCTGGAGTTGCTGAGCGGGCTTGTGCGGAAAGGGCTGGAAGATGTCGGCAGGGCGGTCAAGCTGATCCGCTCGGATGATGCGGAGACGATGACACTGGAGGCGGCGCTCCGCGAGCTGATTCAATATACGGAAGATACGATGGAAATCGCCATCGATTCGGATATTTCATTGTCCTCGAATATTAAGCCGGGCAGGTTGACGGAACAGGTGTTGTATCATGCGCTGCAGGAAGGATTGACCAATGCCGCCCGCCATGGCAAGTGTATTCGCGTTCGATTCTCGCTGCGCTTGTCCAACGGGATGCTGCTATTTCGGCTGGTCAGCGATGGAGAGCCGTACGGCTCGGCCGTTCCCGGCTTCGGGCTGTCGTCCATGATCGAACGGGTGCAATTGCTGGACGGAAGAGTGAACATCCGATCCTCCGCCGATGCCGAAGGCGAGCCGGTCGGTTGCGAGTTGTCGATCGACCTGCCGCTGCTATAAATTTTATCGTTATGAGTATAGGATGATAGCAAATTCTAATAATCGATGAGACGGAGAGGGAGGACCGAAATGAAAACGATCAAGTGTATGATGGACCATCTGTACTGGGCGAACGCACGCATCCTGGACGCGCTCGAGGAGAGTGAGACGAAGAACAAGGACCTTCTGAAGCTGGTTCGGCATGTTGCGGTCGCGGAGCGAGTCTGGTTGTCCCGATTGCAGGGCAAGGGCAACGCGGCATATTCGTTGTGGGAGCAAGCAGAAGATCTGGCGGCGATCCGGACGATGTTCGAAGGTAACGCCGAGTTATATCGCGTCTATATCGAAGGACTCGAGGAGTCCGGGTTGGACGAGATGATCGACTATGCGAACCAGAGCGGGGTTCCGTTCCGTACGTCCGTCCGGGACATCCTGTCACAGGTCCTCTTGCACGGGCAATATCACCGGGGACAGATCAACCGGGCACTTCGGAACGAATCGGCAGAGCCTGCCCAAATCGATTACATCACGTTCGCGAGGCTCTAACGGGGCTTACACGAATGCGAGAGATCCATGCAAACTCGAAGGCAGCCGTCAAAACGATCGGCTGTTTTTGCTCAGCTATACCGACTGCTTGCTTGTTGATACGTTTTGGAGGAGGGGAATCCGTGAGCATGGAAATTTGCATTTCCAATACGAGCCATACGCTGCAGGTTGTCGGCTGCCAATTCGGGGTGAAGTCGGCGGACTGGTCGTATCCTAGGCATCATCATCATTTATTCGAGCTGTGTTACTGCTGGGAAGGCGTAGGGGAACTGACCGTGGGCGAAGAGACGATCGTGTTGCGCGCGGGCTGCTTACCGGTATTTGGAACGAGATCGCATACAGCGGACACGGCTGCCTGCCTACTTCCGGGAGATGGAGGGATTGCTGTCCAAGGAATTGCTGCAGTCGGGGCCCCCTCTTCTCGCCTCGCCGGACTCGGACCACCGCTTTGCCATTCAATTAAGCTACCGGAATCGCTTGTTTTTCCAGGGGCATATTTTGCTGATCATCCAGGAAGTTCTCTCTCTCTTGCTCCCGCTTGAGACAGAACCGGCGGAGGAGCTTCCGCTGAATGCCGGGTCGGTGCTTCAGATCGATGCGGCCCACGCCATCGAAGCGAGGTTGCACAATACGGGTTGTGTCAAAGGAGCGGTCAACGGTATCGCCAAAAATTGAAGGAAATCAGCAACTATTTGTAAACATGAAATTTTGAGGTTAGCCAGTTATGACACCAAATGAATGCAGTAACCGAGGCGAGGCAGTCCTTTCGGAATCCAAATGCCCATGTTGCATCGGCTTTCGGGTGGATCACACCCGGCACGTTCACATTGTACTTGACACCAAAGTTTAAGTGCTTTAAGATTAACCTTAATATTTTAACACGTTGAGAAGGAATAGTACGGTTTTTCTTAGCGAACAGAGAGCTGTTGGGCGGTGCAAAACAGCCGTGAAGAAAATCGGAACTCACCTTGGAGTTGCTCGCTGAACCATTTATAGTAAGTGGAGCCGGAGCCTGGCCGTTATCATCAGGAGGATACAAGGTTGCTCTTTTTGCAACCCTATCCGCAGAGTGCATGCCGACGATGGCATGAATTCGGAGTGGTACCGCGTAAGATGTCAAAGTCTTTCGTCTCTGTTTATGGAGATGAAAGGCTTTTTTGGGTTTAGTCCGCTTTTAGATAATTCAAGCAGAAATTGATGAAAGGAAGATAACCATGAAAAATGTTGAAAAGTATGCAAGAGGATATTTTATGCCGGCAGAGACAAGCTTGAATTGGACCCGGAAGGAATATATAACGGAGGCACCGATTTGGTGCAGCGTCGACCTTCGAGATGGAAATCAGGCGTTGATCGTTCCGATGAATTTGGAGGAAAAACTGGAATACTTCAAATTGCTTGTAGATATAGGTTTCAAGGAGATCGAAGTCGGTTTTCCCGCGGCGTCGGAAACCGAATTTACTTTCTTGCGCACATTGATCGAGACGGACTTGATCCCTGATGATGTAACGATCCAAGTACTTACCCAATCGAGAGAGCATATTATCCGAAAAACCTTTGAATCCCTTAAAGGTGCGAAAAAAGCCGTAGTACATTTGTACAACTCGACATCCGTGGCGCAGCGGGAACAGGTATTTCGCAAATCCAAAGAAGAAATTATCGACATCGCTGTAAGCGGCGCAAAACTGCTCAAGCAGTGTGCAGAAGAAACAGAAGGGAATTTTCAGTTCCAGTATTCGCCCGAAAGCTTTACAGGTACAGAGATTGATTTTGCGCTGGACATCTGCAATCGCGTACTCGATGTATGGCAGCCGACCTCAGAGAACCCGGTGATCATCAATCTTCCTGCGACGGTATCCATGTCGATGCCTCACATCTATGCTAGCCAAATCGAGTATATGAGCGAGCACTTGAATTTCCGGGAACATGTTATTTTGTCGCTTCATCCGCATAACGACAGGGGAACAGGCGTGGCGGATGCGGAACTGGGAGTACTGGCCGGGGCTCAGCGCGTTGAAGGAACATTGTTCGGGAATGGGGAAAGAACGGGGAACGTGGACATTGTCACGCTTGCTCTAAACATGTACTCACACGGGGTAGACCCGAAGCTGAATTTTGAGAACATCCCTGCGATCATCTCCGTATATGAACGATTGACCAAAATGAGAGTAAGCGAAAGACATCCTTACGGCGGCGAGCTTGTTTTCACCGCTTTCTCCGGTTCGCATCAGGATGCCATTGCAAAAGGAATGAAATGGCGGGAGGACGAGGAGCCCCGTAATTGGTCTGTCCCTTATCTGCTGATTGACCCCAAGGACATCGGCAGGGAGTATGAAGGCGATATTATTCGCATTAACAGCCAGTCCGGCAAAGGTGGGATAGGGTACATTCTGCAGCTGAAGTACGGACTCAATCTCCCGGCGAAAATGCGGGAAAATTTCGGATACTGCGTGAAAAACGTATCGGATCAGCAACAAAAGGAGCTGATGCCCGATGAAATATACGATATTTTCATGAAAGAATATGTGAATATAAAGAATCCTGTCGAGTTTGTCAAGTACCGATTTACGGACAATGAAGATTTTCAAACCATAGTCACTATACGATCCGGCAGTGAAGTCAAGGAAATTGCGGGCACCGGAAACGGAAGACTGGATGCAATCAGTAATGCGCTCCAAACCCATCTTGGGGTAGAATATACCGATTTGTTCTATAATGAGCATGCCCTGGAAACGGGCTCAAAATCACAAGCGATTTCTTATATCGGTATCACGGCTTCGAACGGTACCGTATATTGGGGATGCGGCATTGATGTGGATATCATGACCTCATCTATAAAAGCATTGTTTAGCGCTGTGAATCAAATGTGTCGTAAGGAGTCCTGAGTCTTTGAACGGCTAATTAGGGACCAGTCTCCCGGACAGGAGCGTTCAAGTATAAACCGAAACAAGCCTTTTTCCTTGCGGGAAAAGGCTTGTTTTGCGTTGCATGCCGCGTCTTGCAATAGGCCTCTCAAGAGAAATGGAAAACGACAATTTTACCCCGTCTAACTTCTACTTTGCCCCCTGTTCGAAGCGTTCGCCTGGTTGTACCCTAGAGGAAGGGGCAGTTTCGTCTTTGCGTCCGATCCTTGGCGTTTGGCAAATAATTCGGCTCATAAGTGCATCTTAATGGTATAATTCTGGCAGCCGACCTACTTCAGAAACAAGTTTCGCACAAAATGAAAGGGTTTACAAAACGCGAGTCGCATCGTTTTAATAACAGGACGAGGGAGATGACGCGATGTACGGAGTGCTGGTTGTAGACGACGAAAAGGAAATCCGCAACGGGTTGGGTTCGCAAGCGCCTTGGAGAGAATGGGGATTTGATCACATCTATACGGCGGATGACGGGCCCGGCGCCCTGGACATCGCGGCTCATCATTCGATCGATCTGGTCGTTACGGATATCCGTATGCCCCTGATGAGCGGACTGGAGCTGATCCGCGAGCTCGATCGGGCCGGGTATGGCGGGGGAATGATCATCATAAGCGGCTACGATGATTTTCATTATGCCAAGGAAGCGTTCAAGATGGGCGTAAACGATTATTTGCTGAAACCCGTCAATCTTCAGGAGTTGGCCGCAGCGGTGCAGATTGCCGTCGCCGGACTGCACAAGCGGCAGCAAGATCTCGCATGGCACAAGAGTTTGGATGAAGCGCTTCCGCGCCTTCGGACAGAAACGCTGCTGGAGCTGTTTGAGCGTCCTTTTCGCAATGAGCATGAAGCAAGGCTGGATCATCGCTTCGGACAAATTGGTCTGGAGTGGCTGCCGAGTACGACTTTCCTGCTGATTCTAATCGGAATTGATAATATGAAAGCGCTAACTGAAAGTAAAACCGATCGCGAGATCATCGAGATGGAAGCAACTGTCGAAGCTGCTGTGCAATCGTATCTCGATGATCGGCAAGAACGGAAATCGTTGCTGGTGCGAAGGAAGCAAGGGGTGTGGATCTGCCTTCTAGGCAGAGATTCAGCCGGATCGGATGGGCAGCAGGACACGGAGGGGCACTCCTTCGTTCCGGACCTTGTAGGGGTCCAAATTATGGATGACGTACGAAGACGCTCAGGCATTCTGGTCAGCTGCGGTGTATGCGGTGAACTAGGAGGTATCGAGCGTTTATACGCCATGCTTCGGGAAGCGGAGGCCTCAATTGTGTATCATAGGGTGCGCTGGGACCCGGAGGCTAACCGCGAACCCGACGAGCGAGCTATGGGAAACGACTCGATCCGTATTTTACAGAGCGTGAAAGCAAGCGCTGAGAGGCTGATCGTCAGCAGCGAGGAGGAAATCCGGCTGATGATGCATGGTTTCCCGGAACTCGCAGGCAGCTGGGAAATCAGGCATACGAACGATTTGCAGCAAAAAACGTTCGAATGGATGCATAACGTATTCCGCCACGCCCAGAAGCTGGGATGGAGAGGGTCCGAATGGGATCAGAACCCGATCTTATTGTGGGAGCATCTGGAACGCTTCGATACGCTGGATTCCTTACAGCAGCAAGTAACGCTTCAACTGATTCGGGCTTCCGCCAGCATCCAGGAGCAATTCGTGGGACAAAACCAGATTGTATACGAAGCGGAAAAGTACATCGCGAGTCACTATTGCGAGCCGATTACACTTCAACACGTCGCTGAGCAAGTGCATGTGACCCCAGTTTGGCTGAGCAAGCTGTTTAAAAAAGTGACGGAAAAAAATTTTCTCGAATATATAACGGACGCCCGATTGGACAAAGCCTGCGAGCTTTTGAAGGATCTGAATCTGAAGGTGTACCAGATCAGCGGTATCGTCGGTTACCAGGACAAGGTGCATTTTTCCAAGCTGTTCAAAAAAAAGTTCGGGATGACTCCGCAAGAGTACCGCAACAGCCGGGTGAGTGTGCTTGAAAAGTAATCGTTTCCGCGAAGTAAGCCGATTCTCGATCCGCCACAAGTTTATCTTCCTGTTTTTTATCCTCATCGTTTTCCCATTTGGCTTCGTGGGATACTTTTCTTACCACAAGTCGATCGAGGCGATCCGTCAGGCGAATACCGACGCCTCGTTGGAGATTTTGGATAAGAGCGGGAAAAACCTGGACAATTATTTGAATCTGGCCAGCTCCTTCCAGAACGAGCTGATGTTCTCGAGCGAACTGCAGGAGCTTATGTCGGCAGAAGTGCCAAACGAGCTGGAGGAGCTCGCGTTTACCGAACGATTGCTGAATTATATGGGCGTGCTGCAAAATCAGACGCACGGTTACTCGATCCGTATCTTCCCTCTTGAACCGGAGCGGTTTCAACGATTCAAGCATTCTGTATATCATTCGCTGGACATCGAGCGTGAGGAATGGTTCCGCCAAATCCGTGACGGCTCGCCGCCGTTTTGGGCGTTGTTTTTGCCGCAGCATAACCCGGCCGTCTACACGGAGCCGATCCTCTCCAAGATCAAACGACTCTATCATTTGACGAGCCGCAAGGAAACAGCGGTTGTGCTTGTCGATATTAAGGTTTCTACGCTGCATCATTATCTGGCGCCATTGCAAATGCAGGAATCGCAGCAACTGATGCTGCTCGACGAGAACCAGGTGATTCTGTATCACCAGGACTTGAGCCTGCTCGGCTTCAAGCTGCGCGACGAACGTCTGATCGATTTTATCGGAGGTGAAGGGCGGGGGGCCGGCGAGTTCCTGATCGATGGGACCGAATATGCGGCTTCGTTTACTACGCTCGATAGCGGCTGGAAGCTGTTGAGTATGGTTCCTCTAGCCGTGCTGGAACAGCCGGTTGCCTGGATCGAGACGCTCAGCTTGTCGTTCCTGTTTTTTTACCTGCTGCTGTCGATCGTCATCCTCGCGTATATAACCGTCCGCTTCACAGGGCCGATCCAGAATCTCGTGAAGGCAATGCGCAAGGTGGGGCAAAACAATCTCGCCGGTCATCGGCAGCAAATCAACCGCAACGACGAGATCGGCTGGCTGTACCGCGGCTTCGATCAGATGGTGCATCGCATCGATCATCTGGTGCAAAGTGTGGAGAAAGCCGCCCAGGATAAGAAAGAACTGGAGTTTCAGGTGCTGACGCATCAGATCAACCCACATTTCCTGTATAACACCCTGGAGTCGATCCGTTGGATGGCGGAGAGCCGCAACGCGGCGGATATCAGCGAGATGGTCAGCGAGCTGGGCAGGCTGCTGCGGCTCAGCCTGAACGACGGCAAAGAGCTGACGACGGTCGATCGGGAGCTGGAGCATGTGCGCGCCTATGTCAAAATCCAGAACAACCGAACCGACACGCCGATCCGCGTCGTTTATTTGGTGGAGGAGGAGCTGCTTCAGCTTTCATGTCTCCGCTTGCTGCTTCAGCCGTTGGTAGAAAATTCGATCAAGCATGCCATCGGCCACGTCAAGGAGGATGGGATCAAAATTGTCATCAAAGGGAGACTGGACGGGCAAAGCATCCGCTTCGAGGTTAGCGATAACGGTCCGGGGTTCGGAGAGCGGGCGGAGACGCTGCTGTCCGATAGAGCGGGCGAGCTGTCGGGCCGCCAGGGCGTCGGTCTGCGAAATGTACACGATCGGCTGCTGACCTATTTCGGTGAGCCGTACCAATTGCGAGTAAGGAACGGAGCGAACGGCGGAGCTATCGTTGAGTTCGCGCATCCGGTTCTGAAGGATCGGTAAGGCAACCACAGCAGCCTGATAGGCATAAATACGCCAGGGGCCTTCATACGGCAGCCGCTGGCGTATTTGATTAGGCGGGAATTAATGGGTTTCCTCGTCAAGCAGCCAATGAGTATGCACGTCTTTACAGCAATTCAAAAACGTATTGTCCAGCAGACGAATATCCTGGACGTGTTCTTCCATGCAGATGCCGATCGTTCCGGCGGCGCCTTTCGGGAAGCGGATGTCGTTGCAGCCAATCTCGACGTCGCGTGTAGAGCCGCGCAGCCGAATGCCGACATAGCCCATTTCCTTGCTTCCATTGTCCTCAATTCGATTGTGCCGCACGATGTTCTGGCTCGCGGCCATCGGATCAGGCTCATTGCGGAAAAATAGGCCGTAGTAGCGGTTGCCTGCAAATCGATTGTGCCGGATCCAATTGCCCGTGTCCTTGTGGCCGATCGAGAAGCCGCTCATCCCGTTGCCGGAGGAGTCGCAATACTCCACGATGCCGCTGCGCACCCGCCAGCAGAAAAAGATGCCGTCCATCCCATTGCCGGCAAACCGGCTGTGCGAAATTCGCGTGCGATCCGTGCCGCTTCCCGGATGAATACCTTTGCCGCTGTTGTCGCTGCAATCGCAATGGGCGACGGCGATGTCGGAGCCGCCCTGGTAGCTGATGCCGTCTCCGTTGTACCGGTAAACCTGGCAATGCTCCAGCAGGGCGTTGTGGCATTGAAACAAATAAATCCCGGCAAGGCGGCAGCCGTTGGCAAGCGAGTTGCGTTCCCGGTTGCCTTCGATGTGGAGGTGGCGCAGTACGACATCTCGGCATTCGTAGGCGCTGACAACAGGACTTAATGTCGAGACGATGCCACCTTCATGGACGAAAATTGTCGCATATAGCTCCCGGTCCAGGTACAGCACGCTGCCGCGTTTACCGATTACTGTAGCCGTCGTATCGAGAAATCCTTTGCTGCGATCGGCCAGTTTGACGATGATCGACTGGCCGATCGGGAAGTAATCCGGGTATTGCACCGTTACTTCGCGCTCATGCAGATCGGCGTCGGCCAGCAGAGGCGAGACGCGTTCCTCGCCTCTGCGCAGCACGGTTTCGCCCGGCGTGCCGCACAGTTCTACTCCAGTGCGCAGATGAAGCGCGCTGTCGATCTCATAGATGCCGGCGCCAAGCCGCACGACACCCCCACCCAATCCGGAGACATAGTCGATCGCCGCCTGGATCGCCAGATGGGTTCCTCCGGTCAGGTCGCCGGAGCCGGGACTGACGAATACGTTAATTTTCTCCATGTCCATGAAGGAAAGCCTCCCGTCGATAAAAGGGTAATCCAGGTTTATGGAGCGGCTTGCATGTTGCCCTGCCGCCACATTCCCTCTATCCGCTTCTTTCCATTCCATTCTTGAATGTTTTCCGAATATGGACCTGCTCTCCCGTCCAATGAAACAAGACGAAATCGGCGGGGGCCCCGGCTTCCAGACCGGCTTGTGAAGGCAGGTCCATAAAAGCAGCGGGCCGAATGGACGACATGTCCCATGCATCCGCGAGCGAGCAAACGCCGCTGCGGGCGAGATGGTCGATTCCCCAAGGCAGCAGTTGCGCCGAACCTGCCAACAGCTGCGGCTGATCCGCCAGATGCAGGCGGCCCTGCTCGGTTTTGATCACATCGATGCGACCATGCGACCGATACGCTCCCGGCGGAAGTCCGCTTAGAGAGACCGCATCGCTGACAAGCATCGCTAGCGGACCCTTTACCTTCAGCACTACCTTTAGGAAGGACAACGGGACATGGAAGCCATCCGGAATCAGGCATGCATGCAGGGAGTCGTCCGCAAGCTGCTCCCATATGTAATTGGGATGGCGAGGCAGCATCAGATGAGCCCCGTTGCCCAGATGCGTAGACATACGCGCGCCGGCAGCGGCTGCCTCGCGTATCTGCTCCGGGGAAGCCGAGGTGTGGCCGATCGAGACCGTGATGCCGTTTAGCTTACATTTTTCAATGAAAGCGGTGGAGCCCGGCCACTCGGGAGACATCGTTACGATCCGAATTTTGCCCTTGGCCGCGTCCTGCCACCTCTGGAGAAGCTCCCAGTCCGGAGCTTTCGTATAACGGGCGAGATGGGCGCCCCTGGCTCCGTCCTCCGGCGAGATAAACGGTCCTTCCAGATGGATGCCGGCGATACTGTCTGCACATTCGGCATCGGTAGAACATGCGGCGGCGATGGCCTTCAGAGAGTCCTCGATATATTCGTCCGATGACGTCGTCACGGTCGGGTAATAGGAGGTTACGCCAGCCAGCTGCAGCAGGCGGGTTGCATCCGACAAGTGACGGGGAGAGACCGGGTAATGATTAAAATCGATCCCCATATATCCGTTAATCTGCAGATCGACAAGTCCCGGACCGACCATCGGCAGCGCTTCCGGCGGAGAATTCATACCCGCTGGTTCGTCGGACGCCGCTTCGATCGACTCGAATCGGTTTCCTGCTACCGTTATTTTCATAGGTTTCCCGGAGCGGTAATGCAGGGCATGGATTTCTTTGCGTTGACCGGTATTCATGTGCGGATTGCTCCTTTCCCAACCTGATTCACGCGATGCTTCTCTAGTATAACAACTTTACGGAGCGCTGAAGATGAGGCTGTTCCGTCTTTTTGCTCGACATCTTTGGTGTCCCGTAAAACCGTCAGGGCCGTTATCGCTGAGGATCTTCTTGTGAAGGTGTCGTATTCAGCTGATTAATAATCCCCCAGTAAACAACAACTTTCCTAGATACAATCGGATACAGTCGCCGCTATATACTGGAAAAAAGACGAGTGGAGGAGATCAGACTTGAAAAAAGAAACCGTCTTGAAAGCCCAGGCAGTCTTGAAAGCGGCGCCATATGGGAGCGGAAGCTGGAAACGCATAAGACGACAGCATATCCTACTATGGATGTCCATTCCTCTTATGCTGCATCTGATCTTGTTTCAATACGTGCCGCTATGGGGCTGGCTGATGGCCTTCAAGGATTACCGCGTGGGTCAAAGTCTGCTCGAAGCAGACTGGGTAGGGTTCAAGCATTTTCGGACGTTGTTCGGCAACAGCGACTTCCGCCATGCCCTGCGCAACAATATCGCAATGAATGTCCTGTCTCTGACGCTGGGCACGATCTGTGCTGTTGGACTTGCCGTCGTTTTAAGCGAATTGAAGAGCAAGGTGTTCGTCCGTACGGTACAGACTATGACGTATTTGCCGCACTTCGTATCGATGGTCGTTATCGCCAACATCGCCGTCATGCTGATGTCTCCGGACAACGGCTTGATCAACGCGATGCTCATCCGGATGGGCTTCATCCAAGAGGGGATCTTTTTTTTCAGCAAGGGGGAATGGTTCTGGATCATTCATACGCTGATCGTCACCTGGAAGGGATTCGGCTGGAGTGCGATCATCTATTTGGCGGCGATCGCCGGAATCGACCCCAGCCTGTACGACGCTGCCAAGGTTGACGGCGCCGGCCGTTGGGCGAGGATCAAGTACATTATTTTGCCTTCCATCGTGCCGACCATTGTTCTGCTGACGATTCTGGCTATCGGCAATCTGGTAACAGGCGGCTTCGAATCGCAGTTTTTGCTGGGCAACCCGCTCGTGCAGGAATATTCCGACGTGTTATCGATCCTGGCGCTTCGACTCGGGATCAACCAGGGTAATTTCTCGTTCGGTACGGCCGTTGGCGTGTTCAATTCCGCGGTAAGCGTATCGATGCTGCTCGTCGTGAATGCGATCGCCCGCCGCTACAAGAGCAACATTTTTTAATACCGGTAAGGAGGGGCATTGTCTTGTTATTTAGAAAAAGCGCCGGCGAAACCGTAACGGACGCCGTTTTGTATGGAGGGCTTGCGCTCATCTCGGTTACGACGGTTTACCCGTTTATTTATCTGCTTGTCCTGTCGTTAAACGAAACGACGGATGCGATGCGGGGAGGTTTAACCTTTTTTCCGCGGGTGTTCACGCTGGAAAACTACGCATATGTGTTTGAAAATCCGGTCTTGCTTCGCGCTTCCTACAATTCGGTGCTGAGAACGGTATTGCAGACGGTGATCTCCGTCTTCTTGTCCGGAATGCTGGCCTATGTGCTCAGCCGCAAGGAATTTATGCTGCGCCGTCTGTTCAGCTTTATGCTGGTGCTGACGATGTACGTGAGCGGAGGCCTGATCCCTACGTATCTGCTGATCAAAAGTCTCGGGCTGATCAATTCCTTCTGGGTGTATATCATTCCTTCGCTGGTCGGAGCGTTTCATGTGTTTATCATGCGGACTTATTTCGAGCAGCTCCCCGAAGGCTTGGTGGAGTCTGCCTATATCGATGGAGCCAACGACTTTCGCATCTATACAAGCATTATTATGCCGATCAGCCTGCCGGTTTTCGCGACCATCGCACTGTTCATTTCGGTAAATGAATGGAATAGCTGGTTCGATAATTATTTGTATAACAGCCGAAATCCGGATCTCAACGTGCTGCAGTACGAACTGCAGAAAATGATTCAAATCGTGGAACAGCAAGTCAATCAAGACTCGGGGGAAGAGATTCAGCGGACGATCTCCCCTACGACGATAAAAGCGACACTGACGATTCTCGTCACCATACCAATTTTGCTAGTCTATCCGTTTTTGCAAAAGTATTTCGTGCAAGGCATGACGCTCGGCGCCATGAAGGATTGATTTCGCACCGCCAAGCTCCACTTTCCGGCGCTAAGCGGGATGAAATAAAATAAGATGAGGAGGTCATGAAACAATGAGTAAGAAGAGATATGGGATCGGCTCGGTCGGCGCCTTCGCGTTGACGGCCATTCTGGCGCTGACGGCCTGCAGCTCCAGCGATTCGAACAACTCACCAGCTCCATCGCCTTCGCCTGATTCGCAAGCGCCCGGTGCGTCCAAAGCGCCTATCACGTTTTCCATGAACACAACGGTCGCGACGATGAACTGGGACAACGACATCGCCAGGGAAATTACAAAACGGACCGGCGGAACGATCAAGTGGGACGTTCTGACCGGCGACGAGAGGCAAAAGATGAATGTCTGGCTGGCCGCCGGCGATTATCCGGATGTCGTGTCTATGTGGGACGATACGTACAAGGCCTATGCCGACGCCAAAGCGCTTGTCGATCTGACAGAACTTATACCGAAACATGCGCCTTCCATTATGAAAGCGTTTAACAACGATTTGTCTTCCCTCAAGCAGCCCGACGGAAAAATATGGGCATTACGCGCGCCGCCGACTAGCAAAATAGAAAATCTGGCGGACAAAGGCTGGCTGCACATCCAAGCGTCCGTGCTTAAGGAGGCCGGTTATCCGCAGCTCAAAACGCTGGATGACGTATACAAGCTGATTAGCGAGCACGCCAAGAAATATCCCGAAATCCGCGGAGGCAAAACGATCGGCTTCTCGAACTTCGGCGCGACGTCGCAGCTCTATAACGTATTCGATACTTCAGCCCGAATGTATGCGGGTATGCCTGCGCTGCCGCACGTATTTATCGGCGATGACGACAAACCGGTGCTTCGTTTCTTCGCGCCGGGGTATACGGACCTGTTCAAGTTTTTCAACAAGATGAACGTAGCCGGCCTATTTGATCGGGAAGCGCTCGTGCAGACCACCGATCAATTCAATGCAAAGTGCGCGCAGGGACGCGTGCTCGCCGTGTTCGGGCCGTCGTTCGCTTCCGGCTGCACCAACGATCTCGTCAAGTTGAATATGGCGGACAAATCGTATATCTCGTTCGATATCGTCGCGCCCGGCCGAACCAAAGTGTCCAACGCGACATCCACGAGCTCGTTGCGCGGCAGCGACCAGTGGGTAGGCATTACGAAAAACGCTAAGGATGCCGTAAGGATCCTGCAATTCTTCGATGAGATGTACAAGACGGAAAACCAAATTCTCGTCGGCTGGGGCATCGAAGGAAAATACTTTACCGTGGAGGGAGGCAAACGCGTCGTCAGCGACTATGTTGTAACCGAGCTGGGCAAAGGCGGGGATGCCTGGGATCGTCTCGGATTCTCCTATCCGCGTCCGTTGCTGCAGATGATGCAGGCCGGAGCGTATTTGTCCGACGGTGATTTCGCCCGTTATTCATCCTCGGTCAGTTGGAACCAGAAAACGATGAACGAGCCGATGCGCGAAGCGCTGAAGGCCTACGGCGCGAAGACATTCACGGATCTGCTGATCAAGCCTGCCGTCAAAAATTTGCCTTTTACGACTTCGGCCTATACGGACGATATTAAAAGATTCAACTCGGAGGCAATCGCCGAGTGGAACAAAGCGGTACCGAAAATGATTCTGGAGGCCGAGTCGAAGATGGAGGCGAACTGGGCCTCGCTGGAAAAAGCATTAAAAGACAAAGGCCTGGATAAATATCACGCCGATATTGACGCGATCTATAAAAAGCAAAAAGACGCGGCGAAGTAACAAGCGGGCGAACCACCAACGCCGGCGGGGCCCCGAGTCGGCTGCCGCTGGCGTTTGTTCTGCTGGCCGACACCATTACCTCGATTAAGGACATTTCATCTCAGGAGGAAAAACGATGACGATCGGGATCGGCATCCTCGGCTGCGGAGCCGTGTCGAGAATGCATATGAAGACGTACCTGCAATTGGCGGGGCTTTGTGAAGTCCGGGCCGTATACGACATCGATTCGAGACAGGCGGAGCGTCTGGCAAGATGGGAGGGGTCAAGTGCGGAGGTATGCGCGTCGTGGGAAGATCTGCTGGCACGGGATGACATTCATGCGATTTCCGTCTGCACGCCGCCGGATTTGCACCGCGGACCGGTTATCGAAGCGCTGTGTGCGGGCAAGCATGTGTTATGCGAGAAGCCGCTCGCTCCGTCGCTTGACGATTGCGATGCAATGATCGCTGCCGCCCGGGAAAACGGGAGGCTGCTCGGAGTCGCTATGCAGACCCGATTCAACCGGGACTATGAGCGGATGAAACGGGTGCTGGACAGCGGCGCGCTCGGGCCGCTTCGGTTCGCCCAGCTAAACGCGACCTGTTGGAGGGGAGAACGTTATTACGAGGCGCCATGGCGCGGAACATGGGAGCGTCAATCCGGCGGGGTGGCGATCAATCAGGCGCTGCACGCACTCGACGTATTCGTCTGGCTGCTGGGTGAGATCGAGAGTGTACAGGCAGATATGGAGACGGTTCAGCAGGGCATCGAGGTCGAGGACGTCGCGATGGCGATGCTGCGGTTCCGGGGCGGTTTACCCGCGCTGTTCGGCTGTTCGGTCAACGCCGTCCGCTCCGAGATTCGAATGGATATATCCGGTTATGCGAAGGCTGTAAGTTATCCGCTCGGCTATCATACTCTCCTCGTTCGGGATGGCGACAGCGTCGCCCACGATGAAGCGGCGGCGCGAGAACTGGAGCGGATCGGGAACGGATCGGAGCAGGCGGGGAATCAGGAGCCTGGTGATGTGCAGATCCGGCTTATGAACGACTTTCTCCGCGCCATCGCTGAGAAGCGGGAACCGGCGATGAACGGCGCGCAGGGCCGACGCGTCATCGAGGTTATCACGGCAATCTACAAATCCGCTTCCACGGGCGAACGCGTGCAGCTGCCTATCGATACGGCGGACCCCTGGTATACAACTTCTGGAATCCTCAAGCATGTGCGACGCGCAAGGTGAAGAACGACGCCGTACCGGGAGGAGTGTCCATGGTGAACGCTGAAGCCGGCACCAAGACCATCGGTGTACTGGGCGGCATGGGACCGCTGGCGACCGTCGACTTTTTTCAAAAGTTAGTAGCCGGTACTTGCGCCGCGTCGGACCAGGATCATCTGCACATTCTGATCAACAATAACCCGAAAATCCCGTCCCGGGTTCAGGCTATCTGCTCGGGGGCTCCGAGCCCGCTTCCGGCGCTTGTACATTCGGCGCTCGTCTTGCAGCGGGCCGGCGCGGATTTTCTCGTCATGCCCTGCAATACCGCTCACGTTTGGCACGAGCAAATCGCCAAGGCGATCGACATTCCGCTGTACAGCATAATCGGGAGCACCGTTGAAGCGGTAACTCGGGATTTTGCGGATTGCGCGGGCGCGACGATGCTGTTCGCTACGCACGCTACTATTGCCTCCGGCTTGTATCAGCGTGCATTCGCATTGGCGGAGTATCCGATCCGCCTCCCGTCGGAGGAGGAGCAAGGCGTAGTGGGGAACTCCATCCAAGGTGTCAAGGCGGGGAAGCTGGACAACAATGAAGAGCTGCCCGCACTCCACCTAATCGTGCAGCGGCACGCAGCGTCAGGCATTCGCCTCTTTATAGCCGGCTGCACGGAACTGCCGTTGTTAATTCCTTTTCTCATGGCGGACAATCGTTACGAATGGTTCGATCCGACGCTGGCGCTGGCGAAGCTGGCAATTCATAAAGCAAACGCAAACTGAATGGAGGAACGACGATGCGATGGGAGCAAGTCGGAGTGATTACCGATGAGGTATCGGAACGGTTTTCAGAGGCGCTGGATTGGATCGCCGTGCAAGGCTTGCATTATGTCGAATTACGGATGATCGACGGGAAGAACATAAGCAGCTTGACGAACGAGGAGCTGCAGACGGTATTGCGGGATATTCGGTCACGTGGACTGCTTGTGTCTGCGATTGCTTCGCCGTTGTTCAAGTGCAAGCTCGACCCGGCCCGTCAGACGGCGCTCGGCGATGTATTCGGGCATGAAGAGGAGTCTGCGGAACGGCATCTGGAGCGGCTGCCGCGATTGATTGAAATCGCGCAGATGTTGAATACGAGTATGATCCGCGTATTTTCATTCTGGCGGGAGAAGGAGCCGGAGCGGTACAACGAGGAAATCGCGGCTTACCTAGGCCGAGCCGCCGAGCTCGCCGGAAGGGCGCGGATGACCCTGCTTCTGGAAAATGAAGGATCCTGCAATTGCGGTACGGCGAGAGAAACCGGAGAAATGGCGGATCGGGTAAACTCACGATGGCTGCGGATCGTTTGGGATCCCGGCAACGAAGCATATCTCGGGCTGCGTCCGTTCCCGGACGGGTACGAGGCGGTCAAAAAGCGTCTGGCACATGTGCATCTAAAGGATACGCGGCGAAGCGGAGACGGCAGGTTCACCGGAGCGCCGATCGGCCGGGGCGTCGTTCCATGGAAGGAACAATTCGCGGCACTGGAGCGAGACGGCTACAAGGGAATCTACGTCATCGAAACCCACTACAAACCGGATAGCGGCTCCATCATGGACGGCTCCCGGGAGTCCTTGGAAGGATTGAGGCAGGTTATCTCATCCTGTTAACTCCTCCTTGCCGAACTACAGTTCCGCAGCTTTTCCGTTATAACGTTAGGCAGAACCGGTTCGCGGCAAATACGATAAAAATGACCGGGTAAACGCCGGGTTTCGCGTATAGAGCTCGTATGCAGCCGGTGCTACGATAGTGGCAGGTTTTATTAGTCCGAAGAAGATGGGGGAGCCGCAATGAAACGAAGCTGGTTGATCACGGATATGCTGCGCGTCTGTCCGCAAAGCGGCCAAACGCTGGAAACGGAAGAGGAGCTGCGCAATCAGCCAATCTTTGTCGACCGTCCATTTCGGTCCGTTTCGCCTCGGAACGCTTATGTGTCCTTTCAGATTATTCTGGACATGACGGCGGACGGACCGGAGGAAATAGACATTTTGCCGGAATTACTGCGAGGAGAGGGCGATGCGGGCATTTCGGCAGAGGAATACTCCCTTTATGTACAGTGGTACCATCTCATTGGCAAGCGTTACTATCCCGACGGGCTTGTACCATGGGGGCAAGGGAAAACGGCCGGCAGCCCTCTTGCGTCCGTATCCCGTTTGAATGCGGTTTCGCATCAGCAATATGCGGGAATCTGGATGGATCTGTTCGTACCTGCCGATACGACTCCTGGCGAATATTCGGGGACGATTACGATCCGGCGAGGAGCCAGCGCGGATAGGCATGAGTGGCAATTGACGGTTTTGAAGGCGATCGTACCCGATGAATCGACGATTACCGCAAGTCTGAACAACTACGCCGATTCAATCTCCTGGAAATTCGCCCATCTCGAGCGCCGTGCCGAGCGGTACCGCGACGGATCGTATTTTGCGGTGGAAAAGCAATTTTATCGGATGTCGCATGAACACCGTACTGTGTTTCATAATCTGCCTTACTCGCATGACGGACGCATTCCCGAAAGTTTCGCTCCGGTGCTGGAAGGCGCAGGCAAGTCGCTTCGCGTTAAGGATTGGTCCTTGTTCGACGAGCATTTCTCCGCTTATCTGGACGGATCGGCTTTCAAGGGCACGAAGCGGGGGGAGATTCCGATTCCCCACATGTATTTGCCGCAAAATTTCCACTGGCCGGCTGATTATATCAAGTTCGGGCTGAAGGGATACGCTACGGAGTTCTCCAATGTATTTCGCGAGTTTTATGAGCATTTCACTGAACGCGGCTGGTTATCGACCCGGTTCGAGCTGTTCTTCAATCATAAGAAGCGATACAAGTTGTTCCCCTACGACGGCGACGAAACCCGGTTTATCTGGGATGAGAAAATCAACGACATCTTCTACGGGTTTGCTTCGGACGTGCTGGAGCGCAAAGACGGGGCACGTTTTATTTTCCGCACGGACTCCAGTTGGAATTACGGTCTGCATTACGGGAAATACGCGGATGTGATCAGGCATTGGGTCGTTAACCGGAATATTATGAAGTGGTATCCGGAAGGACAGTCGTATCTGCAAAGCCGCGGCTGCTTGTTCTGGTATTATCTGGGCGCTCAACCGATCGATCACAATCTGCTCGGCTCGGCAATCGCGCCGCTGGCCAGCGTTGCTCAAGGGCTGAACGGGTTTGTGCTGTGGAACAACGTCGATTGGGGGAGCGACTGGCATCGGACGCCCGCCAGCAACGGCAAAACGGCCGTGTTTTATCCGGGCGATCGGTTGTTCGATATCCCGGGTCCGATCCCGACGATCCGGCTCAAGGTGCTGCGGAACGCAATGCAGGTTTCGGAATGTATGGAGAAGTGGATCCGGGATCACGGCGAGCCCAGCAGAAACGAGATGACCCGGCTCGTAGGCTCCATCCTGGACGGCGACAGCACATTCGATTGGCCGGAGCCTCCGGCATTTATCGATCGGCCCCCGTACGAGTGGACGAACGAACTGCTGAGTGAAGCGTCCCCGTCGGCTCTCCATATCGGCCGGTCACCTCTGTTGTTCGAGCAGCTCAAGCATCGATTATGGCGGATCATTGAAGGGGAGGCAAGGGAATGTCTCATACTTACGAGCTGATGGAGATCGCCAGAGTCGGTTCGCTATTTCTCTGCGGAGACTGGCTGGAGCAGGTAATGACGCCGGAGCGCCGCAGCTATGTCAGCGGTGACGATATTGACTTTGACGAGGACAGCTTCAATGCGCTGAAGCGTACGCTGCTGCTGACGGAACGGATCGATCGCAGCCGCCGGGACGTCACTTGCTGTCTATGGGTGCGGAGGCCCGACCATCCGAGCCGAGCGGAGACACTGATCGGGGGCAGATCGTTGCCGGTCGAAGGACATCATATTATCGAGATGGGGCCGGAGCTTTTCCGCGCATTTGCCGGTATGCCGACCTCGCGCATCCGTTCGGGAGGCGAAGAAACCGTCTATTACCCGGTACGCAACTCCGAGGAGGAGATCGTCGGCGTGCTGGAGGTGTCGGTATACGGCGAGCCGTATTTTATTTGACAGTGACCTGAACCCGGGAGGGAAGCTCCATGTTATCCATGAACAACACGCGGCGGGACTTCGAGCAGGCGCAGCCGCAGATCGCGGTATTGCCAGTCGGCGCCCTCGAACAGCACGGCAGTCATTTGCCGATAGGCACGGACAGCATGATCGCCGCCGAATATGCGGAACAGTTGGCGCAGCATCTGGATGCCTTTTTGCTTCCGACCTTGGCGATCAGTTCCTCGATCGAGCATCGCAAGGCAATTGGAACCGTTTACCTGCGTGCAGATACTTTGGCGCTGGTGATCCGCGATATTGCCGACTCGCTCTACAGCTCGGGCTTCAAGCAGCTGCTGCTCGTTAACGGGCATGGCGGCAACTATATTTTAAAACCTGCGATCCGACAACTGAACCGGGACTACGCGGATCGGCAGGCAGAGATGGAGGTCGTGCTGCTGAGCGGAGCGATCATAAACGCAATTGGAGACGACAGCCCATTCAAACATCCCGGTTCGAGCGATATACACGCAGGTGAGAAAGAAACTTCGTTGATCATGCATTTGCGTCCCGATCTTGTCCGACAGCCGGTTCCCGACGGCGGTGTGTTGCCCGAAGCGGATCAAAGTATGCTGGATTATTTGGACATGACTGAATTATGCGCGGACGGATATTGGGGTTATCCCGATTCCGCTACGCCAGAGAAGGGGAGACTGATCGCCGAACGGTTTGTCCCGCGGGCCATCGATTACCTGGAGAAGCTGAAACGTCTAAAGGCAAGTTTGAGGTAACGACATTGCGGCCGAAGCTGGGCAATCCTTTCGGTTGTGATAGGTTTTTGGAATCGTTTTAGGATTACAGCCGGAATCTTTTTACCACTCTGGACAAGAAATCATTATCGAATTATAATGATAAACTGTTAATTAATTCATTTATTCCCTTACAATAAACGAATGTGAGAGATCAATAAAAAACTAGAAGGCAGCCGTCAAACGATCGGCTGTCTTTGCTCAATCAAACCGGAAATTACTAGTATTATAATGCCGTCGGACCGACGCTCTGTGGAATAGGAAGGAGAACACATGTTATGACCATGCAATGCAAACGCTGTACAACCGATGACGATTTCGCCAAAGTGTGTGTGTTCGTTCTCGATCACAAGCACGACTTGCATCGATCTTTTTACACGCTGGACATGGTAGAAATTCTGTACACCTATTTAACTCAAGGCCACCTGGTATTCGTTGAAGACACGAATAACCAGGTTATCGGGGCGACCGCTTATTATCACGGGACTCCAGAACGGGATTTTCAGGACAAAGACATCGCTTTCTTGGATATGGCTGTTGCCGATAAAGCTTATCGGGGGACGCGCCTATTCCTCACCGGACTGCAATATACGGTGAACCAGATCGCGCAGCTGCATCCGGAAGTGCAGGAAATCAGGCTGGCCGCTCTTGCGGACAATCCATATTTGCGCAGGTTGTATTCCAAATTTACCGATACCAGCTATTCGCGAGAAGGAACGGAACTCGAACAACTCGTGTTTTGTGTCAAAATTAACAAATTACAGGGTATCTTAAATAAATACGGCAAGGTATAATGATAACAGGAAACCGAATTATACAACCAAAGGAGGATCCCCATGATCGTCATCCCCCCTCGATTTGACAAGAAAACCGGCGGCAAATTAGGAAAAATCGCGATCTTGAACGATACTTTGAGAGCACAACCGAAGTAATGTCGTTCGAGTTTCGCCCCTGTAACATGGAGATGGACCATGAGGCGTATATCCGCTTTCTGCTTCAGCATCACGCCGAGCTGAATTTGCCGTATCCATTTGCGATGAAACTCAGCTTTATAAGCAGCCCTCTGATGTTCGGGAAGGGCATGCTCGTGATCGATGAAGAGCCTTACGAACTAGCAGCTGCCGCAGGGTTCGTGTACGGCACGGGAGCCAATGAATATAAGGATCGGCATATATGCCAAGTCGAGGTTGCCTTTATTCGGAGCGAATATCGGCGAACCTCTTTATTTATAAGAGGACTGCAAGCGCTCGTCGCCGAGATGAGAGCGGGCAACCCCGACGTCGTGCAAGTTCAATTCTGGACTTCGGCTGACCAGGGGGAATCAGACAAGCTGTTCTCCAAACTTTGTGCCTTGCCCGGCTCGATGAAGTCGCTAGTGAACGACTTAACGTTCTACACCGTTCCGTTTCGTGAGTTGGAAGCCTTGTGCCACAGTTTCGGGAGTCGCATGAAGCTACAGTCATAATTATAACCAAGATTAGCAAGCGGTTGGGACACTAAGTCCTAACCGCTTGTTTTGTTTATCCATGCGAGCGTGGCAAACGATTAAGGCGCTGCGGATTAGTTGGCGGCGCCTTTTCTTTTGCGCGATACATCCTATATGCAACGTTCAGGCCGCACATCGTCAAACCGTCCGCGGACTTGACATAATCATAAATACAAGCTAGAGTTTATATAAGCATAAACTTGTATAAGCGAAATATTGTATTGCAAAAAATTCGTAATGGAGCTGAGTAAGGTGTTCAGTTTAGAATCTTGTTTGGGTGCTGTAACCCGAACAGTGTCGGAGCTCGAGCGGGAGGGAAAGCCTGCCCGTAACGTTACGCTGGAGCGCTCTTACGATACGACGCCGGAAGATCTTTGGGATGCGATGACCAACCCTGAGCGGTTGCTCCGCTGGTTTGCGCCGGTAAGCGGAGACTTGAAACTCAGAGGCCGGTATCAAATTAAGGATAACGCCGGTGGCTTAATTACCGAATGTGTGCCGCCGCATTATTTTTCCGTGACCTGGGAATTCGGTGGTGGCTTAAGTTGGGTCGAGCTGCGTATAACCGCCGAAGGGGAGGAACGGTCCCGCCTGACGTTGTCTCACATTTGCCCGATTGACGATCACTGGAAAAACTATGGACCGGGTGCGGTCGGTGTCGGCTGGGACCTGGCTTTGGTCGGGTTGGAGTTTCACCTTTCGACTGGCGAGATGGACCGTTTGGATGAAAACGCCTTTAGCGCCTCAATTGAAGGGAAATCTTTCATGGCTGACTGCAGCGAGGACTGGCGGCGTGCGGCCGTTGCAGCCGGTGAGAATCCGTCTTGGGCCGAGGCCGCAGCGAAGCAGGTCACGGACTTCTACACAGGCAGCGGTTTGTAGGGGGCCGTATGAATGCCTTCGACGTACTTGGCGATCCGGTAAGACGCCGCATCTTGGAACTACTTGCTGAGGGCGAGCGACGCTCAGGTGATATTGTTGAGGTCATCCAGCATGATTTTGGAATTACCCAGGCGGCCGTTTCGCAACATCTTCGAGTTCTGCGAGACAACGGTTTTGCCAGCGTCAAGATCGATAAACAGCGTCGCATCTATTCGCTGGACGCTAGGATGCTGCAGGAGGTCGACGTTTGGCTCGATCGTTTTCGCTCCTTCTGGGAACCGAAGCTCAGCGCTCTTGAAACGGAGATCGCGAGGGGCAAAAAGATGCGGAAAAGTTAAAAAGTTCGTAGACCTTCAGACTATCGTGGTATATTTGCTTGCAGCCGCAGCGACGCTAAAAAAATAAGAAAAAGGAGCCATTCCCGTCATGGAAAAGATTACGCCATTTTTAATGTTTCAAGGAAACGCGGAAGAAGCGATGAATTATTACACCTCTATCATCGAGGATTCGGCGATTACGAGCATCTCTCGTTATGGAGCCAATCAAGCAGGTGAAGAGGGAAGCGTCTTTCAGGCCACCTTTACGTTAAAGGGCCGGGAATATATGTGCATCGATAGTCATGTCAAGCATGGTTTTAATTTTACACCTTCGTTTTCTCTTTTTATTACGGCTGTGACGGAAGAAGAAATTGACCGTCTTTTTAAACAATTATCTGAGGGCGGGTCTGTCTTAATGCCATTAGGCGATTACTCGTTCAGCAGAAAGTTTGGTTGGGTAGTTGATAAATTCGGAGTTGCTTGGCAAATTAATCTCCCATAATAACGGAGCTATATAATCGTGCCAAAGAAAAGTTTGAAGCTTCGCACTCCGACGTGTCCATTCAATTTATTACAACAAATGCAATATCAAATACAAGTATTACGAATGAATTAAAGGCGGTAATTGATGCTGGAAAATCGCCTGATTTAGTTTTGTTTGGTAGCGCCGTTCTTCCATCGATTGTAGGTAAGAATGGATTTATTGACATCGAACAACTAGCAAAAATAAATGGAACTGATCTTAACGAATTTTTCGATACAAATCTATTGGGCAATTTTAAGTATGAAGATAAGCTGTTTGCAATTCCGGTTGGGGCAACTCCAATTGTTGTAATGTATAACAAAAAAATATTTAGTTCTTTAGGGATTTCCGAACCCAAAAGTGATTGGTCGTGGGATAATTTTGCTGAGATCGCTAAGAGACTTAAGAACGATACCTCATCTTCAAAAAATGGTGTCACTACGATCTTTCCATTAACCAATCATCATTTGTCATCATTGGTTCTTAGTAATGGCGGTTCTTTTCTTTCTCCAGATGGTTTGACGATGCAAGGGTATCTAGATAGCGATAGTAGTGTATCTGCCATCGAATGGTATTCCAAGATGGTTCATGAAGGTATTGTTCAACCCAAATACATAACGAATACTCCGATCGAAGTTGAGAAGGGTACGGTAGGAATGTATGTTTCAAAATATAATGAACTTTCTCTTCTCACCGACCAGCAAAAAGAAAATATGGGTGTGGTTGTGCAACCTTCATTTTCTCAAAGAACTAAGTCGATTCATGGTAGTATTACAGGAATGGGGATCCTTAAGGATTCTAAAAATGCAGATTTGGCTTTTGAGTTTATGAAGTTTGTAACGATGGATAGTAATGAGATCACAACCGATCTGTTTAAAAGTTCATATAATATATCTAAATCTGTATATAGTGCAATGAAAAAGGATCAGTTCATATCGGTATTAATGGAATCTCTTCCACTTATAAAGAATGATATCTATGGGCGTAATCCTTATTTAATGAATATTCAGACAGATATTCAAAAGAAGTTGGAACAAACCATTTTACAAAATCAGGATATTAAGTCAAGTTTGACTGAAGTAGCAAAGTCAGCGGAACCGGAATTAAAGAAAAATAAATAAAGATACAAGATTTGGCATAGTTTATCTTTTGGATGTATTCTTGTTTAAATAATTCTGTAGCTTCAGGTCTTTAGATTTTGTTATTGGAGAAATAATGTGTTAATAGGACAATTTGAGCCATTTCGCTAAATAAGTGAATGGTTCTTTTTTTCCGTAGTTTTAAGAATTGCTTATTATGGGACCGCAGTTCTTTTGATGATTTCTTCTAGTTTTTCATTAAAATGCTTATATAATAATTTGTTCAATCTATTTAAAAGAAGGGAGTTTGTTCATTTAAGTGGATTTGATCCGGCCAAATTATTGGAATATCTGGAATTTGACCTGATCAGGCATAACCGATGCACAATCTCGTCAATCCTAAAACCATTAGAATATTTTTCTAAGCATAGTCATACTTGGTTTCCACCATCATTGAAGTGGTGTTCTGAGTGTGTGAAGAAGGGTTATCACAGCTGGTTGCATCAGTTTTTACTTGTTAAATGTTGTCCCACTCATCAAATCGACTTGGTTAGTGCATGCCCGGGCTGTTTGAATCAAATACCCTTCTTACTGAGTGACAACAGTTTCAGTGACCCTTTTACTTGTAAATGCGGATATAAATTATCCGATATTACATTGGCACAGTGGTCTGAATGGAATTTCCATGCAAAGATTGTGGATGATAACGTGTTGAACTGGTTAGCAAGGAGGGGAGTTGAAACTGAAACAGATCGGTTACTGTTTATTTCTCGGTCTGTTTCTGTTGACATGTTTAATCTCAAACCAGCCATCACCTCAAGGTTTCCTGGCGGTGAACATATAAAGAAGATAACCAAGAGGGACTATTCTTTAAGTAAGAAGTTCAAAGAACATGTATATGATGAAAATAAACAATGTTTCAGAGCCATAGACAGATTTGTAAGAAAAAAATACTTAGCTAATCACCACATTTGTTTACATACCCTACAACAGCTCCGGAAGGAGAAGGAAGGGGCGTTTCCTCAAATATGTCCGTATGCATTTGCCTATGTATTTTGGAAACATACCTTGCTGCAGACAGATCATTTTCACACTGCTATAAGAGCAGATGAAACTAATCGCAGAACATATGATGGATTTGAATTTGCAACTCAACTTATCCAAAATCATATAAATGACTTTAAAGAAAAGTTGTTTGGCCACACCAATCTTTATGAATTTGATAACAGAAGACTGTTTGACTGGATTGTAAATCGATTCACATCCGATTTATGTTTAAATTACTTCTATAAATGGCTTGAGATTGCAAAAGATGGATCTGAACAAATTCGTGTTCCTGATTGGAATCAAGTTTTAATAATGGCAACAAAAAGTATTCCCAATATGATATTTAAACACAAATTCAATGTAAATGAGCCACAAGAGGTTCACATAATAAAAAAAGAATCAAGAAATATAGTAGAACTAGAAAAAATAATTTACAACATGCAATGTCCTCACAAATCAAAACGAGTAAAGAAAGAATTACGAAATATGAATTCGTTCACACCACAAAGTGTATCCATGAGAAATTTCGAAGAGCCGAATACTGAACAGGATAAATCATTACAAGTTTACGTCGATCAGTACGTATCAAGGCTCACAATTTAAGAAATACAATGTTTTGAAAACCCAACGGAATTTGCGTTGGGTTTTTTCGTTTTTTCGTTTGTAAGGCCTGCACAATTTGTCGGGAATGGGATAAAGTTCTTGTCATTTATGGGATAAGGTTCTTGTCATCCGACAAGAGCTAAAAATCATCGGCGCAGTCTGCCCGATTATAGACATATGTATAAAATACGGGTTTTGTGAACATGTGAACGTATTCAATTCGAATATGACGTCGCAACGCACAGACTGGTTTGGTTGGGTTGGAGTTCAATGTCTCTCCATACGGGATAGCTCTGACCCCATATGATTGAATTAATTTCATGAGCAATCACATGACGCAAGATTTCGCCTTTACTGAAACGCTCATCCGTTCAAACCATTCATCTCTAACCATCCATTGTATCGAAATAAATTTATCAACAACGGCACTACTTCCAATCCTGACCACTCATTTCCAAACACTGTTTATTCGTATAGTCAATAGTCAATCAAAGTTCCTCATTTTGTTATGCTAAGGGAACTTAACGAACTGATTGAGCATTTTACGATTTTACCCAGCCGGGCAGAAGTATCGCTTCCGTCCGGCTGTTGACCTTCTCGGATCTATTACTTTGAATATGTTGTGTTTTTTAGATCATCTGACAATAGGTTCTAAATGCGCATACTGCTCTACAGTCCTATTACCCTGGAAATAGAACCTGCCGGAAAAGACGCACGGACGTCGCCGTGCAAATAAATAAGATAGGTTCCTCGCGAGCCACCATAATCGTTAACTGAACCAAGAATGTTGAATAAAGTGCCAGCTTCAGTATAAATTTTCGTATAATTATACTGTTTGTCTTTGGGCAATTTTAATATGACGAATGTATTCGTCCCTGCTAGTCCGATACTATCAACCTTAGTCGTAATGGAACTTAAAATTTCATCCAATTGTACGAATTGAGCAGAGCCTGGATTGAAATAAAGATATCCGTTTCGCACGATGTTGTCCTTAACGGTTAAACTTTCTACGTCCGAGATCGCTCCCGTGACGGAGAAAAGATTTTGGTCGACATTGGAATTGATATAATTGTTCGTGATGTAAGTGCGCAAAGTTCTTGTATTTGTACTCCCGCCAGACATATTCAGGTTGGCTGTTCGGAATAAGAAAGCAGTGTCATTATCCGAAATGATGTCTGAACCCGATAATTGATATGTACCCCCTCCATAGATATTAAATGCATATTTAGTGGCATGAATTTCGCTAGATAAACATTTGACGTCGAGATAATCCATTGAATAAATTCCATACTCGGCTCCAGTAATGGTCACATTGGAAAGATGGATTCTACCGCTCAAATAGTTTGTATTGACAATGCCACTCGATTTTTTGACTCTCAAATCGTCAAAAGAATGCCAGGCAGATTCTTCTGACGTCTGAATAACAGTATCCTTCAGATAAAGGTGATGAAATCCACTTCCGGGATTCTTAAAGTCTAGAAACACACCTGACACTTTATTATTCATAAAGCTGCAGCCGATCACTCTATGAACCGTTTTGGTCGCATTCAAGCCGCGTGCTCCCGCGAACAGTCCTATGAGACAATCGTCGGATACCACTCCATGCATCGTTAAATTGGTAAAAATGGCCGAGACGGCACATCCAAGAGATTTCGCATCTCCCCCAATTCTGCAGTTCTTGAATATTCCCCCCTGAATATTCACATTCAGTACTAGTGATTGGTCTCCTTCCGCTACAATCCCTCCCTTTCCCGAATAAATCGAATATCCCGGCTCCTTCCAACCGTTGCAATTAATAAAGTTGTAGGTTCTTTTCATGTTAATGGAATTGGCGCACCAATTGTCGATGGCATACATCGCATAGCCTAATGAGCTGGCGTTCGCAAAACAATCCCTCACCAAAATATCGTCACAAGAGGAGAAATACATCACTCCAACAGAGCCGCAATAGCGGGCGGTAATATTCTGTACGGTAATCGAAGTGCTTCGAGCCACGAGAAGAGCGTGTCCTCCTTTCTCGATGCAGAAGTTTGTTCTGCCATCACCCCATGCTTGACCGACGCCGGCGTCGGAATTCCCCCAATTTTCTCCCTTACTTTCGATACGTAAGTTTCTGATTTGCAGGTTGCTGCACTGATCTATCGCGACGGTTGTATGAAAATAACTTTTTACACCTGTCGGCCCTTGTCCATTTGGATGTATCCAAGACGACTCCCCATCACCGTAAATACTGACTCGATTTAATCCCCTGATTACTAAGCATCCGGAATCAATAATATATTCCCCCTTGGGAAAATATAGGCTGCTTCCGTCATGTAAAGCGGCAATTGCTTTTCTGATATTTACCGTATCATCCGCGACACCGTCACCTCGAGCACCGAACCATTTGACATCGAGTGCACCATCAAATATGCGTTTGAACCTCAATCCACTTGAAGAAACGATAATGGTTCCGGTGTTATCTGCTGAGCTCGAATCGAAGGAGTCATAATAAAAAGGTCCCTCTTGCCCCTGATCCGTAACATAATAAACATTCCCGGATTTTGCTGTGGATATCGTCCGTAATTCGGCAATAGTGATGGCAAGAACGCAATTTGATTCCCATCCGCCCCCATTGCCGTAAACACTTCCTGTTACAGTTTCGCTATTGTTATTGCCAGCCGCCAAGCTTATATTGTTACTTAAAAATGCGCCTGCTGCAATCGTCGCTCCGGCAATTCCGATCGAAGCTACGAGTTCTCTTCTGCTTAATCTCTCCTTCATCTCTATTCTCCGATTTGATTGCTCTCCTTTGGTTTTTCCATTCATGTTCTATTCCTCCTGTTTGGTGTATAAGTGTTTCGGTTTCTTGAACTATTTTAGTGATGCTTTGGATTGGAATATTATTTCCAATATATGTTATTTCGGGAGATGTAAACAAGCAAATTTGCGGGTTAATATATCCGAAGATTCGTATAAAGGCTTAACAAATCTGCCATACAACATTCAGTGGAGTTGTAGTACTCTGTTTGAATATGCGTCTAGCGGTACTTCTTAATAAACTCGACCGCGCGGCGGATGTCGCTTTTCGGATTGTCTCCGACTTCACGTTCGATCGTTAAATAACCCTTATAGCCGATGTCCGAAAGCGCGGCGAAATAATCATCGAACTTGACGCTCCCTTCTCCGAGCGGAACTTCGCGGAAAGCTTCTCCCTCGCTTGCCAAGTTGGCGATTTCGTCATGCGACATCCCCTTATGTCCGAAGAAACCGTATACGGCTATCGGATCAACATAATTGTGGAATTTGACACCGTCCTTGACATGGGTGTGTACGATGTAATCCTTAAGCGTATAGATGCCCTGGACGGGGTCGTCTCCGGTAACCATTACAAAATTCGCAGGGTCAAAGTTTACAGCAACTCCTTTGGAGGAAAGCTTATCCAGGAACCGCTTGAGATGAATAGCCGTTTCCGGCCCAGTTTCGATTGCGAAAAAAGCATTTCGCTCCGCTGCGTAACTGGCCAGTTCGTCGCATGCTTTTAGCAAATTTCCATAAATCGGGTGTGATTCCTCCGGCACGATGCCGATATGAGTGGTGACAATGTTCGTGCCCAGTTCCAAAGCCAGATCGAGAATCCGCTTGGACTTTTCCACCTTCAACGGGTTCGCCGCCGCATCCTGGAAGCCATGGCCGCCGATATCGCCGCATAGAGCGGCAATTTCGAGCCCTAGCGAGTCGATATATACTTTTAGCTCCTTGCGAGCGCCAGCCGAAAGGTTATCCGGATCCATCTCTCCGCATACGGCGTAAATTTGCACACCCTCCGCTCCGACCTCCGCCGCTTCTTTCAGTCCTTCGCGCACGCCGACGCCGAAGCTGTCCACGATGACACCGATTTTATTCGTCATCTTCATCTGCTACGTCTCCCCGAATTGAATTTCTTTGCCGATTCTAGCCGACTCGTAAATGCCGCATAACATTTTCATCATTTCCACGCCATCCTCTACTGGACTAAGCGTTTGGGTACGTCCGAAGCACGAATCGACAAAATGGTTGATTTCATTCGCGAAGGCTTTGATGCCGTCAAAGCCGCGATTGTCCACCTGTGGCGTAACATTCAGGATCGTATTATGTCTTTCACTGACCAGCAGCAGCTCGGGCTCGAGCTCTACGCCGCCTTTTTCTCCGTAAATTTTGGCCGAGATTTCATCCTGCTTCGCATGAAGGGAGAAGCTTACGTCAACTAGTAGAGAAGCCCCGTTCTCAAAGCGAATCAAGGCGTTCGCTAAATCTTCGACGTCGTTCTTGTCTGGGTCGTAATCCGCCGATCTGTAGTAGGCAAGGTTCTCGATATTGGAGCGGTTTCCAAGCTTATGGTATGAATTTCCGCTTATCGATTTGACCTTCGGCCGGCCCATCAAATACCAGCACAGGTCGATGACATGGACGCCTAAATCGATCAACGGACCGCCACCCGATCGTTTCTGGTCGGAAAACCAGCCCCCCGGATTACCGATTCTGCGCAAGCACGACGCTTTAGCGTAATAGACGTTGCCAATCTCTCCCGCTTCGACAAAACGGTTTGCAATTTTCGTGTTGCTACCATAACGGCGTACGAATCCGACCTGTAACACGCGGTCGCTCGCCCGTACCGCATTCTCGACTTCGACCGCTTCCTCGACGGTTTTGCAGAGTGGCTTCTCGACCAGGACATGTTTTCCGTTATTAATGGCTGCAATCGAAATCAGAGCGTGCAGATGGTTCGGTGTACAAATGCTTACGGCCTCGAGCTCAGGATCGCTCAACATTTCGAGGTAATCGGTATAAATTTTGCTTATGCCGTATTGCTTGGCCTTTTCACTGGCCCGCTCCTCCACCAAGTCACAGATCGCATACATTTCGACTTCAGGGTTTGCGGAATAGGAGCGCATATGAATATCGGCAATGCCTCCTGTACCTATAACGCCTACTTTCAGTTTAGGCATACCAGGTTATCTTCCTTTCTGCTCGTAGCGCCCATAGTGTATTTATCCATAACGGCTAGCTAATCATTAACCGAAAACGATTATTTGGCAGCAGTCCTCTACAAATATCAATATAAATATAAGAAATCTAATTTTCATGTAGAGCCTGGATCGTATCCCTCCTGCTAAGAGCCGCTCGGTTTAACCTACCAAGAGATGCCGATCGCTCCGCTGATGTTCTTCACGATCAAGCGATCGTTGTTCGGATGAAGCTCCGGTTTAATCAGTACCCCATTATGAGTTATTTCCACCAAGCCGTTTCTTAAAGCTTCAAGCGGCGGGTAAACGGTCAAGTCCGCCTCTTTCAAACGGGATGCAGCGATCGTTCTAACCGTGCGCTTTACCCGAGTTGGATACGGGCTTTTTTCTTGGCAAAACACGAGACCGGGTTTCGGCTGTCGCACGAATATGCGGCATTCGTCATGAAACGTCCGCCCCAGCCGATAATCCGCGATACCATCTTCTACATACACAGTCTGTCCCGGGAACAGCGGCACTCCTTCGGGAGTTCCCAGCCGGAAGGCGACCGACGTGTCTTGGGCGCAGCCGGTAAACCAATAAGCGTTGTCGCTGCGGGTGATGAATAGCATAACCGCTCGGGACTCGGCATCGACGCGCGCCTGGCGCAGCGTCCAGCCAAAATCGTCAAGCGCGTAGCGCAGCAAAACCGATGAATCAGCGAAGTAGCCTTCTTGACGTACTGGCAGGTGCCCCGGCTTCGCTCCGGCAACGAAAGGCAAGGAACCTCTGACCCAACTGGCGCGACCTCCCTGCCATTCGGGCAGCTCCCGGGTCAGCGCGAACACGTGGGAGCTCTCGCCCTGCCGGACCTCTGCGCGTACAGTTGTCCCTAGATCGTTTGCCTGGGCGACTGTCTCGTCGATCGCTCCGGCGGACATGAGCAAGCCGTGGTTGAGTCGCAAGGCAGGCTCGGATATCTGGGACGAATCAGGCTGTTCTACTCGCAGCTCAAGATCCATTTCCCCCTCGAGGCCGACTTCCGTATGACGCAAGTTGAGTATCGCGCACAGTTGTTCGTCCTCCACCTTGCCGTATATGAGTATCCGGCCGCCGCCTCGTATATACCGTGTCGCCCATTCGGACCATTTTCCTTTTAGCAACGATCCCGGAACGAGCAGCACCGTAGACTTCTTTAGCTCCTCAAGCCGCTGTGCGTTCATGAGAGCGACATTGTCGGTACTCACTACGGTATTCAGCGGTAAACCTTCATTGATGGCATTGCGAATCAGCCATTCCTCGAAAAATATTGTTCCCGACCGGCTGACATCTTCGGCGACCGCCTCCTGGTATTCGCGGAACGGATAAAGCCATGTCAGCAAACCAGGCTGGTCCGGGAACTCGCGGATCGCTCGCTGCATATGCGGGATAACTTCGTTCGGCCCTTCTGCCCACAAACTGCCCTTCTCGGTGTCGATGGACAAGATTTCCACAATGCTCGGCCCCTCGATTTGACCGTCAGCATTCAGCCGGCCAACAGACAATGGGCAATAAATGTCGTGCGGCTCACGGTCGTAAAAATCCCACCACGGATTTTGCCAAAACCACGGATCATTAACGTAAAATCGAAACATGAACATCTCCTTCGGCAGATAGGCGATCCGTGACATATACCCAGCAAGTTCCAGGCCGAAGTCGTAATTCATGGCCGCCCACGGCGAGTTCGGAGGTGGAAACTCCAGGTACTGCTTGTCGTACAGCTCAAGTAGCGGAATACAATCTTTGGCCGCTTCCATGCCCGATCCGTAGTTCGTTCCGCGAACCTCCGTTCGAAAGCCTGGGCACTCCCGCTTGAAATCGTCCCAGAACGACATTACGAGCCCACTCAGCTCGCGGTAATCGGCAAGCGGCATCTTATTCCCGTCGAAGTTCGCGCCAAGGTATGTCCACGGAAAGTAGGAAAATCCAAAACCGTTGGAAAACCAAATATAGTCGAATTCTAGCTTGGGGAGAAAGCTCGCGCATTGGCGGCCGAGAAACGTCCCAAACGAAGTCCCTTCTTCTATCCCCTGAGGAAAGCCGGCATACGGCGTCGGGTCAGCATTAAGCTTCGACCACGGGCAAACGACCGTATAGTGGTCTTTCAGGGCGATTTCGCGTCCGCCTAGCCAGGCGCGGTTGATTTCTGGATGTCGCTTATATTTGAATTCGGAATAGGCGAATTCCGGTCCGGGATCAAAGGTCGCCCCCACTTCCAGCTTCACCCCAAATTGTTCGGCGGCAACACGCTTCAACGTTCGTACGATTTCTCGCAAATCGCTGTACGTGATCGTCATCGGGCTATCTATATAAGGAATCGCCGTCTGTGGATTACCGTCGCCGGGAGTATGGCCGAACATCTCCTCATTTGCGAAGCCGATGTATTTCGCCCACTCCAGTTCCCTCTCTAAGTTACCATCCCATTCCAATATTTCGCTGCCGTCGGACACCCACAGCAGTATAGTGCACATGTCCCCCATCCGGATCAGCGGCAGCCATTGCCGGAACGCTTCTGTGCATACTTGCTCGATATACGCCGGCTCCATACGGCGAAACGGCTTCAAGCTCATCTCCAGTGAGACGCGGCGAAGCGGCCGCTTCCCTCCCGCTTCGTTGGGATACACTCCCACGTTTGTCGTCGTATCGAAATCCAATCTCCGTTCCCAATTTGCGTGCATCTTCATGCTCTCCTCCCTTGATCAGACGATTTCAAGCGACATTCCCATCATCCGGGACACTTTGGCGAGCTGCGCGTTCATCCGCCCTACACCAAGCGCAAAATGATGCGTCGGTCCGGCCATGGACCATTGCTCGACAAATTCGGCGGCTCCCCTATGAAACCGACAGCGTGTATTCGTGTTTCCCGTTTTAGGGATCAGCCCTTTTATCGATTCTCCTTCCGCCGCAATCCATTTGTACTTACCGTTTTCGTCTTGGGAAATGCTGAGCAACGTTACGGGCCCAGCAGCTATACTGAATTCGACGCCGATGCCGGAGCCGCGTTTGCCGTGAAACAGTTCCAGTCCTCGGATGATCGGCCGTCCGTCGCTGATCTTCACGTTATGCGGGCCGTCATGGCCGACCAATACGATATTGTCCTCAAAATCGCATGGGTGCAGTTCCGCAAACGAACCTCCAGCATCGAGCCTCTCCATGATCAGCATAGCGGCGCACGTCTTTAAGTCCGCCTCGCCGGCGAGAGGCACGCCTTTACCGGTTAGCAAAGAGTTGCCGAGCACCATATTGGAGCTGATCCGCTCGTATTCGTTGTTATCCAAACCGCGATAGTAATACGCCATGCCCGTCAAATCGAATTCTACGATCAGCCTATCCATCCCGACCGCCACGCGCGCTGCCCACTCCAGATCTTCCCGGCATACCGGCCGGGTAACCGGATCGATAAACGGATCAGCTATCGTAAACATACTGTGGATTTCTTCAAGCTTTTCGGTCATTTCCGCGGGCTTCACCTCTCGCACCAGCTTGGCCAAATCGCACATTTCCAACATGCGCACATGCGCACCGAAAGCGGTCGTGAATGCCGTCGGGTCGGAGTTCATGTCGTACATACCCTCATATGTATGTCCCAAATAACCGATATTGGTATATTTGAACGCCCGGACCGCTCTTGCTGCTTGACACCATTGCTTCAGCTCGGTTATGGCGTGCTCGTTGTCGCGCAAAGTTCCGACGACGATCCCCATGGCCGGCTTGCCCGCGCGGATGAGCACGCCGCCGATTTCCGGAAGTGAACAAATGTTGTCGTTGGCCAACTGCATGTACGTTGTCGTGTTGTGGTAATCGAGCCGATTTTGCGGCTGCAGCGCCACCAGTACTGCCGGAATGCCGGACTGCAAAATGACGGTCGCTGCCGTAGACGACGTCACATAGGTGCTCAAGAAGCAAAATAGCAAATCCACGTCCTGCGTCTTCAAATATTGCGCAGCTTGAAACGATCGGTCCACATTGTCCGTGAATCCGGCGTATACCACCTCAACACCAAACCCACTAACCATTTGCTCGAACTGCTTGCCGTAGCCCTCCAATTCCTCCTTCAATCCCGGAAATTGCGCCCAGTAAGGCTCGTGTCCTACCGTAACGATGCCGATCCGTGCCTTTTTTCTCTCCAATTGTCGCATGTCTCTCTATCTCCTCTACTTGAGCTGAATATCCATCTCGGATTGGGTAGGCGGGCAGCAGTAAAAGCATGTCTGGCATCGTTAGCTTCCCCCAGCCACTCTAAGCAGGTGCTCCATATGCTGCTAGAACCAAACCAGCCGTACGACGCTGCCCCTTTTCCCTGCCTTCCCGGCGGTTTTGACCATTCATCCCTTAGGCGATTGTCACCAAATCGGAATACTGCGGATTGCATCCTTAATCTGCTTCAGTGCGCCTCCGTTGCTCTCCCCTCCTCGCAATTTCATCCGTGCCGCAGCTGCGCCAGTGGGTGGATGTAAGCGCTTAACCGACAATGGATAGCCACCCTTTTTATTTCTCTATCTTCCCCCTCGTTTGGAATGAAGAAGTAGAAATAAACGTTTGAATCCGTATCGCATACGCAAGGGCCCTTACAACCTAATCATAGCTATTCATCCGGTAACGAGCCATGATTGTAACAACGATATTTTGAGTAAAACTACGATATGTGTTAAATGAAGAAGGATTTCGAGATATAATGAATTCCCCGGTTGCCGTTTCGTACACTTGTTTTTGCTTAAAACATTGCTGAATGATGAGAACCAGGACGTACTCAGATTGGTTTTAGTTCGCCGTGGTGTAGAATGTTTTTAGAGTTCATTGGAGCTAGGTTGATGTTAAGATGACCAGAATCAAATAGATTAGCGGAAACGGCTTCCAGCTTCAACTGAACATAAAAAACAACCGGCATGCTTTTGGCATACCGGTCTGAGGAGAAAATTTGATGCAGCTTACTCGTACTGTCGGATTACTTCTTCTTTGCCATCTCTTCAGCAATTTTTTTATTGACATCCTCTTCGGCTTCCCGAAGGGCAGTGTTCAGGTCTTTTTGACCCTGCACATATTGGCTGAAATAAGTTGTCAGCGCCTTACGGGCAATTTCGTCGTACTTGCTCGCTTCCTTCGTCGGCGCAAGCTTATTCGCATAGAGCGCCTTCAAATTTTTATTGGCAATGGAAGGATAGTCTTTGCCAGTCGCCTTGCGCACTTCTTCGCTTTTTAGCGCGGTTAGGCGAAGAATGCCTGCGCCTTGCTTCTGCACTTCATCCGACAGCAGCACCTTGATCACTTGCATCGCCTGATCCTTATATTTGCTTGTCGGAGAGATCGCAAACGTACTGGCCAAAAATTGCAAGCTCGTCTTCGGCGTTTCCGGGAACGACGGGAATGAAACGATATCGAAGTTTAGCGGATTGCCTTCCTTATCCAACGCGAGCAATGTAGGAAACAAAGTCGTTCCCGCTCCCATCGCCACCGTGCGATTTTTCGTAAAATCGTCATTATTGATCGCTGCCGTTTCATTGCCGGGAATATTGGTGAATTTTCCGTAAGTCTCGAACAGCTTCTTCCACGCATCGGTCGTAAACGACGCTTTCCCCGCCTTCGCATCGGCTACGAGAGGAGCGGACAACTGATTATAGCCGAGATAAATCGAAGGCGCAAAGTTGAATCCTTTATACTGCACTCCGCCCTCGCTGCGGGTAAGCCTGACAGCAAGCTGGTATACCTCTTCCCAGTTCATGCCATCTTTCGGGTAAGGCACGGCAAACTTATCGAAAATGTCTTTATTGTAATAGAGCGCATAGTTGGCCGTTCCGAACGGCATCGTCAGCAGTTCGCCCTTCTCGGAATATTTGCGGACACTGTCAATCAGTCCGTCGTCGATCCGCGACAAATCGATATTATGCGCCTTGATCAGTGGATCCAGATTGGTTAGCAGCCCAAGCTCGTTGTAATCGAGCAGCTTATTATTCGGAAAAAACAATAGATCGGGTATCGTTCCCGCCGTAACCAGATCCTGCGCAGTCGAGCCTTTTCCTTCGATAATCGTCTTAATCGTAATGTGCGGTAGCTCCCGCTTAATATGACTTACGATGTATTGATCAATGTATTCCTGAGTCAAATTGGCGAATAAAGTGAGTGTGACCGGTGCCGTACTGACGGACGGCTGCTGCGTTGCATCCGATGGCTCAGCTATCCCAGCAGATGGTGTCGGTCCTGAGCCTCCACAAGCGTTAAGTACTGCTCCTAGTAATCCGATAACACAAAGCAGTGACGTTTGTTTCAATCCCATTTTCATTCATAGCCCCCCTAAATGATGTAGACAAGAAAACGCTTACTCTATCCCGTTCAACTGCAACTTCATATGCGGCCACATATAGTTTTATCTTATCTACGAAGAAACTTGATTACAATGAACCTGATTACGGTTATTGGTAGGAATCTACGATTTGATTGGTCGGAAATCGCCCGGTTGGACAAGGTAGACGGTTCCGATTTATACTTGTGTGGTACATAAAGAGCATGATGTGATCGAACACGACGGTTGGTTTCATACTAAATCAGAAGGTGATTACCGATGATTTCGCCAATAGCCATTTATTTCGAACGCTGCGAAACGAATTGGATCGTGCCTCCAAGTTTGACTAGCAACCATATTTTGCTTTTGGTGACGGAGGGCGCATGCATTTATACAGTCGAAGGAAATGATCTTCACTTGAAGCGCGGAGACGCCCTTTACGTGCCGAAAGGCGTGACGCGCTCCGTTGAAAACCTGCAATCCCATATGCATTGGTACGTCGCTCACTTCCGTGTGGAAGGAAGCGTAGAGCCAACCGTTCCTATGCTGCTAAATAACCAGTACTTACATGTACGGCTGTTTAACAGCGACTATTTGATAAACCGCTTTTCCGATCTCACACAATATTGGCTACGTAAGCCCGAATACTATGAAACGATCTATCACAGCGTATTGTTGGAAATGTTGGCTGTCGTAAACGGCGAAACCGATTCGCGGCAAGTGGCAACGAAATCGTACTCCATCGTCATGCAAATTCAAAACTATATCATGAATCATTACCGTACAGATATTAACATTTCAACTCTCGCTCGATTTGTCGACCGAACGCCAAACTATATCAGCACGGTCTTCCGCCAAGTGACAGGCCGGACAATTACCGAATATATTCAACGAATCCGCATCGCCGAAGCGTGCAACATGTTGATCCACTCCCATATGTCGATAGGCGAAATATCCGATTACTTAGGATTTTGCGAACAATCGTATTTCAACAAAGTGTTTAAGAAAGTGACCGGATTGCCGCCTTCGGCCTACTTGAGAGAACGTACGAAGGTATGGCGGGACTCCGCATTATCTTAGGGAAAATCAATGAGTTGGGGATCCAGTTGACCCATACCGATTCTGGAACAGCTGAGTATCCAGTCTGTAAAGTGAAATGAAACAACGGATTTCGTCTTGAGATGCAAGTTTGCGCATTACCGGGAGCTGCTTTCAAAACCGCAAACTGGAAGTACAAAGGGACTCGCCACGTCAACGAACGAGTCCCTTCCTGCCTTACCTCTCCTCGATTAACTGTGGCGAACCGTTTACAAATATATTGTATCGTTAGTATCAGATATTGCATGGGAATGTCGATCTTACGTATGCCCGCGGCGGATGCTGGAATGGTATTATTAATTTGTTACCTTTCCCAAACCGAAATGCAGCTGCTCATGATCGTCACGGCTTATTCCATAACTAATATGAGTACCCTTGTCGTCTTTATAAATACGAGCTTTTTGATGATCTAGCCCTTCCCAACCTGTGGGAGAAGTTTTGACATAATCCCCTTTTATATATTTTAACGCGGTCCCCTCATCATTCCAAATACTAATGGATAATGAATCCGGGTAATCTCGAAATATTTGATTCATACTTTGATTCATACTACGAATAAGGATCAATTTATTAAGCAAACCATCATTTACTGGAAGATCTTTGACATATACGACAACTTTGATTGTAGCCATAGTAATTAGTACATCGTACACGGGGCACAGCCTCCTACGGCTGACCCAATCGGTAGGCACCTCTCCCCGGACTCCTCTTTAGAGAGACTCTTCTCCTTGCGCAAAATTGTATGTGGTTACATTTCAATCTTCCCCCTTCAGTCGTACCTTGCGGCCGCGCTAACTACTTGAACCGTGACAGTAGCGGGTCCTCCCGCTCTCCTCCGGCGTTCGCTCACGAAAAATGAAAATCGATTGTAGCCTGGACAAGAATCGATATTTACCAAACCACATATCGTGCTCTCGCAGTAGGCAGTCATTGATAGGGATTGCTCAACTATGGGTTATGTATGCACATCAAAATAAGTTTACATAAAAAATATTATGTTAACTATATATTTCTCCATTAAGCAGCTTCAATGTTCCCTTCCTTACAGACGATAATCACGTTCCTCTTCAGCAAGGGAATTGTCATCCGTCCATCATCGTAAGGTTCAATTTCGGGACTGTGTATAAAATCGCAGCCTTCTACCATTTTTTATGTTGAATCTCCTCTCTCCTTTTGGCGTAATATCCTTCCTCCCCAAGCCAATGTATGGTCGCCCCGTCGATTTTCCCGGAATCATTCTTCTGGAAAGAAATACGTACATATGCCGCTTTCGCATAAAATCAATCTGTTCCGCAGTTTCCGATTGGAGGAAAAGCTCCAGTTTGAACCCGAATATGGTAATGAACAAACGCCCCGGCTCCACGGTTACATGAATCGGAATAAACGCTTCATAGGTTCCGGCAAATCCTTCATAACACGCGGGTTGCTCCAGTACCAGATGTTCGGGTTTGTCCGGAAAAAACGAACGGTTTCCCCGAGATTTGCTCAATTAAATAGGTCAGCAAAATATATCCGGAATTCCCGTATTGGAACTGCTCTCCTGGAGGAAAGGCAAGCGGCTGGTCGCGAAATTTTTGTACAACATTCTCCAGCCTCGTGGGTACTTTCATGTTCAGGCCTACGGGATGTGATAGACCGGACGTATGCGTCAACAGATGATGAATGGTGATTTTATCCCCATTCGGAAAATCCGCTAAATACCGGCCGATCGTATGATCCGTGCTAATGCTGCCTTGCTCGTGCAGTATCATGATCGCGGCCGCTGTAAAGGACTTGCTTAAGGACCCCAACTGGAAGATCGTATCACGTGTGTTTTTGACATCATGCTCCCGGTTGGCCATCTCGTAACCTTCGTTTAACACAATCTCGCCATTGTGCGCTACCAGTACAGATCCGCTAAAATAGTCCAATTTCTCGTAAGCTTGCAGATACTCGTTCATCCTTGTCCTCAACGTCTCATGGTTGTGAGCGAGAAAAGACCGGTCGGAGCATTCGGACGAAACAGAAAAATTCATAGCAGCATCCCTCCCGTTATCCATCGTAGCCTCTCGGCATTCGCCGAGGCAGATGGGGCAAGGGATTCCCTATACCCTCCGGCGTATCCATCCTCCTACTTGCGTAGGGGGATT
>NZ_JACXJA010000042.1 GCF_014705615.1 Paenibacillus oceani
CTCAACAGGTGGGGAACCTCATCCATACTCTTGTACGGCTAAAAAACCTAAACATGCTGATCTACTCGGAAAGCAGCCATCCAAGTCACTTTGTCGATATTTCGAGCGCTACCTGGACTGGGACCGATTCTCCTCAAGAAAAAGGACCTCGGCCTCCACGAAACAGTGGAATTTGAGGTCCTTCCATTTGAAAATGGGGACGTTCCCCGGTCAGACGAATACTTCTGGGACAAACCCTTCATTTCTTCCGCTTCTATTTTGTGTTGTACTTGATAGTAGCCGTACGCCGGACCGATCTATAGCACCGCGAGTTGCTCCCCATGTCTCTCGGCCTCCCGGCTTGCGGTATTGCGTTGCAGCCTGAGACGAGAGCCGGCGAGCGGTCGACCCCAACCTAACGGCCTACACCGCCCGTTCCTCGGCTCCCGCTTTCGGCTTCGCCATATTTCTTTGCGCCGTTACGAGCTTGTAGTAGATGCTTTTGTTTTCCATCAGCTCATGATGCGTGCCGATCTCGGCGATTTTCCCTTTCTCTAGCACGAGCAGCCGGTCCGCATTACGCAGAGTGGAAAGCCGGTGGGCGATCGCAATCGTCGTCCGATTCCGGGTCACCCGCTTCAGCGCTTCCTGAATCGCCGTCTCCGTATCGATATCGAGCGAGGCCGTCGCTTCGTCCAGGATCAGGATGCGCGGATTGTTCAGCACCGCCCTTGCGATCGCAAGCCGCTGCCGTTCTCCGCCGGACAAATTGTTGCCGTTCTCATCCAACTTCGTATCATAGCCGTCCGGCAGGCGGATAATGAAGTCGTGGGCATTCGCCACTCTCGCCGCCTGGATCACTTCCTCGAACGTCGCGTCCGGCTTGGAATACCGGATATTGTCGAAGATCGTTCCGCTGAACAGGAACGTCTCCTGCAGGACGACGCCGATCTGCTGGCGCAGCTCTTCCTGACGAATCGAGCGGATATCGATGCCGTCGATCAGTATGCGCCCCTCCGTCACATCGTAAAACCGGGATACGAGATTGATCAGCGTCGATTTGCCCGATCCGGAATGTCCGACCAGACCGATCATTTCTCCCTGCTTGACCTCGAAGTTAATGTCCTTCAGCACCGGTTCATACGATTTGTACCCGAAGATGACGTCCTGGAACTGAATCGAGCCGCGGATCGGATGCTTGACCGAAGACTCCGTATCCAGCACTTCCGGCTGCTCGTCGATCACGGAGAACACCCGGTCCACCGAGATAACCGCATTCGCCACCCATCTCGGCATAAACATCAGCCACGAGATCGGGCCGAAGATCATCCCGGCATACATCGTAAACTGGATCAGTTCCCCGAGCGACATCTGCTTATTCAATATCATCGTACAGCCGATCATCAAGACCAGATACTGTCCGAGCTGGATCAAGTAGTTGGTTACGGGCGACAAAATGCTGAACACTTTTTCGGTTTTGATCGAAGCCCGCATAAAGTCGCCGTTGTACTTCTTAAATTTGCGGATCTCGGTCTCTTCCTTGCCGAACGCCTTCACGACCCGGATTCCGCTCAGCACGTCATGCAGGAAGGTGCTCGATTTGTCGTAGATTCTCCACTGCTTGTGAAATAGCTTCCACATGACGTATTTCCAAATGTACATATGGAGAACAGCTACGATCGGAGCCGGCAGCAGCACGACAAGCGCAAGTCTCCAGTCAGCATGAAACAGCAGATACGTGGCCGACGCCAGCATAATTAATTGGAAGATGGCGGTCGTGCACAGCTCCTGAATCAGGTGGCGAATCCGGTCCGTATCGGACGAGATCCGGTTCATCATGTCTCCGGCCCGCTGCGAGGTGAGGAAGCCGAGCGACAGGTTTTGGATTTTGTCGTACACCATCTTTCGCAGATCCGCTGCGATGCCCGAGCTGACACCGGCCATGATCCGGCTTTTGGCAATCCCAAGCAGCTCGCCGAACACGAGGACGGCCAGCATCCCCGCGAGAGCGTAGAAAAACATCGGGATGCTCCCGGTTTGTCCTTCCGGAGGCTGCAAAGCCGAATTGATCAGCACCTTCTGAAAATACGGTCCGAGCAGCGCCAGTCCAGCGGAGATGAATAAGACGACCAGACCGAGGCCGAGCAGGGGCCAGTGCGCTTTGGATACCCCGATCAGCCGCTTGAACGCCGCCGCCTTGCTCATGCATTTCGGGCATACTCTCGTGCCGGAGATGAGAGGCCCTCCGCACTTGACGCAGATGGCCTCCTCCTCGTTATTGTAGATGCGGATCTTGTTTTTGGCCGACATATCGTTCAAAACTTTGGCGATATACCCGTATCTGGCGGCATGCTGCATCGTCACCCGGACGATGATCCGCTTCGTGCCGTTTTCCACCGTTTCGAGCACGGCATTGCCGATCAGCGGGACGATTTTGTATTCCGTTCCGGATGAGATTACGCCGCTGGAGAGAGTTTGCCCCTGCTCGACATAAGCCCACTTCTCCGTCCCGATGACCAGGTACCCCGGCGTTCGCTGTCCGCTCAAAGACAGGTCGGCAGGGACGCAATAGGCGATAGGCTCCCCGACGGCATGCTGGGCGGCATGCATATCCTGCTGCGAGAGCGTATAATTTAAGTTCATTTCAGCCTCCGATTTTCTTAGGAAGTGCGTTTGCGTTTGCCTACATGCACATCTCGACCATCCGGTATTCCTTGTCGGTCAGCTTCTCCAGATCGGGGATGATGAACCGGTTGCCGTCGACATCGGAGATGAGCAGCCGGCTTTCCGATACCAGCTTCACATTGCCTCCGCCGCCCCGTACGGTGAACCGGCAAAGCCCGGCGGTCGTTTCCGTCTCCCAGTAGGAGTAGCCGAACTCCTCTTTGATCTTGACCACTTTCGTAATCTCGGGAGCGAAATACCGGATTTTCACCTGTTCCTCAAGCAGATCGGCCGTCTCCTTCGGAAAGTCGTCCAGCGATTGGATCATTCCGATTTCTTTATTCTCAATCGTCCGGATCGAGATGTAGATCCGCTTGTTCGTATGCGGGAACGAGCAATGCACGTACACGGAAGGCGTTTCTTCGCCGTCGACGGTTACGGTCAGCATATTGCCGGCCGTTTTCTTGAACGAGGCGTTGTCTTTCGTCAAGTAGCGGATCTTGGCCGCATCGGCGAGATCCGACTCTTTGCTCCCGGTCTGCTCCTGGCCTATCGGCACCTCTTCCTTTTTTTCCTCCTCCGGGCTTGCTTCCGTAACCGCAGCCGCAGCCGTAGTCGTAGTCGTCATGCGATAACCACCTCTTTCATCTTCAATGCCTCATCGTGCTTTTTCACAAGACCGTGATAGGTGCCTTCTTTCGCCATCAGCTCATCGTGCGTCCCGGCTTCGACGACTTTGCCGTGATCCATCACGAGCAGGTAATCGGCATTTCTCAGCGTGGACAGCCGGTGCGCGATTGCGATCGTCGTTCTGCCCTTGATCAGCGAATCGAGCGCCTCCTGAATTTGCAGCTCCGTCTCCGTATCCAGCGAAGCCGTCGCTTCGTCGAGTATTAGCACTTTCGGATTATGAAGGATAGCGCGCGCGATCGACAACCGCTGCTTCTCGCCGCCGGACAAATTGTACCCCCCTGTTCCGATAATCGTATCGTAGCCATCAGGCAGCTTCTCGATATAATCGTGGGCGTTGGCAATCTTCGCCGCATAAATAATATCGTCTACGGTGCATTCGGGATCGGCGTAAGCGATATTCTCGGCGATGCTTCCCGAGAACACGTAGACATCCTGCGAGACGATGCCGATATGTTTGCGAAGCGACGCGGTCGTCATATCTTTCACGTTGATGCCGTCGATCCGGATCTCGCCTTCATTGACGTCGTACAGTCTGGAGATCAGATTGACGAGCGTCGATTTGCCCGCTCCGGAATGGCCGACGACTCCGATCATTTGGCCCGGCTTCGCGTGCATGGACACCTCTTTCAGAATCGCCTTGTTCGGCTCGTAGCCGAAAACGACGTTCCGGACGACGATATCGCCCTTCATCTCGGTCAGCTCGACGGCGTCCATTTTCTCCGCCACTTCCGGAACCGCGTCCTGGATCTCGAAGATGCGCTGGGCCGCCGACATACAGTGGGACCACCAGTTGACGATATTGTTCATAAACTGAATCGGGCCGTACAGCATATACATATAATTGACGAACGTCAGCACTTGACCGAACGTAAACTGATCCTTCATCACCATCCAGCCGCCGAACGCCCAGATCAGAATTCCGCCTGTCTGCGTGAGCAGGTTCAGTACCGGGAATACCGTTCCGCCCATCTTGTTGACCGTCTGCTCGGCGTGCGAAAACGACAGGTTCGCTTTTTGGAAGCGCTCTATCTCCTGCTGCTCCTTGCCGAACGCTTTGACGACCCTCGTCCCGCGGATCGTGTCGCTGATGATCGAGTTCAGCGCGCTCACCTTCCGGTGCCTTCTCCACGACAGCCTCCACAGCCTCGGAAACACTTTGCGGACGATATAAAAGACGATCGGCAGCGGCAGGAAACATAGCAGCGTTAGCTTCCAGTCCATAACAAGCAATATGGCGGTAATCCCGATAATATTCATCGCATTGACGATAAAATACGACAGCCCGTCAACGAAGAAATATTGGAGCTCAGTCGCGTCGTTGTTCACCCGGGTCATCAGCTGTCCGGTCTGCTTTCTCTGGAAAAAGTTAAGCGACAGCCGCTGCATGGACGAAAACACGCTGGACTTCAGGTCAAACGATACGAGGGCCGCCGTTTTGGCGATAATCATCCCGAAAAACACGCCGAACAGCAGCGACAACGTGCGAAAGGCGACAATGAGCAGGACGACCAGACCGATTTTCCCGGCGAACGTCCCTTCTCCTCCGAGCGCCTGATCGAACAGGACCGTCCCCTGCAAGTAAGGAATGACAAGTCCCGTGCCCGAGTTCAGCAGCATAAACAGGACGATGAAAAAGATCGAAACCTTGTACTTCCCCGCAAACGACAGCAGTCTCGTAAAGATCGCATGTTTCTTGATGCACTTCGGGCATACCTTCCGGCCTTTATCCGGGTAGATCATCCCGCACTTCGGACAAGACGCCGATTCCTCTTCCGCCAATTCCTGGCTGTCGATCTCCTCGTTGTTCTTCAGCTTTTTGAACAGCGTGGTCAGCTTCGCCGCACGGCTCATATGCTCGTTCGTAAAAGCGGCGACAACCTTTTCCTTCCCCTCCTCCTTGACAACGATCATCCCCGAAGCGACAAGATTGACGACCGACACGGCATCCAGTTGATCGAGCCGGATCGATTCCATCGTCCACGGTCCGGATGAGACCGTTTTCAGAGATGCTTTGTCCTTTTGTTTCCGGACGAACCCTTTGTAGTTTTTCTCTTGGGACGGCTGCCCGCCGCTCGACACCATCGTCAACGATTCCCGGCTGAGCAGCAAGTACGTATCCACGAAGCTGCCTTCCGTCGTCCGGTCGCAGACCATCCAGTAGACGATCTCGTCCGCCGTTCTCCGGTTCTGCGCAAGTACGGTTACCATTTCGTTTGGAAGTGTCCTCATCATCTCTCCAAATCCCTGCAAATTGGAATTTTTTTGGTACATAACACCAATCATACAACGTCTGCGCCGATCCGAAAAGGGAAAAAATCTTTGATAAACAACATGTAATCGGGTAGTTTTACGACTTAAGTCGAAGCTTCTCCGCCGTTCCTAATCTAACGAAAGAATACAGCGAAATGGGGCATAATCGGGACCATCGGCAAAATCCATTCCCAAACATTTGTTCCCATACAAAGATTACCAGAACATGCGTTTGCAAGCAACAAAAGTTTTAGCTGCTCCTGTTATAAAAAACAGGGCCGGAACAAATAAAAGAAGGCCCCGCAAATGGGGCCGACTGTTCAATCAATCGAGCTGTTTGTACAAAAGAAAGCAGGAGAGCCAAGCTTAGCCTCAGCAAGTCACCCTGCCTTAGCCCCTATAATAGCCTGCGTGATCACCGTTTCTTGATCAGCAAAAACATTGCGGCAAATGCGAGCTAAATGCGCTCCGGCGACTGCATGCCGATCAGGCTCATACCGGTGCGCAACACCGTGCACATCGAGCGCACAAGCGCCAGGCGCGCCGCACGAAGTCCGGGATCGTCCACGAGAATCGGACATTCGTGGTAGAACCGGTTGAAGCTTTGCGCGATATCGATCAGATGACGGCTGACGACCGACGGCTCCAGCTTCTCCATCGCCTGCATCACTTTATCCGGGAACGCCGCCAGCTCCTTCAGCACCTGCTGCGCTTCCGCGTTGGCCAGCAGCGCCGCGTCGATTTCTGCGACCGAAGGCGCAGGACCGCCGCCGGCCGCTTCCGCCTTGCGAAGAACGCTGCGTGCGCGGGCATACGTGTATTGCACGTACGGACCGGACTCGCCTTCGAAGTTGAGCACGTCCTTCCAGGAGAACGAGATGTCCTTGATCCGGTTGTTGCTCAAATCGTTGAAAATAACTGCGCCGACGCCAACCTGCAGCGCGACTTCATCTTTATTTTCGAGCGACGGGTTTTTGCTGTCGATAATTTCCCGCGTCTTGTCAATCGACTGGCGCAGCAAATCTTCCAGCAGCACGACGTTGCCCTTGCGCGTCGCGAAGCGGACGCCTTCGAGACTGACGCGCCCGAACGCCACATGCACGAGCCGCTTCGCCCAGTCGTAGCCCATCAGCTCGATGACCTTGAACCACTGGGCAAAGTGCAGATTTTGCGCATAATCGGTCACATAAATCGCCTTGTCGAAATCGTACGTTTTTTTGCGGTACAGCGCAGCCGCTATATCCCGCGTATGATACAAGGTGCCTCCGTCTTTTTTCAATATAAGCGCCGGAGCCATGTTATATTCGTCGAGCCGGACGAGATAAGCGCCCTGGTCTTCCTCCAGCAGCCCTTTCTCCTTCAGCTCGTCGACGACCGCGCCCATCTTGTCGTTATAGAAGCTTTCGCCTGCATCTGAATCGAACGTGACGCCAAGCAGCCCGTAGATCCGGTTAAATTCCTTGTAGCTGATCTCCTTGAACCAGCGCCACAGCCGCAGCGACTCTTCGTCGCCCTGCTCCAGCTTGACGAACCAGGCGCGCGCGTCGTCCTCGAGCTCCGGTCTCGCTTCCGCCTCATCGTGAAACTTCACGTACAGCCGCATCAGCTCTTCGATCTCGCCTTCCTCGACCTGACGCTCGTCCCCCCATAGCTTGTAGGCGGTAATCAGTTTGCCGAACTGCGTTCCCCAGTCGCCCAGATGGTTAATCCCGACACAATCAAAACCAAGAAACCGGTGAATCCGGTACAACGCATTGCCGATCACCGTCGATCTCAGATGGCCGACGTGGAACGGTTTGGCGATATTCGGCGAGGAGAAATCGATCACGATCGTTTTGCCTTTGCCCAGCTCGCTCGCTCCGAACCGTTCTCCGTCACGCTCTACTGCGCGGAGCACATCCGCGGCAAACGAACGTTTGTCCAGAAATACGTTGAAATATCCCGATACGGCCTTTGTCTCCGCAATCGAAGGATGCTGCGGCAGCGAGCTTGCGAGCCGCTCGGCGATTTGCTGCGGCGATTGGCGCAGCGCCTTGCTCAGCTTGAAGCAAGGGAGCGACAGATCGCCCATCTCCGCATTGGGCGGCACCTCCAGCATCGACTCGATCGCGGCGGCGTCCAAGCCTTCCATCGCCGAGGCAACCAGGGCCGCCACCGTTTGTTTATACTCTCTCATCTTGTTCTCCATCCTTTATATACGAGTGTCTGGTACCGATAACCAGCTTTCCGGTTCGCCCGCGATTGTTCCTGCGAAGCCGTTCGGAAGTCATCCGTCCTCCATTCGCTTTCGTCTAGCAAAAACACCCCGAACGGGGTGCTGACGCTTGGAACAATCGCCTTCCTATCTTTTTTTCCATTATAGAGAACCGACTTGGCGAAGTAAAGCGCGCTTTGTCAGGCTGATCGATCATCTTATCGTCCCGTCCGCGGATGACTCGCCACATGATAAAAAACGGCGTACACGGCTCCCGTAAACAAGCCGAATGCGAATATAAACAGCAGCGCATCCGGCCGCTGCACGATCTCTATCGAATCGACCGCAATCCTCCAGGGTCGCGTCACCAGATCCCAGCTGTTCCAGCGCAGCACGCGTCCCAGATAGACGCCGACCGCTCCCAGCAGCAGGACAACACCCGCGAACAGATGACCCGCAACCGCCCCGCAGCGCCGGAGCACTTCCAGGTGCAGCCCGTACAACGAGATCGCCCCGAGAAACCAGCCCAGCATCGCGGCCAGCATGTTCACCGACAAGTCGAAGTACAAGGTCGTCTTATCGCTCGCCCAGCTCAGATGAATCAGGTCCGTCACGATATAAGAAGAGTTCGGATAAAAAGCGAGCCAGACAAGCCCCCACGCCGCAGCAAGCAGGCCGGGCTTGCGGCCGCCGGCCAACGTGCGGCAAGCGAGGCGGGAAGCGGCAAGAGGTATCCAGGCCAGCAGCAGATTCGGAACAATCAGCCACCTGAACGTCCCCTCGCCCGTATAAGCGATACGCAGGCCGACCATCGCCGCACAGAGGACGCTAGACGCTATTAATGCCCACAGAACCGGGCGGGACAGGCGATCGTCCAACATCTTTTCTCCCCTCTCCTAGAAAATGGTTGCTATCATCATACCGGATTGGCCGGTAAAGCGCAAAAAAACCCGGAACGGATCAAGATCCGCTTCCGGGAGCCGCTGCCTGCAGGTTGGACTCTGCCTCCGTCTCATGACGGGCCAGAACCTGCTCGATCTGGGTGTTGTAGTCTTTGCTTAAATCGATGAAACCGTCGTTCGTCTGAACGAGTGGGCGCGTCTGGTGATGAGGATGAATCAGGACGATTTTGCCTTCCGTTCCGTCCGTGAGCATGACCTTGTAACCGAGCAGCGCCTGCATAAATTTCCGGATAAGAACGGCTACGACTGCCGGATCGAACGTCCCGTACGCATGGCTCTCCATCTGCTGGAGCACCCGGTATACTGGCGACGGGTTGCGGTATTCCGTCTTCGACGACATGGCGTGGAAAACGTCGGCAACGGCTACGATGCGGCTGAACAGATCGATTTTGCCGCTTTTCAGTCCGAACGGATAACCGCTGCCATCGATCCGCTCATGATGCTGAAGCGCTACGGCCGCCTGCCGATGCGTCGCCCCGACCGTCTTCTTGATCATGTCGTACCCGAGCAGCGTATGCCGCTTCATCGTATCGTACTCGTCCTCGGTCAGTCTCTCCGGCTTGATCAGCAATTCGGACGCTATCTGCGTCATGCCGGCGTCGTGAAGGATCGCGGCTGTAGTCAGTTGCAGCAGTTCCGCCTCGCCGAGCTCCAGCCATTTGCCGAGCAGCATCGAGATCGCCCCGACCGCCACGCTGTGCCGGTACAAATAATCGTCCTTCGCCTGCAGCGTGGCCAGCAGTTGGAACAGGTGCAGTTGCCTGGTTGACGAACGGATCAGCGGAATGACCCGGCTGCGAATGCCGGCGAGCGGGATTTGTCTGGAAAGACGCATCTGCTCGAACGCTTCGCGGACGATGCCGACCGCTTCTTCGATCTCCGTGTGATGCGAGCCTCCGACGGACAGATCGGCATACGGTCCGACTTCTTCCACATCGTTTACAGGAAGCTTCAGTCCGTGACCGGTTATCGTTTCCAAGTGAATTTTATTCAGAACGGTCCCGGCCGGCAGCACGAGCGCGCCTTCCTGCGAGAACATATCTTGACGCAGTCTTTTGCCGAGCAGCGATTCGTTTATAGATAACATGCGATGATCCATGAAGGTTCTCCTCCTTACGGGAGCAACTCCATTGTACTGGAGACGGCCGGCAAGCGGGATTAAAGCATGTTTAAATCTTCATTAAATATGAAATTCAAGTCAGCTCGTCACCAAACTTCAATTTCAGGGTGAACGGCTGCATCCTCCGCCTGCCCGCGGGCATGGAACCGGTCATCCGACCAACTCGACGCTAGACGCGGCTCGAAAACATTTTGCTTGCGTGCAGGTTGTGTCCGCCTTCGCCAAAACATATGCGCGCGGGTTCTAATCCATATAAGAGTTTTTCGCAACCTCTATTTTCGGCCTTTTCCACAAAACGAAACGAATAGAAGCGGTTTGCACCCCTTATTTCAGCCAACTCGTCGCGTCTGCACCCTTTTCGCCGGTTTTAGCGACTCCATACCGCTCTTATTTCCTCTATTCATGCGGGTTTGCACAAAATAGAGGGTACAAACCGCTCCTATTCGGCTACGCAAGGCCATCCGTTCAGAACCTATGTACAAAACCTCGCTTACTCGGGTACCACTCTGTACACGCACCGGTTGTCGCCTTTTATGATATGCTCGCCCCGGGTAATCTCCACCTTGTTCCCCAGGACGTCCTGGAACATCTCCAATTCTTTCAAGCACAGATTGGTGCATGCCTTGGCCGCCTCGCAGATCGGACAATGCTTCTCCACATAATGATAGGAACCGTCAGCATTCTCGACAACATCCGCCATATACCCTTCCGCCGTCCGGGCCTCGGCGATCGCTGCCAATTTGTCCTTCAGCGGAAGATCCGCCGGCGCCTTGTTCCGGTAATCGAGCACCTGCTTGCGATTGCGGATCTCCAACAGCTTCTCCAGCCCTTCGTCGCCGAACGCTTCTTTCATCGATTCGATCAGGCTGACCGTAAGATCCGCGTACCCGTCCGGAAACAGCCGATTCGCCTCGGAAGTAAGCGTCCACATCTTGGCCGGACGCCCCATCGCTCTGGCTTCCTCCGTGAATGTGACCAACTTTTGCTCCTGCAAATCATACAAATGCTGCCGCACAGCCATAGCGGTAACCCCAAGCTGGACCGCCAACTGATGGGCATCCATAGATCCATTCTGTTTGAGAAGCTTGACAATGGCTCTTCTTGTTCGTTCGGCTCCATCTTTAGCGTGCGGTTTCATTGGGTCTCATTCCAATCTTTTTTAACTTTCTCACTATCTAGATTATAAAGAAAAATATTGACAAAGTCAAAATCCAGGTATATTTTGTTTGTAAAGATCTTTGTTTAGAAAGTATCCGGATACAGGAAACCCCAGAATACTGGATGGAGGGTGAACAGGTTGTCTTCTGCGCAAAGCATTTTCGGCCCGCGTTATCTGGCATTATCGATCGGCATCATCCTGGCCGCCATGACAATCGGCTTCGAGGGGCTGGCCGTAACGACGGTCGCCCCGGCCATTGCCGGCGATCTGAATGGAATCCATCTGTTCGGATGGATATTCAGCGCTTATCTGCTCGCACAAATCGTCGGCACGCTGGTTATCGGCAGGCAAATCGACCGGAAAGGTCCCGCTTCGTTATTTACGATCGCCATCTTATTGTTCGCTGCCGGTCTCGTGCTCGCGGCCGTCGCTACTGACATGTATGTCCTGATCGGCTCACGCGCCTTGCAAGGCTTCGGCGCAGGCGCTATGTACACTTGCATATATACGGCGATTTCATTAAGCTACCCGGATGAGCTGCGCGCCAAAATATTGGGTGCTCTCGGTACAGCCTACGTGCTGCCATCGATGCTCGGTCCTTATGTGGCCGGCCTGATCGCCCAGCATTTTTCATGGCGGTTCGTTTTTTGGGGGGTTCTTCCTTTTCTGCTGCTGGCTGTTCTCCTCAGCTTGCCGGTTTTCCGCAAGCTCAAGATGCCCGTCGTTCAAGAGAAAAACGAAACGGGCGTTATCGGGCTATCCGTGCTGCTGGCGATCGGCACCGGTCTGTTTCTGAGCGGCCTAGGCATGCTGCCCAAGGCGCTGGGGATCACGCTGCTGATTGTCGGTCTCGCTCTTATGGCGCAGCCTCTCCGCAAGCTGCTTCCGTCCGGAACGTTGATCTTTCACGCAGGACTGTCTTCCCTGATCGCCTCGCGCGGATTATTTTTCGCCGCTTATGTATGTACGCAGAACTTCCTGGTGCTCGCCTTAACGGATACGAAAGGATTGGCGGCGGACAGAGCCGGACTTATCGTGGCCTGCGCTGCGCTAAGCTGGTGTATCGTGGCGATTCTGCAAGCCCGCTGGGATGCGGCGGATCAAGGACGGGGCCGGAATAAACGGATCATCGCCGGCATTCTGTTGATGATCGCCGGGATCGGAATTATGGCTTGGGTGCCTGTGCTTAACATTTGGCTCGCGATACTCGGCGAGATTGTGGCGGGCATCGGCATCGGCCTGGCTCATACGACGAGCGGAACCGTGGCGTTCTCCTTCTCCAAGGAGGGGGAGTCCGGGCAAGTTTCCGGCAGCCTGCAGTTTGCCGACTCGTTTACGCCCGGCGTGGCGGTCGGAATCGGCGGCGCGATCGTCGCCCTGAGCCAGACCGGCGGGATGTCCATGCAGGCCGGAATCACCGCTGCCATGATGTTTAATCTCGCCTTGGTGTTGCTCAGCCTGGTAGCGAGCGTGCGAACGAAACGGGTCCAGCCGTTCCATCAGCCGGCCAGCCAACCCGCCAACCAGACGTCCACGTAATCACGTAACCCCCTTGTGTAGGGAAACGGAAAGACGCCTTCCAAACTTCCTTTGCCTTCGCATACCTCACCGGAGGGGCAGGCATCGACGATTCACCGAAATTTTCCGCTCCTTCAATTGATGTCACGATGTTCCAGCCTGCCCGCCCCTTGCTAAGCCAGTGCAAGGACTGAAGCTGCCTGGCTACGACAAACGGCGGATTAAAGGTGGTGGAGACCGTCGTAACCAGACCGATCCGCTCCGTCTCGCGGGCAATCGCCGCAAACATTAGCGTAGGATCGGAACTGCCGAAATTGGCGGAATCGCCCAGCATTTGCGGACTGATATACAAATAATCGGCCCTGAACAGAAAATCGAGCTTGGCCTTCTCCGCCAGTTGGGCCAGCCCGATATAATAATCGATCGAATCCATCTTCTCCACGCCGCTGTCCGGACGCCGCCAGCTATATCCCTTCATCCAGGTTGCCGATAAAGAAAATCCGATGCACAATTGCCTGTTTGCACTCACGTACCGCCGCCATCCCTTCCTCTTTACGAAGTCGTCATTTTCCCTACATTTGCGGCCGAAGGCGCGCCCCGTTCCCGGCAGCGAAGTTCTCGCCTCAGTTAAACGACAACGATAATCATTCTCATCTAATAGTATAGCAAGATCATCCTCAAATGCAAATACACAAATCCTCAAACCTGCATGCACGATTATCGAATCCGCGCCTTACTTGCCGACGTTCCGCTTCGCCTTGTGCAGCCGCCGCCGAATCTCCCAATCCTCATCGTTCAGCCGCGGGCATGTATAACAATAAAAACCGCTCTCCGTTCGATGATACATACAGCCGGCGGGTTTGACCCGTTCCTTCAGATCGGGATTCTCAATATGGGGAATCAGTTTACGGATCAGGTCATTTATCTCTACAGAAAAACTTGTTTGTTCGTTCATAAATCGACCACCTCTTATTATTTTCAAATGACAAAAAGACACGCCCTCTCACTGGCGTGCCTGCTTGTCATCTTGGTGTGGTTTGAGAGGGTAACCCGGCGATCATTGCACTAGTGCTGAAGACCCGTGGCCGTCGTCGAGGATGAACGTCCTTTCGAGTACGGCGCTATTCGGGAATCGCTGAACGCGCGATCGAAGTGTCTCATCAATGACTCGAGAGGACCGATAGGAAGGCGCGAGATCAACCACCCTGTCAACAGCGTTGAAACCGCGACGAGAAGGTCACCGAATGGAATCCCTCCAACACTATATTCTATCCCCGCTAGTTTGAGAGACCATATCACGACGAATTGAGCCGCATACATCGTCAATGCCACGCGTCCGACAGCTGCGAAAGGCATTAACACTACAGAGGTATTCTTCGGCACGAGACATACCAGTCCCAGCGCGAGTGATGCGATCCCCAGCCCAATCACCGTCTGGAACGTCGACGCACTGTGGGGAGATGTCCAGAGAAGCATGTTCCACAGCGGAGGTTCACCGTTGAGCGGCCAGATTGCATTCGGATCCGGCAGGGTCGGCATGGCACTGACAGTGTCTTGAAGGCCAATGAGCCACCCGTCGAAGGAACGGCTCAGCCCGGGAATAATGAAAACGCCCAGCATCTTACCGACGGCGAGCATGATACCACCACCTACCGCGAGTGAGAGTGCGGTACGTACCTTGGTGAGGTCGAGGCGCCCGATCGCCATACCGGCGACGAAAGCAGGAGCAAGTGCGAGCGCGGACATCGGACCGCCCGCGATATCATCAAGGAGGTACGCTCCCGATAGAACGCTCATGCCAAGAATCATCAGTGGTGGGGCAACCACGGTCAAAACGGCTGCTGTCGTAACGAGCACGCGCGTCGAATGTCGAATCAGCACCAATGCCAGTACGAACATTGCCGCATAGGCGGGCAAGATTACCCCGTACGGAGTATTTAGAAGGATGAGCAGATACCCAATCACATCAATGAACACCGCACGAGCGAGCATCCGTGCCCGGAACGTGGTCGTCTCCGTTTCTCGATCCTTCATGCGTTGCGCCATAATCGAGTAAGAAATCCCGCCACAGAGCACGAACAGCAGCGTCGTGTTCCCGGAAACGATCGCAGAAATCGTTTCATTCGATGCGAAATGCTGCAAATACATCCCTAAGACCGCTAACCCCCGCGCTGCATCAAGCGCCATGAGACGCCCCGACCCCCGTGGTTCGCCTAAAACCGCCTTGTCTTTCAATCCGTTGTTTTTGGAATCCGCTACATCATTGATGGTTGCTCCTGTATTATTTTTACTGCCGGATTCGTCCGAAAACTTGATATTGACTGACAATTAGCATTCCTCCTCAAATAGTTATTTCATTAAGTGTTCTTCAATTCCTTGCAAGTAGTGGTTGCTTTCCTTATTCCACTATTGCTGGCAGATTTCGAAAAACAATTTATTGCTATCTAGACTGTATTGACTTAGCAATAAGTGATGCATACGCCTTAGCTCCTTCCGATTGCAGGTGAACACCGTCCTTTGTGAACCATTCAGGTTTGTCGGCACTAAACGAATGCCAATCGATCAATGTGACGTTGGAACGCCCCTTGACAGCATCAGCCAATGTTTTGTTTACTGAGTCCTGCCAGTCTCGTGGCACACGGGTGTTAATGAGATAGATTTTCCTATTCTTACCGAAGGTACTGAGTAGTCCTTCGAGTTTTTCGGAAGAAAATGGGCCATTCGTGCCAAGCCCAACGATGACAGTACCCCCCAGTTTCTTTTTCGAATCGAGTTGTTCAACGACATCCTTCGCTTCAGACATTTGCCGGCTTACCTTACTATTTATATTGATGCTGGGTACTAATTCTTTCAGGTAAGGCGCTACTCCGGTCAACACGGAGTCACCAATTGCTGTAATTTCTACGGTTGACTTAGAGGACTTCTCATCATTGGGTGGTGACTTTGGACCTTGCGATACGTTACTGCTCGACATCGATGTTGAGTTATTCAATGGTGCCGATTCAGATTGTTTCGTATTTTCGGCAGAAGTCTCGCTTGTTTCGGATTCTCTCAGTTCAGAAGATCCATAATTTTCACTTTCTGCTCGTGCACAAGCTACGCAAATGAAGATTGTCATAACGAAGGAAAACAGCAAAAATAAACGTTTGATCTGTTTTGACTTTTCCATATATCTAACCTCTTTCCTTAATGGGTTTGTCATGCCGTTTCGAATGGGCTCCTCCACAAATCTATAAGACAATACGGCTAGTATAACAGTTGTCGTCAGTTGGGCTAACTGGAGAATCAGATTCGGATTTGCGTTTGGATCTGCTGGACCGGTTAAAACAATAATCGGAAAATGCAACAAATATATGCCATAAGATCGTTTTCCGATCCAGCGAAGGGGTTTCCATGCAAGCAGTTTGCCTACTGCACTGAACGGACTCGCCGCAGCCGCAATGACCAATGCAGATGCTAAAGAGAGGATGACCATGCCGCCACGGTATAATGATTCATCGTATTTCCCTGTCTTTGTCAACATATACGTCACGATACAGAGACCGACAACTCCCCAAAAATTAACCCTAGCGGTTCCTTTTCGCGAATATGGCTCAGCAAATTTGTGGCTTGGACATACGATTGCAAGTGCTGCTCCAATCAACAGCCCAAAAGCCCTCGTATCCGTTCCGTAATAAACACGGCTCGGGTCTGTGCCTGGCTCATACAAAAGTACCATCGATGCGAATGAGACTGCTGCTCCCGCAAGTATTAGAAAAAAAAGTTTGCCACGCGTTGGGGCTAAAGTAGAAATCAATATCATGAGCAGCAACGGCCATATCAAGTAAAATTGTTCCTCCACAGCGAGCGACCAAAGATGTCCGATAGGTGAAGGGGGTCCAAAGCTTTCGAAGTAGGATACATTATGATAAATTAAATACCAATTGTTCGTATATGTTAACGATGACCAAATATCCCCGCTAATCGAAGAAAGCCTTCCGGGATCAACAATCGTAAGATAGACGGTTAGAATGCACAGCATAAACAGCATGGCCGGCAACAGTCTGTACATGCGCCTCAACCAGAACTGTTTCATGTTGATTCGACCCTTCCTCTTACGCTCTTCCATCAGCAAATCCGTTATGAGGTAGCCAGAGAGTACAAAGAAGATGCCGACTCCCAATAGTCCCCCCGTTGCCACGCCCCAATTAAAATGGTAAGCAATGACAGCGAGAACAGCTAGAGCCCTGAGTCCATCTAGTCCCGGCATATAGCGTCGTTTGTATTTCATTACATTAAGAGGCTTGTTTGGATGAATATTAGTCAATCTACCCATCGTTAATGACATCTCATCTACCCTCCCTTTTAATAAAGTAGTTTTTAACGATGGCCGGTGGAAGTGGCGTTCTTCAGATTTTTGTCAAATATCGAAGGATGTGAACTAGTATAGTACGCGAAAATATGATAAGTGAGATGGACTTGTAATGAAGTTGTAAATTTTTGAACCCAGCCGATACTTCGTAATAAAGACAAATTGTAACTAGTGAGTGTCGTTGTTGCCGCCGCTGTTTATGCTAACCTCGGCGTCTTTCAACAGCATTTCCTGCACATAAGCACGAAGCTTCTCGTTGTTTTTCACACTTAGGACAGAGGCGCCGCTTACTGACTTGCCGTCGATCAGATCCATCGGTGGAACTTGCGCGGAGCCGGCCATGTGGCTCTCCACACCGAGCGTAGTCAGTTTCAACATGTCAAAGATGTCCAGGTTCGTCTTGATGTAAGGCGCCACGCTTTCTAATATTTGCTTCATCCTCATGAGATTCCGACCGGATTTCAACTTATCGGCTACGGCCGACAGCAGGTTGCGCTGCCGTTCGGTACGGGTGAAGTCGCTCATTGCATCGTGACGAAATCGCACATATTGCAACGCTTTATCACCATCCAATTTTTGCTGCCCCTTTTTGAGGTGAATATCGTACCGGCTGCCATCGGCTTTATCGGTATAGGTCATGTCTTTCTCAACGTAGAAATCGATCCCGTCTAACGCATCAATAAGCGATTTAAATCCTTCAAAATCAGTATAGACGTAATATTGAATGTCAAGGCCTAGCAAATCGCCAATTGTTTTCATCGCAAGGTTCGGTCCGCCTAGTGCAAGCGCCGTATTGACTCGTTCCTCGCCATGACCTTCAATCCTGACGTAGGTATCACGCAGAATGGACAGCAGATGAGCTTTTTTTGTGACAGGATCAAAAGTTGCAAGTAAGATAGAGTCCGAACGAGCCTTATCGTTCTCCTTTAACCCTCGATTGTCACCCCCCATCAGCAGGATGTTGACTCGTTCAGTGCCTTCCCATTTGACGGGTTTCATTGATTCATCTTCCTTATACTGTCCGATCGGTATCGTGTCTTTCGGTTTATCCAAAATATTCAGTGTATTGATGGCCCCAATGGCCTGATAGCTAAAGAGGCTGAAGATGCCCAATAATAAAACGCCAATGCTGATCGAAGCGTATATCCATGCTTTCTTTTTATTAGCTCGTTTGTTTTGATTTTCTCTTCCAATCCCAACCATCTTACTCCTCCTAATCTGTCCTCTGAAAATAGCCTGCAATACTCTGTGAATCGGGGTTCCATTCCCGAAGATTTTGTGTATTTGGGTATACATTCAGCATAATAATTCAATATATGATAAGTAAGATAGAGTTGTAATGGATTTGTAAATTCCTAATCACTTTTTTCACCAGTCAATTAACGTGATAGAAATGAACTTTTAATGTTAACGTTTTTAGTCAGAACAGCGTAAAAAAACTAGTTGCTTTAGCAACTAGTTTCTGTCTGGTTAATAATTGTAGTACCTGTAGTATTGATAGTATGTTATCCCTGTAGAATAATTGAGCATCGCCATTAAATCCTTGTTGAATCCTAACACTTGCATATCTTTTAATTGAACAATGACATGATATTTCAATGATTTGCCATAGTTGCTCCTATAATACACTTCCGCCCAATATGAGCGAATCGTTCGAAGATCCATAGTTAGATCAGAAACGGCATAACTTCCCTCTCCTTGAATAAACCGATTGGCAGTTTTTTTTATTTGATCAATCGACTCACTTCCGTCTATACTTTTACTACCGTTAGCATTAGGGTATTTAAAGATTTTTAGTACATCGCCGGTTCTTGCATTCAAGACGACATCATATATTCCATCGCGACTGGAAGAATCGGTTAGTGTCAAATAAAATAGGCCATCAGGAACTTTGTTAAGCTCCGTTTCGAAATCCTCCTTATCTTTCTGATTCTGCTGTGAATTAACACTGTTTTCAACTGTGTCTTTCAGCTTATTCTGATCTACCACCATCAACTCAAACTTGAATTCGTCTACCGTGAAATTCTCGTTAAAATATTTGTTGACCGCTTTGACACTTAGCGTCTTCGCAGTATCTTGAGAGAGTGCACCTTCGTGTTGCACTTCACTCCTTTTGTCCTCATTGTTTATTTTTTTAACCATGACGGTATCTTTTTCGATGGTTTTATAGAATGTCCCACACCCCGTCGTCAAGATCATGAACGCCGCTGATACGATAAGTACGCTGAGCTTTTTCATTGCTTCACCCTGCCTTTCGCCCCCTCTGATCGAAGATGACTCCGATCGTCGTGCCCTGATTCTCTTCACTACTCACTTCAATGACGGCATGGTGTATGCTCGCCACGCCCTGACATATCGAAAGGCCTAAGCCAGCTCCATTGTTGGCTCTCGTTCTAGCTTTATCCACCATGTAGAACGGTTCGAAAATTTTGTCTTGATGCTCTATGGCAATACCGATGCCTTGGTCGATTACTTCAAGAACGTAACGGCTACCGTACCAGTGAGTACGAATCGTAATACTTTGCCCTGCGTCAGATGCCTTGAGGGCATTGTTTACTAAATTGAAGATCATGATTTTTATCAAATCCTTCTCCAGCAGCAATCTGCCCTCTTCGCAATAAGTGACAATCGTAACTTGTTTCTCCTTGGCTTTCATCTCTAGCGCGGGTTGGATCTCTGTGATGATAGCCCCCAAATCATACTCCTCCATCTGATAATGGTCCTCCTGAAGTAAAATCAAGTCCATCAGCTTCAATGAAAGCGACTCCAGTCGCTTCCCCTCGGAGTAAATAACATCCAACCCGTCTAGAAACTGCTCTTCGTTATATTTGGTCGTCCTCAGGAAATTCGCATATCCGATAATCGACGTTAGCGGCGTTTTTAATTCATGGGCAAAATTGTCGATGAATCTTTGTTTCTCTTGATTGTGCCGCTCCAGATTTCTGATTTTCTCTTCGACAACCACGGCCATTGCATTGAAGTTACTTGCGAGAATGCCTATTTCATCCTTCGATTTTAAATGAACACGTTCCGAAAAACCGCCCTTTGCAATGACCTGAGCCGTGCGGTTGAGGTGATTGATTGGCTTCGTCAGCCCTCTACTTACGAAAAACATAACAAGTAAATATATAAAACATGTGGCGATATCCACTTTAACGAAAAAACGATACTGGTCCGCACGCTCCCGGTATAAGGGAGTAATGTCTTTCATATAGGTGAACACGTAGCTTTTACGATTAATATCCGTTATATTTATTGTAAATAATAGCGTACGCTCGTCGATATCCCTTAAAATATATTTGACTTCATCAGCAGCCAGATTGTCCAATTCCTCACGATGCACCGGCATTTTAAAGTCGGTATTGTTGAAAATCTCCATATTGCTTTCGTTCAAGATTTGCAAATATGTGCGTTGGTCACCGTTCTTCTCGACAAATTCTTTGGCGATGTTCGTTAACACGACTTTCTCGTAATCAATGGAATCATAGATGCGGAAAATCGGAACAATCGCATCGACGCTAGAATGAATGTTCATGTTCTCGCTCAATGTGCCATTGATTTCCTGCCGCAGCATCTTGCTATGATTTTGCTCAATGACTATTATGGAAGCCGCATTAAAAATAAGAACAAAGGACAGAATTGAAAACAAATAAATTTTTTGCCAAAACTTCATCAATCAATCCTCCAGCCGGTAACCGATTTTATAGATCGTTTTTATATGGTCCTGAAGCTGAAGCTTTTTGCGCAGCGATTTGATATGCATATCGACCGTTCTTGTTTCACCGTAATAGTCAATGCCCCATACTTTATCGATAATCTGCTCCCGTGAGAGTGCGATGTTCTTGTTTTTCAGTAATACAACCAGCAAATCGTATTCTTTCGGTGTCAGTTCAACCGGCTCGCCAAAGATGGTCACCTCTCGTTTGTCTAGGGTGACTTGACCGTTATGAAACTCCATCACGGTCTGTTCTTTGCCGTATCTACGTAACACCGTTTCAATCCGCGCCAAGAGCTCGATTGCTTCAAAGGGCTTGACCATGTAATCATCCGCCCCCAGTTTAAGTCCGGTCACCTTATCGTATACGGAGTTTTTCGCAGTTAGGAAAATAACTGGTATGCGGTAGGGCTGTATTTTTTCCATCAGAGCAAAGCCGTCCAGCTTCGGAATCATGATGTCCAGCAGGATAAGATCACACTTCTCTCGCTCTATCGCTTCCAACGCCGCCATTCCGTCATGTACCTCAGTTGTTTCATAGTTTACGAGGTTTAGATTCATTTTAATGATATTGGATATGTGAAGATCATCTTCGACGATCAATATTCTCTTTCCCATCTTTTATAGATCTCCTGACTTAATATTTTATACTCTGTTACTGAGTATGTACGATAATCAAACGTTTAATTGTTGGTTTCAAGTCTGATCTAAAACAAACGGTTACACGGGATACCGTATTATCCACGAAAAAAGAAGCACCCCAGTTTTTTCATAGGGACTGCTTCTAAATTTCACTTAGCAAACATGGCATATTGATTTTCGATATTAAATCCAGTTCTCTGTCCAAAAACATTTAAGGTCAGATATTACTTGCTTATCAAATACCTTAACAGAGTCTGGACTTATTGTCGAAGGAGATCCCGGTGTCAATTTTTGGAGGTTACTCGGCATCGGAAGGAATACAATATGCTTTGACTAAATGGAATAACATAAAACAGGAAAAACCAACCATACTCGGACAATGTTAGAGTATCACTTGGATGTATTGGATGTTAGATCAAGTTGTAATGAAGCTGTAAAATCGTTATAAAAATATAAATTAAATAAGTCGCTCAACGCATCGGCTGAGCGAGGCGCAAGGATTGAAGCAGACACCATTCTCAAAAATCATATCTTGGCCATTCATCAATTGCAGCAGCAATCTCCGCATAACATCACCGTGGACAAGCTGGGAGATCGAATCAAGCCGGGATATAATACACAACATTTTCCACTCGTTCTCCAAAAACACGTCATGCGTCGGATTCGTTTCCACGATCTTCGCCACAGTTGTGCAAGCTTGTTGCTTGCAAATGGTGTAAGCCTGAAAGAAATTCAAGAATGGCTCGGGCATAGCCATTATTCCACGGCGGCTAACATATAAATATATGCTCATCTGGACTACAGTTCAAAGATTTCGTCGGCGCAGGTCATGAGCAACACTTTGCAAATCCCAATTATGCAAAAAGCTCCTGAACCGTCACAAGGACAGATTCAAGAGCTAGTTCATTCTTAGGGTGGTGCGGTCAAGAGGACTCGAACCTCCACGGTATTGCTACCACTGGCACCTGAAGCCAGCGCGTCTGCCAATTCCGCCATGACCGCTTATTCAATTGACGCTGTCATCAGCGACAAGAATTAATATAGCATACCGCCTAAACCAAAGTCAACGGGCGTCCCAAAATTTTTGGAACATGCGGGAGCGTTCTTTCTTATAATACTCATAATGCCATGCAACGGAGGCCGCCGTATGAAGAAAAAAGACGATTACAAAAGGGAAATCGCGCTGATTGTCGCAGCCGTTATCGTTGTTTCCTTTTTCCTGGGGCTCGGCGAAGAAGAGAATAATGAGACTGATGACGGATCCTCCATCGTAGTACTTACTTGATCACATCCTAAACCAACTCAACAAAAGAAGGTGAGCACCATGCCCAAATCGTGCCGGAACGGCTTCGGAGACAAAAGAAGCGGCAACGGAAAAAAATCGAATGGGTTCGGCAAGCTCACTCCCCAGCAGATTGCCGTTGTCGCCGGACTGCTTACCAACGCTTTATCCGTGGAATCCATCCTGATCAACAAAGATCAGACGTTCGAAATCGTGCTCACCGGCTCGTTCCGCCGAAAAACGAAAGCGGACCGGGTCGCCGAACAATTGGATGAAGTCAGCGTCGGCGAGCTGATCGACGCTTTTCTAAGACGCCAGTAGGAGCCTGATACGATGGAGGCCGTCACCACTACCGCATGGAGGTCGCCCGAGCCTAAATCTGCTTGCGCCGGGCTCTCTCCAAATAAATCCGCATCGCCTGCAAAGCCGCCTCATACACAGTCCTGCCGATCAGATGCCCTACCCGCGTCGCAGTTCCTGCATACCGGTACAGCTCGCCTCGTCCCGTGACCGCGACGAGGACGGCGTCCGTGGTCATGCCGGTGGCCAGCTGTGTGCTGTTGCGCGCGGTAATGCCGAGCTCCTGAAGAGCGGCTGCCTTCGCCTCGGTTGCGGTAATGACAGCGTTGACCATGGCGGCGTCGGTCATCCGGCCGTCCACGATCACTATGCTGTTGATCGTCCCCGGATACAACCGATCCGTTCCTTCGCTTGTACCGGCCCGGGCCGCGTTGCCAAGGCCCGCCGTCACCCAGGCCGACACATGCAGCCCCTCGTCGGCGCCGGCATGGCACTCCCCTGCATCCTCGATGAAGGCAGCGGTCAGCATCGCGGCCGTATCGCCCGGATCGAAGCCGCTCCCCCGGAGGAACTGCTCCATCTCCGCTTCCGGATCGTCGCACATATACGATTTGGACACCTGCCGGTTGACGATCCGCCGGACATACTGGAAACCGCCGCCCCATATCGAAGAATTCAACGCATACAGCCGGCTCGCCGCTTCTACGGTCAAGCATAAACTGCCGTTCATGGTTCCTTTTCTGCTATGTACGCCCGATACCGGCTCCGTGCACAATCGTATCGTCATGGGATCTCATCTCCGCCATCTGTCCCGGGCAGCCCCTCAGATTAATAATACGGCCTGCCGCCTGTTCTTTACTATAACGACTCCGGACGTTTGTCGCTGGCCGGCTGGATAAAATATTCTCTCGACAGCTTCACGACCCGGCGATTCGGCCTGCGGATCAGAACCGATTCATCGTCCCATGCGACGACAATTCCCCTCACATCGTTTTCGGGGCTGGCATCCCGCACTACGCGTACTTTCATGCCTTCTACACGAAAAGCGTCCAGCTGTTCATCCGTTAACATCACAAGCCCTCCCTTGTCTTCTTCGTTGACAATAAAAAAGGACCCAAATGCCGAAACATTCAGGTCCCTCAAGCGACGCTATGATCGACGGAATTAACCGACATGTTCCTTCGAATCGTTTTTCTCGAACCATTCGTCAAGTACTTTGCCCGACATGACCCGACTTTCGATATAATCCGCCTGTTGCTGAGAAAATTGAGTTTTCCACTCGATGTCCAGTTCGTTGCATAGTTTGACGATCGTTAGGAGCTCGGACCAAGCCACATAACGTTTGTACCAGAAAAACTGAGGATGCTCGATCATATAGGGATACAAATCATCGAACTCCGTGTGCTTGCAGTCAAGAGCGCGTTCGAAATGTACTTTGGATTCCGACAGTTTCGTCATCAGATACTCACTTGACAAGTGCTCTTTCCCCATAGTGTACCCTCCTCCCATTCGCCTTCATTCATTATATCGAAAAAACGGCGGGGAGAAAAGACTCCAAATCCTCTCACTGCGATTCAAATTGTACGGCGCCGCCTTCCAGCGACTTGATGGCGACGATCGATTCGAACCGGTAACCCATCTCGCGGATCAGTCTGGCGCCGGCCTGGAAGCTCTTCTCGACGACGACTCCGACTCCCGCCAGTTCCGCTTCCGCCCGCTCCAATATGCGAATCAGTCCGCGCGCTGCATCCCCGTTAGCGATAATATCGTCGATGAGCAGCACCCGGTCCTGGCTCGACAACACATTTTTCGAGATGAGAATATCCGTAACGATGCCCTTCGTAAAGGAAGGCACCCGTTCGCACCATACTTCCCCGTCGGTAGTGAGCGTTTTTTTGCGGCGGGCGAATACGAGCGGTACTCCCAGCTCCAGCGCAGTCGCGAAAGCGACGGTAATGCCGGACGATTCGATCGTTAGTACTTTTGTAATCCGTTCTTCTTTAAACCGGCGGGCAAATTCTTGTCCGATCTCCATAATAAGCTTCGGGTCCACCTGATGATTAAGCAAAGCGTCCAGCTGAAGCGTCTGATTCGACAAAATTACGCCTTGCTCCGCGATCCGTTGTTTTAAAATATCCATACGTCTTTCCTCCGTTAAAATAGGTCTTGGACTAACGTACCATAACGGGGTTCGCACATTCAAGAGAGGGAATGGGGGAAGCTTGGTCTTCAAACAAAAAAAACATAAGATTTCCGGCAAATGATGCAACTTTTTACCAGTTCAAACCGTCTTATTAGTATGAGAAAATAAATCATTGCTAGGGTGTTTCGTCCCGAAGTTTCCGTGGTAATATCCAAATGAATGAGCTCCACGATGAATGAACGACATGCGGAACGTAAAGCAACGATCGGATTGGATTACCCGCATTATTCCGGCTCATTTAGGTTTTGTCAAATCCGGAACACAGTCGTACCCTAGTAGTGGCTCCGTCTCCACGCGGAGGAAAGGAAGATCATCATGACAAAACGCCGCTACGTCCGTTTTTGGCTGGCCGCCGCCATGGTAAGCGCACTTGTGGCCGGCTGCAACACCACAAAACCTGCTGCAACAAATCCGGAGGCATCCGTGTCCGCACCCCGGTTCGGGCAGGAACCGGTTATCCCCCAGCATACCAGCAACGGATCGAATGTTACGGGGGATGTTACCAAACCGGAAGATAGCGGTTCAGCTACAGTTGCAGTAGAGCCGCAGACTCCGCCCAAGGTAACGCCGCCTCCAGCCGACAAGAAGGTGGAAACATCGTCCGATACGAAGCCGCCCGCCTCGAAGCCGGATTCCAGCACGCTTCAATACGACGCCAAAAAGCCCGCATTGATGGGAGTTCGACTGACCGATTCGAAGCCCTCGGTAAAACAAAAGCTCGGCGATCCCGTGTCCGAATTCGTTATGGAGGACGAGAAAGATCCGATCGACGTTCAGGAGTACGACGGATTTTCCATCGGCTTCAACTCCAAAGGTTTCGTCGAATTTATCGAGATTACTTCCAAAGACGTCAACCCGGGACTAAACGGCCTTCGGCTCGGCCAGAAAGTAAAAGATGCCGAGACGGCTCTCGGCAAGCCCGATACGAATACAACCTATGCCCTGCATTACAAAGCGGGCGGAACGATACTGAAGCTGGACATCGACAAGAAAACGGAAGCGATCACGTCGATCAAACTGTTTGCAGACCGGAAATAACGGGTTTGCGTGCCTGGACAGAATCGGCAAACGGCCTTCTCCAATTGGAGAAAGGCCGTTTTGTTTTGCGTGAAGCAAGGTCCATCTCGAGGCAAATTGTTCCGGTGCCAGACCCCGCCCTCCAAGCGGCGGAAGGCGCATTCCCTGCGGAAATCTCCGAACAGTCATGCCGGACGGTCCGTCCACATACCCTTGTACTATAGCCAAATGTAGCTTAGGGGGAGATGGGATGCCGTCATGGGGCAGAGCGGTACAAATCGCATTTACGTATGTCGGCACGATCGTCGGCGCTGGCTTTGCGACCGGGCAGGAGATTTTGCAGTTTTTTACGAAATACGGGGCGGCGGCCACCGCAACCATAGGGATAGCCGGTCTGCTGTTCATCTGGCTCGGTACGAAAATGATGCTGCTCGCCCGTTTCATCCGGGCGGTCTCCTACGAGGATTTGAACAAACATCTGTTCGGTACGAAAGTCGGCGAATGGTTCAGCTTGTTCACACTCTTCATGCTGTTCGGCATCACAACGGTCATGCTGGCTGGCGGAGGCTCTGTTTTTAATGAGCATTTTCATCTGTCGTATCAGGCCGGACTGCTGCTGACCCTATTTCTCGCTTATTGGATTATTACAAAAGGACTTCAAGCGATCGTGACCGTAAATAGTATCGTTGTACCGCTGATGATCGTACTCTGCCTGCTTGTCGTCTGGTCAACGGCGGACTCGCCGAACGCCGGCAACTGGCTGACGCTCGGCAGCGACCGTTCGGCACTCCAAATCTGGACCGCGCCGCTCTTGTACGCTTCTTATAATCTGGCGACCGCGCAAGCGGTCCTCGTCCCGCTGGGAGCATCGGCGCCCGACCGGAAATCGATTGTACGCGGCGGCATCATCGGCGGCATTCTGATTACAGCCATGATGCTTGCCGGTCATTTTGCGCTTGCTTCCCAGATGCCGGGCATCGCCCAATATGAAATCCCGATGGGCCAACTGATTGCGAGACTGGGCGGCGCCGTACAGCTGCTGTTCGCAGGTGTCATCTTCGGTGAAATCTTTACCACTTACATCGCCAACGTCTACGGGCTTATGCTGCAAATTCGCGAACGCACTGGATGGGCGGCCAAGCCGATTATTGCCGTCATCCTGGCCGGTACGTACTTGATCGGGCAAATCGGCTTCAGCAAGCTGCTCTCGACGCTGTACCCGCTATTCGGCCTGCTGAGCCTGATCTGGTTTGTGCGGATGATCTCCGGCCGGCATCAGTCGGCGCGTTAGCCGGAGCACCATCGCCAGCCTCACGAACGTAAACAGCATGCCAAGAAAGCTAAAAATAAAGCCGCACAACAAATAAGCAAAATGATAGTCCGGGTACAGGTCGCGGTCTTTGGACACCCCTACCAGATTGACGATCAGAAATACGGCTCCGAAGCCGAACAGAAACAGCGCCGAATAATCGGCAACCGTCCACCGCAGAAACCAGCTCCAGGGCGGTGCCCCGGCTTCTTGCACAGCCAGCTCGCGACCGTCGGCCGCTTCCGCGGTTTGCGCCTTAACCTGATTATTGCGGGTGGCGAAAAACGCCCAAGCGGTAAATACAGCGGCCCCGGTTACGAACAACCCGACGATACTTGCAAATATGGCTAAAGGAAGAAACATGCCCTCTCTCCTTTCCAAATACGTGCTCTAAGCTTCATTCGCAATATTAGGCCGGGTTAAACCCTCATCAGCATATAAACCATCCACCAGACGAAACCGAAGGTGAGGAGCGGCAAAGCAATCAGCAGATACGGAATTGCCGCCAAAGGCAAAAACGGGGCGCGCCGCCAGATGTACCGATCCAGCAGACGGAGCCAGAGCGCCTTCTCCATGAAAACGACCGCAGACTCGGAAGCGGTCACCTGGTTGTTCTCGCCAACCTCCAGCTTCCCTTTTTTCCAGCCTACCCGGTATGTAATCTCCCTGGCCCGCGGCTGTTTCCTCGGTTGTTCTTCCATCATCGATCCCTCCATTTCCATGCCGACCTTCTGGTTTATTGTACAATACCCGCCCTCCCTTGTCTTCGAAAAATTCGGTTGACGAAACACAAATCCGGGCGTAAAGTGGGATCAACTTTTGGAACGCATACCGGAAGGGGACGCTTCATCATGTGGCTCGCATACTCGGTTTTGGCTGCCGTATGCTTTGGATTCAGAGGAATATTGTATCAGTGGACTTCGCAAAAGCCGATCGAGCGCAACTTGATGCTGCTTGGCGTTTACTTGTCCGGAGCGGTCGTCTCCGTCTCGGCCGCCGCCCTGTTAGGTCAATCATACACCCCGGCCGTGTGGACCGGGGCTTTTATGGGCTTTTTCTCGTTTATATCAAACGCTGCGATCTACAAAGGATTTGCGGTCGGCAAAGCGTCGCTGGTCGCCGTATTCACCGCATTAACTCCGATTGTAGTCGCTTCCCTGTCGTACATCCGCTGGGGGGAAAGCTTAAGTCCGATGCAGGCGGTCGCCTTTGCCGTCATTCTGGCCGGTATCGTCATAATCCGGTACTCCAGCGATTTATCGTGGAAAAACTTGCAGGGCGTTCAATGGGCGCTCCTCGCCATGGTTACGTTCGGCATTACCGATGTCGCTTCCAAGCAGGCGATGCTCTGGCAGGCCGACAAACTTCCTACGCTGGTCATTATGTACGGAACGGGAGCGGTCCTGTTTTTCCTGCTATGGTACGGGGGCAGGCTGATGGAGCGAAGAATGGTCAGTCGGGCCAAGCAAGAGGTTGCCGTCACTTCCCTCGGCGGTGAGATACACCCGGAAGCGGGTGCGGCCGCTTTTCGGGAGAAACAGAAGGCGGCGAACTGGCCGGTCGCCAAAACGATCGGCTGGGGCGGAATCGTCGGACTCAGCAACATTTCGGGCATGGTTTTCATCATGCAAGCTTTTTCGCTCGGCATTACGGGTCTCGTCTCGGCCGTCGTGACGACGAACGTACTGCTCATCCTGCTGTACGCGCGGATCGTTCTGAAGGAGCGCTGGTCGCTTCACCAAATCATCGGGATCTGCTGCGCGCTTGCCGGCGTGCTTGGACTTAGGCTGCTGGAGTAGCGGTCTCTTTCGCCGTTTGAAGTCGGAGAGTTCGTATGGACGGATGACCGGGGGTTAAAACAAAATAAAAACTTTTTGCGCCCTCTATTTCCGGCTTTTTCGCACTGCAGAAGCGAAAAAAAGCGGTTTGCGCCTCTTATTTCAACCATCCGGTCGGCTCAGCCCCATTTTCCCAGAATATTAAAGCTTCAAACCGCTCTTATTTCCTCGTCCAAGCCGGTTTCCGTTAAAATAACAGGTACAAACCACCCTTATTCCGCTCCCGGGCGGTGATCAGCGTCGCATGACGGCTAACAACCACAAGGACCGGCTTGCCCCCTCACGGGACGAGCCGGTCCTTGTGCTGCGCCGCGCCTACAGCCGGATGACCTGCAGCCCCGGAATCGCGGCGGCAGCGGCTTCCGTCACATGGCTGTGGCATGTGAACAGCAGCAGCTGTCTGCGTGCGGATAGCTCGGGCAGCAGCTCCAGGCAGCGGCGGAGACGGTCTGCGTCGAAATTGACGAAGACGTCGTCCATGATGAAAGGCAGTGAAGCGGACGGTGCCGTCTCATCGGCGAGCGCGAACCGCATCGCGAGATACAGCTGCTCCGCCGTTCCGCGGCTCAGCTTGGAGGAATCGACCGGTTCGCCCGAGCCGGTCACGGCGACCAGACGCTTTTCGCCGACGGGTGCGATAACCCGGGTGTACCGCTGTCCGGTCAACGCGGCCATATAGTCCGATGCCCGCCGGAGTACGGCAGGCTGCCGCTCCGTCTCGTACAGCTTCCGCGTATGCGCAAACAGCTTTCCGGCCATCGCATGAACCGCCCAGCGGCGCATCTGCTGGCGGAGCTCCGTCTCCGTCTCTTGAACGCGCTGCAGCTTGTCCGCATGATCGCGACCGGATTCCAGCCGTTCCATCTCCCCGCGCAGCCTCCCCCTGCGGTCTCTCCGCTCATCGAGCTTGCGCTCCAGCTCCTCTTGCAAGCCGCCAAGCCGCTCGAGCTCCCGCCGCAGCTCCTCCGGCGGCTGCCGCATCGCCTCCAGCGCCTCGTCCCGCCGGTCCTTTCCAAGCATCGAGTCGAGCGTCAACAAAAGCTCCTCCCGCTCCCGCGAGAGCAGACTTCCTTCCTCATGAAGCCGGGCCCGTTCGCGGAACTGCTGCTCATCGGCCGCTCCGGCTTCCTGCCAAAGCCCGCCGATCCGTTCCCGGACCCGGGCCAGCTTGTCCCCGATCAGCCGGATCTCGTCCCGCAGCAGCTCGGCTTCGCGGGCCAGCCTCTCCCGCTCCGCAAACGCCGCCGCCTCCTTCTCCGCTTCCGCCTTGCGGCGTTTCAGCTCGAAGAGCGGGTCGGCTTCCGAAGCCGTGCCGCACACGTCGGCCGTCTCCCGCTTGAATGCAGCCGCTTCCGCTTCCATATCCGCAAGCCGCCGCAAGCTGGCATCGCGGCGAAGCAGCAGCTGTTTGCCCTGCTCGCAGACGAGAAGCCATTCCGCCGCTCCGTCCGGGCGCAGTCCGCCGGAGATGCCGCGCTGGTCCAGCCAATCTTCCCACTCCGCCTGCCACGCCGCAAGACGGCTCTCCGCTTCGTCCAGACGCTCCGTGGCAGCCTTGGACGCTTCGCGTAGGCGAGCGACGTCCGAAGCAGCTTCCGCATACCGATTCTCCCTCTGCTCCAGCTCGATCCGCGCCTGAAGCCATGCTTCCCCGGCAAAACGCGCTTCGGCGAGCCAGTCGTCCGGCAGCAGCGTCCCTGCCTCTGTACCCGTTGTACCCGTGCGGCGTTCCGCGGATGCCGCCGCAGCCTCGGCAACACTGCTAATTAACGGCACCGCCCAGCTCCGGGTCCGCTCCAGAATCGTCCGCTCCAACCCGGCCAGCTGCCTGTCCAGTTCCGCTTTTTCCTCCAAAAAGGAACTGCCGGAACGATCATGAGGCCGGGAACGTTCCCCGCTAGAGGCACCAGTCAGCTTCCAGGCAAACACCGACATAACCGCAAAGGCCAGCAGACTCAGCACAGACAGAACGGCCTCTCCCCGAATCCACAATACCGCGGATAACAAAACTCCGGTTACGATCGGCACCAGTCTCAGCCAGATGAAACTTCCCCCCGGTATCCCGCCAGGCTGCCGCCTGCCCGCGGAACGGCCGCCTGCGGCGGAAGGCGGCTCCGGCGCCATCTGCAGCCGCCGGTAATCGTCCTCCCGCTGCCGCAGATGCCGCATCTCTTGGCGGAGCCGGCTCCACTCCGCATAATCCGCGCCAAGCCGCTCCAGCTTGCGCCGCATCGCATCCGCGGACGGCTCCCACAGGAGCGCCCCGGGGACGCTTGCGCCTGATCCTGTGCCCGCGCCTGTTTTTACGCCTGCGCCTGTACCTATTATCCCTGTCCCTGCGCCTGCGCCTGTCCCGGCTTCAGTCCCGGCCGCCTCAAGCTCCTGCCGCGCCTGTTCCGCCCTCCGCTCCGCCGCTTCCAGTTCCCGCGACGCGCGATTCGCTTCAGCGCGGGCGAGCTCGGCTTCGCTCCGGAGCAGCGCATGCTGCTCCTTGGCGTCCCGCAGCCGCTCCCGGTCCGATACGGACAGCGGGTACGACGCCAGCTCGGCGTCCGTCCAGCCGACATCGAGCCGCTCCAGCGCCTGATCCACCCCGCGCCCAAGCGACTCCGCTTCCTCGCGCTGCGCGGCGATCGCGGCTTTCGCGTCGCGGTACAGCCCGGCTCTCTCGAGCAGCGCCTCGAGCTTCGGACGCGAATCGAGCAGCGTCTGATCCGGCTGGAGCGCACCGATTGCCCGTTCCGCCTGCCCGAGCTTCGCTGTCGCTTCCTGCCGCTGCTCCAGCAGCCGCTCCAGCTCCGCGCGCATCGCCTCGAATCGAGATAAAGCGCCGTGCGGAAACTTCTCCGGCGGAGGCAGCTCTCCCAGCCTGCGCTCTACGGCCTCCAGCCTAAGCCCATGGTCGCGGGCACGCAGCCACCTCTCCAAGCTCGCCGCCTTCTGACGCACCGTGCGAAGCTGCTCGTCCGCCTCCCGGATATCCCGATCGGCGCCCTCCAGCTCCTCCGTCCATTTCCGGTATAACGCCAAACTCTCCTTGCTTCTTCGAAGATCGGCCTGTTCCTGCTCCCACCGTTTCAGCAGCAAGTTCAGCTCCTGGGTTTTGCCGCGGGGCCGGTACAGCCGGTCCATATCCTGTGCGAGCCTTCGTTCCGCGGACAGGATCGCCCCTCCGCCCGCTCCCCAGCCGGCGTTGTACAAATAAGCGGCCACTTCCTCGGATTGCAGCGTGCCGAGCTCCTGCAGCTCCGTCAAGCTAAAGGCAAAAACGCTGCGGAACAGCTCGCCCTGCACGCCTCCCAGCAAGGCGCGCAGCGCCGCTTCGTCTTCCGCCGGGCTGCTTGGCCCGGACGCCGAGACATGATGAGCGCCTCCGTGCAGCCGGGTTAATCGCACCCGGCCGGCGGACGCCGCTTTCCCCCGTCCGCCGGACTCTCCCTGGAACGCTCGCTCCACCAGGATTACGGAGCCATCCGGCAGTTCCAAGGTCAAAGCGCCTCCGTAAGCCCCTCCGAGCGTTGGCTCATACTTGTCCGCACTTGCTCCTCTCGTTGGCTGCCCGAACAGCACGGCGCGAATAAGCGCCATCAGCGTACTTTTGCCGGCTTCATTCGGGCCGTAAAACAGCGTGATCGGGCCGCCGAGCTCGTAGCGCCGGTCGCGTAACGAGCCGAAGGAATCAAGCCTTATACCGCGAATGTTCATTCGTCCCAGCCCTCCTCTTCGGCGACCAGTCCGAGAGCGAGCGATTCCGCCGCCTTCAGCCACTCCTCCCGTTCGTCAGCAGCCATCGCCTCGGCCAGCGGTCCCGCCTTCGGATGGGCGAGCAGAGGCTGGAGCGCCTCCTCGATAAGCGACCTCAGGCTGTCCCCGTCACCGGCCAGACCTGCCGACAGCTGCAGCATGTCGCCGATAAACCCGTTTCGATTCGCAGCCTCCTTCGGATCGAGCTCGGACGCGGTAGCGACGTCCACGGATTCGATCCAGACGAACGGCGAGTCCGGTTCGGACGATTCCGCCCTACGGCGCTCCAGCTCCCGGAACTCCTCCGTTAATTCGAGCAGCGGCCCGGGCTTCCTTAGCGTTTTATGCAAAGGCCCCCGTCCGTTCAGCCGAAAACGGACGATCGCAGGCCGGCCCCCCGACCGCTCCTCGCACAGACGCAACTCTTCCTCCAGCCGGTCGCGCAGCTCCTGCTCCGTCGAGAGTCCTTCGATCGACACGGCCGCCGTATGCCACCTGACCGCATCAAGCGGGCGGAACGATATCGCCGTACTTCCGGATTCGGATACGTCTACGATACAACAGCCGCGCGGCCCCGTCTCGCGGACGCTCCTCCCCTGAATATTACCCGGATATACGATCGCCGGATTTTCGCTGAGCACGGCCCGCGTATGAATGTGCCCCAGCGCCCAATAGTCGAAGCCCGTCCTCTGCAGTTCCTTTACGGAACATGGCGCATAATTGTCGTGACCCGCATCCCCGTCCACGTTGGCATGAAGCAGGCCGATATTGAACAGCCCCGGCTTGGGGGCTCCGAACCGGGCGAGCGGATTGTCCGTTACGGCGGAAGTCGGATACGACCACCCGTGTACGCAAGCCAGATCGGCACCCGACCGATCCCGGACTACGAAGGCATCCGCCTGCTCCCCCGACGAAAAAAAACGGACCGTATCCGGCCAGCGCAGCGACGCGCCGTTACCGTCGTCCGGATCGTGATTGCCGTGAATGACGTACACCGGAATGCCCCGCTCCGCCAACAGTCCGACGGCGCTCTGAAACCTCAGCTGCGCCTTAAGCGAGCGGTCGGCCGAGTCGTAGACGTCGCCTGCGATCAGAACGAAGTCGGCCCGCTCGGTTACGGCAAGCTCGACCAGATGCCGGAGCGCCCGGAATGTCGATTCGCGTATCCGCTCGCGTATGGCGGAAGGCAGCGCCGACAGCCCCTTAAACGGGCTGTCCAAATGCAAGTCCGCGGCATGAATGAACCGGAATGATCTCATATAACGTTCTCCCCCTCCGATCCGTGCGAATCTCTTAGATACTGACTCCATTGTACAAAGGATCGGATACAGGCACAAGTGTTCTCATCAGCTGAAATCCGTTATGGCTTATTGGCCGTGATGACGCCAAGCGAATCTTCCAGCAGCTCCTTCCGGATCTCGTACCCCCAAGCTTCCAGCCGCTCCAGCAGCGGCAGCGGATCGGCGGCCCGCAGCATCGACTTCGGATGAGCGCTCCGTGCCCCCTCGTGAAAGCGGTCGACGATGACCATCCGCCCTCCAGGACGGAGGACGCGGTCCATCTCCTGGATTGCTGCGGGAAGCTGGCGGCCGTGCAGATGCTGTAAAGCGAAGCTCGATGCGACGAAGTGAAACGTGGAATCGAAATAAGGGATCGCCAGCACGTTCCCGAGCTTCGTCTCCACTTCGGGATATTTGCTATTGCAGCGGCGCAGCATCTCCCGCGATTGATCGATTCCCGCCATCCGCGCTCCCCTCGAAGCAAGCAGCCCGGCCAGATTGCCGGTGCCGGTTCCCGCATCGAGTCCGCGCTCCCCGGACGCCGGGGCGATCCGCTGTGCGGCCAGCTCGAGCAGCGGGCGGTACGACGCGCCGAAGCCGGTCTCTCCGGCCTCGGAAGCAAGTCGGTCGAACGATTCGGCGAGCACGTCATAATTCCACATATCTTTCCAGTCCGCACGCGCCGCCTTCAACTGTTTCACGCCCTCGGCCATCTCCGCCAGATCCGTGCCGGACAATCCTTCCTCGCCCGACGCCCGCTCGATGACCCGCTCCAGCGTCTCGATCATCTGCCGGGTCTCGACCCACCTGGCGTACATCGCGCTCCGCTGCGCCTCCAGAAATTCCAGCACCGCTTCCCCGTCGCCGCTCCTGATATTCCGAAGCACCGGTGCGATGTCGTTCAGACGGAAGCCGATCTCCTTCAGCGAGACGATCGTCTGCAGCTTCCAGGCGTCTTCCTCCGAGAACGTCCGATAACCGTTCGCGCTTTCCTTGGCCGGCTGCACGAGCCCTTTCTGCTCGTAAAATCGGATGGCACGGGCGGATACGTCCAGCCGGTCCGCTATTTCTTTAATCTTCATCTCGGTCCCTCCTCCGCCTATTGTAAACGTTGACGCTGCGTCAATGTACAGGGCCCGTTTTTCCCCCTCAGACGAGGCTGTTGGCCGCCGTCCTGTCCGTACACGCAAAAACCCCGCATTCGAACGGAGCGCTCGTCAGCGGGGTGCAGCCTTGTATCCGGTTGTCGGTTGCGGTTGGTTACCGTTTGCCCATGACGAGGCTGTACTGCTGCTGTAGCTGTCCGATTACCCGGTTCAGCGAATAGGAGCTTTTGGCTTTGAGCCATGCGGAGCGGGCCAATTGGTACCGGTAGTCCGGATCGGTCATCACTTTCTCGAGCGCATCGGCGAGCGCCGCATGCTCGTCAACCGGCACGAGCAGCCCGTTCACGCCGTCTTCGATCTGCTCGGACACTCCGCCGACATCGGTGCCTACCAGCGCCAGACAGCATAACGCCGCTTCCGCGAAGACCGAACCGAATGCTTCCGCCCTCGACGGAAGCACGAAAATATCGAAAAACGGCATAAATTCCTCGGGATGCAGCATATAGCCGTAAAAAATCGTTTCCTCGTAAATGTTCAGCTCCACCGCCATCCGCTCCAGCTCCTCGCGGATCGGACCGTCCCCGATCAGATGAAGCACGAACGGGAAGCCGCGTTTCTTAAGCTCCGAGCAAGCCTGAAGCAGGACGTCGATCCCTTTGGCCGGGACGAGGCGGCATACCGAGATCAGCTGGGGAACGGCATTATCGTGAGCGACCGGCCGGAACCTCCGCTCGTCGAAGCCGTTCGGGATAACGCCGATCGCTTCTCCCTTCTGAACATATCCGCCCAAGTATGCCTTGAACGACTGCGAGACGGTCACGATGCCGTTGACCTGGTGCTCCAGCTCGCCGTACAGCTTGGTCAGAAACGTTTCTTCCGGGCCGCCGGGCAAAATCTTGCCGTTCAAAATCAGCTCCTTCTCGTAGCTGGAGTGAATCGTAGCCAGCACCGGCGTATCCGGGAACAGCTGCTTCATAGCGAGCGCCGCGATCGGATGATGGGCATGGATGAGATCGTACCGCTTCCGGATGCGCATCCGGGTCCACCACACGTAATCTTTGAAGGTTTGAATGTATTTGTCAACGACCGGGTTGCCCGCATACTGCCGCCAATCGAACGATTCGAAGCGGACCTCCTCCGTCCCTTTGGCACGGATTCTCTTCGGGAGCGAGAACAGCTCCATCTCCCACCCTTTATCCAAAAACGAATGCTGAATATACGGAATCATGGATGATACCCCTCCGGGCTGTTCCGGAGGAAAAAATAACGCTTGCAGCATGTTCATCTCGCTAGTCTCTCCCATATGGTGAATGATGATGGTCTAAGCAGTCGAAAACCGCCGTCCCTTCGCTGGGGATACGGCACCGGCAGAAACTTCGGATACAAACAAAAAATTGTCCGTCGATGTTTATTCGTTCTGATGATATAATGTAGTCGAATCGAGTCGAATGAACGGAGGCCATTGTGAGTTTATCTGCGCTTTTTATCGGAACGTACGCCCAGGTGTATTCGTATACCGGCATTCTGGTCATTCTGATCATGATTCTGGTCATGTCGGTCCGCCTGTTCACCAGCCGCCGGCGCAAAGCTTACTTGTCGCTGACGGTAGCGGTATTCGCTTTTGTCATCCAATATGTGCTGCAAATCGCGCTCGCGCTGACTCCTGACAAGCCTGCCGGTTGGGCCGACCTCTTCGTACAGACGCTCGAAGTCGCCGCTTTTGTGATGATCAACCGGGCGATCTACCAGCTATATAATTCCACAAAAAGTCGTCATCACCTTTATTTTTATTTTACGCTGATCGTTACGGTTGTGCTAGCCGCATTCCGGATCAATGTGCCGCGCTTGTTCGCCGGGTCTCCGGAACAGATCGCCACGCTCGAGCAGATCGGCCTCGATCTGTTTCTGCTGCTGATCCTGTTCGTCTGTTATTTGACGATTCCGGACCGGATCGGGCAAGCACGGACGTACAAGTTCGGACTGTTTGTCTATTTTATCGTCCATTTGTCGCACCTGGTCAATCTGTATATGATGGAAGAGCCGCACGTCTTCCTTACGCTGGCCGAGCTGTATGTGCCGCTGCTGTATTATTTTATCCTGTTCCTGCTGCTGTTCGAACGAATCGTGGAATTGATGCAGGCTAGCTACCGCTCCTCGATAACGGACGGCTTGACCGGGCTATACAACCGCCGGTTTCTGCTAGGCCGGGCGGCGCAGTATATCAAGCACGGCTACACGGTGTCGGTGCTGTTCAGCGATATCGACAACTTCAAGAAGCTGAACGATACGCTCGGTCATCAGGCCGGCGACGAAGCGTTAAAGGAAGTAGCGAACATCATGATCGAGGAAAGCGAAGATATCGGGATTGCCGGCCGGTTCGGCGGTGAAGAAATGGTCATTCTCGTAACCGACTCCTCCGTTGATATGGCCAAGTTCGCCGAGAAAGTGCGGGCGCGCGTCGAGAGCGATGCCGGAGTGACGGTCAGCGTCGGCTACACCAAATCCCGCAAAGGGATTACCGCCGAGCAGTTGGTCGCGCAGGCGGATCAGGCGATGTACGCAGCGAAAACGACCGGCAAAAACAAAGTGGTTAAATATTCTTCGAATATGCCCGCCGCCTCCAAACATGCGTTGCCCGCCGAGAGGTAACACACCATACGGAGCTGCACATCTCTGTTTTGAAAAAGGGGTCTGGGGGCGCTGGCCGCCGGCCACTCTTGCCTCTTCCGGGGTAAGCTCGGAATGGACTTCTACAATCCACGTAAACACTCAAAAGCCGCGATTGCGGCTTTTTTGATTTCATTTTTACAAAACCGAAACCGGACGCTTTCCGCCGCAGGATAAGCGGTCGCCTACGCTGCAGGTCGCACGCGATGAACAGCTTTGTTCAGCCGGATCTTTTTTACACGGCAGGCTTCTATCTCGGTCCGGCTCCCCTACGGTTAATCCCCGCTCCACTCCTGGTTCTCCTTCCGCTGCAGCAAAAAACTTTTCTCCGGCCTCATCGGCGAGTATAATAATCATGTTCTTGTTAGAGAAAGGTTGACGCCTTCTTGTGCATTTTAACGAACTCTAACAGCGACTAGCCCCGATACCGAAGGAGAAAAAACGGAATGATACAGCTCCCTCCCCTTTTTATAGACCGGATTCGCTCCCAACTGGGGGATGACGCCGGCGCTTTCCTGCAAACCTACGAACTGCCCCGTTTGCTCGGGCTCAGACTGAATCCGCTAAAAGCGACAACGGGGCGACTTACAGACGATCCGCGGCTGGACCCGATATTCCGTCAGTTCGGCCTTAGCCCGGTACCGTGGTGTCCGGACGGTTACTATTATGAAGAGTCGGCCAGACCCGGGAAGCATCCGTTCCATCAAGCGGGTATTTATTATATTCAAGAGCCGTCCGCGATGTCTTCCGCCGAGCTGCTCGATCCGCAGCCCGGAGACATCGTTCTCGACCTGGCCGCCGCTCCCGGCGGCAAAACGACGCAAATCGCAGGCAAGCTGGGCAACCGCGGCGTTCTGATGGCCAACGAAATCCACCCGGCCCGGGCCAAAATATTGTCCGAAAACGTGGAACGGATGGGCGTCGCAAACGCCGTCGTCACGAGCGCGTCGCCGGACGAGCTGGCCCGCAAGTTTCCCGCCGCGTTCGATAAGATTATGCTGGACGCCCCTTGCTCCGGAGAAGGAATGTTCCGCAAAGATCCGGACGCCGTCGCCGAATGGTCACCAGACCATGTACGGATGTGCGCCGACCGCCAGCTGGACATTCTGGAATCCGCAGCGTTGATGCTGAAGCCCGGAGGAGCGCTCGTTTACTCCACCTGTACGTTTAACCGCGAAGAAAACGAAGAAGTCCTCGAACGGTTTACGCAAGCCCACCCTGCCTTCTCGGTACTAAAAATCGAGCGGCTGTGGCCTCACCGGGTTCGCGGAGAAGGGCATTTCGCGGCTTTGCTGCGCAAAAGCGGGGACAGCGCAGCACCTGTCTCTTCCGGCTCCCGCAGCAATCAGGGCCGGCGCGGCAAGGGCGGGGCGGAACCGCCGGATAAGCTTCTGCGGGAAGCCGTAAAGCTCGCGGACGCGATGATGAAGGAGACGGTTCCGGGCTTCGAACCGCCGCAGGGCGAGCCCGTCCTGTTCGGCGATCAGCTGTACGTGCTTCCGGCGGCTCCCGGCCTGAAGCTCTCGGCAGCCGATCTGAACGGCCTCAAGACGCTACGGCCGGGACTTCATCTCGCCCATATCAAAAAAAACCGCGCCGAGCCCGCTCATTCGTTGGCACTCGCCGTCACAGCCGGCATGTGCCGGCATACCGCCGACTACGCTGCGGACAGCCCCGAGCTCAGCGGCTACTTGAGAGGCGAGACGATCGCCGCCGCAGACGATTTATCGGGGTGGACGGCGGTAACGGTCGAAGGCTTCCCGCTGGGGTGGGGCAAGGCAAGCGATGGTTTAATCAAAAACCATTTGCCGAAAGGGCTGCGCATTCCGGGGTAAATTCGATCAACGCCTCATCTCTCCCTATTCGGCAGTCGGTCATGAAAAAACGGGCACCTCCCGATCAACCGGAGATGCCCGTCTGCGCCGCGAACGGAAATCACCGGCTTAATGCAGCGTTTCCGTACCGAAACATATTTCGTCGATTCGTTTGTTGTTCACCAGCATCGTCAAGTTAAGCGACCGGCATTCCCGTTCTTTATCGAGCTCGCGCATAAGCAGCATCCCGATCAGCTCCCGGTCCTCCGGACTTTCCGGATGACGGAAATCGATAAAGCCGGTCAGCTCGCAGCTGCTGGTGTCGACGGTCGCCTGACCGACCGGCAGTCCGCCGTGAGACTGCTCATACAAGTCGTAGGTTAGCGTATCTCCGTCGTCCCGGACCAGAATGACCGAATAGTTGTTTCCGCTATCCGGCTCCGGCATCACCAGCTCCGGCTCCAGTTCCAGTTCCCTGTCCGCCAGCCAGCCGTGCTCATCAAGCAAGTCCTCATGCGTCAGCTCGATCGTCTCGACGATCCTGTCGTCGAATTTCATATGAAGCACGAACGTGTCGACTTCGTCGGGATTAAAATCGGATACGATCAGATCGGCCAAATGTTCGGTCGCCTCGTCCGAAGGTTCGACCTTCCATTCGATCTCCCCGACCGCATCCGCTCCGAATAAACGGACCGTCGATTCCGCAAGCAGATCTCCGTCGCGGTCGTACAGATGGTATTCGACCCGGTTGCGGGTTTCCCCGATAATAACCAGCTCCCAGTCCATGTTCCCGAACCGGGAAACCATCTCCATCGTATCGATCTCGTCCGGATCGATATCGGTAACCTCCAGGTCCTCGTCATCGTGGAACCGGACCTTGTCATATCGTCCGTACGGGTCCTCCTCGCCGGACTCGGAAGACAGGAGGTGTTCGTAAGCGCTGCAGGTAACGATCACTTCGCACTCCCGGACTTGCAGCGCATCCGCCAACTGCCTAACGTAATCTTTGGCGGCGCGGAGCGCGAGGTTCTCCGAGACGGCGGATAACGACTCGCTATCGAGCTGAATCGAGCCGGACAATCGCTGGCCTTCCCGGTATACCAGGGTCATCGCTCCGACGAACGTACCGTCCAGAAGGAGTTCGGTTACTTCTCCGCCGGCCGTTTTCAGGTCAGGCCTATAGGTGATCGCTGCCACTTTGATCTGTCCCCTTTCGGTAAAATCCCATTTCCCCCTTTATTATCCTAAGCGCGCCTAATTTCTATGCGTACGGGCAAATGTCCAGTCCTTTGTGCGTCCGTCGCCATATGTTATTTGTATACCGGGTGCGTAACCTTACAGTCAATGCCCGCCGGCACCTGCATGGAACCGCAGGGCGCATCCGGGAATACAATCACTAGGGGAGGAATTGCAATGTCTGGAGTTGGAGGACTTGTCACGTCGACTGGCGTTATTCTTGTTCTGTTCATCCTGTTGGTGATCGTATCCCGTCCGTTCATCTACTAATATCGGGCTCTGTCCACATTCGCTTACGAAGAGACAGCAAATAAGATCACCCTCTTGGCAGTAACACTGCCCCCGAAAGCGCGGTTGTGCTCCGCAACGAACGGCTGCCGCTTTTGGGGGAGCTCCGTTCGTCACAGGAAACGGCAACGCCTGTGTTCCTGTATAACCAAAAAGGATTGGCGCCTCCGGGCGTCAATCCTTTTTGGTATGCAGCAGTTCTCCGGCCTCCAGCACATGCCGGACCAATGCCAGATGCACGCCGTCTTCGTTGTTGGAGGCGGTGACGGCGTCGGCCGCCTCCTTTACGCCGTCCGGCGAATTGTCCATGGCAATTCCGAGGCCGGCAAACCGGATCATCTCCACATCGTTGAAATAATTGCCGATCGCCATCACCTGGGAGCGGTCGATGCCGAGCGAATCGGCCAGCCGCTTCAGCGAGTTACCCTTGGTCGCCTCCGGATGCATCACATCGATGAAGTAATCGCCGCTGCGGATAATCGCCAGCGGCAGCTCCATCGCCAGCCAATCGCGCTCGACCCGGTCCATCGTTTCTTTATCGGCGAACGCGGTAAATTTGACGGGAGAGACAGACAACCGGGCAAGATCGTCCGTCCGCGACGGCTCCAGCATAAATTTCGCATACATCGCCGTCTCCGTCTCCCCGATCGCCCCTTCGACAAACGAGTTGAACGGCGTGCACAAGTCCATGTGGACCCGGTGCTCGCGGCAGTACCGGATCAGCGGATGCAGCTGTTCCATCTCGAACGGGCATTCCGCAACTACACTCCGATCGGAGGAGAGGACGGTCGCAGCTCCATTATGCGTAATAAGCGTCCCTTCCAGGCCCAGCTCCTCCATGATCGGCAGTGTATTAACCGGCGAGCGCCCGGTGCACAGCACGATCGTCGCGCCCGCTTCGTGGACGTCCCGAACCGTCCGCTTCGTCCTTTCCGTAAGCTCGTACCGGTCGTTCAGCAAAGTTCCGTCCACATCGAGTGCAATCAGCCTGTAGTTCATCGTTTCTCTCCCTCTTTATCTGTTTATCCGCCTTGTATACGAATTTGCGGTTAATGTCCCGCATCGCCCTTCAACTGCGCCAGCTCCTCCTCGGTCAGCTCCCGGAATTGTCCCGGCGCCAGGTGCTCATCGAGCAGCAGCGGTCCCATCGAGATCCGTTTTAGGAACACGACTTTTTTGCCGACCGCCTGAAACATCCGCTTTACTTGATGAAACTTCCCTTCCGTAATCGTCAGCTCGATTTTGGATACCCGGCCGGCGGCAGGGTCGCCCTCCGCCAAAACGACGAGCTTGGCCGGCATCGTCACATAACCGTCGTCCAGCGCAACCCCCTTCTCGAAAGCCGCAGCATCGGAAGCTCCGACAGCCCCCTCGACTTCGGCAAAATACGTTTTGGGCACATGCTTGCGGGGGGACAGCAAATTATGGGCAAGCTTGCCGTCATTGGTCAGAAGCAGCAGCCCTTCCGTATCTTTATCCAGACGTCCTACCGGAAACGGCTCGAAATGAACGTATTCGCCTTCCAGCACGTCAAGCACCGTACGGTCTCTCGTATCCTCCGTGGCCGAGACGACTCCTTGCGGCTTGTTCAGCATCAAATAGATAAACTCGCGAAACTCGACCCGTTCTCCACCGATCGTTACCGTCTCCTGCTCGGGATCGACCTGCAGCCCGAAATCTTTGACGACCTTGCCTCCGACTTCTACGTTTCCCTGCTTGACCAGTCTTCGGATCTCGCTTCGGGAGCCGTAGCCCATATGCGCAAGGATTTTATCCAGTCTAAGTTTTTTCCCCATTGAAGTCGACCTCCAGCTTGCCGGTATTCGTTGTTCAGCATCCCGTCCGGCGATTTCGTCCATCCGGGCGGGAAACGTTGATGCAGGGCAGGCGATGCTTGCTTTGTTCATAAAATGATCATCTTTTTCCCAGACTTGTCCGGGAGGAAAACAAGGAGTGGAGGTAGAATACGTAATAGAATGGTGTGCCCCAAACTTGATCATCTTGAGGTGAATTTGTGAAAAAGCTAATGATTTATTTGGGAGTCATTGTAGCGCTTTTCGCTCTATTGTTCATTGTAAATCAACAAAGCGAAAAGGCCAAGGAACAATCCCGCGCCAGCAAGATCGATGCGGCGACAAATGAGAAAGCTAAGCAGCTGTACGGAGTCGAAGGCGCCAAGCTGCGTCCGGAGACGCTCGCCCAGCTGAACGATCCGAACTACCAGAACATTATTAAGCCGGCGGATCTGAAGGCGGCGCTGGACGACAAGAAAGATATGTACGTCTACTATTTCTCGACGACGTGCGTCCACTGCCGGGCGACTACACCGGTATTGAACCCGATCGCCAAGGATGCCGGGGTCGATCTGAAGCAGTTGAACGTGTGGGAATACGAAGCCGGCTGGAACGAATTTAAGATTACGGCAACGCCAACGCTCATCTACTACAAGGGCGGCAAGGAAGTCCAGCGTCTCGAAGGCGGCGTCAGCCATGACGGGCAGCCTGGTCATTCGAGCGATACGTTCAAGACCTTTTTCGAAGACGCCAAGAAAAAGTAAGTTTAAGCAAGCCAGCACATCGTCGCAAGGCAGACGCAACAGCGGTTGTTCCCGGTCGGGACGGCCGCTGTTGTTTTTCTCCGGACAACTGGCGTCGCCCTGCCTGTCGCGGGCTGGAATCTGCCTTTATCCGCCAAGCATCCGCCCTTTGCCCTTCAATCCTCCTTTACCGGTGGAAACTGCTTCAGCTCCTCGACCATCGCAGCCAGCTCGGAATGGACGATCGCAATATCGAGATCGTAGAAGTCGAACGGCTTCTCGTCGATCTGTTCCAGCTTCGTCAAATACGCCTCTGAGTCCGCCAGCAGCTTGCCCAGATCGATCCCCATCGTCATCTTCGGGTAAAACTGCAGCTTCTCGATTCCTTGGTTGAACAGTTTGATCGCCCCGCCGACGTTGCCGTTGCGGTGATGGTACAAAGCGACTGCAATCTGAAGCAGCCCTTGATGAAGCGGATTGCGTCCCTCTTCCATCCAGAGCTCCTCCATCACCTCATGACATTCGAAATAGTCCCGCTCTACGTTAAAGTAGTACAAAAACTCGATGTACAGATTATCATAACCGATAAACATAACTTCGCCTCCAGCGATCGATTGAAGGAAAGGAGCCCGCTCATCAGACGCCGGCGGCGAATATGAGGGGCTCGGGCACAAACCGATAATGCTCGCCGGCTGACGTTCACGTCGGGTCCGTTTTTTTGGCTCGGAGAACCGCTTCCTCGACCTGCAAAGACAGCAGCCGCAAATTCCAGATGTCTTCCGACTCCCACAGCTCGTTAAATTTCAGTTGAAAGTTAGCCGCTTCGCGAACCCGGTGGTAGTAGTACAAGTCCTGAATATGGTTCAACACCTTCGACACCAGGTTGGAGTTATCTTCAAACAGCTTCTGGGCATCCATAATCTCCTTGCGGATGCTCGACATCTCCTGATCGAGCGCGTTAGCCGCCTCGGCCGCTTTTTGCAGCCTCAGCTTTACCTGCTCGGGCAATCTTTCCTTATATTTGTAACTGAGCGAATGCTCGATCGTCGCCCAGAAGTTCATCGCCAGCGTCCGGATCTGGAGTTCGGCCAATACGTTTTTTTGACCGAGCGAGGTCTGAACCGGGTATTCTACGATGATGTGGTAGCTGCGGTAGCCGCTTTCCTTGTAGTTGGTAATATAATCTTTCTCGTAAATAACCGACATGTCTTTCCGCTGCCGGATCAGCTCCGACAACCGCTGTATATCCTGGATGAATTGACACATGATGCGGATTCCGGCTATATCCTCGATCCCTTCCTCCAGTCGGTCCATCGGTACATGAAGCCGTTTCGCCTTATCCAATATGCTTGAGATCCGCTTCACTCTTCCCGTCACGAATTCGATCGGGGAATACTCATCCCGCGCCTTCATCTCTGTGCGGAGCGTCTTGAACTTCACTTTCAGCTCCTCGACCGACTGTTCGTATGGAATCAAAAACTTTTTCCAATCCCTGCTGTCCATACGCCCGCCTCCTGAAACGTTGTCACGCCTTCGCGTCCGCGCCTACGGCTTGCGAAATATGCGTATAGCCGTCACGCTGCAATAAGCGGAGCAATCCATCGTTTAGTTCCCTCAGCAGCTCCGGTCCCTTATAGATCAGAGCCGTATATACTTCGACGAGGCTGGCCCCCGCCCGTATTTTTTCATATGCGTCTTCCGCCGTAAATATACCCCCGGAGCCTATGATCGGTAGCTTGCCGCCGGTAAGCCGGTAGACGGTGCGGATCACTTCCGTCGACTTCGAGGTCAGCGGCCTACCGCTTAAGCCGCCGGTTTCTTTCGCATGAGGATGGGTCAGTCCTTCCCGGCCGATCGTCGTATTCGTGGCGATCACCCCGGAGATGCCGCTGGCGGCGAGCGTCTCGACCATATATTCAAGCTCGGTGCCTGTGACGTCCGGCGCAATCTTCACGAACACCGGCTTCAGCGGCAGCTTCTTCGCGGCGCTTTGCTGCTGCATCTCGTCTTTGACTGCGGCGACCAGGCTTCGCAGCTCCGCTCCATGCTGAAGGTTGCGCAGTCCCGGCGTATTCGGCGAGCTGATGTTCACGACGAAGAAGTCGCCGTACGGATACAGCTCGCGGACGCAGATCCGGTAATCCTCTTCGGCCAGCTCATTCGGCGTATCCTTGTTTTTGCCGATATTCACTGCGACCGGAATACGCTGGGCTCCCGCCTGCCTCAAGTGGGCGGCCATCACCCTCGCGCCGACATTGTTGAAGCCCATCCGGTTAATAAGCGCATCATCGCTCGGCAGCCGGAACAATCTCGGCTTCTCGTTGCCCAGCTGCGGTCTCGGCGTTACCGTCCCGACCTCCATAAACCCGAAGCCGAGCGAGGCAAAGCCGCGAACCGCCTTTGCATTTTTATCAAGCCCGGCGGCCAAGCCGACCGGATTCGGAAACGTCAATCCGCATAACGAAACGGTCGTCTCCGGCTTGCTGACAACTCCGAACAGGCCTTGCAACACCCCGGTCATGCCGGGAACGCGGGTGGCGGCACCCAGCCCGTCCACCGTGACATGATGGGCTTTCTCCGGATCAAGCCGGAACAATACCGGTTTGGCAATAGTGCGGTAAAGCATGAGAAGTACACTCCGTTCTGTCTTGGACTCTATCGAACAGTTTATCTGTTTCTGAAGCAAAAAGAAAGTGGCGGATATCATTTCGGGAGTGTTGACAACCCTTGCGATTGAAAGCCCTTTCAGGGCGGCTGTTCTTTTGCTATAATAGGCTTAAATGCATGCTGGGCATGTTCGGAAGGAAGGTTGATTCATTTGGCGAACCGGAAACCAAGCTACTCCTACAAAAAGAAGGATAAACTGAACAAGAAGGCGATCATCTGGGTCGGCTCGATCCTTGCCGCTTTTGTTTTGTTTATGATTATTCTGCTGATCTGGAATCCTTAGGCTCGAACCCGGACCCCCACACAGCAAAATCCCCGTACAGACGGCAAGCCGCTGACGGGGATTTTGTCGCTTCGGGTAACCGCTCACGCTGCTTGGCTTCGGGTGCCGTCTCTTCGTTTCATCGTCTCTCGCTTCATTCATGCTCCTTGTCTGATGCATTTGCGTTTGCGCTTGCGTCTGCATAACCCAGCTTTACTTTCTCCAACAGCTCCAACGCCCGCCGTACGAACCGCTCCCCGGCCTCCGGCTGCAGCCTGCTGTATTTCCGGAGCCGGTTCTCGTACCCTCCGCTGCCGTACGCCTCGGGCGTGCACACATAACCGCTCACCGAACCATTGGACAGCTCGTTCACGATCGTGAGCCGGAAGGGGGAGCTTTGTTTGATCGCAAGACCGAACTCGACGAAAAGTTCGGCAGGCAGGCAAACGAGCGCCGTATCCGGTCCGAAACCGACCGCGTGAATTTCAGCCTCCGTCTCCTCTTCCTCCCGTGCCGCAAGCTCCATCGCCTGACGGGCGAAGTTTACCTCGTTTCTGGGGTAACGCTCCTCCGCTTGCAGCACCTGCCCCGCAACCGCCAATTCTTCCTCCGATGGCTTCCTGTAGCGGATTGGAACGAACACACGTTCGACTCGTATATCGAGGCTTGCGTGCGTCTCCGCTTTTTCCCGCGTGCGGATCGCTTCTCCCGCCAGAATCCGGCCCATTTTCTTGTAATGCACCGACCGGTCAAACGTTATTCGTCCGCTGACGTCGATATGATTGATATTCCCGCTCGCCCCTTGAAAAAAGAGGCTGACCGCCTGATCGCCGTACACGCGCTTGAGCGCCGCGCTTAATTCGCCGGGGTAATCGCCGCTGTATTCCAGTCCGCCCACCACGTCGGCATGACAAGCATAGTTCGTAACGATCCCGATCGGGCGGCCTTCGGGATCGTCGATGCGGATTACCGGAACGTCGGGATCGGTTGGCCCTTCCGGTCCGACAATATCCGGATGGCCGATGCCCGGATTGGTGCGGACCGATCCGTCCCGCATGCGGAATCTGCGGTTGAACGCGATGTCGCGTTCCGCTCCGAGACCGAAGCCGATCCGCGCCTCCTGCCGGCTGGCATAAGCAATTGCTGCCGCATCCGCAGCTTTTTGAATCATCCACTGCACATAGGCGGCGTCCACCGCTTTCACATAACTCGTCTCGATCGTCGGACCCGACGTATGCGCATGCGTCGCCGAAACGATGATATGCTCGTATGCGATGCCGGTCTGCTCCTGCACCTTGCGGCGAATCGCCTCCGCGTCCGGCCTGGCGATATCGATTGCGTCCAGAACAAGAAACACGACCGTGATCCGGTCCGATTCAAGCACCAGCGCCTTGACGAACAGATCGTCCTTGACTCCCGTCGAGATGCGTTCGTTCCCCGCCCCCGGTATGGGACTGCCAAGCGGCGGCGTTATTACGAGCTCACTCATTCCGCACTTGATCATGGACATCCTCCCTCATAGGCAGATCATCCTTCGAATCCTGCTTTAATTTCCAGCTTCATTCCCGCTACTTCTCATTAAACACCGGATTGCGCATGACGTCCAATGTATAATCTCTATCTATTCGATGTTATTATGTAATCAATAGAATACGTGATGTAAGGAGACGAAATGATGGAATGGCAGCAGCTGGAGTATTTTCAAATCGTGGCGCAGGAGGAGCATTTTACGCGCGCAGCGGACAAACTGGCTGTCTCGCAGCCGACCTTAAGCCGCTCGATCGCCAAGCTGGAGCAGGAGCTGGGAGTCCCTTTGTTCGACCGGATCGGAAGGCAGGTGAAGCTGAATCGTTACGGCGAAATGTTCTACCGGAGAACGACGCGCGTGCTCCAGGAAATCATTGACGCCAAGCGGGAAATTGCAGAGCTGCAAGACCCGGATCGCGGAACGGTCTCTCTCGCTTTTTTGAAGACGCTCGGCTTTAGCTCCGTCCCCAATCTGGTACGGTCCTTTCTTCAGCTATACCCCCAAATTCATTTTCAGCTGTTCCAAAACTCCACAAGTGTCATGCTGGATCAGTTGGAGCAGGGCGAGCTTGATTTCTGCATGTCTTCGATTACAGAAACAAGACCCGGGATCGAATGGGCACAGCTGTGGACGGAAGATATGTATGTCGTCGTGCCGGCCGGTCACAAGCTGGCGGGCCGCGAGCAAGTCTCGCTTCACGAGCTGGCCGAAGAAACGTTTATTGTCCTGAAGCGCGGTTACGGGACGCGGACTATATTCGAGGACGCATTCGAACAAGCGGGAATCGCACCCGACATCGCGTTCGAGAGCGATGAAGCGGTAAGTGCCCTCGGATTCGTCAAAGCGGGTCTCGGCATTACACTGCTGCCTCACGTGTCGGGCATCGATATGACGAACCTCGCCCGCCTGCCAATTGCAGATCCCGTGTGCCGTCGGACGATCGGCTTAGCCTGGAGCGAGACCCGACATCTCACTCCCTCTGCCGTCCAATTCCGTGATTATGTGCTCCAATACCCGGGATGGCCGTCCTAGAAATGCCGGTTAGTCCAGCCATTTGTATACTTTGTTCGGATTCGTCTCGTCCGATACCGAAGGCAGCTTCAGCGGCTCTGCAGCACGCAGCGTCTCGTCAGGCAGCGGCAGATCCCGCCCGATCGTTACTTTCGTGCCGATCGGAACCATATCGAACAGCTCCTCCACATCCGGCTTCAGCATGCGGATGCACCCGAGCGACTTGTCTTGGCCGATGCTGGAAGGCTGGTTCGTGCCGTGTATCGCGTACAACGTATCGGAGAGCGTCATGCCGCGGCTGCCGAACGTACCGTTGTCTCTTCCGTTCGGATTGCGCACTTTCTCCGAGATCTGAAATTCACCTTCCGGCGTGCGGTCGCCTCCCAAGCCTACGGGGTAGCTGCGCAGCAGCACATTGCCGCTCACAACCGCCAAACGATGTGTCGTAATATCGACCATAATGCGCAGCGGCTCCTTCAAAGCTTCCGATGCCGGCAGCAGTTCTCCGTTCCCCGGATTCGCTGCGGCAGGCGCCGTCCCGGAAGGTTGTCCCGGCTGCGGCTCGCCGCCGGAAGTGGCGGACTGCCCGTTTTTCCGTTCCGCCAGCCATACCTCGAACTCTCTCTTCATCACAGCGGTATAACCCGTCATCAGATTATCCGGGTAGTTTTGTGCCATCTGCTCGATCTGCTCCGGCGGCTTTCCGTTTTGCTGCTCATAGGCTGCTGCGGAGGAGCGGACGATCAGCTTCTGCAGCTCGTCATTTTGCCATTTGACGTATTGGGCCGAAGGCGCGGCTGCGTCAGCAGGCTCGCACTGGCAAGCCGCGGCATCGTAATAAGTAAGCTTGGCGTCGGGAGCCGCATGGTCCGGCCGCTGTGCCGTCACGATCGGTTTCGTACGCGCTGTCCACAGCAGCCATCTGCCGTCCCCGCTCCATGTCGGATCGGCGAGCAGCAGCGATTCGGCTTTCTCCTGCGATCTGGAGTAAAGCCGGTTCAGCATATCCGCGATCTGGTTCGTTCGCGATGATCCGGAACCGGAACCGCCGCCTGGCCGGGTATACACCACGCCGAACTTCCCGCCTGCGGCGGATTCGGCACTGCCGCCCGTTTCCACCGCCGGGTTTTGTGCATCCTGTCCGAGCCGGTCGCCTGCCGCCACTTCCGCCGCAGACCGTTCGAACCGGTCGTCCTGAAACGGAATATGGCTTCCGAGAAGCAGCAGCAGGAGCACAACGGCGATTTTACGCCAGCGAGCCGGCCTGCCGTTGACGGTCTGCTCCGTCCGGTCTGCCGTCTCCTCCGCCGGTTCTTCGTCTTCGAGCGGATTCGTAAAGGCGGCGCTGTTCTCAAACGCACGGTACACCTCGCCGGCCTGGGCGAAGCAGTAGTTCGCTTTCCCTTCCTCTCCCTTGGCGGCATACTGGCGCCCTAACAAATACCACGCCATTTTATTGGTCGGATGTTCTTTAATATAGTTTTTTAAATATTTCGGATCTTCATTCTTCGGATCATCCATGCTGCCCCTCCTTCCATCAGGAAGTAACGCTATAAGCCTCTGTTCTCTGTTCTGCCTTCTGTATATCTTTGTATATCGGCCGGACTTTCAACGTTTTGAAGGCGGCGGGCAAAAATGGGTCCTCGGGTCCGTTTCGCGCACAAAAAAAAGAAGAAGCCTGTCGAATCGACGGCTTCCTCCCTATCTCGTTATCCTAGTAAAGACGTATCCTGATTTCTACCGGTTATCCCGCAAAATAACAGTGCTTGTCGCTTCGTGCCACTCGACGTTTAACCCGAGACCTTCGGCGAAAAACCGGACCGGCACGTACGTAAGATCCGACTGGATATAAGGCGCAACGTCCATCTGCAGACGAGTAACGGTCGAGTCTTGCGCGATTCGCTTCAGCTCTTCCTGGCCGATCGTCAGGCGGATCGTAGCTGCGTCCTTGCTCAAATCGACGGTTCTCTCCCCTGTCGACTCATCCACATTAAACGTAACTTGAAAGCCAAGCGCTTCCGTAATGGCCCGGACAGGGACCATCGTACGTCCGTTGCTCAGCTCCGGCGGCGCTTCGAAACGGATTGGGCTTCCTCCGTATACAACTTTAATCATAGCGTCCGAAGTAATGCCTTCTGGCAGATCATAAAACGCGATTTTTCTGATTTTGTTGTTATAGGCGTCCGCCACGAGGATGCTGCCGTCATACAGCACCGCCACATCGGCAGGGTGATGGAAGCCGGCATACCGTTCCGTTCCGTCCCGGCTGCCGCCGGCGTTATCCTTTTGTCCGGCTGCCGTGCGGACGACACCGTCCTTCAAGTAACGGACCGAATGGTTCAGCGCGTCCGCAATAAGCAAACCTCCGTCCGCCGTAACCGCGAGTCCTTTCGGGAAATTAAACCGGGCGGCTCCCGCTTCCCCGTCGGCGAAATCGCCGGCTGCATACATCTGGTTTTTTCCGTAAGCCGTCTTGCTGTCGCCGGCCACCGTTGTAACGGTGCCGGTGCTAAAATCGATATAACGGATCACCTGATTGCCGGAATCGCTCACGTACAGATTGCCTTTCGCGTCAAGCGCAAGCCCCGCCGGCTCGTTGAACTTCGCCGACTTCAAGGGGCCGTCAACATAATCTCCGGCAGGAACGAGCTGGCCCGGGGTCACTTCCACGGCGCGCTCCGATAACGCATTTAACGTCGTTACGGTTCCGTCTGCGGTTATTTTACGGATCGTATGATTCAACGTATCGGCTGCATATACCGTTCCGTTAGCAGCCACCGCTACGTCCTGAGGCGTATGAAAGGCGGCTTCCTCCCCTTTCCCGTCCTTGCTGCCGAGAACCCCGCTGCCGGCCAGAGTCGTCACCTCGCCGTTTTTGCCGATTTTGCGGATCGCATGGTTTTCCGTATCCGCCACATACACGTTGCCGGCTTGATCGGCCGCGAGTCCTTTCGGCTGCTGGAATACCGCAGCGGCTGCCGCGCCGTCGATCATCCCGCCGATCGGGTAGGAATAGTCGTCTTTGCCGATCGTAATTCCCGCGTAAGTCGAAACTTCCGAGGCGGCGAGCTTGCGGATCAAGTGGCTGCGCGCATCCGCCACCAGCACCGAGCCGTCTGGAAGCGCCAGCAGGCTCCACGGCGCCCGGAACGTGGAATCTGCAGCTTTGCCGTTCGCTTCGCCCAAGTCGCCTCTGCCTGCGACCGTTGTGACTTGAGAGAGCGGTTGTCCTTCCCCGCCGGTTACGGCCAAACCGATGCCGGCGCCGGTCGCCGCCGTGCCTCCAAGGAACAAAGAAGCGGCCAGCAACGGAGCGATGAGCAGTTTATCCTTTTTTTTCATGGGTCTCTCCTTTGTCCGTTAATCGAATAGTAAAGTTGGTGCAAGAATTCTGAGCAAAATATTCAAATCTTCCTTGGTTACATCCCCATCCTGGTTCATATCGTAGAAGTACTCGGGGGACTGGAAGTTTTGCGCGAACCAGACCAGATCCTTCAGTTGGAACTCCGAATTCGGATCGTCGCTGCCCGGCCGCTTCAACTCGGTTACTTTAAGCTGCGTCTCGCCGGTATCGTTGTTCCAGAAGTCGGGACCGATCTGAATAAGTGCAGGCTTGTGCCCGTTGCCTCCGTCTTCCGAAGCCAGATTATACGTATAAGGGAGTTCTACCGAATAACTGTCAAAATCGTAAAAAGTCGCTTTTCCTTGACTGTCGGTATACGTGTACATCGAATTAAAAGAAGGGTAGTCATCCCGATTCAAATACACTCTGACGTTCGAAAGAGCGCTGCCCGGCAAGGCAGGGTTCGCATGGACGAGCGTCACCGTTCTCCAGTAATCCGTATGAATCGGTATGTAATGAGAGTTCTCATAAGGACTCTGTTCCACAGGCGCCGTATATATAACCGTTAACAAATGCTTGACTCCGCCTGTTGTCGGGTTGTTCGGACTATTTCGGGTCGCTTCCAATACAATTTCTTTGTGAACCCACGGAGGGGCGGGTTCATTATCCAGCAGGTACAGATGATTGCCAAACCGCGCAAGCAGGTTCAACGTTGCATCCGTCCGGACTACCTGATCCAGCGTAACATCCGCCTGCCCCTCCGGATCGAGTACAACCTTGACGACTTGGCTCGAATCCGGCAGATGACCGATCAGAATCGACTCGATCCGTCCGTTTCCTTGGCCTCCCGGGGGGGTATATACAGCATAAATTTGTCCGTCCGCCGGAACCGGAACTTGGGGAAAGGAGTGGCGGCCGTCGTTGTTCAGAGATACGGCCGAGACGCCGGATAACGGCTGTCCGCTGGAGTCGACCAGTTGAACTCCCCATTCCGCATAACCAAAATAATCGATGAATAAGTCATAGCTGCCGGGTTGTGAAGATTGCCCGTCCGGATTCAGCTTCAGCACTCCGTTCGAATCCGTATGGCGGCTGTATGCCAGCGTGCCGCTAGGCTTCGCATATACCGCCGGTCCGTAGCTGCTGCTCGTTCTGACCCCGATCTGCAGGGCGTTCGTTCCTTGCGAGATGATGAAACTCCCGGAAAGCTTAAGGCTGAGGGATTGCATATATTCATAACTTGGATACGGCTCGTAATTATACTGGTATTCTATCAAAGCGTTTTGCCCGAATTCGGGCATATGCACGGTGACTTCCATCTGGTCGCCGATATTGCCGGTTAATTGGAAAAGGCTCGACTGGTAGCACAACGTCTGCCCGGAGCTCTTATTATAGACGGATACATAGACCGTTTGTTGCACGGCCGGTTCTTCGCAAGCGACAGGGGGAGCAAGAGTTACCCCGACCGACTGCGCAGCCGCCGTGCCTGCCTGGAATATACCGGACAAGCCGATGCAGCCGACTGCCAGCATCCATACCAGAACGACGGCAATCTTTCTCTTGAAGTTAGTTCGGTTCATTTTAATTTCCTCCCGCATAACCCGCAACCTGATACAAGATCGGATTGGCGGTAAAGCTAATGCCCGCAATCGCGTCGCCGCTTGCATTAACCACGGTTACTTTCGTAATCTGAATCGTTCCCTGCTTGGCGATCTGACTGTCATTCATCGCAGAGAACGACAGCGTTACAAGCTTTTTCTCCGAACTGATCGGAGGCAAATTGTCCGTCGTCGAAAATTTCGTCGCTACATACGTCAAAACGGTAGGCTGATTTCCATTCCTTTGCTGCCCTGCCGTACTTACGCTCGTATCCGGGTCGAAAATGTAATCGTCACCGCTGTCCGTGTAGCCATACGTGCTAGCATCCAACTCGCTGCCGTACGTAAGCTCAACCTCGACTGCATAAAACGCATCGTTTGCCGCAAAGTTGTTCATGACGATGTCGAGCTGGAATGAATCCCAGTCATTCAGCTCCATCATCTCTTGAGCCGATTTGTCCGTCCGGAGAGAAACCGTCGGCTGAACCTTGTATTCGATCGACGCCGATACCGGAGCCGACACATTGCCCGCCGCATCCTGCAGCTTCACATATATCGTCTTCGAGCCATATCCGCTCGACAGCTGATGGCTCAGCGCCATGAAATCCCCTTCGGACGACTTCTGGAACGGAATCCACGACGCTCCGGCGAAGTCTAACGCTTCCGACACCATCACCTTCGCCGTATCCGAAGATGCTGCGATGTACAGCGTAACCGCAGGCAGCGTTGTCGTCGGCGCGGATTCGCTGCTGTTATTGATCTTTACCGTGCCGGTCGGCGGGGTCGTGTCCGGCGTGCTGCCCGGATCTCCGCCGCTGTCGCTTCCCCCGCTGCCGCCTGGCGAAGGCGTTCCGGGATTCGGCTGGACAGGCGCTCCGCCTTCTTGTCTGCGGAGCTCCTCCTGATGTTTACGCTGGTCTTCCAGGAAGCGCGTACGCTCCTCCTGCGCCAACTGCCGCTCATACTGCTCGCGGGCCAGCCGCTCGCGCTCCTCCTGCGCTTTCCGGTTCGCTTCCTCCAGACGTTTGCGCTCCGCTTCCAGCCGTTCGACCAACGCCGCATGCTGCTGTTTTTTGATTTCTTCCAGCTGCTTTTCCTGCTGCTTCATTCGTTCCCGCTGCTCCTGCAGCTCCTTCAACCGATCCAGCTTAGCCTTCTGTACGTTCGGATCAAGTCCGACCGACAGATCAAACGGCTTGATATTGCCAAGATCAATCGGGTCGTGTCTGTATTTCTCGTTCGCTTTATCGATCAGGTCATGCACGCTGCTTTCCGACAGCTTCTTCGTATCGATCGCGCCTTTGGCTACGTTAGCGAGCAAATTTTTTAAGTTCTCGCCGAATTTACGCAAGTCGTCCTCGGATGCAAGCGCCAAGCCGGTGCTCGGATCGATTTCCTTGGCGCCGTCCGCAATATCGCGGATGAATTGATCGTTTTCTTCGCGGATTTGCTGAATCGACTTTAATAAAGCGTTGATCACTTCCGGCGTAGCTTCGTTAATAAACGACTGCACATCCAGCGGAGTTACATGATCCGCCCCGACGTCGGGCGTCCCCGGCAATTGGATGATCTGCTGACCGGGGTATACCCGTGCGGGGTCTCCCGTTCCGGTTCCGCTTGTCCCTCTCGTCTCCAACACACCGGACGTCATCAGGGCAAAAAGCTGCCCGTATCTCGCTTCAATATAACCGTTCGAGCCGCGAACACCCATAACGGCGGTCGGTGTTTCCACCTCGAATTCATCGTCGGCGTTCACCAGCTTTTTCACTTTGAACCATAACGAGCCGGCCCACATTTTCAGCTTGGACTTCTTGCCTCCATCGTCGGCTTCGACGAGAGACGATATGTACATCTCCGTGTTCTCGCCGATCGTTACTTCGTCCTCCCCGTCCGCCACGCGCAAGACGATACGGGAGCCTTCCTCCGTCCGGATATGGTCTCCCTGATTCAGGCTCATCTCCTCGACAGCTCTAAAGGGGGACGATCCGCCCGCTTTCGTCACCATGACGGTGCCCTGGACACTGACCACGATCGCCGCACGGCTCTCCTTGGCATTAGCTATACCGGCTAGCGGCCCCGTCAGCAGACTGATCAAAAGCGTCAGGCACAGCATCACAGACAATACGGATCTGCTTTTCATTCTCCCATTTCTCCTCTTCCCTGTTAAAATCTCCTCTTTAGTTTCCTGATCTGCCGCATTCGGCAGCGCAAAACGAAGTTGTACGTTTATTTTATCAGTTCTTTCGCCTAATTGGATACCATTAGGTCCTTACTTCTCCGCGTGCACCTGATAAATGTTTACCGGGAGCTCCTTGCCCTTCACCTTGATTTCGCCCATACTTTCGATCTCGAACAACTCTTTAACCCTCTCGTACAAGGCGTCGCTGATCAGAATTTGTCCGGGCTTGGCGTTCGATTCGAGCCGGGCCGCCAGATTGACGGTGTCCCCGATCGCCGTATAGTCGAGACGCAACTCCTCCGAACCGATATTGCCTACGATCGCCGGGCCGCAGTTAATGCCGATGCCGAACCGGACGGTAAAGCCCAGTTTCTGCATAAGCCGCTTTTCGAGACTGGCTGTCTGCTTCTTCATCTCGAGCGCTGCTCTTACCGCCATCTCCGCATGGTTATCGTACTTGACCGGCGCCCCGAACATCGCCATCACGCCGTCGCCGATAAATTTGTCGAGCGTCCCGTTGTATTTGAATACAGCTTTCGTGCACACGTCCAAATATTCGTTCAAAAATTGGATGACCTGCTCGGGCTCCAGCTTTTCGGACAGCGTCGTGAATCCGCGGATATCTACGAAGATGAGCGATATGTCCATCCGTTCTCCGCCGAGCTTCACCTCATTGCCCGATGCGAGCATCTGGTCGACGACCGCCTTCGGCACGAACCTTCCGAAGATGCCCGTCACACGCCCGCGCTCCCGGCGCTCCGCCAAATAATGGTCGACGATCGACCAGACGTACATCAGAATGATCGCCAGCAGCGGATAAAAGATCGGCAAGTAAATACGAAGCGCTTCATTGGCGACAATGAACGCTCCTATGTACAAGACTGAAAGTCCGATAAACCAGAATAAGGCGGCTCTGCCTCTGAACGTTCCGAACAAAAAGGCGGCGAGCAGCACGACCAGAGCAAGAATAGCGATACCGGCCGGCTTGCCGGCTTCGTTCCAGAACCGGCTATCCAGTATCGACTGGACCATATTGGCATGGATTTCGACCCCGAACATTTTGATCGCCCGGCTCATCGGCGTCATATATTCGTCCTGAAGTGCGGTCGTATAAGGCCCGATCAGGACAATATCGTTTTCGAACATGTTCGCGTCGATTTTGCCGCTGAGCACGTCGCTGAACGAGAACGAATCATAACCCGTACTTAAATCTTTCTCCTGGCGCGGCTCGCTGTAAAACTGCGTGATCACCTGGTTTCTCGAGTTGACGGGAATTGGCGAGCTGCCGCGGTACCATTTGCGCTGCTCCGCATCCCAGCGTACTTTCTCGGTATCGCCAAGCGCGTAATTGGCCAGCTTGACGCTGAACGCCTCGATCATCTCCCCCGACTTCTCCGGCAGCCCTACGATCAGCCTGCGGACGCGGTCGTCATTGTCGGGGAACACGTTAATGTGCGCCAGCTGACTTTTCGGAGCCTGAATGGCCGGCGAGGGAACTTCAATCCGGTCATACTCCAGCAGGCCGCTGGATTGCTGCTTGGCCGGAAAGTTGAAATTAACGGGAAGCACCACGTTGCCGTATTTGCGCATGACCTCCGCCAAAGCCTGGTCCTGCTTCGGGTCCTTGCTCGGCTCCGGGAACGTGACGTCAAGCCCGATCGCTTTTACTTTGCCTAGCTCCAGCTTTTCGATGACGGCTGCGTATACGGAACGGTCCCACGGAAACTGTCCGATCGCATCCAGCGATCTGGAATCAATTTTCAAAATTTTGATTGACGTATCCGGCTCGCGTTGCCATACGTTTTTGGCGCCAAGCGCGTCGCGCAGCGGATTCTCGATATAGTGGAACGTTCCGCCGGTTCCGGTCGTATACGTTAAGACGGCAAATAAAAAAACAACCAATGCCGCGACGACCGTTGTTTTCCAGTTTCTCTTATTCATCGGCTCCTCCCCGAACCTCTCCGTACGATCTGTCGTAATAGGAAAATAGACGCATCGCGCCCCTCCCATATGCCTATTGTATGCCGCGTATCGACTTATAGCAACGACAGATTTACAATTGGTGTGAAAATTAACAATTCCGGTCTGATCCTTGGCCAGTATACGATATCCAGTTTAAATTTTCTTTAAGAACGATGAAAACATATACAAGAATGAGGTGCAAACGATCTGCGTAAATAGGCGATATTACCATCCGGGGGGAAGCAGAGCGTCTCCATCTAAACAGGGACAGCCGACCGGCGAACAGGTAAACAGGCACCGCACACCGTAACTCACTCACGCGAAGGAAACGGATACGTGCCGTGCCGGCACTAAGCCCCTCTGGCCCCTCTATTCTCGGCCTGTTGGGAAAACAGAGACGGATAAAGGCGATATGTACCCCTTATTTCAACCTGCTGGCCACATCTGCACCCTTTTCGCGGATAATAGAACCTTCAAACCACTCTTATTCCGTGCCCAGGCGGGTTTTCGGACAAAATAGAGGGTGCAAACAACCGCTCTTAATCGGTTCCCCTTGCTCATAAGCGGGCACACGTGACCGAGCTTCCATGAGGAACGGCCACATCGAATGACCCGGCGCAAACGGCAGCTTTCCTTCGCCCGGAATGTCTCGGTTCGCTTTATCGCTTAAACGAACTTAAACATTAAAAAAGCCTTCCCTAAACGGGAAGACTTCGTTCGCACAGCTTATTTATTAAACGGAGTATCAGCGATTTTGATCGAATCGGTCGGGCAGCCGTCGGAGGCATCTTGCAGATCGTCGTACAGATCGTCCGGAATTTCCGTAACGCCGCGGTTGTTGTCGTCTTCGAAAATAACTTCCGCAAGCCCTTCATCGTCGTAGTCGTAAATGTCAGGGGCAGTTGCGCCGCATGCGCCGCATGCAATGCATGTATCTTTTTCTACCCATGTGTACTTAGCCATGAATAATTCCTCCTCAAATAGTAACCTCTACTGTCCACTATAATACAAAACTATATAAAGTTCAAACCTTTTGAGGCTTGCCAACCTTTATATAGGCTACGCTTTCACGTCTTTAAATATACGAAAAACGGCGCAAAACAAACGCGGCGACCCCGTCCGGGTCGTCGATGTCCAGGACCGGAATATTCCGCTCTCCCGCCGCCGGATACGTTCCGTCCCCGATCTTCTTAAGGACGAGCGCCACCGTATGGTCGTCGATCAGACTCCCGTCTCGTACCTGCTCCTCCGTCCGCATCAGGACGAGCTTGGGGATCGGCTCTTTCTTAAAGCCCTCCACGACGATCAAGTCGAAGCCGTCCAGTCCTGCGAGCGCATTGCCAAGGCCCGCTCCCCCGCCGGTTTTCTCGTACTTGTACGAGTAGCCGGGGCCGGCAACGATTACCGCTTCGGCGCCAGTCGCCGCATAACGGGCGGAATCGGTCCCTTCCGATTCCCGGTAATGGCCGTGGCCGTCGTGCTTAACGACGGCCACCTTCAGTCCGTGCCGGCTAATTCTATCGACGACCTGAACGGCAAGCGTCGTCTTCCCGCTTCCGGAGTAGCCGGCGAATCCGATTATATGCGGCTTTCTTCCCGTCATTCGTCCAGCCCCCTCTCACGAAGATGGTCCATCTGCAGCGAAGTGCCTCTCCTCTTGTGATTGCGGATCCATGTCGACGGATCGGTGCCGACCATACCGGCGGTAAGGATCGCGTCTTCGCCGTATTTGTCGCGGATGCGGTCCATCGTGGCGTTGAGCTGTTCCTTCTTCGGATGTTGCTCGTACTCGAACAGATCAAGCTGGATCGCCGCCGTATTTTTCGGCTGCAAGCTCTGAAGCGTTACACCGAGCAAGCGGACCGGCTTTCCGTACCCCCAATGCTCCTGGAACAGCTTGACCGACAACCGGTGAATTTCATCCGCATTTTCCGTTGGCACGGAGATGGTATGGGAGCGCGTAATCGTCTTCATATCCGGGTCGCGGATCGTAATCTGGATCGTGCTTGCGAGCAGCTTTTGCCTCCTCAGCCTTCTCGCCACCTGATCCGACAAGTTTAGGAAGACTCGGGAAATATCCGACGCCTCTGTCAAATTTTTGGGCAGCGTCGTCGTATGCCCGATCGATTTGCTTTGCTCCCGCTCCGGATTGACCGGCGAATCGTCGATACCGTTCGCCGCCTGCTTCAGCCACAATCCGTTTACGCCGAAATGCTTCACCAGAAACGATTCGTCCGCTTTCGCCACATCCCCGATCGTGTACAAGTTCAGCTTGCGCAGCCGGTCTCCCATCCGGTGGCCGATTCCGAACAGGTGCGAGCACGGCTTGTCCCACAGCAGCCGCTCGACGTCGCGCTTGCGCAGCACGGTTATGCCGTTCGGCTTCTTCATATCGGAAGCCATCTTCGCCAGCAGCTTGTTCGGGGCGACCCCGATGGAGCACGGCAGACGAAGCTCGTCGCGGATTCGCGTCTGAATAATTCCGGCGATCTGCAGCGGCGTGCCGAACTGCTTGGAGCCCGTAATATCCACATAACATTCGTCTATGGACATCGCTTCCACCATAGGGGAGTAACCGTAGATGACCTGCATGAACTTGCGGGAAAATTGGCGGTACAAATCGAAGTCCGGCTGCAGCACGACCAGGTCCGGGCATACTTTCAAAGCTTGGCGGATGTGCATCCCCGTCTTGACGCCCTTCGCTCTTGCTGCATAGGAGGACGTGACGATAATGCCCTTGCGCAGCTCGATATTGCCGCCGACGGCAAGAGGCTTTCCTTTATATAAGTCCGGCTCCACCGCCTCGTGCACCGAGCAGTAAAACGCGTTCATATCGATATGCAGAATGACTCTGCCGTTTTTGGGATAATGGCCGTCTGTTGCCGTTCGATTCATAACGGACCGGTACCGTTTGCCATTCTCGAAGCCTTATGCTCCGCCGGAGCGTGCAAGTATGGCTCGTTCGCGAATTTCATCGGGCGTTCCCCCTAATCAGCGTTCCATCCCAGCATACCTTTGCCGGCGCTTCGGGTCAAGCGGGGCCCGCTTTTCGCGCATTCGTGACAATATACCAAACAGACAGGACTAATACCGGACAACTTTGCAAAACTACTTCAATATTTCGGTCAAAATGTTATAATGGAGGGAATGCAGCGCGGCTTATGCTTCAGAATGCGGAGGAGGAAGTTCATGGCAACCCCAGTAATTATTTTTGACACGACTTTACGGGATGGAACGCAAGGGGAAGGAATCAGCCTTTCCGTCGAGGACAAATTGAAAATCGCCCAAAAGCTCGACCGTCTGGGCGTTCATTATATTGAAGGCGGATGGCCGGGCAGCAACGGCAAAGACATCGAATTTTTTCACCGCTCCAAAGAGCTGAACCTGACCCACGCCAAAGTGACGGCATTCGGCAGCACCCGCCGGAAAGACTCGAAGGCGGAAACCGATCCGAATCTGAACCGTCTCGTCGAATCCGGTGTCAGCGTGGCGACGATCTTCGGCAAATCGTGGGATTTCCATGTCCATACAGCGATTCAGACGTCGCTTGAAGAAAATTTGAACATGATTTACGACTCGGTCCGCTATTTGAAGAGTCAAGGACTTGAAGTGATTTATGACGCGGAGCATTTCTTCGACGGATTCAAGAACAATCCGGAATACGCGCTGGCCACGATTCAGAAAGCGGAAGCGGCAGGCGCCGACTGGGTCGTCCTGTGCGATACGAATGGCGGCTCCCTGCCCGGCGAAGTGTCGGATATCGTCAAGACGGTATGCAGCAAGCTGAAAACGCCGGTCGGCATTCACGCTCATAACGATTGCGAACTGGCGGTCGCCAACAGTCTGGCCGCCGTTCAGGCCGGCGCGCGGCAAGTACAAGGGACGATCAACGGCTTCGGCGAGCGCTGCGGCAATGCCAATCTATGCTCCGTCATTCCGAACCTGCAGCTCAAGCTCGACTACAACTGCGTATCCGAACAGCAGCTTCAGAGCCTGACCTCGGTCGCCAGATACGTCAGCGAGATCGCAAATGTCAACATGGCGGTCAATCAGCCGTTCGTCGGCTCAGCCGCTTTTGCCCATAAGGGAGGCATTCACGTCTCGGCGATTATGCGACACGCCAAAACGTACGAGCATATTGTGCCCGAGCTGGTCGGCAACAAGCAGCGCGTGCTCGTATCTGAGCTCGCCGGACAGAGCAATCTGCTGGTCAAGGCGCAAGAGCTCAATCTCGATATGAGCAACGAGACGAATCAAACGAAGCAAATTATCGAGAAAATCAAGGAGCTGGAGCATCAAGGCTACCAGTTCGAAGGAGCGGACGCTTCGCTGGAGCTGTTGCTGCGCCGAGCGTTCGGCGATATCGAAGATATTTTCACGATGGAGTCGTTCAAGCTGATCGTCGCCAAATCGCCGGGAGACTCGGTCGTATCGGAAGCGATCGTGAAGATGAAAGTTCACGGGGAGACGGTATATACGGCGGCCGAAGGCAACGGACCGGTAAACGCGCTGGATAACGCCCTTCGCAAAGCGCTCGTCCAATTTTATCCGGATATTCGCGACATGCATCTGTCCGACTACAAAGTCCGCGTCATTAATGAAAAAGACGCTACTGCGGCGAAGGTTCGCGTATTGATCGAATCGACCGACATCAACAATACATGGAGTACGGTAGGCGTATCCGAGAACATTATCGAAGCAAGCTGGGAAGCGCTGCTGGACAGTATCCGCTATGCGCTGATCGGCAAAACCCGGATTGAACCGCAGGCGGACCGGCAAGCACAGCTGGGACTTGTCAATCACTGACGCCTCCGGAAACGGGAAACGGAACTGGCATAAGCAGGAACAATCAGACGATACGCGCGTTATCTTTATAGAAATGCGAAAAAGCTGCCCTTAACGGGGCAGCTTTTTCGCATAGGATAGCGATTCAGGAATCGATCATTTTTTTGATCCGCTTCTCCAGTTCATCCGGATGCAAAATGCTGAATCCGTCGCGGATCACGCCGTTTTTGTCGACCAGATACGTCATCGGAATTCCGCTAATCCGGTACAACTCCCCTACCTTGCCGTCCGAATCGAGCAGCACCGGGAAGGTGAATTCGAAATGTTTGACGAACGACTTGATGTTGTCCATCCGGTCGCTGGCTGTCATATTAACCGCATAGAAATCGATCTGGTCTTTGTATTTGTTGTACAAATGGGCCAAATCCGGCGCTTCGAGCTCGCAAGGTCCGCACCAGGACGCCCAGAAATTCATAAGCAGCGGCTTCTCCCGCGCTCCCCCGACCTCATACACGCTGCCGTCCAGCGCGGTCAGCTTGAAGCCCGGAGCCATATAATTCGGCTTGGGGGCCGCTTCCTTCGAAACCGACGCTTGACGGTCACCGAAACTGACATTTTGATAAACGGCAAAACCGACAAGAACTAGAACGACTGCAAGGATCCATATGTTACGTTTCATCTTATCCCAAGTTCCCTTCCCGCCGAAATTACGATCCGGTCTTTATCGCAATTCGTGCTGTATGGTGTGAATCGATCTGTCGTCTTATTCTTTATATTATAGTCTTTTCGGGACGATTTCCATTCCTTCCGCAAACAAAGCGTTACATTTTGGCAAACAGCCGTAGAATGACCTTGACCGAGGACGGTTATAGTAATAGTATGACAGCGGCGCGAGGGGAGCTTTATGGAGAAAACGAAATCCGGAAAACTACACATCACGTTCGAAAGCGACATCGATTTCGATCCGGGCGAGTCCGCCGGCCAAGCCAAGCCGAAGAAGGATGAGCCGGGCGGCAAAGGCCATGCGCTCGTCTTTATGGCGATTGCCACTATACCGCTCGTGCTCGTGCTCGGCAACTCGATGCTCGTCCCGATTTTGCCCGATATGCAAGAGAAGCTGGGCATTACCAAGTTTCAGAGCAGCTTGGTCATCACGCTCTTCTCCCTGTCGGCAGGCTTGTTCATTCCGGTGATCGGGTACTTGTCCGACCGATTCGGCCGCAAAGCGATCATTATCCCTTCCTTGATCGTATACGGAGGGGCCGGCATCTTGGCCGGATTCGGAGCGGTGTGGAATTCGTATACGATCATCATTATTTCCAGAGCGATTCAAGGCATGGCGGCTGCGGGCACCGCCCCGATCGCGATGGCGCTGGTGGGCGACTTGTTCGAGGGAGGCACCGAAAGCAAGGCGCTGGGCCTGACCGAGGCGTCCAACGGAGCCGGCAAAGTGCTGAGCCCGATTATCGGCTCGCTGCTGGCTCTAATTATTTGGTATGCCGCTTTTTTCGCATTTCCCGTCTTTTGTGCGCTTTCACTCGTCGCGGTGATCTGGCTGATCAAGGAACCGAAGCGCGACAAAAAGCCGCAAAAGCTGAAAGACTACATCCGCAACATCGGGCAAATTATGAAAGAGAAGGGGCGCTGGCTGATCACATCGTTTTTCGCGGGATCGCTCGGCTTGTTTATTTTGTTCGGCGTGCTGTTTTATTTGTCCAATGTGCTGGAGGAAGATCCGTACAAGGTCGACGGGGTCAAAAAAGGGTTGGTGCTCGCCATCCCTCTGCTCGGTCTGGTCACCACCTCGTACATTACCGGCAGCGTCATTAAGAAAAACGGCATCCTGATGCGCTGGCTGATGAACATCGGCCTGATCGCCATGACCGTCTCCCTGGCCTGCACGATTTTCTTCTTCAACAACCTGTATATCTTTATCGGACTTCTGACGATCAGCAGCATCGGAACCGGCCTGCTCCTCCCCTGCCTGAACACGATGATTACCGGTGCCGTATCCAAGGAGCAGCGGGGCATGATCACGTCGCTGTACAACTGCCTCCGCTTTCTAGGAGTCGCGGCGGGGCCGCCATTATTCGGCTGGATGATGGATATGTCCGACCGGATCGTATTTATCTCCGTCTCGTCCCTCGCGCTGATTACGCTCGGACTCGTCTTTTTCCTGATCAAGCCGGACCGCCAAGTAAATTGAAGCTGAATACGTTCGCCTATACGCATACGAACAGCCCGCATCCGACGGGCTGTTCGTTTTTGTTTTGATACCCTCTCGTTCGAAGCCGCAGTGCACAAGCCGCATCCACCCTATATAATAGAAAGAAGACAGGGGAGGGTGTGCGGAACATGCTGCTTATTCAACGTTTAGTTCTGGAACAGGTGGTTGAACATTGCGTCCGATCAGTGCCGCACGAAGCTTGCGGAGCGCTGCTTGGTTACGGGGCGGAAGACGGCGGCGGACAACCTCCCGTCATTATTTCAGCCGTTGCGATCACGAACCGTGCGGAACGACCAGAACATACATTCCGATTCGACGAACGGGAATGGCTGGCCCTTTTGAACGAAACCGAGCGCTCCGGGTTGCGACTGGCGGGCATCTACCATTCCCACCCGGACTCGCCTCCGTTTCCGTCTGTGAAAGACCGCAGCAGCGTCTGGAGCGGTTTGCCCAGCTACTGGATCATCTCCTTGGCGGGCGATGCGCCGAAGATTGAAGTTTATCGGCTTTCCCCGGAAAAGGATCGGCATTCCGGCACTTTAACCGCTGTTCCTTACTCGATTCTCTAGCGGCTCAAATAATCGTACAAGTCCCCGAGCGTCGATACGTCTCTGCGTATCGTTTCATTTAATAGGCATTTCCACAACTGCGCGGTCATCCCCGCATCGCCGAGGGCGTGATGGCGCCCGTTCACTTCTATGCCGTAATCGGACAATAACGAGTCGAGATCGTAGCTGCCCCGTTTCGGCTCAAGCCTTTGAGCGAGTATCATACAGTCGATAAACCGGTGGGATAAATTTACCTTCGACGTTTTCCACAACGCGGAATTCAAAAAGTGTTTATCGTGTCCGCTGCCGTGCACCACAAGCACCCGGTGATTGACAAATTCAAGAAACTCCTTAAGGACGGTGATCAACTCCGGCGCTTCAACTGCTTCCTCGTTCCGGATTCCGGTCAGCCGGACGACGTCTTCGGGAATTTTTTTGCCGGGACGAACGAGGCTGTAGTACGATTCCTGGCCAATGACGAAGTCGCCGGACATGCCGACCGCCCCGACCGAGATGATCTCATCGCCACTGTATGGAGAGAAACCGGTTGTCTCCAGATCAAACACGACCGTGTCGAGCTTCTGCAGCGGGATGTCATACATGCTGTTTTTGCGCTGTTCCTTCATAACGGACCGGATAAAGGCCATCTGCTGGGCGTTGCGGGCGTCGAACATCGAAGCGACAGCCGGCGTAATGCCTCCCATGCGGTACAAATGCCAAAGCTTGGACATCCCCTTCATGCCGGACCGCCCCGTTTCTTCGCCATTCGTTCCGTCATCCGCTCGACCGTTTTGCGGACGGTCTGCTGCAGCTCGATCCCCGTTCGCAAGCAGCTTTTCAGACGTTTTTTGTTTTCTTTGGTCATTTGCTCCGGATCAATCATCCCCCGGGTCGTATAGAACCCGTCCTCCTTCTCGTGCCCCGCGACCGCCCGAAGCTCCAGAGCGGTTAAAAACGCCGTGCGCCACCGGTCGATTTCGGCCTGGGGATAAAAGCGGCCCTCGTTCAGCTTGTCAAGCCTCTCGAACGTCGAAGGCACGAAGATGCCGTGCGCCAGCGCCAACAGACGAATTCCGTTCACAAGCGGAATGTAGGCGCCGTATTTCACATCAAACGCCCCCGCGTCTTCCCCGTACCGCTCGGTAATGATGTTGCCGAAGACGCCGATCGTGATTTTATGATGCAGCGTATTTTGCAGCATATGTCCGAGCGTATCCGGCTTCTCGGCAAGCGCCGCCGCGAACCCACGGCGAATCCGTTCCACCAGTCCCGCGTCGCCGTACAAACTTCGAAGATCGGCCGTCATTAACAGGTAGCGGATATTTTCCCAGTGCGGATCGCTCGCCCATCCCCGGATCGTATCGATCCAGCCGGAAGCCGGCTTGTTCCACAGCGGATTCGTGCACAGCACGTTGCCCGGACAGGGCGGATACCCGGCAGACTGAAGCCAGTTGAATACCCTTTCGGACAAAAAGCGGAAATACGCCGCCGCACCCTCTCTACTCTCTCCGGGAGGATCGATATAGACGATTCCGTTATCCTGGTCGCTCCACAGTGTCTGCTCCATCCGTCCGGCGCTGCCAACCGCTACGAACGCATACGGCACCGGAGGAACGCCAAACCCTTCCAGACGGAGCGTCTGCTCCGCGAGCGCGATCGTACCGGCGATTAACCGGTCATGTGCGGCGTTGACGCTGTCGTTCCACACGACGGGATCTTCAAATAAGGAGGGCCGGAGTTCGAAGTGCATCCGGTCCCTCAAGCCGCGCAGCTGTTCGGTGCTGACGGCGTTGTATATCGACACGTCGAATCGTTCCATCCATGTATGCTCCATATCGACCCCTTCCCGGGAATCGTAGCTGGCGTTACAGGGCTACCGTTTCGTTGCCGGACTTCTTCAGCTGTTCCGGATACCCGTAACTGCCGTGCTCGCTAATATCGAGACCCATAATTTCTTCTTCCTCGGTTACGCGCAGACCCATCGTTTTCTTCATGACCCACAAGATCGCGTAGGCCAAGACGAAGACAAAGACGAACGATACCGCAACGCCCATCGCCTGAACGCCGAGCTGATGGAAACCACCGCCGTAAAACAGTCCTTCCTTGCCGACGCCGGTCATCTCGACCAATCGCGGAGCCGCGAAAAATCCGGTGGACAGCGATCCCCATACGCCCGCAATCCCGTGAACGGAGAAGGCGAATACCGGATCGTCCACTCCCGCTTTCTCAAACCATTGTGCGGTAAAAAACGTAAGCGTGCCGGCTACCAGACCGATTACAAACGCCGCCCAAGGCTCGACAAATGCACAGGAAGCCGTGATCGCCACAAGCGCGGCAAGTACGCCGTTGAGCATGCTCGGAATATCCGCCTTGCCGAAGTAAAGCCAGGAGACGAGCAGAGCCGCGACGCCGCCGGCCGCAGCCGCCAGGTTCGTGTTCATCGCGATGAAGCCGAAGAAGCCGTCGTTAAAAGCGGACAAAGTGCTGCCGGGGTTAAAGCCGAACCAGCCGATCCACAAAATGATGACCCCTAATACGGAAAGCACTTGGTTGTGACCGGGAATGAGATTGGGTTTGCCGTCTTTATTATATTTGCCGAGACGGGGTTTTAGGAGAAGCGTAGCGGCCAGGGCGGCCGTCGCTCCCTGAAGGTGAACGACCGTGGAGCCTGCGAAATCCTGCTTGCCGTGATCGGCCAGCCAGCCGCCGCCCCAGATCCAGTGCGCCACGAACGGGTAGATTACTACAGTGAACAATAAGCCGAAGATGAAGTATACGGAAAGCTTGGCGCGTTCCGCGAAACCGCCCCATGCGATCGAGAGCGCAACGCCGACGAACGCCGTCTGGAACAAAAACTTGATGCTGCCCGGCACGTCCGAGCCGGCCAAGGATGGATAGGCCGCCGCCGCTTGCTCGGCGGTACCGTCATAGAAAAAACCTCCGAAGCCGATCAGCTTGTTCCAAGCGCCGCCGTCGCCGAATGTAAGCCCGAAGCCAAACGCCCAGAAGGCAAGCGCACATATGCCGAACGTCAAAATCGTTTTGCCGGCGACGTGCCCGGCGTTTTTCATTCGTGTGGACCCGGCTTCCAGCAACGCGAAGCCTGCTTGCATGAAAATGACGAGGATGGCGGCGATCATCACCCAGACTGAATCGATCGCAATTTGCAGCATAGCATTGGTCGGTTCGTCGGCCGCGAACGCAGTAACCGGAAACGCCAAAAGCAGGGTCATGCAGAGGAACAGAACCTTTCTCATTGCGAAAACCACCTTTAATGTTAGTTTTTATAACACATTACGAACGCTTTAGTGTCATTATACGCAGATGATAGAAAGTTGACAACATTTTTTTTGATTTTCAACTGAATTCCCAGACGTTGATGTCAGGTATACCTACAATTGTTCGTCTTTCAAGCATTCATGTCAGCTATTCTTTCCGGAGCCGTGCCCGATCAGGCCATAAAAAGTTCACAGTTCATTCAAAGCATGACGTTTGACTGTACGGTTTCATTTGGTTTATGATGAGGCTAGAAGCGCGGTGAGTGACGCCGCCTAAATAGGTCCATAATAAGGGGTGAACGAATTGGGGATATGAAACTATACAAAATAGGCGAACTGGCCCGGATGTCGGAAGTAAGCTCGAGAACGATCGATTATTATACGAAACTTGGACTGATCTCTCCCGAAAAAAGAACGGATACGAATTACCGATTGTATACAGACGAAACCTTGACCCGCCTGAAACGTATAGAAACGATGAAGAAGGAAAAGTACACCCTGGAGGAAATTAAAGCAAGCTTGACCCAGTGGAGCAAAGTCAGCCAAGACGAGGTAGTGACAGAAAAGCTGACATCCTTGCAATTGCAGCTGCGCCAGCTGGAACGTGAAGTGAAAGAGCTTAGCCCGCTCCTCGAGGATATGAAACCGAAGCAAGCCAAATATGCATTCAAGACGCTGGCAACGCAAAGCGCGGCCTGCATCGAAGCACTTCTCCTTCTGATCGGCAAAGGACCATTAATGTAAGTAGTAAGTTATCAAGGAGGGCAAAGAAACAGATGATCCTATTTCACCCAATGGACTTCCTCATCATCATCGCGTTTGGCGTCTCGATTTGGGCTCAATTCCGGGTAAAGGGCACGTTTAACCGGTGGGCACAAGTGCCGGTCCAGTCCGGAATGACCGGCTACGACGCAGCGCGGCGCATGCTGGACAACAACGGCTTGTATGACGTGCCGGTCGAGGCGGTAAGAGGAACGCTCACTGACCATTACGACCCAGTTCAGCGCGTCGTACGGTTGTCCGAGCCGGTTTACTATGAACGTTCGATTTCAGCCGTATCCGTCGCCTGCCATGAGGTCGGCCATGCGATCCAGCACAGCGTCAGCTATCCGATGCTTGTCGCCCGTCACAAAATGTTCCCGCTGGTGAATATTACTTCCGGGATTGCACCGCTTCTGCTGATCGCCGGTTTTTTCTTCCAGTTGTCGGGATTGCTCCTGCTCGGGATCATTTTCTTCTCGGCGGCCGTCACTTTCCAGCTAGTAACGCTTCCGGTCGAGTTTAACGCAAGCAGCCGGGCGAGAGAGCTGATGGTATCCGAAGGTTTTATTACGAACGAGGAAGAACGCGGAGTGGCCAAAGTGCTGAACGCCGCCGCCCTGACCTATGTGGCTGCAGCTCTGATCTCCCTGCTTGAGCTGATCAAGTACATTATGATCTTTACGAACCGCAGCAACGAATAGTCCGTATCGAACACGAAAGCTTCCCTGCAGGCGCTCAGGCGCGCGATGGGGAAGCTTTTTTGGGGCCGTATAGGGAACGAAACGAAGCGGCGTTCTCCTCCAAGCAGCTTCGCCAATCACCGGAGCTTAAAATAGCTGAACAAAAATTGCTGGAACATTTCCACGACGATCGGCAGCTTTTGTCCCGATTTGCGGATCAGACCGATCGTTCTCGTCACATGAGGTTCGGTTACCTTCACCTTCACCGGCATAAGCGGGCTGATCTCGGTCAAAGCCATCTCCGGCAGCAGGCTGACGCCCATCCCCGCCGCGACCAGGCCGCGGATCGTATCGGACTCCTCCCCTTCGAAGCTGATTGTCGGCGAAAATCCGGCTTTGCGGCACGCTTCCCATACGATCGAGCGGAGCGAATAGTTTTCGTTGAACAGTACGAAGGAATCGCCCCGCAGCTGTTCAAGGCGGATCGACTGATAATCGGCCAGCACGTGGCTGCTCGGCAGAATCGCGTACAGCTCCTCGGTCAGCACAACCTCGCCGGTGACCTGATCGTTATTTTCCGGGAAGGGGGATATAAACGCCATGTCGACATCGCCCCGGACGACGTCCCGGATCAGACTGGAGAACGTCCCCATCTTCAGGCGGAATTTGACGTTCGGATGGTCTTTGCGGAAGCTTGCAACGACAGACGGCACGAGGCTGATTCCGAGACTGTGCGGAAAACCAAGACCGATCTCCCCTACTTCCGGATCGAGAAACTCCTTGATCTCCCCGACCGCCTTCTCCAGCCCGGTCAGCAGCTCCTCCACCCGGCTCAAAAACAATTTGCCGACAGGGGTCAGCTGCAAATTCCTCCCCTTCTGGACGAACAGCTGAAGTCCGAGTTCCTGTTCCAGCTGATGGATCTGCCGGCTGACCGCCGACTGGGCCACATGCAGCTCTTCCGCCGCCTGCGTCACATGCTGTTTTCTAGCAACCTTAACGAAATATTGCAGTTGTCTTAGCTCCACCTTCGATCCTCCAGCCCGTAAGTTGTATTATCCCGGCATTTTGCGGAACAGCGGGGCGAACAGCAGAAATCCGCCCACGAAACCGCCGATATGCGCGTATAGGTTCACCTGCGGTATAAGAAACGAGTAGATGAAGCCTACGATTACGACCGTTTTGATCGTCGATGAGGACTGTTTGTCGAGCGCCTTTTTGTAGAACAGCGCAATGAACAAATACGCGGCGAACACGCCGTAGATCGCCCCGGACGCTCCTGCGGATACGAGCGGCTCCGGTTGGTTGTAGAACAGCTGCGTCGACAGATTGCCGATAAAGCCGCTGCCCAAATAAAACACGATATATTTCCATGTCCCGAGCAGCCTTTCGAGAGGCGGCGCGAAAACAAACAGGGAGAAGCAGTTGAACAGCAAATGATCAAAGCCGATATGGATAAACTGGGAGGCGAAATAACGCCAGTATTCCCCGGAAAACGGCGGTTCGCTGAATAGCGCCCCGAACTGGATCAGCGTCATCGAATCGTGAGTGCTGCCATACAGCTCCATCCCTATATAGAGCACAATGTTGATCGCAAGAATGATTGTCGTCACCGGATACCATCGTATATACTGCCTGAAGCTCTCGTATCGCAAAAAAAGCATCGTATTCTCCTCCGCGCACGTTCAAGTCGGGTAGATCCCCCATTTGTATCATACAATATGCTCGGTCCCGAGCCAAATGCCGGACACGGTCAGTGAACAATTATCGCGCGTATGCGGCGAACAGTCGAGGCCCCGGCTGGGGCTGGCTCGGCCTGCTCGGCTTGTTCGGCCTTACCGGACTGTTCGGACACAGTGGCGGACGAGACCTCGCCTGAGCTGCAAGAGACGGCTTCGCCAGGGCGCTATATTCCGCCGTTTCTTGCGAATGTGGAGATTCGTTTCGTTATTGGACAACCGTCCCGGCGTTCCGATATAATGAGTTAGTGATTGCCAAACTTTATCATTCGCAGGAGGATGATCATTATGACTCAAGAACGCGCTGGAGCGGCCACGTTTAAAGGAAACCCGATTACACTAATCGGCCCGGAAATTAAAGTCGGCGACAAAGCTCCTGGTTTTACAGTAAATAAAAACCTCGTTACCGAAACGACACTCGCCGATTATGCAGGCAAAGTACTGCTGATCAGTGTCGTGCCTTCGCTGGACACGGGCGTATGCGACGCGCAAACCCGCCGTTTCAACGAAGAAGCAGCCGGTCTCGGCGACCAAGTGGCGATCCTGACAATCAGCGTCGACCTGCCGTTCGCGCAAGCCCGCTGGTGCGGCGCTGCCGGCGTAGACAAAGTCGAGACTTTGTCCGACTACAAGGCGAAGTCGTTCGGCCAAGCTTACGGCGTGCTGATCAAAGAATTGCAGTTGCTGATGCGCTCCATCTTCGTTGTTGATGCAAGCGGCACGGTTCAATATGTCGAGTATTTGGGCGAGATGACCGAGCATCCGAACTACGAAGCTGCTCTCGAAGCGGTTAAGAAACTGGTATAATCCGATAGTAAGCGTCTCAAACAAAAACAGCGGTACGGAATGTCATTCCAGCCGCTGTTTTTGTTTAGGCATCTGTTTTATAAGAAGAAAGCTTGGAGTCAAACACCTTGAACAGTTCGAGAATCGTCCGGTAGTTCGAGCCCAGGTCGCCGAGCGAGCCGCGGGAAGCCGAATAAATATCGATCGAAGATTTGACCGGGCTGATCGAGAGCAGGGTCAAAGTAATATCTTGGGTCCGGCCGGTCATTGTCCGTTTGGAGACGACGATTTCGCCGACACTTTTCACTTCGTGGAGAACGGTATACTTCGGCAGCTTCTTGAGGAGCGAGACCACTTCGTCCCATAACTTCTCCTTCTGGAGCTTGTAATATCTCGTTTTAAGCGCCGGATCCCTGGCTTTGTCACCCGTTGCTTCGTGACTGCGGATTAGGCCGACCAACGTTCTCTTCAACAAAAGCGTTCCCCCCTGTTTCCATACGTTAACACGTTATAGTGCGAGTTCAAAATGTCCGGTTTTCAACACCGAGAAGATTGGATGAAGCTAGGAAATGAGGAGCGGAGCGTAGTGGAAACTTTTGTGAGCACCGGAAATTCCGGCTGAATTCCATATTCGATGTCGAATACGCTTCCAGATCCGCTTCGTGATCAAAAGTGGACTTTTTGAACAACCTCTTATAGCACTATATTTAATATTAACATGCTTTTCCCGCAAGCAAAAGACATAATACGCGAATAACGAAAAGTCGACGTCCCTTCCCTGCTGAACACCCCTGTACAACAAGAAGCCGGTCACACGGACCGGCCTGTTTGGCGTTAGGATATCAAATCAACCTGCACCTGCTCGAGCAGCCGCTCGACGTCGTCTTGACGGACATCCCCGGCTTGCACGTTCAGCGCATTGGCGGTGCCGCAAGCGGTCGCCAGCCGGATCGCCTGATCGAACGTCCGCCCCGCTGCGGTCGCTACCGCCATGCCGGCGACGAACGAATCGCCGCTTCCGACCGGATTCACCGCTTCGATCCGTGGCGCCCGCACCCGGTACAGCCGTCCGCCGTAACCGGCGACGGAGCCGCCGGCCCCAAGCGTCACGACGACGCAGCCGATGCCTTGCTCCATCAGTTGACCGATGGCGCTGTACACGTCGGATTCCTGCTCCAGCCTGCGGCCGATCAGCTTCTCCACCTCGTCCTCGTTCGGCTTGATGAAATACGGCTGGGCCCGCACCCCTTCCAGCAGCGCATCGCCGCTCGTATCGAGGAAGGCTTGCGCTCCCGCCGCCTTGGCGATCCCGATCAGCTCAGCATACAGCGATGCCGGAGCTCCCTTCGGCAGACTGCCGGAGAAAGCGACGATCGCGGACTTGGCAGCAAGGAGACCGATCTTCGCCTTCATCTCGGCGATCTGCTCCCCGGTAATGACCGGTCCCGGCTCAAGCAGCTCCGTCGAGGTCGATTCCGACTGATCGATCATGTTCAGACAAAGCCGCGACTCTCCTTCGACTTCTACGAAATCGCTGGAGATCCCCGATTTGTCCAGTTCCTTCACGATATAGGCGCCGTTGCTGCCGCCGACGAATCCGCTCGCCAGCACCTCGCCGCCGAGCTGATGCGCCACTCGGGCGACGTTAATACCTTTGCCGCCAGGCACGCTGATCATCGTAGACACCCGCGATACTTTGCCGAGCGGAAACTTCTCCATATAATACGTTTTGTCGATTGCCGCATTAAGCGTCACGGTCGTTATAAGAGCCATGGGTTGCTTCCTTTTCCGTTATAGTGGGACTTACAGATGAAGGATATGCGACGCGCGATCCGCCGAATAAGCGACGGTCGTATCGTTTAGCCTGGCGGCCCGGACGTTGTCCTTCAGCGTGTCGGCCTGTTCCTTCGTATTGAATTCGATCTCCATCCGGTACGGACCCGGGAAATAATACGGCTTCCGCTTCGGCAGCTTCAGTGCTTGTTCGACTTCGCTGCGGATGCGCCTTGCCGCTTCTCTCGGGTTAAGGCTCTTAATCCTTCCGCTCGCAAAAGCTTCCTTCACGACCGTAGCCGGAAGATCATCGCCGAAAAACGTTCTCGCTTCCGCAACCGCCGCCTTGTCTCCGCTTACGTAAGCGACCGGTACGCCGTATTCCCCGGCGATCAGCGCCATCTGGGCGATCTCCCCGCATTCGGTGCCGTTCAGCCGGAACGACTTCCAGGCTTTGCTGTTCTGCGTATGCGGCATGACGGAGTACGGGGTGCCCGCCATCGCGTGGTAGCCCACCAGCAGCAGAGCGTCAAAGGATTCGTCGAGCGACGGAAGAATGTTGGCGGAGGAATCCGGCTTCTCGATGAACGCCCGCTCGTCCAGCTCTTCCCAGATCAGGTTGTATTCCGGTCCGCCGGCGCCATGGCCGTCGTTCACTATAACTTCGGTTGCGCCGGCGGCGAACGCGCCCTGGACCGCCGCATTCGTCTCCATCGTCAGGATCTGCCGGTACCGGGGGTAAAAGGGCTCGCCGCCCTTCACCTGCTCCCAGTAGTACGCCATGCTGATTCCTTCCATATCGGTTAGGATATAGACCTTCATCGTGAGCGCCCCTTTTCGAGTTCGGGTAAGGATTAACGGAAATCTTTTGCCTTGCCGAAGCTGCCGCACAACCGCATTTTTTCAATCGCCGCTTCCTTAAGCGCTTTTTTGGCCGGCACCATATATTTGCGCGGATCGTTCTCCTCCGGATTTTGCGCGAAAACCGCTTTGATCGCGTCGGAGAAGACGATGCGCAGCTCGGTGGCGACGTTCATCTTGGCCATGCCGAGCACGACGCACCGGCGGACCTGCTCCTCCGGAATGCCCGAACCGCCGTGAAGCACGAGCGGAACATCCACTTTGTCTGCGATCCGCTTAATCCGCTCGAAATCGATCTTGGGCTCGCCCTTGTAGATGCCGTGCGCGGTTCCGATCGCCGGCGCGAGCGTTGGGACGCCGGTCAGTTCGACGAATTTGGCGCATTCATCCGGATCGGCCATCAGTGCTTCGTTGTCGGCGACGACGATATCGTCCTCGACACCGCCCACTTTGCCAAGCTCCGCTTCGACGTTCACGCCGGCCGGTCTTGCCACTTCCACGACACGTAACGTCTGGGCGACGTTCTCATCGAACGGCGAGTGCGATGCATCGATCATAACCGACGTATAACCGGCGCGGATGCAGCGGACGATCAGATCGAATTCCGTACAGTGGTCGAGATGAAGCGCGATCGGAATCCGGTTCATATTGGATGCGACTGTAGCGGCCGCAGCAATATATTCCGGTCCCAGATGTTTGACGGTGCCTACGGTCGACTGGATGATCAGCGGCGAATCCGTCTCGACGGCCGCTTCCACGACGGCTTGCAGCATTTCCAGCGTGTGCACGTTAAAGGCTCCGATACAATATCCGCCGGCGCGAGCGGCTTGGAGCAACGGTGTCGATGATACTAATGGCATGAATGGTTCCTCCCGGTAGTCTTACTTTTTTGAGTGTTTTGTTTCGTTTTGCTTCTTTTCTCATTGTAGCCGATCCTTTAAAACGTGACAAACGTTTTTTTGGTGATTTCGTACACCGCGGTTACGTGACGATCAGTTGGATGCCGAGATCACGAATCTGATCGCACGTCGTCTTGTCCAGCTTCCGGTCGGTCACGACCGTATGGACGAACGACAGCGGCGCCACATGGGAGAAAAACACCCGCCCGAACTTGCTGTGGTCAGCTACGACGATCACTTCCTTGGCGATCGAGATCATGCTCCGGTCCATGCTCGCTTCGGATAAATTCGGCGTCGTCAGCCCCTCGTTCAGGTCGAATCCGTCTACGCCGAGAAACAGCTTGTCGACGCGGATATTCGCCAGCGTGTTCTCGGCGAGCGGACCGACGAGGGCGTACGATTTGCGACGCAGCTTGCCCCCGATCAGAATCACCTCAAAGTCGGAGTAGCTTCCGATTTGCACCGCGATGTTGGCGGCGTTCGTAACGATTTTCAGCCCCTTTTTGCCGGCGAGCTTCTTGGCGAGCATCATGTTGGTCGTCCCTGCGGTAAGCAGCACCGCGTCCTCGTCGTTCACCAGCTTGGCCGCCGCTTCGGCGATTCTCTCTTTCTCGTCGGCCAGCGCCTCCTCCTTCTCCGAGAACGACTTCTCCCTCGCCACCTCGCTGATTCGCGAATGAAGCGCCATCGCCCCGCCGTGCGTGCGGATCAAAAGCTCCTTCTCCTCCAGCTTCTCCAGATCGCGTCTTACGGTAACCGGCGACACCCCCAATGCATCGCTAAGCTCCGCTACCGTCGCCTTGCCGGCCCGGTTCACGACTTCCATAATTCGCAGGTACCTTTCCTCTGCAAACATATCGAATAGTTCCTCCTAAATCGGTCGGACAAAAAGCCGATTTTTTCGTTACTGTTGTTTTCGTTTGTGATCGTTTCTATTTCCAGTTTACAGCACGGCCTTCCATTTGCCAACCTGTGCGGATGACGATAATTCAGCGTTAAATTTCGCAAGATATGAAGACTCCTACGACTGCGCTTAAAAGAGCATGGATACCTAATCGTCGTTACCGTAAACATACGGCAACAAGACGAAGCTCCGGCGCTTCTTGTCGGCATACCAACATATGCCGTTCCTGGTAACGGTGGAAATCCGTGTTCCCTACTTGCGTTCGATCCAACCGTTCGGCCGCAGTCGGGCTGTCGATTCATGCATTGTGGCAAAAACCGACTTCCATTCCAGCATGTAAAGAAGCTTCAACCGGAAGTTTTACTTCCGTTATTTGTTGTTCACAGCAGAAAACATACGCATAGCGGAAAGTTTTGTTCCGCTATTTCCGGTAAAATCGCCTATATCACCCTACAAGTCCGAAATAACGGAAACCATAGTTCCGCTAAGCCGTGAAAGTCTCTTGCATTGGGGCATTAGCGGAAGTCACTCTTCCGCTAGGCCTATGGATAACTCTAAATTCCGAACGATCTGGGACCAGCCCGCCTTCTATCTGTCTATCTGTCTATCTGTCTATCTGTCTATCTGTCTATCTGTCTATCTATCATCTACCTTTTATTATCTATCCATCTATCATCTACCTTTTGCTTGTTTCCCTATGCCGCACCGTTCTGTATTAGTAGAATGATGCTTACTTCCCTTTCAAGTATGGACATTGTTCCACTTTAGGACGGTTAAGAACATCATCATTATCCTAAAAAATCCCTTCCCGTCCCGGTACGATAACCGGGCGCAAGAAGGGATTGTGCGGATTGCTGGATCATTTTACTGGATGCGTGCAGCCTATCACGTTACGGAGTAAGTCCGTCAGGCGATGAGTCGTTCTGCAAGTAGACGGAGCCCGTTACCGTGGCGTTGCCGCCCGCCGATTAGAAGGAACATTCCGGTTGTCCCCTGTCAATCCGATTACTTGACCTGCTTTTGCTTGAAGTCGGCGATTTGCTTCTTGGCATCTTCTTCCGCTTGTCTCATCGCGGTGTTCAAATCCAGCGTTCCGATCTGGGTCTTCGTCCCGTAAGACTGGTAAACGCCCGCAAGCTGAGCTTCGTAAGGAACGAGTGGAGGAATCGGCGCGAATTTGTTATAGAAGACGGCGCTCCAGTTTTTGTCCTTGAACGGTGACTCTTTGCCCATCTCCTTCTGGATCGTTTCGTTTTTCAGCACAGGCATAATCCCTTTTCGGGCAAGCTCCGTCTGGAATTCGTCCGACGTCATATATTTCAGCACTTCCATCGCCGCTTCTTTGTTTTGCGCCATCTTCGTTATGCCGAAATAAGCCGGATACGATTGCGAGCCTACGCCCGGCAGCTCTTTGAAAGTCGGCATGGACACCATGTCCCAGTCCAATTCCTTGAATTCTTTTTCCCAAACGGTCATGAGACTCGATACATAGTTGAACATCGCGACGTTTTTCGTTTTGGCGAATTCGGCGGCGCTAGGCACTTTGTTTTCTTTGAGCAGCATATCTTGTACAGTCGGCTCACTAGTAGGATTTATAAATACGGTTTGGAAATACGTTTTCCACCTGTCGTCGGTGTTGATAGTCGGTGTATCCGTTTTCAAATCTGCTAAAGGAATAGGCAGCTGTCTCATCCTCACGGAATGCAACGGCGATTGGGTAAAGCCATAATACTGCGTGCCGCCTTCGCTTCGGCTTAATCTTTTGGACAGCTCGGTTACCTGCTCCCAAGTCATGCCATTTTTCGGATAAGCGATGCCGAATTTATCAAACAACGTCTTGTTGTAATATAAAACAAGATTCGTATTAAACACAGGCAAAGCGTACATCTTGCCACCTGAAGTTTGCTTGATCGCATCGATGATGGTCGGCTCAAACCGGTTCAAATCTACCTTACTGCTCTCGATCAGCCCGGTCATATCGTATTCGATGGCACTATCGAACGCAAAATTTTCAAAATTGCCGATTGTTGTAAAGAAGATATCAAATCGTGTGCCGGCCGCGAGCAATTCCGGCAAATTCGTTCCTTGTCCCCTCATAATGTACTTGATTGTATAATTCGGGAACTTTTTGCGAAGAGAGTCGCCGAACCGGAAATCGAAGCTTTCCGTCGGGTCGCCGTTATTGGAATAAAATACGATTTCCGCCGGTTCTTTTGTTATATCCTTCACCGGCTTCTCCGTCCCTTGGCCCTCTTTCGCTTTGTTTCCGTCCCCCCCGCTTCCCGCTCCGGAGCAGGCTCCGAGCAGCGCGACTGTCATCGTAAAAATCAGTACCTTATGCATTCTTTTTTTCATTGGATCATACACCCTCCTTGTTGTTGTTCGTGACCTTTTGTTCCCCTAATGCAATCAGCAACCAAAGTTTAAGCGGTTCGTTCGGATAGGAATAGGTTTGTGCCGTTATTTGTCTAAGTCTAGGTTTGATTCTACTTGTCCGACTGTTTGCCCGGCGATCCGCCCGGACATCTCCCCTCTCATCAATAAGCTGCATTTTTCTATAGTAACCGATTACTGTTAGATCAAAATATAGGGCCTTAGCGACCCGTATATGGAATTGTAGAGCTTCTCGGAGTGAGCTTCGACTTTATCTCTTCTTCTATCCACCGCGGGCCGTCTTCCCGATTTGCCGCACCGGTCAAAATATCAAACGATCTCGCCGCAAGCTCTGGGATCGAAGGGCCGACCGTCGTCAGCGGGATATCGAAAAATTGCAGTTGGGTATCGTCATACACGACCAGAGACAAATCTTCTGGAATCCGCACGTTCAATTTTTTAAGTTTCCCGGTTATTTCATGCAAAATCCCGTGGCAATCGACGATCAAAGCGGTCGGTTTGTCCGCACTGCACATCATATCGCTCAGCTTTTGCTCGAATGACGGATCGTCCGAGACCACCACATATTCAGGGCTAAAGTCCAGCTTCAGCTCCGCCATCCCCTGCATGTATCCGTTATGCTTGTCAAGGTCGGGCATACCTACAAAAGCAATACGCTTATGGCCAAGGCCAGCTAAATGATGTACCGCATCGCGGAATCCTCCTGCTCGGTCAATCGTTATGCTATGGGCTTTATCCGTTTTCCAGCCGCCAATCAACAGCATTTCGCCGCGAAACTTTTCTTTTTCCTGTAAAAACTCGAGAGTAGGGTTAAAAAGTTGCCGCCAAAAAATTACATAATCGACAAAGTAATGATTAAACGTCCGCAATGCCTCCTCGGGCTTCGCCATCGATAAAATGACCTGCAAGCCGCGGCGGGACGCCTCCTGCTGGAGCTCAAAGCTGAGATCATAAAAAAACATCCCCTTGATCTGAGGCCAGATCAGGCCGATCGTATTCGGCTGGCGTTGTACGAGCTTTTTGGCCGCCAGGCTTGGTACGTAGTTCATCTTCTCTGCGATCGCTTTAATCTTTTGCCGTGTCTGCTCTCCGACTCCCGGTTCGTCGTTCAGTGCTCTGGATACGGTTACATAAGTGACGCCGGCAGCTTTGGCGATATCTTTGATCGTGATCACGGTTCCTCTTCCTTTTTCGTTAATGTAAGGCCAGTATAGTACACGTTAAGTATAATTTCAATAATTATTTCAAGATTATACTCTTTAACTTAAATAACATTAACGTTTAACTTTTAATCATCTGTAAACCTTAGATGCCGCCTCGTTCCATTATCTGCCGCGCTGACGGCACCCGCCCAGCCATCGAAGCGCCCTGATCCGCACAGAGCCGCATTAAAAAAATCATCAGGGAAAGGAAAGTCGCCCGGACGGTCCTTTTGTCGTGCAAGCCCATACGTTGAGCGTGGAAGGCAATGGGGACTTTGCTCCAGCCGTTCGGCCACAGTCGGGTTGTCAATTCAAGCATGGTGGCAAAAAAACAAACTCCAATCCAGCATGTAAGAAACTTCTTCCGGAAGTTTTACTTCCGTTATTTGTTGTTCACGCCAGAAAATATACGCATAACGGAAAATTTTGTTCCGCTATTTCTGGTATAATCGCCTTCAACACCCTACAAGTCCGAAATAACGGAAACCATAATTCCGCTAAGGTGTGAAAGTCTCTTGCATTGGGGCATTAGCGGAAGTCACTCTTCCACTACGCCTACGGATAACTATGGATTCCGAACGGTCTGGGATCAACCCGCTATTTATCTATCTAATCACCTTTTTTCCGTTCCTGCCTGCCTATTAGCAAAAGCGCATGGCCGAGCTGATAAGAAGAACGGCCTACGAATATATGCGCACAAAAAAAACGCCCGCATCGCAGCGAGCGTCTCCCCGTCTAACATATACCTGATTCCGGCTGCTCCCTCATCCTGTTCAAGGACTTCTTCCTTCCAAGCCGGGCTGCCTATGAAAAAACAGGCCGGCGAAGCCCCGACGGGCACTCTGCTTGCCCGCTGCTATCCGGTGCAGCCGCAACGTCCGCTATGCTACGGCTTTTCCTTCGGTACCAGGTCGTAAATTTTGCCCGATTCCAGCGTATCGATCAGCCGGTCCAGCCAATCGTAGTAGCTCAGCGCAGATTCAATCTTCTCCAAATCTTTGGAGACGGCCGAAGCAAGCGCTTCGTCGCCCCCGTGCTCTTCGAGCAGACGGCGCAGTTCTCCTGCCGACCGGTTCAACGCATGAACGTTCGCTTCCACCGCAGTCCGCCACTCGATAGCGAAATAGTCGGCGAACGTCTGGTGCCAGTCGGACTCGGCCTCGTACAAATCTTTGCGTGCGCCCTTCTCCCATACTCTATGAACCATCTTCAAGTCGAGCAGCATCCGGACTCCGGTGCTCATGCTCGTCTTGCTCATCTCCATCTCTTTGCCCATCTCGTCCAGCGTCATCGGTTTCTCCGAGAAAAATAACATGCCGTATAGATGGCCGACTGATAGCGTAACGCCGTATAAGCCCATATTTTTGCCAATGGCTTCAATTACGCGTTTGCGGGCTTTCATGATCGTCTGCGTATGCTGTTCGGATATTCCCTCGAACGGGTGCATGGCTTTCGTCCTCCTCACTTGCAGGCTCCAGGAACGTAATGGCGGCGTCCGCATCCTTGCCCGAGTTCTATTGTTATTGTAAGAAAAGCGTTTGGGAAAGTAAAGGAACGGATGCTAGTGAAAGATGGAGCATACCGGAGTTAACCGTCGTTAAGTTTGTACAGTTTTTTCTGTACGTTCTATACATAAAGTTTTTTCTGTTGATATTTTTATCGGTTTAGGTTTACAATGTACGAGTAGCTTTTCAGGAACGATATAGAAAAGAGGTGGGCCAATTGCCATTCATTGAGCTGCGCGATGTAAGCAAGCTGTTCGGAGCCGTCCCTCATCAGGCGGTCAAGCTGCTGGAAGAAGGCTGGACGAAAGAACGGCTGGCCAAGGAAAAACAACTTGTACTGGGGGTAAATCGAGTCAGCCTGCAGATTGAAGAAGGAGAAATATTCGTCATTATGGGATTGTCCGGGAGCGGGAAATCGACGCTCGTCCGCATGCTGAACCGGCTGATCGAGCCTTCGTCGGGAGAGATTCGGGTGCGGGACAAAAACATTATGCATATGACTCCGCAAGAGCTGCGGGACCTGCGGCGCAAGACGATCAGCATGGTATTTCAAAAATTTGCGCTGCTGCCTCACCGCACCGTACTGAACAATACGGAGTTCGGGCTGGAAGTTCAGGGCGTTCCCAAAAAAGAACGCAAGGAGAAAGCGTTGCGTGCGCTGCATCTTGTCGGCCTTGGGGATTGGGCCGACAAGATGCCTGACGAGCTGAGCGGCGGCATGCAGCAGCGGGTTGGTCTGGCCCGTGCGCTTGCGAATGAACCGGAAGTGCTCTTGATGGACGAAGCGTTCAGCGCGCTCGATCCGCTCATTCGCCGCAGCATGCAGGACGAACTGCTGGAGCTGCAGCTGAAGATGAAAAAAACGATCATCTTCATTACCCACGACCTGGACGAAGCGCTGCGGATCGGTGACAAAATCGCACTGATGCGGGACGGGGCCGTCGTACAGGTAGGCACCCCTGAAGAGATTATGATTCATCCGGCCAACGAATACGTGGAGCGGTTTGTCGAAGACGTCGATTTGTCAAAAGTATTAACCGCTGAACATGTGATGCGCCGTCCCGAGACGATCAGTCCGGACCGCGGACCGCGTGTCGCCCTGCAATTTATGAGGGACCTTGGAATATCCAACCTGTTCGTCGTCGACCGTTCGCGGACTCTGCTCGGCGTCATCTCGGCCGAAGACGCATCCGAAGCGGTGCGGACGAACAAATCGCTGGGCGATATCGTCATTGCTGACGTGCCCCGGGTAAGCCCGCAGACGCTTCTGGCGGATCTCTTCGAACTGTGCGGCGCCGCCAAGCTGCCCGTAGCCGTCGTTAACGATTCGAACCGGCTTGTCGGCGTCATCGTGCGCGGAGCCGTGCTCGGCGCTCTGGCCGGCCAGATCACCAGGACGGAGGTGAGCGCAAATGTTACCGAAGTTACCTCTTGACCGGTGGATCGAGGCTTTCGTCGATTGGCTAATGGATCATTTATCCGGCGTGTTCGAACTGATGGCGACGGTCATCGAAGGGCTGGTCAACGGCTTCTCTTATTTATTTCATCTCATGCCGCCGCTATTGTTTATCGTCATCTTGGCTGCGGTCGCTTACAAGCTGGGGCGCTGGCCGCTAACCGCCTTTACGGCGATCGGCCTCTACCTGATCGTCAACCTCGGCTTCTGGTCGGAGACGATGGATACGCTCGCTCTCGTTATTTCTTCCGCATTCATATCGATCGTATTCGGAATTCCGCTCGGTATTTTATGCTCGCGAAGCAAGACGGTATCCCGCGTCGTCACGCCCGTGCTCGACTTTATGCAGACGATGCCCGCCTTTGTGTATCTGATTCCGGCCGTAATGTTTTTCGGACTGGGGGTCGTTCCCGGCGTGATCGCCTCGGTTATCTTCGCGATTCCGCCGACGATCCGGCTGACGCATCTGGGCATCAAGCAGGTGCCCGCCGAGCTCAGCGAAGCGGCCGACGCCTTCGGCTCCACCTCCGGCCAGAAGCTGCTGAAGGTCGAACTGCCTCTCGCCTGGCCTACGGTTATGGCGGGTGTCAACCAGACGATCATGCTGTCTCTCTCGATGGTCGTCATCGCGTCGATGATCGGCGCGCAAGGCGTCGGGGCATCGGTATACCGGGCCGTGACACAGCTCAAAATCGGCGAAGGCTTCGAAGCCGGGCTCGCCGTGGTGATCGTAGCGATTATGCTCGACCGTTTCACCCAACGTTTGATGAAATCTGAACGAAAAAGGAGATCCTAACCAATGATGAAAATGAAAACGAAACGTTTCTTTCTGTCTGTCCTTACTCTAGCGGCGATCGCCGCAGGCTGCTCCAACTCGAAACCTTCGGGCGGCAGCCCGGACGGCTCCGCCGATGCCGGAGCGACCAAGTCGATCGCCGAGCAAGTGAACCGGCAAATTATCGGGATCGATCCCGGGGCGGGCATCATGAAATCGACGGCGCAAGCGATCGACACGTACGGGTTGAAGGACTGGAAGCTCGTTGAAGGTTCCGGGGCCGCTATGACCGCCGCGCTCGAGAAAGCGATCAAAGACAAGAAGCCGATCATCATAACCGGCTGGACACCGCACTGGATGTTCGCCAAGCACGAGCTGAAGTATTTGAAAGATCCGAAAAACGTCTTTGGCGGCGATGAGCAGATCCATACATTCGCACGGCTCGGACTTAAAGCCGATCATCCGTCCGCCTACACGGTGCTGGACAAATTCGAATGGACGCCGGAGGATATGGCGGTCGTCATGTCCGCGATCCAGGGCGGCAAAAAGCCGGAAGAAGCCGCTAAGGAATGGGTCGAGGCGAATCCGGACCAAGTCAACGGCTGGACGGAAGGACTGGCCCTGGCGAGCGGCAAATCGCTCAAGCTCGGCTACGTCGCCTGGGATTCGGAGATTGCCAGCACCCATGTCGTGAAGGCCGTATTGGAAAGCAAGCTCGGCTATAAAGTAACGGCGCTGCAAGTCGAGGCCGGACCGATGTGGGCGGGGATTGCCGGAGGCGATACCGATGCGATGGTTGCCGCTTGGCTGCCTACGACGCATGCGGATTATTTGAGCAAGTACAAAGACAAAGTCGAAGATCTCGGCCCGAACTTGAACGGAACGAAAACCGGACTTGTCGTACCGAGCTACATGGATATCGACTCGATCGAAGATCTGCTTAAGCCTTAATCCGCAGATTTTCCCGGGCGACAGCCCTCATTCCCTATACGACAAAAGCCTCCGCGTGCCGGCAACCCGGCTCCGACGCGGAGGCTTTTCCATATGCTGCGAAGGCAGCGGTTTATTTGCCCTCGGAGGCAATCTGCACAATATGTTTGTTCGGCAAATAATGCTGCGTATGAATATGGCGGATCGTACGCGTTTTGGCTCTCATGACGAGCGAATGCGTCTCGGCCCGCTCGCCCGACAAATAGTTGACGCCTTGCAGGAAGCTGCCTGACGTCACTCCGGTCGCCGCGAATATGACGTCCTCCCGGCCGACCATATCTTCCATCGTTAATACTTTATAAGGGTCCTGGAGGCCCATACTGACGCAGCGCTGATATTCCCCGGCATTGCCCGGCATCAGACGGCCCTGCAGCTCGCCGCCCAAACATTTCAAGGCGGCTGCGGCCAATACGCCCTCGGGAGCTCCCCCGGAGCCAACAAACAGGTCGATTCCGCTGGACGGCATCGCCGGCGCGATCGCTCCCGCCACGTCTCCGTCCGTTATGAACTTGATCCGCACGCCCACCTTGCGGAGCGTTTTTACGATCTGCTCGTGACGCTCGCGATCCAGCATCATAACCGTCAATTCGCTCAAGTTTTTGCCGAGTAGGGAGGCGACGCAGCGCACCGTTTCTTCCAGCGGAGCGTTGAGATCCACCTTGCCCGCACAAGCCGGCCCGACCGCCAGCTTCTCCATATACATATCCGGAGCGTGCAGAAGATGCCCCTTATTCGCGATAGCAAGCACCGATATCGCATTGTCGAGCCCCCGGGCAACGATGTTCGTCCCTTCCAGCGGATCAACCGCCACATCCACCTCCGGGCCTTGCAAGTTCCCGACCTGCTCGCCGATGTACAGCATCGGCGCTTCGTCCATCTCGCCTTCCCCGATCACGACCGTACCGCGAATCGAGACGGAATCGAACATCATCCGCATAGCCGTCGTCGCTGCGGCGTCCGCTTCATTTTTTTTCCCCCGGCCCATCCATTGGGCTGCCGACAAAGCCGCGGTCTCCGTAACCCGGACGACCTCCAGTGCTAACTCTCTCTCCACATTGTTTCCCCCTTGTACGAACTCCTCCCCAATATTGTATCATTAATAATCAATAGTATGTCAATACCGACAATCGACGCAATTTGTGACATACTATTGACCCTTGAACAAGCCGTTTATTATTTACAGAAAATATGTTTTCCGATTTGTTTAATTTGCGGGCGGCTCCAAATCCATTTGGATGTAGCCGTCACCGGGTTGAAATAATACAGCGCTTCGCCGGTCGGGTCCCAGCCGTTAATCGCATCCCGTGCAGCCTTGTATGCCGTCTCGTTCGGAGTGAGCCACATCTGCCCGTCGGCAACGGCCGTGAATGCGCCAGGCTGGAAAATAACGCCGGATACCGAGTTCGGAAACGAAGGGCTTCTCACCCGGTTCAAGATTACGGCCGCTACCGCCACCTGCCCGGTGTACGGCTCGCCGCGCGCCTCCCCGTATACGGCATGGGCCATCAGCCGGATATCCTCCTCAGAGAAGCCCGTCGGTTTTACCGTCACCGAACCGCCGCCGCCTCCTGCTGCGCCTCCTCCTCCGCCGGTTGCCGTTCCCGGTCTCCAGTTTTGCGTCGCCTTCCACAACATCAGCTTCGTCTTCGGCCCAACGACGCCGTCGACCTTCATCCCGAATTTGTATTGAAAATCGCGCACGGCCCGGTCCGTCTGCCAGCCGAAATCTCCGTCAATCCGGCCCCGATAGTAGTCCAGATAGCCGAGCCGGCCCTGCAGCTCGTAGACGTCAGAGCCCGTGGAGCCGTAGCGGATCGTCTGATCGCTGAAAGACTGCGCCGCATCGTCGGGTACAATCCAGATCATCGTCAGCGCTGCAGCTGCGATCGCGATCGCCAGCACGACCGTTTTCCATTTTTTTGACAACACAAACACCTCCATCCTACTGTGGCTGTTTTCGACAGCTTTAAGTTAGTATGAAGGTGTTTTCAAGTTTCTATTCGGATCGCGGTCTGTCTCAACGGGCTGTCACTCCTGCGTTGAAACGGGTCGCGTCCAGCATTTCCGGGACGTTAGTTGCACTCCGCTTGAAGCGGTCCCGCAAGCTCCTTCAAGTAAAACAGCTTGCCTGCCAGCGTCGGCATATAAGTCGACGGCAGCCAGCGGTCCGGTCCGTGCCGGAGTGTAATCCACAGCGACATGCCCTGCCACATCATCCCCCGGCCCAGTGCTCCGTCGCATCCCCCGATGATCCGGTCGGACTGGAGGAACAATCCCGGGCCGATCGTGTTCGCGCGGCATGGGACCAGCGTCGTCCGGCTTTTGAAGCTGGTGATCGCATTTTGCTCGATCGTCAGCGGATGAAGCTTCGCGCCGATCCGGTAGAAGTCCCGGCTCCACGCTTCCGAACTGTCGTACTCTGCGGCAAAATGCGGTTCCCAGAAGGCGATGTGCAGCATCCGGCCGATTCCGAACACGGTAATCAGTTCCGCGCCTTCCGCTTTCAGTGCGGCAATTTTGTCCGCATACGTCGGCAAGTTCGCTTTGGTCGCGAAGTTGCGCTGCTCCGGCGGGACCGTAAGCGCCCCGAGCGGGCCGTAGAACGCCTGCTCCATCGCATATTGAAACGCTCCCGGATTCGTCGGCTCCAGCGTATTGCCTTCGGCGTCGCTCCATTCGTCCATGTTGAAGCCGTATACGTGAGCACAGTCCACATTCCACTCCTGCAGAAAATAAACCGCCCATTTGTACATTCCCATAGGACCGACCGGCAGGATCATCGCCAGCTTTTTGCCGGCTTCTTTCGTCCGGCGTATATTTTGAGCGATTTCATGTCCCATCATCATATCGAAGTCGTGTACGTTCTCACACGGAACCGGTTTGAAATCCCGGTGCCAGAACGATTGCCGCTCGCCGATCGATTCCGGCGGATGGTCGCAGCATGCATCTATTTTCGCCATATTCCAGCCGTCCGGATAAAACCCTTCCAGCATCGAGCCTTTTACCGTAGACATAAAGTCCATCCAGCACACCTCCGCATCATTAATTGAAGCCGCCCCTCTAAGGAAGCAGACGCACCGTCGTCATTCTCGGCCATGCTTTGCAGGGTACGAACCCTTCCGCGAAGCCGGCTCCGCACTGCAGCCCCCGGAACTTCGAGACGGTTTTGACAAAATCGAGGAAATCGATCCCGTCGTGCTCATACAGCCATTTGATCTGGCTTTCGTGCGCCGCGTTCATCGCCAGCTTCGTGTCGATATAATCGGTAATATCGACGTACTCCGTCGGCAAAAAACCGACGCCTGCCAGCGTGTCCATATAATAAATCGGGGCGACCTTCGCATTCGCCGGCGCGGGAACGTCCGCTTCGTAATGCGGAACCGTCGCGCAGAAACTGGCGTCGAACACCGCCTTGGAAACTTCCATATGATCCTTCATATAGTCCTCGGGCGGATGCGTAATGATGATATCCGGTTCCGTCTGACGTATCACGTTAACCAGCTTGCGGATCAGGGCGTCCTCATCGGACTTCACATTCAGATCCGCTATATCCATACTGAACACCTTGGCGCCGATCAGCGCCCCGGAGTTTTGCGCTTCCTTCGCCCGGATCAGACGCAGCTCATCCGGCTGAATAATCTTGTGACCTTTGTTGCCGTTCGCGACATGAACCATCGTCACCGAATGTCCGAGCGCCGCATACTTGGCAAGCGTACCTCCGCATCCGATCTCCAGATCGTCCGGATGGCAGGCAATTGCCAGCACGTTCATAGGGGTTCCTCCCGCAAGATCAATTTATAGCTTGGCATCCGCAATTTCGCACAGCGTCAGACGAAGCGAGTCGCAGCCGTCCTTCAGCGTCGATTGTTCGATACTCCGGCCGCTGGTCAGGCAATCGAGAAAATAGGCCAGCTCGTTGTAGTAACCGCCCAGACTCGAGATGTTGCCTCCCTCTTCGCTGGTCGCGGCAGCTTCGTCCGCTACGCTCAGATCCGGCTCCAGGACGGCTCCTTCCTGCTCGTAGATGCGCATCGCCGGGCTCGAGGACGAGCTGAAGACGACCGTCGCTCTCTCGAATTGGACCCGGAACGACATCTCGAACGGGAACGTTTCGGGGTAGTTCCAGCCGCCTTCCAAGGAAACGACCGCATCCTCATACCGATACAGGCTGAAAATATGGCCGTTCGCTCCGTCCTTCGTCACCGTCTCCGCCTTCAACCGCTCCGGCTCCCCGAACAGCGACCGGACGAAATCGACGTCGTGTACGTGAAGATCGAGCGCTGCGGAGCCGCTTTTCGCCGGTTCATGCAGCCAACCCTGCCACGCCCAGCCGGGACGCGGACTGATTCGTTTGAACACGCCGGATTGCAGCTTTCCGTAGACGTTTTCCTGCGCCAACCGCCGAAGCTCCATATATTCCGGCCAAAACCGGATGCAGTGTCCGACCATCGCTTGTACGCCGGTTTCCTTTTGCAGCGCGAGCAGCCGCTGCGCTTCTTCCTCGTTCAGGCAAACCGGCTTTTCGATAAAGACGGCGTACCCTTTGTTCATCGCCGCAGCGGCCGTATCGGCATGCAGGTAAGTAGGCAGGCAGATGTCAATCGCGTTCACGTCCGCATCGCGCAGAATCTCCTCCGCCGAGGAATACGCTTTGGCTCCCAGCCTGGCGGCGAGCCGGGACGCTTTGTCCGCCTCCACATCGGCAACCGCCGTCACTTGAAAATCCCCTCGTCCGAGCAGCGCCTCATAACAGGACGCATGCATCGATCCCATAAACCCTGCGCCGATCAATCCGATCTTGATCATGTAGGCCCGGCTCCTTCCTGTGTTCTCCCGAGTATCGCATCCATCGAGAGCGAAGTATTGTATACGATCTGCTCCGGAAAATGACGGTAAGGCGGTATCATCTCGGCGATGACGTAATCGCTGTAGCCGATCTCCCGCAGCTTGGCGGTAACGGCCGGGTAATCGACATCTCCGGCGAGCAGGTCGACGAAAGCGGACAGCCCGGCACCGTTGCGCCGGAAATCTTTGAAATGCACCTTCTTGATCCGGCGGTTTAAAATTTTGATCCAATGCTCGGGATAACCGTTCAACAGCGTGTTTCCGGTATCCAGGTACGCTCCCACCCATTCCGATCCGATCGAATCGAGGAACGTGCGCATCTCGAGCGGGGATAACAAAAATTTGTTCCAGACGTTCTCGACGCCGATCGAAACGTTCGCCGCCTTCGCGCTCTCCGCCAAGCCGCTCAGCGCCTCCAGCGCATTCTCGTAAGCGACGTCGTATTCGGTCACGTCCGCTTCGGGTATGAAGTCGACGCCTACCGCACCCGGCACCACGAGGATCGTATCCGCTTTCAACAACGCGGCGATCTCGAGCTGGCGCTTCACGATATCGATCGCTTTGTCGCGATTCGGCTTGGACGTGCTTGTCAGCGCATACGACCAGCCAAGTCCGCAGGCCAGGCTCGGAAGCTCGATTCCTTCTCCGTCCGCAATCCGCTTCAGCTCACGAATCTGCTCCGGACTGCTCTCCAGGCTCAGCTCGCCCGTCTCCGCCAGTGCCAGCTCAATCCCGTCATAACCGGCTTTCCTGGCCAAGCGGATACAATCGGACGCCGCCATCCCTTCGGGAAATGACCATACATTAATCCCTTTTTTCATCCGGCTCTCCCCTTTCGCTTAGTCCGCATACCTTCATCCTATAGAATCGTCCAAGCGAAATCTTTACCGAAACTAGCAAATTATTTAACATTTCTTGCGCTTCCGGGCTTTCCGGTTCCCGGGTAATCTACTATGATGGGGATAAGACCGGCTGGGCGTCTTGCCTTATTCCGGCTCAACTGGCGCTTGATGGAGGGCCCGCATGGAATTCAAAAAAATACCGTTAACCGATACGATCAACGTCACGCACCTGATCTCGCTTCATTATTTCGAATTCGCCAAAGATTTCTTCTTCGAGGGAGAGCAGCACGATTTCTGGGAGCTTCTGTACGTCGATAAAGGGGAAATTGAAGTGATGGCCGATTCGGTCGGCTTCGTGCTGCAGCAAGGGGAGCTTATCTTTCACAAGCCGGACGAATTTCATTCCGTCTGGGCCAACCGGAAAATCGGCCCGAACGTGATTGTCGTCTGTTTCGAATGCCGTTCCGCCTCGATGGCGGCGTTTGAGAATAAAATTTTTTGCCTGAACGATCAGGAGCGCAATTACATGGCCAGCGTGATCAAACACGGCTTCGCGACGTATTTGCCGCCGTTCGACCAGCTGCGGATTCACGATCTGGTGAGGCGCGACGACGCTCCGCTCGGATCGGAGCAGCTGCTGCGCATCCATCTGGAGCTGCTGCTGCTGTCTCTGGCTGCGCGCGGGGAGTCGCTCCCCAAGTCGACCCGACTGTCTTCGGCCGCCAAGGAAAGAAGCGACGACGACTTGTTGGAGCGGGCGATCGCAGCTATGGAGCAGCAAATCACCGCCAGCCTTACGCTGGAGGAGCTGTGTTCCCGTCTTCATGTCGGGCAATCTCGGCTTAGCGCGCTTTTTAAGGAAAAGCTGGGGTCCGGCGTTATGAAAACATACAAAAGCTTAAAAATCGAACGAGCCAAGCTGCTCATCCGCGAGGAACGGTACAACTTCACCGAAATCGCCGAACGGCTCGGCTACAGCAGCATCCATACGTTCTCCCGCCACTTCAAGTCGGCGACGGACATGACCCCGACCGAATACGCCAAAACGGTGCAAGCCCGGATTTTGTAGGTAAAACCTTAAAGAAAAAATGTCCGAGGTAAACACCCGGACGGTCTGTTTTCTATTTGCAGACGGAGGGCATAATTGTCATATTCGGGAAAACCGGTTATACTCTAACCCTATTGAATCGGCGTTAAGCACAGCCGCTTTAATACGCGCGTCTGTTTATGGATGCCGTATTGGAGCGGCTTTTGGGTTGTGATTTTGGTTTTGATGAAAGGAGGACTTCGATTTTCCGATCGTCCCACCCGGCGAATCTTGCATGGATTAGTCGAACGAAATCTGCTAATCGTAGTCAGAGGGAAACAGTTTAAAAAACGGTTTATTAACGAAATAGCGTCCTGCCCGTTAGAGCATGGTTTAGCTTGAATTCCAGGTTCATCTTGGCTCTAACACGGTAAAGCACTTAACCATTCATTCTGAGAAAAGCTTGGAATTGATGAAACGAAGCTTTTCCACGACGAATGCCCCTGTGATAATCTTTAAACTTCCACTACTTCCGGGAAGATTCATCCAGCCGAGCAGGAATGTATTCCGGGCACGTGTTCAGCTTCGGTGTAATCCTCGTACATTCTGGCACATTGTTCATTCTGGCGCATTGTTCATTCTGACACATTGTTCATTCTGGCTCATTGTTATCCTGACACATTGTTCATCCTGGCGCATTATACGTTCCGGCATTTAAAACAAAACTGGCCTCCCTCGGATACGGAAGCCAGCTGTTCGTTAAAAAGAAGCGAGTTTAATACTTATTTCGTTCTAGAACGAAGATTATCCCATAATATGGGAGTGATAAGCAAACAAAAAACCCGCATATGCCGTCCGATTCCCCTGTTTCAAACCCGCTCTCGCAGGTGGGTGTCCGCAGCCATCCTTTTGAAGTCCCCTTTTGGGGGCATGTCAGCCGGACGAACGATAATAGGACTCCCTAGAAACACTCATTGGTTCAAAACAAGTTGGAAATCGAAACGTACATCGCAGGATTTGTTGGTCGTAGGCGGTTACCGCTACTAGCTAATATTATAGGCGCATCCGGGCGAAAAGTAAACCTCGGGACTTCTTCGGCAATGAAGAAGCCCCTAAGATCATGGATTATTTTTGTCCTGCGGCTTGGCGTCGCTTGTACCGGACAGGCCGGAATCGGCTTCGGAAGCGCTGTTGAGCTCTTTCTGAGCTTCAGCCTCGGCCTCTTCCTCTTCGAGCAGCTTTTTCTCGGACACCGTTTTCATCTTGTCGAAGATCCGGTGGAACGTCCAGAACGACACGATAGCCATCAGGCTTCCCATAAAAAACGGGATCAGGAACGTGTACTGGAACAGACTGACATATACAATAACCCCGTTGCCTACCATCAAAAAAATCGTCATGATCGGATTGCCGATCGTGATGAGCATACAATTTTTGATAATCTGCCAAAACTTCATATGGAAATGAACCATAATCGAGAAAAAGTGGAACATCGCCGCAAGCATGATCATGCCGAGAACGATAAACAGCATCGCCAGCAAGCTGAGCGAGCCGGTCTGCCTTAAATAAAACGTATAGTTGATGTAAAGGAGCGTCCCGAACAATATAAACAGCAAACCGCCGAGCATGCTCTGCAAATAGTTTTCTTTGTAGTTGCGGAAAAACGTTTTAAACAGCGGCGCATCCGCATCTCCCGTCAGCCATTTGCGGGCGACCGCGAACATGGCGGCCGTAGCCGGGAATAATGTAAACGGCGTAACGATCGCTACCATCACGAGCGCTTGCCCCAAATATTCGGGTGTCTCCATCGTCGCGATCAAACCGGCCAAAACCAAATAAAAAAACGGAACCGAACAGATTACCCACAGCACGTTAATGACAGACAGCCGCATAATCCATTCCGATATCCGGTACAATCCACCCATTAATCCGCGAAATTCCAAGCTGACGTCCCCCTTCGACTCCTTGTCCAATACTTATAATAATACTATCATATTTCCGAAAAGGGAAGGAACCGTCCGGTCCCGGCCCGGTCCGCTCGTCCGCTCTTATCGCCCTGCATCATCCTGCACGAATGACTCTGCGTGTAAGAAAACTTTTTCTCGCGAGCAGAAGCGTGTTCAGCTTCGCTGAAAAGAAAACTATACTTCCCGGCTCTTGAAATCAGTTTCTGAACGCAGCCTGTACCATGTCGTATATTCATAATGGGCATAAAAGGATCATATAGGCGTTGAATCCGCGCAGCGTCGAAAGGATGTCGTGGACGCCCCCTATCGCGCCATCGGAATCTTACGCCATGCGAAGGCGCCACTTATCTATAGACCGGAAGCGTTCCCCTTTGTGCTGGGCTCAAATGCGGAAGCAACACATAACGAATCACAGTCTTTTGCACCCTTTATTCCCGCTATATCGGGCAAACAGAAGCGAATAAAGGCGGTTTGTGCCTCTTATTTCAACCCATTGGTTGGGTCAGCACCATTTTTACAGATTATAAGAGCTACAGACCGCTCTTATTTCGCTGTCCAAGCCGGTTTCGGACAAAATAACAGGTACAAACCGCTCTTAACCGGCAACGTTACCTGAGGCAGTACCATTTCGCAAAAAAATTGCAAAAATAACGTCCACGGCGTTAAAAAAGGCCCGCCTTTACGGGCAGGCCTTCCTATAATTATCAGTTGTTCACGAAATCGGAATTCGTCGGTTTCGGTTTACGGTTCGCATCGTCATACTTGCGAGGCGCCCGCTCCCCGTCGCGGTAGCTGCGGTCGTCACGTCCGCCGCCGCTATAGCCACCACCGCCGTAACCGCCTCTGCTGTCCCGGCGTCCGCGGTCTCCGTAGCCGCCTCCACTGCCGGAATACGGACGGTCTCCGCTGCGGCGGTAGCCGCCTTGGCCTTGCCCGTCGCGCACATACGAGCCCGGCATTTTGCGGCCCGAGTTGCGAACATCCGGACGGCGTTTTTTGGCGCGGAGCGGCTCTTCCGGAGTCAACTCGATGTCGATTTCCTTCTTGTCGCCGGTCAGGAGCTTCATTGCGGCTGCAAGCAGTTGAACGGAATCGTACTGCTCGAGCAGTTGGATTGCGCTCGCCTTATATTCGGCGTAGTTATCGTCGTTAATCGTTCCGATCAGGCGCTCTGCCGTTACGCGCTGCTTGCCCTCGATCGCTTCGGCCATGCTTGGCAAAGGCTTGCGGGCGATGCGGTGACGGGTTACGCGCTCGATAAAGTGCAGATGGTCGATCTCCCGTGGAGTAACGAACGTCCAGGCTGCGCCTTCGCGCCCTGCCCGTCCGGTACGGCCGATCCGGTGAACGTAGCTTTCCGGATCTTGCGGCAGGTCGAAGTTGATAACGTGGGTTACACCCGATACGTCAAGTCCCCGAGCGGCGACATCCGTCGCAACGAGAACGTCGATGCTGCCGTCGCGGAATTTGCGCATAACGTTGTCACGCTGGTTCTGCGACAAGTCCCCGTGGAGACCTTCCGCCGAATATCCGCGCTTCTGGAGCGCTTCGGACAACTCGTCGACCCGGCGCTTCGTGCGGCCGAAAATAATCGCAAGCTCCGGAGCTTCCATATCGAGCAGGCGGCAAAGCGCTTCGAACTTCTGCTTCTCCTGTACTTCGATATACGCTTGGGCGATCAACGGTGCGCTGACCTGTTTCGGGATCACCGAAACGTGTTCCGGCTCCGTAAGGAACTGCTTCGCCAACCGTTTAATATTCTCCGGCATCGTAGCCGAGAACAGCATCGTATGGCGATCCGACGGAACGAGCTGGAGGATCGACTGGATGTCGTCCATAAAGCCCATATCGAGCATTTCATCGGCCTCGTCGAGCACGACGGTATTCACGCTGTCGAGCTTGATGGTTTTCCGGTTGATATGGTCGAGAAGACGTCCCGGCGTTCCGATAATGATCTGCGGCTTCTTCTTAAGCGCACGGATCTGCTTCACGATATCTTGTCCTCCGTAGATCGGCAGCGAGCGGATTCCTTTGAACCGCCCGAGCTTGCTGATCTCCTCGGCTACCTGAATGGCCAGCTCCCGCGTCGGGCACATGATGAGCGCGACGATTTTTTCTTCTTGAGGATCGATACGGCTCACGAGCGGAATGCCGAATGCGGCCGTTTTCCCCGTACCGGTTTGCGCCTGACCGATCAAGTCTTTGCCTTCCAGGGCGAGCGGAATCGTCTTCTCCTGAATCGGAGTCGACTCCTCAAATCCCATTTCTGTAATAGCACGCAGTACTTTAGTGTCCAAGCCAAACTCGCTGAACAATTTCAAATTGCTTCTACTCCTTTTTTACCTAGGGTATCTAGATCCCTCGAAATTTTGATTTACCCTTAAGCGCGACTTTGTCTATCCGATGGTTTAGTATCTCTTTCCCTTAACCCGTTTCATACGGGGATCATATGCGGATCTCTTTACCAGAAAAAAGGTATGAGCGGTCTTCCCATCGCCTACTCATCCATTCGCAGCCGAACTTAAGAATATCTATAGCATTATATCATAAGCGAAGAGGCCATTTCCAGCTTTTTTCAACCAGTATGCTCTTCATCATCCTTTCGTATCCCTACAAGGGTCTGCGAATTGTCGAGATTTGCTTTCTCTCCGCGAAACCATTTCGCCCTTTGCGTCGTATTACCGTTTAAGTAATCAGGCACACGACCGAACGAACGCGATCAAAGGAGAGAATCCCATGTCCATTTTTAAACGAATCAGCAATCTGATCCGAAGCCATAAAGAACCGCAGCCTCTGCCCCAGTCGAATATTCACCCGCTCGAAGGCGCGTCGGTGGGAGATATCGCGCACGTCGATCTGGAGGAATTCGTCATCTCCGGTAAAGTCTCTTATGCCGATCCGGGATACGCGCCTCACCGGTATGCTTATTATTTGCAAAGCGGCCGCGACATCCACTGTCTGCTCGTCGAGAAAGGGCGAAGCTACGACTGCTTCATGTGCAAATTTCTCGAAGGCGGCCTGGACGACCCGAACGACGTACCGACCCGTCTTGAGGTAGACGGCAATATGACGTACGATCTGGAGCATCACCGCACGGACCGGACGCTGACGCAAGGCAACACCGATTTCCGCAACGGCGACCAGGTGCTGATCTGGAAATATTTCGCCGACAACAGCTCGCATTTCTTTTTGCAGTGGCAGGACGGTAAATTTGTCGCCATGGAAGGAACGCGCATCCCGTCCGGCGAAGTGAAGATCATGAAATCCAAACCATAAGGCGGGAGTGAACAGCTATGATCCGTTGGAACCGCTGGACGACCTGGGTTAGCTTGCTGCTCGTCGTCGCCCTGCTGTCCGGATGTGCCAATGCGGCCAACTATGTAAAAGACTCGTACCCGCTCGTAAGCGTAGACGGCAAAGGGAAAACAACGGCGAAAGTGTACGAGGCCGAAGGCAAGACGGTTCCCGAGGTAGCCAAAGAGATAGCGGACCAGGAAAAACCTCAGGAAACGAGCAAAGAAGATCCGGACCAAATGTTTCTTATGTACGACAACCGCATCGTCAATCTGCAGAAAAACCCGGATCATCCGGACAATACGCTGATTGAGGTCAACTCGATCGAATATGCCAAGCAGCATTACGACTCCTCCTTCCTGGAAGGGTTCGTAACCGCGGCTATTATCCAATCGATACTCGGCGGCGACTGGTCGAGCTCCAGCTACAAAAAATATCCGGACCCGTACAAAGGATACAGCACCTCTAACGCAGCCAAACCGTCTTCGTCTTCGTCATCCTCCAAGACCGACGAGAAGAAACCGGCTACGACCGACCGGACAGGATCGTTCAGTTCCAAAGGATCGGGCTCTGCGTCCACGACTCCTCCGGCAAGCGGCTCGTCAAGCACAAGCAAGCCAAGCACAAGCACCGGAAGCTCCAGCACGAAAAGCTCAGGAAGCTGGTCGTCTTCCAATTCGGGCAGCGTCCGCAAAAGCGACGGTTCGACGCCATCGACCAAATCGTCGAGCAAGCCGAGCACTTCCAAACGTTCCGGCAGCTTCAGCAGCAAAAAAAGATAAGTTACAAGCCTCGGGCCTAATAGCCCGGGGCTTTTTTGGAACAGATCACAAAGCGCCAAAATCCGTATCGAAGCCATGGAACCGCTTTGTTGGCGTTATTTAGTATGGCAACCGCCGACCTTGTGGAACACTACATCGTATGGAGGGACTAGCTATGGTTCGATTGCGCGATCTGTACGATTTGCTGCGTATGACGCTCGGAGCGTTTCTTATCGCAGCCGGCTTCAATTTGTTTCTGATTCCCCATCAGCTGTTAAGCGGCGGTTTGTCGGGCATTTCGATGATGGTCGGCTATTTTACCGGCTGGAACATCGGCCTGTTATATTTTCTGATCAACCTGCCTGTGCTGATCTGGGGCTGGATCGTCATCGGCAAACGTTTCATTGTGCTGAGCATCGTATCGGTATTGGCAACAACCGTCTTTTTGCAGCTGATCCCCGACATATCCATTAACAGCGATCCGATTATCGGAGCCGTGTTCGGCGGAAGCCTGCTCGGCCTTGGCTCGGGGTTGTCGCTTAGAACAGGCGGCTCTTCGGGCGGATTCGATATCATCGGCTCGATCCTGACCCGGCGGCGCGACTATCCGCTCGGCATGATCCTATTCATCCTGAACAGCACCGTCGTGCTGGCGCTCGGTTTTATGCTGAACTGGGACTTGGCGTTATGCTCGATGCTCTCCATTTTCATAGCGGGCCTCGTCGTGGATACGATTCATATCCGTCATGTTAAAGTGACCGCATTCATCGTGACGAGCAAAAGGAAAGAGATCGCCGGCCGGCTGCTCGCGCTTCCCCGCGGGGTGACCGTGATCAAAACCGAAGGCGCGTACAGCCAGAGCCAGCATGAGATGCTGATGACGGTGACGACCCGGTACGAGCTGGCCGAACTGCGCAAAATTATTAAGGAAACGGACCCGAAGGCGTTCGTCAACATCGTCGAGACGGTTGCTGTGATCGGAGAATTCCGCAAATTGCAGTGAGTATGAAAAAATACCGGGTCCGTAAATTTGGACTCAGGAAAATGTTGTAAAAAGAACGCAAAGAGAATGGACTTATGGTATAATGGACTTGTAATTTCATAGGTTCTGGTATGAACGCTCAGCAACGTGTACTCTTTTCGTTTTTTTTGGCCGATCGTCGTAAGACCGATTCGAGAAAAAACGCGGAAAGGTGTGGTGCTCATGGAAACGGTCAAATTATCCAGGATTGTCATGAAATTAACGCCTGACATGTATCCTTGCCTAAAAACATCCGAACTGGACATGGACATCGTGCTCCGTTACGGATTCGACGCACTTGAGAAAGACGACGCGTTGGACATTGTGAAGTATAGCATTTCCGAATATCAAAAAGACGCCCTGCTCCATTGAAAGGGCGTCTTTTTTGGCGTTGCCGCCGATCTACCGTCAGCTCCATCCCCGGCTGCGGCGGTACTGGTGAGTGGCATATAGGAGCATAGCGGCGATGGCGCTTAAGACGGCCCCGAACATATACATGCTGCCGCCTCCCCACTCCTGCTTGAACCATCCTCCGATGACCCCGCCCAGAAGTCCCGCCAGTCCGAGAAATACGGCGGAGACGATCGCTTGTCCGGTCGAGCCCATTTCCGAAGGCACGAGACGGACGGCGTATTGGATCGTCGCCATCCAGAACAAAGCGAAGGTGAAGCTGTGCGACGCCTGAAGCGCGATCAGCACGGACGGATCGTCGATCCAGGCATATGCCGCCCAGCGGGCGGCGTACAGAATCGAGGTCAGGCCGAGCACCGCCAGCTCGTGATATTTATGGAGATGACGGCCAAGCCAGGCGAACGCCAGCGTCTCGCTGATGGAAGCGACCGCCCACGCCAAGCCGAACCACGTATCGGGAGCGCCCAGTTCGGCCAGATACAGCGTAAACCATACGTCGTTCAGACGGTGCGGAATCGAGACGATCAGGATCATGATCAGAAACCAGAGAAACATCCGGTTGCGAAGCAGAACGCCGATATCCTGAATCCGGATGCGCGTATCCGCATTCGCTCCTTGCTCCTGTCCCGCACGTTCCTTGAGAAACATCAGCAGCGCGAACGGAACGAGCCACAGCGCCCAGAACAAATAACCGATCTTCTCGATTCCGCCGATCCAGGCCAGCATATAGCCGGACAAAATCGCCACGATGCTGAAGCCCGCCGAGCCCCACGACCGCACCGCTCCGTACGACTGCTTCGTCCCGCGAATCGATTTCATCGCCAAACTGTCGAGCAGCGGAATCGAAGGATACATGAAGAAATAAAGCAGCATCACAAACCAAAAGGCCAGTCCAAACGTTCCCGACAGGAATAACCCCACGCTCGCCAGTATCGTAAACAGCCATAACAGGCCGATGATCCGCTTGATCGTATTATATTTATCGCTTAAATAACCCCATACCGGCTGCGCAAACATCGCTACAAACGGACCGATATTCATGAGCCACCCGATTTGCACCGGCGTATAACCTTTCATTCCGAAATATACCGGCAAATAGGGAAGCAATACCGCCTGCAGGGCATAAAAAGAAAACAGCACCCCTTTTACGGCGAATAGCTGTCTAGTCATGATTCCATCCGTCCTCACCTTCGATGAATGCCTGCCTCTCCGGACACGCCTCTCTAATCCTAATCGATTCAGCCGTCTTCTTTCAACATAATCCTACAAAATCCTCTGGGATTCGTTCGCGGGTTCCCGTATAATGAAGGTCCAGAAATCGGATTTTTCGGATTGGAGACAAGAGGTATGGAACTATTACTGGCCGCGTGGCTTCTGATCTGCGGCAATGCATCCGGCACTCCGGACGACGTCCAGCTCGAGCAGCTCCTGCAGGCCGCAGTCGATTCGGCCCGGCCGGCCGCGGCCGCGCAAGCCGGGACACCGCCCGGCGGCGCATACAGCAAGACCGATCCGCAGCAGGACGCTCCGCTTGTCAAAGGCGTCTACGCCACTGCGCACAGCGCGGGAGGGGCGCGGCTGCAAACGCTGCTCCAGCTGATCGACGAGACAGAGCTGAATTCCCTCGTGATCGATATTAAGGACGATTACGGGTATATTACGTATCCGACCGGGAACGAACAGTTGGAAGCGATGGACACGACCAAAAAGATCATTTCCGATATGCCGGGACTTATTGCCAAACTTAACGAACATCACATCTACCCGATTGCACGGGTCGTCGTCTTCAAGGATACGGTGCTGGCGAACCGGCAGCCGGAGCTGTCGTTTAAGAACCCGGACGGGACGGTCTGGACGAACGGCAAAAATCCGGGAGACAGCTTCGTCAACCCGTACCGCAAGGAAGTGTGGGACTACAACATCGCCGTCGCCAAGGAAGCGGCCAAAGCAGGCTTTAAGGAGATCCAGTTCGACTATGTGCGGTTTCCCGAAGGGTTCGAGAAACGGGCCGATGAGTTGACCTATACGAAGGACGAGCGGACGCGAATCGACGCCGTCGCCGACTTTGTCCGGTATGCGCGCGAGCAGCTCGCTCCGCACGGGGTACGCGTCTCGGTCGATATTTTCGGCTATGCCGCTTCCGTACCGGCCGCCGAAGGAATCGGGCAGGACTTCGAGAAAATATCGAAGTACGTCGATGTGATCTCCCCCATGATCTATCCGAGCCATTACAGCACGGGATGGTACGGCTCCAAGGTGCCGGACGCCGCTCCGTACATTACGATTAACGGCGCCATGATCGATACGAATAAGAAGCTCGAACCGCTGGCGGAGCTTAAGCCTGTTGTCCGCCCCTGGATTCAGGACTTTACCGCCTCATGGGTGAAAGGATATATCCGTTACGGCAAGCGCGAGCTGGAGGAGCAGATCCGCGCTCTGAACGATAACGGCGTTCATGAATATTTGCTCTGGAACGCGGGCAACACGTACACGCCTGGAGTCGATTACCGGTAAGCGAGGCGCTGGCTGCGCGCCGGGTTGCAGCGGGATTGCTTGTCTGCGGTCGCTTCCGGGGGCTGGCTGCACGAACACTGCCCGACTTTAGTCCAGTCCGGAAACCGTCTCCAGTCTGTTTTCGCGGCAAGCCGGTACGGGTAAGCTGGTATCAAACCCATAGACGGAAAGAAGGAGCGATCCATGAACGACCGATATTTCGAATCAGGACCGGCTCACCAGCAGCACGTCCCCCCTTATCAAGGCGGACCGGGAGCTTATTCGTTCCCGATCGATCCGGTAAAACCGAAGAGCAAGTTTGTCGCCACCGTATTATCCATGTTCATTCCGGGAACCGGGCAAATGTATCTCGGCGCCGTCGTCCGCGGCATGTCCATCATGATGCTGCTCGTTCTCGACATCGTTGCCATCGTTTTTTTCGCCGACGGCCCGGTACAAAACAACGTGCTCCCCGTCACCTTGCTGTCGCTGCTTATTCCGGTCGTTTATTTCTACAACGTCTTCGACGCGGTTCATCAGACCGATGCGATCAACCGGGCGATTCGCCACGGCTTCCCGTATGCCGGCTACGCTTATCCGAACTCGAGCGGCGGCAATCTGATGCTCGGCTTTATCGGCGCTGTCGTCTTTTTCTGCTCGCTGTCGGCTTTCGGCGGCTGGTGGGACGGCCTGTTTACGGTAAATGCGGCTCTGGGCGGCGCATTGCTGCTGATTGCAGGCGCTTACTTGTTTATGAAGGAGTTTCGCGGGAAGAAGTCCTAGCGGAAACGTGCATCACCCATACAAAAGCCGCTTCCAGTGACGGAAGCGGCTTTGTTTGTTTCGTTCGTCCGTTTGTCTTGTCAGCGGTTGCGCAGCGCGTGCGACATCTGGAGAAAAATAGGCGACTGTTCTCATCGCTCTTTCCTTCACCATCGGGTTGACCGGCTCGCCCTCGGCGTCGAACTGGCGGTTGTCTCCGCCGATCGAGATCCATTCGGGGCAATTGACGCCGTGAACGCCCCTGACGATCACCTGCAGCTGCTGGAGCGGGCTGACGCCTACGGCTCCGCCGGTCGAGGCTACGGACAAGACTGCCTTGCTGTCGAAATGGTCGAAGCCGAGATGATCGATCGCATTTTTCAGGACGCCGGATATTCCTCCGTGATAATCGGGAGTGCTTAGTACGATCGCATCGGCCTGCAGCATCGATTGTTTCAGTTCGGCCAAATTCTCGTCAGGAGGATTCCGGTCATCCGGTGTGAACAGAGGTACGGGGAGCTCATACAGATCGAACAAAGTGACGCGGCATCCCTTCTCTTCAAGCAGCCTGGATAAATACCGGCACAGCTTCGTACTGGTGGACGCTTTCTTGTTGCTCCCCGCCAGTATGGTTACATTCATGCTGGAATCTCCTCTCCGATATTACATACTTTTTTGTTTATTATATTCCTTTTATTGGTTCATGGGAAGAGCCGCCTTCCTTCATCGTCTCGATCGCATTACGGGCACCACGTTTCGTCGTTTTCGGCTCCACGGTGTCCTCGTCTTCATCTGCTTGCCCATGTTTTATTACGGGAGTAGTATAATGAAGAGGCAAGGGTTCATTTCCAGACCGGAGGGATAGCGATATGCTGCAAATAGGCGAACCGGCCCCGTTGTTCGAGGCGGAGAGCACGCAAGGAACCATTAAGTTGGGCGAGCTGATCGGCAAACGGCCCGTTGTTCTTATTTTTTATCCGATGGACGAAACGCCGGGTTGCACCGCCCAGCTATGCGCGGTCCGGGACAGCAAGAAGCAGTACGAATCGATTGGTGCAGTCGTTATCGGCGTGAATCCGGCCGGGATGGACGCTCACCGGAAGTTCGCGGCGAATCACGGACTGGACTTTCCGATCGCCGTCGACGAAGGCGGTTCCATCCGCAAAATGTATGGGGTCGGCAAGATGCTCGGTCTTTTTCTCCAGCAGCGGGTCGTATACGGGATCGACAAGCAAGGGAAGATTGCTTTCGCCCGGAAAGGAAGCCCGTCCGCGGAAGAAATTGTCGCGGCGCTTGGTCGCGCCTGATGCGGCTGGAACGTGCGCAGACGTAATAAGAAAGGGCTGTTTCAATCGTTATATAGCGATTAGTCGAGCCCTATCTAGAACCGGTATTCCATGAGAAAAGGACCTCAGGCCTCCGCCTTTCAGCGGAACTCGAGGTCCTTTCGTTTCGTTTCGTTTCGTTTGGAAATCAGAATGTTTCTATGTCATGCCAACACTTTGGGGACGACTTCTTTTTCTTCATGAACAGCGGCCGACAACCAACGTGCCCAACGTGACGAGTCCCTTTGTTGAAAGCAAAACCGCCCGGTTTGATCCGGACGGCTTGCTAGGTGGCGCCTGTATACGTTCAGCAAGATTCGCCGTACATCCGGCTCGTCTCCTGCCACACTTCTCCCGGTGCGAGCGAAACGAGTCCGGTCTCTTCGGCGGAAAATGGGGCGCTTGGCGCGTTCACCATCCCCGTCTGAGGCTCCGGACAGAAGAAACCGCCTTGGCCGCCTCCGTTATAGATCATCCAGAACTTGTACGCCGAGCCTGCCTCGTAAACCAGCCTGACGTTCAGCCGGGTATCGGTCAGCTCCATGACGTTGCGACCGCCTTGCAGGACCGCCGTATAATGGTTGTCGAGCGATGCGAAATACGGCGTCGTGCCAGCACCCCGCATCTTCTCCTCGTCCGCATCCAGCGACGAGAGTCGTCCAGTCGGCAGCATCCGCTCATTCAGCTCGATCCGCTCGCCTACCGTCATCCGGAACGAACAATCGGCCGGCGTGCTTCCCGGCGCGAACGGAGCGTTTACCGTCGTATGGAAGCCAAGCGTGCACGGCATCGGCTGCAAGCCGTCATTGCGCACCCCGGTCTCCTGGGTGAGCCCGTCCTTGCTAAGCGAATATCGGATTTTGATCGTAAATTTATGAGGAAAATATGCAAAGGCCGGATGTGATTCGTCGACCCGTTGCGCAACGACTACATAACTGGAACCATCATCGGCGCCGTAATCGTCCACCTGCCAAGGGATATTGTAGAAGAAGCCGTGAATATGATTGTTCCGGCCCGGCTCGGTGACGGGGAGTTTGTACGTTTGTCCGTTCCAAGGAAAGTTGCCGTCCTCGTACCGGTTCGGCGGAAACAGCACCGGAATGCCATGCACCATCGGTCTTTGTTTAAACGCTTCCATCTCGTCCGCCTCCGGCTCCCGCAAATAGCGGTACCCGTTCTCCGCGTCCCGAAACGCGACCAGATTGCCGCCAACTTCGGGAAGCAGCGCTGCCTCGTACGGCCCGAACTTCAGCCATATCGCTCTCTCTCCGTAATAAGTACCTTCATAAGCGTTCGACATTGCGACCGACTCCTCCCGGGGCTCCCCGCTATGTGTGCCGGCTGGTAGTCCGACATGCGGGATATGGTAGTCATTATAATCCAAAGCGCGCCGGCTTGCCAGTGAAAGAATCGGACAAGCAGAGCTGGGCTGGAACGTGATTTGGAGAATAGAACCGGGTGTTTGATCCGGCGCTTAGACCCGGATGGTGGGGATAGGCCTGATTGGAAATGCAGCGGTAGCGTGTGGCGGTAGCGTGTGGCGGTAGCGTGTGGCGGTAGCGTGTGGCGGTAGCGTGTGGCGGTAGCGTGTGGCGGTAGCGTGT
>NZ_JACXJA010000043.1 GCF_014705615.1 Paenibacillus oceani
AGCGGCATCCCTTTTCATGTCGTTTGTGAGCAGTTCAAACTGGCTTAGCAAACTGTCTTTTTTTGTATCCGTTTTTGCTCATTTATAGTTTTAATGATAAACTTAACACGGCTCCTTGGCCGAGCAACTTTTTTCGCCCCGCTCGCAGCTCCCAGCGCACGGGGCTTCGCTGCATAACGGCGGTTGGTCGACCCGTGCGGCGGAAGGTTACATAGCCTTTTCCACGTCTAATTCCCTGCTTTAACGTTTTAGTAAACTTAACCCGCCTCCGGCCGAAGCCCCGTCGTTCGTTGAAGCAAACTCAAGCCGCACTGCCCTTATATCCGGAGAACAACGCATCCCCATCAGAACGGATAACGAATAATAACTTGAAGCCAGGCCGGACGGTCCGACCGGTTGACGTAAATATGCCCCTGGTCCGCATTAAACCGGACGGCATCTCCCTGCTCGACCGCATACGCTTCGTCCCCGATTTGCAAATCCAGCGCCCCCTGCGTCACGATGACGAATTCCTCCACGCCTTCCTGGTGAGGCTCCGATTGATGGCTGCAGCCCGGTTCGACGGTAACCGTATACACTTCGAAATGCGTTTTCGCATCAAACGGAAACAGCGGATACGCCTTGTACCCTTCCTCTTCCTCCGTAATCGGCTCCAGCTCGCCGAACCGGACCAGCGTCACCTGCGGCGTCTCTTCAGCAATGAGCGTCGTCACCGAGATGCGCAGGCCGTTGGCGATTTTCCACAGCAGGGAGATCGTCGGGTTGGAGTCGCCCCGCTCCACCTGGGCCAGCATCGCTTTACTGACTCCGGTCAGCTCCGCCAATTTATCCAGACTGAGATCCCGCGACTTGCGGATCGATTTTAAGTTTTTGCCTACTTTAATCGGAATATGGTCCATTGGATAGGGTCTCCTTTTTTTCAGAATAATCGTATATTATATTGTACAAAATAATTAATATATTGAAAAGACCATTGCTAGCCAAACCTGAACCATGTATACTATAGCATACACAAGTGCGTTATATTATATCTACTTTTGGAGGAATGGACATGGGGGCAACTATGCAGGCATTAGTGAAGGAGAATCGCGCCTCCGGGTTAAGCTTGAAACAGGTTCCGATTCCGACGGCCGGTCCGGACGAGGTGTTGATTAAAGTCCGATCGTCTTCCATATGCGGAACGGACCTCCATATTTACAAATGGGACGCTTGGGCGGAAAGCGCTGTCGCGACGCCGAATGTGATCGGCCATGAATTTGCCGGGATCGTGGAGGCCGTCGGCGAGAACGTATCGAGCGTAAAGCCGGGCGACCACGTATCGGCCGAAGGCCATGTTGTGTGCGGCGTATGCCGCGCCTGCCGCAGCGGGAATGCGCACGTCTGTCCGCATACGCGCAGCTTCGGCATTACGATTCCGGGCTGCTTCGCGGAATATGCCGTCGTGCCTGCGTCCAACATCGTACTTAACGATCCGAGCCTGCCCTTTGAGCTGGCTTGTCTGCAAGATCCGTTAGGCAACGCGGTGCAATCGGTGCTGGCCGGCGAAATTTCCGGTAAAAGCGCAGCCGTCGTCGGAGCGGGGCCCATCGGTTTGATGGCGGTGGCCGTAGCCAAAGCGTGCGGGGCTTCTCAAGTCATCGCGGCGGATATTAACGACTTCCGGCTGCATATGGCGAAAACGATGGGGGCGGACCACGTCGTGAACAGCCGCACGGAATCGCTGGCGGACCAGTTGAAAGCGTTAACCGGGGGCGACGGCGTCGAGGTGCTGCTGGAAATGTCCGGCCATCCCGACGCCATCCGTCAAGGGCTGGAAGGTACGGCCAATGCCGGACGGGTCTCCCTGCTCGGCATACCGGCATCCGGCGTGGAGCTGGATTTGGCCCGGAACATCATTTTCAAAGGGCTGCGGCTGGACGGCATAACCGGCCGCCGGATGTATACGACCTGGTACCAGGTCAAGGGGCTGCTGGAAAGCGGCCGGCTCGACTTGTCGCCGCTTATCACGCACCGGTTCCGCCTGGAGCAGTACGAGGAAGCGTTTGAGCTCGTACGCAGCGGCAACTGCGGCAAAGTAATCTTTATGCATGCCTAACCGATTTCTATGACGAGGGGAGATTCCACCTATGCCGACATCGACATTTGATTATTTAAACGAAGAGCTGGAGCGGCTCCGCAAGGAAGGCATGTACCGGCTTCCGACCGTATGGACCAGCGCATCGGGGCCGTGGATGGAGACGGGCGGACGCAAGCTGCTTCAGCTGTCGTCCAACAATTACTTAGGCTTCACCGGGCATCCGGACATTCAAGCGGCGGCGATCGAAGCGATTAACCGGTATGGCGCGGGAAGCGGATCGGTCCGGACGATTACCGGAACGCTGGACATACACGACGAGCTGGAGCGCGAGCTCGCCGATTTTAAAGGAACGGAAGCGGCGCTTGTATTCCAGTCGGGCTTCACAACGAACCAGGGCGCTTTATCCTCCCTGCTCGGGCCGGACGAACTCGTGATCAGCGACGAGCTGAACCATGCCAGCATTATCGACGGCATCCGGCTGACCAAAGCGGCCCGGGCGATTTATCCGCACAAAGATATGGACCGGCTCGAGCAACTGCTGAAGGAAAACGGAGGGCGCAAGCGCACGTTTATCGTAACCGACGGCGTATTCAGCATGGACGGCGATATCGCCCCCTTGCCCGCCATCGTCGAGCTGGCGGAAGCATACGGCGCCTACGTATACGTGGACGATGCGCATGCGAGCGGCGTGCTCGGCCGGAACGGCAAAGGCTCTACCGACCATTTCAACTTGCACGGTCGCGTGCACGTTCAAGTCGGCACCTTGTCCAAAGCCGTCGGAGTCGTCGGCGGGTACGTGGCCGGAGCCGATGTGCTGAAACGTTTCCTCGTTCATAAAGGGCGGCCGTTTCTGTTCAGCACCTCGCATCCGCCAGCAGTCGCCGCCGCCTGTCTCGCCGCGATCCGGCTGCTGCGCAAAAGCCAGCCGCTGATCGACCGGCTGTGGGACAACGCGACCTTTTTCCGGACGCGTCTGCAGGAGGAAGGCTTCGATACCGGCGGCAGCGAGACGCCGATTATCCCTGTCCTGATCGGCCAGCCGGATCAAACAGCGGACTTCTCGCGGCAGCTGATGGAGGAAGGGATCTACGCCCAGGGCATCGTGTACCCGACGGTGGCGATGGACAAAGGCCGCGTTCGCTGCATCGTGACCGCCGCCCATACGAAGGACGATTTGTCGTTCGCAGTGGAGAAAATCGTTGCGGTCGGCAAGCGGACCGGCGTGTTGAAAGGTTAGTTTTTCGCATCGGCAAAGCGCTCGCAAACCCGATTAAGATGCCCGAACGGCGGAAACCCTTATCTTGCGGGCTAACCTGACTAACGGGTGCGCACGAAAAAACCGTCCGGACGCACTTGCCGGACGGTTTTTTCGTGGACTTGCAACGATTATTGATCCTCCATGAATTGAAGCAGCTGCTCGAACAAAATAACGTGTCCTTCCGAAATTTGCTTGTATGTGTATACTTCGCCCGGTGCGTCGAGCCCCATATTCGATTCGAAGGTGATCGACAGCCCGCCGCTCACATGATGCAAAGCAGAGGTCAGATTAAACGAAGGGGGACAGTCGCCCGGAGCGATTCCGTTGCCGTACAGCGGGCGGAATCGGATTCCTTTCGCTTCATACGCCGCGTTCACTTTATCGATAAAACGATTTTGCTTCCGTTCCATAACAGGCGGAATAAAGGCTGTCGGAATAATATGATTGGTCGAATTGGCGCCGCCGTGAAGAAGCGCTATCGCATCGGCCGCTTCCCGGTCGATCAGCTCCATCAGCCGTTTCGTTTCTTCCGCCATTGGCGAGAAGAAGTTGTCGTGCATCAAATTAACGCCGTTATCGTTGAAATATCCGCCCATATGATCGGCAGCGTCAATGATCGGGTGAACGGTCTTGCAGCCCGGCCAGCCGCACAGCGTACCGTCCTTCCACGTCCCTTGCACGAAGTAGCGCAGTTCCTGCAGCGTTTTGCCGACAAGAGTGTCGAATGGGACCCGCGCCCGGCCGTCGGGATTCATGCACGGAATGAGGATGAGCCGGAATCGGTCGACGCAATGAAGCAAATAATCGTTTCGTTCTCCGCCGTAATCGGCGCCCGTTTCGAGCAGCCGGATCAAATTTAACACGGCAGAGACGCCTTCCAGCTCGCCTCCGTGAATCCCCCCCACGATGGCTATGACAGGCTTTGCAGCTCCGTCTTTTTGCGCATAAGCCGAAACATCGCCGGCCCCGCATGCCGAGTTGTAGTTCGCCTTCCTGTTGAAGTTTTGCTGTTCCCCGTAATAAACGGCATAGATGTCTCTGCCCCCGGCGGATCGGGCGAATACATCCACTTGTCCGCGGCTGACCTCGGCTATTGTTTGTTCGACATGTTCCAGACTGCTTTTCCAATACGTCGGCACCATTTGTTGGTTTCCCATCCTTGTCACCCCGACCGAAATCGTTATTTTTTGCGGACCGATTCTGCTTGTTCGATTTCTTTGTTCGCGGTTTCTTCCGCTTCTCTCAGCAGTGTATTAATATCTTTCGTTCCCTTTGCCAAATCGGCGACAACCGCATTTAATTTGCTGTCTACGAGCGAATTGTATTTATGCGGCGGAATCATTTTGGCCGGCTTTACTTTCAAGGCGCCTGCCACATTTTTCCCTTTCAGCACCTCTACATCGGCACCGAACTGTTGGCGTATGCTTTCATCAGCCAAGACGGTTAATCGGCCTTTGCGATTCATTTTTTGCTGGACTTCCGGCGAGGTGAAAAACTGAATCGCCAGGTAGGCGTCTTCCTTATGCTTGCTCGTCTTCGATATGCCCATCATCTTGGCTCCCGGATGGATCGTGACACCGGGCAAATCCTGAAACGATGGAACCCCGACGATATCGTAATTGATTTTGATGTTGTTAGTCTGCATCTTGCTCGCCACATCCGTCATCCAGCCTGTCATCATCGCTACGTTCTGATCATTCAGGAAGTCCGCGCCCTTGATCGGGTATTGGTTGTCTACGACTATGCCGGGTATTTCATAAAACGGCTTGATGAGCTCCAAAATCGATTTGAAACCGCTAGAATTGATCAGCGCTTTTTGGGTCGCATGATCGAGGACGGGCATAGTTTTCGTGCCGGACAACACATTCGGAGCGGGCGGAAGAAAACCGCGGTATTGGACGCCTCCGTCGACGAAAGTGAGCTTTCTCGACAAATCGATCATGTCCTCCCAGGTCATCCCGTCTTTCGGATACGGCACTCCTCTTTTGTCGAAAATATCTTTGTTGTAAAACAACGCCAGATGATTCAAGTCGAAAGGAACTCCGTATACTTCTCCATTGGCTCCCAATTCGACGACCCAATCAATATTCGGTTTGGAGAATGAATTCAAATCGATCGGATTCGCCTTGTTTTTGACCATCGGGCTCATATCATACGGGATATCCAAATCTTTGAACGTGCTGTATCTGACGTTCGCGACATAGTAAATATCCGGAAATTCTCCGCTAGCGGCCAGCTTGACCGGATCGGTCCGATCAACCTTCATCGTAATGTGAGGGTATTTCGCCTTCAGAGGCTGAAACAGCAGCTCCTCGTATTCCTCATCGCTCATTACGAGCCAATACGGGACAATTTTCAGCTCGACAGGCTCCCTCGGCTTGTCGACCGATATGGGTTTCGTGCTGCCTTCGGCATCGTTTGTACTCTCGTTTCCGCACCCGGCCACAGCCATCGAGGTCATAAGAACACCGATCAGTGTCGTTCGTTTCATGGATTTACTCCCCTCAAAATATGAAATAGGGCTAGCTTGATGTAAAAATAATCTTATTCTTATAATGTTAGCGATTACATATTTGTCAGCTTATCCCCTCCTACTAAGCCGAACGTCCCCGTTCGCCGCCTGATTCGACCCGTCCCTTTGCTTGCGAGCCTGTTCCCCTCGCTTTCGGAACTTTATTGCAGCTTAAGCATACACCAGCCCCAATAACACAAACCTGCAAAAAAATTGTAATTTCCGGTTATTCTGTGGACGCGTACATCTGCGCCGCATTCAACCTGTACTGGTGAGGAGGGACTCCGAACTTTTGCTTAAACATCCGGATGAAATAAGATGGCGAGTTAAAACCTGTTTCTTCGCCGATTTCCTCGACGGACAAGCTTTCGGTTTGCAGCAGGATCCGCGCCTGCTCCAGTCTTTTTTCAGTCACATATTCGGAAATGCTTTTGCCGATCTGCTGACGGAACAGTTTGGATATATACGTTGCCGAAAAATGCAAGTCGTCGGCCAGCTTCTCCAAGGTAAACCGTTCCTTGTAATGCGCATCGACCCATTTCAACACTTCGTTGACGCGCTGCGATTTGCGCAGCGGCTTGATCGGCTTGCCGGCATCCGCAGTCGGGGCCATCTGTGTCATGAAGTCGATGAAAAAGTGCAGGGCAAATAAAATAACGGCTTCTTCATGCAAATTGCGCGGGCTCGCACGCAAAACTCCATCCAAGCTCCGGAAGCGCTCCTCGAGCTGGTCATGCTGGCTTCCATTCAATCGAAAAATTTGCCGACGGTCGCTGCGATTGAGGAAATCGCTTACCATGTCGAAGCAGCGGGGGAAGTATAGCGCGCACCGATCCATGAAGGCGGGGCTTACCTTAAACAGCGTACTGCTGTATTTTGGCGGAATATCCATATGAATATAATGAAGCTGGAACGGCTTAAAGAGCAAAAGCGTTCGGGGACTGACCGCATAAAAGCGATCGTCGAGGATGACATGACCGCTGCCTTCATACACGTACAAAATTTCGATCTGTTGATGGGTATGGAAATATTCGACGGACTGGGGAAACTCGTCCCTCGTCGTTTTATACTGAAATAAAAAATGACTATGCTCCCATTTGCTCACGATATGCATCCTATTCCCTCGCTTCGCGATAAAATCGTTCCTATCATCATAGCAGAGGTTCCATTACGGTAAAAGATCAACACAAAGCCGGAGGAGCAAAATAAATCGCGTTGTAAAAGCGATTGTTTCTCGGATACGGAAAGTAATGGCGATGTACTCGAACATACATTCCCGGTACTACTCGAATCTAGTACTTTCCAATCGGATAAATTCACGTACAATAATATTAAGACCAGGTCATAAAAAGACCCAACCTGGAAAGCGGCACAACCGCCGCCATATTGGAGGAGATGATCACCGTGAAGGTGGCATTCACTTTACTTCGCTTCGTCCTGTTCCGTCTGTTCCGGGTACGATTCCGCGGACTGGAGCAGTTGGATTCCTCGAAACCCGCGCTGCTTCTGCCGAATCACGTCTCGCTTCTGGACGGCGTATTTTTAATGCTCGCTTTGCCCCGCGACGTCGTGTTCGTCGTGAACACACAGATCGCCAAACGATTCGCCCCGCTGCTGCGGTTTTGCAATATCGTTACGGTTGATCCGCTCAATCCATATTCGGTCCGCCATATGATCAAAGTGGTGCAGAAAGGCTCGCCGCTTGTCGTTTTTCCGGAAGGCCGGATTACGACTACGGGCGGACTGATGAAGATGTACGGAGGCGTTGGGTATATCGCCTTGAAAACAGGGGTCCCGATTCACCCTGTCGCCATAAACGGACTGGAGCAGTCCAACCTGTCGTATTTGAAAGGGTTGGTCAAACGCCGCCTGCTCCCGCCGGTCGCCATCACCGTCGGCAAAGCGTATCGAATCGCTTCCGACCCCGAACAGTCTGTCAAAATCCAAAAGGAGCAGGCTGCCGGACAAATCGGCCGGCTGCTGCAGCAGGAGCTGTTCAACAGCCGGATGAAGCCGGAAGTGAATCTGTTCGACGAGCTGACAGCGGCGGCCGCAAGGCATGGCAGCGGGTTTCCAGCCTGCGAGGACGCCACTCAGCTGCTCAGCTACAAGAAGCTGCTGCTCGCGTCGCATGTGCTGGGGCGCAAGCTGGCCCCCTTGCTGAAGGACGATGCGAACGTAGCGCTTCTGATGCCGAACGCTTGCGGACACGTCGTCGCATTGTTCTCGCTGATCCGGATTGGCAAAACGCCGGCCATCCTGAATTTCTCGAACGGCCCCCAGCAGCTGGCGGAAGCGTGCGAGACCGCGTCGGTCCGGACGGTGCTAACGTCGCGCCAATTCGTGGAGAAAGCGAAGCTCCAGCCGCTGATCGAGCTGTTCGAGGAACGCTTCACCGTCTTGTATCTGGAAGACTTGAGAAGTACCGTTACGAAGGGCGACAAGCTGCGTGGGTTGGCCGATTACACTTTCCGTGCAAAAGCCGCTCCCGGACCGAACGAGGTCATCCTGTTCACATCGGGCAGCGAAAGCAAGCCGAAGGGTGTCGTGCTTGGCCATCGCAATCTGTTTGCCAACATTCAGCAGGCCCGCTCGGTCATCGACTTTACGTCGAAGGATAAAGTATTTAACGCCATGCCGATGTTTCACTCATTCGGCTTGACCGCAGGTACGATGCTTCCGCTACTCAGCGGAATAAAGCTGTTTCTGTACCCGAGCCCGCTCCACTACAAAGTGATCCCGGAGCTGGTGTATACGAGCAATTCGACGATCCTGTTCGGCACTTCGACGTTTCTTGCCGCTTACGGCAAATCCGCGCATCCGTACGATTTCTACTCGCTGCGGTATGTGGTAGCCGGTGCGGAGAAGCTGAAGGACGACGTCCGCCAGCTGTGGTACGACAAATTCGGCATCCGTATCCTCGAGGGCTACGGCACGACCGAAACCGCGCCGGTACTGGCGCTGATTACGCCGATGGCGTTCAAGCGGGGATCGGTCGGACGCCTGCTGCCTGGAATCGAGTGCCTGCTGGAGAAAATTCCGGGCATCGACGGCGGCAACCTGCACGTTCGCGGCCCGAACGTGATGAAAGGATATTTGCTGCACGACCAAGGGTTCGTCCCTTGTCCGGACTGGTATGACTGCGGCGATGTCGTCGATATCGATGCGGACGGTTATGTGACCGTCTTGTCCCGCCGCAAACGGTTCGCCAAAATCGCCGGAGAGATGGTGTCGCTGGGCGCTGTCGAGGAGATGGTCGCTTCCTGCTTCCCCGATCTGGCAGCCGCCGCCGTCAGCGTCCCCGATTCGCGCAAAGGCGAGCGGATCGTGCTGTTCCACACGTCGCCGGATCTGACGATCGGCGCGCTGAAGGAGAAAGCCCGGGCGCTTGGCGGCTCGCCGCTGCTGCTTCCGTCCCAGCTCCGGTTCTTCGACAAGCTCCCGGTACTGGGGAGCGGCAAACCCGACTACTTGACGCTGAAGCAATGGGCGGAGGCGGAGTAAGACGCGAAGCAGGCCCGTGCCTAGCGGCCTGCGCGGACGCGAAAAACCTGCAAAGGGCAGTTCCAGACCGACAATCGGCGAACGGGCCGGTCCTGATGATAGGCAAAGACGCTTCCAAAACCGCGGGTATGCGGGGATGGAGGCGTCTGTTTGTTTGCAGGGGATTTCGGGCGTCTTATCCCCTTGCTTCCAAGCATGAAGGATGTTCCGCAAGCGATCCGGAACCGCCATCCAAAAGCCCCCTATTCCCTTCTGCACGCTTCTGTGCTATAGTACGTGAGAAAAACTAAAGAAGAATTCCGGTCGGATATTCTGCTGCAAGCGGCGGGAGCCCCGGGAGAGGTTCGCGAACTCCCTCTATAAAAAACTATCCGGAAACGATGGCCCCGTTCAGGTATCGTCGTTTTTGCGTTCGGTGCGAATCGGCTAAGCCGTGTTCGCGCCGTTTCTTTAGTTCAGGGAAACTTTGCACGGATCTCGTTCTTCTCGAATCAGAGAGGGAGATGCTCGAATGAATCATTCGAAAGCCGTTGTCGTATTCAGCGGCGGACAAGACAGTACGACCTGCCTGTTCTGGGCGTTGGAGCGGTTCGGCGAGGTGGAAGCCGTCACGTTCGATTACGGCCAGCGGCACAAGCTGGAGGTAGAGGTTGCCGCCGCGATCGCGAAAGAGCAAAACGTCAGACATCATGTTATCGAGATGAGCTTGCTCGGTCAGTTGGCCCCGAATGCGCTGACCCGGGACGATATCGCGATCGAGCAGCAGGAAGGCTCGCTGCCGACCACGTTCGTGGACGGGCGCAATCTGCTGTTTCTTTCGTTCGCCGCCATCCTTGCCAAGCAGATCGGAGCGAGGCATATCGTGACCGGCGTATGCGAAACCGACTTTAGCGGTTATCCGGATTGCCGGGACGTTTTTATCAAATCGCTCGGCGTAACTCTCCATCTGGCCATGGACTATCCGTTTGTAATCGAAACCCCGCTTATGTGGCTGAACAAAGCGCAGACCTGGGAGCTGGCCGACCGGCTCGGCGTCCTGGAGTTTGTCAGACAGCGGACGCTGACGTGCTACAACGGCATCGTGGCTGATGGCTGCGGGAACTGTCCGGCTTGTACACTGCGCAGAAACGGGCTAAACGAATTTTTGATCAAACAGGGACGGGAGGGCGCCTCCCGATGATCCAGCAAATGTATCCCGCAGCGAACCATTCCTATATTTACGAATTGAATAAAGATATGCAGTTTGCGGCGGCGCACTACATTCCGGCGGATGAGGCGGGGCGATGCCGGAAGCTGCACGGCCATACTTATTTCGCGAACATTACGATTGCCGGAGATACGCTTGATTCGGCCGGGTTCCTGGTCAATTTCTCCAAGTTGAAGCAGCTCATTCACGACAGGTTCGATCATTCCGTGCTGAACGAGGACGCCGAGAGCTTTAGCAGCGACGATTCGAACCGGTTTCCGACGACGGAGGTCGTCGCGCGCACCATTTGCGAGATCGTGCAGCGTTATTTGGACGGGATGGGCAATGGCGCCCGCTGCCTCCAGGTGTATTTGCGGGAAACCCCGACCAGCTACTGCATCTACCGGCCGAAAGCAGTGTCCGCCCATGAATAAGAGCCCGGATAGAACGGAGGGGCGGCGCATCCCCGTTATCGAAATCTTCGGTCCTACGGTCCAGGGCGAGGGCAGCGTGATCGGGCACAAGACGATGTTCGTCCGCACCGCCGGATGCGACTACAGCTGTGTTTGGTGCGACTCGGCTTTTACTTGGGACGGGAGCGGCAATGCAGATATTCGTCCGATGACCCCGCACGAAATTGGCGAAGAGCTTCGGCGGATCGGCGGCGAAACGTTCGGACATGTGACGATCTCCGGCGGCAATCCCGCCTTGCTGCCCCAGCTCGCCGGGCTGATCGGACTGCTCCGCGAACGCGGAATCCGTGTGGCGCTGGAGACTCAGGGCAGCAGGTGGCAGGACTGGTTTTGGAGCATCGACGACTTGACGATTTCGCCGAAGCCGCCCAGCTCCCGCATGGAGACTGATTGGACGGCGCTGGATGACATCGTCGCCAAATTAACGGAGAAGCAGCGGCTCTTCAGTTTGAAAATCGTCATATTCGACGACGTGGACTTGCACTATGCGGCGGGCGTGCATGAACGGTATCCGCAAATTCCGTTTTATGTGCAGGCGGGCAACGATCAGTTGAAGGAAGCCGAGCCGGAACGGCTCCTCCCGTATTTGCTGGAACGGTACCGCTGGCTGATCGATCGGGTAATGGAACATAACGGGCTCAAGCAAGTTCATGTGCTCCCCCAGCTTCACACCTGGGTTTGGGGCAATAAAAAAGGGGTTTGAGGAGGCGTACGCATGGCAGGAAGAACGGAAGACGAACTTCAGGGCATCACGCAGCTCGGCAATCAGGGAACCGACTACCGGTTCGGCTATTCGCCCAATATTTTGGAAGCCTTCGATAACAAACATCCGGGGCGCGACTATTTCGTCAAATTCAACTGCCCCGAATTTACGAGTCTGTGTCCGATGACCGGCCAGCCGGATTTCGCGACACTGTATATCTCCTACATCCCGGACCGCCGCATGGTGGAGAGCAAGTCGCTAAAGCTGTATTTGTTCAGCTTCCGCAATCACGGCGATTTCCACGAAGATTGCATCAACATCATCATGAACGACCTAATCGCGTTGATGGAGCCGAGGTATATCGAGGTATGGGGCAAATTCACGCCAAGAGGCGGCATCTCCATCGACCCGTACTGCAACTGGGGACGCCCCGGCACGAAGTATGAGCATATGGCGGAGCACCGGCTGCTGAACCATGACCTGTACCCGGAGAAAGTCGACAATCGGTAAAGGTGATCAACGTCGCTTTGGTGGACGACATCCGGCGGGTGATGTATGCCCAGTCTTTGCCGGGTGATGTATACCTGGTGGTGTGTGCCTAGTGACGTATGCGTGGTGTTGTATACCGGGTGATGGATGCCTGGTAGTGTAGCAGGGTGGTGCTCGCTGGGTGATGTCCGCTAGGTGGCGTTCGTTCCGACACGGAGTCGAAGGTCGTTAGGCGATTACGTTGAGTAATGAGTATGTGCTCCCAGCACGGAGTCGGGGGGACGTTAGAGATAAGAGCTGCCAGCACGTCTTATTTTGGTCACAAACACAACTTTTGAGGAAATAGAAGTCTTTGGCACCCCTTATTTTGTCGGTTTGGCCGGAAATCGCGATTAGTCGAGGAAATAAGGGCCTCCGGCATCTCCTATTTCGGTCAGAACGGAGATTTTGGAGTAATACGAGTCTCAAACATCCCTTATTACGCCAAATGGGACTGGATGTGCGCCAAAGGTTGGACAGAGTCGGGGGTTCGTTGGAGATAAGAGCTGATGCGACTGGACGGGGCTCTGAATCATTAAAAAACAAAGAACCATCCCTCCCGTCTAACAAACGGGCCGGATGGTTCTTCTGTTCGTCACGCCGCACTGGATACGCACGGCGCAGCCTAAGCTTAGCCTGCTTCACAGCCTGCGCTTCAGCTTCAGCCGCAGCCGCACGCGGGCGCAGTCTCCAGCAGCGCCTCGTCATGATAGCATCGCAGTGTTACAGCGTCACTTTCGAGCCTAACTCCGCAGCGCGATGGGCCGCCAGCGAAAACGCCAGCGTCTGCATGCCGTCCGCGTAGCCGCACAAAATCGGCTCGCGCGAGCCGGTTGCAACGGCCTCGACGAACGCTTTATCCTGCTCGAGGCTCGGATCTTGCGTCGACGTAAGCGTCACCTTCTCTTCCTTATCGGCGATCGTTAACGTTTTCCCGTTCCCGGTCAAATGAACGAAGAAGTCGGGGCCGAAAAACTTAACTTCCGATCCGCCGTGATACGGCGATACGCACGACTCGGTAATCGTCCCGACCGCACCGCTCTTCAGCGAAAACGTAACGGCGCCGGCGTCCGCAATCGTAGCGTCGGGGAATACGCCGGCAATCGAATTGCTGCCGAACTGGGCGGTCACGTCCCGGTAATCGCCGGCCAGAAACCGCACCATGTCGACCTGATGCGTCACGGCGTCGGCCAGATGGCCGCCGGACATGCTCTGCGTTCTCCACCAGAGCGCCGGATGCGTCGTGCCGAAGCGCTGCGCCTGCACGAGATGGATCGTCCGTCCCTGCAAATATTCCTTCGCCTTAAGCACCGTATCAAAGTATCGCAAACAATAACCGACGGAATGAATAATGCCCGATTCGGCAATCGCCTTCTCCTTGCGCTGCACCGTCTCCAGATCAAGACCGAGCGGTTTTTCCACGAAAACGTGAATCCCTTTTCTCGCCGCCCGCTCCTCCAGATCGTCTCTGGCGAATTGCGGCGTGCAAATAAATACGGCATCGATCTCGTTCGGATTCAGCAGCGAATCGACGTCGTCCGCCGCGCGGGCCCCAACCGACTCGGCCGCCTGTACGGCGCTGTCCCGGTTCACGTCATAGATGCTGACGATGGTGGCCTGCTCGATTTTTTGCAGCTTGCTCAAGTGACTCCGGGCAATGCCGCCCGCGCCGATCATTCCGATTTTTACACTCATGGATTCTCTCCAGCCTTTCCTACCGTATATAGTTATCTTGCCAATGGCAATATGACGCTTTTGCCGGTCTCGATCGACTCGTCGATCGCAAAGCTGACTTCCATCGACTTGTAGGCGTCGGCAAATTCGCATTTCGTAGCCGTATTGTTGCGTACCGCCTGCACGAAGTCGTCGATCTCATCGGTGAACGGATGGTGCGAAACGTCTCCGCTGTCTGGCAAAATCGTAGGGATCGTGGCGTAATCGGTTTGTCCAGGCAGCTTGTGCGTGAACAGCTGGTTGTTCATAATCGCCCCCTTCTCGCCGAGCAGATGGACGTTGAACTTGTACGGCGTCTTGCATTCGAGCGACGACGACACTTTGCCGATGCCCCCGTTCTTCAGCTTGAGGATGGCAATCGCGTTCGGGTCGAACTCATACTCCGAATCCGCCCATGTGCGGCAGCCGTAGGCCGTCACCTCGGTAATGTCCCCGGCGAAGAAACGGACCGCGTCGACGGCATGGCAGCCCGCCGACAGCATGCTGCTGCCGCCTTGCGCCTTCGTCTTGCTCCACTTGTACTGCACATATTTCGGACCGACATGATGCCAGTAATCAACCTGTGCCATGTAGACGCGGCCGATCGCATCGTCGTCGATAAGCGATTTCGTGTTCGTAAACGACGGGTTCCATCGGAGTACGAAGCTGACCGCCGTCTTCACCGGATTTTTCTCGATCGCCTCCGCCATGCTCCATAAACCGGCACGGTCCATCGCAAGCGGCTTCTCCATCACGAGGTGCTTGCCGTAACGGGCGGCGATCACCGCCTGCTCCGGTCTCGAATCCGGCGTGGAGCAGAGCACGACCGCGTCGACGCTCGAATCTTTGACCGCTTCCTCGAAATTGTCGGTCACGCGCGCCTGAATGCCCATAGACGCAAGCTTGGCTTTCGCATGTTCCGTGTTCCGGCTGACCACAGTCGCCACTTCCGCATCGGATCTCGACGAAATCGCTTTCAAATACTCTCCAGCTACCCACCCTGTTCCAACGACAACAAAACGCAGCAATCCCATACGGACTCCTCCTATTAATGGTAGTCGGTTCTATCGGACAATCCGTCAGGCTAGTCTAAGATGCGTCTCTTTTCCCTATTATAGGAAACGAGATGTGAATTTGGAGTGAAACAAATGTTTATATCAAACATTTATATGTTTCTTTTTAACATATTAACACGAATTTCGCCGAGGAACCACGATTTTTTTCCATTTTATTTGTCAACCCTACCATTTCGCTATAAGATATTATCAGAGATTCATCGATAGTCCCTTGGATTTGTCTCGAAAGGAGAAGAGCCGCTTGAGTTACGTGAAGTTCGAACTGCGCGAGGATTTGGCGGTACGGAGACTGATCACTTTTTTTTACAGGGAGATGCCGAAAGACTACTTCTTCGAAGGAGAGCGGCACGACTTCTGGGAAATCGTGTATGTGGACAAAGGGGAATGGGACGTTACGGTAGACGGGGCTCCTTTTCATCTGGAGCAGGGCGACCTCGTCTTCTACGGTCCGAACGAATTCCACCGCGGAGGCGCTGCGCTAAAATCGACGCCGAATGTCATCATTCTTACGTTCGAATGCGACAGCCCGGCCATGGACTACTTCGCCGACAGCCGGGTGTTCCGCCTCGACGAGAAGGAGCGGAGCATCTTCTCCAGCCTCGTGAAGGCCGGCCTGGAATCGTTCGATCCGCCGATCGACTCGCCGCGCATGCGCAAGCTGAATCGACGGGAAGGCGCTCCGTTCGGCAGCGAGCAGCTGATCCGCAACCATCTGGAAAATCTGCTTATTCATCTGATCCGCCGCAAGCAGGTGTCTCCCGCTCCGGAGAAGCTGAAGCCGGTATCGGCCGTGAAGGAAAATAAAGAGCTGGAGATCGCTACGGATATCGTGGAATATATGAAAGCGAACATGTCCGAGGATTTGACGGTCGAGGAGCTGTGCCGGAAATTCCAGATCAGCCGGACGAATCTGAAAACCGCCCTGAAGCAGCAGACGGGGCAAGGCGTGCTGGAGACGTTCAACCAGTTGAAGATCGAACGGGCGAAGGTGCTCATCCGCGACGAACGGCACAATTACACGGAAATCGCCGAGATGCTCGGATACAGCAGCATCCATTATTTCTCGCGGCAGTTTAAGAAAATGACGAACATGACGCCGACCGAATACGCCCGCTCCGTGAAGCTGCGCGCGCTGGACGACCAGTCGGGCTGCTGGGATCTGATATGACGAGCAGACTGCGCCGATCGTGCCTTCACGATTAACCGCAGCCTGCCGCTTTTACACGCGTTATTACCGGCTTGCCAGTGTCGGCACCTTGAACAGCCCGGCATGACGGAATTGCAGCTCGTTCTCGTCATCCTTCTCCAGCCCGCCGGTTTGGCCGTTAAAGGCGATATCCGCCAGCCATTTTGTAAAAGGAGCGACGTTCATCCCGGCGATCTCCTCCGGACTGAAAAATCCGGCTCCATCAACCTCGAACTGGTCCGGCACAGGCTCGCCGCTCACGTATTCCATCTCGAAGGCGATGTAGACGTTATGAATATCCCGGGGCTGGTCGCGCACGGCGACGATGCCTACGGTCCGGGCTTCCACGCCCGCCTCCTCCTTCACCTCGCGCTCGATCGTGCTGTGGATCGGCTCGTGCTGTTCGATGTAGCCGCCCGGATTGGTCCAGTAGCCTTTGCCCGGCTCCTGCGCCCGGCGGACGAGCAGCATCTTCCCGTCGCGCACGACCAGCGCTCCGACTCCGACGCTATAAGAACCCCAATGCACAAATGAACAATTCGGGCAAGCCTGCCGTTCTTCGCCGTCGATCACTCTTACTTCCAGATTGCTTCCGCAACTGGCGCAATACTTTACCATGGTCATAACTTGTCCATTCCCCTTCTCCTGCACCTGTATAGGGCGGTATCGTGCAGTCGGCGATAGCGGTCCGCCTGCGTATTCATGTTCTACTCTACTACACGATCCGCCGGATGCCTAGATACAAAATGTTTGATTGAAACATATAAAAGCGCCAGGCTCCCGTACGCCTGACGCTTTGTCGATTCTTTATAGCCTGGACGGCATGCCGCCCGCGATCTACCCTTTATATCGCTTCCAGCTCATCCTTCGAAGGCAGCGGTTCCCAAGGGACGTGAGGCTCCGCCTGGTACCAGTAAGCCGTCGAGGCGATATCGTCCTGCAGCGGCAAATACCGGCCCTCCGACCGCCAGCCCAGCGCCTGAATCGTGACCCGCAGCTCCTGCTCGAACCGGATCGGGTCCATCACATGCCAGCGGTACATGCCGAACCGCTGCTGGCTGCGGTACAAGCCGTCCGGCTTGACGACCTGGTGCATGCCGAGAAATGAAGTCGAGTAGGTGCCGTATTCGTCTTTGGGCTGTTCCCAGTTCCACGCACCGCCGAAATAATCCTCCGTCCCCGTACCGCAGATCGTCGGGAATTCGGTATCGCCGTCCATATAAAACTTGATCTCCCCTTCGCCGAACCAGCCGTTATTGTTCGACTGCCAGGCGAGATACGTGCCGACGTAATGCCCGTGCCCTCGCACGCCGTCCAGCAGCGTATGAACGTCTTTGTACGGGAGCGGGTTGCTGCGGCGCCACCGCGCATGGAAGTACGCAGCATCGTCCGGCACCTCGGTCAGCGTATAGTCGATCTGGAAGTAGAGCACCTGCTCCTTATCGCTTCGATTCTCCATCGTGATCGTCGCCGACTTCCGGAACGGCATCTCCCAGTAGCCATTCATTCCTCCGGCCGGATTAACCGCCACCGGCAACGAATTGACGTTGCTGCGCTCGAACCAGCCGTTGCAGAAAAAGTCGCCGACCGGCGCTGGCTGCCGGAGGGCACGACTTTGGAGCTACAGCGGCGACCGGCGAGCAATTAATTATGAACGATCCCAGCTTTTTAGTCGCCCGAACGAAATACAAGCCCAAATAATCGCTTTGCCGATTAACCGGACCTTCGCCGGCTATGTGCCGATTAGCGCGGAAACTCCCCGCTTCCAAAAGCAAAGGCTGTACCCCTGCCGCTCCCAGCGGCTTCGGGTACAGCCTTTCGTTATGAAAGAAACGAAGTCCGATCAGTCGCTAAACAACGACTCGTCTACTTGATCCAGCATATATTTGCTCACCGGACCCGGCGTTCGGTTGATCCATTTGCCCTTCGTAAAGTCGGGGATGCTGACCGGGGCGCTGCCGAGCGCAATCGAATCTTCGGAAAGCACGGTAATCGCCATCCACACCGCCGTATCGTAAACGTCGATCGGCGTGTCCGTTCCGTTTTTGACGCTTTCGGCGAAGGCGCGCAGTACGAGATGATCCATGCCGCCGTGGCCCCCTTTAACCCCGTCCCGAAGAAACTGCTTCCAGATCGGATGCTCGTATTCCTCGCGGTAGCCGTCGAACGATTCCCACTTGTGGTGCGGACTTCTGCCCTCGATATGAATCGAGTTGTTGTCCTCCGTCCACAGCCCTTTCGTACCTTGTACCCGGCCCGCCCGGGAATAAGGGCGCGGAAGCGTCGTATCGTGAATGACCGAGATCGTCTCTCCGCCTGCGCATTTGATCATCGTCGTGACGATGTCGCCTTGGGCGAACTCCGTTTTGGCCAGCGGATCGGTTTCCCCGAACTTGTCCGTCGCCCACTGGCGGATGCCGCGCGCTTTCGAAGACATCGAGGTCAAGGTTAGGAGCCGGTTACCGCGGTTAATATCCAATACTTTGGATACCGGACCGAGTCCGTGGATCGGATACAGCTCGCCGTTGCGGTGCAAATAGTTGCGGTAACGGTTATGGCGGTTCTGTTCGCCGAGCGCCACCTCGTCGCGCAGATCATGCTCGTAGCCGCACTGGCAATGAATCAGCTCGCCGAACAGCCCTTGCTTGACCATGTTGAGGACAGACAGCTCTTCCCGGCCGTAGCAGCAGTTCTCCAGCAGCATGCACGGCATGCCGGTTTGCTCCGAAGTCCGGACCAGCTCCCAGCACTCTTCGAGCGAAGCGGCTCCGCCTACCTCGATCCCCGCGTATTTGCCGGCTTTCATAGCAGCGATTGCGATCTCGGCATGCGTAATCCAGGTTGTGGCGATAATAACGCCTTGTATGTCATCACGGGCAAGCAGCTGCTTGTAGTCCGAATAACCTTCCGCCTTCGGCCTTCCCGTTTCCGCTATGATGTCCAGCGCCTTCTGCAGACGGTCCTCGTAAGGGTCGCAGACAGCCGGTATTTCCACGTCGTCCATAACCAAAAGGTTTTTGAGCAAACCTCTTCCTCTTCCGCCAAGTCCAATTACTCCCAATTTAACCTTTGACTGTGTTTGCACAAGCGATCCCTTCCTTTCAGGGCTAGTTTATAAAACGACAAAATCACACACATTCAATCTTACCCGAAACCATATGATCGATCAATGCTCAAAAACAAACATTTTGCACCAAGGAAACGGTCGTCTCTTTAACTAGCTTACGATTCCACCGAAAATAAAAGCCCTGCCGTTTATTTGATTACGGCAAGGCTTCTCCCCTATATCTTCTATTAAAGGGACCGGACGTCGCTTCTTTCGCCACGCCGCATCGGCTCTGGGCTTCCGAACACTTCAAAATCCCGCGCCTGGGAGCGGATTGTTCATGAATTCATCCGAGGATGCAGGTAAGGGCCGAATTCGATAGAAATTGTTGGCTGGGTGTCGAATACCGGTTGAATACAGCCGCACAACTCGTAATATCGCGTCTTGCGCCTTTAGAGGCAGATGAAAGTTTATGCATACGCCAGTATAATGAACTTTTGAAACGAAATCCGATACGGGAAGTGGTCCAGGTTGCAATCTCCACGCGTGCTCTATTCCTATTTACGATCACACTGGCATGTATACGCTTTCGCGATCTTGTCCATCACCGTGGCGAACGTTGTGCAAGCTTTTTACCCGCGCGTCCTCGGACAATTCACCGATACGCTGCAAACGGGAGGCATTAACCGCGAAGCGATTGTCGATGCCAGTCTGAAGCTGCTGTTCATCGGGATCGCATTCGGTCTCCTCGCCGGACTCGGGCAGTACATTATTATGCGGCTCGGGAGAAAATTCGAGTTCGTGGCGCGCGGCAAACTGTTCACCAGATTCACCACGTTGAGCGAGCACTACTATTCGAAGCACGGAGTCGGCAAGCTGCTCAGCTACGTCATGAACGACGTCACCTCCGTCAGGGAATCAATCTCGATGGGCGTCAACCAGACGACGAACGCCGTCATCCTGATCGTCTCCGTCCTTGTGATGATGACGCTGAGCTCGATCCCGGTATATCTCATCCTCGTCTGCATGATCCCGCTGCTGTTCATTCCATGGGTCGTCGTCCTGTTCGGCCCCCGGGTTCGCGGCCGGTCGCTCAAGGTGCAGGAATCGCTGGCCAAAATGACGGAAACGGCCGAGGAGCAGTTCGGCGGCATCCGCGTGACCAAAAAGTTCGCCGTCGAGCCGATCATGCGCGCCCGGTTCGGGCGTACGGTCGACACGATCGTCGACAATCAGCTCCGGCTCGTCCGCCTGTCGTCAATGTTCCAGGCGCTGCTTCCGTTTCTAGGCGGTTTGTCGCTGATCATCGCGATCGCCTACGGCGGGTATTTGACGATTCAAGGCTCGATTACGATCGGCAGCTTCGTCTCGCTGACGCTGTACCTGCGGATGATCGTGAACCCGCTCCAGCAGATCGGCAACGTCATCAACACGATGCAGCGTTCGCGCGCTTCGCTGGAGAGGCTGAACAACATGCTCGCCGTGCAGCCGGACATTCAGGAAAGCCCCGATGCGAAAGCGCTGGACGCCGCCTCGCCGGAACTTCGGATTCGCGGCTTGTCGTTCTCGTACCCGGGAGCCGGCCAGGAAGCGCTGCGTAACATCAATCTGACCGTACCGCATGGCAAGACGCTCGGGATCATCGGCAAGACCGGAAGCGGCAAAACGACGCTCGTCAAGCTGCTCCTCCGGGTATACGAGCCTCCGCACGGGACGATTTCGATCGGAGGGCTTGATGTCCGCGGCGCTACGCTGGAAAGCCTGCGCACGTTTATCGCGTACGTCCCCCAGGACGGCTTCCTGTTCAGCACTTCGATCCGCGACAATATCGCCTTCTCCGACCGGAGCTCCGGGATGGAGACGGTCGAGCGGTCGGCGAAGCAGGCGCAAATCTACGACAATATCACCGATTTCCCCGACGGGTTCGAGACGAAGCTCGGCGAACGGGGCATTACGCTGTCTGGCGGCCAGCGGCAGAGAACGAGCCTCGCCCGCGGCTTCCTGAAGGGCGCGCCGATTCTGATCCTCGACGACAGCGTCAGCGCGGTCGATGCCGTGACGGAGACGAATATTATCGACAACCTCCACTCGCAGCGCCGCGGCAAGACGACGATTATCATCGCGCATCGGATCAGCGCAATCAAACATGCCGACGAAATCGTCGTCCTCGACAAAGGAACGATCGTCCAGCGGGGAACGCACGAGCAATTGATGAAGCAGGACGGTCTGTACGCTTCTTTGTATGCCATCCAGGAGGAGGGAACGCGCTATGCCGAAGGAAAAGGCTGACCCGAGCAAGCCGGCGGAAGAAACCGCCAGCCCTTATAACGCCAGCAAGGAAGACCGGCAGGCCGCCTTCCGCGCCATGCTGGCCTACGCCAAGCCGTTCCGGCTGCGGTTCGCGCTCATTTTCCTCTGTACGCTGCTGGCCATCGCGGCCGACCTTCTCCAGCCTTATCTGGTCAAAATCGCGATCGACGACAACCTGATGGCCGGCAAAAACGACTTCGGCATGTTGCTGGTCATCTGCGGCATTTACTTGTTTTTCGTCATTATGGGCCTCGTCTTTACGTATTTGCAAAACAACATGCTGCAATATGTCGGGCAAAACATCGTTGCCCGCATCCGCAAGGAACTGTTCGAGCATATATCGAAGCTGTCGATGTCGTTTTTCGACCGGTTCCCGAACGGAAGCCTCGTCACCCATGTGTCGAGCGATACGGAGACGCTGAACCAGTTTTTCACGCAGGTGTTCTTAAGCCTGATGCGCGACGGCATGACGCTGCTGTTCATCATTGCGCTCATGTTCCATCTCGACCCGGTGCTGGCCGGCTACAGTATGCTTTTGCTGCCGATCATCGCGGGCATCGCCATCGGGTTCCGTTCGTATATGCGCAAAATTTACCAGATTGCGCGCACTCAGCTGTCGAGACTGATCGCCTTCACCGCGGAAAATCTCGCCGGCATGAATCTCATTCAGGCGTTTCATCAGCAAAAGGAACAGCAGCAATCGTTTGACGGGCAAAACAAAACGTATTTTAAAGCCAACGTCCGTGAAGTTCAGACAAACGTCTTCTTCAACCGTTCGTTTGATATTCTCGGCAACATGTCCGTTGCCTTCATCGTCTGGATTGGCGGTATGGCCGTCTTCGAGCGGACGATGGAATTCGGGGTACTGTACGCGTTTATTACGTATATCCGGCAGTTTTTCCAGCCGATCAACTCGATTACGCAGCAGTGGAATACGCTCCAGGCGACGACGGTCTCGATGGACCGGCTGTGGCGGCTGTTCTCGATCAAGCCGGCGGTGCAGGACCCGGAACGTCCGAAGCCGCTTGCAGCGGAGTCGGTTCAAGGGAGAATCGACTACGACAACATCCATTTCGGCTATGTGGAAAGCGTCCCGATCTTGTCCGGCCTTAATCTGCATATCCGCCCCGGCGAGATGATCGGCATCGTCGGTGCAACCGGCGCCGGCAAAAGCTCGCTGATGAGTCTGTTGTGCAGGTTTTACGACGTGCAGCAGGGGAGCGTTAAAATCGACGGGACGGACATCCGCGACATCCCGCAGGCTTCCCTTCACCGGATCGTCGGACTTGTGCAGCAGGAACCGTTTCTGTATTCGGGATCGATCGTGGACAACGTACGGTTGTTCGATGAACGGATTACCCGCGATGAGGTTGTGGAAGCATGCCGGTTCGTAGGAGCCGACCCGCTCATCACCCGCCTCAAGGACGGCTACGACACGATGCTGTCCGAGCGGGGGAGCGGCTTGTCTGCGGGCGAGCGGCAACTGATCTCGTTTGCGCGCATCGTCGTGTTCAAGCCGAGCCTGCTCATCCTCGATGAGGCGACCGCCAATCTCGATTCCCATACCGAGCAATTGGTCCAGGCGGCGCTTCATATCGTATCCAAGGGCAGAACGACGCTTGTCATCGCACACCGGCTGTCCACGATCATGCAGGCGGACCGGATCATCGTCATGCGGCAAGGAGCGATCGTCGAGGAAGGCACGCACGAGCAGCTTCTGGAGCGCAAAGGTTACTACGAGGAGCTGTACAGCCATTCGCAGGGCGTTCCTGCGGCGGCCGGCCGCTGACCGCTGTCGGGCTTCTCGTTTTAAAAAAACTCCGTCTCCCGCGTTTTATAAGGCGGGGACGGAGTTTTTGGGTGTTGTACGCGTGTGTCCGCTCTGACTTCTTTTATATTCCTGTTTCATAGCATTTCTTCTCGGTATCCGATTATCGCTGTCCCTGCTTGTGATGGCGAGGACACTACATTCCCTGCTGTATCGTATACTTCCGTTCGAAGAGTCCTGCCGGCAATAGACGTACCGTTCGTTGTCAAATGTTGACCGACTAAGAGCTCTCGATTCACCTGATCTGCAGTGTTCGTATCCACATCGATAAACGTATCACCGAGTATAAATCTTACAAAACCATAGGATGATTTTTTTGTCGTCACGATAATGCTGGATATTTGCGTCATGACGGGCATGATGCAATGCGTTTCGTTATTCAGATAGCTCATGCCGGATGATTTCCGCCATTTCCCGATTTTGATCTGGCTGTGCCCTAAGGCGGATAAATCAAAATCGGTGAAGTAATTTCTGTCGAATACGAATTTATTGCTATTCGGAAGTCCTTGCCATGAAACGGAAGTCGAATTCGTGTTCTTGACGATAACAGGCGGGACGGGATCGAATTGTTCCTCCCGATGGCTTCCGTATGGAACCGTGATGCCATCGGCCCTTTCGTATGCCAGCATATCCGATAAATCTCTAGTAAACATGCATCCGTCCAACTTGACGGAGTATTTACGTTTTACCGTTCGGTTTGTGTTGTCGCGGTAAGCAACTTTTATCCCTCCATGAATATGACAGTTATAGACGTTTATGATTGCGTTTCCTCGTTGAATGAAGGCGTAGGATGCCGGATCGGGAAGTCCGCCAGCCGTTTGAATGAGATTGTAAATATCGATGATGCCAAAATCAGCATCAACGATGGTTATTTTCTTGTTTGATGTCGTTTCTAAGCGTGATGGCAAAATCTCGAATTGAGATGTTGCGCCTGCTACCCCGTTATCCTCTCCATCTAGCCGATCCGTCTTTAGTATCGTTTGATTGTCGCCTTTCGCCAATAATTCACATCCGGATACGGAAAAACCGCTCCCGTGTTTGCGAATATGGAAAAATATCGCATGATCAACGTAATTGACAAACGAGGTTTGGATGAATCTCTGCGAAACAGCTTCCAGATTTTCCGTATACACTCCTTCCTTAAATTGGCGAAATTCGCAAGCGTTAGTGTACAATCGGTCCCCGAGATTCGTTCCGAAGTATTGGAAAAGTCGTTTTAAGCCGATTGTTTTCAACAGCTCAGAATCCAGTCCGACCGGTTCGATTTGAACGAAATCGAATTCATGGATCGTTGTTGCATTGCGACCCGGATTCGCGATATTGGAGTAAAAAACACCTTTGTCCACGCCCATATTGCATGGCACGACCGTAAAACGGCTATATTTCTGCCTAGTGAACGTTTCATGAGACTCGATAAATCGGTCGTCAGCCGAATGGATATTCCATAAAAACGAAGACATTTGCCCGTCGACGAACCAGTTTTGCCTGGCATACGTTCCGGGATCTCCCGATGCTGTCGACCGGGGTCTCGTCGTTCCGAGCGGATTATCGCCTGACACTACCGTAAATGTATTTGCAGGCAATGCGAATGTAAATCCGCCGCTGAATGTCACATACAGATTCGGTTGGAAGGCTGCGGATTGCAAATAACTGCACGTTGCTTTTACGGCAATCGTGTCGTCGTTGCCATTGGCCGGAGAAGTCGATTTGCTAGGCCGGATTCCATTATGGTAAGCCCCAAAATACGCAGGGAACACCATACCGTCATGCTGTAAAATCCAGCACCCCTCGCCGGCCGCATCCGTTTCTCCAATACCGTGCAAATAATCTTCCAAACCATTGTTGAACGGTACCGAGGGCGATATGACAGTCCCCCCATTATGGCTTCCCTTGCCGGCATTGGAGACGAATTTGTACCAGCCATAAAACGGATAGGATCCCTGGTGATGGGATGCAACGAATTTTAAATCCCCGTCCGAACCCGGCGTCAGATCAACCGCATAATGTTCAACGATATTGTTGTGAATATGGCTTCGGCTGCCATTGCCATTATCAGTTGGAGATTCGTTCTTCATGGCGGAAACTCCTACTACAGCGCCAAATAAAGAGAACGCTCCTGCGATTCCGGCCGATTTCAACAATACTCTTCGAGTGAGGTTCCCTTCCTTCCATTGGATCCGACCTTCCTGTCCCCTCATATGCATGGAGCACCCCCTTCCTTTTTTGGAACAACCGTATTCCCTCTTCTGGATCCTGGTGTATACTGGATTCAACTATGTACGAATCGAGAGGAGGTTCTTCTTTGTGTACAAGAAGAAAAAACTCTATTTACCACTGCGCATGACTTACAATGATTGCAGACCGTACCAGATGCAGTTCCACGTTCATAATGAATACGAAATTCTCTACTTCCATCAGGGAAAGGGAACCTACATAATCGGCAATCACATTCATATTCTGCAGCCCGGCGACCTCATTCTAATGAATGGCAAGACGCTCCATACTTCCAAAACAGGTCCTGAAGAATATTGTCGAACTGTAATTCACTTCGATCCGTCCTATTTGCGAGAAAAGCTGAACCAGTCTATTTTTGCGAGCACGTTCGATCCATTCGACAAATCAGGAGACCATATTATCCATTTGAAAAGCGAAGCTCGGGCAGAAGTGGAAATACTGCTTAAAAAAATGGATCATTTATCCAGACAACAGGATGACAATTCGTACAATCGTCTTCTCCTATCGTTGCTCGATCTGTTATATTTCCTTAAACCGTTATGCCGCGCTTCGGATCAAGAGATGAGGAGGCTGGCAGAAAAAGAGTTTCATGTTCAGCGATTACTCACCTATCTGGAACAAAATTATACGGAAGACCTGAATATGGATCATATCGAGAGTGAACTGTACTTAAATAAAACGTATTTATGTAGAATTTTTAAAGAAGTAACGGGCACGACCATTTTCTCATACTTGAATAAGTTTAGACTGAATAAAGCGAAGGTTTTGTTGATTATGGACGAACAGACAACCGTATCCGAAGTCTGTTTTGAGATCGGGTACAAGCATATCTCGCACTTTAGCAGGCTGTTCAAGCAAGAGTTCGGTTGTACTCCAAATCAGTTTCGCGGACTGGTAAATAACGTTTCCCAAAGGATGGCTGACCCGGATCTCATAATAGCGACCGTCCAATGAGACACGGATGCCGCGGACGTCCGTCTTTATGGAGAAGCATTTCGTTCAGCGCTCATCGCCTATTGCAAACCTAACGCGCGATCCAGTCAGCTGAATAGTTGTCTGATGTACTGAATTAATCTGCCTCGTCGGCGGATCAAATCAGTACATCAGCACCTTGCACATGAAAGCATCCGGAGAAACACCCGGCTGCAGCGATATAAGAATGAGTTATTTCTGCAGCTTCGTCTTCAGATCTTCGATCTTCTTATTGCCTTCCTCCTCCATATTGCGGAACGCCGTATTGATGTCGGTCTTCCCGGCCGCAAGATCGCGATAGTATTTTCCGTAAGTGGAAAATACGGCATCATCATAAATCGTCTTGGGCATAATCGGCGAGCTCTTGCCGTAATAAACCGACTTCAGGTTTTTGTCCGCATGCCGAGTCGCCTGCCCGAACGCATTCCGGATCGATTCTTTATTTACCACCGGCATGTTGCCCAGTTTCGACAGCTCCATTTGATTTTCATCGGAAGTCAAAAATTTGATGACCTCCATCGCAGCCTCCTTATGTTTGCTAGTCGATGTAACAGAGAAATAGGTCGGGTAATTTTGCGGCCCCAGATCAGGCGCTTCCTTGAATCTCGGGAACGAGATCATATCCCAGTTCAGCGATGATACATCCTGTGTAAATACTAGCGAGGTAAGGAAACCGTACATGGCCAGATTTTTCGTTTTTACAAATTCGTTGGTTTGGGGATATGCGTTCTTTAGTACTACTTCTTCCCTGTATCCAGGGGCTTCCGCAGGGCGTACAAACACGTTGTTATAGATTGTTTTCCACTTTTCATCGTTCACGGCGATCTTGTTTGAAGCGGGGTCGACCATAGGCAAGGAGAACGGATTTAACCGAATAATGTGACCGTAGGAGACAGCAAGACCCATATACTGAACTTGGCCCTCATATCGAGTGAGCTTCTTGTTCAATTCCAGAGCTTCATCCCACATCATGCCGTCCTTCGGATAAGTAACCCCGAATTTGTCGAATAAGTCTTTGTTATAAAAAAACGATAGTGTATTCGTCACGACCGGCAAACCGTAAAGCTTGCCTCCGGACATTTGTTTCATCGCATTGAGATCGTTTTCATCGAAACGATTCAAATCGATTTTGTTTTTTTTGATCAATTCCGTCATGTCATATTGCAAACCCGATTCCTGGATCCCCCCCACGAAGAAACCGACTGAATCCCAGTAAATGTCGATAGGCTGACCGGCGGCAATCAAGTTTTGAAACGAGTTCGACTTGTTTTTTTGTAAATACGTAATCGTGAAGTTTGGAAATTTTTTACGGATGGAATTTCCGTATCGTTCATCGAAGCTTTCCACCGAATCCTGGCTATTCGAAAAGAACACCAATTCCAACTTTTCTTTCGTGATGTCGGACGAAACGGACGCACCTGTATCATCCCACTTAGCCTCCCCGCACCCGGCCAACAAGATGGCAATTGCGGTTGCCGAAGAAATCGCCTTCCAATGTTTTTGTCTTTGCAACATGATCTCCTCCTCTGATTACCTTGCTCGAAATCCCTTTTTTCATTTTGTAATTCAGGGTTACTCATCGTTACCTGCAGCCGACAAATTCATACTCTAACTGGCAGCGCTTACAATAGCATATCATCCTTTTCGTATTTTCTTTTACATGCTATTATCCAAATGCCGCTTTACTTTTAACTGTCATTCTTATTTGCATGAAGCGTAAGTCTGAACACTTGGTATGCTTACCAAGCATCATCTATGGAATTGCTGAAATACATGGAATCGCTAGCTCATGAATTCGAGTAACAAAGCGCAAAATAGCCCCCGTCTGGCCAGCAGACGGGGACTCGAATAAACTACCGGCCAAACAGCTCTCGTATTTCCAGGATGCGGCGTATATGCGTATTGGCATGACCGGCCATCGACTTCATCAGCCGGATCGCCGACTCGTGTCTGCCCCCGCCGACCCGCACACTCCGTTCCATGAACCCGGGAATGTGACGATGGAGCAGCATCACATGCTCTCGCAGCAGACGAAACAGCGCTGTCTCGACGACGACCGGCCTGTCGGCATATCGCATCGCTTGGGCCCACTCGTTCTGGGTGAACCGGTTGCCCGTATAGACACGGTCCGGCTCCGTGCTGCCCGCAATATATTTGAGTTTATGTACGGAAGCCAGCTCCAGGTCGACCACGTGAAGAACCTGCTGCCGGATGCTCCATTTGCCCGGAGCGATAGCCTGATCAAGCGCCGATTCGTCCAGGCCTGCCAAAGCAGCTTCCAGACGGTCCGGCCCCGACGCATACGCAGCGGCAATATCGCCGGGCGACGCCTCCAGCTCCTTCCAGAACGCCAACCGGTACCCTTCCGGCGTCGTCACCGTCAGCGTCCGCCAGCAGAATGGCTCCGTTTCGTCCCTCACGGGCGCTCCCGCAGCTTCCGCTCGGCGTTTGACCGCATCCAGCACGCCTGTGGCGCCGTCCGGCACCAGCACGTACACGCGGTCGCCGGGGGCTGGCCGATTCGGGGCCGGGCCAGTGTTCGCCGCTGCCGTCGCACCGAGCGTCTCGCCTCTATCGCCCTTCGCTCCGCCCGGCCGCTGCAACAGCACAAGCTCACCGCCCGGCATCCGCAGCAGCTCGCCCCCGCCCTCTTCCCGGTTCGTCCCCGCTCTCTCCCATCCGAGCACTTCCTCATAAAACCGCCCGGCTTCCGCCGGATCGGCGACATCCAGGACGACCTTCACATTGCCGGACTGTCCGCTATTCCCTCTCACGCAGCTCATTCCTCCCTGGTAACCCTCTCCCGGCGGCGGGTTGCAGGTTATACGGCTAGACCGGTTTTATCATACGAATGAACGGTTTGCCGCCTACTTGAAGACGGCCGTCTTCGATGTAGCCGATTTTCCGGTACAGCGCATAAGCCCGCTCGTTATCCTGCTCGACGATCAAGGATACCCGCGGGTATCCGTCTTTCGCCGCTTTGTCCTCGAAGATGCGGATGAGCGATTTCCCGATGCCCATCCCTTGAAACGACTCGTCCACGGACAGCGAGTCCAAATAATATTCATTCGGCTGCGCTTCCTTTGTAATCGTGTAGCCGGTCCTGCCCGACTCGCGGACGATCCGGTCGATCAGCGGCTGGTCCAGCTCTTCGGCCCGGGTGCCGTCGTAGGCGACAAGTATGCCCGCCACCTTGCCATCGCGTTCCTCTACAATCACATTTTCATAGCTGATCCGGTTGCCCGGCTGTTTGTAAAACTCGGTTAGTATCTGCATCGCCTCGGCATCGTCCGGCGTACCCGCAAGTGTATTCGCAATCGTCCCGATCGCGCCTTGCAGCAGCGGCATCACTTGCGCTGCGTCTTCCACTGTAGCTTGTCTGATCATGGTGCCATCCTCCTTTGATTCTAGTACCATTGTACCTCAACCGCGGACGAGTCTCCACTTGCCGCCGCTCCTGAGGTTTGGGCAAGTTTGGAGTAGACCTCGACCATCTGGCACCCGTTTATCGAGTAAATAGCAGCTATTTGCACATCTTATTTTTGTCCTTTCATCTTCTCTCGGTAGAATAAGGGTCTTTACTAGCCCTTATTTACTCGAAAATCGCCCGCTTCGAGAAAAAGCCTGCGAAATAAGAGTCGCAAACATCCGCTATTCACGCCAGATTCGCCGCTTCGGCACATATAAGAGTCTCAAACATCTCTTATCGAGGTTGCGAGTAAAATGTACACTTGAAAGAAGGAGAGTTGCCCGTAGGTCAAGCCTTGTCATCCCACAGGTTACACTCCGAAATTGCACTACGCGGCTCTGCTGCCATAGCGGCCGATCCGACAATAGCGGCTCACAAATCGGGAACACAAGACCAATAACCCGCCCCAACAGGGACGGGCTTGGCCGTGCTTCACTCGCCCTTTATGCGCTTGTGCCTACTCCCGGCTCACTTCGCTTTCAACACCCGGTCGTACGCATCCTTATACACCTTGATCACCTGGTCGAGACCGAGCTTTTTCGATTCGCTAACATAGGCGTCCCACTGGTCCATCCCTTTGTCCCCGAGAATAAACTTCGTGATGTTCTCCTCCCGGTGCTTCAGTACCGATTGGCCGATCGTCGTCAGCACGTCGTTCTCCTTCTCGGTGAATGGCGGCTTCGGCTGCAGCTTCGAATCGTACTTACCGATGGCGGCGTAAGCGTCGGTCGTTTCTTTGGACGTCAGCGTGAGCAAGGCGCTGTAATCGATCCATGTGTACGTGCCGTAGTTGAGCAGTCCCGGCTTCTCGCGCAGATCGGACATCGTCTTGAACGCGTCGAGGTACTTCTTCTTGCCGTTTGCTTCCTCGTACGTCACGCCTTTGATCCCCCAGCTGGACAGCTCGCGTCCCGCCTCCGAGTAGAAGAAGTCCATATACTTCATCGCTTCCTTAATCTTCTTCGAGGTGGAGGCTACCGTCATGCCGGAATCGACCGTGTTGATATTGATATTGTGCCGGTTAGCCCCGGCAAAGCCCGCAGGAGGTGGCATGAACAGCATCGAGAACTGCGGATTGTCTTTGCGCAGCGGAACGTTGTAATAATCCATCACCATATAATCCAGGAAGACGAACGACTTGTTGTTGGCGATAAAATCGTCAAACTGCTTGCCTTTGACCGTCAGCCAGTCGGGAGGCATCAGCCCTTCCTTGTACAGCCGGTTCAGGAAAACGACGAGCTTCTTGTAGTTATCCTCAATCGGGCCGTACCGCCATTCTTTCTTATCGAAATCGTAATACGTATCGTTATACGTATTGAACTGCGGAGCCATCCGGGATATCGTGCCGAACGCCCCGCGTGTCACGAACGGGTAGCTGTCCGGGTACAGCTGCTTTAGCTTTTTCAGCGTCTCGTACAGCTCGTCGTAGCTGTTCGGGAGCGTCAGATTGTGCTTTTTGAATATATCGTCCCGGTACATCCAGCTGATCCGCTCTCCCTGTCCGAAGCCTTCGTTCGGGAACATAAACATTTTCCCTTCCGAGGACGTGTACCGTTCCTTCAGCTCCGGATATTTCGCCAGCCAGCTTTTGAAATTCGGCATGCTGTCGAGATGCTCCATGATGTTCGCCAAAGCTCCCTGCTGCCCGTATTTGTTAGCGGTTACAAAACTGCTCATAAACATCAAGTCCGGCATATTGCCCGTCGCGATCGTCAAATTGACTGCTTCGTTGTAATTGTCTCCCGGAGGCACAGTGCCGGTAATCTCGACGTTCGTCTTCTCTTCGATCGCCTTCCAGATCGGCTTGTCTTTCGCATACGTCCAGTTCGATTGGGCGCCGACCAGCATCGTCAGCGTCGTCTTCGCTGCGGGTTTGCTCGTTCCTCCGCCTTCTCCACTCGCCTCTCCCGTCTTCGCGCCTCCCGCGTCCCCGCCGTCTCCCCCGCATGCGGCCAGAAGCCCTGCCAGCATCGTCGTCACCGTAAAAGCTGCCATCCCCTTTTTCATCCCTTGCGGCGCCACCGCCTTCCGCTAACTCCGGGCGGCAAGCGCCTATCCTCCCCTCGCTACCTCGTTTATCCTTTCAAAGAACCAACCGTGACGCCCTTGACGAAATATTTTTGCAGAAACGGATAGGTGAGCAGAATCGGCAGCGTGCCGACCAGGATCGTCGCGTATTTCAGCGATTCCTCGACGATCTGCTGGTCTTTGCCCAGCGTAAACGATCCGTCCAGATTGGTTTGGCCCGCCAGTACGATATTGCGCAAGATAACCTGCAGCGGCACCAAATCCGGATTTCGCAAATAGATCAAAGCTGTATAGAAGTTGTTCCAAATGCCGACCGCATAAAACAGGCCGATCGTAGCGAGCACCGCCTTGGACAGCGGGAGCGCAATGCGGACGAACAAGCCGACGTCGTTCAGCCCGTCGATTTTGCCCGCCTCTTCCAGCTCCTGGGGCAGTCCGGCGAAGAAAGTCCGCATCATGATCAGATACCACGCGCTGATCGCGCCGGGAACGATCATCGCCCAGAACGTATCGACAAGCCCCACCGCCTTCACGACGAGAAACGTCGGTATCATTCCGCCGCCGAAAAACATCGTGACCACAATCATCACGGTAATCGGCCCGTGAAACAACATCCTCTTCTTGGACAAAGCATAAGCCGCCATCGAGGTCAGAGAAAGCGATACGGTCGTACCGACAACGGTATACAACACCGTGTTAAGGTAGCCGTTCCATATGCGCGGGTCGGTCAAGACGATCCGGTACATGTCCGTATTAAACCCTTTCGGCCAAAGAAAGACACTCCCTTTCATGACGGATACTTGATCGCTGAACGAGACGGCAATCATATACACGAACGGATATACGGTGACGATCATCACGAGCAGCATCAGCAGCACGTTGACAGCGTCAAATACGGTTATCTTTCTTCTCATGCCGCTTGATCTCCTTCCTCACCACAAACTGTTTTCCCCCAATTTTCGGCTCACGTAGTTCGCACTGACCAGAAAGACGAGATTGACGAGGCCGGTAAATACATCGATTGCCGCCGCATAGCTGTAGTTGCCCTGCACCAGCCCGACCCGGTACACGTAGGTGCTTATAATATCCGCGGTCTCGTATGTGGCCGGATTGTACAGCAGGAACACTTTCTCGAACCCGACCCCGAGAATATGCCCGATTTCCAGAATGAGCAGGATCGCTACCGTTTGCATCATGCCGGGCAGCGAGATGTGCACCATTTTGGCAAATCGTCCGGCTCCGTCCATCTCCGCCGCCTCGTACAGATGCGGATCGATCGACGTCAGCGCCGCCAAATAGATGATCGACGCCCAGCCGACCCCCTGCCATATCCCCGAAGCTGTGAAGATGGTGCGGAACCAGTCCGGCGACATGAGCCAGTTGACCGGCTCGAATCCCACCAGCTCGATAAGCCGGTTGACGAGCCCTCCGGACGGCGACAGAAAGACGACGATCATGCTCGCGACAATTACGTTGGAGATGAAGTGCGGCAAATAACTGACCGACTGGACAAAACGCTTGAACACCGCGTTTCTCAGCTCGTTAAGCAGCAACGCCAGCAGGATCGGCGCCGGGAAACCGAAGACGATCCGGTAAAGCCCCAGCAAGAAAGTGTTGCGCAGCAGCTTGAAAAAATCCGGATTGCTGAAAAACATTTCGTAATAATGAAAGCCGACCCACTCGCTCTGCCAAATCCCTTTAAATAAGTTGTACTTCTGGAACGAAATCGCGATGCCGAACATCGGTACATAATGAAAGACGATAAAATAAACGATACACGGCAGCACGAGCAGCAGCAAAAACCGGCTTTCCCTGAATCGCCTGCGCAGTGCCCCAGGACTGCCCGGAGCCGCTGCCAGCGAACTCTGCTGCAAGCTGTCCGTCATCCGGTTCGCGTTCACGCCCCATCCTCCTCTCAACCAATTGCTCCTTGCTAAGCGACAAGACTCGTTGCTACAATGAGCTTATCTCGACGATACAGCACCCGGGCGCGCTTCGCCTATCCGCAATTCGTCATGATGTAAGCGCTCTTATGGAATCTGACGAAATGTATACAATCGGACCGATTGTAGATCGGAAGGGGGACACACGAATGAACGCGGTGAAACGGACGTTTACGGAACACCGGAATTCCTTGTTCGTCAAGCTGCTCAGCGGCTTCCTGCTCGTCATCGCGCTGCTGCTTTCCTTCAACGTGCTGTCATTCACTTTCTTTCAGACCAATATCCAGAAGCAGATCATCGACCACAATACGCTGAATATGAAAAATACGGTTAACGGGTACGAGAAGCAGATGCAGCTCGTGGAAAGCGCGATGCTCCGCTTCTACTTCAACGACCGGTTCAGCTCGAGCCTGAACGGGGGAGAGCAGCCGAACTACTACGCCGCCGCGGAGATCAAGACGGAGATGAACGCTCTGCTGGCCAATCCGATGCTGCATCTGGAGAACATGTTCCTGTTGTTTCGCGACCATCCTTTCGTCATCGAGAAGGAAAGCACGACGAACACGGTCAATATGTTCACGAAGTTTTATGTAAGCGAGTCGTACGGTCCCGTATTCTGGCAGAGGCAGTTCTCGGAAATCTATACGTTCCGCGTCTTTCCCGCCGCCGGCTTCACGCAGTATAACTACAACAAGTCCGAAAGCTTTAAAGGCGAGCTGCTGCCCGTCGTGATGAAGAACAAGTTCAACAGCCAATATATTGTAGCCGCCCTGCTGGACGCACGCAGCTTGTTCCGGTCGCTTCATTATAACGGGGAAGATTCGTTCTTTATACTCGACGGCCGGGGTGACTTGCTGTTCCGGTCGTTTACCGAAGGAGCCGCTGCGGAGGACGGCTCGGTACGAAGCCCCTCATTGCCGGACGGTCTTGCATTCCCGAATAACGAAGGGTATGTAAACGAGGACGACTACTATTATTTCTACAAAAAAGGGTCGTACTCCGGCCTCACTTACGTAAACGTCATCCCTAACGTGCGCATCGCTTCGCAGGTGCAGCGGCTGAATCTGGTGCTGCTGGCGATCATGACGGCCGCCGTCGTGCTCAGCGTGCTCATCTCCATCCTGCTCAGCATGAAGTTCAACAACCCGATTCAAGGGATGATCCGCCTGCTCCAGACGACTGGCCAGCCGCACAAGCTCAAAAGCAGCATCCGCGAGTTCGACTGGCTCGGGCGAAGCATCGCCGATATCGTACATGCGAATGTGCTGTTCCGCCAGGATCTCACTAAGAAGAACAAGCTTCTTCAAAACTACGGGTATATGAGCAAAATCAAAAACATCCGCAGCTGGACGGACTTGCGCGACCTGATCGAGACGAATAAGCCATATTACTTCCTCGTCTTCCAGCTTTCGTTTACCGAACGGTTCGACCGGCTGACCGGGGACGACCAGGAGAAGACGGCTTACTGCCTGAAGGAATATATGAACATACAGCTCAGCGAGCGGTTTGCGGACTCGGTCACACTGCAGATGGAGAAGGATCAGGTCATCTCCCTGCTGTTCGCCGGGGAGGAGCCTTCCGCCGTCATGGATACGCTGCTGCTGCTGAAGCAGGTGCTGGACCGCGACAAAGAATATTGTATCGTTACGATCGCGTTCCGGCCGGCCCTGTACAGCACGGATGAGCTGACGGCCGCTTACGAGGAAGCCCAGGCTATGATCGCCTCCCGACCGCTAAGCCGCGATACCCGGATCGTCACGGAAGCGGCGGGCGGCGAACCGGTCAGTCTGATGACTTTTGCGAAAGAACAGGACTATTCGGCTCATCTGCTGGCCGGGCGGGACGACAAAGCCGCCGAGCTGCTGCTTCAGTTGCTGGATCATCTGGACCATTCCGGAGCCGGGGCGAGGCAATACGGGGAATTCGGCAAAGAGGCCGTAGCGGCGACCTTCAAGCTGCTCCTCGAGCATCAATACGATATTAGCGGCCTGTTCGGGGGGCAATCGCCTTTCCTGCATTTGAGATCGTGCTGGAGCAAGGAAGAATACGAATCGTTTATACGAAGATTGACGTCAGAAGCGGCGGCTCTGGTACGGGAGCGCAAGGCGGAGCGCGATCCGATCCGCGACTTCGTGCTCGAATACGTAGCCAAACATTACGGGGAAGATATCTCGCTGGAGCAGGTGGCGGATAAACTGAATTTATCCCGCGGCTATTTGTCCACTTACTTCCACGAGAAAACGGGCCAGACGTTCAGCGATTACGTAAACGGCTTGCGCATGCAGCGCGCCAAAGAAATGCTGAGCGAAACCGACACGCTCATTCAGGATATCGCCGGCCAGGTCGGCTACCAGAACGTCAACTCGTTCATCCGCATGTTTAAACGGATGTGCGGTCTCACTCCCGGCGAGTTCCGGCGGATCGCCCTGCAGGAAGGGGCTGACGGGGGGAGAAGCTGAACGATACAATTCGGCGGCTGTTGCTGCATGGCAGCAGCCAGATCCAGTCGCTGTATACGAAGCGGTTGCAATGATTTATAGACACTGCCGAAGTGACCGCTCCGTCATCGAGCGCTTCACTGAAAAAAGCCGCCCTTCACATGGATCGGGGCGGCTTTCGTTTTGCTGCGGGCTGCAACTGACCGGACTACAATGCTACGATCGCAACACGGTATATTTTACTGAAGGAAAGATTCGTAAAATCGATATCGAATAGCTGCAGCGATTCCGGATTCGTCACATTCAGATCGATCGTTTTTGTCGTAAAAGCGCTTACATTAATAAATGCATAGTCGTTAAAGACGACCCCGCCGGCCTGATTTCTTACGACCGCATACGCTCTGCCGTTCCCTCCGTCCGTAGCGGGATTGCCTTCCGCCGTGATCTGAAGCTGGAAGGAGCCGGACAGTTTGCTGTTCGGGACATACAGCCGGAAACGGAAGTTTTTGTTTTCCCCGCTGGCCAGATGCCACGCCTTATAGCTTCCATTTTCTACGAAAGGCAGCGGCTTGTCCGCAAGCGTCCCGGTTATGTTCATATGCGGGAACACGTTATCGAACTCCAGCACGTTCAACTCCGGCTGAGCCCCGTATAACACGTACGGCTGGCGCCGGACCGGGAACAGCTCCTCGTAGTGCAGCTGCGTATGCCACGGATAACGGCGGTCCCACTTTGTCGTCACGATCTCCAGCCAATTGCCCAGCACGCCGTTAAAGGGAGTCGGGGCGTTGCCCTGAAGAATATTGCCTCCGGCCCGGCCGATCGACGCTCCGTCGAACAGCATCTTGATCGCGGGACGCTGCATGCTTACGGCGAGGGCCACGTTGAGATGATTCAGATGGATTTTGCACGAATCGGGATTGTAGAAATAATACATCTCAGGTGCCGCCAGCACGCCTCCCCGCTCGAGATGCTCGCTGTAATTGTGCCGCAGCTCTGCTCCATGGGAGCGCCATAACGTGACTCCGCCGATCCGCGTAGCATCCAGCAGGTCGTTTTGCTCGTATACGTTGTCCGCCCCCATCCCGAAGGACGAATTGTACCATTCCACCCGTTCGTCATGGATATGCCTCGCGTTCCGGTAAAACCGGTTCCGCTCCGCCTTGGACAATGTGCAGCCGATGTTCTCGAAACCGATGCCGCATCTCTCGAACAGGCAGCCTGCAACCTCCGCCCCATATACCATAACCAGATGCAGTCCGACTCCGAGCGACTCCAATTCTCCTCTGGCCGGGACAACGACGGATTGCGCTGCGGGATCGAGCGCCGCATCATACGTCCCTTGGAATTTGACGTCGGTGATTCGAACCGATCGCGACGGATTCGCCGTATTCGCATAATCCGTTCCGAGGTTCCACCTGTTCGTAATCCCGTATTTGGCGTTCAGCGTAAAGCCGCTTACCCGAAAATATTCCTGCCTCGTTGCGGGGGTGAACAAATTGATCGCAAACTTCGCAGAATCGGTCATGTTGATGACGACGCTGTGCAGACCGGCTCCTTGTATAATCGTCCCTTGCGAAAATTGCACCGTATCGCTGATCGTGTACGTGCCCGGCGGGATCGTCAAAATCCCGCCCTTCACCAGGCTGCCCGCCGCCGCTTGAAACGCCGCCGTGTCGTCGCTGACGCCGTCTCCGGCCGCTCCGAAGTCTTTGACGCTGACGGATTCGCGTAATTTGGCGCCTACAGTCCGGGCCGGCTGACCGGCTGCATAGCGGTACTCCACAGAGTCCGCGTCCGTCTCTTCTCCGCCATAGACGGCTGCCGTTACACCGGGGCTCCCGTTAACGCTGTGAAGCATCCCTCCTGAGACGATCGCCGCACCGGCCGCTCCGAGCGTCGTGAGCAGCGTTCTTCTGCTTATGGTTTTGCCTGCTGAATTTTCCGTTATGGAAGGTTCGTTTATACTCAAAATGATTCCTCCCTCGCCTCACTTGGCATATAACTCTTACCTATCATTCTTACATGAAGGATCGGCTTTATTTCTTCATCTGGGCTTCAACCGCTTTGTTGATATTCTCTTCGGCTTCCCTGAGTATCGTGTTGATATCCTTTTTATTTTGCGTAAGCTCGTTGAACGCTCGGGTCATCTCGGCTATCCCGATGGCGTCATACTTCGTGAATGAATTTGGCATCGGAGCGGGAGCGCTGGATACAAAGGCAACAAAATTTCTTCCGTTGAAATGAGGCATCTCCGAGCCGAATGTTTTCTTAATATCGGAGTTTTTCAACACGGAAGGCTCCCCGATCTTCGACCGCTGCTGCTGCACCTCATCGGATACCAGATTCGCCACCACCTTGAACGCCTCATCCTTGTTCTGACTTCTGCCCGATACGAACAAGCCCACCACAGCCGGCTGGATGCCGGTTTTCGGTCCGCTGGAATACGTCGGCATGGTAACGAGATCCCAGTTTAAGCCGGCTTGCGTTGCGTCGATCAGAGGACTAAATATGTTGGATACGACAAACATGGCTACATTTTGATCTTTGAGAAAATTATTGATCGACCCTGGAGGAGAGTTGCCCTCAATATCGTAGAATCGCTTTAATGACGTAAAGAACGTTTTCCATCCATCTGTCTGAACGATCGCTTTATTCGTCTTGTTGTCGATGAACGAAAGGGACATCTGATTATTATTGAATAGAGACGCCGGATGAATATCCAATCCCCGGTACTTCACTCCAGCATCGGTACGGGTCATCTTGCGGGCCAATTCATAAACCTCGTCCCAAGTCATTCCGTCCTTCGGGTAAGCAACTCCGAATCGGTCGAACAGGTTCTTATTGTAAAATAAAGCTGCATTATTCTGCGTGACCGGCAAGGCGTATATGCTGTTGTCCTTCGGATCCGCTTTCAGACTGTTCATGAACGCAGGCTCCACATTGCTTAAATCGACCTTGTGCTTCTTGATCATCGGGGTCATATCCTCAATAATTCCCAAATCGCCATATTCAAAGGTCGCTCTTACCCCTTGACCTTGGATGATATCCGGCACATTGTTCGCGGCTACTAACTCGGCGAGACTGTTTCCTTTCTCGTTTTTAACATTAACCAACGTGATGTGAGGGTATTTCTTCTTAGTCGGGTTCACCCACAAGTTTTCCCACAAGTATTCGGAGTAATTGCTAGGGTTGAATACGGTAATTGTGACGGGTTTATTGCTTTCTTCCGGTTTCGTTTCCGGATCCGCCGCTTGCTGCTTCGCGCCGCAGCCTGCCAACAGCGCGATCGATGTTAGTAGAGAGGTGGCCGCTAAAGCTGTCCGTTTCCCCATCATTGCTTGTTTCATGGAAATATTCCCCTTTTCTATTTTGTTAATAGCGCCGGTAAGCGCTTACTTTCAAGCCATTAAAATACTTTGTTACGAAATTACCTGACTTCCACTACGGTACTTGCTTGATAACCGTTATGATCACAAACGTTAATGAAATAGGCGTTGGCTTGTTGCGGAAGCGCGGCGATAACGATCCGGTTCGCGTGATCGAACTCGCACTCGGCCGTCTGCCATTTGCAGACATGCCAGTCTCCTTCATAGTTCGTATAGTACAACAGTGCTTTCGAGGCTTCCGTTCCTTGATAGGAGACTTTAACGGTACTTTCATCCACAGCGGTTTGTTCTCCCAATCGGATCAGAGGCTCTCCGCCGCGTACGATTGAGTCTGCAAACGCGTATATTTCGGCGGACTTCCAGCCGGACGGATGCGAATGGCCGAGGTCGTGAACCATCAATAAGCCGGATTGCTCGATACCGTTTTTGGCATGAACATAAGACTTTCCGAATATCCGGACATCAAAATACGGATCGTACAGCCAGTTCACCCACAGCATCGGGATGTTCACCTTGGAGAAAAAGGCCGACGGCTCGGTTTGCCGGATCACCGCTTCGTAAGTCGCCTCCTCCATCTCTGCAAATCGGCGGCCCCACAGATTGTTCAGCTCATATAAAAATCCGCAGCCGTATACGGGGATGGCGAAAGCAAGCCGTGTATCGATTCCGGCCACGAGCGAGGTGACGATTCCGCCCCACGATATGCCGGTTATCCCGATCCGCTCGGGGTCCACCTGCGGAATATCGCGAAGCAGCGAATGGGCCAGTATCACATCGGCAGCCGCATGGTACATCCATTGATCTTCGACCGGCAAGTCGCAATCCAAGTAAATTCCTTCGCGTTCCGGACCCGGCAGCGAATGGCTGTACCATTTATGGAGACCGGGGACCCCTTCGGGGACGTGTCCCTCCAGGTCCATCGCGATGGCGGCGTAGCCGCGCTTCGTCCATAAGGCGACCCACTCTTCATAAGCGGTGCCGCCTCCTCCATGGACGAGTACGATAGCCGGAATTTTCGTTTTGCCGTCCGTCTCCGGCAATCCGTAGCAGGCAAACACGCGTGTAGCCTTCCCCTTGTAGGGCAATCCCTCATAAAAGATCGAATGAATGCCTTCCGGGCTTTTCCTCCCGGACGGATAGACTCGGGGGGAACGAAATAATTGTTCCAGATTCCAAGGGATTGAGTGTTCGTTATCCATAACCCACACCTTCCTTAGCACAGCTATTATTCATGAAATAGCGCTTTACCTCCGGCAGGCAATCCGATCGGACGTCAGCTTGTAACGGACAACTTCCAGAAAACAATCCTCTTTCTTTTCCACGTGTAAGTCACATACACCTCTTCGCCCGCTGCGACGATAGCCGGATACGAATATTCGCCCGGAGCATCTTCCAGGACGAATGTCTCTCCCCAGGTCGAACCGTTATCGCGGGACAAGCTGATGACGATCGGCGTCCGTTTCCCCCAATTTTGGCCGACCGGATTGTATACGACAGCCAATACTCCGCTGTCCAGACGGACCAGATCGAGGCCGCTGTTGTTGTTAGGAAGATCGGTCGCATAAGCATCCGTCCATGTCTTGCCGCCATCCTCCGAGTCACTGCGGCACGTCAGGCCGATCGTGCTGCGCAGCAGCATATGGACTTGGCCCGGTTCGGATTCCCATAAAGTCGGCTGGATGACGCCGATCCCTTGAAAAGATGCCGCCGGCACTGGAGGAACGGGAGTATCGGATGCTGCAGCCGTACTCGAGAGAACCGGGGCGCTCGCTGCGGCGGATTGGGCAGGGGGCAGAGATATTTTGTTGCCGACCGTCCAAGTTTTCCCGTTATCGTACGACAAATCGGCGAACGCATCCCAAGTATCCAGCTCAATCGAAGCCGGGGCGACCCAGGTGCCATCCTGCAGAATGATTGGCTTGTTCTTAACGGGGCCTCTGCCGCCGGAATCTCCTTCGACCAAAATGGCGGTTTCGCTCCAGGTATAACCGTCGTCACCGGATACCCGGTACATGGTTCTCCAGCTTCGAATTTCCTTCCCTACTTTGTAGAACAGCCACACCTTGCCTTCGCCGTCCCGGAACAACACCGGATTCCAATGAGGCTCGGACGCTTCGTCCGCAATCTTTATCGGCTCCTGCCAGCCGTCTTCTTCCCGCCGCGACAGCCAGATCGCCACATCGTCAGCTCCTTCACGGGTTCCCCCGAACCATGCGGCCAGAATGTGGCCGTTCGGCAGTACGATCAAGGTCGACGCGTGACAGCTTTCGAACGGTACTTCATCTTCAAACAAGTGCTCCTGCAATCTTACTTCAAAACCCAAAACGGATCCCCCCACAATACTTGCATTTTTGCTAAAACGTTTTGCTAAATCGTTTTAATGATTTTATTAAATCATATCTTTTTCCACTTATCAACCATTTTTTTGTGAGTTCGGTTCTCTTTTCACCTTGGTTACTGGCAGAATAATTGCGTTGAGGGAAATTTTCAAAGGGATTGTTGCGCGCTTTCTACGCAGCCGGATTTATCCGGCTCCCAAGATAACCTGCTTCTTGCGGATAGGCATTCTTTAGCCGTCCGGCAGTCCTCGGCCATGAATACGGGTTGACTTCGGGCCGTTCCCATGCGCTATACTAGGAGCAGCACAGGATGAGGCACGGCCCTCGCCGGTCTTCGCCTGATCCAAGGAGCAGTGAGGTGTACGGATGGCCAGTATTAAAGAAATAGCCGCATATGCGAAAGTGTCGCCAGGTACCGCATCCTTGGTCTTAAACGGGAAAGGAGAGCAGTACCGGATCTCCCCGTCTACTCAGGAACGGGTGTTCGAGGCGGCCCGCCAGCTTGACTACCGGCCCAACATATCGGCAAAGCGGCTGCGCAGCAGCGGAGAGACCGTCGCTCCGATCATCGCATTGTTCTGGACGATGGATCCGCGCTCGCAATTGATCGGCCGCTATTTGAAAGGGATACAAAACGCGATCCACCAACAGGAACGCGAATACGAAATATTGATTCAACCCTATGTCGGCTCGCAGCTACGCGACCAGAAAAGCCTCATAACCGGAACGAGGTTCAACGGCGCCATTATCGCGCTTCCGACCGAGGAGGATGAACAGTACCTGGAGCAGGCCGACATTCACATCCCGCTCGTCCTCTACCAGCGCAGCTCCGGCAAATATTGTTCGGTCAACGTAGACAATTACTTGAGCGGCCAGAAGGTGGCGAACTTGTTCGCCAGACGCGGACACCGGAAGGTCGGGCTGCTCGTGCCGGATATTTCCTCTACGGCAATTCGGCTCCGGATGAGCGGCTTCGTCGATGCCTGCCGCGAGCACGGACTCGAGATCCAGGATGAACATGTCCGATACGGCAGCTTCACCGAGCTCGGCGGTTACCAGACCGCCAACGCCATATTCGGCCGGCACGACAGGCCGACCGCCGTTTTTTGTATCAGCGACCAGATGGCGGTCGGCGCTTTGTACGCGCTGCACGAGCTGAAGCTGGCCGTGCCGGAGCAGGTAGAGATTGTCGGCCATGACGACGATGCCGTCTCCGAATTCAGCATTCCTCCTTTGTCCACCGTCCATTTGCCGGTTGAAGAAATGGCCCAGGCCTGCGTCAATCTGATGGTCGATCTGATGTCTCACAAAATAACAAGCTCCGTCTCGCAAATGTTCGAGTCGACCTTAATTACGCGCAAATCTTGCGAAGGTTGATTTACCTCCTCATCACATCCTTATGCGGATGCGATGAGACGACAGGAACAAGCCTTTATCTCTGCACCCCGCGCAGCTCCCAGCGCGCGGTGGGGAGATACGGGTGTCAAACGTTCGGTGGAGTTTGTGCGGAGTATGTGGAGTTGTGCGAAGTTGTTTGCAGAGTTGTGCGAAGTATGAGGAGAGAGTAATTCGAAGTACTGCGAGATAGTATGAAGTCATGCATCGTTATGCGGAGTAAGGCGGGGTTACGCGTTGTCAGCGAGAAAAACCTGCGTGAAAGCAGGATTTCCTCTCGAAAACCCGCTAATTTAATCATTACCTGCGAATAGGTAGGAATTTCCCTCCAATCTCTCCAAGTATGCGCGGATTTCAAAAAATTCCTTCAATTTAGCAGGCTTTCTCTCTATACACTCGCTGGTTCAAATAAATACCTGCACGCACGCAGGCAATCACCCAACAGCAACTTAAACCAAAATGAACACGGCACTTCGTTGCGGCACGGGCGATAAACTAAAGATTCAGATTGAAAAAGCTGCAGATCCGTATGGACCGGCAGCTTTTTTCTTATTATCGTCTGTATTCTTGAGGTCTGTATTCTTGACATCTGTATTAATGTCGTCTGTATTAATGACATCTGTACTCTTGACATCTCTATCGTAGTCGAAGCCGTCAGTTGCCGGCAGCGCTATTTCCGCAAAACCGGGCCCGCCAGCGTCCAATCCACATTGCTGTACAGCCTGTCCACGACCGTGCGCTTGAAGATGAGCTTGTCCGATATCGTTTGCAGCTGCGCCATGCGGAATTGGTAAAACAACTCCGGCCGGTAGCCGGATAACGTAATCTTATGATCTTTCCAACCCGATCCGATTCCGCTTGAACCACCGCGTTCTGTTACCGTGTACTCCTTGCCGTCGACACCCAGCACGATATACTTGTTAAAACTGTTTTCGTTGCGAAGATTGCCGTTTACATGCAAAGCGCCTTCGGGTACGTTTCCGTTCGTGTCGGGAGGCGACTCGACCGTAAATTTCCTCAAGACGATCTCGTCCCCGAACGATTGGAACGTAACCGGTTGATCGAGCAGCGTTGCAGGCTCAAATTCGACTGCGCTTCCGTCCGTTTCCGCGATTGAATAACCGTCAAAGACGAACCGATACGGCTGATCGGGCGGCAAATATTTAAATGTGAAGCTCCAGTACATCAGACCCGGCTTATTCCCCGGAATTTGCGAATAACTCATCAAGCTGTCCCTATGAGGCGATTTTTTCGTATTGACGCTATGGATTTCGTTCCCGCCGGCGTCCTCAAAATGGAATTTCAACATTTGTTTGTTCCACAGCTCGCCCGGAGAACGGGACAACGCTTCTTCGCTAAGCTCCGTCTCCAGCTCCAGCCGAACGCCTTGAACCATCTGGGTCAATCGCTTCAAGCGGATCGTCATGCCGTCCGGCGATGTATAGCTTCCTTCAAACGGCGTCTCCTTCGTTTGCTTCTTCGCTTCCTTCATATCGACCGAAAAACGGAAGCTCCAATCTCCATGGGTAACCGGTATGTTCTGAATTTCGTTTCCAAGCGACGTAAGCTGGCCCTCCAGCGTAATCGAATCCGTCTGCAGCGGCTCGGGGAAAAAAGCAACAAGGTAATAAAAATCAGGGGTTAACCCATAATCGTACAAACTCCCAACAATACGGCCCGTTTCATCCTTAATTGTCACCTGGTTATCATCTCCAAAAACCAGGAGATCGCGGTCATGCCGGCCGTCCGGCCCGAACAGCTGCAGCGCCATCACAACTCGTGTGGGATCGGCCACGACCTCGTCGACCTTGACCGTGTAGCCCTTGTCCTTCACCTTGATTTTCGGGTGATGCACCAGTCCGAACTCTTGAGCGCGCAGCAATCCGATATCGACATTGTCGCGGGCAAACAAGGATCGTATACGTTCGGCCAGTGAAGGAACGGCGAATACGGACACGATGCCGACAACGATCAGAAGCGCCGCCGCCCCGATCGCAAGCCTCCACGCCTTGCGGCCTGTTCGGGAAAAAGCTGCTCCGGACCTTGCCGTCCCCCCACCCGCAGCAGGCAGGGAAGACAGCGTCAGGTCGATTCGCTGCCTGACAACGTCAGGAAGCTGATCCGTGTACCCCTCCATCCGTGACTTCAGCTCCTGATCCAGCTTATCCTTCATAGCCGACCTTCCTTTCCACGGCGGGAATGCAAAGCCAATCCGCCAAAGTCAATCGGGCGCGATGCAGCCGGGATTTGACGGTACCTTCCGTCGTCTCCAGCAGCTCGGCGATTTGTCTCAGAGGCAAATCCTCGAAATAGTATAGGGTAACGACCATCCGAAGCGTGTCCTCCAGGCGGTCGACCGCCTCTTTCACATCGACCATGTCATACTCGCTCGAACTTGCGGATAAAGCAGGATCGGGCTCGGAGAGCACCATTCTTTTTTGCCTTCTAAGGATCTGCTTGCATTCGTTGATTAAGATGCGCAACAGCCACGACTTGAAATAAGCCGGTTCCCGAACCGTTCGCACAGACTGGTAAGCCTTCAAGATCGTCTCCTGAATCGCATCGGCACAATCCTCATCCCGCTTCACAATCGCCCGGGCTACGCGATACATATTCATCTCCAGCCGCTGGATCAAGCGGATAAAAGCTTCCCGGTCGCCCTCCCGGGCAAGGATTACATCGTCTTCCAGCTCCACATTACGAAGCCTCCTTTTCATACTCCTCCATTGTAACTAAGCATTAGATGGAGCAGCGGGCCGTTCGGTTCGTTTTTCCGATTTTTTCTTGCGATGAAGCGGGGTTAACGCCTTGAAGGGAGAAACTAGGGAGCAAGGCTTGTATTCGAACCCAAGGAGCTATACAGATTGTAACAGAAAGACAGACTTAACATGGCGGTACACGAGGCGGGAAAGTGGCGGATACACGATGGCGGAACACAACGAAGAGGGCCGACGCTAGGTTCGGCCCTGTCTTTTTTGCAGCTATACGGTGGTCTGACTTAGCATGCAGGTTCTATTTTTTCATCGCTTTCGCTTCTTCGATCTTTTTGTTCACTTCTTCATCGGCTTCTCTCAGAGCCGTATTTACGTCCTTCTCCCCGACGATTACGGAACGCATGGCGTTAGCCGCTGACCCTTGGGCGAAGTTGTTGTATTCCCCTACGTATGCAGGCGGAGCGGCAGGCTTCTTGGCCTTGATCGCGGCAATATTTTTCCCTTGCCACTGGGCGACGCTTTTGCCGAAGGCCGCTTTGACCTGATCATTTTTGAGCGGACTGATCTGTGCGAAATCCGACGACAGCTTGGTTTGGACTTCGTCAGTCAACAAATGGGCGATGGCTTTAAAAGCGTCGTCCCGATTTTCGCTCAACGAGGATACGGAAATATAGACGGGATACGGCTGCGAACCGACGCCCGGCGCGCCTTTTAATTCCGGCAAAGAGACGGCGTCCCAGTTGATTCCTTCCTCCGGCTTTGGCGCATCGGAATTGTACATCACGAACATGGCCGACGACTTTTCTTTGAAGAAGGCGTTCTTGATCGCAGCGCCGGTGATCATTTCCTTGGTTGCATCGTAACCGGCCATTTTATACAGCGGGACCATCGTATCGATATATTGCTTCCACGCATCTGTGTTGAGTGCGGCCTTTTCCCCTTTGGCATCTACGAACCCGAGCGACAACTGGTTGCCGATAACCAGATGGGAAGGATCGGTCACAAAACCTCTGTATTGAACCCCTCCTTCGTTTCTGGTCAGCCGGGTCGCGATTCCTACCAAGCTTTCCCACGTCATATTGTCCGTCGGATACGGAACGCCGAACTTATCGAAAATATCTTTGTTGTAGTAGAGCAGCAGTCCAAGGTCGTACAAAGGCAAACCGCTCAGCTTGCCGCCGTCCAGATTGCGGATCATATCCAAGTATGCGGGCTCGATCTTGTTCAGGTCGAACTTGCTTTTCTGCACCAGATCGGACATATCAGCAACCAGCTCGAACGGTTTAAATTGATTCCGGTACGTGGCGAAAGACCCGATCATGAGATCGATCTTGCGTTTCTCGGTCACAATATTTTGAGCGATGTTGCCGGTACTCTCAATGACTTCGAACGAATAGTGCGGATATTTCGCTTGAATCGACTTGCCATACCGATCCATAAACCAATCCATATTCACGCCGCCCGGTATCAACACCTGCAGTTTCACCGGCTTTGTGCTTTCTGCCGGCGTCGGAGCTGGCGCCGGCGTACCGCCGTTTTCCTCGGCCGCCTTTCCCCCGCAAGCCGCAAGCGTCGCCGCCATCATCCCGACTAGCGCTAATACTGTTCCGGTTTGTCGTGCTTTCCCCCATGTTTGTTTCAAGTGGTAACTCCCCTTTAGCATTCATTTATTATATAAAGCGGATGGAATACGCCTTATACCTTGCTAAATATCGATAATAGTACTAACTTCCGCATAACAACGCTTTCACCAACAAGTAATTAAAGGATAATGGAGAAATGAAGTATTGTCAACAATATTATAATATTACAATAAATTAATCACACCCACTTACAGTAGCCGATTTTATTTCATAAAACATGTATTAACATCATCATCCCCCGACAATTAAAGATAACCATTACTTCATCCGCCCCATCTCTATCCGCCCCCGCTTCTTTCCTGCAAAAGCCTCCCTACTGCCAGCCCGTTCCATAAACTCCATATGCACCAAAAAGACGCCTCCGAACGAATCCCGTCCGCTTGGCGCCTCCGTACCTGTCTCCTGTCCTTCTACCCATCCGTTTCCCAACCATCCGGGCAGTCCGCTTCCCTCCAACGCGCTACTCGTACATCACACGCATGACAATATCCTGCTCGTAATCCCCGAACCGTCTGCCGAACAAGTTGATGCCCCCGATGTTGACGGCATCCGATTTAATGCCGATCCGCAGCTTGACCGGCGCCGCCGCACGCGCGCGGATATTCAGCTCCTGCAAAGTGACGCCGGCTAGCAGCACGTCATCCAAATAAGTTCCGCTGCCCGTGACCTTCCATGTTTTCAGCAGCCCGTACTGCGTCACCGCATCGGTCACCCAATCCGGGTTCAGCTTGCCTCTGCGGTCTCCGAAATCGCCGGGGCATGTCCAGGTGCCGATCTCGGTATCGTTGATCCAGAGCGTAATGTCCGAAGGCCAGTCATGGTCGTAGGTCGGCGCTTCCGAGCACAGCTCCATCGCAAACTGAATGGATTGAATCGACGCTTGGCGCGGAAACGCCGCTGGAAATTTGTATTCCACGTAGCCTTGCCGAAACCAGATCAGCTGCGCGGATACCCGCTCGGGCATATAAAAAACGGACGGTTCTTCCTTCGGCTCCACGATTCCCGACTCGAGCGCCATCCCGCAGGTAGAGGCGACTTCGCAATCCGAATAATGGCCGATCGGCATTTCCACGGTATAGCAGTTTTTCGGATTATGGTTGCCGAGCGCCGTATGCAGCTTCATCCGGACCAAGTCAAAATTACGGGAGCACACTTTCATCGTTCCCCGCCTGGCCGGCAGCGTCTCTGTCACGATCAGCCCGGTTTTCTCCAGCACTTTCACGTTAAGAGCGACGGTGGATACCGGCAAGCTTAGCTGCTCAGCTATATCGATAATGTTCATTTTGCGATCATTCAGCAGCTTGATGATCTCGAGACGAACGTCGGAAGCCAGCGCATGGGCGACCTGCTTCAACAATTCCGGCTCGTCGAGCGACAAATCCAACATAGGAATTCCCTCCGCCAGTATAGGGCTTGTTAGCTTCCTGAACAGCTCCAGACTTCCGACAGCAAGTCCGCAGTTCTTCCCTCCATTATAGCCTCCGAGCCGCCGTCGTTAAAGCGGGGATTCGCAGACGCCGAACGAGCTGCGCCGCACAAAAAAAAAGGACAACGCCCAGGCGAAGCCTGCGTTGTCCTCCCGCTTCTCTTCTTATCCTAACTTCGCTCAAGCTCCAAATGAATCGTCCCGCTTGAACAGCATCAGCGGCATTTTGAACACATAAGCGACGACGATGAAAATGCCGATAACCATGCCGACCAGGACGAGCACGCTGCTGATCGACAGCCCGCCGACGCCGGTGATGACGTTGGCGATGTTGCAGCCCGGCGCGATCCGCGACGAGATCCCCATCAGCAAGCCGCCGAAGATGGCGGCCGGCAGACGCGATCTGCGCGGGAAGCGAAGCTTGAAGCTCCCGCTCAGCAAGGCGGCGGAAAGCGATCCGATCACGAGGAAGATGACGAGCGTCTCCTCCGGTCCGAGTCCTACTTTCGGAAAGTCGGCGAACAGCGCATTCAGGTACGTGTTGTTAAAGACGAAATCGTCCCCGAAAATTTGAGCGACGGCCACCGCGCCGATCCGCGTCTCCGGACCGGTGATGCCGACGTTCGACATCAGCGCGAATTGAACCGTAGCGACGACCCCGATCAGAAAAGCCACGAGACGAATGTCCCAGTGCGACTGCTTGAACGGGTTGCCCTCCCAGTCGGTCAAGGCGCTTTTGAACCCTTGCACGAAACCTTTCGCTCCGAACCGGGCGACCGCGATCGCCACCATAATCACTACGATAGCAACCGGTATTACATAGATGGGCAGCGGCAAATTATACAGGGTATACCCCGAATCGACGACTGTCAGCGGTTCAATCGCATCGCGCGCCCACGGATCGTAGATCAGAGCGAACAGCAGGTTGCCCGCGATGGCGAACAGCAGCACGATCCAGAACTGCACATACCCCATGCCGCACCGGTACAGCGTGCCCGAGCCGCAGCCTCCGGCGATCGTCATGCCGATCCCGAACAGCAGTCCGCCCAGCAGGTTCGCTCCGCCGATCGGCACGGTCCACAAGTCGGCGATCCCCTTGGCGCCGGTCGTCAGTACGAGCGCCCAGCCCAGCAGGGCGGTAGCCATCAGCACGAGCACGCCGTTCAGGATTCGCGTATCGCGCACGCTGATCCAGTCGCGAATTGAGGCGACGAAGCAAAAGTCCGCTTTTTGCAGCAAAAATCCGTAGCTGAATCCGAAAAATGCGGCCAGCAGAAAAACATCCCAAGTGTAAGCCATCGGAGCCAACCTTCCTTAGTTCATTACGACTTTTTCACGAAAATATGATATTGTCCGCCTTTTTTGGCGACCCCGAGAAACTCTCCGATTTTATTCATCTTCACAGCAGCCGGAATCGTCTTCGTCGCGATGCTGTGATCGGTAATCTCGACGACGATTTCTCCCGCTTTCGCTTTGCGAAGTCCGTCCAAAGCCAGATTCAGCGTATGCGGGCACACTTCCCCGATGGCGTCTACGATGTGGTCGGGCTTCAGTTCGAGCAATTGTTGTTCAGTAAGGCTCATTGTCCGTGATCCCCTTTCGATTCGTCGAGTCTGTAAGTTTCGATCGGCTCCGCGGAGCCTGTTGCCGTGACGTTCCCTTCATTGGCCCAGCTGAGCATGCCCCCGGCAAAGTTGTGCACCTTGGAGAACCCGTTGTTTTGAAAATATTTGGCGACCTCAAAGCTCCTCCGGCCGCTTCTGCAGACGAACACGTATTCCTTCTCCGGGTCAAGCTTCTCGGTCCAGTCGATAATATCGCCCATCGGAATCAGGGGCAGCCCCTCAATATGGGCCACCTCGTACTCCTCGGGTTCCCGGACGTCGATTACGACAGCGGTACGGTTCGGGTCTTCGAGTATATCCTTTAACTCCTGCCAATCCAAGTGGGAAACTTCTTCGATTCTGTGCGGCATGCGGCTTCCTCCTTATTTCACCAGCGTCGTATCGTCAGCGTTAGCCCATTCGGCCATCGAGCCTTCGTAAGGACGAATATCCTGGAACCCGAGCAGACGCAGCGTGAAGTAGGAATGCGCTCCGCGAATGTTCGTCTGGCAGTACGGAATGATCGTTTTTTCCTTATCCGTCACTCCGGCTTTCGTGTAAATATCGTTCAGGTCTTTGTAGCTTTTGAACTTCGGCACCCCGTCCGCCGGAGTCTGGTCGATCGCCTCGCTCCACTCGGTGTTGACTGCGCCCTTGACGTGTCCGCCGTTTTTGTTGCCGCGCAAATCTTCGCCGGAATATTCCTTCGCCGAGCGGGTGTCGAGCACTGTGCACTGGGCGAGATCGGCGCTCAGCAGTTGCGTTTTGGTCGTAATCAGCTTGTCGTTAGGCTGCGGAGCGAAATTGCCCCTGGTTACCGCCGGAACATCCGTCGACACTTCCTTGCCGGCAGCCGTCCATGCGGCATAACCGCCATTAAGAATCTTTATTTTATCTTTCAGACCGTAATATTCGAGTGCGTAAAAAACGCGTGTTGCGCCGTTGCCCGAAGCTTCGTCATACACGACGATCGTCGAGTCGCTGTTGATCCCGGCCTTTTGAACCAGCTCGGTGAACGCTTCTTTCGAGACGATCGAATTATTTTTGGAATCTTTCAGCAGGCCCGAGTTGATCGACACCGCTCCCGGAATATGTCCCTGCTCGTAACCTTTGGAACGGGCGTCGATAATTTTAACCTTTGCGTCCTTCGCATTCGACTCTACCCATTTCACATCGGCAAGCAGCTGTGCATTCGGATACGGGTCCGTCGCTTTGACTTCCTGAACCGCCTTGTTGCCTGTGTTCGAGCCCCCCGCCGCATTCGTTGCGCTGCCGTCCGGCTTGCTGCTGCAGGCCCCGGCAATCCCCGCAAGTACTACCAATGAAAGAAGTGCCATTTTCTTTTTCATCGAATCTTTCTCTCCTTCCGGACCTTCTGCATCTTGCGCCCTATATCGTTTCCCTAGTATAATACACCTATCCCGAGTGTGTTACAAGGATTAATTTCAGCTAATCGATTAGGAGAATTGCAATGAGACAAAGGAAGCGGGTTATCGCAATCGGAGTAGCGCTCGTCTTGATTCTGAGCGGATGTGCGATGGAGACGAAAGAACAGGCTCGCCAGCGTCTGTCGGCGGGCGGGGACAATAAGACGGGGGTAGCGGGCGCCGCGGCGCCGCAAGGAGAGGCCGGGAAGCTGACGGCTGTCCAATTTTATGTGCCTAGCGAGAAAGAGAACAAGCTGTCGGTCATCGACGTGCCGACCGGCAAAGTCGTAGGCTCCGTCCAGCTGTCGGAAGCGCCGGCGACGGTCGTCTTCTCGAGTACGATGCGGGAAGCGTATGCGGCCAATATGAACAGCAGCACGATCTCCTTCATCAATACGCAGACATTAAAGGTGGAGAAGGAAGTCCCGGTTGGCCCGATGCCTCACGGGATCGTGCTGTCGCCGGACAACAAGACGCTGTATGTCGCGGCCGTGGCGGACCAGTTCGTCTATCTCGTCGATACGAAGGCGGGCAAGGAAGCCGGAACAATCGATCTGGGAGCCGGGGCGAAGACCAACTACATGGCTTTGTTCGGCGACAAGCTCTATATTAGCGATCATGAGAATCATAAGGTGTACGTCGTTAATGTGAAAACGAAAGAAAAAGTGCTTACGATCGAAACCGGCAAAACGCCGCGAGCCGTCAAAGTAAGCGACGACGGCAAGAAGCTGTTCGTTCCGACTGCCGGGGACGGCAACCTGGAAACGTACAATACCGAGGACGGCAAGCTGCTCTCTAAAATTCCGGTCGGAGCCGGCGCCACCGATGTCGTCATCGCGGAGGACGGACAGAGCGGCATTGTTACGTCCATGGAAGGCAATTCGGTCACGTTTGTCGACCTCGCAGGCGGCAAACCAGTCCAGACGATTCAGGATTTGCCGGGTGCCCGCCATATCGCCTACAATCGGCTGCAGTCCAAAGCGTACGTCACGCTCTCGGGCTCAGACGAGGTCGCCGTCATCGATACCCTGACGCGTCAGACCGGCGAGAGAATTAAAGTAGGAACGATGCCGCACGGCATTCAGCTCAAAGCATTACCCGGCATCGGCGGCAGCTGCTGAACCGCCCGATCCGAACAAACAGCCTCCTTTCACAGTAGTGAAAGGAGGCTGTTTGTTATTGTCCGTTCTCGGCCCCGCCATACCTGAGAACTTCTGCAGCGGTGCATGTTTCGGGCAGAAATGGGAAAGCGTACTAAGTGATCGATCATTACGGATAGAAAGTGCGATGCCCATGAGCAGGTCCAATAGCAAAATCAACTTTTTGCAATTATGCATGATTCTGATGCTGATGAACGGCTTGACTGATCACGTCATCATTAATCCACTGCTGCTGGATGCCTCCGGACGCGATGCATGGATTGCAGTCATCTGCACCGCATTCTGGTTCCTCCCTTGGTGCGCGCTGATCGTTTACATTATGCGCTCCGCCAATGGAGAAAGAATCCAGCCTTGGTTAGCCAAACAGACTTCTCCGGTCATCTCCTGGTTGCTGCTAACCCCTATCATCTTGCAGTTGTACTTGATCGGGGGAATGACTGTTGAACAGACGGTCACCTGGACGGCCACGAACTATTTGCCTGCCACCCCGACATCGGTGCTGACGATCGTCTTGGTGCTGGTATGCCTGTATGCGGCCAATTACGGACTCAAGGCCATTGCGATCAGCTCCGGCATTTTGCTTCCGACCGTCATCGGACTCGGTTTTTTTGTAGCGATCGCCAATATACCTGAGAAAGACTACGGCATGCTGAAGCCTTTTCTCGAGAACGGCTGGAAGCCTGTCTATCATGGAATGGTGTTTGCCGGGGGCAGCTTTTCGGAACTCTTTTTAATTCTGCTATTACAACACCGTCTCAAATCGGGGATCAAATCTTGGAAGCTGATGCTTCTTGCCCTGATCCTCATCTACATCACGTTAGGTCCTATTGTTGGCGCTATTACGGAATTCGGTCCCCAAGAAGCGGCGAAGCAGATGGTATCTCCATATGAACAGTGGCGTCTGGTCCGATTGGGCGATTATATCGAACATGTCGATTTTTTATCCGTCTACCAGTGGCTGGCCGGCGCAACCGTACGGATCAGTGTGGCCATGTTTTTGCTGGCCGACCTGCTGCCCATTCACAGCCCGAAAGTCCGTCAGCTCTTTTTGTGGGGGCTTACGTTAAGCTATGTTGGCTGTATATTGTTTACGAATTCTCAAAATGCGCTCTATTTGCGTATTTACCAATCCTATTTTCCCATAACGCTTGTAGTCACACTGCTGCTTAGCGTTGTAACTACCGGCATAGCGTTCTGGTCAAGGAAAAAGGGGGAGATCCGGCATGAACGAACCGATTCCTAACCCGCCGACTATTGTATGGACGGAACAGAAGCTGAGAAATATATTCGCTTTATCTTCAGACGTCAAAGTTCATTCGTACCGCTTTGGTCCGCACAATGAACCGTCTGACGTCGTATTGGTTTATACGGAGGGGCTGTGCAACAACGAAGCGATCGGCAGAACGATCCTCCCCTCCCTGCATCAGGCCTACCAGCAAACGAAGTTCGCCGATATCGGCTCGAACAGGCTGTTTGGGCTTTTGCCCCTCATTCCTTTCGAGGGCCAGACCGAAATCGATAACATAACGATTTCCGTTTTCCAGGGCAATCTGGTTCTTCTGTTCCCCGATCAAGGGGAGTTGTTCCGGATCGACATCGGCAGTCGCCCCGAACGAAACCCGGAGGAATCCAGTACGGAAATTTCGATCAAGGGGCCGAAGGACGGCTTTATCGAAGACATTGCCGTTAACGTCGCACTGATCCGCAAGCGAATCCGAAGCGATACGTTGTGTTACGAAACGACGCTTTTGGGACGGCGGACGAAAACGAAAATCGGACTTCTCTACATCCGGGACATCATCTCGCCGAAGATCTTGAGCGAGGTCCGCTCCCGGCTCGACAAGATCGATGTGGACGGCATTTATAGTGTCAGCCAACTCGAAGAGGCGCTTTCGGACGCCAAATATTCATTGTTCCCGTTGTTCGACAATACCGGACGCCCGGACTATGCGGTCGCAAGTCTGCTCGCCGGCAGATTCGTCATCATAGTCGACGGGATTCCGCTTGTATTAATCGGTCCCAGCAACTTTGCGCTGCTCTTGAAGTCACCGGAAGATATTCACTTTACTTACCAATATACGACGTTTTCCCGGCTCATCCGTCTGACCAGTTTCCTGATTGCCATCTATTTGCCGGGCTTTTGGGTAGCCCTGTCCGCGTTTCATCAGGATCAGATTCCGTTCCGCCTGATGGCAACCATTGCAGTGGCCCGTCTCGGGCTTCCGCTATCCGCCCAGATGGAGATGTTCCTGTTGCTCGTCATGCTGGAAATTTTCAGAGAAGCGGGGGTACGCCTTCCAAGCAGCATCGGGCAAACCCTTACGGTAGTCGGCGGATTGATTATCGGAGATGCCGCGATCCGGGTAGGTCTCGTATCGCCATCTGTTGTCGTCGTAGGCGCGTTAACAGCGGTTGCGGGAGCAACACTGGTCAATCAGACGTTAAGCACGGTAGTAAGCGTAATCCGATTAACCATCTTTTTGCTCTGCTCGATGATCGGCATGTACGGGCTCATCCTTTCGATGATTCTGCTTACGTTTTACATGTCGAGACTGCATTCGTTCGGCGTTCCATACCTGGCTCCTCTCTCTCCGCCTATCTTTAAAGATATGCTGTCCGCGTTTTTGCGCATACCGTGGAGCAAGAGGAGAACCCGGCCGGTGACACTTCATACGACCGATTCGGACCACTATAGCAAGGAGGAGGAGCCTTGAGATCGATCGGAATTGTGCTCGTGACGGTGATGGCCGCATTGCTGCTAACGGGATGCTGGAACTCCAAGGACATTCAGAAGATGGCCTACGTCACTGCGCTCGGCTTCGATTATGCGGATGGCAAAATTGTAAGCTACGTGCAGGTTCTCAACTTCTCCAACGTTGCCAAGGGGGAGACTTCGCAAGTCGGCAAATCCGTACCGGTATGGGTAGGCAAGGGGGAAGGGATTACGGTTACCGAATCACTTACGGACATCTACTCCACGTCCCAGATTCGAATCTTCTGGGGGCACATCAAGGCGATTGTGTGTACAGAAAGTTTTATGCAGAACGGGCAACGCATCAAGGAAGCCTACGATATGGTGAACCGGTATCGCGAAATTCGCTACAACGTGCTTCTGTACGGGACGAAAGATAATTTGCGGGATATATTCATTCAAAAATCGCTGCTCAACTTCTCGCCGATCGATACGGTGATGAGCACACCCTCGCAAATTTATACGCAGCGCTCCTTCATCCTCCCGGTATACGGATTCAAGCTGATCGCCCATTTCAACGAGGCCGGCTCGCCGATCATGCTGCCTTCCATCACGGTGGCCAAGGGGGACTGGACGGAGGATCAGAAAAAGAAGTCGATGCTGCGAATTAACGGCGCCTACTTTTTCCGAAAGCTGGATATGATCGGCTGGCTCTCCGAGAACGACCTCGCCGGATACCGATGGGCGCAGCAAAAACTGGAGCGATCGCCGATCAATGTGCCCGACAATGCCAACCCTGCCGTGGCGCTCGTTCTGACCAAGCCCCGGTTTAAAGTAACGACAGTTATAAACGGAGATGTGAAATATAACATCCACGTCAAAATGCAAGCCTATCTGGACGAAATGACACGGGATATTACGGAAAAGGAAATCGAAGATCAAGCGGCGCAAGTAGTCAAGGAAGAAATAATGGCCACCTATAAGAAAGGACTGCGGATTCAGGCCGATATCTTCAAACTTGACGAGGTGTTGTACCGGAACCATCCGAAATTGTGGCGGGAACGCCACGAAAGGGGAGCCTTCCTGTTGACACCGGATTCGATCAACGAGATCGTCGTGAAGATCAGTCTGCTGCACACCGGCAAATATAAAGGGCGAGCCGATTAAAAACTCCTGCGTAAGCGATAATCCGCTCCTTGAAGGTTGCTTCTCCCGGGGCTCCTCTTGGTCGCGGAAACGCACAGAAGCGCCCCCGGATTCATTCAATCTTCCGGAGGCGCTTTGCTGTTAACGGACCGACACGTTGCCGATGCGGAACGTATGCATGCCCTGCCATTCGAGGAACGGATGCGAGGTCATTCTCGAGCTGCCGTCGGGCCTGTAATCCCAGCCCGGATCCGTATGATCCAGCACGATCCACGCCTTTCCGCTTTCGCGGCGGATTTCCTTCACTTTGTAGCCGTGAGTTTTGCCGTCGGGATGAGTGACGACAACCGTGCTGCCCGTATACGATGCGGGCACGGCCGTTTCGGTAACGATCGCATCGGCCGGATCGCCGTTAACGATTCGCATAACGTCCGTCACCGTCCCGGTCGCCGGCCCCGGACCGGTTAGCGTTTCACCGCCTTTGCGCAGCAGTGTTCCTTCCGAGAGCACCATCTTCGTCACCGTCCCGTTCTCGGTTCGGATAAAGCCGTATTTGCCGTTCAGCTCCATGTCCCCTACCTTCAGCGTCGCACCGGGCTCCGACGAGCTCAGCACCGTATCGGTTATCGCCCCGTAACGGATTTGCAGCGCAACCCCGCCTTCTTGGGGCAGGTCGGGTACCAATTTCTCAACTGATTCGATTTTCGGACCCGCTCCCTTGTACGGCTCGATGATATGGACGAAGGTGCTCGACAGATTGGTGCCGCTCCTTCTTACGACCAGCTTCGGCATCCAATACTTGACCGCTTCGGTATTGATATCTTTAGATGTGCCGGATAGACGGGTCGCCCGAAGCGAGGGCGAGCGGCCGATAAACAGTTCGTTCTCCCCGCTTGCGTCCGTAAAACCGGTAATCGCAAGCTTCCCTTGATCTGTACCGTTGTCGCTCGTCTCGAGCGTAACCTGATAGCGGCCGTCCGGAATTTCCGCGCGCTGCACATCCTGCACGTAAATATAACCGTAATAGTTTCCTTGCGCGGAACCGGTGTCGTTCTCGGATTCGGGCATCGTCACCTGCGTCCCTTCCGGGAGCAAATAGGGGCCGTAAGGCTCTATAGCCGCGTCGGTTGTAAATACGCCGTCGCGGTTCGCATCGCCTCCGAGGGTATATTCGTGGCGGCTGCCGCCCGCTATGCGGAACAGATCCACCACATAGCCGTCCTCCGCCGACTCGCCGTCTCCGAACGGAATGACCCAGGGCTCCCTGCTGTATTCGTCCGTTACCGGGTAGGCATCCGGCTGGCTGGCCCGGACGATCTGTACGCCGCTGTCTCCCGTTACCAGCGACTCGATCCGCCCGCCATGCAGCCCTTGTCCGCTCAGCTTCATATCCGCCCCGTCGACGATGACCATGTTATGCGCAAGCGTCGAAGACGTCCATCTCCGGTAAAACGTATGCGTATACCCGATATCCGGAAGCAGCTCCTGTCCTTGCGCGAACAGGGTTAAGTTTAACGGATCGTAGTGGTTGTGGCCATCTTTCGGCGTGAATTGCAAATAAGTTTGCAACTGCCGGCCGCCCGTTCCCAGCGCAAGCCGGGATATGCCCGAGCCAGGCAGCAGATAGGAGCCGAGATCGGTGCGAGGCAACGCGGTTTTCTCGTTCGCCCACGTATCCTGAATGGGTACATAACTGCCGTTCGGATAAGCGACTACGTTTTTCATGTTAAGCGCATTGCCGAGCGCGGGATACGTCCCCGTCATATCGACGTTGTCCAGACGCTGGCCGTCCCTGGGAGACAAATAGCCGGTGGGGTCGCTCCACCCTTTCGCCTCCTCCATGCTTTGCACCAGACCGTTAATCGACTGATTGTGATAAGACAGCGTCACCTCTTTCCAGAACCCGTCGGACAAAAAGTTGTTCGCAGCGAAGTCCTGTATGAGATCCACCGCCTCGTGCATGTACGCAGGCTGTCCCGAGGCTTTGGCCATCCGGACCAGACCGAGCCAGGTCGTATACTCCATATTGTGATTCAGCACCGGGAACGACCGGACGAAGTCGAAGGACGGCTCAAACACCGTCTCCACAAGCTTCTTCTCGACATCGAAGCCAAGCTCCGCGCTTAATAGCGCAAAAGCATTCGTCTTGCGCACGTCGCGGTAAGCGTTGATCAAATAACTCATATTCGTCATTTCGCCGGTATACCACCGGTACCATACTCCGCCCCAGTAATGGTAAGGAGGCCCGCCGACGACCGGATAATTGGTCCAGTAATAATCGTTGGTCGGCAAATATCCGGCGTAAACGTCGGCCCACCGGTTCAGCAGAAGGGCCGCTCCAAGCGGATCCGTCGCCGCGATTTTAGCTGTCTCGCGCAGCGTGTAGTCTTTCTGGAAGTACCATAGATGGGCGGTCAGAAAATATTTGCGGCCTTCGCCGTCTTCGTAATACGGGTATTCGACCGTTTCGCCTTTTCGGTTCGTTACGGTCAGCTTATGCGTCTCCGGGTATGTGCTGTTCGGATAGACGGTCCCGGTCGTCTTCGAGACGATCTGATTCGGGTTCTGCACGTTCCAGCTGTACAGCTGATACGGGGAAAGCGTCGGATTTTCCGGAAGTCCGGTAAAGATAAAGCCGGTCTTCTCCGGAATCAGCCGCATCACGGTTTCGACATGACTGGAAGCCGGCGCATTCGCCACTTCCCGGATCGGCCCCGCAGGGAAAACGATCCCCGAAGCTTGCTTATCCCCGGCTTCGATCAGCGCGTTCCGGTCGAACGACAGCTCAAAGTAATGGTAGATGCCGTTTCCTTGGCGGAAACCGGCCTGCAAGCGGTATTGTCCCGCCGCCAACGGTTTCGGATGATTAAACGTAAGAAAAGTTTGCCCGCCCAGTTTCTCCACGGCAGGCGGCTCCAGGCGGGTCGTTACGCCATCCGGCGATATCCACGCCAGGCGCACTTCCGTCCCGTTATGAATCGCATTGCCGTTCACGGCGAATTGTTTCGTCGTGTAGTTCACATAGGTGAGCTTTCCGTTCGGGGGCTGCCACCGCTCGGTACGGCTGCCCGGCGCGTCATGTAAGGGAGGTGTGCTCACAAAGTATAACGGCGCCATGCGGGACTCGTTCAGCACATGAGAGACAAGGCTGATCGAGCTGCCTCCCTGATCCACGATGTAGGAGCTGCGGATCGGCGCCCAGGAGCTGAACGGCTCCGAGTTGATTCCAAAATAACGCATCAGGTTAAATGACCACATCTCTCCCTCGGCCGGCTCCGTCTTCCCGAGCGATTGGAAAGGCACTCTCACTTCTGCCGTCCAGGAACCGGCCCCCCGGCCGATCTGAACCGCCGCTCCCTGCAGTTCCTTTACCGCCGTCCCCCAATTACTGCGGATCGGACGGTCCCCGCTCGCGATCGGGATTGTCAGCCGGTATACGTCGGCACGGGCCGTTCCCGGGGCCAGCAATACCTCCACTATTTCCGTGTCCGGGGCTGTCCCCGGCTGTTCATAAAGTCCCTCCAGACCTAAATATAGATTGGCATCATCGTACAGCAGATACAGCTTGGTACCGGACCCGGCCGGGCGGTTGTCGAACATGGTGACGAAGCCGTCCGCCTGAAATGCCGACTGCCATAAAGGCTCCATTGTTCCGTCTACGGCCGGAACGTGTCCGGTCTGCGGTACGATAGCTATGCGGTTGGTGAAGCTTAACACCTCGCTGTCCATCGTTTGCCCTCCTCCTCCGCCTGCGGGCGCATCCGGTTCCGCCCAGGCGAGCTGAACAACCAGAAGCGACCATACGCACAGACAGATACTCCATACCTTGACGGATCGTCTCCTTGACATCTTTTCCCACCTCCATCATTTGGATCGCAGGGGACGAGATGTAAGTGCTTTCAGTTTCGCAGGGCCGATATCGTCTGCGATCTTACCGTCAAAATATCACATTGGGTCTCATGTGACAAGGACGCAAATTCATCTTTATTTCAAGCTTTTGTGGTACAATCGGTATATCTCTTGTTTCATTCGTACCGTGAATTCTACCCTTCATAAATGGGAGCCTCTTTGCGATGCATAATCTCGAACTATTCTACATGTTGGCTGAACAAACGACGAATGGAATCATTCTGACGGATGCCGACAAGCGGATCATTTATGTGAACAAAGCGTTCACGATATCGACAGGCTATTCGTACGAAGAAGCGCTTGGCAAAAATCCGAGCTTTTTGCAATCGGGCTATCACGACATTCCATTTTATAAGCAGTTATGGTCGTCGATCCGGATTAAGGGACAGTGGCAGGGGGAAATATGGAATAAAAGAAAAAACGGCGAGATCTTTATCGAGTGGCAGAACATTATGGCTTTGCGAAACGAACAGGGCGACATTACGCATTACGGGGCTGTATTCTCGGACATTACGGAGAGAAAACGGATCGAGACGAAGCTGCAGTCCGACAACAAGCTGCTCAAGCGTCAAATCCATACCGACTCGCTCACCGGCGTCCACAACCGGCGGTACTTCGATGAAAGCTTGAAGCGGAGATGGAATTCACTGGCCAAAATCCGAAGCTATTTGTCGCTGCTGTTGATCGACGTCGATTTTTTTAAAGAGTACAACGATTTATACGGTCATCTGCAGGGCGACAGCTGTCTCCGCGAAGCGGCGAGCGTACTGGCGATGAGGCTGCCTCGCAGCTTCCGGGTTTGCCGGTACGGCGGGGAGGAATTTGCGGTACTGCTTCCCGGCTTGTCCGCCTCGGAGACGTATTCGATGGCCGAGCTGCTGAGGGAGTCCGTACACCAGCATGCGATTCCGCACAGCCATTCGAAAATCTCGGACCGGATTACCGTCAGCATCGGCGGGGCCACCGTGGTCCCGAAGCTGTCCGTAGACCCGGAACATTTGGTGCAGCTTGCCGACGAGGCGCTGTATACAGCAAAACAAAACGGAAGAAACCGGATATTATGTTTACCCGTTACAGGAGACCGATCATGATTGACACGTTGCGCATTTTTCTAACATTAGCAGATGCCGTTATTATCACCGATTCCAACCACCGCATTATGGAAGTGAACGAAACGTACCAGACCATCACCGGCTACAAGCGGGAGACGATTCTCGGATCGAAAGCCAGCATCGTCAAAAGCAAGCTTACGAGCAAGGCCACCTACCGCAGCATGTACGAGGCGCTAAACCGCGGCTCCAGCTGGTCCGGCATCTTTATTAACAAAAAAGCGAGCGGCTGCTTGTGGCATTCCTCCATCTCCATCACACCGTACGAGATCGGTGGAAACGTCTACTACGTCGGCATATTCCGCGAGCTGGAACATCTTGCGGAGGGCGTCTACGTCGCAGAGGAGCGAAGGAACAACATTCAGGGCGTCCTGCTGAAAGTGCTGGCGATTTCTTGCGAAATTCGCGATCCGGCGATCGAGGAGCATCTGCTCCGGGTCCAGCAGTATACGGAGCAGCTCGTGACCGTGCACAATAAGCGGATGGGCCTTAACCTGAAGGAAGACTATAAGCAAAGCATCATTCATTCGAGCATAATGCACGATATCGGCAAGTCCGGCGTCCCCGAAGGTATTTTGTACAAGCCCGGTCCGCTGACCGGCTACGAGCGATTGATCGTAGAGATGCACCCGTTAATCGGCGTCGATATTTTGTCGAAAATAAACATAGAGCTGACCGACAGCTTTTTCAAGGACGAGCTTTCTGTCGCGCGACAGATCATCCTCAGTCATCACGAGAGATGGGACGGCACCGGTTACCCCCACCGGCTGAAAGGGACCGATATTCCGCTGGAAGCGCGGATCGTAAGCGTGGTCGACGTGTATGACGCGCTTACCTCGCGAAGGCCGTATAAGGAAATTTGGTCGAAGGACAAGGCGCTCGCCTATTTAAAGGAGAATAAAGGGACCGCCTTCGATCCGGATATCATCGATTCGTTTGTGCGGATCGAGGAGATGCAGACGGACCGCTTACCCAGCTGATCCTTTATCCTTCCTACATACTGGCAGGCTATATCGATCGTTATTCGGCAAACGAACGGACAATAAAACTTGAGGTGGACATCATCGATCCGAATGCCCCAACAACCGAGCAGGATCAAGCAGCCGGCGGCGATCCGCTTCCCGGCAAGCACTGCTCGCGCTGCAACCAAATAAAGCCGCTGTCCCATTTCCTCCGGCGGAGCGGCAAACGCGCCGGGAAATCTTCGCGCCGCGGCACCTGCCGGTCGTGCCGGAAACAGATGAAGTCGGAGCCGGAGCCCTTGCCGCCTACTGAGCCAAAAGAGGCATCTGCATCTGCCGGGCCGCCTCTCGCCGAAACGCCGAAACGCAGAACGAAGAGGCCAATGCCTCCCCTGCCGCCGAAGCCGGAAGGACCCGACGCCTCGGTGCTCGTGCCGACCCGTCAAGGCATCATCCGGATGAGAGGCAAGACGGACAAAGGACGCCGCTGGCATCAGGAGACCGATCTCGAGACGGCGGTGACGCTCGTTCGGGAGCTGGCCGCAATCGTCGTGAACCGGCATACGATACGCCGGATTTACAGCAACAAAAACTTCCGCCGTTATATTTTGACGCGGGACAATTATACATGCCATTTCTGCGGGGAATACGGCGATACGATCGACCATCTGCTGCCCCGGGCCAAAGGAGGGCATACGACTCCGGCCAATTGCGTCTGCGCCTGCAGCCTGTGCAATCAAAGCAAAGCCGACCGCAGTCTGGACGAGTTTACAAACAGCTTCGAAGACTAAACGCAGAGCAGCCGGGTTTCCCTATCTGGAACCCGGCTGCTCTGCGTTTCCGGCTCCCCTGCCGGCTCAGTCGTCATCATCGTCCTCTTTTTCACCCGGCTTGCGGTCATTATTGCGCTTCTCTTCCTCGCGCTTCCGCTTCTCCTCCTTCTCTTTTTTTTCCTTTTCTTTTTCTTCTTTTTTCTTCTGGCCTGGCGGCTCTTTCTTCTGCTCGTCGTCCTTCGAGCTATTTCCTTTACCTGGAACAAACGAGTCAGTGCGTTTCCCCGGGTCTGGCGGCTGCCTGAACGACTTGGCCGGCACGTCCTGAAGCGCCGAACTCATCATTTCGCGGAAAACGATCGCGGAACTGTACCCGCCCGATATGTTCAGATAATGATTCTGGTCGGTCTGGTCGTACCCGATCCATACGGCTCCGACCAGCTCCGGCGTATACCCGACGAACCAGGCGTCCTTCGAGCCGCCCTCGATCCCTTCGAACGGCGCGCCGGCCGGCAGTTGAGTCGTTCCCGACTTGCCGGCGGTCGGACGGTTCATCGCCGCGTTCGAGCCGGTCCCTTCGCGGACGGCGTCCATCAACATGCCCGTCATCGCGAAGGCGGTCGACGGCGACATCACGGCTACCGGAGACGGCTTCGCTTCGGCCAATACCCGCCCGTCAACCGTCGTTATTTTCTCGATCGTATGAGCGGGCATCATCGATCCGAGATTCGGAAATGCCCCGTAAGCCTGCGCCATCTGCAGCGGGGATACGCCTTCCTGCAATCCGCCGAGCGCAATCGCGAGGTTGTTGTCCCCTTTCGCGAGCGGAATCCCCAACCTTTGGACGAACGCCTGGCCGGTCTGCAAACCGATCTCGTTCAGCAGCCAGACGGGAGGGATGTTCCACGAGCGGATCACCGCTTCGCGCATGGTAACCTCGCCACGGGTCCGTTTATCCCAATCGGTCGGCCTGTAGCCGTTAATATCCAGCGGACCGTCGTAAAGCTTGGAATTCGGACCGTACCCTTGCTCCAGCGCAGGAGCGTATACGACGAGCGGCTTGAACGAGGAGCCCGGCTGCCGCTTCAACTGAGTCGCCCGGTTGAAGCCGCGGAATACATGCTCGCCGCGGCCGCCGACCAGTCCCAATACTCCGCCGGTATACGGATCGAGAATGACGGCGCCGCTCTGCACGAGCTGATCCGGGGCGCTCTTCGGGAATAACGAGTCGTTGCCGAACGCTTTGTCCATAGCGGCTTGCACCGCAGGATCGAGACGGGTATAGATGCGAAGTCCGCCGGCAAGCAGTTGGCGCTCGGTGAACCCGTATTGTTCAATCGCTTCCTCGATCACTTGATCCATATAGTACGGATACAACCCGCGCAGGCTTTCTTGCTGAAGTTCCGCTAGGACGATCGGCGTGGCGACAGCCTTGCGGTAATCGTCTTCGCCGATATATTTTCCGGCCAGCATCAGGTCCAGGACGAGATTGCGCCGCTCGAGCGCTTTCTCTTTATTTTTGAACGGCGAATAATGGGTCGGCGCCTTCGGCAATGCGGCCAGCATCGCGCTCTCCGGCAGCGTCAGATCGGCGACGTCTTTCCCGAAGTACGTATTGGCGGCCTTTTGAATGCCCCACTGGCCTTCGCCGAAATAGATCTGGTTCAGATACGTCTCCAGGATTCGTTCTTTATCGTACGTCTGCTCGATTTTGAACGCATACCCCGCTTCCGTCACTTTGCGGGATAACGTCTGATCGTGCGACAGGAACATGTTTTTCGCGAGCTGCTGGGTGATCGTGCTGCCGCCCTCCGCGACTCCTCCCGCTCTCAGATTTTGCATCAAGGCGCGCAGGATGCCGATGGCGTCGACACCCGCATGGTCGTAAAACCGTTTATCCTCCACCGCGACGATCGCGTGCTGAAGATGAAGCGGGATGCGTTCGAGCGAGACCGGAACGATTTTGGAAGAAGAGATTTCCGAGGCGAGCCCGCCGTTTTTATCGATCAGTTGGGTCGGCGCCAGCAGCGGATTGGCCAGCTTCGAGATATCGAGCGAGCGGACCCAGAAGATAGCGCCGAGCGCGGCCGACCCGCACACCGAGACGACGGCGACAAGCGCCATTGCTTTACTTATGCGGAACCGGGGCAGGGAACGAGACTTCCTTTTAGGTTTAAGCTGTCCCCGAAAGAGACGAATTACGTTCGCCAAAGGCTGCAGCCGTCTGTTCATGTTGTGAGGTCCCCCTTTTATGTATACGTTCATACATATTCGGAGCTCGGGGGAGAAGTAGGGGGGCCTTGGGAGAAGCAGACGACACGGTGCGCAAATCCGTTCTTCAAGAATGGTTACCTGGGTGGAAAAAATAGACTACAATAGGGTATGGAAGAAGGGATAGGAGGGCGGTTGGTGCTGAGGATGCGTTTTCTGCACTTGCGGATCCGGCAGTCCGGCTCGGATGTGAACGAGCGGTTAAGCGCGCCAGATCAGACCGATTAACCGGCAGGCCCACGATCATTTTGAACGAGGAGGCGTATCAGATGCTTTCCATACTTGCCGTTGCGGTTTATTTGTCTTCGCTTGCCCTTATTGGATACCGGGTGGTGAAAATCCGGTTTGCCAAATATAACAAAGAAAATATGGGATTGCTCGGTATTCTGGCTCTACTCTCTTACACGACGATCGAGCCTTTGCTCCTCAGCCTTTTCTTTGCGGTCGCCAGCCTTGTTTTGTTACTTCTCTACATCACGCTGTGGATTAGATTCTCCAAGCGAACCCGGTGATTCGGTGTTGTTCAGTTGTCCGGAACCGAGCGTACATGCAGGGCTATTCTCACTGCGGTACGGGCTAACTCCCCTACCATAAGAGCCTTTGGCACCCTTTATTTTCGGCTTTTTTGGAAAAATGTAACGATTAAAGGCTGTTTGGACCTCTTATTTCAACCAACAGGTCGAGTCCAACGCCACTTTCGCGGAAATAAAAGCTTCAAATCGCTCCTATTCCCCCGTGCAGGCTGGATTCGGACAAAATAAGGAGTACAAACCAACCTTATCCGGTTTTCCTCGCAATATTAGGTCAGCCCCATCTGCATTCCGGTCGTGCAAAAAACAAAAGAAAGAGCGTCTAACCGCTCTTTCTCTCGCCCGGGACCCTTTACGCCCGCCTGTCATCTCCGGCTGCCCGGAAAGCCGAATACAAAGATGACGATACCGATCAACGCAAATACAGGAACAAATAGATTGCTGAAGAAACCGGCCTCGCCGACAGCCAGCCCCGCCAGCTTCTGTCCGAGCCGTTCCACCATATAGATGATAGCAGCGGCGAACAGAAAAGCAGCGCCCAGCTTATGGTAGAATTCATTCCCCATTGGCCGAACCTCCCTCACGTTTCCCCCTACTATACCCTATTCCGAATTTTCCGGCCACTCATCGGGCGGCGCCGGCCGGGGAATCCGCGAACTGGGTGACCAATTCCTCCGCCCCTGACTCGTGAGAGCGGTATGCCGCATCTACAACCGCACACACCGATTGCCCGTACACCGCGCTTTCCACATATCCGGTCCCTTTGTCCACAACGCTTAGAACATCGTTCCATTGGGCTTGAAACGGCTCGACCGGCTCATCCAAAAGGATCTCCTCATATTCGCGCTCGCTCCCGGACACCCACAGCTTATTGCCTGCGATTTTCAGTTGTCCTCCCGTGAACAGCAGCTCCGTCTCATTAGCCGTAATATTGCGATACCCGCACAAAGAAACCGTTGCCGTCACGCCTGCCGATGTCTGCATAAACATGATGCCGCTGCCTTCCACATTGCCGCGATCGCCGTAAAAGGTCAGGTTCGCCTTCACTTGGCGAACCGCGCTCCCGGTCAGCCACTGGATTTTATCGATCGAATGGCTGCCGATATTGATGACGATTCCGCCCCCGGAAAGCGACTTCTCAAGAAACCACGCCGGACGTTCGGGCAAAAAGTACGGATGGTGTCTGCGGTCATGAATGGCAACCAGTTGGCCGAGCCGTCCCGAACGGACGATCTCCTTCGCTTTCTGATTGGCCGGGTAATAATGCTGCATATGTCCGATCGCCATCATTACGTTATGGGCAATGGATGCTTCGATAATATCCGCACACTCCGCCGCGTTAAGCGCCATCGGCTTCTCCAGCAGCACGTGACAGCCCAGCGAGGCGCATGCGATCGCCGCTTCTTGGTGCAGATGATGCGGCAGCGTAATAATGACAATATCGGGGGCCCGCTCCCGGATCATGACGCGGTAATCCGTATAAGGCGCCGCTCCGTAGGCGGCGGCCAGCTCCCGGACCCGCTCTTCCGCGATATCTGCTATGGCGACAAGCTCCGTCCTCGCATTCTCATGCAACGTTTTGGCATGTACTTTGGCGATCACTCCTGCACCGATAATTGCGGCTCTGTATGTTTTCATCTTCCGTCTCCCTCTCTCTGTGTCGATAGCACCTGCTGCTATGAAGCTTCGTACCCTTGGTCCTTCTCCGCAGTGCCGGATTAACGAACCGGAGCCGGCGGGTTGACCGCCAGCTCCTGATCTCCGAACACAAGCCCGTTCGCACCGTACGAACTCGGCTTATAGGCGTATGCCTGCCATACTGCTCGCTCCTTTCGTTACTTGAACAGGTCCGCCAGCTTCTGGTCCAGCTTTTCTCCCGCCTCGCGAAGCGCCGTATTCGTATCCTTTTGTCCAAGCACCGTGTTTTGGTAAGCTTCGAAGTAGGCCGTATGCCCGGGTGATTGCGCTTTAACTACTTCTACTTTGGTCAGAGCGGACGGCGCGAACTTCTCGGGCAGCAGCGCCTTTACGTTTTTGTTTTTCAAAGTCGGTACGTCTTGCCCGAACTGAGACATGCCCGCGACGCGGTCTTTCAGGATCGGCAGCATTCCTTTTTGGGCCAGATGATTCTGGAACTCCTCCGTCGTCAAATAGGCGATCACATCAAACGCATCCTGCTTATGCTTGCTCGTTTTCGTTACATAAAAATACGTAGGGTACGATTGCGGACCGACACCCGGCTTATCCGCCAGTTGCGGGAACGTCGCGATGTCCCAGTCGAACTGGTCCTTAAGCGTAGACAGCGACAACACGACGAAGTGGAGCAGCATCGCGGCATTTTGGTTCTGGAAAAACATTTTTTGCTGCTCCGCCAAGCTCCAGGTTTGAGCGGTCAGCTCATTGCCGGGAATTTTCGATACACTCGTCAACAACTCGAATGCCTTCTTGAACGAATCGGTGGTGAAGATCGATTTTTTGGTCGTCGGGTCGATATATGCCGCGGAATATTGGTTCAGCACGATGTTGGCGGACGACGACATGACCAGCCCTTTGTAGCTGACTCCGCCTTCCGTACGGGACAGCCGCTTGGCGAGGTCCTTAAGCTGATCCCAGTTCAGACCGTCCTTCGGATATTCCACACCGAATTTATCGAATAAATTCTTGTTATAGAATAGTCCGAGCGTGTTCGTAAATACCGGCAAGCCGTACATCCCGTTATTCGCAAATCCTTTCTGCAGCTCGACGGCCGACGGCTCGAGCTTGGACAGATCGTACTTGCTCGTCTTGATCATCTCGGAGATGTCGTATTGATAATCGTACGTAGTCAGGCTGTCCGCCTGACCGATGGACATAAACATGACGTCGATCGTCTGGCCGCTGGCCACGACGTCGGCGATTTTGTTGCTGCCTGCCGGCAGATGCTTGACGGTTACATGCGGGAATTTGGTCTGGATCATATTGCCGAACGTATCCATAAACGTCTGGTCGTAATCGGCGACCTGCGAATAAAAAACCAGCTCGACCGGATCTTTCTTCTTCTCTTCAACCGGAGCCGGAGCGTTGGCCGCCGGCGGCGTATTACCGCCACCGCACGCTGTCAGCACAACCAGACTCGCAGCCATCACTAGACCGCCATACCGTTTTACCTTCATACATCCTCTACCCCCTGTTTTGTATCCTGTGCTTCGTTCAACCGGATGCCGACAACGCTTGCGGCGCCCGCTTCCCTTTGTGATGACTCGACCTGTTGACAGAAATCAACACCCCAACAATGTGACTCATAAAAATTAAATATATACAAGTCAATTGTGATTTTAGTATCAATTCCTGAATCTAAATTTCATTTTATCACGTTTGAAACCGTTGTCAATTCGTATTTTTATAAACCAAGTATAAATTAATATAAATTTTATGAGTTACATACAGTTTCACTGTCTTCATGACCTGCCGACTGTTTCCCTGGTGCCGCAAACCACACTTTGAAGATGAAGAAAAGGCCGGAAACTCCCACTAGACAACCGTTTAAGGGTTGGGTTCCGGGACCGTCGCTTGATGAACACGTGGTTGCTTAAACGGTGAATCAGAATATTAGACACTTGGCATAGCGAACGGGCAAGGAAAGCTGCTGCTGACGGCGGCGCCGTTGGAAGCTCGAACCACTGCCGCCCGGGAGATGGCTATAAGTAATTCGCGATGCCCGGTAACCTGCTTCCATAAGGGTTTTTAGGAATTGCTCTACCTTTGTGCATCCTTGTGTTTCTGGTTGTTTTCCGGGTCTTTAGACCCATTTGAAGACGGAGTCGGGAGTGTTGGATAAATGGATTAGACCTGACGTTTATGTCCATGGCTCGAAATACACATTTCCTGGATGTTACATTAATCCAAGCAGTATAGGTCACTACAGTGGAATGAGGGATGACAACTTGGCAATGCGCGGATATTACTTTGCTCTGGATGACAAACTGGTACAGCAAACCGCCGCAGGCGAAGTTGCACTGAAAAATTTGCGAGTGGACGATTATCCCGGACTGGACATCGATAGATCCTGGGAGGCGATTCACTTCTTGCTTTGCGGAAATATTGCCGATGGAGAGCCCCCTCTTGGGTATGTTGTTCCGATAACGTCGGACCAAGGCATCGATTTCGGCTCATTCGGGGCGTTTGTGTTGCGTGGCGAGCAAGTTGCAGAAGCGGCCCGGGCTATATCCGAGCTGGATGAAGCGCAGCTCCGCTTGCGGTATGATTTCCCGGCTATGGTCAAGGAGGAGGTATATCCTCTTGATCCTGACATAGTTTCAGACGAGGATCAAGACGAGTTCTTTGCCTACATCCTGCAGTATTATAACGAAATCCGCCGTTTCTACAGCCAAACTGCAGCCGAGGGGAAAGGTCTCATCTTTTATATATTCTGATTCCGCTACTAGGAATCGTCACAAGCGATAACCAAACTTCCTTCCATAGGCTCACAGTTTTCCTCACCTGTCTTCGTTGGTAACCATTATGAACAACCGTCCGGCAACCGTCCGGACGGTCCTTTGACGTGCAAACCCATAAAGTTTATTTGTACGTTGGAAGGGAATAGGTCCCTTTGCTCCAGCCGCTCGGCCTCAGTCGTGTTGTCATCATGCGCCGGTATGGCTAACGAGCTCAGCAGTCGTTATCAGAGCCGAATGCGGACGTTTGAATTTGTAACGAACTCTTGTATGGTTATTCCCGCGAATCGAATCGTTTTATTCCACTTTCGGTTCGATAACGATACCCGGATTCGTTACGTCTGGAATAACGTCGTTTTTCAGCCATAAGCACGATCCGATTCGTTAGTCATCGGACCTGAGTATACGTTCCCTAACGCCAAGGAAGGAAATCTCTTCCCTTCCCTTTAGTATGAAAAAAAACATAAACGTTCTGGCGGATTAAGAAAAGCTTCTAAACGAAGCCACTCGCCGCGACGAATGGCCCTGCGTAAGAGCAGCTTTTCTGATAGGATAACTTGGTTCCGAATACCTCGGTTCGCTTCAACGCTTTAGCGATCTTAATAGCGAGCTTAAACATTCCGGCGAATCGTTAACAAAACGCCCTCGAGCTTAGTTAAAGTTCGGGGCGTCAACCTTTTAATCAGGGGACTTCACGTCCCGTTATCCCCAGTCACCGGCAGGCGCCGCCTCCCGGATTGTTTGCGGCTTGGACAATTGGTCACTGAGCCGGCTGCACAGCTCCTCCTCGTCGATCAGATCGGCCCAATACCCTTTCAGCAAATTACCGATGCCGTACAGGGTTTGAAGCGATACGTTCAGTTCGCCGTGGGTGCGCAGCGAGGACAGAATTTCCCTGTACATCATCGCCCGGGACGGCCGGTACATTCCGCCGGTTTCCGGCGGGCTGGGCAAATTCCCCACGCTCGGAACGCTCATCGTATTCGTACGGATAAACGTCTGTCCTTCCACGGACGTTAAATAGTCGACGAGCAGCGCCGCTTCCTCCTTGCGGCCGGACTGACGCAGCACCCCGGCGCCCAAGGCGATGCCCAGCGTCCGCATCTCCCGGATAAACGGCATAGGCGAGACGTCGTACTCCAGTCCGGAATCGATAAGCCCGTTCAGCGCCATATAGCTGGTTAAGGTCATCGACACTTTGCCTTCCATAAACATTCTGTCGATATCGTCGTTGCTTTCCGACAAGTAACGGGGAAACGCTTTCGCATTAAGGATGATCCGTTTGCAAATTTGAATGCTTTCCATCAGCTTCGATCCGCGTATGTCCTTCAGCTTGCCGTTCTCGTCCCATTCGAACCGTTCCATGCTTTGCAGCAAAAAGACCGGCCAGCGGTTCCCGTCCGGGATATGGAAGCAGAAGCCGTAACGGCTTTTGCCGTCCGACAGCAGCTCGGCATGCCGGATCAGATCGTCCCATCTCCAGCTGCCGTCCGGCTCCAGCAGTCCGCTTTCGCGGAAGTGGGATTTGTTGTAGCAGAGCATGATTGGGGAGAAGATAAGCGGCTGCATGTACATCACGTCCTTATGACGGTACAACGCGTTCACTTGCGGATAAATAGCCGGATTCTCCGCCGTCTCCTCCAGCCATACGGTTTTGCCTTCCTCGGCCGCCTGCTGGAATTGATAGCTGGTCAGCAGCACCACATCGCCGGGAATCGGCTCCTCCTTGTTCCCGAAACCGAGCAGCCCCGCAGTAACTGTCGTTTCTACTGTAATCCAAGGGTACTTTTTATGAAATCCATCCAGCAGCTGCCTCAGCTTCAAATTACGCAGCGGCATTTCGTTGCACAGCAGCTTCAGCTTCACCGGTGGACGTCCGGGAGCTACCCGGTTGCCCAACCTCGCCACTTTCTCGATCCAGCCTTCCTCTACAAGCTGTTCAAGACCGATGCGGATCGAGTTGTTGCTCATCCCGAACTGGGAGACGAGCGTTTTCTCCGACGGCAAATAGTCCCCGGCCGGATATACGCCTTTAATAATATCGTCCCGGATCGTCTGAACCATCTGCTCCAATTGCTGCTGAAACTGTTCTTTGGTCGGTCTTCTTCTCATCTTCTACGCTCCGCTTCATCCACAGACATTGTTGCTGTTATTGTAACAGATTGTATTTTTATGAATCAACCCAAACAGGCGGAGCTTCATCGCTCCGCCTGACCGATAGGTTTATCCATTGAAGGATGGAACAACAGGAAGGCAAGTCGCTACAGCCTGACACTCAGGACCATGAGATTACGATCGAACCGTTCTCCTCTTTCAAGTCCGCCTTCAAAATGTCCGTCACGAACTTCAAAGGCACGTACGCGGACGATTCGACCAATACCGGAGCCGCCCCCAGCGGCATCGGAGCCATCCGGGCAAAGAAATAAGCGTCTTTGCCGATCGTCACCGTCGTCCAGTTCGGCCCTTTCTTCAGCTCGGCGGTCATCGTATCGGGAATCCACGTGATCTCGAAGCCGATCCGCTCGGCGACCAGCCGGAGCGGGATCATCGTGTTGCCGCTCGCATCGGCGAAAACCTGGTTCCGATACAGCGTGAACGATTCCTTCGCCTGTTCGCTTTCCGAGCCTTTCTCCGTCTCGACTCCGGGAATCGGCAAACGGAATTCCGGATTGCCGGCAGCTCCCGGCGCGATCGCGTATTTCGGGAAGACGATGACGACCTCGCCATTTTCCACATAAAAAGCCTGCTCGGCCGAAATCCCTTTAAACTCCTCCGGAAAATAACTATCCGGATCTTTGGCGATCTCGGCTTTGATGAAAGCGTCGATCGTCTCCTGATACTTGTCGCCGAACAGCTCGTCCAGCGTCACACGGGTCGCCTCCGCTTCGTTCCGAATCGTATACGTATCAACTCTCGGCATACCGGTGCCGCCCGTCTGGGCGTATGTAACGACTCGCAGCGAGACGATCCCCTCCGGCTTGCCGCTGCCGTCCGATTTCAGTTCGTAATCGACAATCAGCTCGTACGGTCGCATCTCGTATCCGTTTTTCTTCATGTCGGCCGCGGTCTCTTCCGCTTCCTTCTCCCAGTTCGCAATGTCCTTCTCCGCATGGGATTGGATGATATAGTTCAGCTCTTCCTGATATTTTTTATCCTGGAGCCCTTGCAGCACCGGCACTTTTACGTTCGCCTTGAGCCATTCGCTCTTCGAGCCGAGCTCCGTCGAGGTAATAAAATCCGCCTGGACGGAGCCGTCCGTCTTCGCGGAAACCGGAACCGCGGCGGCGGCGGCAAGCACTGGCACGGGCGGCAGCGCATACCCTGCTATCATAACCGTTCCCGCAACGCTAAGGGACAACCATGTCTTCTTCATCGTTTTCATACCCAATCCCTCCGTGATTTGATCTCTCCATCATATAGACGTCCGGGCCGGCAAAAAGTTCAATCGTGCAACGAAAACGGCATGCGGCTTGGACTTGTACATATATATGAGATAAGCTTTGCAATCGGACGCTGGAGGTCGCCATGAGCATGTTTTGGCAATGGACCGTCTTCTCTTCCTTATGTACCCTGCTCGGAGCACTGCCGACCTTGCTGCTTCGCAACGTCTCGCATCGCGCCAAGGATATGCTGCTCGCCTATACGGCCGGCATCATGGTTGCCGCCTCCACGTACGGCCTCATCCCTTCGGCGCTTAAGCTGTCGAACCTGTATGTGCTGACCGCCGGCATCCTGCTCGGCACTGTGCTGCTGACGGTCATGGAGCTGGTTATTCCCCATGTCGATTCGGACCATGCCTTTCCGCCGCGGGAGGATCGGCAGTCTGCTCATCTGCTCGTCATGACCGCCATGCTGCTTCATAATTTGCCGGAAGGACTGTCCACGGGAGTCAGTCTGGCAAGCGGAGACCGCCAGCTCGGTCAGCTCGTATCGGTGGCGATCGGCCTGCAGAACATTCCCGAGGGCTTCCTGGTTGCCCTGCTTATGGTTACCCAGCGGGCCAAGCCGTCCAAGGCGCTGGCTTATACGTTCATGATCGCGTTGACCGAATGGCTGGCCAGCTGCCTCGGTTATTATTTCGGAACCGAGCTTCAGATGCTCGTCCCTTACGGGCTGTCCTTCGCCGCCGGAGCGATGTTGTATGTCGTCTACAAAGAACTCATCCCGGAGAGCCACGGCGACGGCCATGAGATCCCGGCTACGTTTGCGTTCATCGTCGGGACGGTCACGATGATTGCGCTGACCCATTGGCTCGGTTAATCCGCGCGGCGGCGGGCAAACCAAAAACCCGCACCTCCCGAAAGAGGTGCAGGTTTCATCAATTGGGATGAAGCCGGCGGCCGGCTCTCGATTCTATGATTCCTTAATCGTCACTTGTACAGGCGACCATTCGCCGATGACCGTTTGGCCGTGGACGGATACGCTGCCTTCGGGCGTCAGATCCTTCTCCGTCATAATGCCGAGCGCGATCGTGAACCGGTTGAACTTGACCGGCACATCGTGGTCCCGCCGCACTTCTTCGCCGTTCACATAAAAGACGACTTCGTCGCTGCCGCGGTTGTAGACGATTTTGTACGTATTGAATTCCCTTGGCTTAAAGTTCGTATCTTCCTTGAAAATGCAAAAATATCTCGTCTTATCCGACTCGGGAACCTGAACTCCCGGGAATGGGAGTACCGCATAAACGCTCGCGTATTTATCGTTGCCTGCAAAGAAATCAAGCGCACCGCCGGTGGTGAAGTCGAGCAGATTGAGAGAAACGTAGCCGTCGTACAGATCTCCGGGAGCCGTATTTTGCGAACGCGCGCGAATTTGCAGCTCGAAGCAAACCTCGCCGGACTCCGGCACCTCGACCTGTTCTACCGAGTAGTACATATGCTTGGCATTGTCGAGAATTTGCACATGATCGTGACTGCGGCTGAGCGGCGCCCTGACATACAAAATGCCGTTGCGTACGATCACGACGGCGTTAGGCTCGCGGTACGACCAGAACGATCCGTCCTGCAGCGGAAACCCGCCGATCTTCCACACTTCTCCTTCTGACAAGATGGTATGAAAATCTCCGAAAGTCAACTGTTTGTCCATGTTTGCACCTCTTCTGTCGGTTTTCAAATCGGAATTAATGCAGCAGTCCTTGAACGAGCAGAGCAAGTCCCATTAGCCCGCCGCAGCGCACCGAAGCTTTCAGCGACGCCCCCATCAGCGGAAGATACGCTCTGGACTCGTTCTCGTCCTTCATCGTCCCATAGACGCGCAATAGCGGAATAGCGGTGATCAGCGCCAGCAAAGCGTACCACGGCACGGCTCCCGCAGTGGCGCACACGATCAGCGAGACATAGGCGAGCACCGCCAGCCCTTTCGAGAAGACGAGCGCTTTTTTCTCGCCCCATACGACAACCAGCGTTCGTTTGCCAGACTTCCGATCCGCTTGCCAATGCAGAAAATGATGGTTGAACAGCACCAGCGTCGTCAGCAACCCGATCGGAAGCGAGAGCAGCAGCGGGCGGTAGCCGAATTGCTCCACCTGCACATAATAAGTGCCCATAACGGGTAAAATGCCGAATGAAAGCAAAATCGCAATCTCGCTAAATCCTTTTCCCCGATAGCCGAATTTCAGCGGCGGAGCTACATAAAAATAGGCGATCGCTCCCCCGAGCGCGCCAAATGCCAAAGCCCACCAGCCGCTTGCCAAACTGACGACGACACCGCATGCGACCGCAAGAGCGAACAACGACCAGGTTGCGGCTGCGAACGTTCGCTGCGCCATGATTCCGCCTGCGAGAAAGCCGGAGTTGGTTGAGATCGCCGCCGCAGTTTCTTTGGCCGCTACGTCCACGCCGTTCCGGTAATCCCACAAATCGTTAATCATATTGGAAAATAAATGAGCCGCTCCGGCACCGAGCAGCGTAATCAGAAACAATCCGGGATGAAACACGCCGTCCCACGCGTAAGCTCCCAAGCCGCCGAGCACGACCGGAATGACCATAACGGGGAGGACACGAAACCGGGAAGCTTTCATCCATAGCTTTAGCTTGTCCATGTGGATGACCCTTTCTTCTGGTACAATTTCAGAGCTTATCCTATGGGATGAACAGGGTTGCCGGCGGCCAACTCCCCTTTTCAAGCCAAATCTATAGCTCTGAATTTGTAATTGGTTGATCTTGAAGTCCCGTCCCTATTATAAATCATTCGACGAATACCGGGGTATACTTATTTATTGGTTTTCGACAAATACCGTCATTTAGCAGGCTGCATCCGAACATACCGTTTTATTCCATGAACACCTACTTAATCATCTGAAAATACCACATGCCGAAGCCAAGCTTCTCGTAAAACTGTGCCGTTTCTCTCCAGTTCGTATTGGATGATCCGACTGTGACGCGGGTGACCCCTTCGGACTTCGCTTTTTCGATCAAGGCCTTGACCAGACTCCTTCCCAATCCGGCGGACCGGATCCCCTTGTCTACGTAGACTTCGTAAATCTCTAAATAATTCTCTCCGGTTGTCATCACCGAGCTTCCTCCGCTCGTATTTACCGTTCCGAACGTATACCCAGCAATCCGATCCTCGAGCTCGGCGACCAAAAAGTAACTCCCCATCTTGGAAGCCAATCTTTCCTCCGTCCAGTTCACATTCTCATAGCCTTTCGTAATACGTTCTTCAGCCCACGCTTGGGATAAACGGATAACAGCGGGCAGATCATCCGGCTCACATGGCCTCACACGATGCATTCAAGTTCACACTCCTGTCGGCAGTCCATTTGTTTCAGGCGGATCATACCCTTACCGAAAGCTTCTGCAACAGCCGCTCTCCCTCCGAACGGTACTGCAGGTGGGCACCGAAAACAGGCGTACACATCCTTATAGGGGCCGTACATCGCATATCTGCACATAAAAGCTCCCCTTTCCTAGTGCTTGATTTACTTCCTTTAGAAGGCTGAAGAGATAAACAAAAACAAGCAAAGAGTGTGGTCACGTTCCTCTGCTTGTCTATGATGCGTTTCTAAACCTATCCGTTACCAAAGCAGCGGCTGCTTGTTCTCCCACACAATCCAGCGGCGAATCTCCCGGATCGGCGCTGTTCCGATGCAGTACGGGTCCGGTTCCTGCGCGGTCAAATCGACCCAGTGCAACATCCCGCTGTACGTTCCTACGAGCAGCGTCTTCTCGTCCGGGCTCAGCGCCATTCCGCTTATCGTACCCGAGACGTGGTACCGCCACAATTCTTGCCCCTCATGATCGATCAACCGCAAATATCCGTAAGCATCTCCGAGAATATTCCCTTCACGAAGCGCAACCCCGGCATACACGCGCATCTCGCCGTTCATCGACGGCCAATCCCCTGATTCTATATCGGCTTCGAGAGAGGTAAGCGACACCCGGATCGTATCTCCGTTGTAGAAATGGCACGCATTGAACCAGACCTGCTGACCGCTGCTCGAAAACAAACAGTAGTGCGGGTAGCTCGATGCCGGCTCAATCGGGTATACGATTCTGCGATCCACATCGAGCAGTAAATGCTCGCTGCCTTGGCTGCCGAATGCAATCCATTTGCCGTCTCTGGACACTGCGCCATGCGGCATCGACAGCGACGCGTTAAGCCCTTCCCCGTCCGCTTGTTCCTGCAATTCCTCTTCCGTCGGATGAAGCAGGAGCACCCCGTTCTCTTCGATGAGGTAGATGCCGTCATGCGATACAAAAAGCAGCTTTTGTCCGTCCGCGAACGGAATGACATCCGCCGTCCGGTAGCTCTGTTCCTGAATCGTTTCGATCGCCGGGTACCGATCCTGCAAGCGACGTATGATGTCCTCCCACGTATAGGAAGCGAGTAACTGTCCATGCAAAGTCCGATCCGGTTCGCGAACGACCTGAACGCCTCGCTCGTCCATCAGTGCGACATCCCGCCCATCCGCAGAGCAGCTCGCGGCCCGGAGATGCTCCACCTGCGTGACCCGTTCCAGGTCGGCCACATAGATCGCATTGGTCTGGTCCTTGTTGCGTCCGGATAGGAGCGCGCTGCCGTCCGTGAGCAGCGCAATCGGCTGCACCGCCCGCATCAGCTGCTGGTGTGACTTGTTGAACGGCCAGGAGGCGGGAGGAAATCGTTCCCGCAACATCTCCGTATCCCCGGAACGATTCGCTTGCTGGATGTAGCGGAACACGCGGGACGCCAGTTCACCTCGCGTATCTTCCGAAGGTTCCGCGCCGGCCTCTTGCCAATTGCTTGCCAAGCCGTGTCGTACGAAGGCGTTCACTTCAGAAGCGTAGCGCAGCCCTTCTTCCTTCCACTGCCTTGACAGTTGCCCGATCTCGTCCGTCATTCCCGTCCTCCCGCCGCATATTCGCCGGGGCAGACGTCCATCACGTCTCTTGACGGCTGGATCAACGACATCTCATACTGACACGTCCAGTACACATCCTGTGCCATCTCCCCGTCCCGCAATCCGGCGATCGTCTCGCCATCCTGGACAGGCGCCTCCGCTTCGAATATATATGCGGCAACATTAAACGCATGGCGCGACACATCGTTAGGGTCCAGCGTGTGAAAGTGGTATTGGACGTCCGGCAGTCCGAGCGCAAACAAGCCAAGTGAATCGATCAGACTGTCCTCGGTCCCGTGCACGTTAAAAAAACGAATATTAACGCCGAACTGCAAAAACCGGCTCGCTCCTTCGTACGGATTGTCCGCAATCTCGGACGGAACCAGCAGTTTGCCGCTCGAAGGAATCCAGACCGCTTGGCACGTCGGGAACAGGCTGACGGCGGCTTCGAGCCAGTCGGCGAGCAAGGACGCCCGCGATTGGTAGTCCAGCCCCGCCGCCATAAAGTCGCTGATCAACAGCTTGTAGCGGCAGCGCTGCAGCACGTCTTCCCCATCCGGCATCGTCCAGAACTGGGTGCGCTCCAGATCGGTGATCGTCTCTTGCTGAAACGGGGTCACATCCGCCATCATCACCTGCGCAGGCAGCTCCCCGTCCCGGTAAGCCACTTTGTAAGCCTCTATCGCAAAAGAAGACAACGCCTCATTCCCCGACACCGTATCCACCTGTCCGCAGCGGGCCTGCAGCGCCTCCCGGATCGTTGCCGCATCCGGCCGCTCGGCTTGTTCTTCAAACAACAAGTACATTTGAAACAACCTTTGAAACTCGCTTTTTTCGTTCAAGTCTTGCTTTAACACTTGTTCACTCACTGTCTCGTTCTCCTCTTGTTCGCAAGTTATTCCTTTCACTATATCGATCGACGCCGGACTCGCGCAAGTTCAGGTCCGGAAATGATCCGAAAGTCGGAACCGCGGGACCTACCGGATGTACGTCGCTGCCGCCATAGCCCCCATTACTCCGCTTCATTTCCGCAGCATGCCTCCAACGAGCGATTCCCGGTTAGGTAGCATGGCGTTTGCACCCCCGGCTTTCCAGCCACCGGATGAACGTTTCCGCCACCTGCTCCTGTTCGGCCTCATAACAGACCTTGACTTCTTTCCCGTACGCATAATTGTAACGAATCCAGCCGCCCATCCGTTTCATGTATTGATAGCAGCTGTGCTCCTTTTCCTTAACCAGGTCGAAGCCGCCTAACTGCCGGCTGCACTCGGAAGCCAACTGCCTTAGCGCTTCTGTCCCTCCATCCGGAAGCAGCATAAATACAAACTGCCGCGACTCGCTCTCCGGATCGAAAGTCGCAACACCGGACACATCCTGCACATTGGACTCTCTCATCATCCGGTCCATCGTCTCCGTCCACGTCTCCCCTGCCTCCACGGTCCATACGCGCAACTGCTCGGAATGGCGCGGCAGCCAAATCAACCCGTCTACAGCCGGATGAACGGCGATAAAGTCGCCGTCACTGGTAGACATCGTCACCACGCACTCGGCGAGCTGCTCCAGCGTAATCGGACTCTCCTCGTCATGCTCCCAGAACTCGTACTCCACGAACGGCTTCAGCACCTCCGGGTCCGGCAGTTGAACATACAGCCAATCCCGGTACGTTCCCGGCCCATATTGCTCGAGAAATCGCCGGTATCCGGCGGGCAGTTCGACTTGCGCCCCGGCTTCAACCGTCTCCATATATTGTTCTCCCTGTATCCGGGCCGGATTCGCTACTATGTACACACGAATCGCCTCCTTCGCTAGTGCATCGTTCCCTGTTCGGAACTGTCATTTCTTGCAGCATTTGATGATTCCGATCTACACAAAGTTTACCATATGAATCTTGGACGCGCCCTCACAATCTATGATGCCGGACATACACTAGAATATGAGGGAGGTGACCGCCATGACCGCCATCTATCATTCTTGCCGCTCGCTGCTGAACCGCCGTGTACGTATCCGGATGAAATCCGGAAAAACGCATATCGGGAAAGTCGTCAAAGTAACCAATACTCATGTGTATTTGCAGAAAAGCCGGCGCAAAAAAGGGAAGACCGGAACCCGCTTTTTCTTCGCTCCCTTTATTCTCCCGCTCGTCTTATTCGACTTGCTGGCAATCGCACTGATCGTTTAATTGTCCAACCGTCTTATTTCCACCTAGCAGCAACCTAGGGCACAACAACCCGGGAAGTTTACCCCAAAGGGAAGCCGCAAACAGGCCATATCAGGTCCCGGATAAAAAGACGCCTCCAAATCCACCAAGAAAGTGGATATGAAGGCGTCTTTGGGATTCGTCCGCTGGTCAAGTCAGGGCGGGGACTTAACGTGCAGCGCAGCGCCCCTCTTCCTACATCGCTTGCCTGAGTCAGCGTACAGCGGTTACTTTTTCAGCTTGGCGAACCATCCGTTCGTTTCTTTCTCCATCTGCTCGCTGCCGCCGTTTTTCCAGCAGCTCTTCAGATTAACGCGAGTTTTGGAAGCGGTTTCGCAAATGAAATCCCGGGTTCATCCGATTATCCGGCGTTCTGCCGATCCGTCCTCGGCTCCCGGAGGCAGACGCAGACAGCCGTAGGCGCATGGACAGCCATGCGCCTACGTAAGCCGCCGCTATAGACGGATGATCTGATCTTTGTACGAGCCGGATTTGCGGAAATCCGGCATATCCATCGTTCTGCCGCCGTTCATGACCGACAGCTCGGAGAGCAGTGCGACGGCGGTCCACTCGCAAGCGTCGTACACATCGATCGGCGGCTTCGTGCTGCCGCGGATCGCGTCGACAAAATCCTTGACGATAAAATAGTCGCCGCCCCAGTGTCCGGCCTCACTTTGTTCCTCGGTCACGTTTTGATACCGCTCGGGCATATATTCCTGGAAGTCGGACAGCGGACGCCATTTGGCGTCATCCGGATGCTCCCCGTCCGCCTTGATATAGACTTTGTGGTCGTCGCCAAGCCCTCTCGGCGCTTCGTAGCAGCCTTTCGTCCCCTGGATCGTGTAATATGCACCGTTATGCGGACGGTTCGAGACGCAATCGAGCCGGAGCTTGATCAGCTTGCCGCTCTCCAGCTGGCACATCGTAATCGACGTGTCCTCCTGCCGCAGCTCGGGCGCCGTATGCCAGCCTGTCGCGAACGTCGATACGGACTTGATCCGGTCCCCTTTAAACCATTGCATCAGCGGACCGAGACTGTGCGTCGGGTAAAAATTGCCCCGTTTGCCGAACTGCCAGTAATTGCGCCAGGACGTTTTGCTCGCGGACGCATCCTCTTGGGAGACGCGGCGGTTAAAGCCTTGGGTCAAATATTTGATATCGTGCAAATATTCGCCTTCTCCGAAGTAAATGTCGCCGAATACGCCTTGGCTGACCATGTTCGCGATCTGCTGGTTGGTTGGAATATAGCAGTAGTTCTCAGCGAACATATACACCTTGTCACTATGCTTCTCCACCGATTCCTTCAGCCACCACAGCTCATCCATCGTCACGCCGGCGGTTACTTCGCACAGGACGTGCTTGCCCGCCTCCAACGCCTGAATCGTCTGATGCACGTGCAGCTGCATCGGAGTCGAGACGACGACTGCGTCAATGTCGGACTCGAGCATGTCTTCATAGATCCGGTACGTCTTCGGAATTCCGAATTTCTGTGCCTGCTCCTGGAGAAACGACTCGTGCAAATCGCATAAAGCGGTTACTTCTACGTCCGGAATCGCCCGGAAGCCCAGCAGATTGCTCAGGCCTCTTGCTCCGACTATCCCAACCTTTAACGTCACCCTGATCCACTCCGTTTCATCGTATAGAGGATGTTCAAAAAGTCCACTTTTGATCACGAAGCCGATCCGAAAGCGTACTCGACATCGAATATGGAATTCAGCCGGAACTTCCGGTGCTCACGTAGCTTCACTACGCTCCGCTCCTCATTTCCTTGCTTCATCCCATCTTCTCGGTGCTGAAAACCGGACTTTTTGAACTCGCACGTATAGAAAACGATGCCGTCCTGGCATCTGCAAGTTACGATCTTGTGCTCTGATTGCCCGGCGCTTCGCCCGGCAATGCTTCATCCGGCAAATACCCCAGCTCCGCGGAGATCCGGTCAGCCGTGCTTTTCAGCAAATTGCCGATCTGCTGGTACTTCGTCGCCGGCAGGTCCTTGTTAAGCGAGGTGATGCTGATGGAAGCGAACACCTGCCCGTTCTCGCCCCGGATCGGAGCTCCGATGCAGCGTATGCCTTCCTCGAATTCTTCATCCTCAATCGAATAGCCGTACTGCTGCACGTGCCGGACATCCTCCATCATCTTGTCCAGCGCCTTGCTTATCTTATCCGGAGCCGCTTCCAGCTCGGCGCGCACGACATGCTCGATCTCCTCCGGCGTCATGCCGGAAGCGATCGCCTTGCCTACGCCCGACTGGTGTAGCGGCTGCGTCTGCCCGATTTTCGTAGCAAACCGGACGAACCCGCTGCCCTCGACCTTATCGACATAAACCGGTTTGTCTTTCTCGGCGACGGCCAGATGCGCGGTATAAGGCGTATCCGCAACCAGCCGTTCCAGATGCGGACGGGCGATCGACACGAGATCCATCGATTTCATATATCCGATTCCCCAGCGAAGCACGCCGTGACCGAGCCGGTATTTGCCTTCCGGCGTTTTCTGGATCAGCGAATACTGCTCGAGGGTATTCAAGATGACAAAAGCGGTTGACTTCGGTACGTTCAAGGTGGAATGGATGTCTTGAATCGACAGCTGCCGCTCGGTAAGTGCATTCAGGATCGCCACCGTCTTGTCGATGGCCGGAACCGAATATTCTTTCGGCTGTTTTTTCAAGGCCGGTCCCTCCCCTTTCGTTATGCTCACAGCTCGCCTGCGTTGGCCAGATGGCCGCCGTCCACGACGAGCGTCGTGCCAGTAATATAAGAAGCGTCGTCGGAAGCGAGGAACAGGAACGCGTTCGCGACTTCCTCCACCGTCCCGGTACGGCCCATCGGTGTGCGTGCCGTCAAATCGAGCGACTGGTCCAGCTGCTTCAGCTTGCGGTCAAGCGGCGTATCGATGAAGCCGGGAGCGACCGCATTCACGCGAATCCCGCGAGGCGCAAGCTCGACGGCGAGCGACTGGGTCAGCAGCACGACCGCGCCTTTGGACGAATTGTAGTGCGCCAGCATCGAGCTGCCGGCCAGACCGTTTTTGGAAGCCATGTTCACGATCGATCCGCCCTGGCCGCGCTCCAGCATCTTGCTTGCGATCGACTGGCTCAGCACGAACATCGAGTTGACGTTGACGTCCATAATCTTCTTCCAGGTAGCGAGCGATATGCCGGTGAACGGCTCGCGAAACGCGATTCCCGCATTGTTGATCAGGATGTCGATCCCGCCCCATTGCTCCCAGGCACGATCCGCCGCCGCCTGTACGGCGTCCAGATCGCTCAGGTCGCACACCAGACTTTCGATCTGCGATGAAGTTTCGGCTCGCAGTTGCTCCACGGTTTGCTTCAGCTCTTCACTTTTGACATCGAGTAGAAACAGGTCAGCGCCTTCCTTGGCGAATTTCTCGGCAATGCCTTGCCCGATCCCCTGTGCGCCGCCTGTGATCAGCACTTTTTTACCGGCAAGCTTCATTCTGTAGGTTCCTCCTCCGACATCTGATTCGGATAGATAACTTAATATAATGAACAATGTTCAATATAATAATAGTGGAATCCCTTTTTTATTGTCAATTGATAAAGCGCAATCGTTTCATATTCATTGGCCCGCTATCTGTAAAGGATATTACTCATCGGACCAGCACGGCGATTTCAGTCAATCGGCTGTTGACTTCCGATTTGAGTCCGCCTTATAATCAACTTATTGAATGGAATTTAATATATTGAACATACGGAGGAACGACATGAACAACAGCGCTCGACTTCGTCAGGAATCTAATTTGTATACGCCGGGAGGCGTTCATTCGGCCACAAGAAACGTCGAACCGTTTCACGTATTTACCCGTGGGGAAGGCGCCTACATCTATGACGCCGACGGTAATAAATTCATCGATTACCAGGCTGCTTTCGGCCCTTATATTCTTGGTCACAACTTTCCTTACGTCAACAACAAAGTGATCGAGGCTCTCAGCAGAACCGATATGTATGGCGTAGGCACGACGGATCTCGAGATCGAAGCCGCACGCAAAATCAACAAACACGTTCCTTCCGCCGAGCAAGTGCTGTTCGCAAACTCCGGTTCGGAAGCGACGTTCCACGCCATTCGTCTGGCACGCGGCGTAACGGGCCGTCAGAAGCTGATCAAGTTCCAAGGCTGCTACCACGGCTGGCACGATTACGTCGCCCGCAACATGCTCAGCTCCTGGGACAAAATCGGCAAGCGCGATCCCGGATCGGCGGGCATGCTCGAAGAAGCGATCGACAATACGCTCGTCTGCACCTTCAACGATCTGGACGACGTCGAACGGACGTTCAAGGAGAATAAGGACCAGATCTCCTGCATCATTCTCGAACCGATTCCGCACAACATCGGGATCATTATGCCGCAGCCGGGCTTCCTGGAAGGACTTCGCGAGCTTTGTGACGCCAACGGCGCACTGCTTATTTTCGACGAAGTCATTACCGGCTTCCGCCACAACCTCGGCGGCTACCAGAAAGTGGCCGGCGTTACTCCGGATTTGACGACGATGGGGAAAGCGATGGCCAACGGCTTCCCGATCGCAGCCGTAGCCGGCAAGAAAGAGTACATGCAGCGCTTCAACACGCAGCCGGGCGGCGACGTGTGGTTCGCGGGCACGTACAACGGTCATGCCGTTGGCACCGCCGCTTGTATCGCCACGATCGAGGTCATGGAGAACGAGCCGGTTCATGAGCACATTTTCCGCCTCGGCGACCGGATGCGTACGGAAATTCGCGGTATCCTGGACCGTCTGGGCATCACCGGTCAAGTCGCGGGCTTCGGCTCGACCTGGACGACGTACTTCATGGACTTCGAACCGAAAAACTACACGGACCTGCAGCATAACGACGCCGAGTTTTACGTCACGTACCGGAAAAAGCTGATCGAAAAAGGCATCTACAAAATGCCGATGAACCTGAAGCGCAACCACCTCAGCTACAGCCATACCGACAAGGAAGTAGACATCACGCTGGAAGCGATCGAATCCGTACTGAAGGAAATGACCCGTAAGTAAGGGTCGTGGGGAAGTAAGCATCGTGGACAAGTAAGCAGCGTGGACTATAGGAAAGGAGCCGGCAGCTTATGCCGGCTCCTTTTTTGAAATTATCAGGGCGTCTAAACTTCTTCTTCACCATACTAAACCAGATAGGGTTAGGGTCCTCCTTCCTTGGCAAGGTCAAGACGGCAACTGTCGCAAGTCGTCTGCTCATCGGGCGGCTGTTTGGGGCTTCTGCCCTGCTTCAAGCGGGAGGGAACCGAATAAGAGCGGTTTGCACGCTTTATTTTGTCCGAAAACTCGCTTGAGCACAGAATAAGAGCGATTTGTAGCTGCTAAAATCCGCAAAAGGGCAGGTCCCCCACCAGTTCGTTGAAATAAGTGGTGCAAACCGCCGCTATTTGTTTTCGTTTTGGGAAAAAGCCGAAAATAGAAGCTGCCAAAGACTTCTATTTTGTTCAGAGCACGCATACTCTTGCTTCTTGTTCAGCACTAACGTGCTTTTGCCTCTTGTTCAGAGCAAACCGTGCTTTTGCCTCTTGTTCAGAGCACGCGTGCATACGTTTTGGCGGAGGCGAACAGAACCCGCTTGCATGAAGGAGGGTTACGGGCACGATTGGAAAATCAGTTCGTGCCCGCAAAACCTCACCAACGAGCGACTGGGGCGATGGTACCCTTTTCCTCCAACATGCTAATGTGTGGGTCTGCACATAGACAGGACCGTCCGGACACCTTTACCGGACGGTTTTGCTCAATCTGCAACTCGTTTGAGCGCCTCCGCCTTTACAGCATTACAGCAGCGACTCCGCCCCGTCGATAAACATCTCCGTGCCGGATATATGGCTGGACTCGTCCGAGGCGAGAAACAACACGAGATCCGCCACCTGTTCGGGCTTGCCGGACCGGTGCTCCAGCGGCTGGCTGCCTTCCGGGTATTTAACCGGAATTTGAATGGTTTTCAGCTCCGGCGTGATGTTCGTATTCTCGCCGATATTCGTGTCGATCGCTCCCGGGCATATGACATTTACCCGGATGCGGTATCGGGCCAGCTCGAGGGCGGCCATTTTTGCGAACGCGACCTGTCCCGCCTTCGAAGCGCTATAGGCGGACGCGCCGAAGCTGGAAAATTTGCGGCTGCCGTTGATTGAGCTGGTGACGATGATGCTGCCCCCGTGCTCCTTCATATAGGGGATCGCATATTTGACCGCAAGAAACGTCCCTTTCAGATTGGTCGCCAGCGTATCGTCCCACTGCTCGGATGTCATATTTTCGATTGGCGTCCAGGTTCCGTTTATTCCGGCGTTGGCAAAGACGATATCGAGACGGCCCCATTTCCCTACCGCCTTCTCGATACCTTCCCGGACCCTCGCTTCATCTGATACGTCGACGTCGGCGACGAACGCCTCGCCGCCCTTCTCCTCGATCAGCTGCTTCACTTCGTCGGTGCGGTTGTCCTTCAGATCCGCAAGACATACTCGGGCGCCTTCCGACGCGAGCTTTAACGCAGCAGCCCGGCCGATTCCCGAGCCGGCTCCCGTCACGAACGCTACGCGGTCCTTGACGCGCCCCAGATTCGGGTTGATTGCGGTTTCGAGTTGAGGCATACTCCGTCACTCCTTCCCAAAGCTGTTGTTATCGTTCCTTCCTTCATAGATTACCCATCCGCCTGCCGTTCAATCGGATTCCAGCGATTTCCGCCCCCCGCTTCTTACTTATTCCGAAAAACATCAAAACCCCTGCCGGACTCATCCTTCCGACAGGGGCTTTGATGATACGTATCCTTCCGTGCTTCGGCTTCAAGCGGACAAACTGCCGGCCTCCGGCTTTTCTTTCGGAAGGAACTTTCCGGCCAACGCTACAGCCATACAAAACACAAAGCAAAATCCGAACAAAATCCGGATGGGTACTCCGTACGATTCCGCGGCATCGGCGGACGATCCCATCGAGCCGACCAGCAGCGTCGCCAGTCCGATGCCGGCTATTTGGCCGAGATAACGGACGAGCGCGAGCAAGCTTCCCGCCAGACTGCTTTTGGAGGACGGGGAAGCGCTCATCACTTCGGCGTTGTTCGTCGCATGGAACAGACCAATTCCGATCCCGAATACGGCCAACTGCAATCCGATCGCGACCGCAGACACGTCAGGCAGCAGCACGACGAACAGCATCGAGACGGAGCACAGCAGCGCTCCCGCCGTGATCGGAAAGGAGCCGCCGTATTTGTCGCGGAACCAGCCGGCGAACGGCGCCACGATGCCCATCAGCAGCGGCTGCAGCATCAGCAGCGCCCCGGTTGTCCAGGCCGAGTAGCCGAGCTGGCTCTGCATGTAGAACGTAACCGGAATTAGCGTCGCCGTCTGGGCCAGATTAATCAGAAACGAGCTCGTGTTGCCAAGCCATACTTTGCGATGACGGAACAGCTCCCGGTCGATAATGCCGTAGTCGATTTTTCGGCCATGCAGCCACAAGGCGACAAGCAGCCCGATGCCAGTCGCACCCTCGATCCAGGCCGCTATCGACATCGCCGAAGTTTCCTTGGCCGACTCCGCCGCCATCATCAGCAGACAGGCTCCGGCGCCGAGCAGGAACGTCCCTACGAAGTCGAACCGGGTTTTGGCCGCATCGCTTTTGCCTCTCGGAAACCAGCGGTAACCTAGCAGGCAGGCGGCTAACGCAATAGGCACGTTCACCCAGAACAGCCAAGGCCAGTCTACAAATTCAAGCAGCAGCCCGCCTAGAGCCGGACCGGACAAGGTGCCCGCCGAGATGACGATCGCATTCACCCCGAGCGCGCGGCCCCGTTCATGATCCGGAAACACCTGACGCACCATCGCCTGGCTGTTTGCCATAATCATCGTCGCCCCGACGCCCTGCAGGCATCTGGCCAGCAATAGCGCAACGAAGCCGGTCGATAAGGCGATGAACAACGAGCCGATTCCAAAAATAAGAAATCCGTAGCTGTACACGGTACGCCGCTCCAGCCGGTCGGACAGCTTGCCCATGAACGGCAGCAGCACGACCATCGTCAGCAAATAAATTGTAGCCACCCACTGAATCTGAGCCAGCGAGACGTCAAACTGTCTGGCCATAATCGGCAGCGACACGTTGACGATCCCGACGTCCAGCGTGGAGATCAGCGTCCCCATATTGACGATTTGCAGTATTCCCCATTTGTTTACCCTTGAAGCGGACATCCTCCGAATTCCTTTCCTGATTGACGGAATGATTGAACGGCAGTCGTTCTGAAGGCCAGACCTTACATTAACCTCTTTGGCCTGATTGTACATCCGCCAGACTGGATTGAAAAGCACATTAGTTGTCTATTATTGAAAAAGTTCACTTCAGGTTCGCCTTGCTCCATTCGAACGGTTGCCGGGCGACCTCCTCGTGCTTGCTGTTATAAACGGCCACCGTGAGCGGCTCCGCGGCTTGCAGCGTCGAGAAATCAAGCTCCACCTCCCACGGCACCTCATACGAGATCGCAAGGCGGCGGTCGCCCTGCAACACCGCTATGGCGAAAGGCTGGACCTCCATCGGCATTTTGACGTAGACGAACAGCTTTCGTTTGCCCGTCAGGCTTTCCGCTTGGGCGGATCGCAGCGGAACGTATTTGACGTTATCCTTCGTGGCCGCGCCCTGCTCGACCCGGGTCAAATAATAGTCGCTTTGCACTTGCCGGCGGTACAGATCGTACATGAGCGTATTTTCCCTAATGTCGTAGATGTAGTCGGCATTCAGTGTCTCGCTTCGCGATTTGGCAATGTTGAAATACGTGATCGCTTTCACCTGAGGGAACATGCGCGGCAAGTACGCGTACATGTTTGCGAGCTGGCTTTCCCCCCATTTCGCGTAATCCTTTCCGGTCTTGCGGATATAGTGGGTGACGCCTCCTTCCGAGATCATAATCGGTTTATGGCTGTATTTCTCATACAGCGGCGCGAAATAATCGATCTGATTTTTGCTGAAATCTTCATTCTCCCCGAAAAAAGGAGTCGCGTACAGCGAAAACCCGACCCAGTCGACATACTCGTCACCGGGATAATAATCGTCTATATTATCGTTCGGCCAAAAGTTGGGCGACCAGACCATGGCGACATTCGGAGCTTCTTCCTTCATCACCTTCGACATGAGGCGGAATTTCTCGATGTACTTGGCGGGCTCATCGTACCAGGGAACCCAGGCGCCGTTCATCTCCGACGCATACCGCATAAAGATGGGAATTCCCGCTTCCTTCGCCTGGCGGGCAAAGGACCGGGCATAATCGTCGTCTTTGACGCTGTCCAGCCCGTAATGCGGCTCCCAACCGATCTGCAGCGCGCCGGAAGCGGTCGATTTAATGCTGTTCATAAACCGGATGGGAAAGTAGTTTCGCGTATCGTTCTCGTCTTTGCGCCAGCCGGAATACGTGAGCCCGATCGGATGATATTGCCCAAACTCGGGTTCAACGGCCGGCCAGTCGAACAAGCCGAACAGGCCCAGGTAGGTCCCGGATGACGGCTCGAACTTGGCCAGCTTCCGGTTATCCGCTCCGACGGGGACACTGACGTAAGGCTCGATCGTCACCTCGTGGGCAGAAGGCGTCACATCATCGTAAAACCGCCGGTCTACCGCCTTGGCTTTCGCCCAGTGTGAAGCCGACGTTTCGTACCATGCAGCCGCCTCGGCTTCGTTCCCGATGCTCCGGTAGTAGCTCGCTTTGCGGGTGGCATAGTCGCCGGCCACCTCGTAATCGCCTGCAGACGCCGCCGCCTCAAGGCGTTGCTGCCACCAGTTCAGCAGTTGTACGGGCTCCGTCAGCAGTTGTTCCTCATTCCCGCCCGTGGCGTCCGGCCCGCTGGCAGCGGGAATATCCTTATCCCGTTTGCCGTCCGCACTCACATACCAGTACACGCAGACTACGGCCAAAAAAACGGCCACGACCGAAAGCCGTCCATATTTGCTCTTCATCTTGCCCGCTCCCCCATTTCACCTGTCGATCCCGGTTCTCTAGTTCTATTCTACTATGGATACGCGCCTGAAGGAAAACGGTTTCAAGATGAAAACGAAAGATTTGAATGAACTTCCTGCGAAATGCGAACTCTATCATTTGGTCGGCATAACCAATTAGAGACCCATTAGAGACACACCTGCCCACACTCCCCTCCTCCCATAAAACGATAGGCTGTTTCCTTGTCGGCCGGTTTGTTGTACAATAAGGGAAGCGCTAAACCTCACACGGCGTGATAAGTAATGGCGGTGACTATATAGAGTGGAATTAAGACAAATCCAATATTTCATAGAAGTTGCCAAGCTGGAGCACGTTACGGAAGCGTCCTATGTTCTTCACGTGGCGCAGTCGGCCGTCAGCCGGCAAATTTTCAAGCTGGAGGCCGAGCTCGGCGTCGATCTGTTCGTACGGGACGGTCGTAAAGTAAGATTGACTCCGATCGGCAAAATGTTTCTGGGTCATATGGAGCAGGCGATTCAAGTTATTGAGAAAGCGCAGCAGGAAATTCAGGAATTTCTCGACCCCGAGCGGGGCACCGTACGGATCGGTTTCCCGAGCAGCCTGGCTTCGCATCTGCTTCCGATGGTCATATCCGCATTTCGCGATCATTATCCGCAGGTTCATTTTCAGCTGCAGCACGGTTCATACCGGGAATTGATCGATTCCGTCATCAAGGGGACGTTGAACTTGTCGCTGATCGGTCCGGTACCGAAGCACGACAAGCAGATTCAAGGCGACACGTTGTTTCTGGAGCGATTCGTCGCACTGCTGCCGGCGAGCCACCCGCTGGCCGAGCAGTCGTCGCTGAAGCTGAGTCAGCTGCGCAACGATATGTTTGTATTATTTCCCGCCGGTTTCGTCTTAAGGGATCTCGTAATCGGGGCTTGTACCGCTCAGGGGTTCGAACCGAAAATCTCGTTCGAAGGCGACGATATCGACGCGATCAAAGGTCTCGTAGCCGCCGGTCTCGGCATCACGCTGCTGCCCGAAATCGCCCTGAACGATAACGTCCCCCGTTCGGCCGTCAAGGTTCGGCTCGAAGACCCGCAGGTTACGCGGAGCGTCGGCGTCATTACGCCGAACAATCGCGAGCTTCCTCCTACGGAGAAGCTGTTTTACGATTTTCTGAAAAACTACTTCGCGACGATCGGCCAATTTAATATTGGATAAACCAAAAAAAGGAAACGATACGCCTTCAAGCGTTCATTTCCTTTTTTTGGCGTTGAACCGCATCCGCAGGCGGAAGTGCGCCTGCAGGCGCGGATGAGCGGGACTGCGATTGCTTATACGATCCCTTGAAGCATCATAGCGTCGGCTACGCGCAGGAAGCCTGCGATGTTGGAGCCTACTACGAGATTGCCGGAGCATCCGTATTCCTCGGCGGCTGCCACGCTTTGGCGGTAAATGTTTTTCATAATGCCGTGCAGCTTATCGTCTACTTCATGGAACGACCACGAATAACGCATGCTGTTCTGGGACATTTCGAGCGCCGATACGGCTACGCCGCCGGCATTGGCCGCTTTGGCCGGACCGAACAATACTTTGTTCTCCAGGAACACTTCGATCGCTTCAAGCGTAGAAGGCATGTTCGCCCCTTCGCCGATTGCTTTCACGCCGTTTTCGACGAGGATCTTCGCCGAATGCTCGTTGATTTCGTTTTGCGTCGCACACGGAAGCGCGATATCGCATGGAATCGTCCAAATTCCCGTGCAGCCTTCATGATAGGTTGCATGCGGATGGTCGATGACATACTCGCTGATCCGTTTGCGCTCTACTTCTTTCAGACGTTTTACCGTCTCCAGATCGATGCCGTTCGGATCGTAAATATAGCCGTTGGAGTCGCTGCATGCTACGACTTTGGCGCCGAACTGCTGCGCTTTTTGGATCGCATAAATCGATACGTTGCCGGAGCCCGATACGACTACCGTGCTTCCTTCGAAGCTCTCGCCGATCGACTTCAGCATTTCGTCTACGAAGTAGACGGCGCCGAAGCCTGTAGCTTCGGTCCGGGTCAAGCTGCCGCCGTACGCGATGCTTTTGCCGGTCAGGACGCCCGCTTCGTGGCCGCCGCGAATCCGCTTGTATTGTCCGAACATATATCCGATTTCTCTCGCGCCTACGCCGATATCTCCGGCCGGCACGTCTTCGTCGGGACCGATGTATTTGTACAGCTCGGTCATGAAGCTTTGCGTGAAGCGCATAATTTCATTGTCGGATTTGCCTTTCGGATCGAAGTCCGAACCGCCTTTACCGCCGCCGATCGGCTGTCCGGTTAGCGAGTTTTTGAAGATTTGCTCGAATCCGAGAAACTTGATAATGCTGGCGTTAACGGACGGATGGAACCGCAAGCCGCCTTTGTAAGGACCGATCGCGCTGTTGAACTGTACGCGGAAGCCGCGGTTTACTTGCACTTTGCCTTGATCGTCCACCCATGGCACGCGGAAGGAAATGACCCGTTCCGGCTCGACGATCCGCTCCAGGATGCCAGCCTTCATATATTTCGGATGTTTGGCGAATACAGGCACAAGAGAATCCACGATCTCTTTTACCGCCTGATGAAATTCGCTTTCACTCGGGTTTCTGCGAATAACCGTCTCATACACGTCTTGAACGTATTGGCGCGCCGCCGCAACGTTGTCCAGCTCTTTTTCCATAACTGCCACTTCCAATTCCTCCTCGCGCTTATATGAATCCGGACTCCCTATAGGATTAAACTTGTGGCGTCGGTTTCCATTACATGTATCTTATTATGCAAGGTGCGGCATAAACAATACGTGATTTAGATCATCTTCATGCCGGATTGATATGAGGGAAAGCGGTATCCTTCAAAACGGACGATAAACGCAAGTCCGAACGCCCGATCAGAGTCCGAATGCGGTGATGCCCCTCCGCAATCACGACAAAAAGAACCGCAGGAAAGAGGACCCTCCCCGCGGCTCTTAACATGACGGCACGGCCATGATCAGAAACGCGTTAACGGCAGTCTCTCCGATACGCTTGCGAGGTTAGCTGACGGATTCGGGCGCTGGAGTCGCCCTACGTTTTGTCCACCGGACAAAACGATTCATCCCCGTGAAGCACCGGCACATCGGCCCATAGCTTCGTTGGTTCCCCCGCTTCTGAACGAAACAGAATTCAGCGATAACAGACTACGGATTGCTATCTTGTTAGGTATCATACTCCTCGTTCGCGGGACTGTAAAGCGAAGCATTCGCCGGTATCGCCGGCCCAGCGACCTTCCGGTACCGTCGGCAACGGTTTCAGACGACGTTATCTTCCGATCTCTGGCTCGCGCTGACGCAATCTCCGGATCACTTCCTTCGGGGCGATATGACAATATTTACACCGGGACCCCGGATATGAAACGTCACGCTCCCCGCAGATCAAGCCCTGATTATGGAGATACATTCAAAAATATGGATTCCTGTTCGAGGAAAAGTCCGGCTAACTAATTATCCATGTATTCTTTTTTTACTCCATTTACTATTGGTACCGCTTACATATAATTAAAGTTGCTTGCAGGTAAGGGCTTTCCTAGATCATAAATTATCCAACCAGGGGGAATGTTTACGATGATCCGAAACATGATCCATTCGATTCGAACCGTTCTATGGATGACAGCCGCTGTATGCCTGGCACTGCTGCCGGCGTGTGCAGGCGGCGATTCCGGCCCACCTTCCGCTGCGTCCGGGCAGCCCGATTCCTCCGTGATGGCCGCACCGGTCGAGCTGAGCATTTACTCCGTAGTTCCCTCCGTCACCCAAGAAGAGTTCAAGCGGACCATCGAGGCTCCGGTGCAAGCCAAATATCCGAATGTCAAAATGAACTATGTGATCGGCGGAGCACAGGCCAAGATCAGCGATCTCGTAGCGAGCGGAAGCGCGCCAGACATTATTCTGACCTCGATCAGCGGAATGAACAGCAACGTTATCCCTTTCCAGCTTCAATACGATCTTACGGAGCTGATCCAAAAGCATAAGTACGACCTGTCGCGCATCGAGCCGTCCACGCTGGATTCGTTACGCAACGCTTCGGATAACGGCGCTCTGTACGGCTTGCCGAAATATACGAACACGGTCGTCCTGTTTTACAATAAAGACATTTTTGATAAATTTGGGGTGGCGTATCCGAAAAGCGGGATGACCTGGGACGAAGCGACCAAGCTGGCCGCCCAAATGACACGCACGGTCGACGGAATCCGTTATCGCGGAATGTCGCTATTTTCCGGCAATATGATCACGGAGAACCAGCTCTCCTTGCCTTTTATCGATCCGAAAAGCGACAAAGCGTCCGTCAACACGGCCGAATTCCAAAAGCTCTTCCGCACGTACAAAGGGATTTACGACATCGTGGACAATAAACCGGAGGGAGCCTTTAACGGGGACGCCGAGCTGGACTCGTTCTACAAAAACAAAAACATCGCCATGGTCATAGCCCCGATGTCCGGCTACGGACGATTCGAAAACGACAAGGACCTCAACTGGGATCTGGTGGCGGCTCCGACTTTCGCCGATAAGCCGGACGTCGGGTTCCAGGCGAACACGATCTATTATTTCATCAGCAACGCGAACAAGAAGGCGGAGCAGGCGTTTCTCGCCGTCACCCAGCTTCTCTCCGACGAGGTCCAGCTGATGAGCAGCAAGGAAGGCCGTCCTCCCATTCTGAACAACGAAACGATTCGCGCCGCGTTAGGGGAAGAGAGCAAATCCAAAGGGAAAAACTTCAAGGTTATGTTCCACAACAAGTTCGCTACCATGCCAACCGCTAACACGAAGCTTGCCCCGCTCGTCAACGCCAATTCGATTCTGAACAAGGAATTCGGCGATATGATCAATTCGGGCACAGACGTGAACACGATGCTGCGGCAAGCGGAGGAGAAGATCAACAAAGCGATCAGCGAAGCGAAAAGCAAGTGACGATAATCGACCGTCCGGGAGCCGAGATCCCGGGCGGTTGGTTTGTTTTGGGGCGGGGATACCGTTGATTCGGTTAGCTGGCCTTCCTGTCCAGCCGGTTGTTCGCCCGGTTTATTAGTAATCAGCGGAAGCATCGTTTCCGTTATTTGTGCAATCCAAGCTAAAAACCGATGATAACGGAAATAATTGTTCCGTTATTTCGGGGAAAAACGAGTAATCGAGGGCAGAAATCCATAATAACGGAAGCAAAACTTCCGCTAATGGCAGCCGGAGCGCCTCCTTGCTGGAATAACGGAAATGAAACTTCCGTTAATCTTTATACAAGAAACAATGATCGCCAACAACTAAACTCCCTCCTCCCCTTGATGCAAAGCAAAGACGCCCTCCTATCCTTCGGATCGGGCGTCTATGTGCAGATGGACAACCACCTGCGGGAACTCACTGTACATCTGATCTTACAAAACTCCGGCCGGGCTTTGCCAAGCGCGAATCGTCCGGTCGATCAGCCTTCGGATTTTATCGTCCATGACGTTGCGGATTTCCGAGCTTCCTTTGAAGGAAATAACCAACGTTCCGTCGAGCTCCCGCTCGAATCGCCCGAACGCCTCCGCGATCGCCGGACGTGTCTCCTCGTGGCGGTTTCCGATCGCAGCCAGCGCCATCAGCGCATAGGACACATACTGAAAGCGCAAGTCCGCTTCATCGGACAAAAATTCTTTATTTCCATCAATAAACGTAAACCCTTCCCTGGACTTCAACAAGTCCAGCAGCAAGGGAACAGTCTCCTTGTCAGCCAGCCGGCCGAGCAGATAAACGGCTGCGTATCCGCGAGCCTGATTGTATTTCAGACTCGTCTGCGGCACGAACGGGTCCCGCTCCCGAACCATCTCCCGCAAGATCGGCGCCGCTTCGCGCGCCCCCATGAGCGCCAGCGCCATCGCGCTATGCCTCTGCAGATGCTCCGGCTCGGCCTGGCCGATCCATTGGAGCAGGTGCCCCCGGATCGTCTCCCCGAGCCGCTTCGCTGACCAGATCGCAACGCCGGGCTTCACGCCGGAGAGCGCTTCGCGGATATCCGCCGGGTTCTCCAGCCAGCGTATCGGAGCATGAGCCGCGTCCGATTGGGCGACCCGGTGCTCGAAGAACACCTTCTCGCCTTCCTCCAGGCAGCCCGCTTCCCGCAGCAGCCGCGCAAGCTCGGGATAAGGAACGTACCGCAGCGGAACTCCGCCGGTAATCGCCAGGTAAGCGGCGTATGCCGCAGCTTCTCCGCTTTTCTGCATATCCCGCTTCATCCGGACGAGCGAAGCCATATCGTGATCCAGAGCGATACAGCGCCCCGTGGCGAGCAAGCCGTCATACCCTTTCGGGATTAGCGCTCCGAGCGGAATTGGAACCGTAAATTTCAGTCCCCACAAACTCGCGGCTACCGTCCAATCCCGCTGCAGCTCACTCTCGAAAGCAACGTCCTTACTATGGTTATCGAGATTGGAGTATGCCATAAACAACGGTTCCCGAGAATAATCCTCCCGCAAAAACCGCTCCAGCGTCACCTGCTCTTCTCCGACGATAAACCGGCTCTCGCGGACCCCAAGCTGCGGAGCGATCCGCATGTACGTCGTCCCGTCGTCGTAACGGTCCATCAGATGAGTGGACAGCAGGGCGGAATCGACTATCGCGGCAGACATGCTGTGCGGATCTTCCGGAAAGACATAGCCGGAATCCGTATAATAAGCGCGTACGCGGTTCCCGTCCAGCTTGAACAAAGCGTTGGAAAACGGCTGCGGCTGATCGTCGAACTCACGACCGCCCTGCAGTTCGCAGCCGGCCAGCCGGCATACGTCCGCATTGCCCGTGCCGTCGATGACGACCTTGCTCATCACCGTGCGTGAACCGAGTTCGGGAGAGAAACAGCGCAGTCCGGTCACGGTCCGTCCTTCCGTCAGCACCCCGGTCACAGTCGTATCGTAACGGATCACTGCGCCAGCCAGGACGGCTTCCTGTTCGAGCACATATTGTTTTCCTTCCGCCCCGACTCCGTAGGACGGCGTGTATACGCTTTTTTCCGTCTGCTGCACTTTAGCGTCAATTTCTTCGAATAAACCGCCCCGCTTGCCGAAATAATACCCGAGCACGCCGCCCGCCGTCCCGGCCCCGCCCATACACGTATGCCGGTCAATGCCCAGGACGCGGAGGCCCTTCCTTGCAGCCGCGATGACCGCAATCGCTCCGGCCGTCCCCAATCCGACGACGATCACATCATAGGCTTCCGGCGCCGTTCCGGAATCCGGAGCATGATGGCTTATGTCGCTGTTAGTTGGCTTTTGCCGCATCATGGACCAACTCCCCCTTCCGGTACAAATCGTAGCCACGGTCGATCGCGGCGAGCGGGTTTGAAAACGCTTCCGAGGGTTGCCAGCTCCACCCCGCTCCGAGCCTGGACAGGCCTGTTGGAACGTCCGACTCGAAGCATCCGGCTACGGAGGCGATCGTCCATGACGCCCACTCCTCCGGCCTTGCCCGCCAGTACTGGTGCAGATGTTGTCTCGCTTGCAGCCAGCTGTCGCCCGGATCGACCTCTACTTTTACAATCACTTCGGATGAAAATCTTCCCCGGACGACCGCCATCCTCTCGTCGAAGGGAGCGGGGATGCTCGCGCCGGACGGATCGGGATGATGCAGATAGGCGTTCAGCCGTTTGCGCGGCGGTACGGCGAGCCGGCCCGGAACGGTAAGACGTTCCGATGTCGTATCTGCAACCTCGCGGACAAGTAACGGAGTGCAGCCGGAAGCGTCATGCAGCATGACCTCATACTGTCCGTCCCGTCCCTTCACTCCGACGATCTCGGTAAGAAACCTCACCTGCAGTCCGGATTGCTTGATGAGATGGCATAACAGCGGATGCAGCGCCGGCAGGTGGGCCGGTCCGCCCTCCTCCATCACGTTGCGCCGGAGCCAATCCCTCTTCAAATTTTGTCCGAAGTCCGTAGCCGGATCTCTCCAGCCGCTCCCCGGATTCATTGCCTCGATAAACTCGCGCCCGACCGAGACCGAACGCTCGACGACGACGACGTTACGCCCCGCTTCCCTTGCGGCTGCCGCCGCGCCGAGGCCGGCGAACGTTGCGCCGCAAATCAGTAAAGAGCAGTCTGTGCGGTCCACCGATAACCCTCCTTTTCAAAACTGCGATAAAAATCCGTTGCAAAAGTACATTCGTCCTGCTTGTTCATTGTGATCGGCTGGCAGCCGGAGATAAGCCTGCGCTTCCCGGCCCGTCAGCCTTTTCTGTACTCCCGGGGAGGCATGCCCGCATGCTGAGCGAATACTCTGGCAAAATATAGCGGGTCCTGAAAACCGACCTGCCGGGCAACTTCCGACACCGTCAACTCGCTGCTTTGCAGCAGCTGCTTCGCTTTGTCCAGTCTGACCTTCGTAATGTACTGCGTCGGCGTGCAGCCCGCCACTTTTTTGAACATAATCGAGAAATAGCTCATGGACAGCGAAGCGACCTCCGCCAGTTCCTCCCTTTCCAGCGGCTCTGCGTAGCGGCTCCGGATGTAGTCCATGCTTTTGTTGATGGCGCGGCGGACCAGATCGCCTTCGTTTTTTTGCAAGTACAGCCTGCGCACTTCGTTCACGAGGCTTAAGAACATCAGCCGCGACTGCCATTCGTAATCCGCCGCTTTTCCGTGCCACTGTTCGTACAACTGCCGCATGGATCTGGAGAAGCTCTCGATATCGGTCGTCTGGGTCACAATCGGAATCGGCATATGACTCTCCTGCGGGTCTGAGCAGATCACCGAGCCCCCGTCCCACTCGATCAGCTTGTAATCGTAATGAACGGAATAAAACTGCATCGGCTCCTCGGAAGTATAAGAAATCCGGACTTTGCTGCGATATGGAAAATAAAACACGGAACCGACAGTGAGCGGATACTCCGCCCCGTTCGCAGACAATATCCCCGATCCCCGAACGACGAACATGAAATTCCGTATGCTCGTGGATTCGAATGCAACCGCCCGAGTCGGTTTCCCGAGCTGAAACCAGAACCGGTGATCACGCAAAAGCACATCGATTACCCGGGGGTGAAAACGCGAGAAGAAAGTGTTGTCCATAACGATTCCTCCCTGTTCCGTAAATTGATTATATTCGCTTCTCCACTCACATAAAATGGAGGATTAATCGGAATATATGGATTAATGTTTGAATGATCGTCTATCCAATATTTCTCCATATTTTTTACTATTCCTCCATAACGCGAACCCGGTCCGCGCCCTATACCTTGAAAGTGGACGACAATCCGCAGAGCAAGCAAGTTAGCGGTTTACCTCATCTGGAACTGCGTCATCACTCGTTATCCATACCAGCCCCGGGTCATCGGCAAAGAGGCATACCGGCTCGCAGCCGTGCAGCATCCGGCTTTCCAAATGGAGGGAGGGTGACGAGCTTGCCCGGGCGGACGAAAGCTTATATAATGGGCACAACTAATGGCCGCCTGTGGAGCCCCAATCCGGTCGCGTCGCTACAGGGACGTTCGGGAGCTTCGTAAGTACACTTTACTTTGGAAAGGTGCGATTAGGATGAAAGTGGAAATATGGTCGGATTATGCTTGTCCGTTCTGTTATATCGGCAAAAGAAAGTTTGAAGCCGCCCTGGAGTCGTTCCCTCACCGCGGCGAGATCGAAGTCGTGTACAAAAGCTTCGAGCTCGATCCCAACGCCAAACGCGATATCGACACCGATATTCATACGATGCTTTCCTCCAAATACGGGATGAGCCGCGACCAAGCGATCGCCATGAATGCCAATGTAGGCGAACAAGCCCGGTCCGTCGGGCTCGACTTCCGCTTCGATACGATGGTGCTGACGAATACGTTCGACGCCCACCGCCTCACGCAATACGCCCAAGAGCGCGGACTCGGACATGAGATGTCCGAACGGTTGTTCCATGCGTATTTTACGGAGTCCAAACATCTCGGTGACCGGGAGACGCTGGTCGCTCTCGCCGCCGAGGTCGGCCTCGATCCGGCCGAAACGGCCGAGGTGCTGGCGGGCCATACCGGCTCGCAGGAAGTGCGTGCCGACGAGCAGGAAGCGCAGGCTCTAGGCGTACGCGGCGTCCCTTTTTATGTCATTAACCGGAAATACGGCGTATCCGGAGCCCAGCCGAGCGAGGTGTTCGCCGAAGCGCTGGATAAAGCGTGGAGCGAAGAAAACCCGCTCATCCTCATGAACGAGGGGGCGGAAGGGATATGCGAGGACGGCTTTTGCGGCGTATCGCCGGAGCCGAAGGTTGAGAAATCTGGAAGCAACGACTAAACCGACACGGGAGGCGGATACCCCATGACGAAGCTAAGCGTCCTGGACCAATCCCACGTATGCGAAGGCCGGACCGCGTACGATGCATTAAGCGAGACGACGAAGCTCGCCCGGGAGACCGAACGGCTAGGCTATTCGCGGTTCTGGGTGTCGGAGCATCACGCTTCGCCGATGCTTTCCTTCTCCAGCCCGGAAGTGCTAGTCGCCCATCTGGCGTCGGCTACGTCGCACATCCGCGTAGGCTCCGGCGGGGTTATGCTTCCCCACTACAGCGCCTATAAGGTCGCCGAGAACTTCCGGCTGCTCGTCGCCCTGCATCCCAGGCGGATCGATCTCGGCCTTGGCCGCGCCCCCGGCGGCTATCCGCTGGCCACCCGGGCTCTCCAGGAGGACAAGACCGTAGATATCCGCAAATATCCGCAGCAGGTCGCGGATCTGGTCGGTTATTTCTACGATGCGCTGCCGCCGGACCATCCGTTCGCCGGTCTGCCGGTGTCGCCGGTCATCTCCGATACGCCCGAGATGTGGCTGCTCGGCTCCAGCGACGAAAGCGCCAAAATCGCCGCCAGCCAAGGCGCGGCTTACGCTTTCGCGCAATTTTTCGGCACGCCCGGCGGTGAGGATGCGATGCGGATCTACAGAGCCCAGTTCCAGCCTTCTGTGCTGAACGACCGGCCCCATTCCATGGTCGCGACACTTGTCGTCTGCGCAGATACGGAAGAGGAAGCGAACCTGCTCGCCACCAGCTCCGACCTGTTCTTTCTCCGGCTGGAGAAAGGCATTAACCAGACGAGCCTTCCATCCGTGGAAACGGCTTTGCATTATCCGTACACCGAATACGACTATATGCGAATCAACCAGTACCGGCAGAAACGGATTATCGGCACGCCGGACAAGGTGAAGCGCCAACTGCTGGAGATGCGCGAGCGGTACGGCGCGGACGAACTGATGATCAACACGCCGGTCCACAGCATGGAAGCGCGCCTCGCTTCCTACCGGCTCGTCGCGGAGGCGTTCGGATTGACTTTGTAGCGCGTACCGGCTCGCGTGTAGAGATTCGGATTGGATTGTTCTCGCTGCGGGCCGGCTGCGGCGGGTGATGTGAATGGACATGAAGAAGAGGGTTCTCCCATAAGTGTTCGCAGGACAGGGGGAACGTCCCGTTCTCAAACGAAAGGACTTCAACTTCCACAGCAAAGTGGAGGCTGAGGTCCTTTTTTCGAGGAAAATCGGTCTAAATGAGGCGCAAAAATTGCATAATGACGTAGTTTCGCTGCATGACGGTGGTCGATCGATCACAATAAGAGCTTTTCGGGGCTCTTCATTTGCTCGAATCCAGTAAAATTTGTGAAATAGAGGATGATAGGGACCCTTATTTTCACAAAATTGTGCAATTCCGTCCTCGGGGCTTCGAATAACGGCCGCTAAAGGTAACTACTTAGGTACAAAAAAGTGAAAGGTAAAGAAACTGGAATTAAAAGAGGAATTTACCTTGAAGAGACAAGGAGAGGGAAGA
>NZ_JACXJA010000044.1 GCF_014705615.1 Paenibacillus oceani
CTCTCTTCCCTCTCCTTGTCTCTTCAAGGTAAATTCCTCTTTTAATTCCAGTTTCTTTACCTTTCACTTTTTTGTACCTAAGTAGTTACTCCAAACCGCTCTTACTTGGAGTTCTCTCCTCCCTGTGAGCGGGCAATGCACCGGCCCAGACACGGACAGCGGACAGACTCTTCCTCATAAGCGAGGAATGTGCCTCCCCAGCCAGCTAGAATCTTCCCCACGAGCAACGGTCTCCTGATGCAACGCGGGTTGACCACTTCGATGTGGCGCCGAGCACCGCGCGCTGGGAGCTTCGCGCGGTGCGGAATAGCATTCGTAAACGGCCAGTAAGCTCAGTCTCGCTGAAAGCTTACACCTGCTCGTTTCGCCATCCAAAAAACGGGAAAGCCGCCCCGCCAACAACGGCATTCCCGGTGCCCAGTTACCTCCTTCCCCGTCGCGATGCCTTGGGCCTGCCGCTCCTGCCATCGCTTCGGACCTAAGCGCCCTTACTTCATCTGCTCGGCGATTAGTTTGTTCGCCCGCTCTTCGGCGCTGCGCAAGGCGGTGTTGACGTCCGTTCCTTTCTGGGCGACTTCCGCCAAAGCCGCGGCCAGCTCGGTTCGGACGATACCGTCGTATCTTGTGACGCGGACTGGCTTGGCGATCACTTCCTTAAATACCGCGTTCGTATAGTTTTTGCCTTGTAAGAACGGCAGATCGGCTCCGAACTGCTGAACGACGCTTTCGCTCTTGACGATCGGCACCCGGCCCTGACGGGCGTTCCACGTCTGCATCTCGTCGGACATCAGGTAGACGATTACTTGAAAGGCTTCGTCCCGGTGCGGGCTCGCCGGCGGGATCAAATAAAACGGCGCGTTCAGTTGGGAGCCGCTGCTCTCGTTAGTCGGAAACTTCGGCATCGTCGCCGCATCCCAATCGAGACCCGATTCGATAGCCGCGGGCAGCAGATCGAGCGGGTTCGGACCGGTGCGCATCGCCATCGTTTTGTTTTTGAAGAACGCGTTGTCGGCGTTCCCCTCGAGCGAGTTGTTCGGGATTTTATAAAACGAGGTCATCGCGCCCAGCCATTTTTGCCAGCCGTCGTGCGACAGCGCCGATTTGTTCGTCTGCGGATCGACGAACGGCAGACCGAACTGGTTTTTGTAGACAGGGTTCGCGCCGCTGTAGCTGAATCCTTTGTACGCCACCCCGTTCTCCGTCCGCGACGTTTTGCGGATCAGCTCGGTCACTTCGTCCCAAGTAACGCCGTCCTTCGGGTACGCGACGCCGAACTTGTCGAAGATGCTCTTGTTGTACAGAAGCACGCTGTTGTTCAGCTCGTACGGCATGACGAGAATTTCGCCTTTCTCGGAATACCCCTTCACCGCATCCAGTACGCCCGGAGCGAGCCGGTTCAGATCGAAGCCGTGCTTGCTCACCAGATCCGACATATCGGAGACGAGCTTCAGCTCCATCACTTTAAACAGCTGCCCCATTGTAAACGCTGCCAAATCAAGCTTTGTGCCAGCGGCGATCGTGTCGTCGATCGTCGTCCCGGTGCCGTGAAGAATCATATGAATCGTGATATGGGGATATTTTTGCTCAATTTTGGCCTTCAACTGGTTGGTCAAACTTTCCGAGAACCCGTTATAGAAAAAATTCAGCGTGACTGGTTCTTGCTTCGCCGCAGGCTGCTCCGGCTTGTTGTCCGTCTGACCGCAGGCGGACAACGTCAAAGCGGCGGCCATCACGGCCATTCCCCATGTTCGGTACCAAGTCTTCATTTTCGTTCCCCCTTGTCATCATCGTCGCAGGCCCAGCGGCATTCTCGGCCGCTTAGGAATCATCTTGCCCGCTGCTTTCCTCTGTCTGTATACTGGAGACGAACAGCAACGCGTCGAATGGAGGTACCATCGATGGAATATGCGGTCACCCTCAGCGATCACCAATATTTAAAAGACAAGCGCGAATTCATGCTGCGCTGCGCCGCCAACCCCGCCTGGACATTAATGGCCGTCGAGCACGGCCGGTTCGAGTACCGGATTCAGGGCGCCCGCGGCGAAGCGGGTACCGGCGACATTGTCGTTTGCCCGCCCTATCTTGATTTCCATCGGAAAACGCTTACACCTTTGACGTTTCATTATATCAAATGCAATTGGACCGCGCCGAACGCCAATCGGCATCTCGAATTGCAGGACCGGCTGCACGACTTGTTCGCCTACAAGGTGACCATCGGCGATTCGGATCGGCTGCGGAGCAATTATTCCTGCCTCCAGGAAGCGGCAGGACGGTTAAGCGAGCCCGAGAGGGCGTGGAAAAACCATCTGGTGAACGACCTGTGGCTTCAGATCGAGCGCGAATCGAACCGGCTGTCCCGCATTAGCGGCATCCGGGACAAGCTGATGCTGGAAGCGAAGGAATGGCTGGAGCTCCATTTGGACAAGGAAAGCTCGATCGCCGACGCAGCCTCCCGGTTTCATCTGCATCCGGTCCATTTCGCCCGCCGGTTCCGCAGTTGCTTCGGAGTGACGCCTTCCCGCTACGTAACGGAATGCCGCATCGAGAAGGCGAAGAGACTGCTTTGCCAATCCGACTACACGATCGATCATATCGCCCAGCTGTGCGGCTACGACAACGGTTTTTACTTCAGCCGCATCTTCACGAAGGAGACCGGCACGAATCCGTCGGAATACCGGAAGCGGCACGCACCGCGCTATCCCTGAATCTCCGCCGCCCACTCATGCCCGCATTACGGATGCAGCAGCTGTCCGTCTGCGATCAGCCGGTCGCGAAGCGCCGCGTACTCGACCTCTTGTACGCTTGTTCCTTTCTCGAGCGCCAGTACTGCCGCCGCTGCGGCCGACTGGCCGAGGATCAGGAACACCGGCTCCAGCCGCAGCGATCCGTAAGCGATATGGGAGGCGGACAAGCATACCGGAACGAGCAGATTCGTGCATTCGTCGCCTCTGGGTACGATCGCCCGATACGGGATCGGGTAAGGACCCGCGGTCGGGGTCTCGACATTGCCTTCGTTCACGCAGCAGCCGTCCAGCACGATCCGGCGGCAGTTGTGCGAGTCCATCTTGTAGGAAGCGATCCCGATCGAGTCCGGCTCGCTTACATAATGGCGGCAATGATTCTCGGTAATGACGAGATCCGATACCATCCGTCGGCCTTCGCGGACATAGAGCTGATGCGGCCAGTTCGCCGTCCCGGTGAATTCGTCGGCCGGAAGCCCCCACTGGCTCATTTCCTGGCGTATCGCGGCGGGAACCCGCTCGTCATAGCTTAAGTAATACAGCATCCCCATGTTGTACCGGACATGGTCCTGAAAGATCATCTCCCTCGCCGCGTAATCGCCGCCGGGCCATCCGTGGTTGGCGCCGATAAGGTCCGTACTCACAGCTCCCCGGTTGTTCAGGTCGGTTTTGCCGTTCTGAAGCATCAGATTGAGCTGCATCGCATCCCATACGCCGGCCTGCAAATAACGCCGGAGCAGCTCGAATCGGTCCGGGTCGTAGCCCGGCGGCTCCGGGAACGGAAGCCGGTTGTCCGGTACGTTCGTCAGGCAGATGCGGAAGTTGTAGGCCTGAACGGAACGATCCCCTTGCCCCTGAACGCCCGGAGCTTCGTCCGATACACCCGGCAGCAGGCCGCTGTCCGGCTTGCCCGGGACGGCATACGGATCGATCCACGCGTTAAACCGGTGGTTCGGCGAGCCGAACTGGATGCCGTTTAACGTCTCCTTGTAGAGGGCGTTCGCTTCCCGGCCGATCGTATACGATACGCCCGCTTTTGCCATCAGATCGCCTTCATATGTGGCGTCGATGAACATAGCCGCGCGGATGACGCAACCGTTCTCCATGCGAAGCCCCGTTATCCGTTCCGCCACCTTCATGACCTGCTGCAGATGCTGCCGGTACATGACGTGCACCCCGGCCTCGTCCACCCATCGCCCGAAAATCTCTTCGGCGGCGCTAGGCTCCAGCAGAAAAGCCGCTCCGTCTTCCTCCTCGCCGCCATACTTCCGGCCGATTTCCCGGTAAAATTGCCGGGCGAGCCCGCCGATCGTCCGCTTGATGCCGAAATCCGTCTTGCCCAGACCGCTGGCGGTCACTCCGCCCAATCGGTCACCCGCCTCGGCGATGACGGCTGTAAGCCCCATTCGCGAAGCCTGCACCGCTGCCGCTATCCCTGCGGGCGTCGCTCCGTACACGCACAAATCGGCGGTTACCGTCTCGGGCATCGCCTCTCCGCGATCCGGCTTGTAATAGTACAGTTTGCTAAAATCCGCTGCCATCGTTTCCGTGCAGCCCCCTCTCTAGCCGCTATCGTCAAGCTCCTCCCCACTATACATCCGCTCCCGGCGGCAACCCATGCATTTTTCAAATCGTCCTATGCACTTTTCCAACATCAAGAGCCGCCGGGAGACCCGGCGGCTCTTGATGGCATTTTTACCATATTAGGCACGAATAAAGGGTCAGCTGTAGCCCAACCGCTTTTTCCGGTACGCCGCCGGCGACATCCCGGTCTCTTTGCGGAACATCCGGCAAAAATAGTTCGGATCGGGCATGCAGACCGCTTCGGCGATCTGCTTCACGGTCAGCTCCGCCCGCTGCTCCAGCAGCCTGCAAGCTTTGCCGATCCGGATATGGCGCAAATATTCGAGCGGGCTCATCCCGGTGTGGCGCTTCAAACAACGCGTGATGTAATCCGGGTTGTAGTGAAACTCGCGCGCCAGCTGCGAAGCCTCGTAAGGAACGTCCTCGTACCGTCTCAGGAAAGCCGCCACCGCTGCGGCCAGCTTGCCGGAACGGCTCTCCGAGCCGGAGGAGCGGATCAGCTCCTGCAGCTTGGCCAGCAGACGGACATAGTGCAGTTGAAGCTGCAGCACGTTATCCACATTCAGTCGGTTGTGCAGCCGGTCCATCTCGGTTAAGATCGCCCATACTTCCTCCATCTCCAGCACTCCGTACTTGGGCATATAGATCGGCCGGCTCGGAGGAGCCGGGTCGAGATCCGTTCCTTTGCGCAGCACGAGCGACCAGGGGATGTCGGAGGCGGGCAAGCGGTTTTGTGCAGATTCATGCTGAATATGAAGCCAGAACAGCTCCGTATCCTCTTCGCATTCCCGATACCCGACATGCGTGTGCCCCGGCTCCAGCATCAGCATCTGCCCGGTGCCGATCGCATATTCCGTCCCTTCCTCCGCCATATACAAGCAGCCGGTTTTTACAAACAACACGTCATAAAGCCCGAATTGCCGCGAGAAATGCCGCATCCCGGTCCGCCATACCGCATGTCCCACGGTCACGAGCTGGGGCAGCGGCGACACGCTCCACTCCAGACACTCCATCTGTCCGCCTCTCCTTATCCGAAACTTTAGACTGCGGGGCAATCGTTCGTCCGTCCACAGCCGATAGCTCTATCGTACCCGATCCGGTCCGTCTGCGGAAGTCGAAATTGTGCTAGTTTTGGTCGGCTGTGTCCCTGTTTCACGCTCCGGTTCGGAGGTACACTGGTACCAGCAGGGGTACGATCGCATCCGGCGGCCGTTCGGACAGGTTGCCCGTTCATACAGGGGCCGTCCGGCAGGCCTGCCTTCACCTTAGATGCACAACAGAACGATCCTAACTCCGATTATGCCCAGGAGGGTTGTCCACATGAGATTTCGTCAGGTGCATCTCGATTTCCATACGTCCGAAGCGATCGCCGGCATCGGCACCCGCTTCTCGAAACAGCAGTTCCAGGACATGCTGAAGCTCGGCCATGTCGATTCGATCACTGTGTTCTCCAAATGTCATCACGGCTGGGCCTATCATCCATCCAAGGCGAACCGGATGCACCCGCAGCTATCGTTCGATTTGCTGGGCGCGCAGATCGAAGCCGCCCATGAAATCGGGGTAAAAACGCCCGTTTATTTATCGGCGGGCCTTGACGAGAAGACGGCTCGCGAGCGGCCGGAATGGCTGTCCCGCAGACGCAACGAGCAGACCAACTGGGCGCCCGACTTTTTGTCGCCGGGCTACCATACGTTGTGCATGAACAGTCCGTACCTCGATGTGCTGGTCGAGCAGATCGAAGAAGTGGTCCGGAACTATGACGCAGACGGCATCTTCCTCGACATCGTCGGGGTGAAGGAATGTTACTGCCACTCCTGTATCCGCACGGCCCGCGAGCGGGGCATCGATCCCCGGGTGAAGACGGATATGATGCCGATCTGGGAAGAAACGTACGCCCGCTATACGGAACGGACCAATGAGGCGGCGCAAAAGCATAAACCCGGCATGCCGGTGTTCCACAACGGCGGGCATATCCCGCAAGGCAGACGCGATCTGGCGAAGCGCAATACCCACCTGGAGCTGGAATCGCTGCCGACGGGCGGATGGGGATACGACCATTTCCCGCTGTCGGCCCGTTACGTACAAGGACTCGGGATGCCTTATCTCGGGATGACCGGGAAGTTCCATACGACCTGGGGCGAATTCGGCGGCTACAAACATCCGAATGCGCTCCGCTACGAGACCGCGCTCAGCCTGGCGAACGGCGCGCGCTGCTCGATCGGCGACCAGCTCCATCCGGACGGTCTCATGGATGAAGCGACGTACCGGCTGATCGGAGCCGCCTACCGGGAAGTGGAGGCGAAGGAAGCCTGGTGCGAAGCCGTCTCCAACGTGGCGGACATCGCACTGCTGACGACCGAGGCGGCCGACTGCAAAGCGGAAGGCGAGGGCCGGTGCCCGAAGGCCGACCAAGGCGCGGTACGGATGCTGCTCGAAGGAAACTGGCTGTTCGACGTCGTTGACCCCGAGTCGGACTGGAACGATTACCCCGTCCTCATCCTTCCGGACCGGATTCGGCTGAATGCGCCGCTGGAAGCGAAATTGTTCGATTATTTGAACCAGGGCGGACGCGTGCTTGCTACCGGCCGTTCGGGCTTGCGCGAAGACGGCAGCGGCTTCGCGATCGATCTCGGCGCCAGTTGGATCAGCACGGCCCCGTACCGTCCCGACTATTGGGTGCCGAAGCTGGCGCTTCCAGGCGGATCGGCCGCACCAGAAGGCACCGCTTACGTCATGTACAGCGAAGGCCAGCAGATCACGGCAGCAGGCGGGGGCACCGTGCTGGGAGAGCGCCACAATCCGTATTTCAACCGCGACGCCTTCGCCTTTTGCTCGCACCAGCATACGCCGAACGGCAAGCTCAGCGGCGGACCCGGCATGACGGAAGGATCGGCCGGCATCTATATCGCCTGGGACGTATTCGAGGATTATGCGGCGAAGGGCAGCCTGTTTTTGCGCGACACCGTATCTGCCGCGTTAAGCCGTCTGCTTGGCGGTAAAGCGACGTTGACGACTACGCTCCCTGCCCAAGGCGTAACGACGGTGCAGCGGCAGGACGGGCACGGCCGTCTCGTGCACCATCTGCTGTACGCATCGCCGGTGAGGCGCGGAGAGAAAATCGAGATTATCGAAGATATCGTGCCATTGTACAACATCTCCTGCTCGCTGCGTACGGGACGCCCGGTGAAGAACGTATACTTGGCTCCGCAGATGGAGAACGTGCCGTATACCGAACAAGATGGCGTGATCTCGTACACCGTCCCCAAGCTGGATTGCCACCAGATGGTCGTGGTCGAGCTCATCTAAAAAATAAAAACGACCCGGTTCGGCCAATCGCTTGGCCGCGGGTCGTTTTCATGTTCCTACACATAATGGCTCGAGTGCCGACGTTTATTTCAGAGCCCCTTCCGCCAGACCTCCGATAATGTACCGCTGCGTAAATCCGTACAGCACGAGGATCGGCAGCATGGTCAGGAAAAATCCGGCGAACGCCAAATTGTAGTCGAAGCTGTATTCGCTTTTGAAATTATAGATGAACAGCGGCAGCGTCCAGAAATCCGGGTGCCGGTTCAACATAATGAGCGGAAGCTGGAAATCGTTCCATATCCACAGGCTGTTCAGAATCAGTACGGTAGCGACAATCGGCAGCATCATCGGGTATACGATCCGCACGAACGTTTGCCACACGCCGCAGCCGTCGATTTTGGACGCCTGGTCGAGCTCGATCGGAACGTTTTTCAAAAATCCGACGCACAAAAACATCCCCTGCGCAAACGAAAGCGTCACGTACATCAGGATGAGGCCGGTCTGATCCAGCAGCTGCAAATTGCTCATATGCCGGTAGATCGGCAGCATGACAGCCTGAAACGGAACGAATATTCCGGACAATATAAGAAAGTACAACGCTTTGTAGTACGTCTTGTTCATATTGCGCGAGATGGCGTATGACAGCATCGGAATCAGCAGCAGCATCAGCAGCACCGAAATCGCAGTGATCGATACCGAGTTTTGCAAATAAGTGCCGAAATTCGCCTTCTGAATCACTTGCCGGAAATTCCCCAAGTAAAAGCCGGAAGGCAGCGAGAAAAAGCTGGCGGTCGACTCGGCCTGCGTCTTCATCGCAATGACGATCGTCAAATACATCGGAAACATAATAAAAAGCGAACCGACCGACAGCACCACATACCGCAAAAAACGAAGCGTTCCCTTCTTCATTGCTGGCCCGCCTCCTTCCGGTTCAAAAACTTGAATTGGACAAAGGAAATCAGCGCGATCAGCAAAAAGACATAGATCGCTTCAGCCGTTCCATAACCGAACTTCATCTCGCTGAGTCCGTGCTTGTAGATCAGAAACCCGATCGACTCGGTCGCCTGCGCCGGGCCTCCGTCCGTCATCGCGACGATTGTATCGAATACGGTAAGCCCGCCCTTTATCGCCAGCACCAGATTCACATTAAGCATCGGGATCAGAAACGGCAGCGTAACCGAGAAGAAACGCTGCACCGGCGAAGCTCCGTCAATGGTGGCCGCCTCCCGCAAATCTTTTGGCACGCTGGCCAGACCGGCGATAAAAATAACCATCGGAACGGCAAAGCCCTGCCAGACGTTGGTCAGCACGATCCCGAATATCGCCGTATCCTTGCTCCCCAATATGTTCTTGGACAGCCATTCCAAACCTAGCGACTCGCCGATCGGCGGCAGCACGGAGAAAAAGATCTGGTTGAAAATAAGACCGACCGTAATCATGCTCAAGACGGCTGGAAAAAAGAATATCGACCGGAACAAGCCGCGAAGCTTCAGCGGCCCTGTCAGCAAAAGCGCAAGAGCAAGCGCAAGGCCAAGCTTCAGGACGACAACGAGTCCCGTGTACACAAACGTAAATTTCAAGGAATGGAGGAACCGGCTGTCACCGAGCAGCTCGATATAGTTGCTCAGCCCGATAAACCGGTACGATTTGGAAAAGCCGTTCCAATCGGTCAAGCTGTAGTAAATCCCCATTGCTACCGGGAAAACGAAAAACAGCACATACAGGACGAGTGCCGGAACGGTGAGCAGAAAAAAGATTGATCCCGCCTTCATTCCGGCAAAGGGCATCTTCCTCCGGGCCTTGGTCCCGGTCGAACGAATCGCCTCCATCATCCACCTCCGGATATTGATATAGTCCAACGGGCACAACAAACCCCCTCCAGCTGCGGACTTGGACCGGCAACCCGGCTTCCGAAGGATCGAGGGGGCCTTAACAACGGCTGTTGTAGCACCGTTTACTTCTTATTCAGCTTGTTATAGAAAATCGAGTCCAGCTTTTGCAAATACGCGTCGATGTCTCCCGTCGCGAACAGCTCCTGGGTAGCCTTGCCGACGTCTGCGTTCACTCCCGCCGGCCATAAACGTTCGATCGTCGGATACACTTTGCCTGCCTCGATCAGGCTGTTCAAAGTCGTCAATTCCTTCACACCGTTATTAACGCCTTTGATCGCCGCCGGGTAACCTCCGAAGTCGACGTAACGCTGCACCGATTCCTTGGACACCATAAATTCGACGAATTTCCTCGCCTCTTCCTTATGCTTGCCGTTCGCCGGCAGGCCGATCGCGGTGTCGACGGACACTTGCGTTTTGGCGTTTTCCGCTTTCTCCGGCGGCATCGGGAACATTGCAAATTCGAGGTTCGGGTTCGCCTGCTTGATCGACTTGATGGCCCAAATGCCGGTAAACCACATCGCCGACTTACCGTTTGCGAATTCGCGAAGCGCATCGTCGTATCCGGTACCGAGCGCATCTTTTTGCGAATACTTCCGCATTTCGTAGAGCTTTTGGGCGAACGGCTTCATATCCGCGCGGTCGGTGATATGCGCTTTGCCCATCATGACGTCGTCCAGAAATGATTCGATGTTCGGCAGCATCAGACCCATTTTGAAGACGACCTCCTGCCGGATGCCGTTCCAGTCCTTGTCGTGGAAATAAAAAGGCGTAATGCCGGCGGCTTTGATCGTCTCCGCCGTTTTGATCAGTTCGTCGTACGTTTGCGGAATTTTCAAACCGAGATCGTTAAATACTTTCGTGTTGTAATATACGCCAAGCGTTGCCAGCGCTACGGGAACTACATAGTTCTTCCCGTCGATTTTGCTGAGCTCGACGATCGCGGGCTGAACGTTGGCAAGCAGCGGATCGCTGGTCAAATCCACGACGCTGCCTTCCTTGGACATTTGCTGAAAGACCGCGTTATGCGGGTAATGGGTAAACACCTGCGGTGCGTCGTTCGTAGACACGCGCATCGTCCAAACGTTCTCCGGATTCGGAACGTTGTTTTGTTCGACGGTAATGTTCGGATATTTCTCCTGAAACGTCTTGATCAGCTGATTGTCGATATCGACGGCATCCGCTTTCATTTGGAAAAACTCAAGCTTGACCTTCTCGGACCCTCCCGACTTGGTAGCTCCCTCCTGTTCGCCGCTGCCGCTGCCGCCCGAGCAGCCCGTAACGACGGCGAGCAGAGAAGCGAGTGCGGCTGCCGTCCACTTCTGATGCGATGTTTTCATTGCCTTTGACCCCTTCCTCCTCGTGTTCGTCTGACAAGTTCAGTATAGAGTAATGCGTTATGGGCCAATAGGATAGAAGTGACTGGGTGAATATAAGAAAAACGACTATTCGATGTAAAGCACGGAAGAACGACCGCGATTTAACTGTAGTTTTTCTTGGTAAGGAATCTCTCCTTTCCCTTGTTATTCCCGGGAACCGCTGGGATTCCTTAGCGTTAAGAAAAACGACTATTCGATGTAAAGCACGGAAGAACGACCGCGATTTAACTGTAGTTTTTCTTGGTAAGGAATCTCTCCTTTCCTTGCTCGAAGCTCGAATGCCTCCCCTTACGTCACAGGCTGCTTTCTCGTTTGCCCCGGCGTCTCGCCGTACACCTTCTTGTACATCTGGATGAAGTAGGAGTAATCGTTGAAGCCTACCGAAGACGCCACTTCGGATACCGGAAGCGAACCGTCGCTTTCCAGCATCGTCTTCGCCTTGCTCATGCGAAGCGACAATACATACTGCGAGAAGCGGACTCCGGTTTTTTTCTTGAATATTCGGCTCAAATAAGTCGGATCGGTAAAAAATACGTTTCTCGCGATCTGCTCCAGCACGATATCGTCCCGGTAATGCTGTTCGACATAACTGATCAATCGATCGCCCAAATCGTTTTTTGTCATCGACAGCTTCCATTTGGCCGCCGCCTTTTCCACCGAGTCGCCGAGCAGATCCGCCGCTTCGTCGGCACTGCCGAATCCGTGCCAATCGGGAGTGTCCATGAACGAATCGGTCCGCTCACCGTTGCCGCTTGCGAGTTCGTTCAGCAGATTGACGACGCGGGTCGTCCGGTCCGCAATTTCCAGCAACAGCCGGGGAGGAAATTCGCGGTCTACGATTTGCCGGATTGTCTGGCGGACCAGCTTGCCGGCCTCATCGCCGGCGCCTCTGCAGGCTTTGCGGTATAAGGAGGACTGCCACTCGTCCAGCTCGGTATGACTGAAGCCGCTTACTGCCGCTGGCTCCTGGGGAGCGTATACGACAAGTCTCCTGTCGCACACAAACCGGTGCAGCAGCGCCTCCCTGGCTTCCCGGTACGCCGATCCAAGCTCGCCGGGGTCGGCCCGGCGCCGGCTCAAACCGACATCAATCCTGACTCCGGCCTGGTCAGAAAGACGGTGAACCAGACCGGCGAGCAGACGGACGCCTGCGTCCTCCCAGCCGCCGTCTGGCGATGACGGAATTTGCAGGTGAAGCACGATCAGATTCCCGTAACGTCTCGAGTGGGTCGCGACCGCCCGAATGCCGCTTTCGCGAAGTTTCCCGATCAGCAGCCGTTTGATGCAATCCCTCTCCCCAGCTTCGAATCGAACGACCGCAAGCGTATAACTTCCGGACAAGTCCGCCGGCGCGTCTTCGTTATCGTACAAGCTGGAGGCAAATTGACTTTCCAGCCTTTTCTCCGAAAGGGTAAGCGCTTTATCCCTAACTTGCTCGAGCAATTCCAACAGTTCCGCCTTGTCGACCGGCTTCAGCAAATATCGCTCCACCTTGTACCGAATGGCCTGCTGCGCATAATTAAAATCATCGAACCCGCTTATAATGACATTGATCGTATCCGGATAGCTTAGATACAAGCGTGCAGCCAGCTCGATTCCGTCCAGCAGCGGCATCCGGATATCGGACAGCACGAGATCGGCCGGACGCTCGCTCAACAGGCTCCATGCCTGCAAGCCGTCCTCCGCTTCCATTACTTCCGCCTCGGGATTCCAGTTTCGTATCGTTTGCACAAGCGCCTTGCGGGCAAAATATTCGTCATCGACGACCATGATGTTCATCGCATGCCATCTCCTTTCACAGCGGGAATCGCCATCTCGATGCAGGTGCCTCCCTCAGGCCGCTGTGACGCCCTAATCCAATATTCCGGACCGTAGTAGTGTTTAATTCTCCCATGTATATTTTGCAGCCCCAAGTGCGGACTCGGATTGTCGGTCTGCGGCGCCCCGGGCTCGGCGAACATGCCGTTCAGTTCCTCCAGCTTGTCGTTATCCATCCCGACACCATCGTCCTCGATCCGGATCTCGACGAACTGCCCCTTCAGCTCCATGGACAGCATGAGCAGGCCTCTTCCCCCTTTTGGCTCAAGACCATGGTAAAACGAGTTTTCCACCAGCGGCTGGAGCAGAAATTTGAGTATCTTATACGGGTACAACTCCTCCGAAATCGAATAGCGGACCTCGAATTTTCCGAAAAACCGGATCTGCTGAATCGTAATGTAGTTGCGGATCTGTTCCAGCTCCTGTCCGATCTCCACCCTATCGCCCGCTTTAATATTGTACCGGTACATGCTCGACAGGCTCCTCGATACGGCTGCGATTTCCTCCGAGCCTTGAAGCTCCGCAATGGAATGAATCGTGTTTAACGTATTGTACAAAAAATGCGGATTGATCTGCGCCTGCATCATATTCAGCTCGGCCCGCTTCTGCAGCTGTCCGGACAGCAGCTCCTTCTCCCGGCTTTCCTTCAGGCGGGCGATCATATCCTTGTAGCTGCCGATCAGCCGTCCGATCTCGTCATTGCGTTTCGTCTCGAGCGTTACCAAATCCCAGTTGTCGGAATCGACGAGCTTGATTGCCCGATTCAGCTTGTTGATCGGGCGAATAAACCGTTTGGTCATCCAGACGCTCAGCAGAAAAGCGGCCAGCAGACATGCAAGACTGAGCAGCATATAATTACCCGTGTTTACCAAAAACGACCGGTCGATAACTTGAGCCGGAATGTACTGAATAATTTTCCAATTCGTCTGTTCGTTCACGACCATGCTGAACATATACCGCTGCTCCCCTCTGCCTAGATCGGCTTTCATGGAGATCCCCGCAGAGTTCGCGTCACGCTCCAGCAAAGCGGCGATACCGGTCATCTGCCGGTAGTCCCGGTTGTCCCCCGCTTCATGCGAGTGGTAAATCACCTGATCGCCCGCGACGACGATCGTTCCCGGTTCGTAGAAGCGGCTTGAGCTCCGATCGGAAGCGCTCCCCAAAATATTGATGATCGACTTGAAATTGATGTCGACCTTAATGAAGCTGTTCGATTTGCGGTCGGCATTCAGATCGGTCAACGTTCGGAGCGCGGATACGAACTGATCTTCGTTTTTTACGGTGCTGCTCTTGTAAGGAGCCGATACCAGAATTTTGCCGCCGACGGTCTCCCTGTCGCCAAACAACGCACTGACCTGACCGATATCCGGCACTCTCGCGTTTGTGCTGTTGTAAATCATACCGTTCGGAGCAAGCAGCGTAATCGCCGAAATGTTTCCGTTCATAAGCACGAATTGATCCATCGCATGCTGGACGTACAGATAATCGTCCAAATATTCTTTGCCGGTCTGTGATTCGTTTTTATTCATAATCGCTTGCAGCTTCGTATCGGTTAAATAAAAAAACGTATTTCTCGACACGGTCGATACAAAATCGCTCAGGATAACGTTAGTCCGGCTGTTCAGCTGACGCAGCACGTTTTCGTAATTGCTCCGTGTCTGGTAATACAAATTGACCCCGTACAGCAACAGCGCCGACAAGACGGGCACGGTCAAGATCAGGATGTAAGACCACAGCAACTTGCTCTGGAACGATACCGGTTTTGATTGTTTATCGGATTTGAAAAAACTGGTCAATCCATCCCCGCCCTCTTGTCAACTTGCGCCGATTATTATGCAAGATCCGCCGCGGCCGTTTACGCACAATCAATGATCGGGCAGCCAGAACCTCTCCCTATTCTATCTTCGCCTTCTGCCGCGGACAATACCTCTATGAAATCTTAACGTTTCGGGAGAGTCTGCGTCAGCCTTGCGGACAACTTGCAGCCTTTCCGTTTCTGCGCACTAAAAAAAGCCGTCCCTTCGGACGGCAGAGGCGAAACCCTGTCGTCAAGAGACAGCCTTTCATGTTTTAGTTGACAGTTGCAGCCGGTTCCGTTTGGTTTCGCCTCTTATGCCGCTTTCGCTTGCAACCTCGCCCGCGGATTGTTCCACAGCTCGATCCACTTTTTGATCGCCGCGATCATAATGATGATGCCCAGCACGAGCATGATGACGGACAGTGAGGCGTTCAGAATGCTATAACCGGAGACGGCTTTGTTCAGATAGACGTTTTTAACCATCCAGAAGCCGGCATAATTGACTGTAACGAACAAGTAGGCAAGCGGGATGAGACAGGTCAGCATGTACCAGCGTTTGTCCGCGATTTTCAGAATGACCGTCGCCCCGACGATCAGTCCGATCGAGGCCATCAGCTGATTCGATACGCCGAACAGCGCCCATACCGAACCGATATCGCCCGACGTAAGCAGGTAACCCCACATGAAGCAGGCAAGCGCGCTCGCGAATATCGCGCCAGGCACCCAATCGACGCGCTTCAGCGGCTTGTACACTTCGCCGAAGAAGTCCTGGATCAAGTAACGCGCCACGCGGGTTCCGGCATCGATCGCCGTCAGGATGAACACCGCTTCGAACATAATGACGAACTGGAAGAAATACGATGACAAATGGCTGAACCAAGGGATTTTCGTGAAAATGTACGTCATGCCGACCGCCAGGGTAACCGCTCCCCCCGTCCGGCCTTCGAGGTTCAGCCCGATTTTCTCAGCCAGCTCCGGCAGATGGACGACATCCATACCAAGCGTCGCGAATACTTTAGGCGTCGAGTTGATCGCAAAGTAGTCGGCCGGCTGCAAAGCGGTCGCCGCGATCAGCGCCATAATCCCGACCAGACATTCGACCAGCATCGCGCCGAATCCGACCACCTTGATGTCGCTCCAGCGGTTGATCATCTTCGGCGTCGTACCGGAGCCGACGAACGCATGGAAGCCGGATATCGCGCCGCAGGCGATCGTGATCGAGATAAACGGCCAGACCGGACCGGGGAGGATTGGACCGCCGCCGCCAACAAATTCCGTGAACGCCGGGAAGTTGATGGACGGGTTAATAATGAATACGCCGATAATCAGAGCGATGAATACCCCGATCTTCATAAAGCTACTCAAGTAATCCCGCGGTGCGAGTAGCAGCCAGACCGGAAGCGCCGCCGCAAAAAACGCATAAATCGGCAAAATGTAGCCAAGCGTCTTCGAATCGAGCGTCAAGAGATCTCCGAGAGCCGTACCTTGAATGGACGGACCTGCGAATACGCCGACCATAAGCAGGATGAAGCCGAGCGTGGAAGCGACCTTCAGGTTGCCCGTCTTTTTGTACAGCAGCCCGACGCCCATCGCGATCGGAATCGTAATCGCTACCGCGAACGTGCCCCACGGGTTGTTCTCCAAGGCGTGCAGCACGACCATGGACAATCCCGCCATCGTAATCGTGATGATGAACAGCATCGCCAGTCCGGTGCAAAATCCGGCGACCGGCCCGAGCTCTTCCTTGGCCACTTCGGAAAGCGATTTGCCCTGCTTGCGCATCGAGGCAAACAAGACGACCATATCGTGGACGGCGCCGCCGATCACCGCTCCAATCAGCAGCCAGAGCAGTCCCGGCAAGTAGCCGAACTGCGCCGCCAATATTGGGCCGACGAGCGGTCCCGCCGCGGCAATCGCGGCAAAATGGTGACCGAACGTCACCCATTTGTTCGTAGGGACATAATCTTTTCCGTCGTTCATCGCATGAGCCGGCGTCTGATTGGCGTCATTTAACTTCAGCACCTTGGCCGCCATAAACGTTCCATACAACCGGTACGCAATCATCAGTATACAGATCGAGCCAATGACGATTGTAATCGCATTCATTGTCGTGCTGCACCCCTTCTCTCGTTTGTAACCCGATTATAAAACTTGAAAACGCGCGATGGCCGTTTTCAGGTTAAGTTGCAGGAGAGGGAAGGCGAGTTGCACAGATGACTGGTTGAAATGCATGATCCGGCATTTGAACGACATCGCTCAGAGTGTACGTTCGATGCAACACGATTTAACGTGGAGAGCCTAATATTCAAAAGTTCAGAAGCTGCTTGATCTCTTTCATAAACGTCCGGCTGACGGGAATCGAATTGCCGTTGCGCACAATCAGCGTACAGGTCGAGTTAAACCAGGGCTGAATCTCGATGACGTTGTCCAGATTGACCAGATACGCGCGGTGCACCCGGACGACCTTGGAATGCTGCAGCTTGCGCTCCAGTGCGATCAGCGCGTCGTTCACCCGGTATTGGCGATCCTCGGTCACGATGCTTGTCTTGCCATCCTCGAAGCAGATATAGAGAATTTTATCGATCGGGATCAGCATGATCCGGTCGTCGACTGAGATCGGCAGACGCTCGATCCGCCCCGGCGGCTTGCCGGACGGACCGGATGCGGTACCCGGCGGCTGGTGCTCCTTGCGCTCCAGCCGTCTGGCGATTTTGGTCACCGCCGTCTCGATCCGGCTTTCCTCAAAAGGCTTCAGCACATAATCGCTTGCCTCCAGCTCGAACGCCTGCAGCGCATATTCGTCATACGCCGTGGCGAATACGATCTCGGGCCGCTGCCCGCCCGTTCCTTCGACCAGCCGTTTCGCAACGTCCAGGCCGCTCTCTCCCTCGAGCTGAATATCAAGGAAGACGACGTCCGGCTCCAGCTCCCGGACCCGTTCGATCGCTTGTTCCAGCCGGTCGGCTTCGCCTACCACTTCCACCAATCCGGTCCGCCGCAGCAAATAAGCCAGCTCGCCTCGCGCCAGCGGTTCATCATCTACGATCAAAGCTTTCAACATGCGTCTCCCCCCAGTGCGAGTGATGAATCGGCAACCGGATCGTTACCTTCGTGCCGGCTCCCGGCTTGCTCTCGATGCGAAAATCTCCTTCCGCCCCGTATAACTCATCGATCCGTTTGCAGATATTATATAAAGCGGTGCCGGTCCCTTCCAGCGATTCGACGGTCCGGCTGCCCAGCGCCGCAAGCAGCTCGCCGGGAATGCCTCTCCCGTTATCCTCGGTGACGAGCACCATTTTGTCCTGCTCGCGATACGCGCGGAGCATGATCTGGCTCCTCCCCGGCTCGGCGTGAGCCGGGAATGCGTATTTCAGCGCATTTTCCACCAGCGGCTGCAGCGTAAAGGGCGGAATGCCGATCTCTTCGAGCGCCGGATCGATTTCCATGCGCATCGAATATTTATCCGGAAACCGGGCTTGTTCGAGACTGAGGTACGCTCTTACGTGCTCCAGCTCTTTGTACAGCGGGACGACCGTCTGGCGCGCCCCTTGCAGATTGCTGCGGAAAAATACGCTGAGCTGCTGCAGCAGCGTTCTCGCCTTCTCCGGGTCCATCCGGCACAGAGCGGATATCGTATTGAACGCATTAAACAGAAAATGGGGATGAACCTGGGCTTGAAGCGCTTTAATCTCGGCGTCCTTGAGCAGTCTGCGCTGTCTCTCCGCCTCCGCCAGCTCGAGCTGCGTGGAGAACAGCCTGCTTAACCCTTCGGCCAGTTCCTCCTCGGCTTGATCGAGCCGGCTGGGCTTTTTGTAATACAGCTTCAGTGTGCCGACGGTCCGCTCGAGCACTTTCAACGGCAGGACGATGGCGGCTTGCAGCACGCAATCCGGCTTGCTGCACTGAATCTGCTCGCGGGTCACGGCCTTGCCCGCGCTCCCCTCCTCCAGCACTTGCCTCGTCAGCTGTGTCGATATAGGTTGCAGCGCCACATGATGGTCCGCCCCTGCCCCGATATGGGCCAATACATGATGCCGGTCCGTGATCGAGATCGCATCGGCATGGGTCTGTTTCCTAATAATCTCGGCCGCCTCCCGGCATGAATGCGGATTAAGTCCCTGACGGAAAAAAGGAAGCGTCTGGTCCGCGATCGTAAACGCCAGCTGCGTCTGGTGCGCGCGGGTTCTCGTCTCTTCCCGGATGATCGACTGAATGATCAGCATGAACAGCAACGTGCCGAATCCGTTAATGAAAATCATCGGGACGGCGATGACTTCCACAAGTGCTGCCGCCGCCTCGAAAGGCCGCGCCACCAGCAGAATTGTAGCCATCTGCGTACATTCCATCAGCAGCCCGATGACGACGGCACGCCATAACGCGCCGGACTCCCGCAAGCGGATTCGTTTGCCGAGATACCCGGTAGCGATCCCTGCGAGTATGCTCGACATGCCGCACGCCACTGCCGTAAACCCGCCGAGCGTAAACCGGTGCAGACCGGCAATAAGACCGACACCCGTTCCAACGACGGGACCGCCGATCAGGCCGCCGATAACAACGCCCATTATGCGCGTATTTGCGATCGCACCATCCGTTTCGATCCACGTCTGCCAGGCTTGCGAGGCAATCAGGCTACCGCCCCGGATCTCCACGCCGGTATAATTGCTAATAACGCCAAAAGCTCCGAAGATGACAATAAGCCGGATTTTATCCGTGACGCCGTCTTCGTGGTTGACAATGTTACGGAACGATTTCAGGCGCGAGAGCAGGATGGCCACAATCAGCAAGATGCCTACCCGCTCCAGCATCAGGGGGAGCAAGCTAATCATGCTTTCTCACCTTCCCTATAATAAGGTTGACGTGTCTATAAGTGCGAGTTCAAAAAGTCCGGTTTTCAGCACTGAGAAGATGGGATGAAGCTAGGAAATGAGGAGCGGAGCGTAGTGAAAGCTTTTGTGAGCACCGGAAGTTCCGGCTGAATTCCATATTCGATGTCGAGCAGGCTTCCTGATCGGCTTCGTGATCAAAAGTGGACTTTTTGAACAACCTCTATAAAAGTTCTATTATTATACCCCACCTTTCCTGCTATCAACAGATCCGCTCGATCGAAACCGCTGGCCCGCCGCGTTCGGCGGCCAACAACATACAAATAGCCCGAAGCGCGCCGATCCGGGGACCGGCATTCGCTCTCAGGGCATGGGAAAACGGGTTATAAGGAAGCAGGCTCTTCTCTTCCTGCTCTATTTCCGGCAGACTGGCCAGATTGTTCCTCCGGGGCCGGCATTGCTTTTTTGGCCCGGTATTCGAAGTAAGGCACCGCGCACAAGCACAATAAGGAGATCGCGATCAAGCCGACGAAAATCGGCCCCCGAAGACTTTCGACCGACAGCACGATCAGCAGCGTCGCGATCCGCGTTACGCAGATAAGTGTTTCTCTCCATACCAGCAGTCCCGCCTGACCGGATTTGGAATAAGGCTTGATCAGCTTGAACTGCATCGTATTCCACGCCGCCCCGAAGCAAAACATGCCCACCGCCGTCAGCAGATTCGAAACGATCAGCACCGGCTTGACCGGCACGAGCACGATCAGAAAGCCGCACGCAAGCAGCAGACAGCCGGCCCCCAGCAGCGTATGGTCCTGAAGGCGCAGCTTCCGGTAAGCGAGCAGTCCGAGCAGCGTGGCGAGCGTGTACAAGGCGTTCAGCCCCGCGATCCAGAACTTGTTCTCCGTCACGCTGAAGGTGAAGATCAGCAGAAACAGCTGCTGGAATTGAAGAAACACGCCAGCCGCCAAATTCGAAGCGGAAAACCAGCGTAAGCTCGGATTGCCCGATACGACACTGCGATACCAGCCCAACACGGACGGTCTGACCTCCCGGATTTCCGCTCGAAGCGAAATTTTCGGCATCGCAAACGAGAACAGCAGCATCACCACAAGAAATACAAGCATCAACACAAACGTGCTGGAATATCCGAAATAATGAATCGCGATCGCCGACAGCAGCGGAACCGCCAAGGTCACAACCTGCTGAATGCTTCCCGCCGCCGTAAAATAGTGACCCAGCTCCGCGCTGCTGCCGCTCATCGAGACGCTCAAGTTTTGCGCCGCGCTGAAAAATCCATACATAATACCAACAGGTATGCCTATGCACGCTATCCAAACCAGCCGGTTGTCCAGCTCGACAAAGGAAAGCAGCGCAAAAGCGGTCCCGCCCGAGGCGGCCGAGATCCCCAGCAGCACCCGGATCGTGAACCGGGACAACAAATGCGCCGCGGCGGCAAATGCGAACGCCCAAGTGAAAAACATCAGCAGATTAAACCAGGCCACATCGAAAATAAGCCGGTGCTTCTCCCAAATAAACAAATTGACGAATATCCCCACATACACAAAAATCGTATAGCTCATCATGTTCATGACGAGCCATTTTTTCAATGCGCCTGACATCGCTGCTCCTCTTTCCGATCGTACTAAAGCGCTCCCGACCGAACACGCTTTCCTGCGCGGGTTCTCGGCTCCCGGGAGTCCTCATCCAGTATACTATCGAAGCCGATGTTTGACATCGGGGCGGCGGCTGCAGGCGGATCTAAATTCGCGCGCGCATATATGCGGGCCGTCCCCTTGTGTCGGCATATCGGGTGAAGGCAGCACGTGGCCGAAATGCGGCCCGAACTCCCGGCTTTCATCGATTCCTCCGGTACTACGGTTGCCTTTTCCGGTACTTTTATTACTACTTGGGCGGGAGGGCCGCTTGGGCGACAGGAATCGGAGCGGCGGCGCGGAATACATGTTCCAACGAACCGAAGGAGGCTGTACGATGAGCGGAATTCATATTCATCCGCACGATATTTTGGACGAAGGCCCGTCTGCGATTATGGAGCGGGTTGGGCGGATGGACGGGGTCCGGTATTTGCTGCCCGAGATGAACACCATATTCGAGCGCAATCCGTATCCGTCGGGCGTGCTCCCGCATAATCCGGTCCATCCGGTCGTGATGGGGACAGGGACGTTCCACACCCCGCTGCGTACGCGCGAATTGCATCCGCGGCTGTATCAGAAGGAAGATGCAACGCTCTCGGAAGGAGCCGATTCGCTGGCGGTTTTGCTGGAAGCGGTTAAAGGAACTTCGTATGAGGTCGTGCCATGGGTCAATTTGCTGAACGGTCATTTTAAAGGAGATGTGGAAGCGAACGGGGTTTTCGACTTCCGCGGACGTCCGGTTGACCATTGGCTGTGCCCGAACGGTCCCGATGTCGTCGGCATGTGGACTGAGGTGCTGGCGGCCACGAGTGAACGATACGGCTGCACGACGTTTTTGCTTGACCGGATTCGTTACCCCGATTGGGCCGGCAAAACGGTCAACCCCAGCGGCATCTTCAGTTGCTTCTGCGACCGGTGCCGCGCCAAAATGGACGATCAAGGCATTAATACCGATCTGCTGCAGCTGGATATGGTGCTGATCGCTTCGCTGCTGTCGGCCAAGCAGTTCGATCAGGCAGTTGATGTGATGACGACATCCGAAAGCATGCAGGCCTGGGTGCGGTTTAAACAGGACAACGTTTCCGAGTTTATCGAAAAGCTGACCGCTTCTCTGGCGGAGCGCAATCCGTCCATCGTCTGCTGGCTCGATTTGTGGCCGCCATCTTATGCCTGGCTGCTCGGCCAGGACTATGCCAGGCTGACCCGGGTATCCCCGGCGCTCAAACATTTCCCGTATCACAAATTGGGAGGAGGCGCAGACGTCCAGGGATTGATCCGCTATTTCGCCTCGACCCCGGAGGAGCAGGAACACGCATTTCGCGCGTTTCAACGGCTGTTCGGCATGAGCTATCCGATAACATACGAGCAGTTTGTCCGCCAAGGCTTCCCGATCGAATTCGTCAGCGTCGAAAATGACAAGGTCCGCCGCCAGTCGCAGCCGGGCACCTATATTTTCAGCGGCATCCAGATGTGGAATCTGTCCACCGAGGAGCTTACCCAAGCGATCGGGGAAGCCCGCCGCAGCGCCGCGGACGATTTGCTGTATTATTGCTACGGCTGGGCCGGCGAGGAATTGTTCGACGCGGCCGGCAGTTGCAAAGCCGGGGAAAACGAAGGCGGTTAACGGAAGTCAACCGCTCGTTTGCTCCGGCTTATATCGAGGACGCGAGCCGGTTGCGCGCTTAAGCCATCAACCCTTCGGCGCGCAACTTGGCAAGCAGGGCGTTAAAATCGGCCCTCAAAGCACTAATGTCCGCAGCCTGGGAATCCGGCTGGGCGGCCAATCTCCCCAGCTTTCTCCAGCCTGTATTCGTTCCGTCCCCGGATTCCTTCACATACACCGAATAACCCGGGCCTCCGTCCGTCCGACGATAGATGCTGCCTCTGTCCGCGGTAACGGCTCCCTCGGGATTACCCGCGCCTGCATAGTCACCGGCCGTTTTGTTTTGCGGGTAAATCGGCTCTTCCGCGACCAGTTTCCGGAACAAGTGAGTTCCCTGATAATATTTCCTGTACGCGCCGCCGGCAGTCAGCAGCAGATTACCTTGAACCGTCCCCGTGCCCTGATCCTCCGTCTGGACTCCGGATGTGGCCCATCCCCCGTGCTGATCGGCATTTTTGGCCAAGTTGTTCTCAACGAAGGTGCCTCCGGCCGCCGAGCCGATCTTCATATCGTAAAATGGGAACACTTCCACAAACCAGTTATCGACGATCCGATTGAAGGTGCCCGAATCGATTCGTACGGCGCATCCCGGCTGGAAGTTAGGAGCGGTAGCGGCGAACCGGTTGCCGTCCAGCAGACATCCGCTGCCGGAAGCAATCACTACGTCATATTGGGCCTGCCTTTCGAAATAACCTTTGCTCACATGCGTATCGTTGGAGCTTTCCAAATAAACGCCAATCGTATTAATCTCGACATGACACTGATGGATGCGGACCGAAGTCGTATTTTTGCAATGAATGCCGTACACGGAATTGTTGTCGATCGACGAACGTTCGATCCAATGGACATTGGCCGCTCCGGGATTGACACCCTCGATCCGGATGCCGGTTCCTTGCTTCTCGATCCGGGAACGGACGATTTGACCGAAATACCCGTCTGCGGCATATTGGTTGCGATGGATGTGGATACCGGTACCCGTAGATTTTTCTCCGTAAGGCGAAGTGATCCAGACATCAACTATGCTCAAATGATTTGGATTGCTAACCTTAAGGGCAGTCCCTGTGGAGTTGTGGGGCATCTGAATTTGCATACCTTCGAAATGAACATTGTACAACCGGGTAATATCCGGCTTCGTTTCAAAGACGTGATCACTGACAGAAGTGGTTTTAATAATCGTTCTTCCTTTGCCTGCTCCGCGTATCCGTATCCCCCCGGTTGCAATCAAGAGCGGCTCGCTGATCGTATACGCCCGTCCCGCGAACACAAGCTCTGCGCGTCCCGGGAGAGCTGCGATCGCGCGCTTGATCCGCCCCGTGTCGTCGCTCTCCGACTCGAGAGCCTGGAACGAATCCACATAAACCGCCGAGCCCGCGACGACTTCCAGACGCTCTTCCAGATCAGACAAGCTGGTTGCGGCATACGAGCCAGAAGTAAAGAGTACACGATCCCCGACGAAAAGCACGGCGGACGTGTTCGTCAGCGCCCCGGCTGTATGATAAGTCCCGGGGGAGAAGCGGATTTCCCTTACGCCGATTCCGGCAGCCGTATCGATCGCTTGCTGAATGGCCGCGGTATCGTCGGTCGTCCCGTCCCCGGTCGCGCCGAAATCTGAAACGTCGATCGCCTCGCGAAGCTTATCCCCTACGGTCCGCTCCGGCAGTCCGTCCGAATAACGGTAGGCCACTTCGTCGGCTTTGACCGATTTCTTCTTATTTGAGCCGTTCCCGTATACGGCGGCATAAACGTCCCCACCGCCGCCAAGCGGAGAGGAGAGCCCTGCCATCAATCCTCCCGAAACCACAGCCGCACCGGCCCCTCCGATCGCGGCAAGCATCTTTCTGCGGGAAAACTCCCTTGAATCAGCGCGGCATTCATCTTGACAGCTGTTGTCGTTTTTTGCTGAACTGTTCTCCATCTCGATTTCCTCCTTCGTTGACGTTAGCCATAGGGAGATTGTGCACTATGCTCTAAACAAAAACCATTCGTACGTAATCGAACTTCTCGGACCTGGGGCAGCTTGAAGATGAACTGTAAATCCGGTTGCCGCCTTACCGCTCGGTGCCAGTGGAATGTAAGCTCCGCTTGCAGGCGATCCCGACACACTGCGGACAGTTAACAAAATACGAAAGTTTGCATCAGGCTCCACGTTGGCAAATGACACGGTTTGACTTGTATCCGACTCTAAAATCGTTACACTGCCGCCGAGATTATTGGCGTTGGACGCCGTACCGGAAATGCCCCGCACATCTTGAAAGAAGTTTGAGAAAATGGCTCTCGGGAACTTTGTTGCAACGGCCCGAAACACGTTCGCATAGGCATAGTTAGAATCGCTGCTGGCATTTTGGGATTCGATGCCTGTGTTCGTATTTGCAATCGTATTGGCAGAAGCGTTGTTCCCGATCGCGGAAGATTCGAAGTAAATACCGCGAGAATTAGCTATGCTTTTACCGTCTATCATATTTGCGCCGATCGTATTGTTTTGCGAGCCTTCAACCAACACACCTGTTTTGTAAGCTATGGATGGATTGTTTCCTGTCAAAATAACCGTATTCCCGGTGACTGTATTTTTGACAGACGCGGCATCCTGCAGCCATACACCGATGTCCGATTTGAACGTGTTACCTGAGATATTGCAGTTGACTGAACCGTATGGACGGCACCCCGCCGTATACCCTTCCAGGAAGTTACCCGTTGCGACAACTTCATCCCCGGTGTTAATATCGATTCCCCAACCGCCGTAATACCCTGTTTCGTTCTTGACCGAAATGTTGCCCGTAACGGTATGACGTTTGCTGTTTCCATTAATACCAACAAAAGCGTCATTGATATTCAGGTGTCTTCCACCTCTGATCACGACATCAAAGGAAGGAGTTGCGCTTCCGGAATTATAAAAGTTGGTCAAGCTATACACCTGAGCACCTGCACCTAATTTCGCAGGATTTTTGGCTGCATTCCAGTTGGTAACAAGATGATTCGCATCAGCTTCTGCATAGTGGCCCACTTGTGTACCGAACGTGTAGCAATCTTCAATTAATGCGTTTGAATGTCCGTCATGCACATACACATGACTGTTCAGAAACTTTTCAAAGCCTACACGCGACACTCTGAAACCTTTGCCTGCAGCCGCCCCTTGCGTGCCAACTCCTATTTTGTTGTAACCGATGTAGTCCGCTCCACCAGACGGTTTGACGTAATCCGAACCGGATAGATGGCAATCTTCAATGGCTGCGTTATCCTTGAGGTAAACCAATATATGATTCCCGTGTCTGCCTCCTGTTCCTGATATGAACTTTGTCGCAGAACCGGCGCCGTGTAAGATTACGTTTGCTTTAACATTGATATATTGATCGCCGCCGATCAAGTACGTTCCAGGCGGTGCGTATACAACGCCGCCTCCGGCTGCGGTACAAGCATCAATCGCGGCTTGAATCGCCGTGCCGTCATCCGTCACCCCGTCACCTTTCGCGCCGAAGGACTTTACATTTAGCGCTATATCCGCCAACTGCGCGGCATTTTCATTGATTGCGCTTACCAAACTGGACTTTGCCCTTGTTTGCAGGTCCGTTAGTTCGCCGCTACTATCGTGGGGATTCCCGGCAGCATGAATCGTTTGAACCAACCCGCCGGAAGCGACGGCTGCACCGGCTATGCCAAGCGACGCCATAAGCGCTCTGCGGCTTATCTTTTTACCGTCCTGAACCTGCTCCTCTCCTTGCATCCTATGCCGGTTCTGATCCACCGGGTTTACGGATTCCCTATCTTGACAACGCATCAACAGCCCTCCTCAAAACTAGAATTTCGATGATCCCTGTGTTCTATTTCTTCAGTTCGGCCTCGATCTTTTTATCTACAAGCTCCTTCGTTGTCCGAATGACCGTGTTCAAGTCCTGGCCTTTCCGAATGGCGACTGCGGCGTTCCACGCCTCTGGCCTGACGATCGTCTGATCGTACGGGGACGGCTTGTGCATCTTGCGCGGAGTCGCGTTGAAGATTGCGGCGACATGTTTGCCTTTCATGTTCTGCAGGTTGGCTCCGAACAGCTTCTGGATGTCGGCGCTGGCCAGCGGGGTGACTCTTCCGTTTTTCGTCATTTCGCTTTGCACCTGGTCGGACAGCATGTGCGCCATTACCTGGAACGCCTCGTCCTTATGCTTGCTCAAATTGGAGAGCACCATCGAATGCGTGGTTGCTTCGCGGCCTGTGCCGACCGCTTCAGGGAAGTTGGGCAAGGCGACCATATCCCAGTTCAGATTAAATCCGCCCTTTTTGAGCTCGTCTTCGAATCTGCCGACGAAATTGTCGGCCCACAGCGGAAACATCGCAAGCGTTTTGTCTTTGATAAATACTTCTCGGCCGATCGGCACCTCATTGCCCAGGATTCCGGAAGCTTGATACGACTGCTGTACCATCTGAAACACTCGCTTCCACTCCTCCGAGTCGATTACGCTCTTGCTGGTCGCCAGGTCGACGAACGACAGCGACAGCTGGGAAGCGATCAGAGCCGGCTCACTCGGGTCGAATCCGATATACCGGACGCCTCCATCCTCTCTGGACAACCGCTTGGACAGCTGAATCACTTCGTCCCACGTCATGCCGTCCCGCGGATACTCCTCTCCGAATTTATCGAAGATGTCCTTGTTATACAGCATAACCCCGACGCCGACGGAGAACGGCAGCGCCGGTAGTTCCCCGCGATCCCCGAATTGTCTGAGCGTCTCGATGATCGTCGGATTTACTTTGCCCAGGTCCGCATTCGTTTTCTTGACATACTCGTCCAACGGCTGAAGCACCTTGTAATCTTTCAGCCGCTGCAGGTCGCTCGTGCTGGTAAAGACGATGTCGGGGAAGTTGCCGGATGCAAGCAGCTCTTCCGGGGTCGTTCCTTTATCCTCGACGATCATCTTTAGCGTAATGTGCGGATATTTGCTGCGAACCGGCTCGATAAAATACCGTTTGAACTCGTCGTCGGTCAGGTTCGTCCGGAAGCGGTACACGGAAAGCTCTACCGGCTTTGCCTCCTCGGGCTTCACATGATCGCCGGGAGCCTCTCCGGTTTCCTTCTTTGAACTACAACCCGCGAACAAAGCGGTCAGCATGGTCAGAACGGTAAACGTTACAACTGTTTTTTTCATAGGAACCCCTCCTCGAATACGTATCGATCAAGCTTTCCATACCTTGTCATCCGGCCCGCCGATCGGCAGGCGTATGGTTTTCCCCGTTTTGGCCGACAGGATCGTCCCTACACACGCTTCGAATATGCGCAAGGAAAAATCGGCGGAAACGGCTTGCGGGGAAGCGCCGACGATGCTCTCCGCATACTCGCGGAACAGCGAGGTGTAGGCCGCAACCGAATCGTCATGCGTCAGCGCCTGCATCCGCAGTCCGTGTCCCGTAAACGAAACCAGACTACTCTTTGCGTTATCGAAGTCGATGACGCCTTTATCGCCAACGATTGACAATCGCTCGCGGGTCGGAAATCCTTCCGGCTCCATCATCGTCATATTCAGCTCGCATACGGCCAGGCTGCCATTTCTCATCCGGATCTGACTGATCATGTAGTTGTCTGTCTCCATGCGGTCTTCACCCGGATAATGAGCGAGCGTGCGGCCCGACACCGTCTCGGGCTCCGAGTCGAGCAGCCAGCCGATCAGATCCATGTAATGTACGCCATTATGAATAAATTGCCCCCCGCTTTCGGCTTTGCGGTAAAAGCTGCCGGCATCGTAAGGGAAAAAGCGTCCCTGCAAGCTGTACCGAAGCATTTTCGGGGTGCCGATTTTGCCGGTTCGAATCGTCTCTTTGATTTGCTGCCACTTATACTGGTATCTGTAATTGGTAACGATCTGCAGCTTCCGGTCCAGCCGCGCGGCCGTGTCCGCCAACATTCGTGCGGAAGCTACGCTTAACGCAAGCGGCTTTTCGCAGATGACATGCTTTCCGGCTTCAAGGGCCATCATCACCTGCTCGGCATGGAGCCAGTCCGGACTGCAAATATCGACGACGTGGACATCGTCCCGCCGCAGCACCTCCTGGAAATCGTTCGTCCATTCGACCTTGCAGCGCTCGGCATACGTTCGGACGCCCAAATCGACGTCCATCAGAAGCACTACGTCCCATTGCGGAATTTGCATCGCTGCCGGCAAGTGACAGCTTGTCGCTATGTTCGGTTTTCCCGCGCCTATCAAAGCATATCCCAATCGGTTCATGTTCGTCTGCTCCTTCGTCACAACAGCACCTGTTCCTGGATTTGCGCGGAGCGATACACCGCTCGCAGCACCTTCGTGACGGCAAGCGCATCCTCGGCGCCGGGCAAGTTGCCGCTCCAGCTTCCTGTTCTCAGTTCCCGTACGAAATCGGCCAGCAGTTCCTCCTGCGCCTTCGGAGCCATTTCCAGCCTGGCGTCCTGCTCACCGTAAACGTTTGCCGACAGCTGTGCGCCGTCCGCATACAACGTCCCTTTCTCTCCGGTAACCGAAGCGCGGATGATCGGGCACCCCGCTTTGCCCGGAATGCGGCCGGTCACAAGATGGCCGACGGCGCCGCTGGCAAACTTAATCAGTACGGTCCCGAGCGACTCCATCCCGACTTGCGCGTAATCGTCGTAAAAAGCATCGCTCAGCATCGCCTGTACGGCGACCGGCTCGCCCAGCAGCCGGCACAAATAGTCGATCGCATAACAGCCGAAATTCGTCACCTCTCCCCCGCCGTAACTGTCCACATACGCTTTAGTGGCCCGGAAGCCTGGAAGCGGCCCGCCGTCCATCCATAACTCGACCGAAGCGGCGAGCGGTTTGCCGATTTCCCCCGCAGTAAGCCTGTTGGAAATATGCCTGAACGATGCCGTGTGCCTCAGCCAGAAAAAAACGAGCATTGGAACGCCGGCAGCCGCAACCGCCCTGCAGATCGACTCCGCATCGCGGACATGAACGGCAATCGGCTTGTCGCAGACCATCGCCTTGCCCGCAGCCGCCGCTTCCCGTACGACCTCGGCCGTCTTCGCGGGCTCCACCATCACGCTGATCAAATCGATGTCATCCCGGCGAACGAGCATCCTCCAGTCTTCCACGTACTCCGCTCCATATCGCTTGGCGTAATCTATTGCCGATGCTTCGCCGCCTCCTTCCCATAATACCGGCTCCGATTCCGGATAAAAGCTGACAGCCTTTAGCCGGACTCCGTCCATTCCGGACAACGGAATCTCCAGCGCATGTCTGCCCCTGATGCCAACTCCCACTACTCCTACACGAATAAGCGACATGTTTCCGGACGTCCCCCCTTTTGATGTCGATTTTGGTTTGCAGTTGTACTATAGCACGCGGCCGATTGATTCCGGCTACACTCTTCTTGCACTTTGCACCACTAAACCTCGTAAACGCTTACTTTTGTCCGGAGCTTCACTTATAATGGAGTGGAGAAAAACGATGTCATCGTATTTTCGGGGAGGGACACCGTCATGCAGCGACTCAGCCAAATCAAATGGAATCGGCATTACTACTTGTACAGAGGTGAAGTCCAGAGCGGGACGATGGAGTGTTTTCACGCTCATGAAGGCTTCGAGTTTCTATTCGTGCACGAGGGCTCCGGGGAAACGGTCGTGAATGGCCGGCGATACGAGTTCGGCCCCAGGTCGCTGTTATTGTTTCCGCCGTATCAGGTGCACGCTCTGCGGGTATACCCTCCCTATGTCCGCACTTGCCTGAAAATCAGGCTGCCGTGGACCGAGCCGTGCTCGTTATTGTTTCCGTTATTGTACGAATTTTTATCGAATCTGGAGAAGCAGCCGCCCGATTGCCCGGTGTTCCAGTTGACCGACCGGCAGGAGGACTACCTGGAGCAGGCGATCGGGCAGGCCAGCGAATCGCTCGAACTTTGTACCGCTGAGGAGCAGCAGGAAACCGCCATGCTGTTCGTCCTGCAGTTGATTTCTTATCTGAAGCTGCACGTCTTCCCTTCTACAATGACCGGGCAACGGGAAAAGACCGGGATTCCCGGTCATTATGCGGAGCATATGATCAAATGGGTCGACCATCACTACACCGAAGATTTTTCGTTGTCGCGGCTCGCTTCCGAGCTTCACTTGTCTCCCAATTACGTGTCTAACATGTTCAGGCAATACACCGGGAGTACGCTTCGGGATTACGTTTCCCGAAAAAGACTGGAGCGGGCCTGCCTGTTGCTGGAAACTACGTCGCTGTCCATCGAGCGGATCGGTAAAGAGTCGGGCATTCCGAATGCGGCGCATTTCTGCCGCGTCTTCAAAAAAATGTTCCGGCTCACCCCTCAGCAGTACCGTCTGGAGAAGCAGCGCCAATACCGGTTCTCGGATGAAGACGAAGCGGGACGCCGATCCTCCCCTTAATCGGCACCCGCTTCGGCCAGGAACGCAAGCTTGATGGTACGGATTTCGAATGGGCGAAAACGCAAGATCAGCTTGCCGTCCGGGCGGCATGGAATCGGCTCAAGCGGATTCTCCAGCAGATCGGCCGCCCAAGCTTGCGCAACGGGCCAACCCGCGGCGAGGTTGAGCGTCGCCTGCGTTCCCGACGTTTCATACAGGCGGACAATGATGCCGTCATCGTCTTCGGAACGTTTCACCGCTTCCACCATGACGAGCGGATGATCAAGCTCCAGAAACGATCCTGACGATTCCCGCTTATGGACTACAGGGGCTGCCCCCGCGCCAGCCGCCGTGCGCAGCGGCACATTCAGCTCATAGCCGCGCTTGTATGTCTTCGCCTGGATATGATCGCCCCGATGCGGATACAGCGAATACGTAAACTCATGCTCCGCACGGTCCGCTTCCGGGTCCGGATGGCCGGAGGAACGCAGCAAGTTCAGATCGAGCGTGCCGCCTTCCGCCCGGTGGCCGTACTTGCAGTCGTTCAGCAAAGCGACGCCGTAATCCGGCTCGGACAGGTCGATCCAATGGTGGGCGCATATTTCATCCTTCGCATAGTCCCACATCGTGTTGCGGTGCGTCGGTCTGCGGATGAAGCCGAATTGAATCTCGCAGCTTGCCGTCTCTGACCGAATATCGACCGGGAACGAGGTCCGCAGCATTTTCTCCGACTCCCGCCAGTTTACCCGGGTCACAAAATCGATTCTGCGGCTTCCCAGCGTAACCAACACCTTCTGGGTCCACTCCGACCGGCCATAGCGATAACGGTGCAGCAGTCCTGCCGCGGGTCCGTCCGAAATTTCCTTCGTTTCCACTAGCGCCGGCTTGTCGTTTTGAAGCTGCCGGTAATCGTGCGGGAAGTCCCACGCATTGCCCTTGTCGTCGTATATGCTCAGATCGTTGGCGCATGCCCCGGATTGAACGAGCTCGCGCGCATGCTCCTTGTCGTAGATCGAAGCGATCGTGCCGTCCGGGTTAAACGAAAGCTTCAACAAATCGTTTTCGAGGCACCCGAGCGAAGCCGATGCCCGAAGCGGTGAAAAATCCGCGGTCTGCAGCGCCGATGCCGAAACGACGGCATACCCCATCGGCGGCACACAGGCGTACACCCACCGTCCGTCCGCTTTCAGCCACTCCTCGCGTTCCCACGGCAAGGAGTTAAAAACCGTCAAGGACTCACCCTGCGCAGATACCGATTGCGCAATCGCCTCATACCGCTCGGCAATAAGATGCTCCACTTCCGCGAGCATCACCGCATAACGCTCCAGCGACTCATCGTACACCCGCTTGATCGACGAGCCCGGCAATATATCGTGGAACTGGTATAACAGCACTTCTTTCCAGATGCTCTCCAGCCGTTCCGAAGGGTAGGGAAAGGCAGCGCCGCTTGGGCTCATACCGGGCCTTTCGGCCAATACCGAGGCAAATTCCAGCTCGCGGAGCGCTTTTTCCAGTTTGCGGTTGTACCATTTGTTTCTCCCCTGGCTGGTCAACGTCCCCTGATGCTTTTCCAAATACAGCTCTCCCCGCCAAGTTGCGTAGTGGGATGCGCCTTGGTTCAGCTTCTCGAAGAAAACCCAGGAAGGCTCCTGTACGACCGGACACAAGCCCAGCAAATTTTGCTCGCGGGCCAGACGCTCCAAATGCTCCTCTCCCGGACCGCCGCCGCCGTCGCCGATGCCGAACAGCATCAGACAATTTGCGGATACGCGCTTGTCCAAATAAGCGTTTTCCGCTTTGGTGACGGACCGGGGAGCGGCCGGACTGTTGTACGTATCTTCGGGCGGCATATGCGTTAGCACAGCCGAACCGTCGAGGCCCTCCCATCGAAACGTGTGATGCGGATGTTTGTTGTATACGCTCCACGACAGCTTCTGTGTCATCATATAACTTACGCCGGACAACTTCAGCAGCTGCGGCAAACTGGCCGTATAGCCAAAAACGTCCGGCATCCACAGCGACTTCACCTCGATGCCGAATTCCTGGCGGAAAAACCGTTTGCCGTACAAAATCTGCCTGACCAGCGATTCGCCTCCGGGCACGTTTGTATCCGACTCGACCCACATCGCCCCTTGCGGCTCCCAGCGCCCTTCGCGCACCCGCTCTTTGACCTGCTCGTACAACCCGGGATAAGACTTCTTGATCCAATCGTACAGCTGCGGCTGGCTGGCTCCGAACACATAATCCGGGTACTGCTCCATCATCCGCAGAGCGGTGGCGAACGTACGCGCCCCTTTGCGAACCGTCTCCCGCAGCGGCCACAGCCAGGCAAGGTCGATATGGGCATGACCGATCGCGCTGACGGTCAGCACCGGGTCTCCCCCGCGCTTGCTCAGCTGTTCGTCCAGCACCCGCCGCGCCTCCGCAACCTGATCCCCGGACAGATCCGTCAAAAACAGCGAAACCTCGTAAAGCGCATTCCAGATTTGTTCCCTCCGGGCGCTCGTTTCCGGCAGGTTCTCCGCGGTTTCAAGCAGTACTTCCGCGTCATAGTACAGCTGTCTTACGTCTTCTCTGCATAAGGCGATCACCGCTTCCTTCAGCGTTCCGCTGCGGTAATGGCCGAACAAGTCGTTGCACCCGGCGTCGCCCCACAGTCCGATCGTTTCACTCCCCGTTGACGAGGCGCTGACCGGAACTACCCGTTTGCCCGGCCGTCCCAGCGACAAGTCGAACGAGGAACTGACATTCGTCAGTCCTTGCACGGGAGAGCCTTCCTCGTCTACCAGACCAAGCTCCCCGTTCACATCGATCAACAATACAACATTGCGGCCCCGCCCTTCCTCCGGCACTTTGCCGGCAAAATAAAACCAGGCGCAATCCCACAATTCACCCCACCGCTCTCCGGTGATCAGCTCGATCCTTGTTCCGGACGTCCGCTCCGCATAAACGACCGGTTCCTTCGTCACCCAGGCAGTTACGCTTAATTCGGCCAGCGGTACGTAAATGTGCTTGTCGATTTTATTCAGCATCGCTCTCATTACATCCGGTTTGAAAGCTTCATACGGCATCGTTTCGGTCCCCCTTGCCGGCAATCGGCTTTTCGCTCACGCAATAATACGCCGTTCTCTCGAACGATTCGCGCGGTATGCATAACCGCAGCCTGATGATACCACGGAACCGATTGACTCCGGCTACGGACTTCTTGCATTTTGCAACTGGCGGGAGGCCCGGACACCCCCCTTATTCGTCTACCTCCTTCCCATGAGCAAGGGTCACAAGGCCCAGATACCACGATGAATGTTCCTGCGACACGTTCCGACTAGAAAAGAAGAACCGTCAGGGGAACGTCCGGACGGTCCTTTGACGTGCAAACCCAAACGTATGCGCGTGGAAGGGAATGGGTTCTTCGCTCCAGCCGCTCGCCCTCAGGTAGTGCTGTCTTCATAACTGTGTTATGATGGCTAACGAACCCACCATTCGTTATCAGAGCCGAATGCGGGCGTTTGAATTTGTAACGAACTCTTGTATGATTATTCCCGCAAATCGGATCGTTTTTTTCCACTTTCGGTCCGATAACGATCCCTGGATTCGTTAAGTCTGGATTGACGTCGTTTTTCAGCGATAAGCACGATCCGATTCGTTAGTCATCGAACCTGAGTATATGTTCACTAACGCCAAGTAAGGAAACCCTTTCCTTCACTTTAGTACGGTAAAGAACTTAAACTTTCTGGAAAATTTAAACAAACGCCGGAGAAATCATTCCCCGACGCTCCTTCATGCACAGCTCCCTGCTACGTCCGGCCCTGTACAACTCACAATCCGCCCTACAAATCCTGCGACAATCGCACCATATCCGTCACCTGGATGCCGTTCTCGAATAAAGGTTCCTCATAATGCCGCAGGAAAAAGTCGCGGTCGATCCCGACCATACGGAATCCGCACTTCTGGTACAACGCCAACTGATCGACGCTGGAATTGCCGGTGCCGACTTCAATCGTCTGATACCCTTCTTCTCTTGCCTGCCAAACCGCATGCCGGACAAGCTGCTTGCCGATCCCTTTCCCCTGATGCTCTTCGCGGACGGATACGTTGACCAGTTCCACCGTCGCCGGCCTCGTAGGCAGCAGCACGTACACGCCGACGATTTCGCCGGAATCGACCGCGACATAACTTGTTCCTCTCTGCAAATAACGTTCAACCAGCTGTTTGGAAGGGTCTGCATTCAACAGCAGCTCCATAGGCGGTTGTTCGCCTTCCCCCAACATTCGAATATCCATCCTAATCTCCTTTCCTGGTCCTATCTCTATCCAAGCTCGTTACTCGTGATGGCTGGCGCCACCCGCCCCCATAGCGCGAATATACTCTTCCGGCGACCGTCCGAGCACCGCTTTGAAATCTTTGATGAAATGAGCTTGGTCGTAATAACCCAGATCCACCGACAGCTTGGCCCAATCCGGAATCAGCCCCTTCTCCATCTGCATCGCCGCTTCGTGCAGCCGATACCGCTGAATGACCCATTTCGGGGTAACCCCACGTACTTATCGAACAGCCGCTGAATCGTACGTTTGTTGCACCCGAAGCGCGACACGACATCGTCCACCTTCGTAATCGCCCGTTCCCGCTCAATCGTCTCGACGATCCGGCATGCCAGATCGAGACTGTCATCCGCCTGCGGCAGCCTTTCACGAAAAAACCGTTCCGCCGCCTCCACAACCCCGGCGTCATCAGCCGCCGACAAGACGTTTTCCTCGACGGGCCGGGCGTCGCAGCCGAACACTTCCCCGAAACGGACGGAACGGCCGGTCAGCCCGGATACGGGGGATCGCCAGAACGGATAAAAGCCGCCGGGCTTAAACATGACCCCCAGCACCATTCCCTGGTCGTACAGCAGTTGGGAAGATGTTTGTAAAGGAATGCCGTAAATCCGCGTGTTTTCTTTCTCAAATACAAGATTGACATTCGGATGCGATAAGACGACTTGCCGGTAAGGCGGTTCTCCTCGCAAATCCCATCGCGCCACCCAATACCGCAGAATAAACGGCGCAAGCTCCGGCGAGGGAGCATGGCGGGTGATAAGAAATTTATGCTTGCCCGCTTCCTGATTCAAAATGCCCTTGCCGGAATGGTCCACGTTCGACTGCATACCTGCTCCTCCCCGCTCTTCCGTCCTCATCCGGTGATGAGGAGCGCTGTCGCGTTTTTACAATACAGCCTGTATGGGGCTGCTCTATGATGTACATTATCAAACGGATAGCGGATCGTGCAACGGATCTGCCCTTCGAATCCGTATAAGGAGGCCGAATCGCCAATGGAACAAACATTTATCACGTATATAGGAGCGATACCCGAACACATTTGGGACATTCTTACGAAGCCGGAGTATGTGAAGCAAATCTTTTTTGGCAGCATCCTCCAATCCACGTTCGAGCCGGGAAGCTCCTTCCAATACGTCGGTCCGGGAAGCGACGGCGAAGAAACGGTTCACGTATACGGCACCGTGCTCGTATTCGAGCCTTACCGGCTGATGAGTTTTCTGGAGCATCCGGGACCGTCCTACTACGCCAATCACGCCGAGCTGGAATCGAGAATTACAATGACGCTCGAAACGGTCGGCGACTGCACCAAACTGGTGCTCGTCAACGATCAATGGACGGCCAACCACCCGTCTCAAGCCAAAACGCCGGAATCGTGGCCGATTGTGCTGAGCAATATTAAAACGTTGGCGGAGACGGGCAAGACTTTGAATTTGGGCCGGTAATTATCGCTATTGAAGACACTTTTATAAGAAGCTTCCTTCCCATTTTGTGGAGGGAGCTTCTTTTTTTAATATCTATTTCCCAGTCTTTATGTTTATTTGAGCCTAGACACTTATTGATTGCTGCTATTTTGCATAAGCGAGAATCTATATTTCAACGTAACTCATGTTCCATAAACAAACTAATAATGGTATTATTTAGGTTATAAATATACTCATGAGTTCTATTTAATAAAGGCGGTTGACCCTATGAACATCCAAATCAAAAACTTGAGCAAGAAATACGGCAATCACCATGCGCTATCGCAACTTAACCTGTCAATCGGCTCCGGCATGTTCGGATTGCTGGGACCTAACGGCACCGGGAAGACGACTCTGATGAAAATACTCGCGACTTTACAAGCGCCTTCAAGTGGCGAAGTCCGATTCGGAGAGCTGCTTCTCGGCAAAGACGATCATGAAATTCGCAAAGTAGTCGGATATTTGCCACAGCATTTCGGACTTTATGAACGATTAACCGGGGAGGAGTTTCTCGATTATATCGCCATTCTGAAAGGAATCAGACATCCTGTTCACAGAAAAAAACAAATCGACGCCGTGCTGGAGGAAGTAAATTTAGCCGATAAGCGGAAATTCAAGATCAGGACGTATTCCGGAGGAATGCGTCAACGAGTCGGCATCGCTCAGGCACTGCTAGGAAATCCACAAATTATTATTACGGACGAGCCTACGGTCGGACTCGATCCAGAGGAGCGAATCCGGTTTCGAAACATGCTCGGCGAGCTAAGCGTCGACCGGATCGTACTTTTGTCCACTCATATAGTCGGCGATATCGAAACCAGCTGCACAGAGCTGGCGATTATGCACGCGGGAAACGTCTTGTTCCAGGGACAGCCAGAGACTCTTCTCGACCGGATGGAGGGCAAAGTATGGACGACTATCGTAAACAAACAAGAATCGGCCGAAATTCGTTCGAAGAAAAACTTTCTATCCCAGCGTACCGTTCAGAACGGTTATGAACTCCGGGTTTTATCCGACGAAACTCCAATCGGGCAAGCGGTTTTGGCATCGCCAAATCTAGAAGACGCTTACATGGCTCTCATAGGAGGTCATTCTATTGAGTGAATGGCTCTACATGCTTCGAATCGAGCTTCGCCTCCTTCTGCGCGGAATTACATTTCAAATTGCAATAGCTTTAGCGATCGGTTACGGTATTTTGATCTATGTAACGGTGGAAGATTTGGCGAAAATCGTCCATTGGGGATACTTTATAAGACAGTTCCAATACTGGTTTTTGTTCCCCATAACGATGATTGCACTCGTATCGAGCGTTTATAAAGCGAGAGAGGACCAAACAACAGGAGTCGCCCAACTGCTGCTTAGCCTTCCTTATTCCAGCTCGAAACGGATTAGTGCCAAACTGACTGCCATCCTGCTGCCCTTCTTACTTGTATCGGCAATTCCCGTTGTCATTTGGCTGACTGCCCGAGTGGACATATCGCCGGCCGAACGTCTGTACATAGCGGGTCTGCTTGCTTCGGCAGCTATCCCTTTAGGCTTTATCGTTTGCGCCGGTTTTGTAACCGGTTACGCGACTAAAGGCCGGGTCGCTTACGTAGCTGCACTTCTGATCTGGTGTGCGTTCAGCCCGATCGGGCTGATGGTTTATTACCCGGCGATCCCGGTTGCAGTCCGGGATTTTCTGAACGTATTTGTTCCGTTCGGCTATTACATGGAGTACTTCGCCGGGTTTATCAAAGACGTCACCTTCTGGCTGTATCGCGTCTTTTATTTCGCTTTGGCAGCCTCCTTCGTCCTTTTGACCATTGTGCTAGTACGACGAAAACGCAAAGAGGTCGACAGGTTTTGGATCCCCGTCACCTCTCTAGTACTTGCTCTCTCCCTTACCTTCGGAACGGGAGCTGCCTTCTTCCGATTTCAACAATCAAGGATGTTAGCTTCTGTTCTTGAAGCGGAGCGGATTAAAGCCGATGAGCTCCTTTTACCCAACCAGCCGATGGATGGAAAAATAACACCTCTGCCCGCTTACCGGGTGAACCGTTATGACATCGATGCAAGTTATCGGGATGACGAGATGGATTTTCAGGTCAAAATGATCGTAGCACCAAAGGGGCAGCAGCCTGTCACACAATTGGAATTCACTCTATGGGACCAGCTCGACCTTGCATCGGTCCAAGTGAACGGGCTAGCAGTCGATTATGATCGTGAGCGTAATTTTATCGCCATTCCTCTTGCATCGCCGCTAAGTCCAAACGTCAAAGCGGACATCGTTATGACCTATCGTGGAAAAATAGACGAGTGGCGGCCGATGCGGCCGTATCGCCAAACGTATGAAGTGTTGGCGCCTCTTTATACGGCAAACAGGAACAAACTTTTACTGCCGAGTCACATCGCTTGGTATCCGCTTCCCGGCAAAGTGGTGGCACATCAATCGTTCCAACAGCACGACTTTATCCGAAGCGAGGTAATTACGAACGACGATTTTGAAACAATATACTCGTTTATCTACCCGGCTCAATTTCTAGTAACGGTCCATTATCCGGAAACTCTCCAAATGGAAAGCAATTTACGGAAAATTAGCCGAGAGGTGCTCAACGGGACTCAATCGGTCCAATTTGAAGGATCGGCCGTATATGGAGTTTCCTTGCTGGGCGGCAGCCTGAAAACGATCGTGTATGAGACGCCTGATCTAAAAGTAAAGGCGATTGCAAACAGCTTAATCTCCACTAGTCATATGGAACAATTCGCTAAGAGTTATCACCAGTTGGCAATGGAACTGTCGCGTATAATGCAACATCCGATACCGGATAAAGAAATTACTCTCGTCATCATAGACAACGCAACCACCAGCGACTTTGTACGGCAAACAGATTCAATCGTCAAGGTAAGCAAAACTGCAATAGCGGAAGCGTCATTTGATGAAGCATCACCTGTCGCAAAATATATATTTATCAACTTGCTTAGCATGAACATAAGCGAGCAAACATCGGCCAATAGCCCGGTATCCGGAGACAATCAAAATTTATGGTCTTATTTGCTTAAAGATTATTTAACACACAAGGACTCGCCTCCTTTCCGTCTAGCCGAAACCGGGGATAGGGTTCACAAAACTATGAGTGAATCACTCCAAAAAATCGAGGCCTATATGAATACTCATTCCAACGAACAGATCGAGGCGATGATTCGCCGGTTGCACCAAGCTATTCGCAACAAACCTCTGGAAACCGTCGATGTAACTACAATACTGAAGAAATAGGCTGGGATCGGATATGATTAAAAATGGACTGTTCAAACGGTATTATTTACACTGGAAAATTGTTAATTCCGGAATCGTCTGGGCTGCTATCGCTTTCGCCATCGCAATTGCTGTCGTCTGTTTTTATTTGCCAGAGCTAGGACTAGTAAGGAGGACGGTAACCGTTAAAAATGTTCGGATCGCCTACGAAGTGGCTTCCCCTGTATTTTCCATACTTATCTTTTCCCAATTGATGGCCGAGGATATGGAATCGAAAGTGATGATGTGGTTGAAGTCGCTTCCGATTCGTACATGGAGCTTTTTATTGGAACGCTGGCTGATCGGCATGACACTCGTGCTGCTAGTCTTTACAGTATCCATTCAATTGATCAGTTGGTTTGTTATCACGCTTGATTTTAAACACTTTATGTTGTCTATTTTGGCTCCCTCTATGCTGCTCGGACATTTGGCCTTATTGTTAACCGTGCTCGGGAGAAACGGAGTTATCGGCATGGCGGTTCCGTTATTTATATGGGTGCTGGATTTACTTACGAACGGAAGGATCTTATTCTCGCTTTATTTGTTTAACGAGAGCTTTCCTAAGTTCGGTATAGACCCGCAATGGAACCGGGCGTTGATCTGGGTTTGTGCAGCATCTTTTTTGGTGTTAAGCGTCTTGGCAATGAGCAGGCGTGTTCAGAGGTAATGGATCATTTTATAATCGCAAAACCCGGAGGCTCAATGGCTTCCGGGTTTGTCGTTTCTTTCACTACTTCTTACTTTACCTTGCTATTCGTCAAGGCAAAACAATCTGTTGATTCGGATAAATCCGGTTCGGATTCGTCAATTTGTTCAACTGCTGCAGCATGGAATCCGCTGTTTACGAGCGTAAACGGAGTCGATTACACGTTCGAGCGGATGGCTGACCTGCGGATGGACGTTCGTACGATGCAGAGACAAATCACTTTTGGGCAGGAAAACGTGCTCGCCGGGTTTGACAAACTGTAGCAGCAGTTCCAGCATCGACTCGGCCTGCACGGATTCAGAAAGCTTTAGACGGTGCAACCCTAGCTAACCGCATCGAGCAGCCATAGTCGGTTCAAGCGTTGCCCAGTTGGATATTGCTGGTCTCGACAAAGCTGCGCGCTTTAGCTTGCAGATCCGCCAGCTGCAGCGGGTCCAGACTGCCTTCGAATACATTGCGAACCAGCGCCAGATCGACAGTATCCCAAAATCCCCCGGAAGGATTCACCACATCAACGCTCTGCGTCCCGCCCTTCGTAAACGTATTGCCTTCGATCGATACAAAGATGCCCTCCATGCCGCTCGCGGATGAGTTTGAATAAGCGCAGCGCAGCAAAGAGCTTTGTTTACCGAAACGGTTGTCCGCAATCCACATCCGGTTTTTGAGCGTCTGCATGCTGTTGTCGATCGTGATCAATGCGGCAGAATCATAAGACAGCATCCCGTCAGCAAGGGTTGAGCGACTTAATTCAATGCGGCAGCGGCGTACGACAAGCTCACGTACGATGTTGGGCGCACCGGAACGATTTTGAATGAAGAACGCTCTTCCTCGCATCGGTCCGGCAATCTCGCAATCGTAAAATTCCAGCCGCCTAACGCCTTTGGCTAAATTCACTCCATAATAAACCGCGCTGTTGAACGGATTCTCCGGGTAATCCTCGTACAAAATCCGACAATGCTCAAACGCAATGTCCACATCGGTCGATTCCGAGGCGGTCCCTGTCCACAGCTGCAGCTGATGGATCAGACAATGGCTCAGCTTCAATCGCGCGCCGGCGCCGCGCGGCCAGAGGCGCACGGACAAGTCTTCGCTCGGATAAAAGGTGCAGTGGTGAAACTCGGTATCGTTATACGTATAGCATCCGCTTGTACCGGCGGTGAAGCGGATCAAGCAGCGGTGGAACGCAGTTCGCTTGGCATAAAATCCGGAGGAGATGAATCTTGCTTCAATCGCCATGTCGCTCACAGTGATCGATTCGATCGTGTTTTCGTAGCCGGCTGCCGCTTTCTGCACCGTCATAAAGTCTTTGCAGCCCCCTCCGACATTGCTGATATACACATGGCCGATATCGATGTTATACTGTCTCCACTCGCTGGTCAGCTCGAATCGGTCTCCGCCGGTCCAGTTCACATAGCTGTCCCGAATTATGATTTCATCTTTGGCCGACAAGTCGAAGCAATCCGGCGTATGGTCCGGACAATCGATGTACATCCTCTCCAGCAATTGACGGTCGCAGCGGATAAACTTGCCTACGGATACCGGAACGACTGCACCCTCCCGTACATAAGTCAACCCGTGCACATGCAAATTCCCGCATTCCCCGATACAGATCATTTCCGCGCCGCCCGCATCCCCTTCGATGCCAATATCGGACAGCTCCGCCTGCTCGCAGTGCGTCACTCGTATAAAGGAAGGCGACATCGCTTGCTTCAGTGTCGGCTGCGCCGTCATGTTGATATAGGAGCCGCCCTGCCCTCGAAGCGTCAGGCGGTTTAAAACCACCTTGCCGCGCCGTTCCGATACGTCGCCCTGATTCGCCCTGCCGTCCACGCTCAGGTGCGGCCGCTGCTCGCCCGGGCTGGCCAGAATGCCATATCCCCACGCCCCCTCGTATTCCTCGGTCGAAGACAGCGTCAGATGGTCCATATACAGCTCTTCGAAATCTTCAAATAAAAAGCCGTTGAAGTTTTTCGAGTTGCGGCTGCCCCATTCCGTATTGATCGCCACCAGCCATTTGCCGGCGTCGACCAGCCGCGCTCCGTTGCCTTCAATCATCATACGCCCGAATCCGGCAACGACAATGGAGGACTCGTACCGATACGTCCGGTCAGAAAACCGGACGTGCCTCGGCTTACCGAAGAAGGCGCGTCGCAGTCCGTCCGACTGGTCAGCAACCGCGTCCCCGTCTGCGCAAAACCAGTCCACACAGACGGAGCCCAGGCCATCGACATGGCCGGGACCTTGAAACAATTGTCTCGTCGGGGCATGAATTTCACCGTGAACGGTCACGACGATTCCGGACTGAATCTGCAGCTTTCCTTCGGATAGGAACAGCAGAGTCACGCCCGCAGGCACGGTGAACGAGGCGGTAACTTTGATCTCCTGCTCAATGAGCACGGTAGGCTTGGATGGCGAAGCGACAGCATCCAGCAACTGTGTGAACGTCTTGACCGGCATCTTATGCGAAGGATCAGGGCCATAAGTATCGTAGGTGACAGTTGTAACCGCTTGCGCTTGGAGCGGACCCAATACCTGTCCCCCCCGTCCTGCAGCGACCAATGCGGCGCCTGCAAGCCCGATTGAGGCCAGCACCTTGCGCCGGCTGATCTGCCCTCTCATCGCCTGCTCTTTGGGTATTGTTCCGTCGTACCGTTCGACTTCCTTCTGATGCATGTTTCATTTCGCTCCTCTCTCGATAACGAGATGTCATGGCATCGGGGATTGCTACTTATTGCTTGAGCAGCGCCTCGATTTTTTTGTTCGCCGCTTCTTCCGCATCCCGCAGGGCGGAGTTTACGTCCTTTTTGCCGGCCACGACCTCATAGAAGCTGCGGAGAACCGCGCTGTTGGCCTGTGCTGCCATCTGATCCAACCCGACTACTTGTCCGTACTGCTTCGGAACGAGCGCCTTGGCATTTTTCCCTTTCAGCAGCGGCTCATCGTTGCCGAGAACCTCCAGCAATTTCTTGTCCTTCAGAACCGGCACTCGCGCCCGCTTCGCCAGCGCAGCCTGACTTTCATCCGTCACCAGTTCGCTAAGGGCCAGGAAGGCGGCCTCCCGATTCGGACTGTTTTTGGAGACAAAATAGTAGAATGGCGCAGGCTGAGGCCCGGCATTCCGCATATCGGAAAAGCTCGGGAAACGGGCAAAATCGTAATTCATGTCGGCTCCACTCCCGCTGAGCGAATAGGCCGAGTTCAAAATGACTTGAATAGCGACCGTGCGGTCTTTGTGGAACATCGAATACGCACTGCTGTAATTGGCAAGCTTGCTCCTGATCTCCGCATCGTCAGCCAGAGAAGCCAGCGGCACGAGCCGCTTCAGCATCCGGTTCCAGTAATCCGTCGCTACTGTCGCGCGCTGGGTTTGTCTATCCAGCAGAGGAGGGGGAGCCTGGCTGACAAGATGCATGCTGGAATTGAGACCCAATCCGTAGTATGCCGTTCCGCCTTCGTTACGCGTCAGCCTGCGTGCCACATCCGCCACCTGATCCCAGGTCATCTCATCGGTCAGGTAAGGAACGCCGAACTTATCGAACAAGTCCTTGTTGTAAGCAAGAGTCAAGGAATTGATTTTGACCGGAAATCCGGGTATGGCGCCTCCGGACACCTCTTTCATCACATCGATCACTACCGGTTCCAGCCGCCCCATATCCAGCTTGTAGATGTCGACCAGATCGGACACATTGCCAAGCATGTCAACGTCCTTCAGCTTGTATATATCGGCGATCTGACCGCCGAAAAAGTCGATGGGCGTCTTGGCGGCCACAACGTCTGCCAACGTGCTTCCCTTTGTATTCCGAAGAAACTTGAAAGTAAAGTTCGGGTATTTCTTCTGAATCAACGAGCCGTAGTCATCATAAAACGACTTTTCTATATCATCGCTGTACATATAGTAATAGGTCAGTTCAACGGCTTCCTTCGTCCAGTCTTTTTTCGGCGTCTCTTCCTGGCCGCCCTGCCCGGCTTCCTTGGCTGCCGGTTCGTCTCCTCCGCACCCGGCTACAGCCGTCGTGCCGATCGCTGCGAGCAGCAGCATGCCGGCGAGGCGTGAGGTCATCCTCTTCCCTTGTTGCTTCATGGTTCGATCCGCTCCTTTGGATAATTTCCCTTATACCGCGTCCTGCCTTCGGCTCTTCCGGTCCTGAGCGCTGCAATCGAAAGCGCTGTCATATCCAATAATCCGATACACCAGCCCACTCGGTTCGTAAGGTCGCACCAGTCGCGGGTAATCATACAATTCCTTCACATCAGTTCCCCATCCCTGCCCGGGCCGCCACCCCCCCCTTCAGATTACCGTCATCTTCAGATTTCTTCGCACCAGGTGCCGGCAATGTAACGTCTGCCATCTGCACGGTCATAGAAGTAGTAGACAATCAGGATGCGGCCGTCCGGCAACTGCACCGCATGGCTGTAGCCAATGTCCATCCCCGGTCCGTCATCGCGCAGCACAATCTCATCCGCCTCTTCAATCCGCTTGCACTCGGGGTCCAGAAGTCGGGCGCGCAAGCCGTGAGGCTTGAGCCTGTAACCGTACGTGAGCAGCACACGCCCGCTCGCCAACCGAATCGTATGAAACGGGGTTGGACCGTAAACCGCGTGCTGCTGCGGCTCGCTCCATGTGCGGCCGTCATCGAAGGATTCCGATGTGAACAACGGAGAACGCTTTTCGGCAGGAAGACGCTCATCCTGGATTTGGGAACGGATAAAAGCGACTAGTTTGCCCGACTCCGTACGATACAGATGCGTTTCATTCAGAAAATTATCGGCAGGCTTGGCAATTGCGCCCTGGGGCGACCAACTCAAGCCCTTGTCCGTCGTCTTGGCCACGAACAAATGGTCCAGACCTTCCGTATAAGCGGCAACCAGAAAAGAACCGTCTGGCAGCTCTGCTCCGTTCCCGCGCAGCGCCAATTGTCCGTATCCCAGACTCGCCGCCCGATCCCAGGTCTTGCCGTTGTCCGTCGAGCGCTTCGTTACGATCCCGATCCGCTTGGCCGCATAGCGGTCTCCGATCTGCCTCGTATATCCGCTGCGTTCGCCGATCTCGTCCACCTCCCCGATCTCGGCCACTTTCCAAAGAAAGCATGTAGCCAAGACCGTCCCGTCGCCAAGCACATTCAGGCACGGGTCCTGAACGCCATACAAGTAATCGTCATGCAAGACGGACGGCTCGCTCCACGTGCTCCCCTCATCCCTTGATCTAACAATAAGAGCGATCGAGCCCGGATCAATGTGCTGCACGCGGCCGAATTCCGTCTGCCAGTCCGCAGCATGCCGGAAGGCAACGAGCAGATCGCCGTTCGACATCCGAGCCACATTCGGAAACGAGTTGTAGCAAGCATCGCGGTAAATGACGACATCTCTGATTTTGCGTAAAGTTGCCATTAATAGCCTCCTCGCTGATGCACGGATTCCGGCTGTCTTCCCGCCAGTCGACGAAAATAGGAGCCCAGTCCGTTAACATCGGAGCCGATGTTGATGAAGCGGTAGCCGAGCTTCGCTAGCTCGGCGCTATTGTCGGGCGTCCCGACCGTACCGGCAAAGATGCCTGCCCGTACAGCGGCTTCCGCGACCCGAATCCGCGCTTCACAAACCTGCGGATGCTCCAGTTGACCCGGCGCCCCGATCGCCTGCGAAAAATCTCCTGGACCGAAAAACAGCATATCGACTCCTGGCAGCTGTGCAATCCGGTCGATCTCGGCCAGCGGCTCGGGATCTTCGATCTGCAAAATGACAAACCGTTCCGCATTAGCCTGATGTATATAGTCCGTGATCGGGATCAGGCAATAGCTCCCATCCGCATTCCCCCCGTCGACCGGCCGCAGCCCAATCGGATAAAACTTGACAGCACGTACAATTTCCTCAGCCTCCGCAGCGCTTTTCACATGCGGCACCATGATGCCGGCCGCATCAAGCTCCAACGGACGAATGTAGTCGCTGTAGCTTCCGCGCGCTACTCGCACAATCGTATCCGTATCATGCACTTTTGCCGCCCGAATCTGGTTTTCGATAATCGACCAGTCATTGGCAACATGCTCCATGTCGGTCCAAATGCAGTCGATGCCCAACAACGCTGCCATTTCTGCGATCCTGGCATCAGCGAAATTCAATTTGATGCTATGTACGATTGCTCCGCTGCGGAGCTGCTGAAGCACACGGCTTCGTCTCATAATCGGTGTAGACATGGCGTCACTCCATTCTCAATTATCTATAGTAGAGAATATTAATCGGAACTTGAGCGAATTAGACCCACAGCGAACGAATCGCCCGCACAAGATGCTCGACAAGCTCCTGCCCGCCCTCGGCCCCGATCGGATTGCTGGCAGGGGTCGAACCGTAGCCGCCTCCCAGCAGAGATCGCGGGCTTGGTATATACGTGCCGCAGCCCGCCAGCTGAATCAGGAACGTTTGGGTCGCAGGACTGCGTACCCTGATCTGGATGCCGTAATCCAGATAATATTCGTAAGGGACGCTGACCAGTGCAATATCTCCAAGACGCAGCGCATGGACTTCCGCCGGGAGTGTCGGATACTGTTTCTGCCGTTCGAAGCGGTTTACGACATTCCGGTGCCATAGCATTCTGCGGTAAGCTAGCGTAAGTTGTTTATACCAATGCGGATTTTGACGAAGTTCCGGCTGTTTCGCCAACTTCTCCTTCTCCTGCTCGTATTCGGACTTCCACCTGCTCGCCTCCCGCTCAGCGAATCGAACGTTTTCCTCAGCCAATTGGTTGGCTGTCAAATTCACCGTTTCCACCAAATGCTCAATCGGGGAGCCGGGTCCACCTCACGGCCGATCGCCGGAAGTATCTCCTCGATGGCATTCGCGATGCTTCGCGCCACATCCTGCCGTTTCGTTCTGCCTTGAAGTCGCAGCATACGGCTCTCCGCCTGCTTATCGAATTGCGTGTAGCCGGTTTGATCGCCGGCGGCGCTGCATTGCGGCAGGATGAACAAGGTGTCCCCGAACCTGCTGCGTAATTCGCGGCGAGCCTCGTACCATACGTCCGCGCCAATCAAGTAAGGATTCGACTCGCCTGGCACTTGAGCCGTACAGGCCATGTTCACGACCAGCCCGGTCAATCGGTTATCCAAATCGTAAGTCGCAACGATACTCAATGAATGGTCTTCGTAACCTTCGATGTGCCTGAATCGATCCGCTGTGGATTCGTTTAGACCGTGCATCGTTCCTTGACCCTCGGCATTAATCCAGCGGCGGTTGCGGCCGACTACCGCATAGCCCATCCCGTAACCGATTCCTCCCGCAGAGCGCGTGATCCAGGCTTGATTGACAGCGTCGGCGACCCTCTCCGAAGCGAAGGCGACATATTCCTCAACGGACATCGCATCAGCATGAATATCTCGCAGTTCTACGCCGGCACTACCGTAGAAGGACATGCTCGATGGCGGGCGATTTTCCGGCGCTGTATGGGTGTGAGTTGCATGAAGAATTATTTTCATCGGATTGAGACCATTCCCGCGCTCTATTAGGCAGGCGCGGACCGCATCGCGCAATTCGTCGGAGATTGCTATTAAATCGAAGCTGACGAATACCGCATGATCCGGCCCCGATTCGACGGCCCACGCCGTCGCACTGATCGGGTTCTCGACCCCCTCGGACATGCGTGCGTCGAAGCTGCCGGCCAGCGACACCGGGCGTGTCGGTGTGATATCGATCTCAGCCCAACCAAGCTTTAAAACAGGTGCTGTCATCGTCAAGTCCTCCCATGCGCTTGTCGCATTATCACTTCGGTAAGACCTAATCCGCGGTATACCGGAAGAACGGCGGTGCCGCCGTTCGAGGCCAGCTTCTTGCCGTTTATGACTTTGCGCTGAGTTAGTTCCAACGTCTGCTCGAAAGTGCACTTGTGCAAACGCTCAATATAAATGTTACTGTTTTCCGACATCGCCTTGGCTTCCTCCTTTTACGCGGCCAACCCGCTCCCAAACTCGACGACGGCTGTTAGCCGGGAACACCTTGAGCCTGATCTCTTCCCCGTTCCCAATCCAAACGTTTCCCGACGAGCTTCTCCTCCACCTGATCCACGATGTAGCTTGCAAACGGCAATGCACATGTAAATGCAGGCGAAACAGCGTTTAATACGTGAATAGAGGAAGCATCCCCCTCCAGCACAAAATCCTGCACCAGCTCCAGCGTTTGTTTATTCAGCAGTTGAGCCCGGATCCCCGGCTGTAAAAACTCGCCGAATCCTTTGCGATCAAGCTGGTTGACCATTTTTAACGATAGGCCGATCAAGTGCGCTTTGCTGTACTTTTTCATTTCATTTATAGCTAATCGGCGAAAATGAAAAGAATCCCTGATGAAAAGCTTGGTCATATAGTACATCACTTGCGAAAACTCGCCGAGCTTAAATCTATACATGCCTCTGTAGTTTTCCCTCCAGAAAGCGGGAATCGCGGTCGGACCGATCTTGATGCTCCCATCGACCGTTTTCGTAAAATGAACGCCCAGAAACGGATTGTTCAAATCGGGAACCGGATAAATGTTAGTCAGAACGTCGGACTTGTTTCTCGCAAACTTTAAATAGATTCCTTTAAACGGAATGATCGCATAGTTCAAACCGAAGCCGAAATCGTGCGCAATCCGGTCCGCATAAAGACCTGCCGCATTAATAAAATAACGACAGATGAACTTGCCCCGGTTTGTTCGGATCGCTTCGCCTCTGTGTTCGGAATATCGTGTATCGAAAAATAGCTCAACACCTTTGGAGGCGATTTCCCTCTTCATGCACTGGCATATTTCTACCGGATCAACAGTTGCCGTGCTCGGTGAAAAAAGTGCTTTCTTGTACGTATGGACGTTCGGATCGATCCGGCTGACATCGGATTCATCCATACATTCCAGCTCAACGCTATTGCGATCCCCTCGCCGCTTCAGCTCGGCAAGACCTTCCAGCTCAGCTTCATTTGTCGCGATGACCAGTTTCCCGCAATTATTGACCTTCAAGCCATTTTCCTCGCAGTATCGCTTCATGGCACGGTTTCCGTCCCGGGTGAATTTCGCCTTTAAACTATCTGCCGTATAGTAAAATCCCGCGTGCAGCACGCCGCTATTACGCCCGCTGGAATGTTTAGCGACATCGGACTCTTTTTCAATTATCGCGATTCGTGCTTCGGGATATCTCCGATTCAGTTCTCTAGCAATGGACAATCCCACGATTCCGGCGCCGGCTATTACATAATCGTACTTCATACATCTTGTCCTTTCGATTCGTGTTCTGTCGTTACCCGTATGTTATGGATAAGGACCGCTGTTTCTAGCGGATCATAAGTAAAAATAATAAATCCGTCTGGGTTGTGCAGATGCCTGCCGGATAACTCCGCAAGTGACAGCAGAACAGAGCCGATCAGAGTAATATTGGCTAAAGAAGCTCACCGCTCGGGATAACAAAACCAGACCAACCTAATTTGTAAATTTGTTTTATGGACTGGTGGCCTGACCACAACTGTCTGTTTATCGGCATGGATTCTTACATCCATGCCGATTATGAGGCGTTAATAGTACCGCGATTTCACATTGTCTAGATGCTCCCACATGAGCTTCCGTGCTTGCTCTGCGTTTTTGTCCGCTATAGCGCGGTAAATTCGCCAATGCTCTTCCAGCACGATTGCGCTCTTGCCCGGAATCCGAATACTTTCGCTACGGCTGTGGTATAAACCTGCGAGAAACTTTTCGGAAAGAAACTTGACTGCCTCCATCAGCATCGGGTTGTAGGTCGCTTCCACGACCGCAATATGGAAGTCATAATCTTCTTCAGCCGCGACTTCATTGCGTTCTACCGATTGCTTCAAATTTCCGTAGGCTTCTTCCAGCGCACGCAGATCGGAATCCCTTCTCCGGATTGCCGCCAAATGCGCGGCTTGGCTTTCAATCGCTTGGCGCACCTCCAACAGCGAAATCAAGTCGCTATTTCCTACCTTAACCATTTCGTCCATACGCGCAATCAAATCTTTAGTCGGGTCCTCCTCTATATAAATGCCCACCCCGGGAAGAACCTTCACAATCCGCATCGCCTCTAATACGCTCATCGCTTCTCTCACGGCAGCCCTGGAAACGGACAGCTCTTCGGCAAGTTCTCTTTCAGAGGGCAATTTGTCCCCGGATTTCAATTCGCCGAGATCGACGGACTTCCTGATTTGGTCGATAACGATTTGGTAGACACGCTGCTTTTGAATCGAAACGAATTTCATGATAAACGCTCCACTCTTTCATCTGGTTGGGTGGTCATACCACAATAACGTAAGCACATACTTGACTTTTCTAATATATTGCCGTCTTTTCGTTTTGTCAATACAATTCGAACAATTTCAGTCAATGAAAAATTGGAGTTTTTCGCCAGGGGCCGCTACTATTCATTCAAACGCTGCTCGTATTTCACATCAGCCCCCATCGTTCCGCCCCTCAAGGTAATAGATCCATTTCAAATATGGAAAACCCGGAGGCTTAGAGGGCCTCCGGGTTTTTGGAATACTTGCTATACGGTCAAGGCAAAACAATCTGTTGATTCGGATAAATCCGGTTCGGATTCGTCAATTTGTTCAACTGCTGCAGCAACTGCCAAGTCGTGCCGTACTGCTTGGCGATTTTCCACAAGCTGTCTCCCTGCTTGACGACGTATACGTTCGGCAGCGCCTCCGGAGTCGTGACGCCGCCCGGCGCCACTGAAGAATCACCTGCATCCGTACCGGCCGCTACCGTAATGCGTCCGGCAGTGCCTACCGCAACTTCACCGGTCTTCTGAATGTAACGGATGACCGATTCTTCGAGCGACGAGTAGTCGCCGGCGAGCGGCTGGTCTTTAAACATCGTATATTGATCGCCGCCTGCCGCCATGAAGTCGTTAGTCGCCATCAGATACGTTTTGTTCAAGTCCACAGGCTCGCTGCCGATCTGGAGCGACTGTACCCGGGCGCCCTTCGGCTTCGACGGATCGATCGCGAACGTCATGCCGCCCACATGCGGGAAGGAGCCCGCCGAATCGGGATACGCTCCGACGCCGTGCTCGAGCGCCGCCAGCAAGTCCGCGCCGGTAACACGCTTGGTCTGAATATAGTTGCCGAACGGCAGCACCGTAATCACTTGGCCTTTCGTAATCGAACCGGCCGGGATCGAGGCCCGGATTCCGCCGCCGTTGGTGATGGCCACGTCGGCGCCGGTCTCGTCCAGCATCGCATCGGTAATCAGGTTGCCGAGGTTCGTCTCGCCTGTACGCACGTTATCGCGTTCCCCGACCAGGTTCACCGCCGAGCGGCCCACCGCTTCGGACAGCACGATCTCCTGCTCTTCCTTGACCTTCTTCACGATGTCCGCCACCGTCGGATCGGGCTGGACGGCATCCGCCTGCTTGCGGCTGAATAACCGCGATTCCTTGTTCGTTACGTCTTGACCGCTCACAGTCAATTCCACGACGCCGACATGTTTGCCGTACTCGCCGGTTTGAGCGATCAGCGTGTCGCCTGCGACACGGCCGTTCTCCAGCATCGTGTGGCTGTGACCGTCGATAATCACGTCGATTCCCTTCACCTGCTCCGCCACTTTGAGGCTCGTATCGACGCTTGAAGCGTCCATTCCGAGATGGGACAGCCCCACGACGACGTCCGCTTTGCCTTCCAGCTCCGCCACCATGCGCAGGCCTTCCTCGACCGGATCGGCGAACGTTAATCCTTCCACATTTTTCGGATGCGTCTTATACAGCGTCTCCGGCGTCGCCAGCCCGAAGATGCCGACACGGACGCCGCCGACGGTCTTCACTACATACGGCTCCAGAAGGCGGCTACCGTCCGCTTTGTACACGTTGGCCGCCAGCATCGGATAGTTCGCCTGACCGGCCAGCTCCACGAGACGGCCACTGCCGTAGTTGTAATCGTGGTTGCCGGTCGTCATCGCATCGAAGCCGATCGCGTTCATGATGCTGACGATGCTTTCGCCGCGCACCAGATTGGCGATCGTCTGCCCGTGCAGCGTATCGCCCGCATCCAGCACGAGCGTGTTCGGATTGGACGCGCGAATTTCTTTTATCACGGACGACAGCTTCGCATAGCCGATATGTTCGGCCGATTCTTCCACGCGGGAGTGCATATCGTTCACATGCACGATCGAGATTTTAGTTCCTTGGCCGCCGCTGCCAACACTGCCCGAAGCGGGAGTGATCTCGTACACGCCGACCGTGCCGGACACCTCATAGCCGACGAGTAGCAGCGCGTTGCCGGTCGGGCTTTGCTCCGCCGGTACGAAGCGGAGCCCCTCCGGACCGCTGTCGCCGCCATTCTCCTGCGTAAAGTCGCGGGAGTTGAAATACGTGGCGAATAACGGCTTCGCCGGATCGCTGATGTCGTATACCATAATGCCGCCGACCCGCTCCAGACCGATGAACGCATACGTCTTCCCGGCAATTTCGCCGATCTTCACGTCTTCTGGCTCCGGACCCTTGTCGTCGCTCCGGTCGTCGAAGCCGAGCTTGCTGTTGCTTGCATTAAACTGCTTCGGCAGCGCCTTGGCCGTAATCCGCTCGAAATCTTCGCCGCTGTCGTACACGAGGCTCATGTCGCTCGTATCCCAGATCGAGAAGGACCGGGCGCCCAGGCCATAGATCGCGTTATACTTGCCGTCCGCACCTAGGCCCATCGTGTTCGTCATCAGCAGCCTTCCCAGCTGTGATTCGTCGTACAGCCCTTCCGCGACCATCGCGTCAAGCTGCTCCTGCGAAAAGCCTTTGTAAAACTCGGCTTTTAATGCCAAGTTGTCGAGCTCGTCCGCTACCCGGGTTTCTTCGCTAAAAGCTTCATAGTCCCGCGTATCGCCTTCGTTGGCGGTAACAAGATACGTTTTGCCCCCGGCGCTGTACGTCTCGGCGCCGTCCGGCATATACAGCCCCAGCACAGGCCACGGACGAACGTTTACCGCCTTGTCTTTATTCGACGCATCGAATCCGTTTCCGCTGACGGAATGATCTTTGACGCCGAGTCCTTTGACTTTGGTGAATTTATTCGTAACCAGATCCAGCACGGCGACCGCATTGTTCTCCTGCAGCGTCACATAAGCAGTCTTGCCGTCCTTCGCAACCGCGATATATTCCGGTTCGAAGTCTTGAGCCGCCGCCGCTCCCGGCTTGCCGATCCGGACATTGTCCGCGATGACAGACGGATCGTCGAAGCGCACCGTAGTCGCCGTCGCCTGCGAGGCGCCGCCGCCAAGGTCGATCACGGTGACGGAGCCTTCCGGATCGACAGTATAATCGTCCGACGGCTGTCCTTCGTTGGCGACGAGCACTTTGCTTCCGTCCGGAGTGAACGTCAGCATATCGGGCAGAGCACCAGCCTCCAGCACCCGGACAAGCTTGCCGTCCCGATCCAGCAGCGCGACATGGCCGTTCTCCTGCTCCGGATCGTTCGGTACGGCTACCGCGACCACATCGCCTTTCGGGCTGACGGCCACGCTCGTAGGGCCGGTCGTCTTGCCGAGACGGGCATCCAGATCGCCGAGTGTTATTCTTTGTACGTGGGTCAAGGAGGTCAAGCTCTGTCCCGCTTTTAACCCAGACAAGTCCAGGATATCCAGCCGCTTGTCATAACCGTTTACGACATAAGCCCGTTTCAGCCCCGCATCGTATGCGATAATTTCCGCACCGCTCTTGTCCCATTTCGCACCGCTCGAATAACTCGCTACATGTTTGACGCCCAGGACGCCGGTGCCTTCCTGCACCCAGGACGCCGGTTCCGCCGCATACGCATAACTTCCGAACTGGGCGAAGACAAGCAATCCCGCGACCGTCCCTGTCAGTTTTCCCCTCCACGATATCATTCCTGTACCTCCAAAGGTTTGTATGAAGCGATCCAACGCCCTTATTGTAACGAAGGAATGTAATCGGAAAGCCGGGGATTTGTTAAGCGGATGTCAATTATGCGGACAATCGGTGCGTTAGGAATGCGGCGCTAAAATTGTATATATCCAACTAAGATTCTGCATGTTAACCGAATCCGGCATGTTATAAGCTAAATGGTGTAAGGCATTCCGATCACGATGATCAGAGCAGAAAGAAGGGGAAAACGTGACCAATTTCAGCCTATTGCGCTACTACGCTCCCTCTGAAAAAAGGGACAAACCGGAGCGCGTGCAAGCCGATTTGTGCATATACGGAGGATCGCCGGCCGGTATTGCTGCCGCTGTGCAAGCAAGCCGGATGGGACTGAAAGCCGTTATCGCCGAGTTCGGACAACACTTGGGCGGATTAACGGCCAGCGGACTCGGACGGACCGACTTCGGCCACAAAACGTCTCTTGGCGGCATCGCCAAAGAGTTTTACCAAAAACTCGGGAGCCATTACGGAAGCGACGAACCGGAAGGAACGGCCTGGTTCATGGAACCGCATGTCGCCGAGCGTATTTTCACCGAATGGGTGGAACAAGCCGGCGTGCCGGTTTACTACGGACAGCACCTGTCGGGCGTGGAGAAGCAAAACGGTAAAATCGTGCAAATCACGATGGAAAACGGCAACGTATTCCGCGCTGATGCTTTTATCGATGCTACGTACGAGGGAGACTTGTTCGCCCGGGCCGGAGTCTCCTATCATGTCGGCAGAGAAGCGAACGAAGTGCATAAAGAAACGTGGAACGGCATCCAATTCGGCTCGCCGTGGCATACATTCAAAGCTTGGGTCGATCCTTTCGTAAAGGAAGGAAAACCCGACAGCGGTCTGCTGTACGGCGTCTCCGACGCTGCGCCGGGCATCCAGGGACAGGGAGACCGTTCCATCCAGGCGTACAACTTCCGGATCTGCCTGACCGACATCCCGGAAAACCGGGTACCCTTCCCGGCGCCTCCAGGGTACGACCCCGGCAAGTTCGCCCTGTTGTCCCGTTACCTTCAAGCGGGCGTATGGGACGCGCTGACCCTGCACAAGCCGATGCCGAACGGCAAAACCGATCTTAACAACTTCGGAGCGGTCAGCACCGATCATATCGGAGCGAACCACGCCTGGCCTGAAGCGGATTACGCCCAGCGCGAGCGGATGTTCCAGGAGCATGTTCATTACAACCTCGGCATGCTGCACTTTTTGGCCAACGATGAAAGCGTTCCCGAACCGGTGCGCCGGGAAGTAAGCCGCTGGGGACTGCCTGCCGACGAGTTTACAAGCACGGCCAACTGGCCTCACTACTTGTACGTCCGTGAAGGAAGACGGATGATCGGCGAAGTGGTCATGAACCAGAATCATTGTCTCAAATACTTGAAAGCGGAAGATTCCGTCGGTCTCGCCTCCTACGGCATGGACTCGCATAACTGCCGCAGGATCGTGCTGGACGGCCGCTGCGTCAACGAGGGAGACGTCGAAATACCGGTAAGCGGTCCTTACCCGATCTCGTACCGGTCCATCGTCCCGAAGGGAGACGAATGTACGAACCTGCTCGTACCGGTCTGTCTGTCTTCCTCCCATATCGCATACGGATCGATCCGGATGGAGCCGGTGTTTATGGTGCTCGGCCAATCTGCGGCTACCGCGGCGGCACTTGCACTGAGAGACGGCCGCGCCGTGCAGGATGTCGATTACGCCCTGCTGCGCAAACAGCTGCTCCAGGACGGTCAAACTTTGGATGTCAACTAAACTTAACGAAAAGAGGGGTCAACATGCTTAACAAACAAAAACCGTTCCGTCGAACTGCAACGCTCGCCCTGACCCTCTGTCTGTCAGCCGCCGCCTTGGCGGCCTGCAGCCAGGGGGCCACACCGCCCGCCAGCACCGCAGGCGACAACAGCCAGCAGCCGAAGACGCCGGAGAAACCGAAAGAGCCGGTGGAGCTCGTCTTTTACGCCATTAACGGCGATCCCGAGGACAGCTTCAACTACCGGTTCGGAGACGATATCCGCAAAAAGTTTCCGGACTATACGATCAAGTATATTTTCAACCAAAAAGGGATGACGCTGCCGGAGATGATCGCTTCCGGAACGCGGTTCGACATTACGTACCATGCAGTCGGGTTTTATGAAAACTTCCTGATCCCGAACGGGCTTCACTATGATATGACCGAGCTGATCAAAAAGCACGGAGTCGACCTGAACCGGTTCGAATCCACCTCCATCGAAGCGATCCGTCAATTGTCCGGCGGTAAGATGTACAGTTTGCCCGTCTACGGAAACAACATTGTCCTCTATTACAACAAATCGATTTTCGACAAATTCGGCGTGCCGTATCCGAAGGAAGGGATGACCTGGAAACAAACGATGGATCTGGCCAAAAATTTGACCCGCCAGGACGGAGGAGTGCAATATCACGGGTTCGGTATGACGCCCACCTTGCTGACCCGGATGAATCCGCTTTCGATACCGAACGCCGATCTGGCATCGAATACGCCGACGATTAATAAAAACGAATCTTGGAAGCGCTTTTACCAAACGTTTTTCCTCGATCCGCAGCCGTCACCGGGAATGTTGCAGAATATTCCGAGCACCACCGCCTTCGTGAACGAGAAAAATGTGGCGATGATGGCTTATTTATCGAGTCTCATTACGATCTGGACGGATCAGTTGAAACAGGTCGACTGGGATATCGTGCCTCTGCCCAGCTTCGAGGACATCCCGGGAACCGGATCCCAGATCAATTCGATCAACTTCGGCATAACGAACATCGCCAAAGACAAGGATGCCGCCATGGAAGTTCTCGCTTATATGACTTCGGACGAATTCCAGTCCCGCTTGTCCAAAAAAGGGATTATGCCGGTGCTCAAAAGCGATGAGGTCCGCAAAGTGCTCGGATCGGAGTCCGAGTTCAAGGATAAAAACTTCAAGGCGATCTTCCAGAACAAGCCGGCCCCGATTCCGCCAAAAGCGCTTTACGACGCCGAGATGGTCAATATTTACGCCAAGTACGGAACCGAAATCTGGAAAGGAACGACCGATATCAACACGGCTTCCCGCCAAGCGGAAGAAGAAGCGAAGAAAAAAATCGAGGAGTTTCTGAACAAACCGAAATAAGCTTGCGGCCGCTTGCAGCCGGCAAGTATCGTTAGTCCAAGCGGGACGATCAGCCGACATGGCCGGTTGTCCCGCTTTTTCTCATGCAGCGCAGCCTCAAGGTGTCGCCAGACCGTTCAGCTTGCGGTAATGCGACGGGTTCATTTTACTGTAATGGGTAAAGACGCGGCTAAAATAAAATCCGTTCTCGTACCCGCACAACCGGGCGATATGATCAATCGTATATTCCGTCTGCACGAGCAGCGTCTTTGCTTTCTCCATCCGCACCGAGATCAGGTAACGGGAAGGAGCGATCCCGAACACGTGCTGAAACCTGCGGGTCAGCTGGACCGGGTGAATATGAAGCTTGGCCGCTACGTCCTGCAGCCGGATCTCGCGAAACGCATGGCGGTCGATGATCGCCTTCGCTTCCTTCATCAGCTTGTCTTCGGCCAGCAGGCTGGAGATCGCCAGCGTCTCCGCATCCATCTGGAACAGCATCCATATATCGTTGAGGAAATGCTGCTTCCATATCCTCCTTTGCGCGTGATCCATCCGTTCGAGGACGAGGAGATGCCGGAAATTGTTATACAGGCGACTCTGCTCGCTTGTCGTATATTTAAAGGAAAACAACCGGCGAAGCATATCGATCGAGCGCTCCTCGGCTGCCGCATAGTTGTCGTGCATTTTACATATGAAATAATGAAACGATAACGGGACGATCACCTCGCGCTTGAACTCCATGAAGGGCGGGCAAAACACCACATCGCCTCCCGTCGCTTCCCCTTCCACATTATCGATCGAATAGCGAAATCGTCCGTTCTCGATGGCGAACATCGTCCAGGCCGGTTCTTTTGTGACCCGTTTCACAAATTGCGGTTTCTCTTTCCAATAATCACCGTAAATGACTGACACCGGATATGCTGTTTCCACCTGTTATCGCCTCCTGGTCTCCGTTTCCGTCACTTCCCGTTGTTTTCGACGAAAAGCCTCCCGTTTCCTCCATCATAGGCGGTGCAAATCTCATTCATGCCAACAAAAAAACCGTCCCTGCAAAATGGCAAGCAGGCAACGGTTGTGGATGCGATTCGGTGCGGGAGTCAGGCTCCGCAGCATTTCTTGAATTTTTTGCCGCTCCCGCAAGGGCAGCGGTCGTTCCGCCCAACCTTCGCTTTCGTCGCGAAATCGTATACGACTGCTTTGGCCGCATCGTCGGACTCCCCGCCGGTTGCGGCGGCTGCCGACAGCTCGATCGAGGTAAACCCTTTGAGAAACCATTGTCTCGTGCTGTTGAACAACACTCTCGTATAGTCCATGAACGCCCGGACTGTCTCGAGGTCGCTCATGTCCAGATTAGATTGCAGAAACTGAATGACGTTGCCCGGGCTGTCGCCGATCCGGACCGCATAGATGCATTCCTCCACCAGATCGTCCGCTTCCTGCCGGTCGATTCCGTACTCTCTGCGAATATAATCGCTCATCGCCTGAAAGCCCGGATTCCTGTCGACGAAATCCGGTTCTCCCGCAAGCAGCAGCTGCTCTTTGGTGAACGGGTAGAACGGTATAGACGCCCTCGCCTCGTGCTCCTGCTTGACTTTGCCGGAGTCCCATACCCGGATATTGGAATACCCGATCTCGTCCAATTTGACCTGCCAATCATACTCGATGGAGTGTTCGATTACCGAGATAAACTCGGCCCGATCCGGCTCTTCGCCGGTATAACGTGCGATCAGAGCGAGCAGCTCGTCCTCGGTCAGCGTACCGTAATAATAAAGCATTCCTTGCGTAAGCTTGATCCACGTCGTATTGCGCTGCACCGAATCCCGGTACGCCTTGGGAGACAGCTCGCGGAAGCTGTGGAGGATCTCCTCCGGCATGACGAGAGAGCGTTTGCCGTTCACCGTCCCGGAGAACAGGATTCCCCAGCTTGTAAAATACTCAACCTGACGGTTGTCCAGCGTCGATACAGCGACGCCGCCGCGCTCTGCGACTTGCTTGATAACCGCCAATCGGGCGTCGTCCAGCTTGGATATATACGAATACAGCCGCTCCGGGATGCTACGCTCCAGCACGCCGATCAGCTCCTGCTTTTTCAAGGAGCTTACTCCAGTTATATGATGATTCGACCGGATGGCCGACAATTCTTGCTTGTTCAGTCTGGAAAGCCCGCCCGCCAAGCCGATCGGCGCCTCGATATCCGCCCACCGCTTTTCGTCTTCCTTGCTCTCCATTTTTCGTCTACTTTCTTTGGCAGCTTGCAAGGCGTTAAGCAGTTGCTGTTCTTCCTTCTTGCTCAGTTGTTTATCCATGCTACACCCTTTCCGAAAACGGCGAATCCTATCTCTGTAAGCCGCCGAGCTCCTTACTGAAATCCTGGTACATCCTGTCCAATTAGCCGAACTATATAATACCAGTATACCCGGATAGGAGCAAGACCCGGATTCGGGTGATGTTCCGGGTCCGCCTCAGCGGCGGCCGCCCGGTCTGTGAACAAGATAGACTTCCGCTATGTCACACATCCCGGAATGCGTCATAATGTACAACTATCGGCGCCAATCGCGAACTGAATCCGTGCGGGTAAGGATTAGAGAAAGGGGGAACGCCAATGATCGGCCTGGTAAGTTATGCCACTCCGCGATTTTTCGCATCACAGGACAAATTGGAGCAGTCCGCTCTCCGTTACGGAGCGGACCGCGTGTTTGCTTATCGGGAAGAAGATCTGCTCGCCTCTTCGTTTTACCGGGACAATCAGTCCATTCTCCTGCAGCCGCGGGGAGCCGGCTATTGGATCTGGAAGCCCTATTATATTTTGCAGGCGATGTCGGCCATGAAGCCCGGTGATACGATCATTTACAGCGACGCCGGCATCGAGATTACCGGGCCGCTGGACCCGCTGATCCGGCTGTGCCGCGAACAAGGGATCGTCCTGTTCCAAACCCATAACCAGCTCAACCGGATGTGGACGAAACGGGACTGCTTCGTGCTGATGGACTGCGATTCCAGCCGGTACTGGGACGCGCAGCAGCTGATGGGCTCGTTCTCGCTGTATCTCAATAACGACCGGAGTCGGAAATTTGTGCAGCAATGGCTGGACTACTGCTGCAACGAACAAATCGTGACCGACCGTCCCAACCGCTGCGGTTTGCCCAATCTGCCTGAATTCCAGGATCACCGGCACGATCAGTCGGTGCTGTCGCTGCTGGCCGTCAAGCATAAGATCGAGATTTTCCGTTCGCCGAGCCAGCAGGGCAACCGGTACAAGATGAAATCGTTCCGCCACCCGGGAGAATGCCGCAAATACACGTCCAAGCCGTACCGCAATTCCCGCTACGATACGCTGCTCAACCATCATCGCGCCAAATAAGGCTGTCCGTGCCGGTTGAAGACAGAAACTGACCCGTGTGGGATGGACGAACGGTTAATGGCCTGCATGCCCACCGCCCGAGGATTGGCTTTCCTGCTGCGCGCCGCCCGCGCCGCCCATGCTGCCATGCCCGCCGCCCGAAGCCGAACCGATCTCCAGCATCGAATCGATCTCGCCTTGAGCCGCATCAGCAAGCAGCTTTTCGTTCCCGGTGATCCAAGCATGGTTATACGGCCCTTCCGTAGGCGTTTTTTCATACTTCGGCTGGATCGACATCACATACGCCATAACCGAGTCCGGCATTTTGTCTTTGCCCGTCCAGATCAGGGGCGCGTGCTTGCCCAGATGCGAGAAGGGAGCCGCCGCGATGGCGATTGCGTTCGAGCTGGCCGGCACGAACGACAGGTTGCGGCCAGGTACGGCAATGCCCCATCCGAAGCCGGTCTGCGGATCGGAATACCGGGCGAACGCAATGGAGTTCTCGTAAGCGTCTTTGCCGGCGATCCGCTGCACCCGCCCGTACGGCTTCAACTGGTCTTCGACCTTTTTGGAAACGACGCTTTCGGGCCCGAGAATATACACGTTCGCCGCCCCGTTCCGCTTCGCGAGCGCTTCGGCCGTTTCTTTGGGGACCTCGTCTTTCTTGACGTACAGCAGCGGCTCCGGCATATGGGCGATCCAATTCACGGCAGGCAGCGTGAACGCCGGATCGTCCATCGAACCGACGATAACTGACGACGGCAGCTCGTTTGCCGCTTCGGCGTAATAGGCGTCGATATTTTTGGCGACATCCGCCGGGTTCGCTCCCGTCACTTTATCCGTTTTCAGGCCCAGCTTCGTTAGCTGCTGCTCGATCTGCGGGGCCAGATCGCCGACCAGCACGACCTGCACGCCGTTATTGGAAGGCACCCCGGCCGGCTTCAGCCTTTTGATCTCGTTGAGCGTCACTTCCGGTATCGAGTCGTTGTTGACGAAGAGCACCGGTCCGTTGTTCGGGTGATGGATCAGATCGGCGCTGGCGGCCGCATGCTGCCATTGCCCGGGATTCGCAAGCACGATGCCGCCCGGGCGGTTATCGTCCCGGTTAGCCATCCATAACGACCGGGAGACAAGCACAGCCGCCTCGTACGGATCGCCGGTATTGATCCGCGTCGTATTTTTCGTAGCAATCCACGGCATAACAGCCGCCTCTCCCCCTGGCAAGCCGGCCGCTGCGGACGATTCGTTTTTCCCGTTACCGTCGAAGCAGCCGGCAAGCAGCATGGCGGTCGCTCCGACGAGCAGACCGTTTTGCACTAGCTTTCGTTTCATATAGTCTCTCCTTCTCCAAGCTCTACTGCGGACACGGTTTTTCGGCAACCAAGCGTCCGTACCACACAGTGTAGCCGCCACTTTTGAAGAACTTGTGAAGGAGATCCGGTTATTGCGGGATGACGACAACAAATTCGCTGCCTGCCTCCGGGCCGTCCCCGCTAACCGCCCATACTTCCCCTTGATGCGCCTGTACGAGCGCTTTGACGATGGCAAGTCCGATCCCCCTGCCCCCCGTCTTCCGGTTCCGGGACTTGTCTCCCCGGTAAAAACGCTCAAAAATAAACGGCAAGTCCTCCTTCGTTATCCCCGCCCCCGTATCTTTCACGACAAAGCAGATGTGTCCGTTATTAGGCCGAGCGGACATCACAACCTTGCCGCCCGCCGGGGTCGCCTTCAAGGCGTTCGACAGCAAATTGACCAGCACTTGCCTCATCCGGTCCGGATCGGCCCGCATGACAAGACCGTCATCAACCGGCTCCGTCTGCAGTCCGACGCCCTTCTCCGCATAAGCCGGAGACAACAGCTCCGCACAGCGCTCCAGCAGTTCCCCGACGCGGACGGTCGTGTACGATAGTCCGAAATCTCCCGACTCCAGCTCATTCAGATCCTCGAGATCGGATACGAGTCCGATCAGCCTGCCGATCTCGTCCAGGCATACCCGGTACCGCTCCGGCGAAGGCTGCCATATGCCGTCCCTCAAGGCGGACAGATGACTCTTAAGCGTAGTCAGAGGCGTCCTCAGCTCATGGGCGATATTCTCGGTCATCGCGATCCGGAGCCGCTCCTGCTCCTGAAGCTGCTCGGCCAGCTGGTTCAGCGCCAGTCCGAGGGCAGCCAGCTCGTCCTCGCCCTGCACCTCTGTGCGGGTTCCAAGCTGGCCTCTTGCCATCATCTCCGCCGAATATTTCATCCGGACCAGCGGACCCGCCAGCTTTTTACCGAGCCACATACTGACAGGCACGACGATCAGAATCGAACCGAGCAGCGTCCAGCCGATCGCCTGCATCACCGCCCGTTCGAGATGACTGCTCCAGTCGGCAGCGCCTCCTGCCGCTCCGCCGGACTCGAGCTGGTACATATTGAAGTGATAATGGATGCCCGCAACGAGCGTAACCGAAGACAAAATGAAGATAAGCGATACGACGGCGCCAAGCGTAACGGCTATGCGGACCCGAAGCGACTGTTTCATCTCAGCCTCCACTAAACCGGTAGCCGATTCCGTACACGGTGACGATATAGTCCGGATTTTTCGGATCGGCCTCTATTTTGTGCCGCAAGTTTTTAATATGCTGATCGATCGTCCGGGCATCGCCGTCAAAATCAAAGCCCAGCACCTTGTCCACCAGATCGCCGCGGCTGAACGTCCGGTTCGGGTTGCGGGCAAATACGAGCAGCAGCCTGTACTCGTTCGGCGTTAACGCAACCGTCTCCCCCCTCAGCACCACCTTTTGCTGCAGCGCATCAATGAGCAGCTCCCCGCCGCGGAACGGAATCCGGTCCGCAAGCAGATCACCCCCGTCCGTACGCCGCAGGATGGCGCGCACTCTGGCGATCAGCTCCAGCGGGTCGAACGGCTTGGTCATATAATCGTCCGCTCCGAGCGACAAGCCCAGCAGCCGGTTGCGCTGCGAGGTTTTGGCGGTCAGCATCAGGATCGGGACGGGACTGCGGCCGCGGATCGTCTCGCACACCTGTTCCCCGTCTCCGTCCGGGAGCATCAGATCCAGCACCACCAGATCGACGTGCCGGTCCCGGATCTGGTCCAGCGCCAGTCTCCCCGATTCCGCCTCCAGCGTCCGATACCCTTCGCTGGCCAGGTACGAGACGATCACCTCCCGGATATTATCGTCGTCCTCGACGACGAGTATCGTCTTCACGATCCACCGCCTCCTTCGCTTGTTGGTTACCCTCATCGTAATGCAAATACGGCTGCAAGCTCAAGCGTAGGAGGAACAGCTGCCTGCGGGACGGTTCTATGAAAGAGCAAACAACGGGGGGCGAGGCGGGGAAATTTAGTTGGCAGGCAGGTTGCAGAGCTTTGAGGAAACGGGACGACCATTTCGGAACGATGCCGGGCGCACGGATTCCTTCGACTGCTGCGGGATAAGGTCCGGCCAACGACGTGAATGCGATAGATTCAAGGATACCCTTGCCAATTCCTCGGCTGGCGTTAACCGATGAATCCAAATTAGAGCGGTTTACCGCTCTTAAAAGACCCAAATCTGATAAATGACAACGGATAAGAGCGGTTTGCAGCCCTTATTCCTGCATTGCTACCTAAATTAGCAGTCGCATTGGGAATATAGGAGCTACAAACCGCTCTTATTTTCACATTATTCTTAAATATTAACAAAATAGGAGGTATAAATCGATCTTATTTGCAAGGTATGACCGAAAATCGCAGACAGCTCTACTGGCTGAAAATGGTTCGGCCCATCACCCGGAAGCCGCCGCCTCTGTCAAGCTTCAATCCTCAAGGCTCGAGATGTCCCGGAGCGCAGCGATGCTCCAGCGACCGGCTGAAATACTCGTCGAGCTTCTCCAAGCCGAACTCCTCGATAATCGCACCAACGTCAAACTCGTCCGTTTCGCTGGACAGCAGCACCGAGCCGAGCAAGCCGGGATCGTGAATCGACACTTGGGGCCCGTACTTCCGCTTGATTTCCCGGAAGCGCGCCCCATTATTGTCGATATGCAGAACTTCACAGTCCAGATTGATCGTCGTCGTGACGAACGGGTAATAATTCGTGCTCTGCGCGACCACTTCGCCGAGCGGAGAAATAATCGCGCACGGCAGCCCGGCTATCGCTCCGGCGAAATGGGCCCGGCACGAATACGCCCAGTAGTTCTGCATGATCGCCCCGTGGTACATGGAAGGAAATACGATCAGATCGGGACGGGCTTGGACGTATTGCTGCCGCAGCTCGTCAAAGTTCAGGTCGAAGCAGATCGCGACCGCCACCGTGCCGAAATCGCACTGGAATACCGGAGCGTCCTTGCCGTACAAAATGCCGTTCTGATCGTACTCGGCAGGCACGAGATGGTTTTTGTGGTACGTGCCGATCACCGAACCGTCGCGGCCGATGAGCTGTGCGGTGTTGCGCCAGCTTCCGTCCTCCGCCTGCACATGCGACGGGTACACGATATGGCAGCGATGGCTCGCCGCCTTCTCGGCCATAAAGTCGCGAATCCGGTTGCCCCTTACCCGGTAATATTCCAGCCTCTGTTCCTTCGGATACACACTGGAGAGCGGACGGTCGCACGCCTCCGGCAATACGATCAGGTCCGGCTTGTCGGGCAGGACGCTGTCAAGCTGCTTCTCCCAATGCGCCATCATGCGCGCCAGCGCTTCCTCGGCAGGGACCCCCGCCTCGATTCTGCAAGGGGCGGGGCCCAAGCAGCTCACCTTCACATAATTGGCCATAACCCATCTCCTCCGATGCGTGTCTTCCGTTGCAAAAGCTCAGGCAAGCACGCTCATCTGCTCGGCCAGCACTTCGCCGCGCAGCGGCCGGCCTTCCGTGTACGCTCTCAGATCATCAATAACCGCTTGAGCGATCCGCTGCAAGCCGTTATTGACGGCTCCGGCAATATGCGGGGTCAGCACAACGTTAGGCAGCGTGCGGAACGGGTGATCCGGTGCAGGCGGTTCCGGATCGGTTACATCCAGACAAGCGAACAGCCGCCCCTTCTCCAGCTCTGCGACGAGCGCCGCCTCGTCGATCAGCGAGCCCCGGGCCGTATTAATCAGAATTGCGCGATCTTTCATCAGCGCGAGCCGCTCGGCATTCAACATCCGGTACGTCTCCGGCAGTGAAGGGGCATGGATGGAAACGACGTCGCTTTGCGCCAGCACTTCCTCCAGCTCCGCTTTCTCGGCGCCCATCTCGCGAGCCTTCTCCTGGCTCACAAACGGATCATACAGCAAAATCCGGACGTCAAAATTGCGCATCAGCTTGACGTAGTGCGAACCCGCCTTGCCCGCCCCGATCACGCCCGCCGTTATTCCGTACAGCTCCTGCACGCCCGATACCGGCCCCCAGGCTCCTTCCCGGGTCTGCTTGCCCAGTCTCCACATATCCTTCAAGGAAACGATCGTAAACCCAAGCGCCGTCTCCGCCACGCCTTTGCCGAGCGCTTCCGTTGCATTCGTCACGCGGATTCCCCGCTCCCACAGCTCCGGCGTGACGATCGGCTTCACCGTCCCGGCAGCATGCAGAACAAGCTTAAGGCCTGGTGCCTGCTCCAAAACGTTACCGGTAAGCGGGGTGCAGCCCCACGATGTAATCGCTATGTCCGCGCCTTTAATTAGAGACGCAAGGCGCGACTCGTCCGGCGGCCCGGACTGGTCGTTCACCACGACGTCCCCCAGCATCCGCAGCTGTTCCATATGATTGCTCCGAAAGATTCGTTCTCTCTGTTCCTTGCCTTGCAGCAGTACGATTTTCATTGTGTTTCCCTCCATGTCGGCATTGTCCGTTCGACGCGTTCATTCGGCGTTGCCCGTTGCGAGACTTGTGAGCCGGTCGGCATGACTTCCGGCCAAGCTCCGCACCTTCCCCTTTATAATTACCTTTAATTGATCCAAGCCTCTTCACATAACGATCCAGCGAAAACTCTGGTTCATTTTTGATTATATTTTGGATGGGAAGGACTGTCAAACAGTATTTTCATATGATTCACACCTGTTTAGCAAGAAGGAATCGTGACAACAATGGTGTTGTAGGCTATAATATCACTCAAGCGATCCTAAGACGCGAAACTATATTTAACTATAAGTATACCAGTGAGTCGCCCGACACTACGACGCGACCGGCACATAAGGTTGGAGGAATAACGAATGAAGCCAAAACGGACGACTTCCAGAAGCCGTCTGGAGGAAATGATCGCCGTACTAAAAGATGACATCCTTACCGGCAAACGGTCTGAAGGCGAATTTCTGCCCTCGGAGCTGGATCTCGGCGAGATGTACACGTTAAGCAAAAATACGGTGCGCAAAGGACTCGACGTGCTCGTCTCGGAAGGTTTTATCGAGAAGGTGCCCCGGATCGGCGCCCGCGTCATACGCAAGAAGCAAAAAACCGGAGAGCTGATCCGCTTCGGTTACTACCCGACGATGAACAACGAGATGGAGCTGCTCGAGCTCGTCGAGCGGTTTAACGAGGCGAATCCGGACATCCAGGTTGAACCCGTCCCCGTCGTGTATCCCCGGGATTACGAAGCGGTGCAGAAATATTTGCGGGAAGGCACGCTTCTCGACATCATGACGATCAATCTGTACAATTACGAATTTATCCGCGGCGACTCTCCCGAGAAAAGCGTGCTGGAGCCGCTGGAGCCGCGGGAGGACCTGTATCCGTTCCTGAATGCGCCGTTTCAGTCGGGCGACCGGCAGTACCTGCTCCCGTTCGTCTTCACTCCCGTCGTGCTTTGCTACAACAAGGATCATTTCCGCGAGGCCGAGCTGGCCGAGCCGGACAGCGGCTGGACGTGGGATGATCTGAGCGCCGCCGCAGACAAGCTGGCCGCCGGAGGAGACCGCCTCGGGTTTTATTTCCACCTCATGTCCGAGAACCGCTGGCCGATCTTCCTTCTTCAGAACGGGGTACGGTTCGGGCGGCGCGAGGATGGAAGCCGCATATTCAGCGACCCTCTTGTCAAAGAAGCGCTCGAGGCCTGCATGAACATCGTGAACACCCATTTTCCGTATCATCTGTCCGAGGACGATAACGATGCGGTCTCGCTGTTCCTTAACGGCAAAGCTTCGATGATCATCGCCACCTATTCGTGCCTGAACGCCCTGAAGGAAGCGTCCTTCGAATATGATATCGCACCGCTTCCACACCTGAAAGAGCTGAAGACGATGCTGGTCGTCATCGGTCTGGGCATCAACAAAATGTCGGCCCATAAAGACGCCGCGAAACGATTCGCCGATTATTTGCTGTCCTATGAGACTCAACTGCACATCCGCAAACAAACCCTGAACTTGCCAAGTGTGAAGCGGGCCGCCGAATGGACCGGCGAGGAGGAGGTCCAAGGACGTCCCTACCGGTTCCATATGTACCGGGAAATCATCCATACGTTCCGGACGTATGCCGATTTGAACCTCTCCGTGCAAGATATGATGGCGATGCGCAACGAGCTTCGGTATTACTGGTCCAAGCTGGAAAGTCTGGATACGGTGCTGGAGCGGCTGGATCAACAATCGTAAGGAGCGGGGCGGCGGAGGCCGCCCCTTATTTTTAACGTATCCCTGCATCTGGGCAGGAAACTGTTCCGCACCCGGCTACACCCGCGTCCTCCCGGTCAGATCAAACGTATCGTGTCCGCACGAAGGGCAGCCTGCGCGTTTCAACTCCTCTATCGTTCCATGTGCCCCTCCGTACCCGACAGCTTCCGCACGGCCGCACCGTTTGCAAATATACGTACGGCGCGTCCGCTTCACGTCGCCGGTATATATCGCGTCTTCGAACGGCAAAGTGATCGGCGGCGCGGTCGAATCCGTCGTCTGGAGGACGATCATCTGACTGCGGTTGCCGATGATCTCCGCCCCTTCATACTCGTTGAAAAAAGGGATCATTTCCTTGACCGTCAGCCCCATCCGGACCAGCTCGCGCTGCATCTCCAAGGAAGCGTCCGGCGACTTGTGCGCAAACGACAAAAAGATCGACAACCCCTTTTTCCTTCTCAGCGCCTCAATCCCCCGCGACAAAAACAATGTCATTCCCTGCAGCGTGTAAGGCGGATCGGTATAAAAACAATCGAACCGGCCGCGCAGCGCCGGGGGAAGAGACTGCCGCAAATCCGCCTGATGACACTCGGCGACAGCCCCCATCTGCTCCGACGCACTCCGGATGTAATCCAAAAACCGCAAATCGATATCCGCGACCTCGATCCGGGTCCGATGCTTCCCTGCATTTCCCGGAAAAAGCCGGGTAAGCAGAAAACCGATCGAGATGCTGACCAGATCGTCGTCGCCGACGCACAAGATCCGCTTACCGATCAGCGACTGCTCGCGCAAGCCTAGTATGGCGCGCTTCAAGCTGGTCTCCATCGTACATTTGGACTGGTCGATCCTCACGTCTTCCTGCGGACGCTCCCGGAACAGCTCCCGCAGTACCGGCAATCCGTCATCCAGCTCCGAGCGCCAGCACAGCGGGTCCGTTATCAGCTTACGATACAGATCCTGATCGAACCCGCCGTATCCCAGCTCGTCTTCCACATAAGCCTTACCCTCCGGCGAACAATGGACGCCGTCTTTTTGCACAAGGGCGCCGGCCCGGATCAGCTCTTTCTTGATCGCAGCGGCAACCGGAACGGGCAAAACCGTTTTCCTCGCCAGTTCTTTCGTCGAGATTCCCGGCTTCAGGTAACATTCCACCATCGTCTGCTCGACCGCTCGTTCGCCTTCCTCCAGCCGTACATTCGCGGCTACCGCTTGCGTGAACTCCCTCAATAGATCCACTCTCCCAGGTTCAGTTAAATGCCAAAAAGGGCAGAGATGAACAAACGTCCATCTTCTGCCCTTCGAAAAAAGGAAGGATCGCGGCATGCAAACGCAAGAAATCCGTTTTCTCCGGCTCCCGGAGACACGAAGCTGCGACTTGTCGCACACAACAAAAGCCATGCTCAAGAGCATGGCTTACCGCAATCCAAAGAATATACGCGATGGCCTGTTCTTAACTAATTGGAGTCCGTCCTTTCCCGTTCGACAAATAAGCCGCGCTGGCAGCTCAATCAAAAAGAAAAGGCAATCGACTCTATGCAATTGATTAGTTAAGAACGCTCGCAGACATCAACAACATCTCCAGCCATCTAGAATACGACCATTATAAAAGAAACCGATATGAAAAATCAACTGTGCGGCTCCCCAGTCTGCCTTTAGCTGAGAGAAAAGGAAGCCGCCCTTTCCTGCTCGCATCAAAAGCAACCCCTTACGCATGAGTCATTCGACGCGACAAAGGTTTCTGAAAGAAGCTTGTTCTTGCAAATTCGAAGAACAAAACAACGCAACCCTCCATTGATTTATAATAAATAAAAAAATATATAAACCACATTAACGCAATCTAGTTGCAGTAAACCCTAAATCAAACAATTTATTATGATTTCGTTGACAAACTGTTGCACATTACCTAGTATAAGTAATAAGCCGAAGCTAATTTTGTAAACCAATATTAATTAATAATTGTGAACCACAATAAAATACAAGGAGGGATACCAGGGAGCGGCAAAGCTGCGGCTATGACATCGTACGGAACTTCCGGCTACGACATGCAAGAAGATTGTTAATTCCGATTCAGCTACATGGAGGGTTACTTTGAGTACAAAAATCGCATTTCTGATGGACCGGAAAAACCGGACCAACCTGTTCGACACCGAGCATATGGAGCGTATCGCACGCCTCGGAGAGATCGCCCTGTTCAACGCCTCGGAAGCGCTTTCTCCTGATCATACCGCCGAGCTGATCGAAGGCGCCGACATTGCGGTCACTTCCTGGGGTTGTCCGCCGCTGGAGAAACCTATATTGGAGCGGGCCCCCGGTCTCAAGCTGATCGTGCATGCCGCGGGAACGGTGAAGCGTGTCGTCACTCCGGAGGTCATCCGCTCCGGCATCCGCGTCAGCAGCGCGAACTGCATCTTGGGCAGACGGGTCGCGGAGACGGCGCTCGGTCTTACAATCGTGTCGCTCAAGAACATCTGGCAGCTGGCGGCCGATACGCGAAACAACGAATGGGGACGCCATTATCACCGGGTCAAGGAGCTGTACGGAGTCACAATCGGCGTAGTGGGAGCGGGCGCATCCGGCCGGCCCTACATCGAACTGATGCGCCAGTTCCAGGTTCGCATCCTCGTATACGACCCGAACGTATCCGCCGAAGCGATCTCCGGCATGGGAGGCATCCCCGCAGACCTCGACACGCTGCTTGCCGAATCGGACGTCGTATCGATTCACGCCCCTGCGATTCCGGCGACGAACCGCATGTTTAACGCCCGGAGGCTTGCCATGATGAAGGACGACGCAATTCTGATCAATACGGCGAGAGGCTCCTTGATCGATGAAGATGCGCTGGTCGCCGAGCTGAGTACAGGAAGACTGCGGGCTTGTCTCGACGTAACGAACCCGGAACCCCCGGGAGCGGACCATCCGTTCCGCACACTGCCGAATGTAACGTTAATTCCGCATGTCGCAGGAGTCGTTACGAACGGATTAAGAAGTTTGGGAGCATTTACGGCGCAAGAATTGGAAGCGTTTGCAAATGACGGTTTATTAAACGGCGAGATCGATCTCAGCCGGCTGGACATACTTGCCTAACCGTTTGACATCCGACTAGGAGGGTTCCAAGGTGATCAAAAAACACATCGCATCCAGCGCGTCCATCAGCATTCTGGCCATGACTGTGCTGCTCGCAGCATGCGGCGGCGGCGGCAGTACGCCGGCGGCATCTGGCCCCAGCCCGGCAGGCGGCGAGCAGCAGACTCCCCCTGCCAAAAAAGATCCGATTACGCTGACTATCTACACGGAAGGCGTGAACAAAGAGGAATTCGACGACCGCTTCCTCCCTTCCCTCACGAAAAAGTTTCCGCATATTACGATCGAGTACATTAAGGCGGCGGCAGGCACCACGATTACCGATCTTGTCGCCCAAAACAAAATACCCGACATTATGCGAATCGACGTCCCCGGTCTGAAAGCGAAATACTTGGATCTCGGCCTCGCTTACGGCCTGGATGAGCTGGTGAAGAAAAACCAGTACAATTTGAACCGGTTCGACGAAGTATTCATTCAGGAGATGAGAAATGCCGGAAGAACAGGCGAATTGTACGGTCTGCCGGTGCCGCCGTACTTTCCGCTCGTGCTCTACTACAACAAAGATTTGTTCGACCGGTTCGGAGTGCCGTATCCGAAGGACGGGATGACGTGGGACGAAGTATACGAGGTCGCCAAAAAAATGACCCGTGTCGAGAACGGGCTGGTATACCGAGGGTTCAGCTCCAGCATTACCGCCATGCTGCGCGACAACCCGTGGTCGCTGCCGATTCTCGACCCGGCAACGGACTCGCTGACCGATCCGGAGAAGTGGAAGACGCTGTTCACCACCTTCAAGAAATTTTACGACATCCCGAACAACGCCATGGACCCGAACTTGGCCAACGAAGGCAACGCATTCGGCAAAGGAACGGTCGCGATGATGGCCAATCAGCATAACATCTACCTGATCATTCCGGAAAACATCAATTGGGATATCGTCTCGTACCCGATGCTGCCCGGCTCTCCCAACTTGATGGGCCAGCGCGGACCGGCTTACTGGTCGATTACGAAGCAGAGCAAATATAAGGAAGAAGCGTTCCAGGTTATAACGGAGATGCTCTCCGACGAAGTGCAGCAGGAAGATTCCAAGAAAGGCATACCTACAACGCTGACCAACAAGGATATCCAAAAAACGTTGGGTGCGTCGCATCCCGTCTACAGCAAAAAAAATATGAACGCGGTGTTTTACTATCCGCCTACCGCTCCGACTCCGAAGCGCAAGCCCGAACTGACCGATGTTCCGGGGCGTAACCAGGAGGCAATCATCCGGGAAGCGTTCAACGACGTCGTACTGAAAAACATCGATATGAATACGGCGCTGCGGACGGCGGACGAGAAGCTGAAATTGGAGATCGCCAAGGAAAAAGCGGCATCCGGAGGCAAATAATTAGCGACTGCCCTAAGGGAAATCGGGACCGGCAACGGCGGCCGGTTTCCCTTGCCTTTCTTATACGCATCGTGTATGTTGGTAACAAAAACTGGTTACATACGGGCGGGATGGATATGCAGGACCAAGCAGGCAGAAAACATTTTCGCCAGCGGATGGACTTGATGGTCCGGACGATTCGCGAAGACATTTCAGCCGGGCGCTTACGGCACGGCGATTTCCTGCCTTCGGAAAAAGCTTACGCCAAGCAATACGCACTGAGCAACAAATCGGTTCGCCAAGGACTGGATGTGCTGGTAGCCGAACGGCTGCTTGAGAAAATACCGCGGGTCGGCAACCGGGTGATCGGCACCGCCGCCGCCGGACAAGCCGTACTCCGATTCGGGTATTATCCGTCGATGCTGGAACAGGCGGCGCTGGAATCGTTAATCGAGCAATTCCATGCCAGACATCCGGATATTCGCGTTCAAATGATTCCGATGACGGCTCCCCAGACGTTCGGCGGACTGCGAACCTACGTGGATACCGATGCGCTGGACCTGATCTCGATCAGTTCCTCGGCATTTGACGAATTTGTCACTAACGACGCGGCGGATTACTGGGAAACGGTCGATACGAATCCGCACATTTACCCTTTTTTAAATGAAACGTTACAGGCAGACGGACAGCTCAAAGCTCAACCGTTCATTTTCTCTCCGCTTATGCTGATCTACAACAAAAGCCATCTCCGCAGCCTGGATCTGCTGGAGCCGGACAGCGGCTGGCGCTGGGGCGATCTGTTTGGGCATGCCTCCAAGCTGAATGTGGAGAAGGAGCGGATCGGGTTTTATTTTCATTTCCCGTCCTTTAACCGCTGGCCCGTCTTTTTGCTGCAAAGCGGCATGACCTTCGGCCGGGAGATGGACGGTACGATGAAGCTGCGCGGCACGCCTTTAGCGGACGGGCTGCGCACGTGCCAGGAGCTCATCACGACACAGAACCGGTTTCCGCTCATGCTGTCGGATAAGGAAGCGGATGCGGAAAAGCTGTTTTTCGACGGCAAAGTCTCGATGCTGATGACTTCCTACTTCAGCTTGAACATGCATCCTCATAATCCGAAAATCAAATACGACATCGCTCCACTGCCTTACGTGAACGAAAGCAAGACGCTGCTGCTCGTGATCGGGCTTGCGATCAGCAGCCGGTCGCAGCATAAGGATAACGCGAAGCTGCTGCTCGATTTTCTGATTTCTTACCGTTCCCAACTGACGATCCGGCAGACAACGCTTAGCATACCAAGCTTGAAGCCGGCCGCCGAATGGACGGGGAAGGAGACGATGTACCGGCCGTCCCGATTTCATATGTACCGGGAGATAATCCCGACCTTCGCCCAGCAAAAAGATCTGCGTCTAAGCAAATCCGAGCTGGGACTTATCCAGCGGGAAGCCCGGTTGTACTGGTCGGGCCTTGAAGCGGAGGACGTCTTTCTGGACAGGCTGGAGAAGCTGCTGTCGCATCCCGGTCAGAACGCGGACGGATCGGCGTAAGGATACGGCCACATATCTTTCTCCCCCTGCAGACAGAGAAAAAGCCGATTCTCAACGAATCGGCTTTTTCCGGTTAGTCGGTGTTAGATCCAAGCGCGGCTAACGATTACCAAGAGGATAAACAGTACGAGAATAACTCCCGTCGTTGTGCCCAGACCACCGCAAGTTCCAGCGAAAGACATGTTCGGCAACCTCCCCCTTATCATGATGAAATATTGTATTGCGGCTACTCTCTACTTGCTTGGATAGCCGCCTATTTTGCGGATAAATCGTATATTTTTTTCGGTCCGGCCTACACGGAAGTCCCGAATTGGAAACGATTGTAACCTCACTTTCTGATTGGAGGCGGCCGGATTTGCAAACCCTATACGTAGATTTTCCACAAAGGACGGGGGCCGATTATGCGTATTCAACGAGCTTTGCTAAGTATCAGCCTTCTTGCCGCCTTGCTAGCGCTGCCGCATCCCGCCGCTTCCGCCGAGGAGCAAGCTGCGGCAGCGGCTCGCATGGCGGCGATCGTCATCGACGATTTGGGCAACAATATGGCCGGGACCGAGGAGATCGTAGGTATGCCTTTTCCGATTACGGTAGCCGTCATGCCGTTTCTCCCCTCCTCCCAAAAAGATGCGGAAGCGGCTCACCGCAACGGTCACGAGGTTATCGTCCATCTGCCGATGGAGCCGCTGAAAGGCAATAAGAGCTGGCTCGGCCCCGGAGCGATCACTTGCGACCTGAGCGACGACGAGATCCGCAAGCGGGTCCATGCCGCAATCGACGACATCCCCCATGCCATCGGGATTAACAACCATATGGGCTCGAAGGCGACGGTAGACGAGCGCGTCATGCGCGTTGTGCTGGAAGTATGCCGGGAACGGGGACTCTTCTTTCTGGACAGCCATACGAACTACAGAAGCATCGTGTCGAAGCTGGCCAAGCAGATCGGAGTACCCTGTATCGAAAACCATCTGTTTCTAGACGACGTCAAAAGCAAAATGCACGTCCTGAACCAGATAAAGCTGCTGCAGAAACATTTGCGCGAACACGAGCCCTGCATCGCGATCGGGCATGTCGGCAGCGGGGGCAAAATTACGGCGGAGCTGGTCCGGCAGCTTCCGGGCACGATGGAAAACGTCCAGTTTGTCGGCGTATCGAAGCTCGTCCGTTAAAAGAGGGACTTGCCGTCTGCCGCTGCGGCGTGCGTCATCCGGCATCCGGAGCATCACGATGCGTCGGGCCGCATCGCTTGAACCAGTCTCCCGAACACCGGGCTGCGCTCGATCAGTTCGGCATACGTCCCCTGCTCGGTTACGGTTCCACGCTCAACCACATAGATGAGATCGGCGCGCGCGATCGTACTCAGCCGGTGGGCGATGAAAATCGTCGTCCGCCCGTTGCGGCGCTCTTCGATGCTTCGCAGAACGAGGCGTTCCGTCTCGCCGTCCAGCGCGGACGTCGATTCATCCATAATCAACAGCTCGGGATCGGCCAGCAGCGCTCTTGCGATGGCGATCCTTTGTTTTTGTCCTCCCGACAAAGCGGCTCCCCGTTCGCCGATCCAGGTATCGTACCCGTCAGGCAGCGTCTCCGCCGTCTCGCTGAATTGGGCGGCCGCGCACGCTTCCCGGATGTCGTCGTCCGTCACCTTTTGGCCGAATGCTAAGTTAAACCGTATCGTATCCGGATACATGTACGTCTCCTGGAACACCAGACTTACTTTACTCGCCCAATCGTCTCTCCGGACCGTTTCGAGCGGGATGCCATTAACCGTGATCGTGCCGCCCGCCGGCTCGATCAATCGGACCAGCAACTGAGCAATGGTCGATTTGCCGCTTCCGCTTTCGCCTACGAACGCAATCTTTTTGCCGACCGGAATGTCCAGGTTCAAGTTATGCAGTGCGGGAGTTAGAAGCTCGCCGTACCCAAACTGGACCGCGTCGAATCGGATGCTGCGAATCGGCTCCTCGAACCGTATCGTCCCTGCTCTGATCGACTCGGAACCGGCCCCTTCCCGGTAACGCTCTACGCTGGCGAAAGAACTGGAGATGCCGATCAGAAAATGGTAGCTGCCGCTAATCGAATCGATCAATTGAGCCGCAAATTGATACACGACAACGAAAGTTCCGATTGTAACGGCTTGATTCAGCACCTGGTATCCCAGAAAGGCAAGCACGATCAGATTAAAGCCCCACTTGATCGCTCCGGCGTACACGGCATGTTTGTTTGTGATAACGCCCTCTTCCTTGCTTTTGTCCATATAACGTTGGTACCGGTTGTTCAGCTCCTGGTACTCCCGGTCCTGCCGGTGAAAGGCCAAAATCTCCCTCGTATGGGTAAGCCCCTCTTCCAGACGGCCCATAATATCGGCGCGATGTTCGCTTTTGGCTTTGGATGCCATCTTAAGCTTTGCCGCGAACGATTTGCCTAGCAGGATGTATATCGGGCTAATGGCAAGCACGATAAGCAGCGCCGAGGGGCTCGCGAGCCCTACGATCGTCAGGAGAGCGACCGTTTTGACCAGCGTTTGGATTCCTTCGGGGAAACGCTGACCGAACGTGGCGGAGACGGTTTCCACATCTTGCGTCAACAGCTGCAGACGGTGCGTTTTTGGAACGGAGCGATAAGCAGCGATTGGCGTAACGTGCATCCGGTTCATAAAGTCCGCTATCAGCTTCTGCCGAACTTTCGCTTTCAGCCGGAGGAGCATCGTTTTGACGATCGTAAACAGCGCAGAGTCCAATAAAGCTGCAAGGATGAACAAGATCAGGATATAAGGAAGTCGGCCGTATTCCCCCGCCGTGAACACATCGTCGATAATCAGTTTCTGAATGCCGGTCCCGGCTAATCCGGCTGCCGTTTCGACCAGCATCAGCACGAGAACCAGTCCGTACGTTACCCGGAAAGGCGCCAATAAACGGACCATCCACCTCATGTTACTCATCGTGCTCCATCCTCCCTTGCACCAGCTTGTAGAACAGCTGCCGGCGGCTCATCAGTTCTTCATACGTGCCGTCTTCGGCAATTCGGCCCCGCTCCAGCAGGACGATCCGGTCATAGTGCCGGATAACGGACAGCCGGTGCGCGACCGCCACTACCGTACGGCCCTGAAGCAGCGCATCCAGCGCAAGGTTCACTTCCCGCTCGTTAACCGAATCAAGCGCTGAAGTCGCTTCGTCGAGCAGAACGACCGGCGGGTTGCGGAGGAGCATCCGAGCGATCGCGATCCGCTGCTTCTGGCCGCCGGACAACGTGTCTCCGCGATCGCCGACGATCGTATCGTATCCGTCAGGCAGTTGATTAATAAAAGGGTCCGCACGGGCCGCAACCGCCGCAGCTTTCACTTCCTCGTCGGACGCCTCCGGATTGCCCAGCCGGATATTATCTTTCACTGACGCATGAAAGAGCAGCGTATCCTGAAACACATAACCTACCGCCCCGCGAAGCTGCTCCAGCTTCATCCGGTTCAGCGGCACTCCGTCCAAACGAATCTCGCCTCCGGACGGATCGTAGAAACGGCCCAGCAGCTTCAACACAGTTGACTTTCCGCATCCGCTCGCACCAACGATGACTGTTCTCTCCCCCGCACGGATCAGCAAGTCGAAACCGGAAAGTGCCTCGGGGCGGCCCGGATAAGCGAAAAATACGTCCACCAGCGCAAGCTCGCCCCTCACTTCTCCTTCGGGCAGAGGAACCGGCTGCAGAGGCTCCGATACATCGGGAACGAGCCGCATCACTTCGCGGATTTTCTCAGCTTGCAGGAGCAATACTTTCTGAGTGGAGACGGACATGAGAATAAAAGAAAAATAGCCGATCGTCATCAAGTAGTACAGTAAAAATGCGACGAATTCCCCGACCGTCAGGCTCGTTTCGCTAACAAGCGTACCGCCGTATACGAATAGAACAACGGCGCCGAGCGATATCGACAAGCTGCGCAGCGAACCGCGGACAAGCGCCAAGTAATTTGTACGGACATCGCTTTCGTTATACGCCGCCACCCGGTTCAACAGACGGCCCATATCCCAGTGCTCTTTCCCGGAAGCGCGGATTTCGGGCAGTGCCGACAAGCTGTCGTAGATCGCCTGATTCATTCTCCTGCCGTCCTCCGCACGCTTGCGTCCGGACAGCGCCGTCTTGCGGGAGAGCGCCGGGGCGAACAGATAAAACGTAAAGAAGCAAGGCAGCACCGCCAGCGACAGCTTCCAGTGCGTGAGGAACATAACGGTCGTCATCACGAGAACGAACAATACATATTGAATCAGCTTCGGCAAATACGACTGATAGATCGACTGGATGGCAGCAACCTCGCTGTTAAGCAGAGAGAGCGTATCGCCCGCCGGATGCCGGTCTGTATAGGCAAGCCCGAGCTCCCGAAGCTTACGGAAGACGTCCAGCTGAAGATCCCGGGCCGCTTGTTCCTGAATGACCCGTTGCCAATGGTTGCGGAGTACCGTTAATGCCAGCATCAGCATGATCAGCGCGCCGATTCCCGTTAGCAGCCAATAAAAAAGCGAGACGCTACGGCTCGGCAGCAGGTGGTCGATCACGATTTGAATTCCTTTCGGAATCGTCATCTCAATGAGAGATAAGAGCAGATTGCACACCAACAGCCCCGCGAAGAGAAGTCGATAGGGCGACAAATACGACAATACCCATATGTACGCCGGGATCGCTCCCGGACCCTGTCCTCTCCTGCGAACCGGCTGCAAATGACCCGATAGTTCCAAGTGGCCACCCTCCTATTCAGTTTGGTCGATCAGCCCTGATTGCATGCGGCCTACAGCTTTTTCCAAAATCGGTTCGAAACAAGGCAGGATTAGGACGAACTCAGTCGAATTAGGTAAGGATTCCCATGAAATGAGGGGCCTGAAGTGACGCCGATAAAAGAAACTTTGCTGCAGCTGTTTATCTCTTTAATGCCGTTCGTGATGTACAACATCTACTATCGGGACAACAAGCATAACCATACCAAATCGTTCATTCTGATTACCGCCTCGTTAAGCCTGCTGCTCTCGATGACATTCGCCGCCGGAGTGGAAAACGGAATTTTTTTCGATGCCCGGTATATTTTGATGTATTTCAGCATCATGTTCGGCGGGATCGCAGTCGGGTCGGTTATCTTTGCCGAATTTATCATCTACCGGCTGCTGCTGGGCGGAGACGGCACCTTTGTCGCGATTCTCATCGTAGCCTTCACGTTTCCCCTTTCGGTGCTGTTCTATAAACTGTTCCAGCAGGCGAAACGGTTGTCGCTGATCACGTTTTTCGCCGGGATCGTCATCTCGTCCGTACCGTTTCTGATCTCGTATCTGTACTTCGATCCCGACTATTTCATCAAACATCTCGGCTTCCACATCCTCGTTCTGCCTATCCAGAATTCCATCGGCATCTGGCTGCTCATCTCATTGTTCAGCAAATCCGTATCGGACAAAAAAATATATGTCAGCTACCTGGAGAACGAGAAAGTCAATACGATCAGCCATGTGGCCGCCTCGCTCGCCCATGAGGTGCGCAATCCGCTAACCGTTGTAAAAGGATTTCTGACCTTAATCCGCGAGCGCCCGGCCCCCGACGAGAAAGTCGCCCATTATATCGACATCAGCATATCAGAGATTCAGCGGACCGAATCGATCCTGTCGGAGTTTCTCTCGATCTCCAAGCCGCTGAGCGGCGGGCTGGAACGTACGAACCTGTCCGAGCTGCTGCACATCATGATGGAAGTGATGAGCTCTTACGCTAATATGAACAATGTGGGGTTGGAGGTGAGCCGGTCGGACTATCCGGTGTGGATCATGGCGAATCCGGACGAAATCAAGCAAACCTTGCTCAACTTCATCAAAAACGCGGTGGAGGCGTGCTCTGCCGTATCGAACGGGAAAGTCGCGCTGCGGCTGGACACGAACATTCAGGACGCGCTGCTGTTTATTGAAGACAACGGGATCGGCATGAAGCAGGAGCAGGTCAACCGGCTCGGCTCGATCTATTTTACGACGAAATCCAGCGGTACGGGACTCGGTCTGACGTTCTCCTACCAGGTAATCCGCACGCTGGGCGGGACGATATCCGTTCATAGCGAGCCCGGAGAAGGAACGCAATTCACGATCACGCTGCCTTTGCTGTCCGAGTAAGGCGGATCGCCTGCTCCCGCCGGCGGGCGAAATTTTTATTTATCCGGCACAGTTTTATGGAAGCGCTTTATCCATAGCGGAAGCGATCGTTTCTGTACATATTAGGTTCAGCACGCCACCGCCGAAACCCTTCTTATTTTTCTATATTTTCCCTGATTTATACACGACCTGAGAGCCGTTCTTTTTTTTTGCCCTAGCGAAAGTTTGTGTTGTCAGGGAAAGACTTGTGCCCTATACTAAAATCAAGACACATTAGTCAAATATGCGGCATAGATTATTATAAAAGTTGCACTTGGCAAACAGTTTGTCACACAGGAAATACAGGATGGTGATGGCGATGTCTGCAAAAGACGAAGCATTATCCAAAGCTGCTGTCGGCAGTCAGATCGTGCTGAGCCGCATCGAGGTTCAAGGCGTCCTGCGCCGGCGGCTGCTCGATCTCGGATTCGTCCCGGGCAGCGTGGTGGAAGTCGTACAGCGCAGTCCGCTCGGCGATCCGACCGCATTTCGGGTCAATAACACGACGATAGCGCTGCGCAAGGAAGAAAGTTCACTTATATTCGGGGAGCCTTTGGGAGGCGATGGGACATGAGAACCTATACGATAGCGCTCGCCGGCAATCCGAACACGGGAAAAAGCACGTTGTTTAATACATTAACCGGTCTTCGTCAGCATACCGGCAACTGGGCCGGGAAGACGGTCGTCCGCGCGGAAGGCGAATTTAAGCACGGCGATGCCGCCTACAAAATTATCGACCTGCCGGGCACGTATTCCTTATACTCCAACTCGGCCGACGAAGAAGTCGCCCGGGATTATATCATTTTCGAGCAGCCGGACGTCACGATCGTCGTTATCGACGCCACCTCGCTGGAGCGCAACTTGAATTTGGCGCTGCAGGTGCTGGAGATGACGAACCGCGCCGTCGTATGCGTCAACCTGATGGATGAGGCGGCGAAGCTGGGAATCCGGGTCGATCTGGCCAAGATCGGACAAAGGCTCGGCGTGCCGGTTGTAGCGATCTCCGCCCGTAATAAGACAGGGATCGACGTGCTGCTGGAGCAGGTCGAGCGGGTCGCTTCCGGCAAGCTCGTGCCGCATCCGGTGATGATCCCGTACAACGAGCAGATCGAGCGTAAAATTGCGGAGCTGGAGCCCGTCATCCGAGAAACGTTAGGCGCCCGCTACCCGACGCGCTGGATCGCCCTGAGACTGCTGGACGGAGACGAAAGCTTGCTGCAATCGTTAAAGGCGAGAATGGACGCTCCGCTCGGGTCATCTACCGCCGTCAAGGAGGTCGTGCGTCATGAGCAACCTGTCTGCCACTAATTCCGACCGGCTCGACGCCCTTCTAGACATCGCACGGAAATCCGGCGACGGCGACTCCGTCCGGGACGGAATCGTCAGCGATATATACAGATTGAGCCGGGACATCTGCAAGGAAACGGTTCGATACGAGGATAAGAAAAAACTGGAAGGCGCTTATAAGCTCGACCGGATCGTCACCTCCAAGCTATGGGGCTACCCGATCATGTTCCTGATTCTGGGCGTCGTATTCTGGCTGACTATTGCGGGAGCGAATGTGCCCTCCGCACTAATCGCCGATTTCTTCGGCGTGATCGAATCGTATTTGACCGCCGGTTTTCAGGCGGTGAACGCGCCGGCCTGGCTGCACGGCATCCTGGTGCTCGGCTTCTTCCGGGGCACCTCCTGGGTCATTAGCGTGATGCTGCCTCCGATGGCGATTTTTTTCCCGACGTTTGCCCTGCTCGAGAATTTCGGTTACTTGCCGCGGGTCGCTTTTAACATGGACCGGCTATTCAAAAAGTCGGGCGGACACGGCAAGCAGGCGCTGACGATGTCGATGGGCTTTGGCTGCAACGCCGCCGCGATCTTGTCGACGCGGATTATCGAGTCTCCGCGCGAGCGGATGCTAGCGATTCTGACCAACAACTTCGTTCCTTGCAACGGCCGCTGGCCGACGCTCATCCTGCTCTCGTCGCTGTTCATGGCAGCCGGCGTGGCGGGCGGACTGCACACGGTAGCTACCGCCATGGTCGTGATGAGCATGGTGCTGTTCGGCATCGTTATTACGCTTACCGTATCGTGGGCGCTGTCCAAAACGATGCTTCGCGGCGTGCCGACGCACTATACGCTTGAGCTGCCTCCGTACCGCAAGCCGCAGTTCGCCAAGACGATTCTGCTCGCTTCCCGCGACAAATCGTGGAGCGTTCTGAAGCGCGCCGTCATCGTGGCCGCTCCGGCCGGCGTAATTACGTGGATTCTAGGCAATATTATGGTCGGCGGCGAAAGCATACTCGCTCATATGGCCGCCTTCTTCGATCCGTTCGCCCAAGCGATCGGTCTGGACGGCTATATTTTGATGGCGTTCATCCTCGGACTTCCGGCAAATGAAATCGTGCTGCCGATTTTGCTCATGGGCTACTTGTCCTCCGGAGCGATGGTTGATGCCGACGGTCTCGACGGAATCAAGGACATCTTCCTTAATCACGGCTGGACTTGGCTGACGGCGCTTAATATGATGCTGTTCTCTCTGCTCCATTACCCGTGCGGCACGACGCTGTTTAATATCTACAAGGAAACGAAAAGTGCCAAGTGGACGGTGCTGTCCGCCCTCATCCCGCTCTCGATCGCAATCTTCATCACTTTTGTTATCGCTCAGACGGCCCGCCTGCTCGGCTGGGTCTGAACTTGCAGCAGCAAAGCCCTCGATCCGCGTACGGCAGCACGAATGCCGCGCACGCGGATCGAGGGCTTATTTTCGGGAGAGTAACGTTTGGAATGCTTCTTTTCTGTAAGAGAGGGGGAGTAAACGGATTTACACGCACATTCCCTGCCGCTTGGCAAAAATGTGATTCGGCGATGCTTGAGCCTGTAGTCGATAGTAAATTGGCCCTGTGCATCCACACTGTTGTACTTGAACAGCAAGCGGGAAGCGAAATAAGAGCGGTTTGTACCCCTTATATTGTCCGAAATCCGCTTGAATAGGGAAATAAGAGCGGTTTGTAGCTTCTATATTCCGCGAAAATGGTGCTGATCCGGCCGATTGGTAGAAATAACGGGTGCAAACCGCCTTTATTTGCTTCTGTCGTCGTAATAGGCCGAATATAGCGGCTGCCAAAGACTCTTATTTTACTTGAGAGAGCGGGCGCGTACGCGAAGTTTGTTCGGTGAAGTTTCAAAATTCACCCGAGGCAAAGCCTCGAGCTATACTGCGCTTTCATGACGAGTCTGATCAACCCATTCTACATAATGCGTTGATCCGCCATTTGAAAAGACAAACCGCGCGTTTCTGTATCTTGTTAAGCTCCCCGCTCTTACGCAGAGCCATCCATCGTGCGGCAAAGGCTTCGGTCAGACGGTCAGAAAGCCTTTCCTTTCATCAAATCGAGTGCGACTACTCAGGGCGTTCCAGCGAGAACAACTCGCCCAGCTTGCCGTAGTTCGAGCCGGCGAGCCGGCTTACCGGCTGCAGCTTGCGGGCGTCGATACGCCCGTTCTCGTACAAAGCCTCGGCGATGTGAAACCGGACGACACGGCCGATCAGCAGATCGCTATTAAGCAGCTTGTAATTGTCACGGTCGCTTTGTAAAGCCGGATCTATCGAGATCATCCCACCTGCTCCTATCTGCTGCCTGTTATTATATAGCCATGCCCGATTGCCAGCGGGATTACTCGCCGGGCTTCCGGCTGCCGAACTTGCTGCGGAACCAGACGGCCGCGGCTTCCGCCTCCGAGGCGGTTAATTGATGACCGAACGACTCCCAGTGAACGTCGACCTCCGCACCGGCTCCGCGCAGCAGGTTCCCAAGCTCCTCCGTCTCGCCCGGAGAGCAGATCGGATCGTTCGTTCCCGCCCCGATAAATACCGGCGTCCCGGCCAGATCCGGCAGCGTCACTCCCCGGCGCGGCACCATCGGATGGTGGAGAATCGCACCGCGCAGTACGCGTTCGTGATGGAACAGCAGACTTCCTGCCAGATTCGCCCCGTTCGAGTAGCCGACGGCCACCAGATTCGAGCGGTCCAATTCATACCGGACGGCCGCCTCGTCCAGAAACCGCCTTACTTCATCCGTGCGGAACAGCAAATCCTCTTCGTCGAAGACGCCTTCCGCAAGACGCCTGAAAAAACGCGGCATTCCATTTTCAAGCACGTTGCCTCGAAGTCCCAAGTAAGACGAGTCCGGAGCGATCGCCCGGGCTAACGGCACAAGGTCCCGTTCGTTGCCTCCGGTGCCGTGAAGCAGAACAAGCGTCGGGGCCGCCGGATCGGCCCCTTTCTGAAAGAGATGGTTCATTTCACCTTCGCCTCCCGTTCGCGGACTTTTATCGGCAGCAAGTTCGCTTCGATCTGCGCCCGCTGCGGTTCGTACCATTCCGGCAGCATCAGCTTCTCCCCTAAAGCGCCGGTGTTCTCGTCCACGGCGAACCCTGGAGGGTCCGTAGCGATCTCGAACAAAATGCCGCCCGCTTCCCGGAAATACACCGCATTGAAATATTGACGGTCTATAACCGGTGTCGGCTGGTAGCCATGCTCCGTCACTTTCGTTCTCCACGCCTCGTGCTCGTCAAAATGTTTCGCCCGCCAGGCGATATGGTGAACCGTACCGGCTCCGCCGCTCCCCCAGTCCATATTGGCCAGCCGCACGTCAATAACGTTGCCAATCTCGCCATGTGCCCGAAACCGCACATATTCATCGGTGCTGTCCACCTTTTTCAGGCCGAGTATGCTTTCCAGCGCCTCGATCGTTTTTGCGGAATTGACGCTGTACAGAACCGCTCCGGCAAAACCTTTGATCGCCTTGTCCACCGGAATGCCTCCGAACGACCATGTGCTTGCAAGCCCTTCCTCCCGTTCCACCAGCTCCAGCCTCAGTCCTTCGTTATCGGAAAATTGCAGAACCTGTTCCGAGAAACGAACCGATTTCACGACCGGGACGCCGAAGCTGCCCAGCCGCTCCTCCCAAAAATCCAGCGATCTCGGAGGGACCGCGTACGAAGTAATCCCGGTCTGCCCTCCTCCGATCCTGCCTTTGCGCGAGCCGGGAAACGGAAAAAACGTAATGATCGTCCCCGGACTGCCCTGCTCGTTGCCGAAATACAGATGATACACTTCGGGAGCATCGAAGTTAATCGTCTTTTTAACCAGCCTAAGGCCTAACACGCCAGCGTAAAAATCTACATTTTCCTGCGGGCTTCTGGCAAATGCCGTAATGTGGTGAATGCCTGCTGTTTGCAAAGTCATCTTGAATCCCTCCTGCTTGATCGTAATGCCTGGCCCGGAATGAAGCGAATATTGCAGCTCCGGCTGCTGCGCTTTGTGAACATTCGTCTGCGACGGGGTTCCCTAAACTGCTGTCCTCTCATATAAAGACAGGGATAACGGCGTTGCAATCTACGAACGTTACAGCAGCTAATGAGCCGTCCGGTACCTATGGAAAGCCGCCTCTTACTGAAGGCCGGGCCGACATGGAATTCGAAAAACAGCGTTTCATTATTTTGCCCTCTCCCTTCTCCCGCATCCAACACTCCACTTTATCTTAAATATTATTATCTTAAATTAAAGATATCTGATTTTAAACGTTTTGTCAATATAGGTTTTGTGCCTGAACGCTTTTTGCTTTTTGCCTTTTGCCTTTTGCTTTTTGCTTTTGCAGCCTTACAGATAAGTTTTACATGCGGGCAGCCTCGTTCCGTCCCGATCGATCTTATTATTGTCCCGATCCACCATGAAACCGGCAAGGCCGACGATTATGATGGAAGTATGAAAAGCTCCTAGACCCAGTCATCCGGAAAACGTTTCTCCAATCGGAAGGAGTGTGAGCATGAGCGAACCGGTACGTATAGGCGTGTTAGGCTTTGCCCACGGCCATGTATCGACTTACTGCAGCGAATGGAACAACTCCGAGCTTGGCATTCAGGTTGTAGCCGGATGGGACCACGACCCGGCGAGACTGCGGAAAGCGTCGGAAACGTTCGGGCTGCAGCCTTATGAAGACGTATCCGCCCTGCTCGATCGGGACGATATCGCCGCAGTCGTGATCGCCTCGGAGACGTCGAAGCATGCCGATCTGGCCGAACAAGCGGCGGCCGCCGGCAAAGCGATTATTTTGCAAAAGCCGATGGCGCTTACGATCCGCGAGGCGGACCGGATCGTCGAGGCGGTCCGTAAGCACGGCGTACCATTTACGATGGCATGGCAGATGAGGGCCGACCCGCAAAATAGGCAGATGAAGCAATGGATCGACAGCGGCGAGCTCGGGCAGCTGTTCATGATCCGCCGAAGACACGGGCTCGCGATGGGGCTTCAGGAAAGTTTCGCCGACTCCTGGCATGTCCAGCCCGAGTACAACCGCGACATTTGGGCCGATGACGCCGCTCATCCGATTGACCTGCTCTATTACTGGCTGGGTGTTCCGGAAAGCGTAACGGCCGAGATCGAGTCGCTGTACAACCCGCGCATTCCGATGAATAACGGGATCGCCATCTTCCGCTATCCGGGCGGACCGATCGCCGAGGTGAACTGCTCCTTCACCTGTACAGCGGCGGAAAATACGACGGAGATTATCGCCGAACGCGGAACGATCGTGCAAAATTACGGCGACGCCACCAGCTGCAACATCGCCCGGCCGGGAGACGGGCCCGGGTTGAAACGATTCGAAGCGGCGACCGGCGTCTGGACGGCCAGCGATATCGAAAGCCCGCCTAATCACGGCTATCGCATACGCGGCTTGGCGCGGCCGCTGGCCGAATTTGTGCGGGGAGAACGGCCGCCTTTGGCTACGGCGGAGGAAGGGCGCACTTCGCTGCGCCTCGTGCTGGCTTGCTATGCTTCTTCGCTGCAAGGCCGGAGAGTGACGCTGGACGATCCGATGATCGAGCGTTTGTAAGCGATAACAGACTAGGAACCAATACGTAAAATCCATTATGTGACGAGAGGCAGGTGAAGCTTTCCGCCGCCTTGGTGCTATGCCGGTCATAGGTGGGAGTGAACGATGGTGTCGGCGAAGAGTCAACCCGCTTCCGATCCTCCTAATACGCCGGCATTGCACGGACCGGGCGAGCCGGGAAGCAGTGCGAATGGCATTAAAAATCGGGATAGTCGGATTAAACGGAATCGGTAAAAACCATGCGGCTTGTTATCAGGAGGATGACCTGGCCGACCTGATCGCGGTATGCGACGTCGTGAAGGAACGCGCGGACGCGGTCGCCGAGAAATACGGCGTAAAGGCGTATTACAGCTTGAAGGATATGATCGAAAACGAGCCGGATCTGCAAATCGTCGACGTAACGACCGGCGGAATCGACAATGGAAGCTGGCATTTCGAACCCGCGATGGAAGCGGTCAGCTACGGGAAGCATGTGCTCGTCGAGAAGCCGATCTGCCACGACGTGCAGCAGGCGCGCGAGCTGGTCGCTTATGCGGATAAGCAGAAAGTGTACCTCGGCTGCAACTTGAACCACTACTTCACCCCTCCTGCCGAGAAAGCGAAGCAATATGTGGATAACGGCGAGATCGGAGAACTGGTCTACTGCTTGACCAAGATGGGCTTTAACGGCGGGGAGCTGAATTACGCTCTGGCAGGTTCGCCGAAAATCAAAGGTCATCCATACTTTCATATGAAGGCGTTTCTGACTCATCCGTTCTCGGTTATGCGTTACTTCTGCGGAGACATTACGCACATCCAGACGTTCTCCGACCGTCCCGGCTTCCGCAGAAGCGCAGGCGACGTCATGGTGTCGATCAACAGCATTCACGTCAAATTCGCAAACGGCGGCGTCGGTTACCTGCTCAGCCAAAGAGGCGATGCGGTGTACGGTCTCGGCGGATGGTGGAGTGTCGAGATGGCGGGGACGCGCGGCACGTTTTGTATCGAGAACTGCGTAGAGAAAGTGTCGTTCTGGAAAGCGGAGAAAGGGATTCCGGCCATCAGCGTACAGAAGGAACCGGAAGTGACCCACTACGGAACGACCGATTTCAACCGGACCTTCAACAACCGGCTGCACGCCTTCCTCGAGGACATTTCGAACGGAGTGCCCCGCGATCAGCTTCGCGCGAACGGAAGGGATGCGCTGGCGGTGCTGGAATATACATTTGCCGTAATGGAATCGTACGAGCGGGGCGGCGAAGTCGTCAGACCGCATGCACTGCCGCCGCTGATCGGCGATCCGCACACGATGCGTTAAGGGGGACTACACAATGATTAAGCTTGGCGTCAATTCGGTCTTGTTCAAGCAATTCGACTTTGCCACCGCTGCCAAACAAATCGCGCTTTGCGGTTATGACGGAGTGGAAATATCGGCTATCCAGGGGATGTGCGAGCATCTCGATCTGAGCAGGTGGAAGGAACAGAAAAACGAGCTGCAGGCGATCGTTCAGGAGAACGGCCTTGAATTTCTGTCGACGGAGGTCGCCTCCTTAAGCGAAGAGCGGCTGCTGCCGGCATTCGAAGCGGCGGCGGAGATCGGCATACCGGTCATCAACGTCGGCCCCGGAGGCAAGCTCGGCGTCGAGGAAGATGTAGTCGCTTCGATCGACAAGCTGGGCCGCTTGTCCGAGAAAGCCGCCGATTTCGGCGTTACCTTATGCGTGAAAGCACACGTCGGCAACGCCATCTACAATACGCCCACGACGCTGCGGGCGATGAAGGAGATCGGCTCGGCCGCCTTCGGCATCGATATGGACCCGAGCCATATTCACCGCGCCGGCGAAAACGCCGAAGAAGCGCTGCCGGCCGTCCTTAGCCGGGTCAAACATATTCATATCCGCGACTGCAAAGGCCGGGAACGCGGACCGGGGCCGATCGAGATGCAGGCGTGCGGACGGGGCGATATCGATTTGTTCGGCTACTGCAAAGCGATGGTCGACGGCGGCTACAACGGCCCGGTCGTCCTCGAAGTAATCGGGGCGACTCCCGAGCATTCGCTCGCCCAGGTTTCGATCGTAGCGGCCGAATCGTACGGGTATTTGAACGCTTGCCTGAAACAGCTGGGCGCCCGCTGATCGATACGCTGCGGCTGAGCTTGCGAAGTGAGCGGTGAGCTTCCCCGCAGCTCATACTCAAAAACATACTATTTACCGCCTCATCTAATGAAATAAGCGATGTTTGTACCCTTTATTTTCGGCTTATTTAGAAGATCGAGGTATATAAGGGCGGTTTGCACCCCTTATTTCAACCAATTAGCCGGGTTTGCACGATTTTCACGGGAAATAAGAGTTTCAAATATTCAAATCGCTCTTATTTCCCTTTGCTAAGCGGTTTCGAACCAATTAAGAGGTACAAACCGCGCCTAATCGGCAGATACCTTTTACGCTCATAAGCAGGAGATGCGCCAAAAACCGGGCTCCTAACGCCGGACCGGGCATCCACTTTTAGGAGGAATCCAAATGTCAACCAAAAAACCGAATGTGATCCTATTCGGCATCGACAGTTTGCGCCGCGACCATATCAGCTCGTACGGCTATTCCAGGCTGACCACGCCGCACCTCGATAAAATCGCCTCGGAGGGCGTCCTGTTCGAGCAGCATTTCAGCCCCAGCATCCCTACCACCCCGGCGTATGCCGCGATGCTGACCGGCATGGACGTATTCGGAACCGATGTGGTCGCGCTCCGGCACAAAGGCCCGCTCGGCGACCATGTGCGCACACTGCCCGAGGTGCTCGGCGAGAACGGCTACAATACGACCTGCATCGGATTTACCGGCAATCCGTCGTCGCGCGGGTTTCAGACGTACCTGAACTTCGAATCCTGGCACCCGGACGAGACCGGACGCGCGCCGAAGGCGCAAAACCTGAACGAGGTCGCCATTCCCGAGCTGGAGCGGCTAGCCGCCGACGATAAGCCGTTCCTCCTGTTCCTGCGGCATATGGACCCCCACTCTCCTTACTTGCCGCCGCAGCCGTATGAGCGCACCTTCTACGGAGGCGACGAGAAAGATCCGTCCATCTCGTCGATGGAACCGGTATACGGGTTCAAGCCGTTTGCCGATTTTCTGAAATCGTGGATTCCCGAAGGCGTCACCGATCACGCCTATGTGACCGCCCAATACGACGGCGCCGTCGCTTATATGGATGCGTGCATCCAGTCGATCTTTGCCAAGCTGGACGCGCTCGGCATTACCGAAGAGACACTGATCGTCATTACGGCCGATCACGGCGAGACGCTGTACGAGCACGACTGCTACTTCGATCATCACGGCTTGTACGACTGCACGCTCGTCGTACCGCTGATTATTAAATATCCCGGCGTCGTTCCTGCGGGCAAACGGTGCTCGAGCGTATCGCTGATCCAGGACATTATGCCGACCGTGCTCGATCTGCTCGGAATCGAAACGAATATCCAGTTCGACGGACAAAACCTGGTAAAATGGATGAACGGGGACGAAATCAAACGGATCAGCGAATTTTATATTACCGAATGCACCTGGATGCGCAAGCACGGCTGGCGTACGCCGGAATGGAAGCTGATCCGCGCGCTGGAGCCGGACTTCCACTTCAAGCCGGAGATCGAGCTGTACAATCTGATCCACGATCCGGAGGAGAATCACAACGTCGCGGACCAGGAGCCGGAGATCGTGGCGCTTCTCGAGAAGCGGATGAACGATTATATCGCCAAGCGCGAAGCGGAAACGAACCGTGTCAATCCGATCTTCACGAACTTGAACTGGCACGGCAAAGGCAAGCCGTTCACGACTTCGCAGGAAGCGTACGACGGCATGTATATCGGTTCGATCGTCAACGCCCGGTCCCTTCAGGAGAAAAAAGCGGAGAAGTGAGAACGCGTAACCGGACGGCACCGATCGCCGATTCCCGGATCCTTCATAGAACACGAGCGTATTGCCTGAACAAGGCTCATTACACCGATCCGGCGTACGGAAAGGAAGGTTCACCATGATCAAAATCGCGGTGATAGGCGTTAATCATATCGGCGGCATTCATTGCCGCACGTACCGGCAGCATCCCGATACGGAGCTTGCGGCCGTCTGCGACCTGATGCCGGAGCGGGCGCAAAAAGCCGGGCTGGAATACGGAGTGCCCGCCTATACGGATATGGCCGAGATGCTGGCCAAGGAACCGATCGACGTCGTCATCGTGGCGACGTCCGGCGTAGAGAAAGGCAGTCACCATTACGCGCCGGTGATGGCGGCGATCGAAGCCGGCAAAGACGTGCTCGTCGAGAAGCCGATCTCGAACCGGATCGACGAGGCGAGACGGATGGTCGCATTCGCCCGCGAACGGGGCGTCCGGTTCGCCTGCAATCTGAACCACCGGTTCACGCCCGCCGCCTTTCGCGCGAAGGAGCTCGTTACGGAGGGAAAGCTGGGCTCTTCCCTCCTCTTCCTGAATATGCGACTGACGATTCAAAATCCGCAGGAGGATACGGAATGGCTCCACATGCGAGCGCTTCACCCCCATTCGATCGACGTGATGCGGTATTTCGGCGGGGACGTGGCACGGGTACAGTCGTTTATGACGAAGGCGCCGGGCCGCCAGTCGTGGTCGACCGTATCAGTCAATATGCAATTTGCCTCCGGAGCCGTCGGACATTTGACCGGCAGCTACGATATGTCGATGCGCCATCCGATCGAATATTGCGAAGTGGCGGGCAATGAAGGACGAATCGTCATCGACAACGTGTACGAAAGCATGACCTATTATCCGCATCATTCAGGCGATCTGACCGTATTCCGCAATCCGATCTTTAACGGGATGACGGGTTTTAACGATACGTTCCGGATTCGCATCAACCGTTTTGTGGAACAAATCAAGGCGGGCGTTGCCCCCGGCGATATCGATGCGTCGGGCGCCGACGCGCTCGCCGCGCAGGAGATTATCGAAGCCGCGATCCGCTCTCATGAGCTCGGCGGCCAGCCCGTCGATGTGCCGAAGCCGGAAGCTTCAACTTAGACCACCGGAGGAACGCTGACATGAATAAGCAAGCGAACGTATTATGGTTTACCGGCTTATCCGGAGCAGGAAAAACGACAACCGCCGAATATGTAAGAGACCGGCTGCTCGAACAAGGACGCCGCGTGGAGCTGCTGGACGGCGACGCGCTGCGTCAGACGATCTGTAAAGGGCTGGGCTTTACGCGCGAAGAACGGCTGGAAAACATTAAACGCATCGTTTATGTTGCGGGACTGCTGGCGAAGCATGAGGTGATCGTTCTCGTCTCGGCGATTACCCCCTACGCGGAGATGCGCGATTATGCCCGCAAGGAGCTTGCCGGATATGTCGAGATTTATGTGGAATGCCCGCTGGAAGAATGCGAACGGCGTGACGTCAAGGGGCTGTACGCCAAAGCGAGACAAGGCGAGTTGAAGCATTTTACCGGAATATCCGATCCGTATGAAGTTCCGCTCGCACCCGATGTGACGATCCGGACGTCGTCCGATTCGCTCGAAACGAACAGCGCCGCCATCCTAACGCGGCTCGGCCTGATGTAACCGCTTGACGAATGGGCCGATTAGGAGGAAACTGGAATGAAGATCATACTGATCTCGCTGGACACACTGCGCGCCTCCCGACTTGGCGCTTACGGTTATAACAAGCCGACCAGCCCGCATATGGACCGGATCGCCCGCGAAGGGGTGCTGTTCGAGCGGGCTTATGCCGCGGATATTCCGACCGAGGTGGCGCATACCGGTGTCTTTACCGGCAAAATCGGGCTGACCACCGGCGTCGTCTCGCACGGCTCGGAACTGACCGCCTTGCCGAAATCGACCGCATGGCTGCCCTCCCTGCTGCGGTCGGCCGGATTTACGACCTCCGCTGTCGATAATTTGTATCAATTGAAGGAATGGTTCGCCAGAGGGTACCGGTATTATATCAACAGCGTAGGCGGCAACCGCTGGATCGACGGCAAGACGATAAACGAGCTTGCTTTTCCTTGGCTGGAGCAGCATAAGGACGATTCGTTTTTTCTGTTCCTGCATTACTGGGACGCGCATACGCCGTATTTGCCGCCCCAAGAGCTGATACCGCAGTTTTACGATGTCGGACGCGATCCCCGGGACCCGGCCAACCGCAGCATGGAACAGGCTTACAACCATCTGGCCTATCCGTTCTTCAAGCATCATCATTACGATTTGATCGGCGCGGTGACCGACAGCGACTACTATGACGCGTTATACGACGCGGAGATCCGCTATCTGGACGACCGGCTGAAGGAGCTGGATGACCGGCTGGAGGCGCTCGGCATCCGCGAGGATACGCTGCTTGTCCTGTTCGGCGATCATGGAGAAAGCTTGACCGAACACGATATTTATTGGGATCATTGCGGGTTGTACGAGCCGACCGTACACGTTCCGGTCATTATGAGATGGCCCGGACGGATGCCGGAAGGCCGCCGGGTGCCGGGATTCGTCCAGCAGGTCGATCTGCTGCCGACGATTCTCGAAGCCGTCCGCCGCGAACAGCCGGCAGACATTCGCAGCGAGAAGCTGCAAGATCCGGACGGTCTGGACGGCAAAAGCTTGTGGCCCGCTATCGAGGGAACGGCCGACCGGACCCACGACACCGTTTATTTGAGCGAGTGCGCCTGGCAGGCGGCCAGGGCGATCCGGACCGACCGGTACAAGCTGATCCGGACTTACGATTCCGGCCCCTATATCCGGCCTGCGAGAGAACTGTACGACCTGCAGACCGACCCCGGGGAGACGGTCAATTTGGCCGACTCGCTGCCGGAGTTGGCGGATCGGCTCGAACGCGAGCTACTCGACTTCGTAAGCCGCAAGCTTAGCGGCCGGGAGGACCCGATGGAGCGGCAACTCCGGGAGGCCGGTCTTCCCTTCCGCAGACGGATCGAGCAAATTCTCGATTCCGCCGGACTATCCTGGGACGACTGGAAGCGCGATCCCCGCCGGGAACGTTTCGACTCGGCCGTTCATAACCGCTAACCGTTACGCATCAAAACCGTCATAAAGCGACCGGATGTTCGGAGTTATAGGGCGAGGAGTGAAGCAAAGGATGAAGGATATGATCAGAAGCAGCGGATTAATGAGAGAGGAATTCCCGTTTTGGATTACCCGGCATGTCCAAGGAGCGATCGCGGAGCACGGCCACGAATTCGTCGAGCTCGTATACGTCGTCGGGGGAAGCGGTTATCACATTTTCCAGGGGACGGAATATGAGATCGGGGCCGGAGACGTCTACATCATCAATCCCGGTGAAACCCATGCCTACTCCGTAAATCCCGGCGAACACATGGAAATCGTCAACTGTTTGTTCATGCCGTCCTTCATCCCCGACGCGCTTCTGAAGGAGCTGGAGATTACCGCTTCGATGGACTATTTCTACGTGCATCCGTTTATGAATCAGGATGTCCGCTTCAACCACCGGCTCAATCTGCACGGGCAGGATGCGGTATTCGTGCTCCAACTGCTGGACAGCATGATCCGGGAAATCGGCAACCGCGGTCTCGGCCACAAAACATTGATCCGGCTGCAGCTGATCGAGCTGCTCGTCCTTCTCTCCCGTTACTACTCTCTGATGCAAAACCGGGGGACGATTCCTTCTCCGCGCCAAGTTGACCGGGAAATAACGGCAAGACGCATTTACGGTTATATGGAACGTAATTACGACAAAAAGATCACGCTGGAATCGCTGGCCGGACTGTTCAATGTCAGCATACGCCAGCTGAACCGGCTCATGAGGCAGGAATTCGGCCGCAGCATCATCGATGTGCTGCATGACATCCGGATCGAACGGGCCAAACGTCTGCTGACCGAATCGGAAGAAAAAGTGATCACTGTCGCTTCGCTGGTCGGTTATGACGACCCTTCCTTCTTCAGCCGCCTGTTCCTCCGACATGTCGGCTGCCCGCCGAGCCGGTACCGCCAAGGGCTGGAACTGCGCCGGCTGCAGCGCGAAGTGCGTTGATTCCTGACTTGGGAAAGGAGACCTTCACGATCCGTTATGGGGAAAAGACGTCCGAATGTTCTGCTGATTACGGCGGACCAGCTCCGCTACGATTGTATCGGCTCCAGCGGCAAATATCCGGTCCGCACGCCGAATCTTGATCTGCTAGCTTCTCAAGGCGCCGTATTTTCGGGCGCTTATTCGCATATTCCGGTATGCGGACCGGCCAGGCAATCGCTGATGAACGGGCGAAGGGCCGAAACGTTCGGGGCATTATGGAACTTTAACGGAGCCCTACCCGTCGCCTCGCTCCAGCCCGATGGGTACAGCTGGGCACGAACGCTCGAAAGCAGCGGCTACGTGTCCGCTTTTCTCGGCAAATGGGGCGTTCATCCGACCTTGGACGCCACCGCTTTCGGTTACGGTTCGTATACCGGCGAAGCCGAATACGCCCGGTTCGTCAAGCAGCGCTATCCGTACGTGAAGTTCTCGAACGGATTTTTCGGCGAGGCGAGTCCGATTCCGCTCGAACATTCGCGCACCCATTGGCTCGCAGCGCGTGCCGAGGATCAGCTCGAGCTGCTGCACAATTCCGGGAAGCCGTGGCATATGGCGCTTCATTTCCCGGAGCCGCATCTGCCCTGCCGCCCTGCCGGGCATTTCGCCACCATGTACGATCCGGACACGGTTCCGCAGTGGGACGGTTTCGCGGAGACGTTCGCCGGGAAGCCGTATATTCAGAAGCAGCAGCTGCTGAACTGGGGGATCGAGAACTTTACCTGGAACGACTGGGCTCCCGTCGTCGCCCGGTACTACGGCATCATCAGCCAACTGGACGAAGCGGTCGGACGCGTGCTGCAGACACTGGACCGGCTTGGCGCCGCCGACGACACTCTCGTCCTTTTTACCGCCGATCATGGCGATATGTGCGGTTCGCACCGGATGATGGACAAACATTATATTTTGTACGACGATGTCGTGCACGTCCCACTGATCGTCCGGTACCCGGGCGTCGTGAAGGAAGGAACGGCGTGCGGCGGGCTCGTCTACAATTTGCTGGATCTCGCCCCGACGCTGCTCGACCTGCTCGGATTGCAGCCGGACGATCCGGATCACCTGCAGGGCCGTTCCTGGGCCAAACTGGTGAGCGGCGGACTGGACGACCCAGATTGGCGGGATGCCGTCGTGGCCTCGTATAACGGGCAGCAGTTCGGGCTGTATACGCAGCGGATGATCCGGACGAAGGAATGGAAATACATCTGGAATCCGACCGATACGGACGAATTGTATGAGCTGACGGCCGACCCGGCCGAGCTGACGAACCGGATCGGCGAGCCGGAGCTGGCCGGCCTCGTCGCCGGTCTGCGGCGCAGACTTTACGAGACGCTGGACGCGGACGGCGACGCGCTCGTCGCCAACGAATGGATGCGCCGGCAGCTGCTGGGCGGTAGCAAGCTATAGAGAGCTGGGAGCGATTCGTGAAGTCGCTCCTGTTTTTTTGCGGTTAAGAAGGTTTATTTTACAAAACATTAAAACGTGAAAACGCCAAATCGCAAAAACAGCAAAACAGCAAAACAGCAAAACAGCGAAACAGCGAAACAGCGAAAACCAAAAAAGTAAAACCAAAACAGTAAAACCAAAACAACAAAACCAAAACAACAAAACCAATACATTAAAAAAGTAAAATGGTAAACAGCAAGACGGTAAATCAGTAAAACAAAACGTAACTACTTAGGTACCTCAAAAAAGATGGTTTGAATGATGGGAAATTTGTGTAATGAAAAGTAATGGAACTATTTTTTAATAGGAGCG
>NZ_JACXJA010000045.1 GCF_014705615.1 Paenibacillus oceani
CTGCGTCTGCCTGCTAGCTACGGGGCGGCTTGGCCCCTACCCCGGCTGAACTTTCATCAGCTAGTTGTGCCTAGCTTGGCTAGGCGCGCACAGCTCCAAACCGCTCTTAATTCCCTATCTGGGCGGGTTTTAAACAAAATAACGGGACAAACCACTCGTATTCGCTCCCCAACCCCGCCCGAAGCAGGACAGTAGGTCGAAGCGGTCACCCGCCCACGATGACCGGCTTGCGACACTTGATTACTTGACAAGGAAGCGTCCCCCTCTGCCGTTTCAGTACGGCGAAGAACTTTAATATGCAGCTGGCGCGATATTATCAATAAACCGGCTGCCATCCAGACAGCCGGTCCCCTCCGTTACATCGGACACTCAAGTCACTCTACTCGCTTGTCTCAGCAGGATACGACCCCCTCTAGAATCAGTGAACGAAACTTCAGCTTCGCGCGATGTATTCTCGATTTCACCGCGCTAACCGACGTTTTATGATAGGATGCGAGCTGTTCGTACGTCATCCCGTATTCATAAACGAGCAGCAGGGTCTGACGGTATAGCGGGGCCAGCTTCATCAACCGGTTCCGGATCACCTTTACATCCGCCCGCCGCTGGACCTCGTCTTCGACTGACCGGGTTCGCAGGAGCACTGCGTCGTCCAGCACATCCATCGTTCGGAGCCGCTTCCGGTACAGATCGATCGCCGTATTCTTGGAAATCGCTTTGAGCCACGCTCCCCTCCGCCCCTCCTGCTGGAGGGTGTCCATATGACGGTAAGCTTTCAGAAACGTTTCTTGAACGACATCCTGAGCCAAGCCGCGATCTCTCAACATGCGATAGACGGAGTAGTAGGTTTGCTTGTAATACGTCCTGAACAGTTGATTGAACAACTCCTCATTCGCCCGATGTTTCGTATACGTTCCGCTACTCGTCACAAAAAACCTCACCTTCCCCGAATCATAGTTGCGCGTAACGGCACTCCCAGTAAATCGTTAACTCATTGAGATAGGTGGTCACCCGGTTTTGAATCAGCTTGCTCACGTCCTCGGCCGATTTTTGTCCGCTCATGAGCGCGAAGAAAACAGAGGAGCCTGCCGCAGCAAGCTCCTCTTGTCTGTACCCGGTTATAGATCAAGGTGCGGTAACGCCCGGGTTCACCTTAAGCTCCAGTTCATAGTGTCTGCTCTCGCCGGGCTCGAGGAATACGAGCGTTCCTCTCTCCCGTTCGGCGGCGCGTCCTTCCACGACGCAGTTGGCAGGCTCCAGGCCTAGCACATGCGTGCCTTGACCCGGCATTTTCCATTGAATCAGATTCGGAAGAGTGGCCGCATCCCAGGAAAGCTCTACAGAGATCGGCAGCGCCGCCCCCGAGGGAGCCGGGAACCGGTCGTTGCGGATTCGCACACTCGCCCGATCTTCGGAACGGATATTACGGTGATAGTATACCCGCTCGTCATACCCTTTTTCCGGGGATTGCCAGCTGTCGTATCCGTCCACCTGCATGTCCGCTTCGCGCGGAGACAGAGTCGCTTCCGGGAAATCGATCTTCGTATGCTCGTCCATGAGCGGAAAGCCGAAATTAAAATGGTACAGCAGCATATGGGCAGCCCGGGTATACCCGACGTTCTCCACTTTGTCGCGAATACGGATGACGTTTTCTCCGAGTCTGCTGCGAATTTCCCGCGTCAATCTCAGATGATCACCGAATATCGACGTTTCGTCAACCGTGCCTTTGACCGCCATCTCGTATTCGTCTCCGTCCCAGCTACCTTCTACGCCGACATGGCGTGCCGGGAGATGATGAACCCGGCCGTGCAGGCCGTAAGAAATTCCCCCGTCCTCGGACGGGTTGCCTACGTTCATCAGTCCGCATGTCATCAGCAGACCGCCTGCCGCCGTACGCAGCCACTCCTCGCCTTGAGCGTCATAGTAGGCGGGATGGGCTACGCCTCCCGGCGCGAGCCAGCCGACCGGTACGCCGCCAAATTCGCTCATGCCGATGTCCAGCCCGCGGGAAGGGATCACGTCAAAGGATAAACCCGCTCCCGTCCTGATCCGGACCAGCTCGACGCCATCCTCTACCCCTTCCGCTCCCCGGACCCGCTGAATGCCGCCGATCTGATCGATCCGGCCGACCCTTTCTTCGATTTCCCGTCGCGTCCAATCCCGGTTGTAAAGCCTCACTATCTAGTCCTCCTCGATTTCGGGCATCCGCTTGATGTGAGGATCTGTGAATACATCGAACTCATCCCGGCTCGTACTGGAAAACTCCGACACGACAGCGCCTTCGTCTCCCCCCTGGAACCAATGCAGCGTATTCGGAGGAATCGTGTACTGCTGGCCCGGCATCAGGACGATTTCGTGAAATACCGTGTAATATTTCTCGCTGCCTTCGGGTAAGAGCGCACGAATATCCGGAGTCGGCTCTCCTTCGACATACAGGAGCACGCTGCCGTACCTGCAGCGGAACGTCTCCATTTTGCCGGGATCGTCGCCGATAGGCGGGTGTTTGTGCTCAGGACACGTTTGCCCGGGGAACAGGACGAGCTCCTTGGCGCAATACCTGTCGGTATTGACGTAGGTGACCAGCTTCAGCCCTTGCCGCTCCAGCTGGCCCAAGCCGAATTCGGCGATTTCGATACGCTCCTTCTCTTCCTCAGACAGTACGATTCCGGCATGCCGGAACAGTTCCGCCGTACGCTGGCGGGCGATTTGCAGTTCGCTTCGTTTGATCATCTGCTCATAAATCTCCTCTCGAGGAGCAGGATGGCAAGTCTGAACTAAGCTTCGGATTCGCCTTGCAGTATAGCCAGAGCTTGCTCCGCTGAAGCTCCTTTATGGACGATTGCCATCAGAGCCGATGTCATTCCGGCCGGATTCGGGTGCTGAATGACATTGCGCCCGTATACGATGCCGGAGGCGCCCTGGTTCATCAGCTCGACCGTCCGGCCCACGATCTCCTCGTCGCTTGCCCGGCCGCCGCCGCGAACGAGTACCGGTATGCCCGAGGCCACTTCGATGACCCGATGATATTCCGTCACATCGTCGCATGGATCCGCTTTGATTACGTCAGCTCCAAGCTCTACGCCTTGGCGAACGAGCGGCATGATTTTTTGAATATCGCCGTCCACCATGTAACCGCCCTTCGCTTCGTTAGGCAGCATGACCAGAGGCTCCACCATAAGCGGCATGCCGTACTTCTCGCATTCCGTCTTCAACTGGGCTACGTTGCGGACGCATTGGTGATGCAGCTCCGGCTGGCCCGGCAGCAGCAGCAAATTCACGCACACCGCTACCGCGTCCAGACGGACCGCATGCTCGATGGCCCGGTCCATCAGCTCGCTGAACAGAAATCGCGGAAGCACGCTGCCGTATATGTTGGCCGCATCCGTCCGGAGCACGAGTCCGGGTTTGTGCTTGCCCGGAATCTCCTGCAGAAGTCTTGCTTGCCCCGCACTTAATTGTACACAATCGGGAGCCGCGTTGACTATCGTTTCGATCTCCTGCTTCATATTCTCAATTCCGGATAAAAAAGTAAACTCGTTAAAAAATCCGTGATCGATCGCTACGTCGAAACATTTCCCTTGGCTGCTGAACATCCGGTTCAATCTGGCTAAGCTGCTCATATCCCCAACTCCATTATGTTTAATACAAACATATAAATGTTCGTTTGTAACATTATCATATTACATCAGGGACGGATCTGTCTATAGCTTCTTTCGATCTGTCCGGTATGGCCGGTCCGGACAACTGATCCCTACGGTTAATATGGAGCCCCCGCCTTCTGCCGGTTCCTTGCGCCAAGATCAACGATTCCTACGCCGATATCGCCCTCGTCGTTCATATAAGCAAAGGTTACTTTACTGCCGTCCGGGCTGAAAGTAGGATGCGGGTGCCCGGGATGCCGGTCGCCGCAGCGAATGTCGCATAATACCTCGGCGGCTCCGGTAGCCAGATCGATCAGCACGATTTTGCTTCTCGACCGGTCCGGCATCGTGTCCGCCGCCGCCCACCGGCCGTCGGGACTGACGCCTACATGCCAGTAAGGAAAGGCGTCGCTGACGAGTCCCGATACGGCTCCGTCCTTGCTCGCATAATAAATTCCTGCCGTTCGGAGCGGACTGTGCGGATAATTGACAAAATACAGCTTCTCTCCATCATGCGACCACACCTCATGACCGACATACTCCCCAAGCGAGCCGTCCGGCATCGACCGCTGAACATACAGATTAAGCGATAAGCCGGTCCCGGTGTCTACGGACCAGATCCGGTCCGGAATATGATGCGCCGAGCCTTCGTGTGCGAAGAACAGCAGATTCGAATACGCCGGATTCACTTGAGCATGGTTGGCGACCGGATACGGCTCGGCGAATCCGGGTTGCACGGCGGCATGCACCTCGCCGGTCGCCGTATCGACCCATCCGATCGTATAGTCGCCGCCGCTGCCGCTGCACCAATACACACCAAGCCGGCTCCCGTCATCGTTTACCGATAGAGGTTCTTTGAAGACAACGCCGGGTTTGCTGCATACGACGAACGTTTCGCCGGTTACAAGATTTGCCGCATAGATCCGGTGATCGCCCTGCAAATAATAAAACGTATTTTGACGCGACACGACGCCGCTCGCCCAAGTAAGGCTGTCTATGATCTCGCCTTCTCCGGATTCCGTATCGAAGCGGGCGAACCGGCCGCGTAAGTTCTCATCAATATCGACGCACAGGACGAGATGTCGGTTATCTGTAAGCCAGGACATGCAAGAGACGTACTGGTGGGTGACATGGCTCCCTTGTATGCCGATCGTACGAATGAGCGTTCCGGTAATCGGATCTCGGTAACTGCTGTGAATGAACATATAGACCTCTTTCTACATCGTATTATTGTTCCGGACGACTTTGCTTGCAATTGCCGACACATCGCTGTAAGCGGTTCCGGTAATATCAATCCCGTCGTTGTCCGCCATAACGAGCTTGTTCGTGTTGGCTGTATGCACCGCAACGACTTGCGCGCATGAAGCGGCATACGTTCCGGATACCCGTACTCCAGCTGTGGAGCCGTATTGGCCGACCCTTACCGCGATTGTACAATCATACGCATTCGTCCCGCCGCATACGAAGTGGGTGCCCCGCGATGCATCGATGACGATATCGAAGCCTTCTCCTGTATTGCCGTTAGCCGACATCCGGTTGCCCATGACGACAACCCCTACCGCTCCGCGAAACCCGTCCTTTTTGCTGCAAATGAAGGTGTTTCCGCTGACCGAGCCCCTCGTGCAATTGGCGGAAGTGCGGCGCACGACCTGGATCGGGTTGCCCCAATGATCTTTGCCGTTGGCATATTGAAACTTGTTCCGATCCACATCGATATGGCGCGTTCCGCTCTCTCCCGTAATATATACGGCGTTGTTGACCAGATTAACATGCTCGTTATCGCAGTACGAGACGTCGTAGCTGTCGAGAGCGCGGAACACATAGCCGAATACGCCGTCGATCAAATTGCCGAATATTTTGATTTTACGCGGACCCAGCTCGTAGTCGGTCACTTTGCCGCCGGATTCCGGGTTTTTGTAGTGGACGACGCTGAACAGCGACTCTCCGTTCGAATACGGATTATCGACATTATGGATCAGGTTGCCCGTAGCGATTACCGCTTCTTCTCTTCTTCCTGGGTCGATCGAGGTGCCGGTAGCCGGGACATCCCGGTAAATGCACTTGATGTCGAGAATATTCCAATGATGATTTCTGATCAAGTTGTGGCTAAAAATCGTGCGCGAGCCGTCCGTAAACATATCGACACAATCACGATAGACGTCGTCGAATATATTGTCCGTAATGATGTTGTCATGACGTCCGGCCGCATTCGGATTCGCCAGGTCATTCGTATCGCTGGTCAGCTTGATGGCATCGCCCCACGGAATCGTGGTCGCGCCGGTCCGGTTCGCGTTCAGTACGGCTTTGCTATTCCCGCCTGTGAAATAGTTGCCGGAAATCTGCGTACCCCGGCCCGAGGTAGCCAAGATCATGTAGCTGGCGTCACGCAGCTTGCAATGGCTAACCGACGCATGATGGCCGGTAATTTCCAGACAGCTCTCCTGATGGCCGCTGCCGTTAAACTCGGCGTATACGACCTGGACGTGGTCCGCTTCGATCAGCATCGCTCTCCGGTCGTCCGTTCGCAGCGAATCGTCGAGCACCGGAGCATGCACGACGCAGCCCTGGCTTGCGATCCGGATACATCCGGCGATGCCTTTGAATACGGCTTTGCGGCAATCCATCACAGCCGCGCTTGTAATCACCACATCTCCCTCGTAGATGTAAGTTTGGTTGGGGGTGGCGCTCATCGCATAATCCGTTACCCGGAACGCCTCGGCGATCCGGATGGCATTCGCCGCCGCGGCGGACGGATCGTCGCCGGGAATAACGCCGAAATGTTCCAGCACGAGCCCACTGCCGCTCCTCTTCCAATACCAGCCCGGCTTCCCCGACTGGAATACGGATCCTCCGTCGTCCGCATACGCACCCTGTACCGAAACGAGCAAGCCTCCGCCGATACCCGGAACAAGTGCGTAATACCCTTCCAAATAAACGATCTGCCCTTCGCGTTCAGGCCGCATCGTTCTCAGCTCGTCCACGCTTTCGGCGTGTGCGCCGGGCGCCCGGTGGCCGGGTTTCTTTCCGTATACGCTATCCAGCACCGAGCCCCCGCTCACCGCTGTCACTCCCGCCCCCATGCCCAGCACCGCGCCGGCGCCAAGGGCCGCCAACATTTTCCTCCGGCTCCATGCCGGCTTATCCGATCCAAGATCCTCCATCGTCCCGTCTCCCTTCGCCTATTCGGATTCGCTTCCGAAATCAAACGTAGCATGGCTGGTGCCGATGAGAAATCTTCACTTTTTGTTCGAACCCGCTATTTTTGAGCGGCACAAAAAAAGCGTTCTCCCGCAAAAGAGAAAGCTTGAATGATTCGTCAGTTTTTCGCTGTTGTTGCAGCCCTCGCCGCTTTTTCCGTCTCCAGCTCCCTGTACTCGGTTGGCGTGAAGCCCGTCGATTTTTTGAATATGCGCACGAAGCTGTTCAGATTCGTATAACCGACCTCCTCAGCGATCCGGCCGATTTTCTGTTCGCTCTCCCGCAGCAGCGCCTTCGCCTTCTCCATCCGCAGCCGCATCACATGATCGAGAAAGTTGCCGCCGGTTTGTTCCTTGAAGATCCGGCTAAGATGGTACACACTCATCTTATACTGATCGGCCAACAAATTCAGCGAGAGATCGCTGCGGCCGTAATGGATTTGAATAAACGCAAGCATCCGGTCGACCACCTCATGACGTTCCCGGTTGTTCCGTTTCGCTTCGATTCGCTGTACGGCTTCCTCCAGCAAACCGATCAAGCATCGTTCCAGTTGACGGACGCTGTCGGATCGGTCCAGCTCCCCGAACAGCAGCCGTTCCTCCTGCTGCGGCATCCGCACATCCATCTCGCCGAGCATCGCCATGATGCGGTATACCGCTTGGACGGCAAGCTGCCGGATGCTGTCGGTCGTCGTTTTCCAGCCGGATAGTTCCGCCAGCCAAGCCCGCGCCAGCGCTTCCGCTTTGTCGCGATCCGCCGCCTTCACGGCAGCCAGAATCCCGTCGGTCCGCCCCAGCAGCCGGTAAAATTCGAACCCGTCCTGCTCCTTCACGTCTTCAATGGTAATGATCGCGTTCGGACCGATGCCGATCTTGTATTTCAGCGCTTCCGATGCGTCGCGGTAAGAGCGGTGAATATGCTCGGGCGTATCGACGACTTTTCCGATTCCGATGGTCACCGTCCGCTTGAAATGCGTCTCCGCATACCGCCTGATTTGCTCGGCAATCGTTCGGGCAACCCCCGGCTTGTCTTCCTCCGACTCTTCGAAACTGATAATGGCCGCTGTCTGCCTGTGATCGAGTTCGATCGAGATGCCCCGGACCTCGGCATTCACGAGCTCTTCCGCTACGTTCGACAATGCATAGTTGAACCAATACATCTGCTCCGCCGGCAAATCTTCCTGCTTTCTGTCGAACTCCATGCCGATCACGACGAAGGCTGAGGAAGAGAGCCGGCAGCCGATCGCATTCAGCGCTTGCAGCGGCTCCGGATGTTTGCGAATGCCGGTCAGCAGCTCCATCGCAAGCCTCCAACGTACCGTCGGCTTATATTCAGCCACCTGCCGGAACATCCGCTCGCTGTCTTCGATCAGATGGGATACCGATCGTTCGAGCTGGACCAGTCCGGCCTCCGTTCCTTCCCTTCTCTCATACAGCCGATGCGTCTGGAGCGAATTCGTAAGATTGCGGACCAGCCGGTTGACCGGCTTGAGCGTCCAGCGGTTGGCCGCCAGCGCGAGCAGAAGCGCACATCCGACCAGAGCGATACAGATGGCAAGCAGCAGATTGCGGACTTGCACCATCCCTTTGTTCAATTGCAGCTCCGGCACGACGCTGACCAGCTTCCATCCCGTATACGGCGAAGTCGTATAAAAGACGGAAGAGCCCGCGCCGTCCGCCGCAAACGTCGCGGCGCCTTCCCGCTGCCCCCGGACCGCCTGCGACAATACCGGGTCCGAATCGCCTGGCTGCCCCAGCCTTCGTTTATCCGGGTGGCTCACAATCGTTCCTTCGGCGTTGATCAAATAAATCTCGCCCGAATTAGAAGCGACGGCACTTTGGATCAGATCATAAATGTAGCTCTCCCTGATATTTACAGCGGCGGCGCCCTTGCGGTACCCGTCGGCATGGAGCATCGGATAAGACCGGACGAGCGTAATCACAGGGGTTCCATAAGAACCGGAGAGATTATTCCGGAGCAGGCGCGTGTTCATCCAATACACCAGAGCACCGGACTTCTCGAAATCCTGCACCCAGCCGTAATCGCCCGGCAGGCTGCCGCTTGCGTCCGAGACATTACCTGCGGATAACCGCTGCCTGGCGTAGGAGTACAGATCGATGGAAAGCACATGTTCGTTGCTGCCGAGCATCCCGTTCAAGCGCGGGGACAAATGGCCGATCATAAAAGCGGAATAGTCATACGGCGAGGAAAAGTCGCGCTCCATAAATTCCCACACCTCTTTGGACTGGAGCAGCCCGATCGTCTCCTTGTCGATCGCGCGAAGCACGAGCGTCAGCTTGCTGTCCACCTCGAGCAGAAGCGAAAGATTCGTTCGTTTCACTTCGGCATCCAGGTGATCGCTGATGATCCAGTAGGACAAGCCTGCCGTAGATCCAATACATACGCACAGAAGAACGGCGATCAGAAGGCCTGCTCGTCTCCGGTAGTCGGTAAGGAACCGCTTCATCCGCTCACTCCTTTTTTCCGATTTGTGGTGATCCTCACTTGTTCACTGCGAAGTCCCAGCTGCCCTTGTTATACTCGTACCACATCTGCACCAGCTGATCGACACGCTCCCCGCCCGCCTGCCGCCATTCCCGCCGCATCTGGTCAAGCGCTGTCCCGGGGGTTATATCGCCGGCAATAACAGCGCGAGTCCGAATTTCGGCGAGCTGCGGACCGACCGCTCCGAGTACGTCCTGGATCTCGGGCATACTTGGCGAGAACGGGATATCGCGGCGAAACGGATTACGGAGCGCAACCTCCAGTGATTGTTCCATCAGCTTCGCCCATCGCTGCGATACCGGGTCCTGCGCCGCTGCGGCCATCCCGGATTCCGGCCTGTAGGCCGCGGCATAATTCCGGACAATGGCATATTCGCCGGCATAAGCGACCTCCCGCTCAAACCGGCTGTCGTCCAACATTTGGGGAATCCCGTTCACAAGCTTGTAATGCTCGTTCTCGAACCCGTTCAGCAGCGGTGACCAGCCCTCCTCCATCATCCAGTCGAGGTACCGGATGGCCACCTTCGGATTGTTCATCTTTTTGTTGAAGGCGACGTACATCAATGCCGGCGTTTCCTGGTACATCCCCGCTTTCCCGTACTTCGTGGCGAACGGCTCGAGCGGAACCGGCTTCGCTTCCGGCACATTTTCCAACAATTCCTTCATGTGAAGCGCGACAGCCGGGCCGTAATTGCCGATCAGCACACCCGTTCTCCCCGCAGACCAGTCCGCCATCGACCTCTGCATATTGATGTCGGTCAAATATCCGATATCGATATACCCATTCGCATAAAGCTTCCGCTCAAACATCAGTTCGTCGGCGACCCGGTCTACGAAACGGGCGTTCGTCATCGTCCCGTTCTCCATGTACCATTGCGTCCTGTGCGTGGAGTAAAGCGATTGGAACACGTTGTTATAATGGGCATGGAGCGATACGACAGGCGCATCGGCCCGGCCGGCGAGACCGCTTTCCTGAAAGGACTTCAGCACGCCGAAAAACTCCTCCTCCGTTGTAGGCGCTTTCATCCCGACGCGATCGAGCCAGTCCTGACGAATCCACAGCCCTCCATTGGCCATCAAATCCGGCGTCCGCCTCGTCGTAAGTCCATAAATTTTCCCGTTAAACGTCATATACGGAAGCAGGTCCGGATTGTCCCGGATATACGCCTTAAGGACAGTGCTGTACTTGTCTATGTAGTCGTCCAGCGGTTGCAGGGCGTCCTGTGCGACCAGACTGCCGATATAGTTGCGGTCGTACTCCCAGATCAGGTCGGGCGCCTCCCCTGCGGCAATAAGCGTATTGAGCCTCCGGCCCGCCTCGTTGCGGGGCACCGGCACGACGGTCAGCTTCACCCGGGACTGACGCTCGATCCACTCCGTCCACCGGTTGTGCTCGTACGAGCCCTCATCGACAGGGACTTGCCCGCGGTCCAGCATCGCTACGCTCACTTCCATCGGGAGACGGTCATACGGATCTGATACGCCAGGTGCGGAGGAGCTCGCCGCGCCGCCGGCATCATGGAAGCGGACGGATAGAGCAAGCGCGAGTCCCAGAATCGGAACCAATACGGCCGGTTGCGCGAACTTCCGCCACTTCGGTTTCTGCTGTCGCATGCGAAAGACCTCCCTGTGTATGGCACGAATCGACGCGCCGCTTGGGCTGCGCCAACGGCCGTTATTCCCCGCCGCTTAGGGCGGCAGTTGATTGACGTATAACGAGTCGGGTCGGCAGCACGACTTTTTTGCGATCCTGCAGCGGATTATCCATGACCGACAGAAGAAGTTTGGCCGCTTCCGCGCCGATTTCCGTCTCCTGCTGAACGACACAGCTCGGCGGTATGCGGGATACTCCCGAAAACTCGTAATCGTCAAAAAAGAAAACGGAAAGCTGTTCCGGCACCCGTATACCAAGCTCCTCGGCCGCCCCGAGAACCGCGATGCCGCTTGCCACCGTTGCGGCGAACACCGCCGTCGTCCCGCTGTTGCGCTCCAGAAACGTGCGGACGATCGCCTTCGTCTCCACCCGCTGCCCTTCCTGCTCGCGGCCGGCAAGCAGCTCGAACAGGCAGCGCTGATGGTCGATCGGAATATGGTGCTTGGCGAGCGCCCGCTCATAACCGGCAAGCCGGTCCTCCAGGCTCGTCGTAGTCTTGTAGTTAACCGCTACGAAGGCGATGTTCGTATGGCCTTGCTCGATCAGATGGGTTACGGCGTCATAAGCGCCTCCGACATGATCCGAGCAGACGCAGTTCGTCTCGACGCCGCGCAAATACCGGTCGATCACGACAATCGGGAATTTATTCAAGGACAGCCGCAGAAGCTCCTCGCTGTACGACTCCCCGTCGACCGGAAATATAAGAATTCCTTTGACGCCCATCCGGACGCATTCTCGTAAAATCTCCCGTTCCTTCTCCTCGTCGTTCTGCGTAGAACGGTAAAAAACCTGGTACCCGCGCTCCGCGAATTGCAGCTCCGCCCCCGCCATAATATGCGAAGCCAGCGTGCTATGGATGGACGGGGTTATGAAGACGACCGGACGAAGCAGGGAACCGTCCGCGAATTCCTGCGAGAACGCGGCTCCCGACTGCTCGGTAACGGCCGGAGCGATAAACGTGCCTTTGCCCTGCACCCGGTATACAAGTCCTTCCTCCACAAGTTCGGCCAGCGCTTTCTTGATCGTGAAGCGGCTGACCGCGAACTGGCCGGCAAGCACCGCTTCCGTCGGCAATTGATCGTTCGCTCTCCACTTGTCCTGTTGAATCTGTTCCAGAATATAGTCTCTGATTCTGGTATATAGGGGAATCCGTTTCGCTTCTGACTTCACTGCTGTTTGCTCCTCCGTTCAGTTCGTTCAATTCCGTATGGAACGGTATTAGTGTAGCACGGATAAATATCAATATACAAATCATTTATTTGTATCTGCCCAAATACATTAGAAAAAACGCTGGAATAATAACTGTTTACAGCGATTGGTATTTCAAGTACACTCGAATTGTTGTATTGGTATATTTGATATATTGGTATCCATGTTGATTTGGAGGTATTCGAAATGAAAACGATCGACTCAAGGCTACGTCTGCTTCTCGGCGCCGTTCCGAAAAGCTACTGGGACGAAAAGATCCCATCTATGCCGGGCTACTGGGGAGAACGGGCGATTTCCCAACTGGTTTTTGCGAGCGAGATATCCAAAGTAAATAACCAAGCGTATGACGACACGATCGAAACCGCACTTGCCTACGTCGAACAGCAGATTGCTGAGGAGGGCGTCATCACGAAGCAGACGACGCTGGAAGCCGAGCGGAGACTAAGCGTCCTTGCCGCCGAAGCCAAAAGCTACGATCTGTTGTGCGTGGCGCACGCGCATATCGACATGAACTGGATGTGGTCCTGGGACGAGACGGTGTCGGTCACGTTGGATACGTTCCGGACGATGCTGAACTTGATGGAGGAATACCCTCACTTCCGTTTCTCCCAATCCCAGGCAGCCGTGTACCGGATCGTCGAGTTGTATGCACCGTTGATGCTGGAGGAGATCCGGCGCCGCGTCCATGAAGGACGTTGGGAGGTAACGGCTTCCCATTGGGTCGAGGCGGACAAAAACATGCCGAACGGCGAAAGCTTGTCCCGGCATCTGCTCTATGCGAAGCGTTACTTGTCGCAGCTGCTCGGCATAAACGCCTCCTCGCTGAACCTGGATTTTGAACCGGATACGTTCGGCCACAGCGTTCACGTACCTGAGATTCTCGCCGGAGGCGGGGTTCGCTATTATTACCATTGCCGCGGCAGCGACGGACCGATCGCCTACCGCTGGGAAGCGCCGTCCGGCAAATCGATTCTTTGCTACCGCGAGCCGACCTGGTACAACGATTTTATCCAGCCGATTCTCGGATCGTATGTGCCGGATATATGCCGGCAGACCGGCTTGAAGACGCATCTGCACGTATACGGGGTCGGGGATCATGGAGGCGGCCCGACCAGACGCGATCTGGAGCGGCTTTCCGGGATGAACGATTGGCCGGTGTACCCGACTATCCGTTTCGGGACTTTCGCCGATTATTACAAGCAGCTCGAGTCGGTAAGCGGCAAGCTGCCCGTCGTCCGCGGCGAGCAAAACTTCGTATTTACCGGTTGTTACACGTCGCAGACGCGAATCAAGACCGCCAACCGGATCGGCGAAGCGGTAATAAACGAAGCGGAACTGTTCAGCGCCGCCGCCGGGGTGTTGACCGGCGCGTCCTATCCGGGAGCGGCTTATGAGGAGGCGTGGAGAAACGTCCTGTTCAACCAGTTTCACGACATCCTGCCCGGATCGGGAGTCATCGAGACCCGCGAGCATGCGCTCGGGCTGTTCCAGAATACGATGGCGATCGCGAACACGAACCGCAAGCTCGCTCTGGAAAGCATCGCCGCCGAAATCGATACGTCCGGACTGGCGGATACCGGCGGCATGCTGACCGTATCCGAAGGCGCAGGCGTAGGGTTTGGCAGCAGCGCCTTTCAGATTACGCAGGTCGAGCGCGGCCGCGGCCATACGAGAATCGTCCATCTGTTTAATTCGTCCGCCTGCGACCGTGAAGAAGCGGCGGAGATTACGCTGTGGGATTGGAAAAGTCCGATCCGGACCCTAATCGTCAAGGACAGCGAAGGAAACGAAGTGCCTCACCAATGGATCGATAAAGGGTTCCACCATTACTGGGGTCATGACTATATGAGGCTGCTGATTCACGCCCAAGTTCCAGCCTGCGGCTACCGTACGTTCACGGTCTCGCTCGGGGATGAAAAGCACGTACCTTTTCTGCCCACCGATCCGAGGGTAGACCGCGAGGAGAAGTTCGTTCTGGAGAACGAGCGGCTTCAGGTAACGTTCAGCCCGATCGATGCGACGGTCGTATCGATGATCGACAAAAAGACCGGTACCGAGCTGATCGACGAAAACCGGCCCGCGGGAATATTCCGCCTCATCCAGGAAGATTACAGCAAGGGGATGACGGCCTGGTGGGTCGGCCGTTACATGTCTATTGCTAATGCACATAACGGTGTCAAGCTGAAAATGGAACACCGGGGCGAAGTTCGCCAATCGCTCAAGTACGAGCTGCAGTTCGGCAGCTCCGCCTTGAAAGTGAACGTGTCGCTGGACCGCGAAAGCCCGCTGCTGCATTATCAGATCGAATGCGATTGGCACGAGAAAGGCAAATGGGGGCAAAGCATCCCGCAGTTAAACTTCCACTGGCCGCTCGCTTACGACAGCTCGTCCTACCGGTATGACGTGCCGTTCGGCACCGTTCGGCGCAAGCCGCTCGATATGGACGTACCCGGCAACAGTTGGGCGCTCGGCCAGCGCCAAGAGACAGGCAGACCGTCCGTGATGGTCGTAACGAGCAACAAATACGGCTTCCGCGGTACGGACAACGCTTTGTCCGTCTCGCTCATCCGCAGCTCCTTCGATCCGGACCCTTATCCGGAGCTCGGCAACCATCACAAGATCCGCCTGGCCGTATGCATAGTGGACTCAGACACATCCAACCGGGAATTGGCGGAGACCGCCTACCGGTTCAACCATCCGCTCAACATCTTATCAGGTACGGCTCATGCCGGAACGAAGGATAAGGCTGGAAGCTTCCTCAGGCTGACGGAAGGTACGGTCGTCCTGTCGGCCGTGAAGATGCCGGAGGATGCCAGAGGAAAACGCTGGATCGTGCGGGTATACGAGACGGAGGGCCAGGCAACTACAGCCGCGCTTCAGCTGTTCCAGCCCGTAGCGGAGGCGTATCTGGTGGACGCCAGCGAAGTGAAAGTGCCGGACGGGCCGGCGGTTCGGATAGACGCCGGCACGGTTTCATTTGAAGTGGCCGCTTATTCGGTCGTCTCCGTTTGTCTGAATTTTGAATAGAACTTCCGATAGTTAACCACATTAATTTATTTTGATTAACGTCATTAATTATTATCAGAAATTCCATAGCCTATTAAGCTATTGCCTAACAGCCATACGCAAACAAATCTGTCCCCGGCCGTCAGCACATCGCTAACCGGGGACAGATTCGTTCGCAGACGGACTGGAATACCGTTACTTCCTCTATTCTATTTATATCCGAAACTTGCCGACCTGCCTGTTTAAATCTTCCGCCATGCTGGCAAGCGATGTCGCCGACGAAGTGACTTCCTCCATGGTCGCCAGCTGCTCTTCCGTAGCCGCAGAGACACTGGTCGTTCCGACTGCGGATTGCGCTGCGATTTCGGAGATGTTGTTAATTACAGTTACGACTTCTTCCGTCTCGGCAAGCATTTTCTGCGACGAGGAAGCGACTTCCTGAATCTGCCCCGCCACCTGCTCGACCGTCTGCTGAATTTCCTCGAACGACCTGCCCGCTTGGCCTACTACTTCCAGTCCGATCGCCACTTCCCGCGTTCCTTGCTCCATCGACTGTACCGTCTGCAGCGTCTCGCTCTGAATGTTCGCGACCATCTGTGCGATCTGTCCGGCCGATTGGGCGGACTGCTCCGCCAGCTTGCGAACCTCTGCCGCGACAACGGCGAAGCCTCTTCCCTGCTCTCCGGCCCGGGCAGCCTCAATCGCCGCATTTAAGGCAAGCAGGTTCGTCTGTGCCGCGATATCGGATATAAATTTGACCATTTCGCCGATCTCTTGCGAACCGTCACCCAATCGTCTGACGATTACTTCGATATCGCTGACAGTTTTCTCGATCGAGTTCATCTGGACGATGACCGATTGAATTGCTTTGTTGCCCGCCTCAGCCGCTTCGGAAGCACTCATCGAAGACTTGGCCACGCTTTCCGCACTGGAGGCGATCTGATGGACGCCCATCGCCACTTTTTCGATCGACTTGACGCTTTGATCGACTTTCTGCACCTGCATCTCGTTGCCGTCGGCTACTTCCTGGATGGAGACCGCGATCTGTTCGGTTGCCTTGTTCGTCTCCTCCGCATTGGTAGACAATTCTTCGGAAGAAGCTGCCACTTCAGTAGCCGTCCGGTTCACTTGTGCTACGAAATGCTTCAGCTGATCCACCATTCCGTTCAGGGAAAACGCCAGCTGGCCCACCTCGTCACGTGAACGGATCGTAAGCCGCTCGACTCTTAAATCCCCGTCTGAGACCCGGGTCATAATGTCTGCAACTGCTTTTATCGGCCGTGTAATCTGGCGTGCGATCATATAAGCGAAACCGATTACGATCGCACTGACCAGCAGAATAATGACGACTACACTCGTTTGGATGGAGCTGACCGCCGCCGTAATCGAATTGACCGGCACATGAAGGTACAAGCCGTAATTGGTCGAAGGGATCGGCGCAGCAACTACAAGGTATTCTTGACTGCCGTCCCGGTAGGTGTAGGTGTTCGATGATGTTTTCTCCTTTCGGAAAATATCCTTCAGGCTCTCAGGCAGACTGGCTTCCTCGAATGGCTGGCTAATTACGTCCTCCTGGGGATGGACCTGAATCGCTCCCAGGTTGTCGATTACGATCGGATATATTTTACCGCCGTCCAGATTCAAATCCTGCAAGTAAGCTGTAACAAAATCGCCGAAGTTGATAACGCCCGTCAGCACGCCCAGCTTCTCTCCGTTATTCCCGATTACCGGCGTAGCGGCAATGATCGAACGTTTCCCTGTCGTCTTGGCGAGCAAGACGTCGGAGAACGTCGACCTCCCTTCCATTCCCGCGTGGAAAAACGGTCTCATCGAAAGATCGGTTCCCGGCTCCAGCGTATCGACGGCTTCGACGGTGCCTTTCGGATTCAGGAAGCCGTTTCCGTCAAACTCCGTATTTTTCGTAACGCTTTGCAGAAAACGGGATTTGGCCGCGTTGTCCGTTGATTTCACTTCCGAAGTCGTGGCGAGCAGCTTGATATTGCCCATCCGCTCTTCCAGCCATTGATTGATCCCGTTCGCCCGGCTGTCCACCAGCTTCTCGTAGCTCTCGCGCTGTTTGGTTATCAGCTCGGAAGATCCTTTTTGGTAGACGAAGATGGCAGTGCCGATCAGCGGAACGAGTGCGACTAACAGAAAAAAGATGATCAATTTGTTTTGAAGCTTGCCGGTAATCCGCTTGGCGATCGTAACAATTCCTTTTCGGTTGTTGTCCGGTTGTTCGTTCGATAACACTTCATTTAACCCCTATCCTAAGTTGATTAATTGGGATCGAGCCGATGTCCAGTCACAAGAAGGCTCCTTATGCTCAGGTCCGGCTGCCTGTCTGCCGAAACCTAAGCGATAAGGAGCAACCAATTAGTAACCGAGTGCGGCCCCTTCCCCACGTGGGTCTGCTCCGCCAAATTTCACATTCGTATCCGGATGAATCAGAATCGCGCCGGATTGTCCCATAATGTCCGTGTAAGCTTCAAGCTCGACGATTGAATGACCTCTTTTGATCAGCTCGTCTTGCACTTCTTTCGGAATTCTTCCTTCGACCTTCACGTCGTTCGATTGGGCGCCGACCGTCCGGCCATACAGCCATCTAGGCGCCTCGATCGCTTGCTGCACCGTAAATCCGTAATCGATAATCCGGGTCACGAGCGAGGTTTGCGTTTGCGGCTGTCCCTCTCCCCCTTGCGTACCGTACACCAGATAAGGCTTGCCGTGCTTGAAAAGCATCGCCGGGTTCAGCGTATGGAACGTCCGTTTGTTCGGCTCCAGACGGTTGATATGATCCGGGTCCAGGGAGAAGAAGCTGCCGCGGTTTTGCAGCAATACGCCCGTACCGTCGGCTACGACGCCCGAGCCGTAGTCAAAGTAGTGGCTCTGAATCATCGATACAGCGTTTCCGTCTTTGTCCACGATCCCCAGCCAGACCGTATCGCCCTTCGGATCGAGCGGCTTCAAGTTATTCGATACTTGTGTCATGTCGATCCGGGAAGCAAGCTCGATTCCGCGTTCTTTCGACAAAATCTGATCAACCGGAATATCGGCGAATTCCGGGTCCGTCAACCACTTGTCCCGATCGGCAAAGGCGTGCTTCGTCGCTTCGACAATCAAGTGATAGTAATCGGCACTGCCTTCTTCCACGTCGTTTTTCAGATCGAAGTTGTTCAAAATGTTCAGGATCGACAAGGATGCCATGCCCTGCGTGTTCGGCGGGAAATTGTACGCCGTATAGCCACGGTAGTTCGCCGAGATCGGGTCTACCCAGTTTGCTTTGTGGTCGGCATAATCTTTTTTCGTCATCACGCCGCCGTGCTTCTGAATGTCCGCGACAATTTTCTCGGCCACTTCGCCTTTATAGAACCCATCGGCCCCTTTTTTGGCAATTTGCTCGAGCGTATGGGCCAAATCTTTCTGAACGAACAAATCTCCGGCTTTGTACACGTCGCCGTTCGGCTTCAAAAAGGTGTTGCGGAACGTTTCGAACCGTTGCAGATTTTTGATCTCCGGCTGCGTCGTATCGGTATCGATAATTGTCCAGAGCTCCTGGTTCGGAGTAACCGGGAACCCTTTGCCGGCGTACTGGATGGCCGGCTCCAGCAGTTTATGCCACGGCAAACTGTTTTTCATCGACGTTTTGGCGTAATTGTAGGCTTCTTCCCAGCCTGATACGGCGCCAGGCACGGTGTTGGCCGACAAGTAGCCGCGGCTTGGGATTTGGCTGTAGCCGAGGTTTTTGTAGAAATCGATCGTGACATTTTCCCCGGAGCGGCCGCTCGCGTTTAATGCTCTCAGCTCTTTGGTTTCCGCGTTGTAAACCATCCAGAACGCGTCTCCGCCGATGCTGACGTAGTGCGGATACACGACCGACAATACAGCTGCCGCCGCAATCGCCGCATCAACCGCATTACCGCCGTCCTGGAGCACTTTGAGCGCCGCTGCGGAAGCCAGATAATGCTGGGTGGTGACCATGCCGTTCGTCCCCATCGTCGTCGGACGGCCTGTCGATTGCGCCGCCGCGGCGATGCTGCTGAAACATAAGGTGAATATGAGCGTTATAAGAACTATTTTTTTTCGAAAGCCTTTCGTCATATACTCTACCCTCCATTGGTATATTGCTTAGTGGATAATGGCCGTAAATGTCGAGCCTTATGCCGGGTTTATCGCATCTCCCCCTTTCTGCGCACACAAAAAAAGGCGACATAGTAATTGTCACCTCCATAGACTCTACTGGCCGTTGGTGACAGGCAACTGGCTGGCATGCCTTCCATGCGGGACGGAAGGGGTAGCCCCTGTAGCTTTGCGGCCTGCCCTTTCGGACAGTGTGCCTTTTTCTGTTATGAAACATCCATATACTGAGTCTTACGTACTATAATAACTTATATAATAATTATTTCAAGTGTTTTTAAACATTTCCATGGCAGAAAACGCCATTCATCGTCATTTTTCGATGAAGTTTTTGTTGTTTCTTATGGTGAAATTTGTCGTTTTCCCACTATATAGGATACTCCGTTGTTACATTTGAATCATTTCAGTTAATCTCTGGAATTCGTTTGGCACTATATTCCTTATTTGTAGCATGATCGTCTCCTGCATACAAGTTAAATATTGTAAAACGACTTGGAAGATTTGTAAACGTTCCCCGCGATAGCCCGGACAGACCCGTTTGCAAAAATCCATAACTCCTAAATTCCCGCGTCTCCGTTAATACAGCAATGCGACTTTAGGCACAAAAAAATCTGTCCCTCTTCATAAGGAGACAGATTGAAGTCCAGCAGGTTTGATTCGAAAGTCATGCATATCGTTCGCCTAACTCGCAAAGCTTGCGGGTGATGTTGCGTTCCGTATGCTCGTGTCAATGCGCCGGATTAGATGACTTTTCGCAGCAAAACAGCAGCGTACGACCGCATTAGAGTCTCTGGCACCCCCTATTTTCGGCCAAATGGGAGAACAGAGACGAATAGAGGCGGTTTGCACCCCTTATTTCAACCAACGGGTAGGGTCTGCTCCCTTTTCGCCGATTTTAAGCACCCCAAACCGCTCTTATTTTCCCATCCAAACGGATTTCGGAGCAAATAAGGGGTACAAACCACTCTTACACTCTTAGACTCTTACACTCTTAGACTCTTACTCTTCCTACTCTCCTACCCGGTTCTTTCCGAGCTCAAAAAGGGCAGAAGGCCGGACAATCTACTATTGTCAAACCGCGGCCATCCTGCTAACAGCTCTCCTGGCACCATCGTTCCTGTAGACCCGTTCGATTCGTTCGATTCGTTGGACCCCATGCTGCCAAAGCTATGGAACTTATCTTGCGTTCCAGCTCGCTATCATGTTTCTCGCCATCTCCCGATCGCTGTCCTTCTTCGTAATTGTCGCAAACTTGGCAACCAGCGCCGGATAAGCCGCCCATTGCTCCGCAATATGCTCCAACATCCGCGGCCACACTTTACCGCCGAACTTCTCGTATCACCGAAGCAGATCCCGAAGCCCTTCCTCACCGAATAAGGCATAATAGATGACAAAATCTTTCCCGGGATCGGCCACTTCCGCTTCGGTCCAGTCGATCAGTCCCGTTACCCGCTGTGTCTCATCAACCAAAATATGCGGAGGATGCAAATCCCCGTGGTTCAATGTCGAGAACTCCGGCCAGTACTTATCCGTACATAACCATGTCTTCCACCGGCTCAGCAGCGGATACGCGATCAGCTCAGGAGAACAAATACGCCAGTCCGGTACGTCTATCGTCAGTTTATCCCGAACCAGATGCAGTACGTTTCTCTCGTTCTCCGCCCTCTCCCATCAGATGAAAGTCGTGGTCACGAACGGCGGCGGCATCGATGCGGTGGACGCTTACGTCGAAGCTTTCGTCGCAGACCCGTCGACCGCCTTTACCCCGGCTACGGCGACGCCGATCGGCTCCGGCTACTTAACGGTGAGCGGGTACAGTCAAGCAGCGATCAGCTTCCCCTGGAGTCCGGCGCCCGCTGATAGCGGCCACCGCTACCTGCTCGCCCGGGTCAGTCTTACGATTCCACCGGACCGCTTCGCGAACGCAGCGATTTTCGACGTACCGGGCGACCGTCATGTCGCCCAAAAAAACATTAGCGTCGTCGATTCAGCGGCCCATGGCATGAAGCCGTTTTCGTTTTCCTTCGCGCTGGTGAACCCTGCTCCGGATGCAGCCGCCTTTCAGGTTAAAGCCGCGCAAATCCGGACCGCTGACGACAAACAGCTGCTTATGCTGAAACAATCCGTCGGCTGCGGCTTTGCCCAGTTTTCCGACAAACCGCTCCGTGCGGTCCGCCTCGATCTCGGGGACGAGCTGCCGGTCCGTGACCGGTCGGATGCGATTCGGATGGATCTTACGATCCGTTCCGGGCGTCTGGACCGATTCGAGCGGATTGAGGGGATCGAACAGATCGATCGTCCGTTGATTGGCCTCTTGGACAATCCGATCGTTCCGGGCCGTACCGGAGGAGCGAAAAAGATTCGCATGAAAGCCGGAGAAGTCCGTCAGGCGGTCGTGACGATCACGCCGAATCCGGGCGCGAGGAAGGGCGATCTGCAAATTGTGGAGATTACCCAAGTGAACGAGCGCGATCAATTGGTCGGGGGGTTGTGGATCGTGGTCGTATGCTGAGTTTCATGGAACCTGTCACAGGTTCCACTCCTTTAAAGTAGAGGCGTAAGAGCAGGCTGCCGCGATCGTGCAGCCTGTTTTTACCACCCCCGCCCATCTCTGCTAATTGGACTCGTTCTGAAGCAGCGGATGGACATAGTCGATCATTTCCGACGCGGCACGAACTCTGGCTTCAGCGGAACCCATGAATAACCGGCTCATCCCATCCTCCAGCAGCGCGGCCCCGATCTCCAAGTCTTTCAGGTGGGCCAGAACACCGCCGGAGGGAGGCATCGGTTTATGATTGACGAGCCAAAACGCTTCAAGTATTTTATAAGAAGTCGTGCCTGCCACGAACGAAGCCTTCAGCGAATCCCCCGCGCTATCGGCCGCTTCCATTTTCGTTTTGGCGCTTAACAGCCAATGGGCCGTCTCCTTCCTATCTTTCCGGGAGCTCCGGTACCCGTTGTAATTTTCGGTTGCAATATCGGACAACTTCTGCATCAGCCCTTCGGGATCATACAAGATACGTCCGTCCAAGTAGTTATACATTTCCATGCTATTGCGGCTCAGTTTGTACAACGCCTTATCGTAGTCGGCGTACTTGATCTCCAGAAGAATCCCGGAATGATTCCCGGTATAAAATTCTCTAGAGCACCCCTGTTTTAATAACACGTACAGATCGAGGTCCGATCCTTCTGCCGCATCCCCTCTCGCTACCGATCCCGAAACCATCAGTCCGGATATGTCCGCATCGACAGCAGCAGCTTCCAACATCTCCGCCGTCAGATGACGGTGAACTCGGGATTGAATAAAAGTCAAATCCGCCGCCATCGGCTCCCCTCCTTCTGTACGCACCATCGAATTCCGGAAGCAGCACCAAACTCAACAGGTGTTTCCTCCAAGACTTATGTATAATTTTAATTGTAATCCGCTGGTCTTCAGCCCGCAATCCTACCGTTCCCTACAGACCGAGGACTCTCCTACCCGGACCTCGCCCTATAGAAAAAACCCTCACCCAAGCTAGGAACGAACGCCTGCCTGGGGGAGGGCTGATACTGGTTGTAATCCGTTTACCGTTTCAATGCCGACAGAAGTTCCCGGTCGGTGAGCTGCTTGCCCGTCTCCGCATAACGGCACGCCTTCGATGCGACCTGGAACGCGTAGGCTCTTCTCGGCTTTTCCGTGTGATTCGTCTTGCTGTGGTGCAGCGTCTCCCGATGGAAAATGACGGCATCCCCGGGAGCCATCGGCTTGCACGGCATCCCGTTCTCCGGATCGGCGGCGCGGCGGTGCTCCGCTCCGTCCTCGTTCAGATTCGCCTGGCGTCCGAGACGATGCGAACGCGGCGCGAGCCACAATCCCGCATTTTCCTGACTGATCGTATCCAGCGCAATAAAACCGTTCAGCATATGCCCCAATATATGGGTGTACATATTGTCCTGGTGCCAGGCAAGTCCCTCTCCGTGCGGAGGCACAACCGCGTACATGCCCATCCATAATCTAACTTCGTCTCCGAGTATGTTCTCGTACACCTCGATCAGAGCCTTGGAGGCAAGCAATGAGGCCGTTTCCGGAAATTGCGCTGCACTTTTGTCGAAATGGATGAATCCGTTGGATTTCCACTTCCCGCTTTCCGATTGGTTCGCAAAATCCGCATTTTCTTTGTTGATTCTCTCCACCGTTTCGGGCGTAATGAATCCCGGCGCGTAAAAAAATCCTTCCCGGTAAAACTCCTCTATCATTTGCTCCGTCAATACAAAGTTCGAGATAACTGCTGTACTCATTCGTACGCCTCCTCAGCTGGATTTGTACTAAATGTACAGGAATGCGGCCGCGAAAACTGCTCGAAACGGCGCAAAAAGTTGTATTTTTGTTCAACCCGGGCCGATCTCGTCCGATGTGCTTCTTTACGAAAGCTGCGTTCCGGGATACGATAGGGAAATCAAGCGAATAGGCGGGGTCGTTATGTTCTACGAAGATGTAAGACTGGAGAGGGAGCTGAACTTCGTTCGGAAGATCGGCCGGTTATCCGAACACGATATGCATGTCCACGATGCGCTGGAGGTCAGCATCCTGCTGAAGAACGACGCCAAATACCGGCTGATCGGCCGCGATTATCACGGGAAACCCGGAGACGTCTTCGTCTTCCGGCCTTTCGAGCCTCATTACAACCTCGTACAGGATACGGAGAAACCGGTTCACTGGATTATGCTGCTGTTCTCCCCGTCGATCGTTCGTTCCATTCCCGAGGGTGGCAAGCTGCTCCGGCCTTTCTACACGGCGGCCAGCCGGTTCTCGCCGCTCATTCCGGCGCATTCGCCTTATGCCATCGCGATTCACGACGCCGCAAGGCAAGCTGTACTGGAAGAAGAGAACCGTCTCCCCGGCTGGCAAGCCAAACAATTTCAAGCTTTTATCGATATTGTGGTGCACCTGTACCGGTACTACCTCGAGCTGGATCGCGATGCGCATATCGACCGATCCACCGATGAGGGCGTGCTCCGGGTCATCGAGTATGTGCTGTCCCATTTCAGCGAGGACATCGCGATCGATCGGTTAGTAGCTATGGCTCAGATGCGCAAGACGATGTTTTATACCAAATTCAAAGAGATGACGAGTCTCTCACCGAATGAATTCATAAGCCGGCTTCGGCTGCAGTCCGCTGTTTATTTGCTCGACTACTCCGACAAGTCGGTTACGGACATCGCCTTTGAATGCGGCTTTCATTCGTTAAGCTACTTTAACAAGCAGTTCAAACAGTTCAAAGGCTTGTCGCCCCGGGAGCACCGCAACCGGATGAAATTAGCGGGGCCGCCCGGTACATGAAACGGATAGGGTTCATCTTTGCCATAACTGCCCTAACAAATCGTCGGCTCACCAAAAAAACGCATCGCCTGGGACAGTTCCGCTTCCCGGCCATGCGTTTTATTTCGTAAGTATAATCAGGATTGCGGCTTCGTCTGGAACCGGTTCCGGCTGTCTTTCAGCAAGAACAGGCCAAGGGCGGCCGCCAGTGCAACGCCCAGACAGACGAGCCACGGCAAGCCCGGCCAACCTTTCGCAACACCCAGATCGTACAGCCAGCCGCCGGCGATCGTACTCAGCGCGCCTCCTACGGCTAACGAGTACCCGTTGAATCCGTAATACGAGGCGAGCTGCCGGGGAGGCGCGAACATCGGCACGACGTCCATCAGCAGCGGGCCCGCGATCATCGTTCCGAAAGCAAAAACGACCGATCCTGCCAACAGCGCAATCAGGTTGAAGGCAAACAGGAACGAGAACAGTCCGACGCCCATCACAAGCGTCCCCAGGCCGATTAGCCAAAACCGGTTTTGAACGTTTTGCAGCTTCGCGGTAATTGGCAGTTGGAACAGGATGACAGAGAGCGAGATCGCGCCGTACACGTAGGCTACCCCGCTTTTGTCGCCGGCAACCTCTTCGGCCAACTGAGGTAGCGTCAGGAACAATTGCATAAACAGATAGTAATACCCGATCAGAATCAGCGTATAAGCGACGAACGGCCCGTCTTTTAAAATCAGTTGGATATCTTTAAACACGCTGTTGCGGGCAAAATCGACTTCGAGCCGCGGCAAGCCCCACGCGATCAGTCCGCCGATCAACACGTAGATGCTGCCGGACGCGACAGACAAATAAAAGAAATCGATCGAGCTCAGCACGCTTCCTACGATCGTGGACGATACCATGCCCAGATTGGATACGATGTTCTTGAAAGAAAACAGCGTCTTGCGGTGTTCTTCCGGCGTCAACCGCGCGAAGGCGGCCTGGTAGGACGGCTCGAACAAAGCTCCGCCCAGCCCGGAGACGATCGCCGCAGCGAAAAAATGCCAGACTTCGCTGCAAAAAGCAAACGACATAAAACCGGCGGCACGCACTCCGACGCCAAGTACTAACGTTTCCTTACAGCCGAACCTGTCCGCTACGAGACCGCCGATAAACGTCAGCCCCTGCTGAGAGATTTGCCGGACACCGAGCAAGACGCCGGTGAGTGCCAGAGTCCAGAAGAAGTCGCCGGTAAGATGCAGCGTTAAATACGGAATCAGCGCGTAAAACCCCAAATTCATAAAAAACGAACTGATGTACATCACTTTCAAGCTGCCCGGGGCCAACTTCCACGCCTTCAGAGCCATTGCCGTTCACCTGCCTTTATGCGCTGCGCCAGTTAAGATTAACAAGTAAGGGGCGCTCCGACCCTGCCAACCCGTGCTTCCCAAGTTAAGACTGCTGTTTGATATAACGGTATTCCCGAAAAGCCGCGAGATCCGGTAACACGATGATTCGTCTTCTCCTTGGCCGGCCGTTTTTCCCGCCTCGCCCTCAATCGTTCAAGCCAATACCCGCCTCGATTTCACCGGTCGGGTCCCGGAAAACGATGCGGCTTGTTGCGTTATTCCCCTGTCTCGATGTATCTCGCGGTTTTCTCCTCCAGCCGAAGCTGCCCGGCGGCGCAGCTGTCCGCCAACTGCTCCGTCGTTCGCGAGCCGATGATCGGGTAGACCGCGTACGGCTGCGCAAATAATACGGCTAGCGCTACCGCCGAGGGAGCCGCCCCGATCTCTCCGGCCACTTCGCGTACGCGTTCCAGACGGCCGAAGTTGACGTCGTTGAAATATTTGCCGAGCGAAGGCTTGGCTTTCTCCAGCTCTGTGCGGCTGAGCGCGCGGCCGAAAAAGCCTCCGGCCTGAGACGAAAACGGCACCGCCGCCAAATCGTATGTCTCGTGATACTTCTTCGTTGCCTGATCCATAACCGCCAGCGTCTTATCCGATATTCCATCCGGATTCGGCTCGGCAAGACTCCACATCATCTGGTTGGCGCAAAATCCGTACTTCCCCGCGGCTTCCGAATACGCTATCGCTTCCTCTATACGCTCCACCGACCAGTTGGAGCAGCCGAAGCTGCGGATCTTGCCGGCGATCACCTGCTCGTGAAGAAAATCGATCATCTCCGAGACAGGTCTCGACGGATCGTCCCGGTGCAGCCAATACAGATCGATCGTGCTTACTTGCAGATTGCTCAGACTTTTCTGCAAGTCGTGCTCCAGTTCCTCGCGCGACAACCGGAAAAACCGTCCCTCCGCCGGCTTCGGACAGCCGCCCTTCGTTCCGACCACGATCCGGTTCCGGTTCTGTCTCAGCTTCATCCACTTTCCGATTGTTTTCTCGCTGACGCTTTTGATCTCACATTGCCAATCCGCATAATTCAGCGACGTATCCAGGAAATTGCCGCCCAAATCGACGAACGTATCCAGCATCTTGAAGGAATCCGCTTCATTCAACGTGCTGCCGATCGACGCCGTCCCGAGACAGATTGACGATGCGTGAATGTCGGTACGCGGAATCGTCCGGTATCTCATATTCCTCTTCTCCCCTTAGGCCAACGAAATATCCATAGCTTCACTGCATGACCACATAACCTTCGCTGTACAGGCGGCCATTACCTGCCTCCTCCCAAAATAATTACTTCCAACTTAGTCGCATCCCACCGGGCGCCTGCCGCAACAATTTGCTTCTGAATCGGAACGAATCGCCCTATATATAGTTTAGCGGCAACACAGCCTATCCTCCGTGCAGACTTGTCCGCTTGCCGCTTCCGTCTCTTCGTCTTTTCGCCTCTTCGCCTGCCGTCGCAGTTACTTTTTAGGAGGAGTGTTATGGCTAGACGCCCCGTCATCTTGATCCACGGCTGGCGGCCTCAAGAAGCTGATCAGCGACGCCGGGACGGACGGGACCGTACGATGGGCAGGCTGCGCGCTGAACTCTCGGAAAATCGTCCTCGATCTGGACAAGCACAAAGAGATGCAAGAGCGGATCTCTATCACGAATTGTTGCAATGTCGACATTCCGTTTATTCCGGTCGAAGGAGCGAATCACGGCACGATTCTCCGCGAGCCATCCGACGAACGGGGCGAACCGGTACCGGACTATTATGTACAGCTTGAAGGCCGGCGGCATCACGGCGGGTCGGAAGAGCTCCAATACTTTGATGTAGACATGCATGCGTATAGCGGCGATACGAGCCTGCGGAATTTTCATGTCAATCTGGAAGAGCTGAAGCCCGGCTCCCTCCAAAGCCTGATTCTGCGCGTGATCGCCTCTTCCGGCTCATCGTTCGTTACGTATCACGGCATCTCTGGCGATACAAATGGCGGACAGCAGCCATACGACGCGGACGGCACGTGGCATGCGGCTTTGGATTTGTCGCCCCTGCTCGGCGATACGGAAGTTAAATTTTTTCACCCGTTTACAACAACACTCGTCGAGCTCCGGCTCAACCGGGAACCGCTCCCGCTAACCGGCCCCAACAAAGTGTGCTGGTTCGATCAGGCGTGAAGCGGCCGGCTTACCACCGTTAACCGCAAAAATCGTCCTGTGAAGGGTATACCGCTCTAGCTCCTGTGCCCCTTCAGAGGACGATTTCCAGGTTATACACTCCGGCTCATGCAACCGTCAATCCATGATCAGTTCATGTGCGGCAGGAACCGGCTTTCCCGTTAAACTGTTTTCGAACATATCGATCAGAAACAGAAAACGTTCGGCTTCGCGGAACACGTGATCCGCAAGCAGCGGATGAATGATGCTTTTGATCCGGCATGCTTCGATTAATTCGTGCGCCGTCTTCTTGAAATCGCGCAGTGACTTGACCGAGAACCGGTTTTGATCGAGAAACTGATCGAGCAGCGGTGCGGTCTGCGACTGGGGCCTCATCGATTCCAAATCTTTGGCCTGGAACAGCAGTTGGTCGAAATCGTGGCTGAATTCGTTCGCCTGCTGCACCAGCTTCCGCTCGGAAGGATCGAGCAGATGGCTGATAAATTTGGCATGATCGGCCATAATTCGCAGAAAGAACACATTTTCATCGATAATCGCATCAGGCAGCGGTTCCAGTCTACCGGTGTTCAGCTCGGCCAGCCGGTTTCTGAAATAGTTGGCTTCCCTGCTCACATGATCGACCAGCAGCGGGAAATTGTTCGCCCCCGGCAGTTGGCATGTCAGGATTAATCCGAGCACTTTTCTTTTGAATGCCCATATGTGGGATACGGCGACATAAGTATCCTCATTGAATGTACGGATCGTCTGCGGATCGGTCCCGGCCGTATAGCTGTTTGCCCGGTTCTCGATCGACTCGAATATTGCGTAGAACTGGTTGGCTTCCTGGATCAGTTGAATGTCGTCGCACCGGAACCCCAACTTCAAAAACAAAGAATGCTCCTTCATAATCCGCGACCAAAATCGCACTTCATCCAGCGAACGAGCCACAAATACGTCAGCCATCTCACATGTCCTCCCCGAATTGCCATTTCCCCCACATCATATGTGCGAATGCCTATTTGGTTAACGCTTCGGACAGGCCCAAAAAAGCCCCGGCGTCCTGGACACGGACCGGGGTCTGCTGGAATCTGGTGTTTAGCTTTCGCCTGCATGCGATCTTAGCGCTCAAAAAATTCAATCAGCCACCCGGTTAGCTGCTTCTGGGCAGCGCTGATAAACCGGTCCGAACGATGGACCAGCTCCAGGTGACGGACAGGCGGACGGTCGGTGATCGGAATCGCCAGCAGTTCGTATTGCTCCGGCCCCCGTTTCAGCAGACTTTGCGGTTGAATCGTCGCGCCGATATTGGCTTTGACGAGCTGCAGCAGCGAAGAAGCCGTCGTCGTCTCCATGACGGTCGAGATGTGAAATCCTTCCTCCCTGCACGCCTTCTCTACCAGCTCGCGCCCCAGGAACCCTCTCGGATACATCACCAGCGGCAGTGGCTCCACTTCGCGCAGCTTCACTTCCTTCCGTCCCGCCAGCGGATGGGAGCGGTTAACCACCAGTTCGTAGGGCTCGGAGCGAAGCGCAATTTGAGTTAACCGGTTGTCCGGAGTATTCCTCACGCCGATTCCGAGATCCACGGTATTGTCCAACACTTCCTCCTGAATCCGCAGCGTGGAGATCGCCTGAAGCTGCGTGGACGGGAAGTGCTGATGAAAATGAATAAACAGAGGCACAAGCAGGAAGTCCAGATCGGAAGGAAGAACGCCGAGCCGAACCGTCCCGCCTCCGCCCCGCAACAATTCCTGAATCGATTGTTTGGCATCGTGTTCGGCTTGAAGCATTTTCTCCCCGTATACAAGCAGCAGCTTGCCGGCTTCGGTCAGCACGATTTTTTTGCCGATCCGGTCAAACAGCGGCATACCGAGCTCGTCTTCCAGCACGCGGATTTGTTGACTTAGAGTTGGCTGGCTGATCCCGAGCTCGTTTGCCGCTTTAGTAAAATGAAGATGATCGCAAACGGCTAAAAAATATTGAATTTGCCGGGTATCCATATCCTCGCTCCATCAATAGTATTTTTCTATGATTATAATAGAAACGATAGTATTGATCAATTTTCATTCCTTCTCTATACTCGTAGTTACTACTTAACCGCGAAATATAAAGGATGGAGTGCCCATGAGAACCTTTTATTTGCTGGCCGCTATTTTTTTGGCGGCTTTGAATTTACGCCCCGTAATTACATCGGTGGCTCCCTTGCTGCAGACGATCCAGGCCAACACGGGAATGAGCGGAGTGGCAGCCAGCTTGCTGACTACGCTTCCCGTATTGTGCATGGGGGTATTCGCGGTCGTTGCGACCACGATTCGGGATCGGATCGGTCTCGAACGCACGTTTTTTCTTGCTCTCGCATTGGTTACGGCAGCCACCGTGTTACGCGGACTTATCGGTTCGGAAACGCTCCTGATCCTGACCGCGGTCGTCGCTGGAATCGGTATCAGTTTGGCCGGACCGCTGCTCTCCGGTTTTATCAAAAAGTATTTCCCGAACCATCCGGGAATCGTCAGCGTGTATTCCGCCTCGATGACGGTGGGCGCCGCTATGGCTTCTGGCCTGTCGATTCCGGTATACGCCCGGACCGGGAACAATCTGCCGCTGACCCTGGCGTGCTGGGCCGTCTTGGGCGTGCTCGCCTTGCTGATCTGGGCGGGGCTCATCCGGAAGCGTAACGAAAACGGACTGCCGGCGTCCCGCTCCCGCCTTCCCATACGCAGCAAGCGGGCCTGGATGCTCACATTTTTCTTCGGGCTGATGGCCAGCATGTTTTATTCGTTAACCGCATGGATTTCGCCGATCGCCCAAAGTCTCGGCTACAGCAAAACAAACGCCGCGCTGCTGCTGACCGTATTTACGCTTGTCCAAATTCCGGTATCGGTGATCGTGCCCTCGCTGGTCGCCCGTTCCGGGAAACGCCGGCTGTTTCTTATCCTTTGCAGTACATGCGAACTAATCGGCATCCTTCTGCTGTTATCCGGGCTCCCGCTATCGGTTGCAGTCGTATGTCTGGGTCTCGGCGCTGGCGGCTTGTTCCCGCTCGCTCTGATGCTGCCGATCGTCGAAACCGACACGGCCGAAGAAGCCGGCAGCTGGTCGGCGATGTCGCAATGCGGCGGTTACGTCATCGGCTCGGCCGGACCGTTTGCCATCGGCCTGCTGCACGATGCATACAACAGCTTTCTCCCCGCTTTTCTGATGATGCTGGCGGTTATCCTGGTTATGATCGGCATCCAGTGGCGCATCGGCGACAAAGTCCGGCCGGTGTTGTCTCTACAGGCCGCCGGAAGCCGGTAAATCCTGCGTCCCACGCTAGTGACATAAGAAGAGGCTGTCTCCGAAGTGTCGTATGACATGGGAGCCGATTTTCAGACAAAAGGACCTCAAGTCCCACTGTAACGTGGAGACTGAGGTCCTTTTTCTCGAGAAACATCGGTTATGAGCGGGGCAACAAAAATCGCAAATGTACTTTTGTGACTTCACAAATTGGAGTCTCTGGCACCCCCTATTTTCGGACTTTTGGGACGAGAGGGACAAATAGAGGTGGTTTGCACCCCTTATTTCAGCCAACTGATGGGGTGTGCACACTTTTCGCGGATTTAGCAGCTTCAAACCGCTCTTATTCCGTGTCCAAGCGGGTTTTCGGACAAAATAGAAGGTATAAACCACCCTTATCCTCCTCAAAAAAAAGGAGAAAAAGGTGAGCCGACAAGCACGGACACACTTTTTCTCCACATATGACGGACAAGTTCCATTAAGCCATCGTTTCCAGCATGTCATACGTCACGTTGAATTTCAGAGCCTCGCCGTTCAAATACCGCTTACATTCGTCCGCCATATACAACCCCATACGCGCAACCTCACGGCTCATGCTTCCTGCGATATGGGGAGTCAGAATAACGTTGTCCAGTTGCAGCAGCTCGCTGTCCCTTCGTACCGGCTCCGGGTATGTGACGTCCAGCAGCGCCGTCCGAGTAGGCACCTCCCGCAGGGCCCGGATCAAGTCCGGCTCTACGACCTGGGCGCCCCGGCCGGTATTGATAAACGTCGCATAAGGCATCATCCGATCGAAATGCTCCTTATTCAAAATCCCGAGCGTCGCAGGCAAGTTTGCCAAATGGTTCGAGATCGTATGACAGTTCGCAAACAGATCGACCAGCTCCGACTTGACGACTCCCAGCTTGGCTGCGCGTTCCTCCGACAAATAAGGATCAAAGACTTCGACCGAGATGCGGTACGCTTGCAGTCTCTCGATGACCATGCTGCCGATCATGCCTGCGCCGAGTATGCCGACTTTCGCGCCGTAGTTGCCCGGATACTGGTCCGCCAGCATTCTCGACGTCAAGTGATCGGATTTGCACATCGCGGCCGACTGGAAAAATCCTTTATTCGCCAATACGATTTGAGCTGCCGTGTACTCCGCGACGGGAACCGCATTCGCCGCCCATGCGCTGACGACGGTTACCCCGCAAGCCATAAAAGGACGAGCGAACGTTTGCACCGATCCCGCCCCATAAAACAATACCCGCAATTTCGGCAAGTACCGCTTGATTTCCTCCTCGGTAAAACGCGGAACCCCCCATGTCGAGAAAGCGATCTCCACGTCCCGAAGCTCGGACTCGAAAGACTCGATGTTTTTGTGGTTCACAGGCTCCGCCATAAATTCGAGAATCCCGTCCATTTGTTCGTAGAAACCGCTGTCATATACTTGCGTTCGTTTCCCGTTGTCATCCGATCCCAAAAAAACCGCTCTATTACTCACGCACTATCTGCTCCCCTCAAGTTGGATACTATCAGCGCTTATGAGGCTTGACCGCAAAAGTTTAACCCAAAATCAGCAAAAAAGGAAGAGCCCCCGGTAATATTAAGAGCTCCCCAGCAGCGGAATCAGATGGCGGATCGGGATGGCCAGCCCCATCTTCTCCTTCTCTCCGCCAAGTTCAACTTGTGTAGTTGCAAATACGACTCCGATCACTTCGCCGTTTTCGTTAATGACCGGACTGCCGCTATTGCCTTTGTAGATCGGAGCACGGAGAGCCATCGCCTTCACATCCAGACCCTGCACCGGGATCTCGCCAACGATCGTTCCCTGGTTTGCGATATGGTTGAAAAATAGCGGATTGCCGATCACATACACAGGATTGCCGGGCCGCCACTGGGACTCCCGCTCGAGAGGAAGCGCCGGAAGTTCGGACTCGGGTGATACGATCTTAAGTACAGCCAGGTCGAGAGTCTCTTCACTGATCACAACTTCCGCTTCATGGCTCGCCCCTTCTGAAAAACGGACAAACGCTTTCTGCTTTCCGTCGATCACATGATGGTTCGTGACAATATATCCGTCTGGCGATATGACAAATCCGGTGCCTTTTCCATCTTCCGTGCCGACGACGACCACGGATTGCTTGTACCGGGCGATCGAATCGTCCTGCGACAGTTTTCTCGAAATCGCCAGAAACTGAATCGCCTGCATATTGTAAAGCATCGGCCAGAAGGCGACAACATTGCCGAGCATAGCGGCGATAGCTGTGACCGCGATCCATTTTTTCAGGCGCTGTCTCGCTCTCGCTTTGCGTTCGAAGTATGCCCGCTCTTCGGCTTCATCCGCTTCATCCTCATCCGTGTCGAGAAAGTCCGGCTCTTCCCATACCGGTTCTTCCTCCTTGCCGGTCTCCTCTCTATCGATGTCCCCCTGAGTACGTTGTTCGCGCTCCTTCATCTGCTCCTCCTGTCCGCCGTCTGCCTTCTGTCGTCTATTATCTGTTGTCTGTCGCAAGTTACCGAATATTATACCATGAACCTGTCCACTCCGGTCTCTTCCTTTCGTATCAATAGAAAAACCGTCCGTAAAAGAGCGGACGGTCGTTGATGTGCAATCCCAGACGCTAGTGCATTGGAGGGAACGGATACCTTCGCTCCAGCCGATTGCCGCAGCAATCTGCCGTTTCCCCTTCCCGGTCGCCGCATTTCGCTTACTGCAAGCTTAACTGCCACGAAACTCCGAACGGATCTGCGACCCAGCCGAACTGTTTGGCGAACGGATACGCCTGAAGCGGCATCAACACTACGCCGCCTTGCGACAACGTTTCGAAGACACGGCTTATTTCCGCTTCCGATTCGCAATTCACATAGATGGAGATTCCCGGCGAGAAGGTCCACTCGTGCTTGACAGGACTGTCGATGCACATGAACGTTTGACCGTTCAACAGGAAGGTGCCATGCATTACACTGCCTTCCTTCCCGGGGCCTTCACCCCCCCCGTATCAGGTTATATTCATAATTTGTGAATGCTCGAATAACGAGGTATACAGATTCATCGCTTCCTCGGCTCGTCCGTCAAACGTAAAAAACGGAACAAACTTATTGCCTGGTATCGTCATCTTGTTGGTCTCCTCTTATCAAGAATATGTATTCCTAATACTCAACCACAGAGTTAAACATAAAAACATGATCCTTGTACATATCAGCCATTCGGTAAAGTATGGACATAAAGCAGCTTTACTTGTATTTCCTTGGCTAGCCGGATTTATTCGTAAAAAGTCCGGTTCCGCCCTGCCCGACTGACTGCTGAAAACTCAAGTGAGCGACTCGCAAAACGAACGATGCCGCCCTCCGGTAGTGGCGAACGTACGCGCGCAATCTACACGTGTATCCACACGATTGATCCGGCTAGATCGGGTTCAACTCACTAGGCAATTCCTGCTCCGACATCCAACTGTCAGGATTCGATGGAATAGATCCGGATTGGCCAGCGATATGCCATGCCCGACTTTCGGGATCGCATATCCGGTACCGTTCGGGTGGCTCTGTGCACGAAGTTTCGCGGATTCGAGCATCGCTTTTTTCTCCTTGCCCCCGACCAGAACTAACAGGTTGGCACCACTACGCGTGTAACCGTGTGGAATCCCGAACGACATGTTCTCTTCCAATACCGTAAGCAGGTCCGTTTTGGAAATAGCGGACCTGCTTGTCCCACATCCAACCGCTTACCCCTCCTCCATGCAGAAAGACAAGCAGCGGCTTGTTGGAATCGCCTGCTTCCTTCACATATAGGTTCATGCTCGTCCCTCTATTCCGATAGGTTATATACCCGCAAACAACTCCTCCAACTCTCGCAAAGCCTCCGCTACATCCCGTTCCGCGTTCAAAGTGCGAATCATGTCGGCCGTAATCGGAGCGCCGGCGTAGATCTGCTGCACCATTTCAAGCGGCACTGTCATCTCGAAGTAACCCTCCGCCCAATCGGCATAATCTTCCGGCGTTTCAAAGATCGTACCGAGCAGAAAGCCGGAGCCATCCTCCTCCCCGTCGGGGATTTCTACGTTGCCTTTCCGCCAGACGGAATCTCCGGCTTCCCGCCATAGGCAGAAGGTGACCTCGTCTTTCTCCAGAGCCTCATCGTCCAGCCAAGCCAGAAGTGCTTCCGGCGTTTCGTCATAAATACCGGTCCATACCTCGTATTCGTCTCCCGCGTGCGGGCTTAAGGCCGACTCGTGATCGAACCCTTTCATAATAACCCCTTCCGAAGTAAACAAAACAAACAGGTGGTCGCCTGCCCCGTTATCGATCTTCGCCAGCGAAACTTGAGGTGCCCACTCCACTATATAACTGTGATACCGCAGCCATTCCTCCGGGCAAAGGATCAGATCGAGCGCGGCCAAAGCCATCAGCCGTTTTTTCAAAACATCGGGTTCAGCAATCGTGTGTAATACCGTCATCTTGGCAGCCTTCCTTCCATACGACACATCGAGAGCCAAGTGCCGGCCTCCGATTAGCCATCTTCATCCATTTCACTTATTCTATCGAATGAATTCTCCACTAGTAATTCCGCCAATCAGCTTCCAGCCGATAACGGATAAGTGAATACAACCAATCCGTCCGGGTCCAAACCTTCTTCGGTAAACCCGGCTTTTTGAAAGCAACGTAGACTGGCCCGGTTTTCCGTTTCTACATACGCCTTGACGGTTTCGATCCCCATAAGCTCAGGCCGGACAAGCAAATACTGCAGCAAACGGGCTCCGTAGCCCCGGGATCGCATTACAGGATGAACCAGCAGCCCGACCGAAGCGGTACTGTCCGCGTATGTCTCTATGTGAATGTGGCCGACCGCATTCCCGTTTTCATATACGTTCCACGCGTAATAACCCGAGCTCTGCTGAACGAAGCGATACCAACGCTCTAAAGGCAGTATACCGCCTAGCCAGTTTAACACCCCCGGGTCTTGAAACCACGCTTCCAACAGGACGAGCCCTTCCCGATCAAGCGGTACGAAATCGAACGAGAAGCGGCGAACCAGCCCCTCCACCGAAAGCTCCTGAAACTGGTGAAATTGCAGATCGGCTCCTGTCATATCTTCATCGACATGGCTCAGTCCTTTAAAGCCGAGACATTTCATACCGGCCTGCTTAGCCGCCAACCACCCGTTCCGGGAATCTTCGATTACGATACAATCACGGGGATTAATCTGAAGCTTATCGCTAGCCAGCAAAAAAATCTGCGGGTCCGGTTTGGAGGCAGCCACCTCTTCATCACATACCGTAACATCGAATAAGTCGCGCAGCCCGAACAAATCCAGGACGGCGTCCATTCTTTTTCTCGATGCGCTTGTGGCGAGCGCCGTCTTCATTCCATGTTCCTTGCACTCCAACAAAAACGGCCGCACCCCGGGGACTGGCTGCATAGATGCGTACAGCTCGATCTCGCGGTCTTGATTATAGCTGCCGATCAAGGTAGAAAGGTCATGCGGCAAGTTGTAGCGTTCCTTCACAATGGACCAAAATTGCCGGGAGCTTAAACTCCCCCATGTCTGGATCTCGTCAGCCGTTACGCTGCAGCCATAAGATCGGGCGGCTTCACTCAGCAACTCGTACGCGACGGAATGAGAGTCGATAATCACTCCATCCATATCAAACAAGAACGCTTGGATCACGTTACTATCACCCTAACATTAGCCCCTTCCGATCATTCGTATCGATATATACTTATTTCTCGTCGGTTATCCGATTCCTCCCCAATAGGGAATGTTTCCGCTTCCCGCCGCACCAACAACGGTTATACCGATTCTCTACCTTCCTTTTATTGCAAATTCTTGTATGATGGGAATACATTGTCTCGTCGTCCCTTTGACTCCGGGCGCGCTTCGCTTGGAGTTTTTTCCATTGTCATGTCCAGTCCAGGGGCAGTCGCGACAAAAATCATTGTCAAAAGCAATATGGAGGTGCGGCATGCCGCAAAATAAACCAAGTTCGATCAGCTGGCTGCTCCGATATCTTTTGCCGGTTAAAGGACGAATGCTCGTCCTGCTGCTTCTGCTGCTGACGTCTACGGGGGTGCAGCTCCTCAATCCTCAGATTATCCAGCGATTTATAGACACCGCATCCAGCCAAGGCCCCTTGGACAGCTTGCTGACGCTCGCCGGAATTTTTCTTGTCTTGGCGGTTTGCAGCCAGCTTCTAACGGTGTTGTTAAGCTACCTGGGCAACGATGTGGCGTGGAGGGCGACCAACCGGCTTCGGGCCGATCTGCTGAACCATTGCCTGCGTCTTGACATGCGGTTTCATAACCTGAAGACGCCCGGAGAAATGATCGAGCGCATCGACGGCGACGTATCAGGAATGTCGAATTTCTTCGCGATGTTCGTCGTCCAGATCGTCGGCAGCTTTATTCTGCTCGCCGGGATCTTAGGCTATATGTTCGTCTTCAACTGGCCGATCGCCATCGTGATGACGATATTCACGTGCGTATCCGTCGGCGCGATGTTCGTCATTCGCGATCTGGGCGTCAAATCGTCCCAGGCAGAGCGCGAAGCGAGCGCAGTGTTATTCGGCTTTATCGAGGAGCGGATTGCCGGCATCGAGGATGTGCAGACGAGCGGCAGCGTCCCGTACGTGATGAGACGGTTTCATCTCGCCATGCGCAACGTGTTCGTGCGGGGACGCAAAGCCTGGATGCTGCGCGTCGTTCCCTGGAACGTAACGGTATCGCTGTTTGCGGTTGCCGTCACTGCCGTGCTGCTGATGGGCGTACATCTGTATATAACGGGACAAGTGACACTGGGTGCTCTGTTCCTGATCTTTCAATATACGCAAATGTTAAACGATCCGATCGAACAGCTTGGCAACCAGATGCAGGAGTTCCAGAAAGCGAAGTCCGGCATGCGCCGTTCCCGTGAGATCCTCTCGATGGAAAGCGAAATCCGCGGCGGAACGGAGGATTCGCTTCCCGAAGGCCCTCTAGCGGTGGAATTCTCCCATGTGAACTTCAGCTATAACCAAGGCAATCCGATACTGCGGGACATCAGCTTCCGGCTGGAGCCGGGCGAACGTCTCGGCCTGATCGGGCGCACCGGCAGCGGCAAAACGAGTATCAGCCGGCTGCTGCTTCGCCTGTACAACCTTAACAGCGGCGTCATTCGCATCGGCGGAGTCGATATCCGGACGCTGCGGCTGGAAGTTTTGTACAGACGCGTCGGCATGGTTACGCAGGACGTCCAGTTGTTCGACGGGACGCTGCGGGATAACCTGACCTTATTCAACAGCCGGATGTCGGATGAAGAAATATGGGATACGACCGGCAAGCTGGGCTTGCGTCCCTGGATCGACAGCCTGCCACAAGGCTTGGATACCCATTTGAAGGCGGGAGGCGCATCCCTGTCGGCCGGCGAAGCGCAGCTGTTCGCGCTTACGCGCGTATTTCTGACGAAGCCGAGCCTGGTTATTCTGGATGAGCCGTCGTCCAGACTCGATGCAGCAACTGAAGCGGCGCTGCAAACCGCAGTCGACAAGCTGATGGAGCAATGTACCGGAATTGTGATCGCTCACCGGTTATCGACGCTGGAGGCAACAGACCAAATTATGGTGCTCGGCGGCGGGCGCATTCTGGAATTCGGTTCGCGGCAGGCGCTTGCGCAAGATCCGAAGTCCGGTTACGCGGAACTGCTTCGAGACGATCGACAGGAGGAGTTGGCATGACTGTAAGCCGGTTTGTGGGGCGGCTGCTTCGTTTTCGGCTGTACTTGTTTGTAATCAACGGGCTGCTATGGGGAGTGTTCCACTCCATGCCGCTGCTCGTCGGTCTTGGTATGCAGTGGTTTTTCGACCGGGTGGCGGCCCCCTCGCAAGGCTACGTCTGGCTGGCGGTCCCGTTAATCGTCGTAGCCCTCGTCCGTTTTACGAGAGTTGGCGTATTTTTTATCGCCTTTTATAAATGGGTCACGTACTTCTATCATGTTCAAGCGCTTCTTCGCACGAATATGCTCGCCGGTATTATGCGCTGGCCGGGACGCAATCTTCCCGCTTCGCCCGGAGAAGCGATGACCCGCTTCCGGGAGGACGTCAACGAAGCGGTCGAGTACGTCGAATCGTGGGTAGATTTCTGGGGACGTCTCTCGTTCGCCGTCATTGCAATCCTCATCATGGCCGGGATCAACTGGCCAATTACAATCGTGGCGATCCTGCCGCTCGTCGTCGTTTCCCTCATCAATAACTTGTCAGGCAACCGTGCGAGAACATACAATCAGTTGAGCCGCGAGGCGTCCGGACGCTTAACCGGATTTATCGCCGAGACGTTCGGCGCCGTACAAGCGATCAAGCTCGGTCAAGCGGAGGATCATGTGCTGAACCGCTTTTCGGTGCTGAACGAGGCGCGCCGGCATGCTGCTCTCAAAGACAATTTGTTCAAACAGTGGATGCGTTCGCTGAATCAGCACGTGCTGACGGTTAGCACAGGCATCATCTTGCTGATGTGCGCCGCCCAGATGCAGGCGGGCCGGTTTACGGTCGGCGACTTCGCCCTGTTTACGTCGTACCTGACCATGTTCGCTTCCAGCATCTCGCTATTCGGGTATATGGTGTTTCAGCATAAGCGGCTGAAGGTGTCGCTGGATCGGATGCGCGCATTGTTCCGTCCCGGCGAAGAGGACCGCGTCGCTGAATACAGCGAGCTGCATATGTACGCTTCCCCGCCCAAACTGCCCGTTACCGCCGACCATCGGGACGACTGGTTCGCCGAACTGGAAGTAACTGGACTTTCTTATACGTATCCGAACTCGGATCATGGTATCACCGATGTGAACTTACGAGTTAAGCGCGGGCAATTCGTCGTCATAACCGGCAGAATCGGCTCCGGCAAATCGACTCTTCTCCGGACGCTGCTCGGGCTGCTGCCGGGTTCGGAAGGGACCATCCGCTGGAACGGTCGCGAGCTGGATGAACCGGCAAGCTTCCTCATCCCGCCCAGAACCGCCTACACGCCTCAAGTGCCGCGGCTGTTCAGCGATACGCTTCGGGACAACATCGTCCTGGGACACGAACCGTCTCCCGGTTCTCTGGATCGGGCGATTCGGCTAGCCGTCATGGAAAAAGACGTCGAAGACCTCCAGCTCGGTCTCGAGACGTATGTCGGCCCGCGCGGCGTGATGCTGTCCGGAGGCCAGATTCAGCGGTCGGCTACCGCGCGAATGATGCTGACCGAAGCGGACTTGTTCCTCTTCGATGACTTGTCCAGCGCCCTCGACGTGCACACCGAGAAACAGCTGTGGGAACGACTATTCGCAGAGCGCGACGTTACATGCATCGCCGTCTCCCATCGAAGGTCGGCCTTGATCCAAGCCGACCGGATATTCGTTATGAAGGATGGCCGGATCGAGGCGGAAGGAACGCTTGCCGAACTGCTCCAAACTTGCGCCGAGATGCAGCTTCTGTGGAAAGGCGAAGAAACGGCCGCCCCCGACAATGTCCCTAAGATGGCGCAGCCGATATAGCTAATGCATACGGGGAGCTGGTAACAGCTCCTCGCGTGCAGATCCGGCTTACCGTTCCGGCTGCCGCTTCGACGTCATATAATCGATCAAAAATTCGCGATCTTCCGGGTAAGCGTGACTGCAGCCGCTCACTTCGTCTGGCGTTCTCCAGCCGACATGAGTAATGATCCCGTCGGGATCTGCGATTCTCAACTCGCCGCCCGTTACCCGAGCCTCGAAATAATACGTTTCCACCCGGATGCCGCTCGCCGTCTGTTTTCTTTTGACATACAACTCGCCTACAACTTCCACCTCATATCCGGTTTCCTCTCTTACTTCACGTATGCAGCATTCCCGCAGCGTCTCGCCCGGCTCCAGTCCCCCCGACGGAACCGCCCAGTCCGTCCCGTCTTCGCCCTGCACCATCAACAGCTGGTGATGTTCATTCAAGCATACAGCTGCGGTGCCCTTCCATTCTTTCATGGATTTCGCTCACCTCCGCATCGTTCATCCCTATGAGGTTGTTCGCTTTACAACAGTCCGTATCCTTCCGAATAATTACGAAGAATTGTCAAAGAGGTGTCATCAGCGGTTAGGTCGATCAGTAATGCAGAAGTTAATACGGTTCCCAAAAGGGTCGTAAAGGTGCATCGCCTTCCATCCCGTACCTACGTCTGCAGATACGGCTACCCCCTCGCTCTAAAGTTAAAAAAAAGACCGCCTAAGCGATCTATCCAGCATATTATACGTTCCGCTTAAATCCGTTCAGCATAAGCGATACGGCCGTCATGGAGTCGGCTAAAGCCTGCTTCTCGTCGGGCTGCTGAGCGATCCAGAGCGCGGCTTCATTCAGTGCACCCGAAATGACGGGAGTGAGCGCATCTACGGACACCGGTTGAAGGATATGCTCCCGCTCCAGCAGTTGGAGCTGTTCGTGCAGCAGCCTCACCGAATTTTGCGAATCCATCGTGCGCCACACCTCCCAGCCGAATACAGCAGGGCCGTCTATGAGCAGAATCCGCTTGTGCTGAGGCTCAACGGCGGCCGTAACGAATGCCCGGCAGCCGAGCAGCAGTTGCTCCCACACATCGTCGCTTTGAGCGGATTCGGTCAAGATTCGTTCCGCGATACGTTTCTGCACGGATTCCAGTACGGCGTGGAACATTCCCTTTTTGTTGCCGAAATGGTGGTACAGAGCCCCGCGCGTCAGCTGCGCTTCGCTTGCGATATCTTCCAGCGCCGCATCCGCGTATCCTTTCCTCGTGAATACTTGTCCAGCCGTCTCTATAAGTAAACGTATCGTTTCATTCGTATCTTCCTTGCTTCTTCTCATCCTTCCTCCTGCTCCTGTTCCGCTGTAGTTTACAGTTCGTTCAACAGCCGCAGCGCGTCCCGGTCTTCGGATTTCACAAGCGATCTCAGCGAATGGCGGACCACCCATCTGTAGGAGTCCCTGCCATCGGCTCTATGCTTCCGCAGCCACTCCAGCACAACGTCCTTGTAATCTTTCGTCAGATCGTTCAGGTGGTTGGCGACCGACTTGCGGACGTAAGGCGCCGGATCGTGAAGCAGCGGCTCCAGGAGAGTCAGATTACAAGCCGGATCTCCCCGCAGCGCGCCGATCCGCTTCGCCCAAGGAAGCCGCGGCCGGGTTCCTTCGCTGACCAGACGGCGGACGTGAAAGTTCGCATCCTGCGACCAACTGCTAAGTTGCCCGATACTCTCTTCCAAGTATACATCCAGATAGGGCCGTATGGCATACTCCGCTGTATGCCGCTTCGTAATTTCGCTGAGCGCCCGCATCGAGAGCTGGAAGTGGTCCAAACCGTACTTTTCTACAAAATAAGCGAGCGGCATCAGGAAATACCCGTTCGTAAACATCCCCTCGTCCGTCTCGTTTTCCGGCCCCAGGATGCGCATCAATATTCCGATACTCTCCGTATAATCATCGGGCAATGCCATCTTCAAGCCGTCGGCAATGACCGCAACTCTCCCTTTCAGCTCAAGCGGACCGACTAAGCCGGCTACAGAATCCACGAACGGACGGACCGGAAATTCCGCATAATGGGGCTTAATCAAATCCGATAAACGCTGCGCCAGTTCGGCTCCAAAGTATAACTTCAATGGCTGCGTACCGCTCATGCGCTTCCGCCGCTCTCCGGATCGCCCGACCATACTTTTTCTGCATATTGGCCGCTGTGCGCCTCCGTGGGCGGAATGATCTTGATCACATCAATCAGCACGCCGCTCGGATCGCTTGTTATAAAGTGGCGCTGTCCGAACTCCTCGTCGCGGATATCGAGCTGCAGCGGAAGCTTCTCCTGGCGGATCAGCCGCTCATACTGCTCATCGACATCGTCAACCTCGAAATTGAGGATCATCCCCTGCACCGGCTTCCGATATGCCGCGGGAATCGTCGGATGGGTCGGGTCCAGCAAAGCCAATTCGAACGGCACAGCGCCGCGCGTCAATTTCAAGCTCACATACCAATCCGCTTCGAACACAACCTCGAAACCGAAATACCGGGTGTAAAAGGTCGCGCTCTCCGCGATCCGAGTCGTCATAATAACCGGATAAAAGCTTGATGCATGCATACCAGTTTCCTCCTTGAATGGTTTGTATGTGTTTACTTTATCATACGTACTGTATGTATGTAAATGATTATAAAAATAAATCCCTCGTTTACTTGACGCTCGCTTCGAATACGATTTCGACGGTGCGATTGGATGCGAGCTTGCTTACGTCTGGCAATCGGACCTCGTAATCAGACGCTCCTGCCTAACAACCGCGGCAGGAGCGGAGCGTAGGGGCATCTACGTGAGCACCGGAAGTTCCGGCTGAAATCGATATTCGATGTCGGGTAGGCCTTCCTGATCTGCATCGTGATCAAAAGTGGATTTTTTGAACAACCTCTAAAACTATAATTCCCAATTTTCTTCTCTGACAAGTTCGTAGAGGATTCTCAATCTTCGATCAAAATAGGCATCATTGAGATTTCCGTAAGTCCACTCATCGGCATGCTGGCAATGGAGGCCAACAAGCCATAGCTGTCGAGCCGCTACAAAATAAGGAATTGAAGCGATATCAGCATCCGATAAAGGCATCTCATTTTGATAAGCGCCAATATACGCCTGCCATAGCTGAAGTGCAAACTCGCGATTTGGCATATCACGAACAGACCAATTGAACACTGCCACATCATATGCGGCCCATCCGAATCCCTCACAATCAAAATCAAAAAACGTAACCCTCCTCTCATCATCCATATGGCAGTTACCGCCGTTTAGATCGCCGTGACACAATCCTCGCTTCAGGTCGGGAGCCATAATGCTTATTTCTTTTTGCAACAAGCGCCACAAGCGGCTCACAAAATATTGGTCATTTGGACGATGAGCGAGCAAAGGCAGGATCCGTGGCACTCGGTCGTCCAGCAAATGCCGGATATCGATTGAGTACCGTTGATGATTCGATATGAACAACTCCATGCCTTGGTGGAGCCGTGCGGCCGCTTGCCCATACACAGCGGCTATGTCTGGCGAAAGCGGCCAAAGCGTGCCGGGGGCATAAGTAAATACTGCAACATATCGAGTGCCCTCTGGCGCCAATACTTCCGTAACGAATTCGCCGTCTCTTCGATCAACAGGGTAGGCCACCCGTACTCCTCGTAGATGGAGATGCTGCAGAAGATCTAATTCATGTTGAATATCCGACAACGTGCGGTGACCATGTCGATAAGCTCGAAGGATATATTCTACTCCTTTAGCTCGTACGAGATAAGAATCGTTCATTCCCCGCACTAACAGTCGGCAATCTATGAAAGTATCTGTAAAGTAAAAAGGCAATATCTCATTCGCGAGTGCACGCTCAGATAAGATCGAATGGGTTACAGGAAACACTTCCATGCATTCACGCTCCCAAGTGGCTTTAATCGGATTTCAGTTTTTTTTCTAATCTCACTTCAATGTAATTTTGTCGCCAACCTAATTTTCTATTTACCGCTTGCATCGGCGCATTGGTATCACGAGAGGACGTATATATACCTTGATATCCGTTGTTCTTTGCATATTCAATCCCTTTCATTTTTAAGGCCGTTGCTACCCCTTCCCCGCGAAATTCTTTCAATGTTGCAGTTAAACCCTGTATTAAATTTATGGGATCGGAAGGCATTTTCATCAAATGACTATGTCCGATATATAATTGTCCCATCCTCGCAATAAAGTAAGCCTCTGGAATATTATCTTTGTGAGTCAACATTTGATCATTAGGAGAGGATGGAGGCAAAAGCGGCTCTGAAGGATAATCGCCCCAAGTCGAATGGTTCAATGCCTGCAATTTCGAAAAAGAATTTGCATCGGAAACGATTTCTCCAGCTAAGGTTGTAATGATAATACCTTTCGCGTTCAGTTTATTTTCAGTTACGGCCATCGGAGCAAGATCTGCATCTATTAAAGGTAAATATTCATGCATCAATCTATGATTTTCTAGAAATCCATATTTTTTGTAAAACTGCAATAAGCGAGTTTGATCATGAAACGTTCTGGCTTGAATGGCATAAGGTCCAATGATTTGAATATCCTTGATGAGTTGATCAAATATCATCTCCGCAACTTCATATTCGGGATGAAATAAGGTTTCAACCTTGAGGATTAAATACGGCGATTTCCTTTGTTCCCATAGTAAACCGTACCCAATAACTCGTCCATTTTCGTTCGATACAACGTACTTTCTGAGCATACGGTTATCCAATAAACTAGGAACCAATGAAAAGGAACCTGTCTTTTTGGCAAATACAGAATCGCTGATAATTAAAACTTGGTCAAAATCCTGTTCGCGAAATTCCCGAACAATAGTTGACATGCCCGTATCCCCCTCCCCTTCAACTAAGACTTATTAATTCACCATTTAGTAATATTTTCCTGCATTGTTATGCCCGTCAACTGAGCAAAAGAAAAGGAGCCGTGCGTACGAGCTCCTTCACAAATCAAGAATACTATACTACCCTGACTTTTACCTCCGGATCGCCGGGATAAACGGGCATACCGTCGACAAGTCAATCACTCTTACTTAGGCGGCCTCCATATCCTTCCTTCACTTCAGGTAGAGTTGAACTAAGGCTGCTCAGTCGTTGAGTTGTAATTGGAAATCTCTATCAGATTTCCATCCGGATCTCTAATATAAACGGATGTTATCGGTCCTAATGCCCCCGTTTTTAAGAAAAACCGTCCGGAAAAAGCATCCGGACGGTCCTTTGACGTACAAACCCATACGCTAACGCGTGAAAAGGAATGGTTACCACCTTCCTTCGCTCCAGCCGCTCGCCCTCAGTCGTGTTGTCTTTTTGCGGAGGTATCGCTAACGAACCCAGCAACCGTTATCAGAGCCGAATGCAGGCGTTTGAATTAGTAACGAACTCTAGTATGGTTATTTCCGCAAATCAGATCGTTTTTTTCCACTTTCGGTTCAATAACGATCCCCAGATTCGTTACGTCTGAAATAACGTCTTTTTTCAGTAATAAGCGTGATCCTATTCGTTAGTTATCGGACCTAAGTATACGTTCTCTAACGCCAAGGAAGGAAACCCCTTCCCTTCATTTTAGCACGGTAAAGAACTTAAACTTCCTGGCAGATAATGAACCCTTTCTACCCACGAAATTTTAATACTTATATGTCCAGAAAAGCCGCGATTTCACGCGGCTTTCCCTGTCTAGTACCATTGATGCTGAATGTCTGCGATCGCAGCCATCATCAACTCGGATGCAGCTTCTGCCGAGTCGCCGCTCTGGCGAAACGAATCCAGATCATCCATCATTTTTTGTATAAAATGGGCGGCTTGCTTGCTGTTTCCTATTCCATGATGGTGTTCCGCCTGCCGTAAGCTGTTATCCAGTTGGCGGTACAACGCTTCGTCCATTACTCCTGACGTGCGGTAGCCGGTTAACATCGACGTGACCGACTGTACGGTCGCCCCGGCAACCGTAACTTCCACCGGAGCCGAGTATTCCCCTTCCCCGGTCAGAGCCCGTACGGCGGCGACGACATATACGTACTCAGCCCCCCCGGATACATCCTCGTCCGTGAACGTCGTTTGCGTCACCCCTCCGGCAATGCGCACATAGCGGTTCAGTCCCGTATCCATCCGGTACACATGATAAGACTCCGCTCCGTCGACTGCCGTCCAGCTCAGCTCCGCCGTGCCATGATCGCCGCTGCCAGTCAGCGCAGCGGCTGCGGGCAAACCATAGACGCCTATCCGCATATTGTCCCAAAATACACTGGTCTGCGCGGTCGAAGCCGTTTGCGTGCCGATTGCGTTCATGGAAGCCGGAACGGTCCAGCCCGAGCCGTAAAAGAACGGAATCGTTCCCGCCAGCTGACCGTTGATGGATATGGACGCGGTTTCATTCGGGACGTCTACTTCTGCTCGAATGTTGTACCACGTATTCGGTGAGAAGCTGTTGTTCGCAGGCAGCGCAGTATAGCCAGCCGCGGAACGATACGAGAAACATGGTACAGTCGGGCAGCCGACGCCGTTATATACCAGAATCTCTACATGGGCGCGATTGCCGTTCATCACCTTGAAGGCCCGGATCGGCGTGACACTCTGCGGCAGCATGAAGTCCGCTTCGGCTGCAAATAGACCGGACTGCGGCGGAATCGCCACACTGGCCACTGTCTGAGCCGTGGAGGAATCGGACAGCTCCACAGCAAGTGACGACCCATTTCCAGTCGAGCCCGGCGGCACAGCCGATACGATCGCATAATTCGTTTCATTGCCAGGAGTAGCTACAATACGCGGCGGCACGCGCGAGCCGAGGGTTGCGGTCTCGAAGTCTTCCGCTGTCAGCGCAGTGAGCGGATTCGTCCCGAGCAGTGCTCCGCTTGCTTCCTCGGAATAGTCGAAGCTTTCACCGTACGTATTCACTGCATGCACAACATAAAAATAGTTCGTTCCTGCCTCCATACTGTTGTCCACAAAATAACCGTAAACCGAAGAACCGACAGTACGGTAGGGTCCGCCGCTGGTCAAGCTGCGTTTGACAGTGTACGAGTCCGCCCCGCTCACCGGCTCCCAGTTCAGCCGTACATCGCTTGCTGAGCGAGACGCTGTCAGCCCGTGCGGCGCTTCCGGCAGCGGAGGGATTTCGTTGAAGACCACATGGGAAAAGCGCGATGTATTGTACCGTAGTCGCAAAGTCGGTTCTTGGCCCGGATCGGCTGCAAGACCGATATAGGCGGCTCCGCTCGGGAACGTCGTTTCACCCAGTTTCGTCCAGTACAAGCCGTCCTGCGAATGAGAAACAATGACCCGTTCGCCGTAACGAAGCAGCTTAAGCCAGTGGGAGAGCGGTACGCCCGCCTCATACGTTGTTGTCTGAATCGTGTTACCTGTGCCGCTGCGTCTCAGCAGGGCGGGATCGAACTTTTGCGCGTTCAGATCAAGCGCGAGCATGACCATGCGCGAATCGGAGGCCAATGTTTGCCGCAGCATAATGCCGGCTTTGGCTTGCTGGTTCGTGCGGGTAATCTCGTCCACGCGAACGATAACTTCCCCGTTGCCGGAAAGCGGCCGGTACATGTAGTGAAACGCATCGGCGGTGCCGCGGATCGCTCCTCCGCTTTTAACCGTGTATACGCCGTTTGTCAAATCTGCGTGTCCGGCCAGATCGGGCGTCCCGACGTCCGCCGAGCTCCACGGCGAAATCGAACCGGTATTATGAATGTAGACCGGTCGCGCTGGTGTGCTCGTCGACGTCCCAGTGTCGTCGATCGCTCTGGCCGTGATGCTGTAGGTCCCTTCTGGAAGCGAACTCCACGTGTACGTGTACGGCGTGCTGAGCGCCTCGCCCAGCAGCACATCGCCAGCAAAAAACTGTACCTTTGCAATCGTGCCGTCGTTATCGCTGGCCGAAGCTTGAATCGTCATGCTGCCACCGGCCGTATGGAACGAATCGAGACCCGGGCTTACAATGCTCACCTGCGGGTTGTTCGAGCCATTGCCCACGATGCCGTTCAAATACTGCTCCAAATTCGTATACCCGTCGTTATTCATATCGCCGTTGCGGTCGGACGGATGATTTGGGTCCAGACCATGTAGCAATTCCCACGCGTCCGGCATGCCGTCGTGATCGCTGTCCAGCGGAGCCGTCCCGCCCTGCATCGCCGCATAGCCGCCGACTTCGCGCTGAGAATCGATAATCCGGCCCGTGCGCTCTTGTACTTGGGCCATCACACGAGCGTCTGCGGAATCCCGCTTCGGTAAGGTTGCGCCGGCATCGGCCAGCACAAGTTCATAAGCCTGCTCAGCGGTATGCGTTGTGACCGAGGTCGTCGGGTACGCCGAAGAACGCGGCACCTCGGCGGGCGAAAACGTTACGGTTGCGCCGGGATTGATCACGCCCAGCATATTGTCCGCCGTTACGGCTGCCGAACCGTCCATGTAATTTCCGCTAATATGGGCGGTCGAATTTTCTCCTCCGGTAAAAATCATATTTTTACGCGCTGTCTGGGTTGACGGACCCCACTTGTAGTAATTGTTCACCATATTAAAATCAAGGCCCTGCCCGCTATGGCTCGTAACCGATCCCCAATCGTAAATAACGTTGTTGCGCAGGTCGATCAGACGGTCACTCGGGTATGGAGGCTCCATGTACGTCATAAACCGCGGATTGCGGTCGCTGTTGTGCGTAATCAGATTATGATGATAGCTTGTCCCGCTGCCCCATATGCCGCCAAAGCCGTGGCTGCCCTTGGAGTGAGCCGACGTATTCAGCGCTTCTCCGATGACCGACCATTGCACGGTAACGCTTTCATTCGGATAGGCGGAAAAGACTTCATCCACCCCCCACAAAAACGAGCAATGATCGATAATAATGTTCGTGCTGTTGCCCATGTAAAACGTATCCGCTTCCAAATTGTTCCGGTCGCCGAGTCTGAAGCGCATATGTCGCATAATGACGTTGTCGGTATTGGACAGCTGCACAGGGCGGCCGATCACGGCAATCCCGTCTCCGGGTGCAGTCTGGCCGGCAATCGTCAAATTGGAGCTGGTAATAATAAGCGGCGAGTTCAGCTCGATCGTGCCGCCTACGCGGAACACAATCGTGCGGTTGCCCTGACTGACTGCGTCGCGGAACGAGCCGGGACCGCTATCATTCAAGTTCGTCACCTCGTACACGTCTCCCCCGCGTCCCCCGGTCGCGTACATGCCGAAGCCTTCGGCTCCGGGAAAAGCCGGTATCGGGCCGCTCGCGTAAGCGGTTTCATTAGAATCCGGCCAAATACACGTTGCGCCGATTGCAGCCAGCAGTAGCGCGGATAACCCGATGCGTTTTTTCATCGTTCTCATTTCACATATCCTCCCTGCTTATCGGATATCGGTTTTGTCCCATACTGTCCTCTCCTGCTGTAAGCTTACCCTAGCTGAACAAAGTTTTGCCGTTTGCGCCGTACGTTCCGTGTGCAACGCTATGAACGTCCGTGATCACCTCCGCATCTGGAACCCGAAATCCGATTCTTTAGAAATCGATTACTAAATACGAATACGATTTCCTTTCTTCATACATATTCAGGATTAATTCATATGACTTAAGTACATTATACGTATTCTTTAATCTCCTTGGCAACCCTGTTTGTTAACTTTTGTATCTGCAGCATTTTTACAAAATAGATCCTGATGGGTCGCTCTGATTCAAATGATTGTTACTTATGCCCCCAAGATTGACGGACCGCCTTAACTGTTTTGGCAAAAAATAAAAAGCCGCTAATTCATGCGGCTTTCCCGTCTTGTTCCACGATCGCTGACAAAGTCTTATCGCTAGCCCGGTATGGACTTGATTTCTTGTCCATTTCGAAATTGTCTGCACAAAATGTTTATGGCGAACAATGCCTTCCAGACGAGGAAAAACTCTTCCAGCCATTCCTCCGATTCGTTTGGCCAAAGCGGTCTTACATAAAATACTTAAAGGAGTGGCGGATAATATCGCCGCGGCTGATAATGCCGACAAGCACTCCATTCCGTTCGACGGGTACTTTCTTGATTTGTTTCCGGCCCAGTATAGCCGCTATATTTTCGACTTCCTCGTCCCAAGGAACAGTCACCGGTTTTTTCTTGGCGATCTCCATCACGTTTATCTTCATCAGCTTGCGCACCCGCTCGTCGTACGCCTCCTCGTCTCCCTTGACGACGGCCGTAAACGTCAGACTGCTAATAATCATATCGTCGTGTTTACCGATATAACGCATAATATCACCGTCGCTTACGTAACCCTTAATTTCATTCCGGTCGTTGATAACGGGCAGTCCGCTGATCCGGTGATCGATAAATTTCTCGATGACCGCACGGACCGTGTCGTATTCCTTCACTTTGTACACCGGGCTGATCATAATATCTCTCGCTTGCATTCGCGCCCCCCGCTTCACGATTCCTTTTCATGCAAACAAGTTGTATAATGAAACTATCTATATAATTGTATTATACAACCACTTGTCAAGTTGTCAATCACACCCCGTTTGTTCCTATGGTATGATGGGACAAGCGTTACCGGATTCTTGTAAGGAGGCGGTTTTTACTTGGAAGAAAAGATGAACGAGCAAGCGTTGCAAATCATCGAGGTGGAATTGTCGATCTTGATACGCCGTATCTCTTCGTTCACCACCTATAAAAAAATCGGGAGCTTGGATCGCTCCGCCTATTTGCTGCTGCACCAAATCTCTTCGCATGGCTCCGCCAGCGTCAAAACGCTCGCAGACGAATTTCATCTGGATGTCTCTACCGTAAGCCGTCAGACGGCGGCGCTGGAACAGAAAGGTTACGTGTACCGGATTCCCGATCCCGTCGACGGACGATCCTATTCGCTGCATATTACGGAGCACGGTGCGGCGGCGCTGAACGAAAATAAACAAGCCAGACAAGAGCGCGTAGCGGAGCTGCTGAAAAGCTGGTCCGCCGAGGACCGGCTGATATTCGGCCAGCTGCTGGCGAAATTCAACCGCACATTCGATTAGCGGGAGCGGATCGGACTTAAGTCCTTACGCTTCCGAGCGTTCCTCATACGAAACATTGGTATATCTTATGTAATCGGAGGGATCAGTGATTTCATTCCAAAGCTTTTTGGGTTCTATCGGATGCAAGATGCAGCTCATTTCCGGAAACGACAAAAACACCCGATCGCTTCATACTAAGATGATTCGATGGGGTGCCCGGATAGCGCTAATGTCCGGATTATGGAATGGTCTACAGCCAGATCGGCAGCAGCAGCAGTACGGCGGAAACCGTAACCAAGCCTCGTGTCGTGATTTTGTTCAATTTTTTGTTGTGCTCCGATTTGAACCAGCCTTTGAACTGAAAGTAGTTCCGGTACAATACCAGGAACAAAAGCAGATTGCCAGCCGTCATCGTCCAATGGTAGACGGGGTTACCGAATACGGCTTCGTATACGGCTCGTTCGATCCCGCCAAGCACCAGCAGGCTCAATATAAGCAAAATGACGAGCCGAATCATTTCCAGCACAAACGAACCCCATTTTGGCAATTCTCCTCCCCCCTTTCCCGATTTCCTTGAATATGCCGCCTTCTACATTATATAACGCCGAAAAAACACCTGCTGACTTGTCAAGGGAAGAACCCCCTGGTCGCTTTAGCACGGTGAAGAACTTAAAGGTTCGGTTCTATTGAAAAAAGCCCGGTAAGGGCTTTTCTCACAAGGCGCTATATACTACTCGTCGGCGGTGCCGAACCGCTTGGCATTTCGGGCCCGGGCGCGTTCGATCTCGATCTCGCGGTTGCGGGGCTCCGCATTCGTTACCAGCGATCCGAGCAGCTTGCGGGCTGCTTCCGTTACCTCTTGGATCGCTTCTTCAAACGCCGCCTGATTCGCCTTGGACGGCGTATTGAATCCGGACAGCTTTCGGACGAATTGCAGCGCGGCCGCTTGGATCTCCTCGTCGGTCGCAGGAGGATCGAAATTATGCAACGTTTTTATATTTCGGCACATAGCTACTCCTTTGGACAGCCGTTTTACTGCCATTGTACTATATACCGGTCTTCACTTCCATTCCAGCGGTATTTACTTATAGCAATCTGCTCAACAGATATCGATTACTATTCTTCTGCAACTGCGAACAGCGAAGCTCTCTATCCGTCTCCCCGCCTCCCGTATTAGAGAGCCTGCGCTTGCCAATGAATAACGATACCGCTGGACGCAACAGGGACGTGATTAGCAAACACAGCGAATGTCGCCACGCCGGAAGAATCCAGCGAGACAAGCCGGCACGAACCGTTTTCAGCAGCATCCTCCACCGTCGCCGTTACGCTAAAGCCTTTGGAGTAGGCTCTCAGGCCGAGCGGGATCGCTACTTCTCCGGCAGCATTCGTCGTACCGGCATACCTGCCTCTCGCCGTATAACCTTGTACTCCGGTAATATCGTTGCCTTGACCTTGAACCGTGATTGTACCGCTTATGAAGCCGCGAAGCTGGTTGTCGCTCCCTGTGAGGAGTACGTCACCGTCGATGTTAACGTCCATGACATTGCGGTTTCCGGCGATCAGCAGCTCGTAGCCGGCGCAATTGGCGGCAACGACTTCCAACTTGTTGTTCGACCCGTACACGGCGACTCCGTTGCTCCCCGCTCCGGTAACCGTGACGCTGCCCCGGCAAAAGCCGCCCGAGAGAACGCAGCCGCTCTGTGCCGGGCTGTCGATCAGTAAATCGATTACTTGATAGCTGTACCGGATCATCGCTCCGGTGCCCGCCGTTCTTCTCATCACTCCGCGGTACACGTTGTGGCCTTCGGCGGACGATTCCGTCAGTTCTTCGACTCCTGCCCCCTCGGAGGTGCCGTTTATCGTGAAGTCGTAAGTTGTATAGCTTGCTCCCTGCGACCAAATGCCCCGGCCTACGTTTTTGGACGAGAAATCGACGCGGCCGAGCGTCGGATTGTTCGCCTGTGACGTGCCCTTGATCGCATGTACCGCATACCCGACATTTTCCATATACAAGGCCGACAGATTAAATCCTTTGGCCGTATTTTGCATCGAAACGCCGGTTTGCATGCCCCGGATGACGTTGGCAGCCCCGACAACGCCTTCGCATTCGGCATCGGCAGCGTCCGTCGGCTTGCCGTATCCGCTCAGACGAATCCCATGGCTGTTGCCGCGAATTCCGTCAACTCCATTGCCGACGATCATCGAGTACGACGCCCCGATATTCTCGATCGCCATCTTCTCGATATTACGGAAGCTGTTGAAGGCGGCGACTCCGTACTCGTGGCGACGGCGCGGCAGATGAATGCTTCCGTAACCGAAAGAGATCCCGAGTGCGGCCGTATCCACCTTATTAAGCATCACCCTGTTGAATTCCCCGCCGCCGAACTTGATCGAAGCGTGATTATTGGCCGTCCCTCCCCCGGGACTGCTCGAATCCGGCTGAGCGAGCCTGAAGCCGACGACATCCTTGTAGCTCGGTCCCGGTACGCCGGTAAAATAAACGATCGAATGGTCGACAGCCGTCTGCACAATCTCCGCATTCCAGGCGTAGAGCGACGATTTGGCGAAAATTTCAGCGGATATCGACGTTTCTCCTTCAAAGTGAAACGTTTCTCTGCGCCCTCCCGCAACCAGAGCAGAAACCGTATTGACATCAACCAGCAGGCCGATCGCCATCCAGCATCCGAGACCGGAAGGGTCCGTTTCGCCGGCACGCTGCAAAAATCCGGCCAGATTGTTCCTATCGAATGGCACGGTAGGACTGACGATCGTCCCTCCGTTATGAGCGAATTTCGGACAATCCGCGTCCCAGTAATAGATGCCGCCTCCCGTATCCGTGCCCGGCATATAGCCGATCAGATGCACCTGCCGTCCCGCATACTCGCCTTCATAACCGTTCAAGTCGGCTATGCTGTCCAGCGCCAGCACCCGCTTCTTCAACATCTCGGGCAAACCTCCCGGCCCGCCTCCGTACATATGCCCCGTAACCGTTCCTTGCTGAGCGGAGGTGACTTGGATAAATGACCCCGTCGCAAGCGCAGCGCCTGCGACACCAAGCGCCGTCAGAATCGATCTGCGGCTCATCTTTTGTTCGGACATTCGAATCGCTCCTTCTGTGTAATCGTCCGGGAAGCGCTCCTGCTCCATAGCACGGGCAACCATTCCGTGTTACGAGTCAAGGCGCCGCCGGCTTTACCGATTGACGCACGGTCAGAACCGTCTCTATCATCAGGTCAAACGAATCGGATTCGTCGGCAGGCTTCACGATCCCGGTCAGCATATCGAACGCTTTGGCCGCAATCTCGCTTGCCGAAGGTCCGACGGTCGTGATCGGGACGGGAAGCGCTTCCAACTCGGGGATATCGTCGTACACGATGATCGATAAATCGTCGGGAACGCGCACCCCGTTTTTTCGCAGAACGTGATCCACCTTTAAATACACCGCGTGTGAATCGGCTACGAGTGCGGTAGGCTTTTGTTCATGTTCAAGCATGCTTCTCATTTTGGCTTCAAAATGTTCGTCGTTCGGGTGCACGAGATACTCGCGGCGAAAGTCGAGCCCGCGCTCGTCGCCGGCCTGCATAAAGCCTTCCAGCTTATCGTTGTATCCGCCCGCGTAAGCGATTCGTCTATGGCCTTGCCCGGCAAGAAAGCTGACCGCCTCATAGATGCCCTTTCTCCGGTTGATCGAGATCGTCAGAGCGCCGTCCATTTTTTTGCCGCCGATCAGCAGCAGTTTGCCTTGGAAAGCCTCCTTTTCTGTCAAAAATTCGCTGGTTGGTTCCCAAGTGGAATGGCACCAAAATATAACGTTATCCGCGAAAACCTGATTAAACACGCTTAAGGCCGCTGCAGGCTCGTTCATCGAGATGATCACATTGAAATCGCGCTTAAGCCCTTCCGCATGAAGCTCCATGCTGAGGTGATAAAAAAACTGTCCTTTGATGGACGGCCAAATCAGACCGACGTGGCGCGTCTTTCGATCGACAAGTCGTTTGGCGGCAAGGTTGGGCTTGTAGTTCATTTGGGCGGCAATCGCGAGAATCTTTTGTTTGGTCTTTTCACTTACCCCCTTTTCGTTATTCAGCGCGTTGGAAACGGTTACATGGGAAACGCCAGCCGCTTTTGCTATATCCTTGATCGTAACCATCTCTGTCTCTTCACTCCTAATCCGTTATATGCTCATTATATTAAACGTGTAAGTATCAGTAAATAGCGAATTTCAATGAGAGTATAATAAATTAATTAAACGCGTAAGTACTCGCTCGTTTGTGTCCGCACGCCAAAGAGCCGGAAATCGCACAGCGGATCTCCGGTCCTTTCTCCACTCCTATTTACCCCATCTGTTACCCGAACATGATAGGACCTGACTTTAAGACTGACTCTCCCTGCATTGGTGCAACTTGCGTGGCCGTTCGATGATCGCCGCTTTCCATACAAGCCGTTTCTCCATACTGAAACCTGGAAGACAAATAGTTTGCCTGCTTAGCATTCGGAAGGTTAGCGTTGTGTGCCGCTCCTTGCTGGTCACTTCGTCCCGGTAGTGGCGATCTGCTCCTCGATGCGCTTGTTCGATGTCGCCTCGGCTTCACGCAACGCTGTGTTGACATCTTTTTTTCCTGTGACCACTTCGGCAAATACGGCTTGAATGCTCGTATCGGCGATCGCGTAATACGGCGAGAAGGGAGGCGCGGCCGCAAACTTATCGGGGAAGAAGGCAGCGATATTTTTCCCTTTGTAGTTTTTATTATTTTGTCCGAACGCCGCTTGAACTTCCGGCGTATTAATCGCCGGCGTAAACCCTTCCTTCGCCAGCTCGATCTGAACCTCCTGCGAGGTAAGGTAGGCAGCGACCTCAAAGGCGGCCTGCTTATGCTTACTCGTGGACATGACGTACAGATAGTACGGATCGACCGAAGACGCTATGCCCGGCGCTTCTTTATAAGAAGGCATCGGCGCGACGTCCCAGTTCAGCACTTCCGTATCGGGCAGCCGCCGGGCGACATTCGTATAGTGGGGATACATCGCCAACGTCTGATCCTTGAAAAACATATTTTCCAGATCCGAACCTTTCGCCATCCTATCCGTCGCTTCGAATCCCGGTACGGTGAAGAATCGCACCCAGTTGTCAAAGATCGTCTTCACTTTGTCGTCGAAAACGGATTTGTTCGTCTTCGGATTGACCAGCTCTACAGGAAGCTGACTCGTACGATACTGCCACAATATATTGGTGCCGAGCCCGTAATATTTGATGCCGCCTTCGAGCCGGCTCAGTTTTACCGACGTATCGTACAGTTCATCGTAAGTCATGCCCGCTTTCGGATAAGCGACGCCGAATTTGTCGAAAAGCGTCCGATTGTAGAACAGCACCTGGAACTGGGTAAAGGCCGGCAGTCCGTACAAACCTCCCTTGGCGATATCGCGCTGGATATCGATAATCGTCTTGTCGAACCGGTTCAAATCAAATTTGCTCGTCTGAATCATCTCCGTCAGATCGGTCTCCAGATTGTAATCCAGCACCATCCGGCGCGTGCCGGACGGGGTGACGAGCATCAGGTCGAACGGTGTTCCGGCCGTGATCAACTGGTCGAGCGGCACGCTGCTGTTCGGGATGAGCTTGGGCGTAATATGCGGGAATTTCTTCTTGATCGCGTTCCCGTAGAGAGCGTCGAACATCTCTGGAGTCCAGTTCGATTGCCCGCCATACAAAACAATTTCGATCGGCTCCGGCGGCTTCGCCTCCGCCTGTTTCCCGGCCGTCTCCGAGCCGACCCGCTCGCCCTCCCGACTGTCCCCGCCGCCGCTGCAGCCTGCCGCCCCTATGGTGAGCATGGCTGCGCATACCATACTTATACCTGCCCGATATTTCCTCAAAACGATCCCTCCGTTACGATAATGGCAAAGCTATAGTGAAGCGCTTTCCTACTTACACACACGTTTAGCGGATTCTGGCTTTCCCCTTAACTTTTATTCGGGCTTCCTTACATCCAAAGACGCATACAGCTGTGCCAGCAGCCCCATCCCCATCTGCGACAAGACGCGGTATCCGCAAGTTTGCAGCTCGATGCCGCCCGCATTATGCTGGGTAACGCCCGATAAAATCCCGTCCGGCGTCAGGTACGACTGGATTTCCGCGAGCGCTTTCTCCGCCGCTTCGTAATGCCGCCGTTCCAGCAGCCCTTCCCTCGCTCCGAGCGCAAGAGCAGCGGCAATCCCGGCCGAACCCGACGTTTCGATACCGGTATCCGAATCGTCGAGAAACGAAGTCCAAACGCCTTCCGGCTGCACCCATTGCAGAGCGACATCCGCAATCCTGCGAATCTCCCGCTCCAGTTCGTTCATGGCTGGGAGCTGGCCGAAAGCGGAAGATTTCAACTCGTGCCACGTTCGCGTCATGCCGAGCATATACCAGGCATACGCCCGCGACCAGTTGCGGAACACGTAAGCGCCCGTCTTCCGATTGTACCTAAGGAACAGATGAGTGCCCCGGGCCAGCGCGTCGCGGCGTATCATCACCTCGCCGATCGCCCGTTCCGCCAAAGCCGCCCGCTCCAGCTTCGCCGCAACGACGGCCATCGGGTATGCGACCGTATACACGCCTTCCGCGGTAATCGTATCTCCGTCGACAATCGCACCGCCTCCCACCTGAAGCCGGGCCTCCCAGAACGAGAGAGTCCGCGAAATCAGCGGGTGATCGGGATGAAGCTTGGCGATAACCGCAAGCGGCAAAGTCGCTTCGATCGTGGTCAGCTTGTCGTCCGCCGGCTGACCGTGCAAGTCTTCATACCGGAGACTTCCGTCCTCGCTCACATATTGCCGAAGATGCATCCCGATAGCCGGATCGATCCGGTCCGCTCCGACAGAAGGACGCAGCGCGTATAGTCCATCCAGCACGCAGCCTTCCAGCCAGCCGAAAGGCTGCAGGGAGGACAGCGAGGCGAAGCTGTTCACAAACGCCCCGGTCCGCGGCTCCCCGCCCCCAACGAGCAGATGGGGGACAAATAACCGGCGCGTGTCATCGCCCTGCAGCTCATCGAATATCCATAAAGGCTGGCCATCGCCTTCCATTCTCAGAACGACGCCTTCCCGAAATGCCGCCGCCGTCCGCTCCCCGTCCAGGATAAGCTCGAACGGCTGGAACGTGTACGCATAACGAATATCGAGACTGCCGAGCTTCTCGCCCGACACCCCGAGCAGCACGTCTACCTTGCACGCCGACCGGTAATCCAGCGCAGCGGTAATCCGCAGCCGGCCCTCTCCCGGGCAAGGCGAATTGACGATCGTCACCTGCCTCTTCCATTCCAGATATAGCTCCGATCCGGCGCTGAGCTCGACAACGCTCCAGCCGCGAGGCAGCCTTTTGCCCTCTGGCCACGCTCCGGCCGCATGAGTGCCGGTCAGATTCGCCGAATAGTACACAGGAGTTTCATAATTGAACACCGCTTGACCTCCAATGGTATAAGACCGCACGAATATAACTTAACAATTTGTAAATACATTTTCCACTTATGAATAACCCCGATCCCCTATGAAAAGCGTCCCTCCTCTAATAAGTGAGCCGATGATCTGGAATATATACGGTAAGACAACGTCTCTCACCATCCCGGCTTTCTTTCCATTGTAGAGATTTCCGTTCGAAACTCCATTAAAAATATGTTAATACCTTAACGATATCACTATTAAAAATAGGTAAAACCGATTGCTTTTGACCGGCTGCGCCTGTAAGCTCATCAATAGTAGGAAAATTTTCAATCAGCCAACCGGGAGGACATGCGCATGCTTCGACTGGAAAATGTAATATTCGATGACCATATTCCGAACTGGCGAAGATCCAGAATCAAATCGATGCGGCATGTGATCATTTTTGTCGTGCAGGGAACGTTTCAGTTTGAACTGGACGACTTCAACACCGAGCTTACCAAGGGAGACATCTTGTTCGTTCGCCCGGGACCGTATCGGTCCGGCACTAACGGTCCGTTCCCTCCGCATCAGAAATATGTAGCTCATTTCCAGCTTGACGAGTCCTCCAGGCAGCTATCGGCCCCTCACGGTTCCGAGAAAGGATACGTTATCTACAAAACAAACCGGGCCGAATATTTTCGCCAGCGATTCCATGCTCTGCATCAGGCGTGGATAGACAAAAGCGCCTACCATGAATTCGTCTGCCACGGGCTCATCTCGGAAATACTCGGCTCCATGCTCCAGGAATTGGACCGAAAAAACATCGCTTCTTCCAAATTAAAACTTGCCCGCCAAATTGAAAAACATATCCAGCAGCATTTCAAGGAAGAAATCCGGCTCGAACAGCTGTGCGAGCTTGTCCAGTTGTCGCCCAACTACGTGATCCGCATCTTCAAGGAAGTGTTTAATCAGACGCCCCTTGGTTACATTCACCAACTGCGGGTTTCCGTGGCGCGGGACATGCTGCTCCAATCAGATATAACGATCCACGAAATATCGAATTACTTGGGTTTCTGCGATCCGACGTACTTCAATCGCGTATTCCGGAAAATAACCGGCTATCCGCCCTCCCAGCTGCGCAAAGAGCGAAAAGAAGCGGAAGCTGAAAGCGTCGTCCGGAACCGATGAAAGGATAAGCCAGTGTTAGGGGAGCGGCTCCAAAAACGCAAAAAAGCCGGCTTGAGCTATAGAAAGCTCGAACCGGCTCGGCTGAACGCACCAAATAACGGGTGCTAATCATTCCTATTCCCCGCGATTATCGCATATGCTGCGGCTGTTGAATAGCGGCTCCCCAGGCAGCAGCATGTGCATGATGAACTAAGCCCGTCGAATGATTCCGCGGCAAGCTCCTTGTTCCACGACGGGTCAATGCAGCGGCAAGCGGATGGACAGCTCGCATCCCATCGGGGTTCCATCCGCATCGGCGGAAGAACGGATATAAACTTCCCCTCCGAGCAATTCCACCCGTTCCATCATGGCCGTTAACCCGAACCCGGGAACGGCGGACCCGAACGGCTCCCCGTCGCTAATAAGCTGAAAATGCAGCGTATCCGCCGCTGTTCGAATCGAAAAGCGGACACAAGCGCATTTGCCATGGCGAATGCTGTTGGTCAGTCCCTCCTGAAGCGCATGATACAGCACTCGTTCCGTCAATGCGCCAAGAGCCGGAGCGGGGGGAAGCGAGATGTCCGTCTCAATCCGGATGTCCATCGTATCCTCGGTATATTGGATCAGCTCCCGCAGAGACGACTCCAGCGACATCGGCGGATGGTCGTCATCCGCTTTCATGATTCGGACCGCCTGGCGAATATCATTCAGCCCTTTGCGGACAAGCTCGCTTAACAAATCCATCTTTTCCATGGGAAGTCCGCCATTCCGCTCAGCCAGCGTTTTCGTCGCTTCGATCTGCACGATCGCCGCCGTGAGCGTATGTCCCACCACGTCATGCATCTCGTAAGCGATCCGATTCCGCTCTTCCAAGACGGATTTTTCGGCGAGCGTTTCGGCTTTCTCGCGAAGCGTGAGCGCCAGGTTGCGGTTGGCCTGCTCCAGCTCGCCTGTACGCGTGTGGACCAACTGCTCCAGATTGCGGTGAAACTGCTCCAGCTCCTTGTTTTTCACGAGAAGTTCCGCCGCGCTGCGCTCCGCCTCCTGATGAACCCGGCGCACCCTGCTGACGATAACCATGGACATGCAAATGATAAATAAAAACAAAGCATTGGGCAGTAAACCTTCACTGATCCTGTACCAATACGTTTGCGAACTCAGCCATTCGGTTAACAGACCGGGCATCGTATACAGGACTAGACTGCTGGTCGCACATAGTGTAAAGGTGGAATTTCCCCGCATCAGCCATAGCTGCTCCTGACGTCCGACGGCTGCACGGTCGCCGTTCGCCGCTTGCGGCGCCCATAATTTGTAGTGCGTAAGCGCATACGCAACGATAATAAAGCCGGCCACCGCTGCAGTCGCGTTGCCATAGATCCGGTACTCCATATACAGCCGCGGCAGCGTAATCGCAGCAGCTACAGACGCCAGCCCGTACACCCCCATCATCGCATGCACGATCAGGATCAGCGGCCGGCGGCCGGCATTAAGCGCGCTGGTATAAAACCCGATACAGCCCCAGATCGCCAGCGGGGTTAACAGCTCATTCCAGTAGTACCCATGCTCCATGTCGATAAACCATTGCATCAGCCGGCAAGAGAACAGAAACGATAACCCCATGGAGAGATTGAACAACGCAAACCATCCGTACAACGTCACCTTGCGCCGAATAAACATGGCCAGCCCGACAAACCCGGCAGCCACGCTTAAAGTGCCGTATATCACAAAGGTCAGCTCCGAACGGATCAGCGCATACAATATTTGATCCGGTTCGCCGGCCAATACCCAATCGTTGCCGAACAAGGCGTCGCCTTCCCATTCCGTCCGGATCAGCAGCTGTTTTCCTGCGTCCTGCGGATTGATCTGGACCGGATGTATCAATTTCGTGCCGTTGATATGGTCGCTCGCGTTGTCCTTATGAAACCGGTAGATCGAATCCTGATTCAGCATAACTTCAAAATGGGTAAAACGGGCTAAAAATAAATACGGATTCCGCCAGTTCAGCTCGGGCAAGGTGCGCTGCAGCCAAACCGTTCCTTTGTACCCCTTCAACATAAGCCTCGTATCAGCATTAAAGGGCTTCCAGACAGTGTCCTCCGGACGTTCCGGACCAAAGCCGATTTCCCACTGCCCGACAAGCGCGGCATAAGGCTCGCGATGTTCGCCGACCCGGCTGTTCCGCTCCAGCATCACTGCGGGCAAGAAGGTGCAGAAGACGATCAGGCAGACGAGACACCACAGGAGAAGGGAAATGCGCTCTCTGTTCATTCCATCAGCAAACCTTTCAGAATCGAAATCGCGTTCTGCCGGTCGCTTGTCCCGAGTTTATTGTAGATGACGCTGACGTAATTCCGCACGGTTCCTTCGCTCATAAACAACATGGAGGAAATTTGGCGATTCGTATATCCCTCAATCATCAGAACGATAATTCTCCGCTCGCGCTCCGTGAACGCATATCCGCGCTCCTTGATCTTGGCCTCGTCCAGCGTGTCCGCCCGTTCTTCCGACAATACCGACAGCTTGGCGGCGAGCCTCGACGCCACTTGGGCGGGCAGGATGACGTTCCCGTTTTTCGCTTCATGAATCGTTTGCACGATAATTCTGGAAGGCATGTCTTTCAGCAGAAAGCCATCCGCTCCGCCCGCCATCGCGTCGACAATAAACCGGTCCTCCGCAAAGGTAGTTAACATAAGCACGATCGTGTCCGGCAGCTCGCGTTTGATCTGCTTCATCGCCTCAATGCCGTCCATCAGCGGCATCTTGATATCCATCAATACTACATCCGGCCGGCATTCCTTTGCCATTCGCACAGCTTCCAGCCCATTTTCGCACAGGCCTGCGATATTCAGCCCGTCCTCCGCCTGAAGAATCGTCTGAAGTCCTTCCCGCAGCAGCCGCTGGTCATCCGCTATAAGGATCGATATCATGCCGTATTCACCTTCTACCCTTCCTTTGTTCGACGCATCCTTACCCTATTGGTAAAAAGTGTAGCAGACACCGGCTGAATCGTATAGGGGAAAGAAGCAAGCCAGAAGCTAAACCCGATCGCGGATTACGCGGGGGTTACTTCCAGCTTGCGATGTCGTTGTAACTCGTCTCCGTGCGCAGCCACGAACGTTTCGCTCTCCTTATTGGCCGGAAAGCATCCCCATCAGGATCGATTCGAGCTCCTGCGGCTCCACGGCACGGTTATACACGCCCAAAAACGCGCGGGTCGCCTCGGGGCTTGCGGCGATCAGCCGGTTGACCATGTGCTGCTCCTGTGTAAACGGAACGTTTTTAGTAAATTGACACGCCATTTGAAAGCGCGCCATCATCGTATGCTCCATCTGCAGTTGATAGTCTGCGGCCATCCTCTCCCAGTTGTCGTCCCATTCGCGGTACCGGCTCAAAATGCCGGTCAGAGTGCGTGCGCCGTAAAGCGCGTCCGGCATCCCTTGACCGACGACCGGGTCCTTGAAGGATAAAGCATCGCCTACAAGCGCCCACCCCTTGCCCATCCCCTGGAACCAGTCATTGTTGTAACCGTGCAGCCCTTTGATCTTCTCGGATTGCTGTGCCTTTCTCAAGCGACCGGGGAGAGGCGAACCGGCAAATCCGCTTTCCGCGATTTCCAGCATGGCGGTATCCGGCATGCTTTGAAATCGGTCCATCCAGTACGCGTCGTTCAAGGGAAACATGATGCCTACGACATACCGGTCGTCGCTCGTCGGGAACACAATCCCCATCTTATCGCCGATTTTGTACAATTCCACATGGATATCGCCGTCCTGCCGGTATCCTTCATAATAACCGACATAAGAAGCGAAATCCGTCGGTACGGAATGGAGACATGGACTGTTTACAAGGCCGCGCAGCGCAGACAAGCGGCCGTCCGCCCCGACCACCAGCTTGGCATGGAAGCTCGCCGTTTCGCCGCTGCGGGACGCCCCCTTTACCCCCGTTACCGTTTCCCCTTCCCGGATGACGTCGGTGACGCGGAACCCGTCGATTAGCGTCACGCCGTTTTGTGCCAAAGCATGCTGCTGCAGAAGGGTATCGAGATGCTTACGGCGTATGCACAGGCCTTGCATTTCCCCGTCGACCTCCGGAAACCGGCCGTCGATCACCGTATCGTCGAATTGGATAACGGCCCGGCTGTAAAGCGGCGTGTTCGTCTCCAAGAGGCGGTCCAGCACTCCCATCTCCCGCAGCATGACCAATGAATTGCTAAGAAAATTATGCGTGGACAACGTGTCGCTCGGAAACTGGGCTTTATCCAGCAGCAGCACCTTCCATCCGGCCTTCGCCAATTCATAGGCCAGCGAAGCGCCTGCTACTCTCGCCCCAACGACAATTACATCAAAGCTGGTATTCATAAACGATACATCCTCTCTCTCCAGACTCAGCGTTCGTTTGCTCATCTCCATTTGACATTTTCATTGTAGCCGGGAGAAGGGAAAGCCGATAGTTACGGGCTGTCATTGTTTTTGTCACGCACAGCCTGATTCTGCGACTCCGGGCCCGGATGACACAATGGATGACAGCGAGTAACAATATGCGGAAGCGGCGCTCTTATACAATGTGTATACCAGAGCGATATGGAGAGGATGACGAAGCAATGAAGCAGAAGCAATTTATAATGTCACAATTAAACATTTGATTTGTACCGAATTCGAACTACTTCAAAAAGACAGTCCGGAACCGCTACTTACGGCCTCCAGACTGTCTGGATTCATGACTATTTGGAATCCTTAATCTCGCTGCCCGCTACCGCCGCAAACCGTAGCCGAAAAGTTCCTTCCGCTGCCGGCTCGCGCGCCTTCAGCTTTAATCTATATACCGAATCTCCCCATACCGACAACAATTTGGAGTCTGTGACATGTACGTGCTCCACCTCAGCCGTCAGCCGGCTGCTGTCGTATTGAAGGCGCAGCGTTTCGCCGATTTTATTAATAAGCTCGATACGCCCTCCTTGCCGCACAATCGGCTCCTGCAGCGTTAGGCAGTTCAGTACAAGATTAGACGTGGCGGCCGACAACCGGAACGTGTCGTTCACTTCCACCACCGCGTTCCCGTGACTTCCGCGCTGCAAGCTGATCGTGCGCCTCCATGAGACAATGCCGGCTTCTGCCGGATAAGCCGGCGCTATATTCATCGTCACGGCAGCCATATCGTCATTTGCTTCGTACGATGCCTCCGTCGCCCGAAATGACGCCCCCGCCATCTGCTGCACCCCGTTCACGGTAGGAACGCTATGGTAATCGGACTGCATCGTCCAAATTTCGTATCGTCTGGGGCTGAACGTTTTGCTCGTATAGTTCTCCACTCCCGCATCGATCAGAAACGGATGGCCGTTGTAGTAGACGATATAATGGCCGATATCGTTATGATTATGACTCTCGTTGTTGTGTCCGCCTTTTGCCGCGACGTATAGGCCGGATGGGCTTCCCGCTTGCTCTCTGGCCGCGAACACCTGCGTGTCCGCCATCCAAACGTCCCTCTCGTACGGTGCGGCGGCAGTCGTTTCAAGCAGCGTTTTGGCGTCGAACAGCTCGCCCAGTATCCGGAACGGCGACGCGAACGATTCGCGCGTAATCCCGTTCATTTGAAAGACACATACCCCCAATGCAGACATTCTGCTGTCGCCGATCCGCTTTCCGTACCGGTATACGACATCCGCCGAAATTTTCAATCTGGCGTCGCCATCCGCATAATTCACATAATAATTGCCGTCAATATGCACCCGATAAATATATTTGCCGATCTGCTGAACGAGCGGTTCTTCGAAAAAGCTGAGTTTGCCGTCCGACGCCAAATAAAGCAACTCCATACAATCGAATAGTGATGCGCCCGCCCTGCCCCAATAACCGGGGCCCTCGTCGCAGCAGCCATCCGGATGATACACGTCCATGAAAAAATCGAGACTTTTCGCCGCTTTGGCTACCGCACGACTGCGATCCGTCTCATCCTCCTCAAGCAGGATGAACGCAGCCAGGCAATTGGATAAAATCCAAGGGTTCCAATTGTTCACCTTCCTGCCCGTGAATCCCATCCACCAGAAATCGTCGCGCTGCAGGAACGGCTCCAAAATGCGCCGTTTCATTTCATATCGAATCCGTTTAACGACCATGGCGCTTTCCTCGTCAAGCCGCTCCTTCAGCAAATAGACGGTCCATGCCAGCAAGCCGCCTGTTTCGGCGGCAAATAAATCGATAACTTGATCCGCCACGTCCGGCAGCTCGGAACCGGCGCTGCTGCGCGATAAGGACATGTGAGCCGGTATTACCCAATACGATTCCTCGCATAGGCACCAGAGCCCGTTGATCAGAGGCTCGATAAACCGGCCTTTGCCTTCTATGCATTCGCCGATCAGCAGCTCGGTAATCACCCTTCTGCGTTTGAAATACAGCTGCTCATAACGGGAACGGTTGCCGTTACGCACGTAGTCCATATACCTGACAGCAGGCAAGGCAGGCCATTCATAGTCGACGCTTTCCTCAGCCCAAGCCAGCCATTTGCTTGTAACCTGCTCCGGAAGCGAGCTCCATGCCTCACGATCGGCGAATTTCGGGAACGGATGAAAGCTGGATGCCGGCAGCAACAGCTCTGTAACGGTCCTTTGATCCAATCTTTGATTAAACAACTCTATCATCCCTTTCGCTATAAAAACAGCTATCGCTTCCTTACAAATCCTTACCACCCATCATATTTTAATCTTTGGCCTCTGTAAATAAAAAGCAGCCCCCGCGAGAGCAAGGGCTGGCTTGTATGAAAGCTGGTATTATCCTTTGATCGAACCTGCCGTCATCTGCATAAACGATTTGTTGGCAAACACGTAAACGAGGAGTATGGGCAGGATCGACAAACAGGCGCCGGCCATCATATAGTGCGTTTGCGCAGCCGCAGAAGCGCCGTAGCGCAAGTTGGACAAGCCTACCGTGAGCGGCTGCAAATTCGGCTGGCTCATCGTGAACACGAGCGGCATAATGTATTCATTCCAGGCCGCACGGAACGTAAACAGCGCCGATACTCCCAGCCCCGGCCCAAGCAAAGGCAGGATGATCCGCCAATACGTGCCCAGCATCGAACTGCCATCGATTTTGGCGGCCTCGTCCAGCTCCCGCGGGATTGCCCTGACGAAGCTGTACAGGATGAAGTAAGTGGCCGCGTGGGCGCTGACCAGCAAAATAACGACACCCCACAGCGATGTTTGCAAGTGCAGCGTGACCATGAGCCGGAACTGCGGATGCAGCACCAGCGGACCGACAGAGATAAACATCGTGGCCGCTTGAATGAAGACATACATCCGTCTGCCCGCGAATCGCAACCGCTCCACGCCGTAGGCAGCCATCGAAGCGACGAGCAGCGTTCCCGCTGTCGTGGTTATACTGATAAACAAGCTGTTCCACGTATAACGGGAAAAATTGGCCGTCTTCCATGCCTCCACGTAGTTGGAGAAGTGCCAGGTCTTCGGCAGTATGGTAGCGCCGGCGGTCAACTCGGCGTTCGTCTTGAACGAACCGAGGATGGCCACAAGCACCGGAAATAGCGTGAGAAACGCCATAACCAACAAAAAGATCCATAGAAAGATCGTTCCGGGACGTAGAAAGACGGGAACCACGCCGCTTGAAGCGCTCGGCTTGGGCTTTCCCGCAGTTGCTTGCTGCATGATCCATTCCTCCAAGAAAAAAACGGTAGATAGACGGGATTAAACGTTTTGATTTAATTTTCTGGACATATAAAAGTACAGGGCTGTCACGCCGCCGACGATTACGGCCGTCACGAAACCGACCGCGCTGCCGTAGCCGATCTGCTGCTCCAGTACGCTGCTGGCCGATGGCGTCGGGAACAGGAGACGATACAGGTACAGAAACATCACTTCGGTTTTGCCAATCGGCCCGCCGTCCGTCAGCACCATGATGCTTTCATAGCTTTTGAGCGAGTTGATGATCGCCAGCATGATGACCATCTGCAGCACCGGACCGAGCATCGGCACCGTGATGTACCAAAACTTTTGCCAGGCGCCCGCGCCATCCAACTCCGAGCTCTCATGAATGTCATGCGGGATGTTCTGCAAACCGGCGATGAATAAAATCATATAGTTGCCGATCGCTCCCCATACCGCGATGAGAATGACCGTCAGCATGGCGTACTTCGGCCCCAGCCATTCAACGCCTTTGTCGGTGATACCGAGCTTGATTAGAAACTGATTCAAAATGCCGTTGTACGAGTTGAAAATGATGAAAAATACAACGGAAATCACCGCAGAGCTGATAATCGTCGGCAAGAAATAAATCGCCCGCAAGAGCTGTCGCCCTTTGATCGCACGATTGAGGATGACTGCCAATAGGAGCGCCAGCGGCAGCGTCAGAATCAGCTTCCCGCCCGCATAGACGAATGTTTGGACGACGGAATTCCACAGCAAATGATCCGACCATAAGGTGCGGAAGTTGTCTAGGCCGATGAAACGGGGCGTTCCGTACCCTTTGTAATCATAAAACATGTACCGGAACACCCAAAAAATTGGATATACCGTAAACACGAGCGTCAAGAGAAGACTGGGCAAGGTGAAGAAAGCACCCGCCGCATTCGTTCTCCATTGTTTCATGGGTCCCACGAACCTTTCCCCGAAATTACGACAAAGGGTCAGAAGCCACTTCTGACCCTACGCCTTGACGAGCTAATCTTACTTCACTAACATGTTTTGTAAATTTTTCGGATCGAAGCTTGGATCAGGCTTCACATCCACTTCCTTGGCGGCAATCGCTTTGTCGAGCGCCTCGTTGTAGCGCTTGTTCAGATCGGCGATGATTTTGTTCAGATCGCCGCCTTGCAGCATGTACTTGAAGAACGCATCCTGGTATTTTTCGCCTTGTACGGCTACGGTTGGCTGAATCGGCCACGCGCCGTCGTACTTTGTCGGAACAAAAAATTCGAAGCCTTTGATATCCGCTTTTTTCGCTTTGCTCAGCACCGATGGCACCATCGAGATCCCGAATCCTTTTTCATGATAATCGAGCATGATTTGCTCGCCGTACATGTAATTCAAAAACTTGGCGGCTTCTTTCTTATGCTTGGAGTTTTTGCTGATGCTGAGCCACTGGCCGCCTAGGAAGCCGGATGCGCCGCGCGCGGTTCCATCGAACGTAGGCACCTGCGCCGCCGCCCAGCGGATTTTGGCCGGAAACTGGTTCTGGTAGACGCCAGGCTCGGAAGAGAATGAGATGTACATGCCGATTTTGCCTTCGGCAAACTGGGCGCGGAGCGGGTCGATGTCAAGCGATTCCATGCCCGGCAGGGTGCTGCCGTCGACTTGCATCTGTCGGAACGCTTCGACAATAGGCTTGAATCCGCTTACATCAAACCGGCCTGTTTTGAAATCGAAGCCGTAACCGCCATAGCCGTTCAGCTCGGCGATCGCGCGCGCCGAACGGTCGAAGGCGCTGGCCGGGCTCTTGAAGTTGAGGGCGAAGCCGTAAGCTCCGTCCGCTTTGCCGACGGCCGTAAGCTTCTTCGCCGTTTCAACCATTTCCTGCAGCGTGCTCGGCGGATTTTTGATGCCGGCCTTCTCGAACAGATCCACGTTATATACAAGCCGCATCGTGTAGCCGTAGTTCGGGAAACTGTACATTTTGCCGTCAAACAGGTTCAGGTCTTTCAGCGGCGTGAACTTGTTTTTAAACTCGGCATTAAAATAATCGTCGAGCGGCTCCAGATAGCCCTTTTTGTAGAACGTCTGGATCGTGTTCTCTTTAACGCGAAAAATGTCCGGCGACTGCGAAGAGGCAAAAGCGAGATCGATCGCCTGATTGTACTCTTCCGTCTTAATAACATAATTGATTTCAATTCCGGGGTTATCGGCTTGAAACTTGGCGATTTTTTCTCGCGTGTAGTCGGCGTCCGTACGATCAACCGACCAGAATTCCAGCTTCACCTTATCTTCCGAACCCTTTTTAGTTGCGGACGCGGAATCGCCCGGGCTTGCGCCGTCGGTGCCACCACTGCTGTTGCAAGCGACCAGCGCCAACGTCGTCAGAACGCTGAGTCCCATATACCCAATCTTCTTTTTCCTCATGCCGAAAATCCTCCCTTTCGTTCGTTACCCGCGCTGCGGTAATATCATGCGGGCCCCCTGAAGCATTTGCTGCTTACTCTTCCAGTATGAAGCCTGGGACACCGACCGTACATGCGGCACGACCAACATCCAGGGTAACAAAACGACGAAGTTTTCGCTTACGGCCCGGCCTTCCCCAAGTATGCCTGTCTGAACTCCGACGGCGTCATGCCGGTCACCTTCTTGAACACTTCGCTAAAGTATCGCCGGTGCTCGTAGCTGAGCGCATCGGATATTTCCTGCACCTGATAGTCTTCGATCAGCATCTGCTTGGCCCGTTCGATCCGCTCTTGCGTGATGAACTGTTGTACGGTCATGCCGACGATTTTCTTGAACACGTTGGAGAAGTAACCGGCGCTGAGATTAGCTTGTTTGGCGCACTGTTCGACGGTAAGCGGCTGCTTGAGATTGTCCCGGATGTACTGCATCGACTGCCGGACGATTTGTTCCGACTCGCTCGTGCGCTGCATCTCGATCCACTTGCAGCCCTTGCGGCAAATATCGCCCAGCAGCTGCCGCAGCTCTTGCATCGTCGGCTCCGCCGCCTTGTTCTCGCGAATACGCTGCTCCAATTCCCGAACTTGCTCATAAGGGAGCTTCTCCAGCAGCACCCGCAGCATCATAATCGCCAGCTCGTAACAAACGCTGATCATATAATCGGGCTTTGGCGTCCCGGTGAATAAATCGTTTAACAGCTGCGTAAGCAGCACCGAGCTTTTTTCGAGGTTCCCCGCACGCAAAGCGAACAGCAGCTCCTGAGCGGCTGCCGGCGCGAAGCGCGGCGGCTCTTTATCAGCGCCGGCGATATGAGCGAAGCTGAACGCTCCGTTGCCTCCGGTGTAGAAATGATAGGAAAAGGCGTGCAACGCTTGCTCGTACGAATCCGGAAGCTGGCTTAGATCGTCCGCAATCAAGCCGATGCCGATCGAGATGGTGAAGCGGGTATACAACGCGATATGAGCGCAGCAGCAATCGGCGATGCGGCTGGCCAGCTCCGGATCGTCACAATTGAGAATACAGGCGTGGCGACTCGCACTCTCCCGGAATACGACGCCTTTCGTAAATGTGCCGATCGTTTCCTCGAGAATGTTTTGCAGGGCAAACCGGATCAGTTCCACTTCGTGGATCGGCAGCGCCGCGTAGTTGCCATCGAAACGATCGATTTCCACAATCATCACCACGAGCTGCACGGGTTCCAGCGGGATTTGAAAATACCGCCAACGATTCTCGGCCTGCTCAGCGTTTGTCCGGTGATGAACGAGCGTGTTTAAATATTCCTGGCGCAGGAGCGGCATGCTTTTCTTCAGCCGTTTCTCCATTTCGTGGACCTCGATCAGGCTGCGCCGCTCTTCTTCCCACGCCTCCTTCGCTTTCAGCACCACTTTGACGATTTCCGCGCGCGAGAACGGCTTCTTCAAAAAATCGAACGCACCAAGCCGAATGGCTTGTTGCGCATAGGCAAAATCGGTATAACCGCTCAAAATAACGACTTTGCAGTGCGGGTCCAGCTTCATGATGTGAGCAGTCATCTCCAGACCGTCCATTCTCGGCATCCGAATATCCGTCAATACGATATCCGGTCGCGTCTCCTCTACGAGCCGCAGACCGTCGACACCGCTTCCGGCCGTACCTGCAATCTCGATCCCGTATGACGTCCAATCGATCCGGCTCGTAATCATCTCGACGACGCTGCTGATATCGTCGATCACGCATAGTCGAATGTGCCGTTCAATCATCTGCGCCTCCTCCTTCCGTTACCGGCAGCCGCAGTACGACTTCCGCGCCGCGGCCCGGCTCGCTGTATAGATCCACCCGCGCTTGTTCGCCATAATACAATTGCAGCCGATGCGCTATGTTGCGCAGAGCATAGCCTTTTTTACTTGTGGAGGCATGGTGCATGTTGCGATATACCTCTTCAATGTTCATGCCGCAGCCGTTGTCCTTGACCGAAAGGACGAGCTGCGCCACCTCCACATGAATGGCGATGTCGATGTGCCCGCCGTTTTCGATGTTTTGAAAGCCATGGACAATCGAGTTCTCGACAAGAGGCTGCAGCAAAATTTTCAGTACGCTCGACGACAGGTTCACCCCGCTGCCGATCTCGAGACGGTAATCGAATAACGTGTCATAGCATTTATGCTGGATCGCCAAATACATCTTCATATGGGTAATTTCATCTTCCAGCGTAACCCAATCGCGGCCGCTGCTAAGGCCGAGCTGGAACATGTGGGAGAGCGAAAGAATCATGTCGTTCACGTCGTCGTTCGCCCCGAGCTCCGATTTGCAATAAATCGTATTCAGCGTGTTATAGAGGAAGTGCGGGTCCATCTGGGCGGTGAGCGCTTTGATTTCCGCTTTCCGCTTTTCCCTTTCCCCGTCCGTAACGTCCTGGATCAATCGTTTGATTTCGTCCAGCATGCGATTGAAGCGAAATCCGACCTGGGCCACCTCATCCCGGTAAGGGCTGGCATAACGCACGTTCAAGTCGTTATGCTCCACCCGCTTCATCAACTCCTGCAGCTTGTATAGCGGCTTGAGCAGCAGCCTCGTCAGCCCGTTCGACATGAACAGGGAGAGCAGCAGGCAGCCGAACAGCGCGTACAACGTCGATCGTTGGATGCCGTTGACTTGAGCGAGCAGACGCTCCTTGGACTGGACGCCAAGTAAAATCCAATTCTCGCCCACTTCCATTCGCGCGTAGTTGATGAGCGATTCGTTGCCATTCAGCGGATAAAAAAAATAGCCGGCTGTATCTCGGTACAGCCGTTCGAGGAAGGAAGACCGCCACTTGGCGTCGGTAGCCGCATATAAAGGCAAACGAACGATTTCCTGTCCTTTTTCGTTGATGAACATATAGTTCAGTCCAGTCTCGGTCGTATCCTGGTTGTCCGCAATCAAGCGTAACAAATCGTTTTCCTTGACATTAACAATGATGTAGACGTTATAATCCTGATTCGGTATTTCCCCGATCGGGCTCAGCACGAGCGATATGACCTGCTCCCGATTCGAGAAGAAAGCGTCTTCATGGCGCGGCACCCAGAAAGGCCGTTTCTCGATTTTGGCCTGCCGGTACAAGTCGCTGTCGTAGAACGAATGATTCGTGAGGCGAATCGAAGTCGTCGGATAAAAGTCGCCGATCGGAGTGGCGATCAGAATCGATTGGATGTAGCTGTCGTAGAAACTGAATTGCGAGAACACCTTCTGCAACAAGGTTAAATGCTGGTAGTACCGGCTCGTATTCGCCGAAGCAACATCATCCATCATCTCTTTGAACGGATCGCTCATGGTCAGCGCCATCATCGAGACGGTAATATTACGCAGGCGCTGATCGACGACCTGGGCCGTCTTGTTGATCGTATCTTCGCTGAGCCGGAAGGCGTTTTTTTGCACGACCTTGGCGGCGATGAAGTACGAGATCGTCCCATTCGCGCTTACTGCCAGTGTGATGAGCAGAACAATCGCAAGCCAGATCCGGCTCCGAAACGACAATCCGTAGAACCATGCTTTCATTCGCATCGCTAGTGACCTACCCCACCGCCGCACTCAGCACCGCCTCGATAGGACTGCGGTCGTCGACGGCAGCATCAGCACGTGGCCTTGATTGGCGTAGCCCTTGAAAGCGACAAGTTGTATGTTAAAGGAGAGCCTCATTCGAAGACGTCTCTATATTTTTCGATAAAGTACTGGTTCATCCACTTATTTACATCCCAAACATCCGTAACGGGCTGTTTTGTAAACGGCAGTGTATGCATATAACCCGGCGGGCCGAATTCCGGTGTAAACGTCATGGTAGCATAGCCATCCGACGCGCGTCGCTTGCATATTTCCAACCACCAATTGACGAACGCTCTGACTTCTCTGGAGTATTCCGGCGCCCGCGGATCAGCGACTTGTGGCCCTTCCGCGTATCCAACACGCCCGTGAATGTGAATAGCACGATCAAGCGCAATCGACATATTCTCTGATTGATCCTGGAGCAGCGATTCGCATACGCAGCACCAATGGCTAAAGTCTGCCGTAATTTTCAGCTCGGGAAATTGGCGCAGTAGCTTCGAGGTTGCCCATGGCGTAAACATCGCTCTTCCCCTATGCGTTTCATGAGCAACCGGAACAGAAATTGCCTTCTCGACGGCAATAGCTTTCTCAAAAAAGTGCAGTTGATCCTCGTAGGACATGCTATCCTTTGCGCTGTGCGAAACAATCTTTACCGGATTAAATTCCGCTGCTTGTCTAGCAAGCGATTCGAATGATGAAATATGGTCATCCCGTGTGACGATCTGTGCAATAAAGGCAAGGTTGTATCGCTCAAGGAGTTCGCGGAATTGCTTCCATTTATCTTGTGACGGGAGCGTGAATTCGACTCCCCCGTACCCGGCCTCCGCGATTTTTTCCAATTTTTCTTCCAATGTTCCAGTCATATCCCACAATGATTTAAAGCTGAGTAATTGCAATTTTATAAATCTCCTTCCTAATATGAGTCGGCGAACGGATTGGCGGCGATGTCCTTCCACAGGCTAGCCAAAATGAAGTCTCCGATAGTATAACTGCCCGTCCATGGGCATTCTCATCTTTTCTTTCGATTTTATTAGCTTATCTTCAGATACGATGATCCTGCGCGTCAAAAAAGAATATAGGATCAACGGCTCCAGGGGTTCAGCGGAATCATCCAGTTTATTTCTGGTAGGATGAGGTATAGAACATTATTGCGAATATTAGGAAACATTCTCATGAAAGTACTAAGCTTTGCAATCAAACTCCATATTTGTTGAAAGCGAATACAATATATACTGGTATTGTGCTGAAAGTTGATGAACCAGTAGACGGGGTCTAATCATAGTGGTAGCTATACCTGATGGTTAGGAACATCAAAAACAAGCACACTTTTTAATCACAATACTATTATATGGGGGAGAAAAAAGCATGATGAAAAGTAGATTTACGTATATGGTAGCGCTTCTCTCTGCGGTGACGATTACTGCGACGGCATGCGGATCAAGCGGCGGCAGCGGTACGAATAACGCAAACATGGATAACAAGACGGACGGGAAAGCGGTGCAGCAAACGCCCGACTCGCAGAAGCCCGCAGAGCTTTCGTTTTATTTGGGCTCGATGAGCAAATTGGAGTTCGAGGAAATCTACGCTCCGCTCATCAGGGATAAATTTCCAAACTACAAACTGACTGGCGTGGAAAGCAGCAATAGAATACCCGACTTGATCGCGACAGGGAACGTTCCCGATATTATTATCAGTACGAAGGGAGGCATCCCTTCTATGATGCAAGAGTACGGCTTGGAGCAAGATTTGACCGAGTTGATCAAAACGACTAAGTTCGATTTAAGCAGAATCGAGCCCGCCTTTTTGGATACGATGAAATATTACACGAACGGCAAAATAATCGGTATTCCGATCAACGCCGCGTCATTCGCTCTTCACTACAACAAGACGCTGTTCGATAAATTCGGCGTCGCCTATCCGAAGGACGGCATGACATGGGATGACACTTACGAAATCGCCCAAAAGCTGACGAGAAATGAAGGCGGCGTCCAATATCGCGGATACAGCGAGCGCTGGCACCAAATGTTTATGGAATTCAACCAGTTCTCCCTGCCTTATCTCGATGCGAAGGAGGATAAAGCGGCGGTCAACACCGATCAATGGAAGACGCTGATCAATGGATTCGTCCGCTTCTACAAGCTGCCCGGCTTGAAGTTTGACAGCAAATCGGGTTACACCGAGGAGGACTTGAAAGTATTCGCAACCGGTACCTCCGGCATGCAAATATTCGCTCAGCCCGATCAGTTCAAAACGTTCGAATGGGATATCGTCTCCGTTCCTACCTTCAAAGAAAAACCGAATGGCGCCTTGTGGGGAAGCCCGCGTTTCTTCTTTATAACGAATACGAGTAAAAATAAAGAAGCTGCGATGAACGTTTCTGCATTTATCACGTCGGACGAAGCGCAGTTGAAGCTGACCAAGAAGGGATTTGCGCCGCCGCTCGCCAAAATAAGCGACGAAATGAAAAATTCGTTCCACGCGGATAGCCAATTTTACAAAGGCAAGCACGTCACTTCGTTCTTCTATAACAAACCGGCTTCAGAGCCGCCGGCAAGAACGCCAGGACTTCTTTATTACTCCAAAGCGCAAGCAATCATGATTGCCGAAGTCCAAAAAATGTTTACCGAAGGTATGGAAGTCGACGTCAATACAGCGCTGCGAAATGCCGAGGAATTGATCAACAAGGGGATCGCGGAGCAAAAAGCATCGAAAAAGTAATGGAGCCAGCCAAACAAGCAGACCGCCGAACGTGGGCGGTCTGCTTGTTTGGCTCGGGAACTTATTTCTTGGCGGAAAGCCAGTCGGATGCTGCTGAGCATATTTCAGCGTCCGATAGATAGTATGGGGAATATGATCGTGATTCCCATTCATGATCTTCGCTTTTTCGAGGACTTGGGTGAGCTCTTGATGGCCCCGTTTTTACTCGACTTGCTTATTTCCTGTAATGACGTTGTTTGTTGCACTGCCGCCGAGGCGAATCATCTTTGAAGGAGGAAGTTTTTGGATCTTATTATTAGAGATGATATTCGAGCTGGCATGGTCCCGATTGCTTTCGCTGCTTCCGAAAGAGTAACCTTTATCGAGCTCGCAATAGTTTTTGGCTCCATCACGAGAGCTGAGCCAGATTGAGGGAAGCTTGCCATTATACTTGTTGTAGTAAAAATAATTAGTAGAAATGACATTAAAACTCGGTGTTTGATGGCGAATCGTCCCACCCTCCCCACAATTTCTATAGAGGAAGATTCCGCCGTTGTTCAGTCCAAAAAATTGATTGTTTATGATCTGATTATTCGCTGAACCGTCGATGGCAATCACTTCACGACTCTTTGTTGTGACATTAAACTCGTTGTTTTTAATGGTATTATAGGCGGATTCGGCATCGAGATAAATGACGACGCTGCCGCTCGTTCCTTTAAACACGGAGTCGAGAATTTTGGAATAGGTCACCCCTGGAGAGAGGTAAAGTGGAATTCTGTTTTTGGAATGGATGGTGTGATTGTTAAATTCAATGTTTCTCGGAGCCGCTTGTTGGGCTCTGGCCGTGTGATCGCTGGAAAGCGACGATAGTAAAACGTTTTCGGCCTCTCCATTTGGTCCAAGTCCCATCACACGTATGGAACCTTCAATGATGCAACCCGATATCTTTATATGTTCAGGTCGTGAATAAGTGGAACCGTTTTGGATGGACTTGACGGTGATCATGTCTTTTCCGTCATTGACTCCATCATTGCCTTTCAGATTAGCCTCATTGCAGTTCAACGTCAGATTGGAAGCTCCGGCTCCTTCATAAACCAGTCGCTTGGTGATGACGTCGCTGGGCTTCAGGTTAAGATTGCAATCCACGCTGACAAAAGCGTTTGAAGAAGTTGCTGGCGAAAGAATGTCCTGAAGTTTGGATGCGGAGCAGGCATTGGGGTCAGAACTTGAACCGGAACCGGAATCCGATCCGGAATCCAAGCCAAAGCTCGATCCATAAGTTGAACCCAAACCTGAGTCCAAACCCGAATTTGATCCTGACACCGCTCCGCTATCGCTGTTTTGGGCTTCCAAGCCTGTTTCCGGATAGACCTCTTCGGAAAAATGGTTTCCGTTTCGGTCTTCATAAGGTGAAATTTGTGATTCAAAATCGCCGCCGCTGCAGCTTTGAAAAACCAGGGCCAAGGAAATGCCGATGAGGAAGACAGGCAATAATTGTGTCCTATTCTTCATGCTTTTTTCCTTCTCCTCGTGCATCAGATTCAAAAACAAAATTCGGTAGACTCTGACGAAATCGTCTCGCATCCGTTGAATCGCGCAAAATTTTGAAAACAATTGTTCAAGGCTGTTCGCAGTTGCTTTGTTGGCTTTATGCCGTTCTCGTACCAGATATTTTTAACAACGAGCGTCCCGGATTTTCGCTCCGCGATTACCTCGGCTCGTCCGACGAAGCTTTCTCCATATAATAGAGGCAGCACATAATAGCCGAATTTCCGTTTGATTGCAGGCGTGTAAATCTCCCAAGTGTAATCGAATTCAAACAATTCGTTGATCAGTTTTCTGTCCCATATGAAATGATCTAGTGGGGCAATTAGCTCGCAGCGCCATTTCGGTGCCGGGTTTTGCAGGACGGCTTCAATTAGCGGCAAATCCTCCGCGCGGCAGTACAGTATATCCTTCATTTGTTCCACGGCAACAGCAACAATGCGAGCCTCGTGCAATAGCTTGCGAAAAACTTCGTTGCGCTGCTCCGCTTTCAATCCCCATATGTTCAGCCAGGCATCGGATGCGCGATTCCATAAAAGGCCAACAGCGCCGATTCGACGCAGTACCCGCCACTGATGATGCTCAAGCTCGCCCTCCAGCGGCTCCGGGGCATTCAACAGATTAGGCTGTATGTACTTCCCGGCGATATCGTAATATTTACGCGTTCCTTTTTTGTGATGAATAATCAACTCGCCTGTGGAGTACATCTGCTCCAGCACCGACCGGGATGAATTGTTTCCGCTGCTCCAGTGGATGGCCGATTGCCAGGTGAAATTTCCATCCAATTTTAGATCATCCGAACTTATCGCACCGTGATTTTGGATGTGGGCCCGCACTTGCTCTGTCAACGTTCCCATTACGGGATAGCGCTTGGCATGTTGCCTTGCAGCCTGCCTGTACCTCTCAAAGTACGGCCAGTCCTCGACAGGGATAATAGCCAGATTCTTGTCCGGGTAATCGACCAGGAATCTATCTTTATACAGCAACTCGTCGAGCATGTTCTTGGTAAATCCTTTGACCCGTGACTGCAGTACCAGTTCGGCGTTTTTTCCGCAGACATCGATGGGATCGTATTGAATACAGCCGACCTGCCGCACAAAATCCAATACTCCCTGCTTTCCGGTAAACTGATATTCGCCCAACAGCCCGTGCTTCAATAACAGAAATTGCCGTGCCTGGCGGTTCGTCAATTGGATCATGTATGCATCAGCTCCTTAACGAAACAAACGGGAGCCGCTTGCACATGATGATGGATCGCGAGGCTGCTTCCAATAACCAAATATTGCTCTTTTTCAACTATTTCAATCATGCCTATTCCCCTATCCGTTGGATCATACATAAAAACAAACGCATGTTCCCATAAATTTTACCATTGTCTGGAGCATAAAAACAGAGCTATTGAAAAATAACTGCCCGTTAGCGTAGCCAAGCTGCCAATCCAAGTTAGCAGCCTCGCCATAGCTATCGTACTTCGTCGAGTTGAGTAAAGAGTAGTCACAAAAATTCCTCACACAACAATTGCCCATTTCCGCTCGTTGGGTGGCGAGACTGGGGCATCTGATACCCACTTTATGGGTGAATAAATATAATAATACCAATTATCCACAAACTCTTAATTACGTCTATTTCAATAAAGAAGTTGGGTAAACTTAAAGTTTTTCTTACTATCTAAAATGGATAGAAATCATTGGAAGTCCGTACAAAAACAAGCTGATACCGGTTTAAGACACCGGCATCAGCTTGTGAGTATTTTGACGACAGTACGTCGACAGCTCTATTCCCTATTTTCGCACAGCTTCTATAACGATTTGCCCCGCTCTAGTTGGCCGCTTTCCGTAAGCACAATCGGCAAGCAGTGGAATGAAAAACCGCTCCGACCCAACCGCACCTTCTTAGCCTCGGTCCAAAGTGTTTGCCTTATTGCATCTGCTATTTATTTGCCGCTTCAGCGGTTTCGATTGTTTTGTTAAGCTTCTCGTCCTCTTCCCGCAGTGCGGTGTTGACGTCTTTTTGTCCGGTAATGACCGCAAGCATAGCACTCGCGATCGCGGCCGCGCCTTGAGCGTTATATTTGCTGTATGCAATCGGGCTCGGTGATTTTTGGGCTGTGACGGCGCTAATATTTTTCCCTTTCCAGTCAACCATGTCGCTCGCGAAGGCAGATTTGACGGCCGGATTTCTCAGCGGAGCCAGAAAACCGAGCTTGGCCGCCCGTTCCTTCTGCACTTCGTCGCTCAATAGCTGCGCGATGGCCAGAAAGGCTTCATCCCGGTGTTTGCTCGTCGAAGGGATCGACAGGACGACCGGATAAGGCTGAGAAGCCACCCCGCGCAAGTCGCTCATTTCCGGCAGGCTGACGGCATCCCAATTTGGGACGTTTTGCTTGATCGTAGCGGCGAACGAATTGTAAGCCACGAACATCGCAGCGGTCTGCTCCTTCAAGAACATATTCATCATATTCGCGCTGTTCATCGTCTCAGGAGTAGCGTCGTAACCGGGTACGGTATAGAACGGGATGAAGGTTTCCATATGCGATTTCCAATCCTCGGTCATAATCGCCGACCGGTTCGTCTTGGTTTCTATGTAGTTCAAGGAGCGCTGGTTGGCGTTCACGACCGTGACTGGCGGTGTGACGAAGCCGCGGTAGCTGACTCCTCCCTCCGTTCGGGTCATCCGCTTTGCAACATCAAGCAGTTCGCCCCAGGTCATCCCGTTTTTTGGAAAAGGCACGCCGAATTTATCGAACAGGTCTTTATTGTAATATAAAACGAGCCGAAGATCGTACAGCGGCAAGGACGTCAGTTTGCCCTCCTCCATTTTGCGCATCATTTCCAGCGGCTCAGCTTCAATCCGACTCAGATCGAAATTATGTTTTTTGACCAGATCGGACATATCGCTCAGCAGCCCGTTCTCCTTGACCGACTGCAACGAGGCGAACGACGCCAGCATCACGTCGAGGCTCGTCTTCGACATGACCATGTTCGCGAGCGTATTCTGCTCTTTATTGACGAGCACTTGAAACGAATAATTCGGATATTTCCGCTGAATCGGCTCCCCGTATTGCTGTATGAAGGCGTCGCCGACAGGCCCGTCGGTCGGTACATGGTACCAGGTCAGTTCAACCGGCTTCGCTTCCACTTTGACTGCTTGTCCTCCGGACTTCGCCGCATCGTTTCCGTCTGTTTTTCCTGCCCCGCAGGCCGCGGTCATCGCCGCCAGCGCCACGATTGCGATTACGTTCACCGTTTTCTTTGTTTTCATCCGGTTTACCCCCTCAAATTTATCGTTTCGTCTCAAATTATAGGGTGAGGGTGCAAAAAATGATTTACCCGCCGGGTCGATAAATGTACCAATTTGGACGGAAAGCGTTATAATAGACGATACAAATCATCCGGCGCATGCAAGGTTCGAAGCGCTTGGAAAGCGGGAGAAGCGATGGAATATCCGAGATACGAGCTGAAACGGGAGCTGTCCATAGACAAAATAATCACATTCAATTATCGACGACTGAAGAACGGGTATCGCAGTGTCGGAGAACAGCATGATTTTTGGGAATTCGTTTACATCGATCAAGGGCGCTTCGAAGTGTTTACAGAAGTCGGACAATACGAGCTGAATCAGGGAGAACTTATTTTTTACAAACCGAATCTGTTCCATGTCGGTAAAACTCGCAGCGGCGAAACCCCTACTCTCCTCATTTTGGCGTTCGAATGCGCAGCCCCATGCATGAGCTTCTTCGCCGATCGCACGTTCCGATTGGAGGAGCAGGAGCGGCATTTGTTGTCCCGTCTGGTCCAAATCGGCAAGGAGGCATTTAATCCTCCGGTTGACTCCATCCGTATGCTATTCCCTAATCGTCTGGAAGAAGCGAAATTCGGAACCGAACAGTTGATCATTAATTATCTGGAAATTTTTCTGCTCGAATTGATCCGGGGCGGCTCGACTCGGCGCGACAGCGTGAAACCGGCATCCGTCATCCAGGAAAACAAACAAGTCCGTGAAACAATGCGGCTGATCGACTATTTGCAATGCCACATCGCCGCGAGCGACTTATCGATGGAGGCGATATGCAGCGAGTTTGCAATCGGCCGGACGCAGCTGAAAACGATGTTCAAGGCGCAAACGGGCAGCGGGGTCATGGAGTATTGGAAGCGTCTGAAAATCGAGAAAGCGAAAAGCATGATAGCAGACGATCAGCTGAATTTCACGGAAATCGCCGAATATCTCGGCTATGCAAGCGTTCACGGATTTTCCAGACAGTTCAAAAAAATAGCGGGCGTCACACCGTCGGAATATGCCCGTTCGATCGTCGCCCGTTTGGAGAAAAGCATTCATATCCGATAACCGGCACCGCCAACTTCCGCTCGCATATGCAACCGCTTACTTTGACGAATTTTGGATACGCGGCTTTATCTCCTTCTCGGTAAGAAGCCCTTCTTCAACAGAAAAAACCGCCTATTGAATCGCAGAGCGCCAAGGTTAGATCTAACATTCCTTCCGTTCAACAAGGCCGCCGGTTCATACCGGCAGCCTCGTCAACTTCACAACTTCTACCTGTTCTGAACGTAAAGAGCTGCCACCTGTCGAACACATCTGAAGATACGCTAACTTTTCCGGATGGAAAGATGAGCGTCTGCCTCACTTGATTTGCTACAGTAGTGTTGTACCTATAATCGATTGGTGGAGGCGTTGTTCATGCAGCAAAAAGAAAGTTTGCTAACTCCGGAGGATGCGGTCTATTATAATCAAAACGGTTATTTTCTTTACAAAAAGCCGCTTTTTTCTGAACAAAAGTTGAATCAGTTGACGA
>NZ_JACXJA010000046.1 GCF_014705615.1 Paenibacillus oceani
TCTTCCCTCTCCTTGTCTCTTCAAGGTAAATTCCTCTTTTAATTCCAGTTTCTTTACCTTTCACTTTTTTGTACCTAAGTAGTTACCTCTGGCAGCTCTTATTTCCGCCCTTCCGCCTCCTTTTCCCCCTCCGGCTCCCGAATAAGAGCTGCCTACCACCTCTATTTGCGCAAAATCGCCGTTTCCGCGCCAATTAAGAGCTGCTGGCGGCTCTTATTTCCGCCGTTCCGCCTCCATTTCCCCCTCCGGCTCCCGAATAAGAGCTGCTAACCACCTCTATTTGCGCAAAATCGCCGTTCCTGCTCTAATTAAGAGGCTCTAACAGCTCCTATCCCCCACCTGCAGCCAGAGCCAGCATAATCCCCCCGCTTCACCTAGCTAAGGTCGTTCTCCCCACTCCCAAACTTAGCTGGCAGCGGTGGCCCTAACCCTTCAGCCGCGTTTCACTTTCGCTTCGATACCGTTTTTTCAAGCATGCATACTAGTTGCGGCAACGACGCAGTCATCTCCTCACCGGCACGCATATCTTTCAGCTTCATTTGGCCCGCGGCTGCCTCCTCTTCTCCGACCAAAATGACGTAACGCGCCCCTTCCGCGGAGGCGGCAGCCAGCGTCCGCTTCAGCTTCCGGCCGGACGGCGCAAGCTTCGCCCATATTCCGGCGTCCCGCAGCATCGACGCAGCGCGGAGCGTCTCGACCATCGTATCGCCGATCGGCACGAGCCATACCGGTTCCATCCTCTGCTCCAGCACCCGGCCCCGGCAGCATTCCAGAATCGAATCGAGGCCGAAGGAGAGACCGACCGCCGGGCAGTTGAACTGCTCCTTGCCGGCGAGCTTGCCGATAATCGCATCGTAGCGGCCCCCGCTGGCTAGACTGGAGCCAAACGATCCGTCTGCTATGAAGCACTCGTACACCGTACCGGTATAGAAAGACAATCCTCTCGACAAAAACGGGTCGAACTTGCAGATTCCGTTCAAGCCGGTTCCTTCGAGGAGCGAGCCGAGCCTGCGGACCTCCGCCGTTCCTTCCTTGTCCGACAGCCCGAACAACGTTACCAGCTCCTCAAAATCCGGAAGCTCCGCTTCAATCAGCCGCACCACCGGACCGTACACGTCCGGCTCCAGCCCTTTATCCGCCAACTCTTGTTCGACGCCTGCGGCACCGATCTTCTCCAGTTTGTCGAGCGTCAGCATGACCGAGGGCATCCAGGTCTCTCCAACCCCCAACCTTCCCAGCAGTTCCCCCAGAAACCGCCGGTTGTTCCACTTGATCACGATCGCAATCCCGAGCTCGCGAAATACGTCGGCGGCCAGCTGCATCAGCTCCGCTTCCGCTTCCGGGCCGGTTATCCCGGCTATATCGGCGTCGCACTGCACAAACTCGCGCAGTCTGCCGCGCTTTACCGGCCCGTCGCGGAATACTTTGCCGATCTCGTATCGTTTGAACGGCAGTTCCAGGCCGGCACTACCCGCGACGAATTTCGCGAAAGGAACGGTCAGGTCGTAGCGTAATCCAAGCTCGCGGCCCCCTTGATCGGACAACGTATACATTTCCTTTAAAATCTCGTCACCGCCTGCATATTTCGAAGCCAGCAGCGAACACTCGTTCACGATCGCCGTCTCCATCGGCTCGAAGTCGTACAAGGCGAAACGGTCCTCCAGCACGCTGCGAATCCGGTTTCGCAGACGTTGTTCCTCCCCGCGGTAATCGAATGTTCCTTTTACATTTTGCATGAATCTGCACTCCTTCCATCGTTTTTAGGAACAAAAAAACGCGCCGGACCTCTTGGTCCTGCGCGCTCGGTATGCCGCAGGGAGGCCAACGCGAACAGCGTTAGCCCACCCTGGAATCAAGCTTAGGGCGTGCTAACGCTTCTTGTGATGATGAAGTTGTGCGAACAAGGCTGTAGCCATGGCGTCCGCCTCCCTCATGTTCCTAATGAATGGTTCTCATTATATCGTGAAGGGGCGCAATATGCAACCGTCATTCCCGAAAAGCAGGCCGGTTCAGCCGTGCTTTATAACTCGGACCAGGTGACGGTCAGCTCAATGACCCCGTCCTTGGAAGCCAGTACGCCTCCGATCATCGACCAGGACTGCTTTTTCGTCTTGTTTTCACCTTGAATGATTATATTTTTATCGTCAATGGTCTGAGCGGCGTCAGCCAAGTTTTGCGTTTTGAAGTAATCCTTGTACAGCTTCGTAACCGAGCTCATGCTTTCTTTAGTCGTGAATACAAGCAAGGCGGACTTTCTGCCGTCGTTAATCCCGGAATGGGACGTCTCGATTTCCGCATCTTTCGGAAGCGGGAAATCGGCCGGCAAATATTCCGGCATGTTCTCCTTGCCAGAAGCCTGGACCGAACTTGGCTTCGAGGTTTCACGGCTTTGCTGGCTAGGAGTTGGATCGGTGAGAGCCGTTGGGCTGCATGCACCGGCCAGCATGGCGGCCATAATGGATATACCGGCAGATTTCCAGATTTTATTTCTCATCTTGTTGTCAGCTCCTTTTCTTTACATGGACTATCTTACCATCCCCTTCCTTTTTCTCCACATGGAGAAAGTCCTAATTTATGTGAAAATTAGATGAAAAGAGCCAGGAGTCCGCAGTCCTTTTTGAACTGCGTCCCCTTTTCGGTGCCGACAGATATCGCATTAATCCGACACGGTATCCGGCCATCTGATGCGGCCCTCCGCAGCCGGGCAGAATAACGAGACAGACGGGCTTCACACGAAAAAAAGCACCGACGGCTTCTGCCGTGATGCTATCTGTACGACTCCCATATCGGTTATGGTAATCGGAATCCTTATGCCGGGAAACTAGCTACGGTCGCACTTGAATCATCTCTCGCATACAGTTGGTGCAGATATGCTTCTCTCTGTACTCCGTAACTCCGTTCATGTCTCCGCAAAACACACATTTCGGGCGGTAGCGCTCGAGCAGTATGTGATCGCCGGAAACCAGTATTTCCACTGGATCCCCTTCGTTCATCTTGTATCTTTTCCTTAACGATTTGGGCAATACGATTCGGCCCAACTGGTCTACTTTCCGTACTACGCCTGCCGGTCTCATCTCGTCTCACCTCGCTTCATTCCGCTTTCATCAATAGTGATTCGCCAAACAAGGATAAATTCCTTCTTTTTACAAAAAGTTCTGGTACCCGCTTTACAGAACGTTTACTTCAGTCCCAGAAACGCGTTCTGCCTCAATCCTTCGAATAAAACGATCGCTGCGGCATTAGACAAATTAAGCGAACGGACGCTGTCCGTCATCGGCATTCTCATGCACGTTTCGGCGTTGGCTTCGATCAGTTCCGGCGGCAGTCCTTTCGTTTCTTTGCCGAAGACAAAGACGTCGCCGTCCTTATAGTCAAACTCCGTATACAGCCGCTGCGCTTTCGTCGTGGCGTAGTAATAACGGCGGCGGCTGCCGAGCTTCTCCTGAAGCTCCCCGAACGAATCGTAGTAGTGAATGTCCACCGAATGCCAATAATCGAGACCCGCCCGCTTCAGCGTTTTGTCGTCGGTCAAAAAACCGAGCGGCCGAATCAGGTGCAAAGACGTCCCCGTTGCGGCGCATGTCCGGGAGATGTTTCCTGTATTCGCGGGAATTTCGGGTTCGACGAGTACAATATGAAAAGCCAAGACTACCGTCACCTCACTGAATTTACAAAAACATACGGTTATTTTAATGAATAAACGATCGAAAGTAAACCTGGGTGAGCCATCATTTGAAGCGTGTATTTTATTGTCCTCACATCAAATTTTACATTGATTTTACGAATCCTTAATCTTGGCATGATCTAACGGGGCGATAATGGAGATACATACTGAAAACTTGCAAGAAAGGGAGACGATGATGACGAAGAAGAAAATACTGGTGGTTGACGACGAGCCCTCGATCTCCATGCTTATCGACTTTAATTTGAAGCTGGTCGGTTATGAAGTGCTGTGCGTATTCGACGGGGAAGCCGTCTTTGAAGTGATTCCGCAATTCCGTCCCGATTTGATCGTGCTCGATCTGATGCTGCCGAAAGCAAACGGCATCGAAGTATGCAAAAGGCTGCGCGAGCAAAACAACCTCGTACCGATTATCATGTTGACAGCGCTGCAGGATTTGTCGGACAAAATCGCAGGACTCGACAACGGAGCGGACGACTATATGACGAAGCCGTTTAGCCCGCAAGAGCTTATATCGCGGATTCAGGCGATCTTCCGCCGGACGAGCGCATTACCTGCAGCCGAGATGGAGACGCTGCACATCGGACCGATCCGGATTCAGCCGGATCAGCGGGAAGTTACGCTGCACGATACGCCGATCGAGCTGACGCCGAAGGAATTCGAGCTGCTGCTGTTTCTGTGCAAGCACCGGGGCAAAGTATTGAGCCGCCAGCAGCTGCTTCACGGCGTATGGGACTACCACTTCATCGGCGACACACGGATTGTCGACGTCCACATCAGCCATCTGCGCGATAAAATCGAGAAAAACGCCCGCAATCCCGAATATATCGTCACAATCCGCAATGTCGGCTATAAGCTGACCGAGTCGGTTGCCAAGGAATCGTTAGCCTGATCCTTCCAAGCGAACCAATTTATGAAGAAGAACCGTCCGGCGTCCGGACGGTTTTTTTTGCGTGCAAACCTCTATACTTTCAAACCGCTCTTATTTCCCCTGCCACGTGGAATTCGGACAAAATAAAAGCTGCAAACCGCTCTTATTCTCACTTCCCTCTTGCCCGTGAGCGGGCTTTCAGAAACGACCATTTACACCGGACAGGAGAAGCGATGCTGCCTCCAGGATCTCAGAAATAAGCCGGCACGGATCGCCGATCAAGAAGAGAATCAGGGTTCCCGCCCCGCCTACAGCTCCATCAGCATTTTATGGAAACGGTCCAGCATGCTCCGGTACACGGCGGGGTCGGAATCCGGCATATAGGGAGTAAACGAGAAATAACCTTTGTAGGAACGCTTCAGCAAAATCGAAGCGAGTTCCTTTACCTCGGCGTTGCCTTCGCCGGGCAGCACCGGTCTCCCGTCCGCGAATAATCCGTCGTTAATCCGCAAAAACCGGATTTTCCCCTTCAGCTTGCTGTTATAAAACGCATGGAAAAACGGATGAGCCTTCACCCGGACAAATTCCAGCGGGTTATAGACGACCGCGGTGTTCTCGTCCTTGATCCGATTGTACAGCGCGGTCAGCTTGCGGTCGTCCGATAAGCACGACAACGAATCGTTTTCGACGACAAGCCCGATCCCCTGCACCCTCGCTGCCGTAACCAGCTTGCGGAGCGCCTCGATCTCGGCCTCTCCGGGCTCCGCCGACGATCCTGCCGGACGAGACGGTTCCCCGCCAACCTCTCCGCCACCGTCTGCTCTCGCCCCTTCCACTGCCGCGTCTCCTGTGCCGCGTATCGTCACCTTGACATGCTCCACTTGCAGAAGCAGCGCTTTCGCCAGCAGTTTCTTATAGTACTCGTAGTCGGTTACCGGACGGCTGCCGTTCAGCAGCACGATTTTTTTGTGGTTGGCAATCAATTGGTTCCGGCCGTACTCGACCTCTTCGCCGTTCCAATCCGCGATCGATTTGCCTTCGAGCTTGTCGTTCAGCTCCATATTCGAAATTTGCAGCTCGCTGCACAACCGGATTTTCTGATCCAGACCGGCTGCCGCCTTGTCCGCCGCCAGTATACTAAAGTTAAACATGGCGCACACCCTTTTCTTCGATCGATGTCAATTGGCAACGACACATATTTCGCATGTACGGTCGGCACAGCCGTTTTCCTTATACACGGACAGATCAACCGGCTCTTCCGAATACAGCCGTCTCGACCAATGGCACGAGTTGCAGTTCGGGTTATGGCATATAAAAAACAGCGGATCGTCCCGAAGCAGCTTTAGCCCGATCTCGAACACGTTTTGGACCTCCATGACGAGCACGGCCGCGTTGCCGATCCGGCCTTCGATCAAGGCGCCGTGCTTCCTCAGGACGGGAGTGAGACGCAGAAAGTCCCGGTGGCCCGGAGGAAATTTGTTCAGGGTTACGGTCTGGTTCTTGTAATCTTCCATATAGGTAGGAGCGGGAATATCGACGGTCAGCAGATAGCGGGCATCGATCGCTTCCTCCAGGGAGTGCATGATCGTATTGCGGTCCATATCGACGCCGAGCATCATCACCTTGCCGCCGAGATCGCGGATCTTGTAATAAGGGGTCCCCGGTCCGCAGCCCGTCTCGCAGTGTTCGTGACCGGACGTGATCCATTCGGCGTGTTTCCCGACCGCGGCAACCGAATGAACGGGATGCAGGCTCCGGTGCGCGTCCGCCCGTCTGCGGAAACCTTCGGATATTTTCCCGACCGCAGACGGGGTGTTCGCCGCATCGAACGGCTCGGACCAGCCGGTCAGCGTCGACATGACGATCGTTCCTTCTTCGCCTACCGTCTCCAGCAAAGCGTCGATCACGGCTTCGGCTCCGCCGTCCACATAACCGATGCTGGTCAAGGAACTGTGCACGAGCACGATATCTCCGGCCTGGATATCCATCAGCTCCAGCGCGGTTTTCATCTCCTCTTTATTTACCATCTCCGCTAACCTCCTTGGGTGATGACCGCCCGGCACGGAACCGCGCTCGTTCCCGGAATGTTCAGCGGCAGCGCGGTCAGCCGGACCTCGCTCTGCCTTACCGATTCGAGGTTGACGCATGGCGCGAGCATCAGAATATCCGCTTCGTAAAACTCCGCGAAAAACTGCTCCGATTGGGCCAAGTTGTCCCACCTCGGAAAATCCGATCCAAGCAAATACGGCTTTTGGCCGATCAGCCATTTCATCGCATCGTATGTAAAGTAAGGCGAACGCTCCAGGTAGCTATCGTCCATCCAATACTTGCCCCAGCCGGTGCCGACAAGAATCGCGTCTCCGGGACGAATCCGCTCGCTCCCCGCACATTTCTCCAGCATGGCCGCATCGATCGCAACACGCCTGCCGGGTACGTCCAGCTTCGCTTCGTTCAGCATCAGCACGACACACCGCATGTTCACCAGCTTGTCAACGGGAATATCGGCGACGTAGTAGCTGCTCTCTCCCCCAAAATAATGGGCTGGCGTCTCCAGATACGTTCCGGTTTGCGAATGAAGCCCTTCGAACACTTCCGCATACACGACAGCCTCCACCCAAGGGACGCGGTCCAGCGGCCGCATCCGGAATTCCGGAAACGGTTTCTCGTAATTCCACATCCCTTGTTGGATGACGCCGGTAATATCGATCACGTTCATCGCTTGCCCCCCTTGTCTTCTAGGCGCAGCAGCGCCGTCCTTGCTCTAGGATGGCATCAAACGGGGACACTTGCAACAGACATATCGTGTCTTTATTCAGCATACAGCTGCGCAGGTCGGTTATCTAGTCGCTAATCGATTCGTTTTAACTAAAAGTCCAGTCACCCACAAGCTCCAGTATTTTGGTTTCTGCGCCATCCATGTTACGGAACGTTATAGAGGCTCCGCGCTGCGTTGTTGATGCTATTGTCTTAATAGCACCATCGAGTGTTATGTTCAAGCCATTCACAGAGACTCCATACGTTGTATGAGTGGATTCAGGGTCAAACACAACTTTTCTTACAGAAAAGTCCCGATCCGTCCGTATTTCACCTGCCACTATGTCAGTAGTGGCTTTATATCGAACAGTTGAACACGCGCGAACCGTAATTTTTGGTGATGATTGATCTAATACGGTCTCACCGTCTAGTTTAAATGTAGAACCAAAAAACGGAAACTGTGCAAGTGTGGTCAAGCCTGCCGCGTATAAGCTTAATTTTCTTTCTGAATTCGGTGCGCATAAGTAACGCGACTCTTGACGATACGGCAAATCGCCCGCATACCAAGCCAAGATAGCATTGCAATTCTCATGAACATTTAAAGTAACCTCAAATGCACCGATTGTTTCATTACCAACGGTGCCGTTATAAGTATGACGCATTGGGAATGCTGTAACGGATCTGGCAATCTCAACATTTTTTATTCGGCACCTGCATCCGCTTTTAACCCAACCGTTTTGCAAACCCATGTAGAACGTGCCGCTGACCATAACATTGTCAATATCTACAAACCCGGTAGACCCGGTTTGAGTGCTAAAAAAACCTAAGCATGTATTTGTAGTGTTGTATAGTTTCATTGTTCCTGTAATACGAACTTCATATCTGCGTTCTTGATAGTTAACGCAATACAGTCCTGCGTAAACATCTTGAATGGTCGGGGATTCAATGAGCAGATTGATACATTCCGGCAATTCTCCGCCTAACGCATTATTGGGCTCTATATCAATTCCCGCTTTCGGAAAAGTGCCTTTCACACCATCATAATCACCAACTTTTTCAATATAGGGTCGAATGATGGATACATTTACAAATGAACGAGATGAGATCCCGTTACGTCTCGCGCCAGAAATGTAGGGTTCAAAGATCGTTACGTTCGTTGGCTCATAACCGCCCACAACGTTTGCCAGTCTTCCGATGTCTATCCCATCGCCCCAACAATCCACTATTCTAGGTTTGTGGAAATAAATATGTTTACAATCAAGAATTTGAATTCCATGTCCCCACTCGCCGGTTGTCCCTGAATGCCGCAGTCGGTCTCCCTCTACTTTAGCGTTAATTACAACGGCATTTTCTACACGATACGTTTTGATTAGCTGATACACGGTATTGGATGAACCTAATAATTTTAACCAGCCGTTCTCAGTAAAACTTAAAACGGAATTAGATAAAACGCTTAGTAGGCAAGTATCTCCCGAATCCACTGCGCCGTAGAATACGGCATCGATGACAAAGGGTCTGCCCTTGGACGCTGCGTACGCATATCCGGTACGTAATTGTGATTTTTGATCTTCCTCTATATGTGGAGTTGCAAACCACGAAGCATAATAAGCGTGCTGGATATCCATTACCCAACTTGAAGTCACAGTTACACCGTTCTCTTCTTCCGCGGTGCTGGGTGTATACGTATAAAATGTTTCAATGGAGCGGACAAATACTCGATCACCGTCTTCAGCATCAAGCGCAATCAGTTCAGCAAGATCTGCAGCCGTTCGAGTTATTGCCGCTGGTTCATCGACGCCCGCCGTAGAAACCGCTTCCAATTGTAAAAACGTTTCATTGATCGCACCGACAAGACTGGACTTATCCGCCGTTTTTAAGGAAGATAAATCTCCAATCTGTTCATGGGGATTACCCCCGCCTTTTCCGTATACGGATAAAGCTGCAGTTGCTGCCGGATTAGCTTGACCCAATGCCTGGGAAACCCCGCCGGTTGCCGCGAAAGTAACACCCGTTATGCCGATAGCCGCCAGCAAATCTCTCCGACTCCATTTATCGTGTGTACGTTTCTCTGATTCCCCTCGTTCCGCTGTCTGATTTTGTTTTTCGTTATCAAGTCTTTGATCGTCCATCTTGACATTCACCCCTGATCTTGAAATGACTCCCCCTTTCGATGCATCGAAGGGGGGCTGATAGGTTTACCGTGAGGATCGAATCGATTTACATTACTTAGCGCCTTGGAGCTCGGCCAGCTTCAGCTTGATTGCTTCCTCTGCTTGCGACAGCGCCTGATTGACGTCGATCGTCCCTTGCAAATACTCTTTGAATTTGTTGATGGCAATGCTTTCACCCTGACTGCGGTATTGCGAGGCAACCGGATATGGAACGGGCTTGCTTTTGAAAATGCTTGGTAAATGTTTGTCTTTCAAGCCGGGGTTGGATGATCCGAGCGCCTGCTTGATCGCATCGCTGGCGAGCGGCGACAGACGACCGCGCTTGGACAATTCCAACTGCACCTCATCCGAGCTCATCGTCTCGATAACGCTGACCGCATCTTGCAAATGTTTTGTCGTTTTGGTCGCAATGACTGTATATACGCTTGCATTGCCGTACGTGTTCGGCTTTTCCGGATAGCTCGGATACTGCGCTACGTCCCAGCTAAGCCCATCCTTTTCGGCTGCAACGAGCTGGTTGAGGATGTTTAGATCAAGCAGCATGCCGAGCTTCTTGCTTTTCATAAACTGATCCTTCGGCGATTCCGCAAGCAGCTCGTTGCCTGGAATCGAGAAAATCTCCTTTGACAACTCGAACACGCGTTTCCACTTGTCGTTGTTGATGACCACTTGATTGTTCGCGTCAAGCGCTGCTACGCCAAGCGGCTGCGACATCCAAATGATCGTGTAGCCCGGGTCGAGACCGCGGATCTGCACGCCGCCATCGGTGCGTGTCACTTTTTTCGCCAGCTTCAGCACGTCATCCCAATACATACCATCGGTCGGGTAGGGGGCACCGGCTTTATCAAAAATGTCTTTATTGTAATACAGCGCATGGTAGTTGACATTAATCGGCAAACCGTACAATTCGTTTTTGTCCGACGCATTGCGGACGTCTGTAATGTAGTTAGTTTCAAAGCGGTTCAAGGACATGTTCCGCGCTTTGAACAACGGCTCCATGTCGATCACCAGCTCCAAATCCCGGTACGACGCTAAGGCGCCTGTAAAGGTGACAATCAAATCCGGCGTACTGCCGGACGCCATCAGTTCATTTAATGTCGTTCCCTTTGCGTCCGGCACATATTCGAGCGTAATGTGTGGGTATTTTGCCTGGAGACGCTCCCCGACAACTTGTTGAAACTCTTCGTCAAGCAAGGTCCCGACCGCTTGGCTGGCAATACGAAGCGTGACCGGCGACGGCTGATTGACTTTCGTTTCTACGGCGCTGCCTTCTTTGCCGCCACATCCGGACAGTACAACGGCCATTGCAGCAGTGAACAGTGCAATTGTGCGTACTTTAAATCGTTTCATACGAAAAATCCCCCTGTTTGAAAATGAATGGCAAGCGTTCGTGATCCGCTACGGATTTTATAATCCGATAGGATTAAGGATTAATTTCATATAAGGAAGCGCTTTCAAAAAGGGCTTGTTACCTTGATGCGACACCACCAGCGTACGATGCGCGCAGCATCGATCATGCCGCAGTCCCGGAAACTCCCTCGTCGATACGCAGCTGCGTCTGCAGCGTCGTATAGGGACAACATTTCCTTCTATTGCATGACATTCTCACTTGCTCGTATGGGATCCCACTTACCATGTGCACACATTCATCATAAAGGAAACCCCTGTCCTTTTCCTATACAGGAATGATGCACTGCCCATACACTTGATTTCACCCTTCACAAGGCGATATAATGAGGCGCAATAGACGGTTGTATGAGGAGTCGACTTGAAAATGGAACCGTATACACCGGCGCAATTAAGACCCCAACTAGTTCTTCTGGCGGAATGGGTGCAGAAGGAAACGTTTCAGCATCACTCGGTCAATGTTCCCTGGTGGATTTTGTTCTATGTACTGCAAGGGCAGTTCCAGTATCAAATCGGGAAGCACGAAGGCGTGGCCGGCCCGGACGACCTGCTGCTTTGCCCGCCGCACACCCTATTTCGTCGTCACATGACATTGCCTTCGACGTTCCTGCTCGTTAACTTTAACTGGTTTTCCCCGCTAGGAGAGCGGATCGATTCGGACCGTCAGCTGATGCCCAATCCGGTCGGAAAATTTATTATTCAAGATATGCAGCGGCTTGCCTCAACTCATCTCCATTTTCAGAAACTGCTTGACCGAATCGATTCGTTTGCATTGGAACGGCGCGATTTTTTGCTGCAAGACTTGTGGCAGCTGTATACGTGGGAGTGGGACTGCGCCCAGCGGGATTTGCGGGAGCAGGCAATCGACCCGCTGATGAAGCGCGCGGAGCAACTGCTGCGCCATCATGCGATGGGACGCTTGTCGCTCAAATCGATATCCAGCGAGCTCGGTCTTAGTGCCGTGCAGTTTACGCGACGCTTCAAAGCGGTGTACGGCTCGTCGCCGACCGACTACATCACCAGCTTACGGTTATGCAAGGTGCGGACGCTGCTGCTGGAAACCCAACTGACGTTGAATGAAATTGCGAGCCAGTGCGGTTATGAAAACGGGCTGTACTTAAGCCGTGTCTTTTCCCAAAAAATGAACATCAGCCCTTCCCAATACCGGCAAAGCCATCACATATAAAACGGGCGGGAATCCTGCTTAGAAAACTAAAACGGGATGGAAGCCCTGCTCCCATCCCGAAAAATGAAACTAATGATCAGGTAAACAAGCGGACTGTCCTTGGGATGCCGCTTGTTTAATATTTTGCACGGATCGGCTATACGTTCAGCAGCAGCAAAATGATCGACATCATGCTGAAGCAGACGTTGACGAGCCACAGAAACGCGACGACCTGCTTGGGCTTCATGCCGGTCGACAACAGCCTGTAATGCGCCTGGCTGGCGTCAGCCTGATAGATCGGCTTGCCTTGGCGCATCCGCCGGAAGACGACGAACAGATTGTCGAAGATCGGCACGCCCAGCGCCAAAATCGGGATGAACAGCGACAGCACCGTCGCCTGTTTGAACGCCCCGTCGAGAGCGACGACGGCGAGTATAAAGCCGAACAACGTCGCACCGGCATCGCCCATAAACACTTTGGCCGGCGGCTTGTTGTAACGAAGGTAGGCGATCGCAATCGCCACGACGATCATCGCGATCATCGCCGAGCTGGACTGGCCTTTGGCCAGCGCTACGATGAATAGCGTGCCCCCCGATATGGCCGATAAGCCCCCGGCCAGACCGTCCATCCCGTCCGAGAAATTGATCACCGTCGTAACGCCGAATATCCACGTCACCGTCAGAACGAGCTGCAGCCAACCCGGCAGCAGGACCTCCTGCCCGGTAAACGGATTCGTAAATCCATAAAAGACAATGCCGGATTCGTAGACCAGATAAGCGGCTGCCACCTGCACGAGAAATTTCGGCATCGCCGGAAACTCTTTGCGGTGTGTCTTGTACCAATCGTCGATCGTACCGATGATCAGCACCATGAAAGCTCCGACCAGGATGGCGGTCGTCTGTCCCGGCTCCTCGCGGACGAACAGCAGGAAGGCGACGGCGAAGCCGATAAAAATGGCGATGCCCGCCGTGAGCGGAATCGGCTCCCGATGTATTTTCCGTTCGCTGTCTTCCCGGGGCTTGTCCACAAAATCGATCCGGAACGCCAGTTTGCGCAGCGGCGGAATCAAGACGTACACGATCGCGAATGCAACGATAAAGGCAAGTAAGTAATAAATGACAATCCCTCCCGGATTTCAGTACCCTGTTTCCCCTATAGCCCGGACTCTCCGGCTGCCTTCCAGAGTGCCGGGCCTGCCGGTCCGAAGCCAGACGGCTAAACCGGATGAACATCCCGCCGTGCGCTCAGCCTTTGCCGGCTTCCTTCAGCAGCGGCTCGTACATCATAATCGCATGGTTCTCGGTAATGTACTCGTCGCCTATACAGGTTCCTTGCAAGTCGTACACTTTGCGGTATATCGTGTTGTGCCGGACGTAGCGGCCCCAAGTTTCCAAGGTGATGGCATGATCGCGCTCATACACCTCGTAGCGGTGAAGAGGAGCCCGGTCCGTTCTCCACTCTCCGCTCAGAAACGCATCGTCCAGCTCCAGATGCAGCTGATAAGGCCGGTCGGTAGGATTATAAATTTGCAAATCGATGTAATTGTATGCGCACGTGGCTCCGCTTCCGAACGGCTGCGTCCGGGAGGAGTCGGGAAACACGTCATAGCTGTGTCGGTGCCTTTCGACTACTTGCAGAGGCGTATGCAGCGTAATCCAGTAGATCAGGTTCGATAGCTGGCACAGGCCGCCTCCTACTCCGGAACGAAACGAGCCATAAAACAGAACCATCGCCTCCCGGTAGCCTTTCCTCCGCGTCGGTTTGCCAATCAGCTTCCAGTAGGACAACGTCTCGCCCGGGCGAATGACGATGCCGCTCAGCCGCCGGAGAGCGATGGACAAGTTATGCGCCTTATTGCGCTGCATCCACATGTCTACGTTTTTCAGCGAACGGTACACCGGGGTCTGATGACGGAACACCGGGTATGGCTGCCGAGGCTCGTTGTCCCGCAAGGCCGCATAACGACGGGAGCCCAGCCACCAGCTTATCCGTCTGCGCCACGTATAATACCGGGCACCCAGCCAGATGCGCAGCCGGGATCTCGGAATCGGCTTCATCCTCGTATCCTCCAGTCGGATGCCGTCGTATTACGGCAAGTAGTCGCCTTCCGTATTGACGGTTCAACCCGGTAAAAGGTTCATTCTGACAATGGCGGTTTTTGAATATATTGGACATTCGGCGTCGATTTCCCTTCTTTATGACAGGACCACCGGTAACATTATGCTGAATGCCGTCGCTTTCAGTCAGCAAAAAGCCCCTGACGAGCCGGGGCTCGAAGAGGCTTATTCCATCGCACACGGCACGTCCGTCACCTCGATCATCGCCGATGCGTGGCGGTTGCCGCACGTTACTGTGATCGCCGCCGTTCCCGGCGCTTTGCCTGTAACCTTGCCCAGATCGTCCACCTCGGCTGCATCCGGGTTATCGGACGACCATTCCACTTTAAAGGGCGGTGCCACCGGCATCGTGATCGGATGATTGGTGCTGGTCTGAAACGTTCCGTTCGCTGTCAGCGTCATTTCCTGATTCACACCCAGCCTGACCGCAAGAGCGCCGAACGTAATCTCGTCGAGCAGCGGCACGACGTCCCAGCTGATAGAAGCTTCATCCACGTATACGTTCAAATAATGGTAAAAGCCGCCTTTATCCGGCGGAATATGCGTATATTTGCCGCCGCCGCCCGATATGACATAGTCGACACCCTGAACGTTTTTGTGCAGATAGGCGTGAAGATCGCCGCTGAATACGACTACGTTCGTATCGGGGCGTCTGGTCTTGAACGCACCCATCAGATCGTACAAGCGCACCGTATCGTCCGGGTCGCTGAAGCCGTGTCCGGTCTGGAAATGTTCCCCGTCCGCGGAAATCTCGTCCGGAGGAACGTGCATAAATACGATGACATGGCGCTGACTCGTCTGCTCGAGCACTTGCCTGAGCCAGGTCAACTGGGAGGCGTCGGAGCCGGTAATCGAGTTGTTCGCGGAATCGAGTCCGCCCGAGCGGAGCGCCGACTGTGAAGCTCCACCGGACCGACGAAACGTTCCCCGCGAGGTCCGCCGCCGTAACGCTCGCCGTATGCTTCGAATCGGGCTCGAGGGGAACGGGAGGCGTGTAAAACAAAGTGCCGCTGGCCTCGTCGTATGTGTGCCCGACCGTTTCCCCGTCCAGCCCGAGCCGGATCGAAGCGGCATTCACTCCTGTATAGCGGTCCGCCGCATGGATCGTAAGCCTCGGCCGATTCGTCTGCGTCCGGATGCCGTCCATCGGGCTGATGACGCGCAGCGCGGGCGCCTCGGTATCCGGTCCCGTGTACACGACAAAGCTCCAAGCCGCTCCGGGCAGCGCCGGATTACCCGCCTTGTCGGCGGCGTCCACCGTTACCCGTCACTTCTGACGGCCTCCGGCTCCGCCTTCGCATTTTCGTTCCCGTACGCTGCCTTCATGTTCATCGATACCACCTGACTGTTTGCTGATTCGTATGGATATATCCACCTGCCTGGAGCGTGAACCTGTCTGGGAGCTCTCTCCAAGCGACGATGGTCACTTTTCGGAAGCGATTTCATTTAATGTAATAATATTTCTCCGATAATACAATAAATAGTTTATAATGTTCCAACTCTCTTGTATATAGCGAATACTGTCGTTATTTGTAAACGAGACCTGTCTGCTGCAACCGGACATAAGCCCCTGTATCCCGCTTCACCGCTGGCGAAACCGCAGAGATAAAGTCGAAAATTTTTCGCCCGCACAACGAAAAAAATATGCTAAACTAATATACAAGTAATAGACCTGATATGGAGTTGTCTTAGTTGTTATTACGCACGACAGTATAAAAATAAAGGTCTCCAGCACCCTCTAATTTCGGCATAAGGGGATAACAAAGACGAATAAAGGCGATTTGCCACCCTTATTTCAACCAACTGATCGGGTCAGCACCCTTTTCGCGGATTTTAGCAGCTTCAAACCGCTCTTATTCCACCTGCAAGCGGGTTTTCGAACAAAATAAAGGGTGCAAACCACTCTTATTCGTTCCCGGTTCCCTCCTCTCCTGTCTACAAGCGGAGGCACAAGGTCGAGCTGCCATAATGAACGGCTTGCGGCGCTTGCTTGCACGATAAGAAAAGCATGTAACCGAAACGCTTACCACGATGAGTGATCCTGCGCAAGCGGGAGCTTTTCTTAGTTCAGAATGTCTCGGTTCGTCTAACGCATTAGCGAACATCAAAATTCTGAATCGTTCAAAAAGGAGGAATCCGCATGGCGATCTTTCCCGAGTACGAGGACGCCAAAACCGACGACCGTTTTTTGTCCGGTCAGCAGAAGGGCCAGCTGCCCTTTTATATTTCGTGCAACCAGCCGTACTCTCACTACCCGATGCACCATCACGACTTCGCCGAGCTGTCGTTCGTCGTAGAGGGCTCGGGCACCGAATCGATCAACGGGCTGGCCCACGAGCTGCGCCGGGGCACGATGTCGCTGCTGCTGCCCCATCATATTCACGAGCTATACAGCAATCCCGACGATCCGCTTAAATTATACAGCTGCATGTTCGATATCAACGTCTTGTTTGGCAACGCTTACGAATCGTATATGAATCCGTGGATTCACAAAATCGGCTCGGAGATTCCGTCGCATCACCATTTCGAAGGCGAACGGCTCGCGTCCGTAACGTCCCTGATCGAGCAGCTCGTGCTCGAATATAAGGAATCCCGCCTGGGCCGGGACGCGGTCTTGCGGGGCAAGTTGATTGAAGCCGTCACGTTGATGCTGAGGGCGCTGACCGATCCGAACCAGTCCGGAACCGTGAGCAAAAACCAGCCGGGGTCTCGCGTATGGAGCATTTTGCGCTATATTCATCTTCACTTCAACGAGCCGATCTCGCTGAATTCCGTATCCGAGCATTTCGACCTGCATGCTTCGTATATCAGCCGGATGTTTAAGGAGCACACCGGCAAAACGGTCAACGATTACATGCATACGCTGCGCATCACCCGGGCCGCCACGCTGCTCGTGGCAAGCGAGATGTCGATCTCGGACATCTGCATGGAGGTCGGCTATGACAACTACCGTACCTTTGCGCGCGTCTTCCGCGAGCATCACGGCATGTCTCCGTCGGAGTACCGGATGTCGCAGGCCGCCAGACGGGCGAAAGCTTTGTAGGGCAGGGAACCTCCGCTTCGCTCGGCACGGTCAAAAGCATTCCCATAACATGGAACGTCCCGATTTCCATACGAAAGGACCTCAAATCCCACTGTAACGCGTGGGCTGAGGTCCTTTTTCCCAAGAAAAAATGCAGGATTGCGGTTTTATTATGTCACTCCATCGAGGATTACCGCCGCAAATGAGTGCGGACGAAAGGCCACACACGCTCCTTATAATACCGGTGACCGCCGCTGCCTTCATACAGCTCGCAGCTCGATTCGGCATCCATCGCAGCATAAACATTCCGCAGATGGCCGTACGTCTCGCGCGTCCCCTCGATGGGATAAATCTCGTCATGAATGCCGTGGACGATAAGCAGCGGTCTCGGCGCGATCAATGCCGCCACATCGTACATTTCCCCAAGCTCCAGTATGCCGGGAACGATATTGCATGGGCAATGGCCGATCGGAATGATCGATTTCTCGAAGGTGCATACATACGAACCCGGCACGGCGACGGAGATCCGGTCGTCGAGCGCCGCCGCGAACAGCGTGACGGTGCCTCCCCCGGAATTGCCGGTCATCACGATTCGGCTCGTATCGATCTCTGGCCGCGTGGCCGCATAATCGATCAGCCGTCCCATATCATGCACGCGCTCTCCGATCAGTGTCCGCCCGTACATCAGCGCCACTTTTTGAAAATTGACGCAGGAATTCCCTTTCCCATCCGATTTCAGCCATTCCTCTTCTCCGCCCATCTCGTAAAACCCGCGGACGTCCGGAGCGATCACCGCGTAGCCTTCCTTGACGGCCTGCACCGCCACATCCCTCTCGCCCTGCTCGTTGCTGGTCCGATCCTCTTCGGAAGCGTAGTTCGCGACATAAGTTTCTTTGCCGCGTGCTCCATGTCCGTGCGGGGTAATGACCAGCGGATAAGGCCCTTCTCCGGTACCCGGGAGCAGCAAATAAAACGGAATCTCGACGCCGGGCTCGCTTGTCACATACCATTTCTCGCGTGTGTAACCGTCGCATTCGACGCTTTCCGTGCGGCGGGGGTTCAGCCCGACAGGCACCGTCCCGATCCGGTTCAGACCGAGCCGCTCGCGGAGAGCGGCTCGAAAGTCGGCGCGCCAGGCATCCCAGCTTCCGTCCGATAGCGGCGTACGGTAATCGAAGGTGCGGCCCGAGGCGCGGGCCAGATTGTCCCTGTAGCCGGCCGTATTAAAATATTGCATATGACTCTCCTCCTAGCTCTCTTGGATAACGATGCAAGCTTTTAGATCGATTATACCTTGAATCCCGAAACAATGGTATCTATATCCAAAACTTCACTTCCGACCGCGTTCTTCGCGGCTTCGGTTGTGGAGACTGCCATTATACCTCATGCCCGCTTTCGTTGCTTTCGGATTTTTTGGTGACACTTTCGTTTTTTTTGGATGCATCGTCAGCATAAGCGCTACAGCTATTTATTTCGTTTTACATACTCCGACGGACTTTGCCCGGTCTTTTTTTTGAACAATCTGCTGAAATAATAGATGTCGTTGAAGCCTAAGCGCAGAGCGACTTCTGTCACGTTGGATTTTCCGCTTACAAGCAAATCCATGGCAATATTGATCTTCAGCTTGTTCTGGTATTGGATAATCGACATGCCAGTCACTTTTTTGAATAATAGACGAAAATGAGATTGACTCAACTTCGCCAATTGGCTTAATTCGTCGACGGAGTAAAACCGTTGGGAGTTTGCTATCATATAATGAACAATTTGATCAATGATATATACTTGAGGACTGATGTCCTCCTCACTTGCCGACTCCCGGATCAGCATGCTGAGAATATCCATGACTTGGCTGCGGCACTTAATTAAATAACCGGCTCTTTTTTCCACCCACTCGTTATGAAGTGCTTGGAATAACGGCGCGGATTGAAAAAGCAAATTGTTTTTGACGACCGGCCTTATCTCCATCAGCTTATCTTGGTAGGCTGAATCGGTAATGACGATTTTGAAGATAAGGGAGTAATAAGACCAGGGATCATCCACATCGCTTTCGCCTGAATGCCACAGATTTTTGGGGAAGAACAATACATCGCCCTTCTTGATCAAATACTGCTCGCCACGTATCCGATAATGCGCCTTCCCTCCCGTTGATAAGGCGAGAATGTACCAATCCTCGTTGGCATATTCCACTTTCCATGCTGGCTCTGTCTGTTTATGAACTACATATCGAATATCTGTGACGACAAAATCAAAATCTTTTTCAACGGGGGGCATCGGCATCGCACTCCTCGAGCTTTACTTCTTCTCCGCCTCGATCATTTTATTGATCTCCTCCTCCGCCGCACGCAAAGCCGTGTTCATATCGCCTTTTCCTTCGATAAACTCGATATATTTTGACATCACCAAGCGTCTGGCACTTGCCGTGTACTGGGTAAAGGCAGGAGCAGGCGCAGCTTTGCTTTTGAACGCGGATTGTAAATCGATATTGCTTAGTCCTTCCAGATCTTTGCCGAACTGCCGATCCACATCCGGGTTTTGTAATATCGTTTTACGGGCGTATTTCCGAGATGCTAGCAGTTGAACTTCATCAGACATCATTTCCTTTAGCATCAGCATCGCTTCGTTCTTATGCTTGCTTGTCTTTGTGACATAAACCATCCCCGCCGATACGAAGCCATACGTATTCGGACGCTCTGGGTAAGAAGGATATTGAGCTACGCCCAGATTGAATCCATCGCGGATCGTATCTCTGAATGTGCCGAGAATGGATGTCGTAGCCAGCATCGCCGTATTTTTTTCTTTGAAGAACGCGTTCGTATAGCCATTATCTACTCTCGGCGGCTTGTTGCCTGGAATATTGTTGATGCGGTAGCCGAGATCGAACACTTTTTTCCACATTTCATTATTCACCGTTGCCTTCAGCGAAACCCTGTCCACAAAGTCTGGCGACAACGGCATTGCCAGCCTATACACATTCTCATAATGCAATCCTTTATATTGAACGCCCCCGTCCTGCCTGGTCAATCGTCTGGCAAGCTCGACGGTTTCGTCCCACGTCAGTCCATCCTTCGGATAGGAGACTCCAAATTTATCAAAAATATCTTTATTGTAGTATAGCGCATTAAATTGCTGAAAATAAGGCAGTCCGTAAATAAGACCATCGCCAAGTGCATCGCGCACACCGTTGACAACTACCGGATCGAGACGCTCCAGATTTATCCCAAGCATTCGGATCAGCTCCGTATGGTCGAACAGTACCCCATAATCGTAGCTGCTTCCGATGTTCGTATTATCGGACATCACCAAATCCGGTATGTTCCCCGCACCGATCAAGTCTATAAGCTGGCTCCCCTTGCCGGCCCGGATCACTTCAAACGAAATGTTCGGATACTTCTTCTTCACTGGGTCCATAAAGAGAACTTCTACTTCTTCCATGGCAATGCCTGCTCCGATCAGAAATTTCAACGTTACAGGATCCTTCGACACTTGCACTTTCTTTACCGGACCGGGATCTGACGCACTTCCGGCATCCGGAGCAGACTCTTTGGGTCCGCATGCGAACAAGATACCTGCACAAACTGTAATAAGCAAAGCTACATACACTCGTTTACGCATCATTTTCAGTGACCCTCCATTTTTCACCGCAATATTGTCTGTCCATATAAAGTCAATCTAAGGCGCCCAAACATAGATTTGATCCTGCTCCGTCTCGACTTTATATCCGATCAGTTTTACGTTGGCATCGACCAGATGCCGGCCGGTCCTCAGATCGAACTCCCAGCCGTGCCAAGGGCAACGCAAGACTTGTCCTTCCATTCCGTAATCGTACTCGTACACCATGGATGGCAGTCTCGTTCCGCATACTTCACCCCGGCATGCGGGAGCAGCCATATGCGGGCACATGTTGCGCCAGGCGTAATAGTCCTCTCCCAATCGAAATAGGCCGATCTGAACACCGTTTACATCTGCAAGTTTTCTCCCGCCTTCGGGAAGGTCCGACGATTTTGCCACCAAATAACGTTTCATTCGCTCATTCCTCCCGAAACGGTCCCGGGGTAAATCGGTCTACGGGCAAGCCCGTATAAGTCGGCCGCCGTACCTGCCATGATGCGGTGTTTCAACCCCTTATCCATGCCCCGGAATATCATGTTTGGATTATCGTTGTCCCAATGCGGATAATCCGACGAAAACATCAATGTTTTCTCCGCATCGATCATCCGGCAAATTTGCAAAAAATGATTCGGATCGTCCGGCTCCTCGATCGGCTGCGTCGTCAAGCGGATATGAGCCTTTATATATTCCGAAGGCAACCTTTTGAGCCAAGGCGTGGAATCGCGAAGCGCTTTGTAGTTTTTATCCATCCGCCACATAAGGTGGGGCAACCAGGCGACGCCCCCCTCGATCGCGACAAAAGTCAGTCTAGGGAACTTCTCGAAAACGCCCTCGCAGACAAGGCTGTTAATATGAGCCATGTAATTGGTCGGCAAGATGTTGTGCCACTCCATATAACGTGTCGGATAACCTGAAGGAGTAGGAGCGCCCGATACGCCGACTCCTTCCGTTCCGGGATGGATGGCCACAGGAAGACCCAATTGCTCGGCAGCTTCATAAATCGGATGATAGAAACGTTGTCCGTAAAGCATTCTCGTTGCGCTCGCCATGATGATCTGAACGATATCGGGATGCTCGCCGATCCTACGAATTTCTTTGGCGGCTGCCGCCGGATCCGAAGCGTTGACGAACATCGATCCCTTGAACCGGGGGGATACCTTTAACCATGTGTCCACCAAACAATCGTTGAAGGCGGTTATGATGGCATTGGCATAATCCGGGTCGGGATGGAGCGATAAAGCAAGTGCGTTGCCATTCAGTATGGCATAATCGATTCCGTATCTGTCCATATGATCGCTAATCAGAAAATCCGGATCGCTTCCAGGCGCACCGCCTCGTTCCGGTACGGCATCGCTGCGGCTGACCCTGATCGGGGAATGGTACATATATCCCAATCCGATACCATGCGTTTTCCACTGGCTTTGCCATACTTTCGGAAGATAAGGCATGATGTTACCTACTTGAATATGCACGTCCGTATCAATCAGAAGCGGTTCGTTGTTGTCCATCTATGGTTTCCTCCTTGTCCCCTCTATCCGAGCGGGGATTTATGTATCCGATGATCTATAAGGCTTGAATCAGAACGTTGACAATAACCGGAGACGGGTTGCCGTTCGTGATCGTTATGGTTCGGCTGGATCTTGCCGTGGCAAGGGAAATCTCATTTCGCGGCGACGAGCCGCTTTGCAAATCCGACTTGACAACGTTCGGGCCGCCGTAATCGTAAAAGTCGAATCTCATCTGAGACCACTTGGTTGACGGGCTGCTTGGTTCGAATATCGTGCACCATACCACTCCCGCAAAAGGCTCAATCGTATAAGCCTTGTTCAAAACGATGCTTTCAGACTCGCCTGCAGCCAAGCTAAACGTCCTGCGGACAGGCAGCGTCATTCGGTTGAGGACGGATAGCTGGGCTCCTCCAGACTCCGTATAGGTTGCATACGAAACATTCTCTGCTTCCAGTGTCCCTGGCCCCGAGTTTAGCAAGGTGCCTGTCACCTGAATGCCTGTCAACCTTCGATAACCCATTACAAGAGATAAAGTCAGATCCCCGAACAATGAATGGCGAATATCGACATTTTCACACCTCCGGTCGTTGGCGACAGAGTCGCGGGATAAGTTCAACTTTTGTGGAGTAGTGATGCCCTCGATATTCAGCCTGTTGCAGCCTAGCAAACTGAAAGCCATAGTGTTGGTCGACGAGTCCAGCCACCCCCGAATGAAGATATTCTCGGAGCGTCTTGCCCCCTGCGAACCGCCGTGGGTTCCGGCCAGCAAAGCTTTGGGCGTATAGTCGGTCACTATATTTTCATAGATGGAATTTCGGTTCGCATTGTCTTCGAACGCATACTTGCACGCGCCTGCTATTCGCACGTTGCTTCGCACAGAGTTATCATTTCGCACTAGCGAGATAGCCGGATAGAAGAGCGAAGGGCTTGCGTCCGCTATCTCAATATTGTGTAAGCTAACGTTTCGCCCATAGAAGCATTTCAGCTTCTGTCCGTCGCCCGTGCCATCCGGATTGGACGATTGGAATCCATCAATGACAAGGCTGCCGACAAAATCGGCCTTGATCACTTCGCCGTTCGCTGCCGGAGGCTTACTCCCCGTAACTCCTGATGAGATGTCCTTCACATTGTGGAATTCCAAATTGGAAAGGGGCTTGGTAATGTCGTCAATGCAAGAGAACCCGTAGCGTCGAAGATTAACGAAGCTGATGTTGGACGCGTTCAAGTAGCGGACGTTTTTCAAAGCGAAAAAACCGGCATTATTGCCCGAGACGTTGGCCTTATTCCCATCCAGTGTCAGGGAGCCGCTGATCAGGATCGCATCCATATTCGATAAAGAAAAGAGCGGTCCCGTCTTCGCTCCGGCGCTCAACTTGATTGTCGTGCCTCGCGACTCCCATAGGAGACAGCCGGCAGTTGCCGACAGTGTCCCTGCAACTTCGAAAGTTCCCGGGCCGGATGTGATCGACTTGCCTTCCGTAATAGCTCTGACCAGCAAAGAAATATCGTTGACGGTGGACTGGGAGAAGCCCAGATCATGTTCAAGATCCAGCGTCCCGTTGCATACCTGGAAGCGCGGATTCGAAGGAACTTTACCGTAAACGTTCTCGAGAACGGACATGCCGCCGCCCTCGGTTCCGGCCTGTGCGATCAAACTTTGCGAGGTTAGTGCGATTCCAGCTATTCCGATCGCCGATAATAAGGATCTCCTGCTGATCGCCCCCCCTGGAAGAGCTTCTTTATTTATTCGAACATTCCGATCATCATGACTTAAGTTATCCGGCATGGGATCCCTCCTCCTAAGGCTTCAATGCGGTCCGATAATAAAGTGGAGAAAACGGTGTATCGGGATGCAACCGGATGAAAACGAGAAAATGAATCATCCCCCGATTGCCGTTGGATCGGTCAGTAAGCTTCTTCGTCCGTTGATTGAGATCGAGTCGCGCTTGACCGATCCACCAGCACTCCTCATCGGAAGCGTTTTCTTTTTCCACGAGCAACTCGCTCCAACGAACTAGCCTGTCAACCAAACGCTGCAGCTTTTCAAAAGCGCCGATACAATCCCCAAGCGCCTGTCCATGTACCGACTGATCGCTGAATTCCGATCTGGCCGCTGTAGCATAATGAGTCTCTGCTTCATGCAGGGCATCAGCCATGTCGATAATGGCGGCGAATACTTGGGTCCATTCTAGCAGCATAAACGGCTCTTCCCGGCGGTACTTCGCCTTCTCGAGCATTGAAGATGCGATTCCCTCGGCCTTGACCGCGATTTCCCGCAGCTCCGAGCGTACCCTTGAGGTTAGCCACGAACGCGCACCGTACAAGACCGGCAATATGTTTTGCGACCGGAATAAGGCGATCACGAGCTCGCGAATAAGCAACTGCGGCCGATTTTTTTTGGATTCCAACGCCTTTCGCACGTTCTCGTCAATTGTAGCCTCGAAGAGCAACGTCTTTTGCACCTGAACGTCGATCCAATCGTACCACCGAGCCAATTCATCGGAATCTACTCCCCATTCCCTCGCCGTGTACGTCTGAAGAAATTCCATTTCTCTGACGGAATTACCGGCGAACAGAGCACCTTGCATGGCAATCCACGGCCATGCCGGACTGAAGAAGTTGCCTCGGTCGTTCTCCCAAGTACAAAGCAAAACGCCACTTCCATCCGGCTCATAAACGGATTGATTGTCCGCAAAAAAAGATGTGATGTTCAACGTGCTGTTGACCGATAAGACCGGATTGCCATGGAAAAGGTTGACGGCCGGAGCCGCTATCGCGTATTTACCGGCATTCTTGAAGATGTGCTGACTTTTCCGATTGCTTAATTCTTTTAATTGCGGAGCCGAAAAATAAGCCCAGTCACATATAATGACATCGTCAGGGATAAGACTGATCGTATTTTCATACTTGAGCAGCATATCCCCCCACATCATCGGTATTTTGCCGTTGGAACGAACGAGCTCGAGGATATACGTCAGATGTTCCATTGCCTTCGTCCATCGCTGTTCTTCTGTTGCATCCGGCATCTGCATGGCAAGCCAGCGTATCTCATCGCCCCCGATATGAACATAAGCCGAGCTGAACATTGCGAACAAGTCATGGTACAAATCCCGGATTAGCCGAAGCGCTTCCGGATCGCCAACCTTCAGTTGCTCGACACCTCCGGTCGATCCGCTCGGATCAACGACCACATCGCGGTATTGTTCCATATAACCGATACCTTCGCAATGTCCCGCGCTGTTCACGCACGGCACTAAATCCATACCAAGCCGAACCGCGGTTTGATCCAGCCTTTGGATATCGCTCGGACTCAAGCTTGTTGTCGTTCCGATAGCCGGCCGGGAAGGAAACTGCAGACGATTCTCTAATTGAAGAACGAGCATATTAAACCCGTATCTTGCCAATCGCTCGATCATTTTCTCCAAATAATCCGCATCACCTCTTAATCCTCTGGCCAAATCATAAACAAAGCCTTTAATACGCAAAACCATGACCTCCTTGTTAGCAAATTAATCTTTCTACATCATTGTAGTTCAGCAATCAAAAAGGCGGCCATTAACAAATTGGAGCTAATTTTTGTACATTTCGCTTATGCCCGGAAGCGAACAATGCAAGGCTGTGATTACGGCTTAGCTTCCATGAGGACATAGCCATCCTGCATACCGGGAAAATCCCTTCTCATCATGCGATGGAGGGGGTGGCGCGTTTAGCGATTACGTTGGCCCTTCTCTTCATTACTCAGCCGGAGCTTCAGGAAACGCTGCAGCTTCGGGTATAAGCCGATTACGCAGCGAATGATGAAAAAATAATTGACACTCATATAGAAGTATACTAACCTAAAATCATCAACACGGTACTATGGTAATACCATATGACTAATTTGAAACCATAAATCTCAAGTGGTCATACCATAATATCAAAAGAGAGGAATGGAGGTTTTTTCATGCACATCCGTTGTTCCAGTCACAGCCATTCATGCATGTCGTAATATCCATGTCTTAGTATCGTAAGATGTAAGTGCTAAATGTAAGCGTTAACTATATGGACAGTATCGCCAATTAAGGAATCGATAAAGCGGTACAGGGATACATGAGCGGCTATGAACCGGTCAGACTTCGGGCGATGGCAGCCGGCTTATTATTTAAAAGGGGGGATTAAGATGAAATCAAAATTCATCTTGATTTTAATGTTCATTGCAGTTTTTGCAAGTGCTTGCAGCAGTAATAACGGTAAAGCACTGTTGGTGGGAACCGGAAATAATGAGACGTTCACAGAAACATTTCGGTATTTTTGGATTCAAAATGTGAACGGAATTCAGTCATATATTAATCGGGGATTGATCAAACTGGATCCGGACATGAAAAATGTTCATCCGGCACTGGCCGAATCGTACGACGTTTCAAATGATGGACTGACCTATACGTTTACACTGCATGACGGATTGAAGTGGCACGACGGCAAGGAGTTGACCGCAGAGGATGTCAAGTGGAGTATGGAAACAGCTATAAAGGTAGAAATGGTGGTTGATTCTGAATTCGGTTTGAATGCCATTAAAGGGTATGAATCCTTCAAGACAGGAAAAGCGGGTGAATTGGAAGGGGTTGTATATAACGGAAGGACAATCACAATTAAACTTGGAGATTTAAACGTCGCCTTCCTGCAAAAAATTGCCGCCTTCGAAATTCTTCCCAAGCATATCCTAGAGGATGCCAATCTGGCAAAATTCCAGCAGGACCCGTACTGGCTTCACCCAATCGGAAACGGCCCGTACAAGATAAAGGAAGTGAGATTCGGTGAATACGCCCTGCTTGAGGCTTTCGAGGGATTTGTCGGCCCGCAACCGAAGATTAAGGAAGTCATTTATCAGCAAATTCCGAAAAGCCAAATCTTCCCGAAAATTCAAGCCGGCGAACTTGACTACATTGGCGGGTTAAAGAGTAGTGTCGAATCGGTGGAAGAAATTGACGCGCTGCCGGACTATAAAGCTTTCGTTGTTCCGCAAATATTCAATAAGTTCTTTACGGTGAACCTCAAGGGAAGCAAAAGGGTCCAGGATATCAAAGTTCGGCAGGCGTTCATTCATGCGCTGGATCGAAAAGCAATTATTAATGAAACGTTGGAAGGTAAAGCGCAAATTATGAATAGTCTCATCCCTCCGGAATTCGAGGAGCATAACAGCTCAATAAAAACGTACGATTACAATCCTGAGCGTACGAAACAGCTGTTGAAGGAAGCCGGGTTTGATTTCAACAAACCGATCACCATCGCATATTACTCCGATGACCAGGCTTCGGTCGACCTATTGAACACCGTGGCGTATTATCTCGGCGAAGTAGGCGTTCAGACAGAAATCAAGCTGTTGACCGGTGACCTTCTGCAATTGATCTATTATGCACCGGAATATGATTTTTTGTTGGCCGCTTACTCTGGTGCCGATCCTTTCGGGGTACTCGAGAGCGTATCGGGGAACAGTCTAATGTACAAGACGATCTGGGAGGGCTTCGAGGGCATCGAAACCGAGCTGCAGCAGTTAAGGAAGACGCTGCATATGGATGAGCGGGTTGCGCTGATCAAGAAAATTGACAGAATCCACTCGGAACGACTGTATCAGCTTCCCTTGTTTCATGAGAATGTGTATAACATCGTGAATGTTAGCCGATTAAAAACAGCGGGGATATATGGTAATGAATGGTATAATTATGAAAAGAAATTAGAGGAATGGGAACTGAAATGATTGAAGTACTGGCTGAAATGTATGGTCATGAGAGGAGTCGAGCGTAGTGATTCAATCGTGGGTTGAACTGGAGCCCTATACTGGTCTTAAAGCTGCGGGCATGCTGCAAGATGAAGCTCAACGAACGGCCTATGTCTGCAATTGGGAGCAATTAAAACGTAATTATGGTGATAATGTCGATTTTCAGCTGCTGCACAAACAAGTAATGTTACGCCGCGAGACGGTTGACTTTTTGTATCAGCAATTCACGCCGACTCAAACATGCTTTCAAGTCGGAACGAGACCATATCTCGAGCAAATCGTGAGCGAAATAACAGACGGCTGCGGCTCAGACGGTCAGAAGGCGTTCGCATTGATGCGTTTTACGCGTAGTTTGTATCAGAAAAATGCTGGCTTGCAGTTGTTCTACGGAGGGACGGAGGAGGAGCTCATCAAAAAGGGTGAGCAACTCTGCGAATGTCTTGGCCGATTATACGTAGCCCTGTGTGAAATCGCCGGAATTCCGGGAAGAATATTGATGCATGTCATTGGTGGTCATATCGTGGCGGAGGTGTATATCGAGGGCAAGTGGGCGTACATGGATCCTCGCATCGGTTTTCATTGCCGATGGCCGGACGGCAGCCTGACAACTGCATGGGAAATCTGGCATCATCCGGAGCTCTTCGATATGCAGGATGATACCGTGAAAGATGAACTTTCCGCCAGATGGACCTGGGAGGACAGAGTTCGATCGAATCGGGCCCGACTGTTTCATCCGCGAGAAATCATAGTGGTCACCAATTATTCATTATCGGATGCACGATCGTACAACTACAACTGGTTGACCAGTATCGATCTGGCCAGGAATGGTTTTACAGCGGCCAATCGGAAATACCGGACAGCTGCGGCAAAGGTATTTGGCCTGACGGATTTGGTAGACAAACCGAGTTTTATTCTTTCCATTAAGGAAGGTCAAGTCGTGCACGGCAGCATTTCGATCATCGCAACGCCGAAGAACTTTACTGTTCCGCCTGTGGAGGTTGACTTTTATATCGACGGACAGCTCGTATATTCCAACCCCGGAATGATACCGATCGGAGAATTGCACAATTACGTTGAAGGAGGCGTTCGCACGTATACCTGTTTTGGTGCAGGTGAAATGTGGGATACGACAACTGTGGAGAACGGTTCGCACACGATAACGGTTTGCACACAAGAAGCGGATATCGGACTGATCTCGGTCGATGTCCACGTTGACGTACACAACAGCTGAACAGCATGAAAGGAGGCTGAGATCAAATGCTTGCATACTTTGGGAAACGGTTGCTGACTGTAGTGCCTATGCTGATCGTCATTAGCATTGTTGTATTTGCCGGGCTGCAGCTTGCACCGGGAGATCCTCTTACGCATCTGATTGATCCGACGAAGATGGACGGCAGCGTGGATTACGACAAACTTCGGGAGGAGATGGGGCTGAACGATCCACTGTATATGCAATATCTTTCCTGGGCGGGCGCCTTTATAAAGGGGGATTGGGGCTACAGTCTTGTGAATGGCGCGAAGATCTCGGGCGTGATTTTGCGCAGGCTTCCTGCGACTTTAGAGTTGGCCGGAGCCGCATTGATTATTTCATCTTTCATGGGGATTGTGCTAGGACTCCTTTCTTCTATCAAGCCTAACTCTTCTCTCGATTATTTCAATCAAGGTGTCGGAGTTGCAGGCGTATCGATTCCGGACTTTTTTTTGGGAATTTGCTCGATACAGATTTTTTCTGTTTATTTGGACTGGTTTCCTGTAGGTGGACGAATGCCGTACGGTTCGAGCGCCCTGTTCAGCCGGTTGGAGCATTTGTTTTTGCCGGCTGTCATTCTGGGCTTCTCATTGACCGCTGCAGTGATGAGGTTTACGCGCGGCTCCATGCTGGATGTGTTGAACAAGGATTACATCAAGACAGCCAGGAGCAAGGGCGTACCGGAATGGCGCGTCTACATCAAGCATGCACTCCGAAATGCCATGATGCCTGTTGTGTTGATTCTCTTGTTCCGACTGTCCTTTCTCGTTGGGGGGGCAATCGTTGTCGAACGAGTGTTCAACTGGCCCGGGATGGGGAGCATGATTCTGGATGCGGTGTCTGGCAATGACTATCCCGTTATTATGGTCACAACCATGCTGGTGGCATATGTCATTCTTCTGGCCAGCCTGCTTGTCGATTTGATTACTGCGCTGCTGGATCCAAGAGTGAGGTTTGAATAATTGATTATAGCGAGGTTAAGCTCATGTCAACAGTTACGCTCAGGCTTGGTTTGCTACGTAAGCAATGGTCGAACTTGAAACGGAATCGATTGGCTGTGTTCGGACTGTTTCTTATTTTGTTTTTAGGACTGTCCACCCTTCTTGCTGATTTGTTGACTTCTTACGATCCGAACGGTGTCGATCTGAAAAATCGCGTACAACCTCCATCGAGCGAGCATATTTTCGGAACGGATAAGCTGGGTCGCGATGTATTCTCACGAATACTGTATGGCGGGAGGCTCTCGATTATGATCGGACTGAGCGGTGCATTGGGAGCCGCATTGATCGGCGTCGTATTGGGAAGCCTCGGCGGTTATTTTGGAGGCTGGATTGACCGTGTTTTTTTGCGTACGTCCGAGACAATAATGTCTTTCCCCGCCCTGGTTCTGATCATGGTGTTTATCGCATTGTTCGGGAGCAATATAATCAATCTCATCATTGTGTTTTCGGTGACGGGCTGGGTAAGTGAATATCGATTGGTCAGAGGCAGGTTCCTGTCCCTGAAGAACGAATATTTCGTTGAGGCTTGCCGAGCATTCGGAATGAGCAATGTAAGGATCATTTTCAGTCATATTTTGCCGAACGCCCTCACTCCAGTCATCGTGTCCATAACGCTGTCTACGGCTCTGTATATACTGACCGAGGCCGGTCTTGGTTATCTCGGTCTGGGGGTTCCCCCGACGACTCCAACGTGGGGGAATATATTGAACGCGGCCCAATCGATTGATGTCGTGCAGGAATATTGGTGGCTTTGGTTAGTTCCAGGCACAGCTATTTCCTTGTTTGTGTTAGGCATCCATACATTCGGCGATGGTCTCAGGGATTTGATCGATCCGAGCAGGTAACCTTATGAACAACGACATCTAAGACAAATTGATAGGAGGGGAACGAAAGTGGATGACCAAACCCTATTAAAAGTTGAGAACCTTGAAACCCGGTTTATATCGGGAGAAACTATCATCCGGGCTGTCAATGATGTATCGTTCACGGTGAAAAAGGGAAAAACGATCGGACTGGTTGGGGAAAGTGGAAGCGGGAAAAGCGTAACCGTGCACTCCATTACACAGTTACTCCCTCCCCTAGGGAAAATTACAGGCGGGAGGATTACGTATATAAAAGACGGCAAAGAAATCGTTTTGAACAAGATTCAAAAAAACGGCAAAACGATGCGCTCCATTCGTGGCAAAGAAATCGGGATGATCTTCCAGGATCCGAATACGTCGCTGAATCCGGTGTATACGATAGGGAATCAAGTTATGGAAAATATTATTCATCATGAGAAGGTGACGAAAAAACAGGCAGCCGAAAAGGCACTGCATATACTGAATTCGCTCGGCATCCCGAATGTGCGTTCGAGAATACATGAATATCCACACCAGTTCAGCGGTGGAATGAAGCAGAGGGTCGGCATCGCGATGTCCATGGTCGGCAATCCGAAAATTTTGATCGCGGACGAACCGACAACGGCCCTCGACGTGACGATCCAACTGCAGATCCTTGAACTGATGAAGAATATACAGGGCGAGTACGGCACCTCAATTATCTTTATTACGCACAATCTGGGAATTGTCGCTCATATGGCCGATGAAATTGGGGTGATGTATATGGGCAGAATCGTTGAATACGGTTTCACACGGCAGGTACTGACCTCTCCGAAGCATCCGTATACCGAGGCGCTGCTGCAATCCGTTCCTTATGTGGGAATGAACAAGCAAGCTCGCTTGAAAACGATTAAAGGAAATACGCCTGACCCGGCAGCATTGCCCGAAGGCTGTACGTTTGCGCCGAGATGTGAATATGCAACCGAGGCTTGCAACGTGTATCCGGACGAGTTCCATCTTGGCGGTGGCCACAAAGTCAGCTGTTGGCTGCATAAAGAGAGAGAGGAGCAACTTGGATAAGATGAACAATGAGATAAAGCTGGAAGTGAAGAATCTGACCAAATATTATCCTGTAGTGAAGGGCGCCTTCAAAAAGGTTGTCGGTCACGTGAAAGCTGTGGATGATGTCAGCTTCTCGGTCAGGCAGGGAGAGACTTTCGGAATCGTAGGTGAAAGTGGGTGCGGCAAAACGAGTTTGGGCAAATGTTTAGTCAGGTTGCAAGAGACCAGCTCTGGAGAATTGGTTTTCCATGACCAGGATGCCGGTGAGATGAATTTGCTGAAGTTAACCAAAGCCCAGTCTTTTCGAATGCGAAAAAAAATACAAATTGTATTTCAGGATCCTTATTCATCCTTGAATCCGTTGAAAACAGTTTATACTTCCTTCGATGAACCGTTAAAAATCCATCACATGGGCGATAAAAAAAAAAGAATGGAAATCATCGCCGAGATGTTCAGGCTCATCAATCTTAATCCCGATTTTATGCACCGGTATCCCCATGAGTTTTCAGGTGGACAGCGGCAGCGCATTTGCATAGCCAGAGCTCTTTGCGTTCAGCCGGATATCGTAGTATGCGACGAGCCTGTTTCAGCTTTGGATGTATCTGTGCAGGCCCAAATTCTGAACTTGTTGAAGGATCTGCAGAAGAGTAGAAGATTGACATATATTTTTATATCCCATGATCTCAGCGTAGTGGAATATATGAGTGATCAAATAGCCGTCATGTACTTAGGTCAAATCGTTGAGCTCGCAAATGCGAAGCACTTGTATGAAACATGCAAACACCCGTATACCAAAGCGCTGATCTCCGCAATACCGGCCATTGATTATGATAAGAAGCCGTTACGGAATCTGGTGGAGGGAGAACTCCCGAATCCGGCCAATCCTCCTGCCGGCTGCAATTTCCATACGCGATGTCCTCTGGCTGATGAACGTTGCAGATCAGAAGAACCTAAGCTAAGGAAAATCGGAGATCTGGAGCATCATTTCGTTGCTTGTCACCTTGCCTGAGGCGTTTTTAACCGCACGAATTATACGAACAAACACCCACCTTGGACCGGTGAACCTTGGGGTGGGTTTTTACTTTCTCTTGTAGTTAATCGCGATGTATGTATATACACCTCACGCCATGTCCGGTTCGTCATCCAGAGCGCGATTGGCCACCAGGGCAAACAAAATGCTTTCGACAAGCGCTGTAAATTTGCGGTCAGCGATTCAGTGCCCGCGTCAACCTTCAACTTATTCCAAGACGCATCCAGTAGCCAAACGTCGCCGATCGACTTGCTACTGATGACAACAGGCACGCCCAAAAGCCGCGCAATGCTCAGGGTAAGAGGGCTCCAACTTTCGAATCCGGGGTTACCGCCAAACTTGGCAAGAAAAAGCCGCTCGATTCCCGACAGAGAAACCGAACGGCAATACATTTCTGTTAAAGATCCTTACGTTCATCTACAAAATAATAGCCAACACTGCCAGCAGCGACCACACTCGGATATCAGGATATCATTGGCGGCAGGAAAAACATCAACGCCCTAGTCATACCCTTGTAGTATCAATAGCTGTTGGTATGTTTGCGCCGCCTGATAGAGTCGTAGTAGAACGCTTTTCAACTAGAAATACCGCAGTGTTTGCCCCTAAAGTCAGGGTTGAGCCATCTACTAGTTGTTCTGCTTTTGTTATTGTCAATCCACCAGAGATATTCATACCAACACCGCCAGTCCCATAATTTCCTTTGTGAGCAATCCTGTTGGCTTGTCCGTCGACATTGTTCATGTAGATCCCGTAGCCGGTAGCCCCCCTAGTTGTTGCTGTTACATGAACGGAGACGTCCAAATCTTCTACTTTCAGACCCGTTAGATAAACAAGAGATCGGCCTGATGTTCCGCTTGGGGTTCCAGAAACAACACTGTTTACTTCTATTTCAAGATTTCCCCTTAGAATGCCTCCTGTTGCAGATGTAGTTGTAAATACCGCATGGCTGGATTCAACTCCATTTGCCGCGCTGGCTCGCCTTATCTTGGTTTTGCCTAAATCTACGTCAACCACGTCGCCAACAACAGACATCGTTATTCGACCGTCTGTCACAATATCAGCTTGAACGATTTCAGCCCCTCCGCCCAAAATGTAATGAGCTCCCGCAGGAGGAGTGCTTTGGATATCGGCGCTGATTTTGGATATACTGATCGCCCCGTACTGTAAATTAACTCTGCCGTTGTTGAACACCGCCCCTACAGAGCCTCTACCCGAGTTTTGCGCATTTGTATTAACCGCAATAGCGAATTTCCCGGTAATGCTGCCGCAGCAACAACCATCTGCGTTGTAAAATGAAACCCCAATCCCCTGCGGTGAACCCGTTGGAAATTTTCCAATACCTAATATGTCACCTACTGTGCAGTTGAGAGATGTTTCTCCGGGTCCACCAAAAAAGACTGCCTGAGACCCAAAACCATCAAAAATATTACCAGCCTGGTTATTAGCCCCTTTCATCCAACATATTCTCGAACCGTATCCTACACCCTTTATATCACCAAACGTCCATCCATCTGCTGTTCCAAGACATTCCACGACAGCGTGCATGGGAAGTGTTGGGTCATCGTTGAATGCTGTAACATTTCCCACCGTTATACCGCCAAAGCTGGCTGCTTTTACAACCCTCTTTGCCACGTTTCTTGCTGTTACGTTGCCAATTGTTACATTAAACTTCTCTGTTGTAGACGTTTCTGCATAACCACGGATCAGGTCTGAGTCCTGAACCGCTCCAAGACCACCATCTACCGTTTTTATATTCTCTCCATGTATGTCTCCTATCGTTCCGTGAGATTTACCGTAAGGTACATGTGCATTAAAACCTACGAGATATAAACCACCTACGAAACCTTTTCCGGTGACGGCGCCATTATCATCCTGTGTAATATTATAAAATTTCTGGTTTCCTATCGTGAATCCGTCAACACCGTACATCGGAACATACAAAGGATAGGTTTGGAAAGCTGTCACTCCGTGAAAGTTCCTCCACTCCATGTCCCCTATGGATACATTAGATGAGGGAGTTGCGATCGTGAAAGGTATAGCATGATCTTTGTCGGCGCCATCAATGATGAATCCACCGATATGGCAATCAGAACTTATTGTGCCAATTATTAATGAATGGTCACATAGAATGGTGGTGTTTTCGCCGTAAAAATGGGTGCCATTGCTGAGATTAATCGGTTGAGTAGTTTTGTATGTGCCTCCCGGCTTAAATTTAATTTTAAGGCCGCTGTCCTGAAGGTAAGCAAATATGTTGGTGTAATCGGAAACACTGCCAGAAACGGCCCCGAAGTGCTCTGCTATCGTTTTATCTTTGAGGACTGCGGTGTTTCCATTACCAGCATCCAGTACATCGAATCCGTTAGGCGTGCCGCCTGTAGATACGTCAAATGCTCCCATGGATCTGTCAGACAATGCAAGTTTTGTCCCTGCAGGGAAAACTCCGCTTGCAAGTTCTGCGACAGTCGTTACGTGAGCGCCGGGGTCGATTCTGCCACCCATCGCACTCACGGTTTGATTCAGCCCTGCATTCAAAATGCTTGGGGCCGCTATCGCCGCACCGGCGATCCCGATGGAAGCAAGCAGCTTCCTCCTGGATATAGAGCCAGACTCATACGCGCGTTCTTTAACACTTTCGTGGTTTGCATGCACTTTCTTTTCCTCGGACATTTCCTCATCCCTCCCCGGCAACGAAAGGAGAAGAACTTATCCTCCCGTTTAGCCTTTTTTTGGTTTCTTGGCACGCGGCAGAGAAACTAATTGTTCCACTTGCCGGTGCAAGCTTTATGAAGTTAGCCGGAAATCGGCTCGAATCTGGCAGAACGGCAGCTAAGAGTAATCATGTAGAAGAAGAAGGATGTCAGTCACTGTACCAAGTCGGCCAGCTTTATTTTTCGAATGCGAAGCCGGGACAAGCAAGATGCGTCCTCCGCTTCGCCCGCGCAATAAGCAAGCAGAAGACTGTCGTCATCGGCGGCATGAATAGCCGTATAGCAGTAGCCTCCTTGATCTTCCGCTTCGCGCTCCAAGGCGAAATAGCGGTCCCATGTTTTGCCGTCATCGGCGCTGATTGCCCCGATCAACGGCGTTCTCCCGACCGTGTGCTTCGCATAGGCCCGCGACATATAGTTCGGAATCGGATTCCATACGGCCAGCAGTTGCCCTTGGGGCAGGCGCTTCATCGAAAGCGGCGAATCGGGCGAAGTAAAGACGGAAGGCGCCGGGATGCTCCACGTTTCGCCGCCGTCGTACGAAAACATTTCATACTGACAGCCGATATCCGTTCTGGCCCACGCCCACAAGACGCCGGATTTCAATTCGACTAAGCCGGGCTCCAGCAAGCCCCTCTTGGCGCGGGGAGCAGGCATTGCACACGCGCCGCTTGCCTCTCTCCACGTCCTTCCGTCGTCGTCCGACAGGAAGAAATGCACGACGCCCCGCCTATCGAACGCGCTCCAGTGGGCGCCGTCTTCCGTCTGCATTTTATGGTAAGCGGCCGGAATAATAAGCCTGCCGCCGGACAGACGGACGACCCGGTCGTTGTTCGTGACGTAGTAGCCTGTCCCGGGCACGCAGCATATCGCCTCTCCCCAGCTTTTCCCTTCGTCCGGGGAACGGCGAATATGCAGCCGCATGTTTTGAAAGCCGTAGCGGATCAAATAAAACATGCCGATATCCCCGTTTTTCATACGCAGCAACGAAACGCTCATAATGTTGCGAGCGTCGTGCTCCTCGGGCATGACAAGCCATTCGTCATCCGACCATGTGCTTCCTTGATCGCTTGAATAACGCGCCGATATCCCCGCTTTTGCGGTGTCGGAATGCGTCTCGCCATAAAACTTGCTGTAGGCGAATAATAGCCGGCCGTCGCGCAGATCGAGAAAAGCCCCTTCGCTGTTGCGCGGATTTCCCGCCTCCGGCCGAATGTCGCATACGATTTCTCCTGCTTTGGGTAACATCTTCAACGCCTCCTGGTCCAAATAACGTGATTACAATACACGCTTCAACCATGGCACCGCCAAATGCTCTTTGAAGTAATGGTTTTGGACGTCCACGTTGGCGCACTCGAGAAATTGGTCCTGGTCGAGCCCTTCCGGAAACTCCTGCATCTCCCACTTGCGCTGTTCGGCGGAAGCGTACATCTCGTAATAGTGATACTGCATCCGCTCCCCCGCTCCCAACTCCTCGTAAGCTTGCTTCACTTTGAGCAGATCGGCCGTTACCCCGCCTTCGGTAATGATAATCGGCCTCGGCGCAAGCGAAGCTACGATGTCCGGAAAAGTGACCCATTCCAGCATATAAGGCACACAGTGCCAAGACGGCTGGGCTACCGTTTCGTTCGAAACGACGCGGCGGATCCGGTTGTCGCACAAAAAATCGTTGAACACGATGGCTTTGATGTGCGGATCCAGCGCGGCGAGCATGATCGCAGGGCCTGTTCCGAGCGAATGTCCGCTCACTGCGATGCGGCCCGGGTCCACGATCGGCTGCCCTTTCAACCATTGCAGGATGTGCAGCTTTTGGAAGACGGACAGGCCCAAATAATTTCTGCCGAGCATGAGCATTTCCCTGGCAAACCAATTTCTGTTCTCGTTCTCCTCATATCGATGGAGCTCGCCGATGCCCGGATTTTCAATGGCGATGGCAATGATGCCCGCTTTTACGTAGTGCAACGCCATTCGATTATGCTCGGGGAACCGGTTGTTCGGATTGGAGACATACGTTTCCGGCTCATCGGCCAACATCTCCTTTGTATGGTTCGAGCCCGTAAAGCATAACACGGCGGGAGCCGGACATTGGGCGGTCGCTTCGGAAGGAACGAGCATCAGGAACGGCACGACGCTCCCCGGCTCGGGAAACGACTCCCATTTTTGCAGCACGTACCCGTCCCGCTGCTCTTCCCACAGCATGCGGGGAGCGGGCTGCTCCTCCGCAAGGTCGGGAAATTTCAGCAACTGCTCCAGCTTTTCGGCCACCTGCCGCTGCCATCGTCCAAAATCTGACCGATTCATGCCGCTCGCATAGGTGAGCTTCGGTCTCAGCCGCTTCCAGTACTGGTACAAAAACTCGTCGGTGCGAATAAATCGGCCGTCCTCACGATCACTGTCAAACATGAAGGGTATGCTCCTTTCGATGATCGTATCGTTATTTTTGTTGCTGCGCCTCAACCTGCTTATCAACCCGTTCCGCCGCTTCGCGCAATACCGTATTCACGTCCTTGCCGCCCATGTATTCCTGTATCGCTTTATCGATTTCCTTATTGGCGATCCCGGTGAAAGGAGTAAACGGCTGCATCGTCGCGAATCGCTTCGGAACCATGCCGCTTACGTTTTTACCGGACAGCCCCGCGATGTTTGTGCCGAAATTTTTCATAATATCGTCCTTCTTCGTCAGAATCGGCAGCAATCCGTACGTGCTGGCCGACCAGCCCTGGTATTCATCCGAAGCTATATAGGAAAGGATCTGAAAGGCCGCATCGCGACTTTTACTTTTGCTGGAAATAAACAGATAGTCCGGATTGACCGATGGCCCTACGCCCGCTTGACCGGGGAAATCAGGAAACCGGGCAATGTCCCAGTTCGCATTCGTCTGCGCGAGCATGGTAACCACGCCGCTGCCGTCCACATGCATGGCGGTCGAATGTTCATTCAAAAACACGTTTCGCGCACTTATCGCTTTTCCCGAGCCGTCTCTCGGTTGATTTCCATTAATGTCCAGGAATCTCGTCACATTCTGAAACACGCGCTTGAATACATCGTCTGTAAATTTGGCCTTGAAGGTCGTCGTATCAAAAAAAGGTGCGCCCAATTGATTCCAGCCGATCGCCTGATTGAATACCCCGAACGTTATTCCTCGATATTGCACGCCCCCTTCGGAACGCGTCATCGTCTTGGCCATATCATACACCTGATCCCAGGTTAAGTCGTCTTTCGGGTAGGGAACCCCGAACTTGTCGAACACATCCTTGTTGTAATAGAACACCTGGGTGGCGACCGTCCATGGCAAAGCCGGCAGCTTGCCGTTCATCAGCTTCCGCAGTTCGTCCAGCGGTGCCGATTCGATTTTGCTTAGATCATATTTATACTTGGCAACCAGATCAGAAATATCGCTTTCAAGGCCGTGCTGCAATACGGTTGTGGACATGCCGGTTCCGGAACTGATGACAATATCGATAGCAGGCGCGGTAGCCACAATATCCGCGATATTGCCGCTCAACAAAGTTATCTTATAATTCGGGAACTTTTTGCGGATTTGATTGCCGAACCGATTGTTAAACAGCTCTTCGCTGTAACCGCCGCCAAGAAATACAACTTCGGCCGGCGACTCGGCGATCTTTTTCGCTTCAGCCTGCGCATCCACCTGCTGCCCCGATCCGGAATCCGGCGTTTTCGTACCGTTGGCGGGGGCGCCGCCGCATGCAGTCAATGAGAATGCCAGGCAACCGGCCGACAACGTAGCCATCAAGTTTTTCGCCAATCTTTTTCTTGAATATATTTGCATAAAATCGTTCTCCCCCATTCTTATAGTTAGCGCTTACATTTATTACTTGCTTCATACGATAATACCGACATGCATGTACCGGCTGTGACTCGATCCAACGGACCGCATGGAAAAACCTCCATCCTTTCTTGAGATATTATGGTATGACCACTAAAGGGTGAATTTGTACTAAATTAGTGATATGGTATTACCATAATACGAATTTGTTAGTTTTAGGATAGTATACTTTGATATTGGTGTCAATTATTTTTGAAAGTCCGGGGCGGACCTCCCCGGACTTCCGTTTATTGCTGCAGATTGCCCCCCTCGATACATGAGAATCGATGGAGCTTATGATTGTCCGAAAGCCACTTTTGGCTTAGGTCCCGCTCAGGTTACGCCTGCAAATAATCGTTCATATCATCCAGCCCCGGGAAACCCTTCACCAATTGGCCGTTTCCGGACGATTGCGCGTTTTGTTCCGCCGGGTTCGGAGAAGGCGAGACGAATACGTTGTTGCGCGAGATGACCGTCTTCTCGTTGTTGAGAACACGGACGCCCAAATTCCGCGAACCGGACGAGAGGTAGAAGCTGTCTTCGAAATAGTTGCTCTCGATCACGGCAATACGCCCAATGGCCGACACATACACATGGTAGGCGGTTCCCGAAGTCTGGCTGTTGCCGAAGCCGACCGACTGGTTGCCGCGGAATACGAGCCTTTGGCCTGCGGTAAACGTAGCTCCGCGCTGCCCTCCCGACGTCGAACTCGGATCGGCAGAGATCAGGTTGCCCTCTACGATCAGATTGTCCCAGCCTCCGTTTTTCTCCTGCCGGAACTCGATACCGAACTCGCGCACATGCTCGATCACATTCATCAGAACGTGTCCGTTGTAAGCGCCTTCGAAACCTTGTATGCCTTTGACGCACTGACGAAACCGGTTGCCGGAGATCAGAAAATTGTCGCTCTCCCGGTAACCGAGCGAGTTCCCGCCCTGAGTGGATACCCCGGTTCGGAACCGGTACACGTCATTGTCGCAGCACATCGAATGGTGCGAGCCGATCAATCGGACCGCATGGCTCTCCGCCACCTTGTAACCTTCCTCGTTGATCATCTGATTGGCGTACACGATCGCATGGTTCTGGAAGAACACTTCGACTCCCATCTTGTTCGTATTCAGCATCCGGTTCATAACCGCCGCATTCCGGTAAGTCACCCGGCCCGGGAATCCTAACGAAGAGTTGCCCCCGCCAAAGCTGATGCAGACGTCGCACTCTTCAAAATCGTTATTGTGCACGACGGCTCTGTCCACGAACCATACCTTGACGCCGGCAAAATTGTTCGCCCCTCCGCTGCCGCTCGGACCCGGCTTCTGGGAGAACTTCAAGGAGTGGACGTTGACGTTCCGGACTCGCGTGATCCGGTCGCTCTTGCCGATCAGCAGCGTGTTCGTCTGGGCTTCGGTAGTCAGATGGGACGACGTGCCCGCTCCGAATATCGTAATGTCTCCCCGCTCGCAGAGAAATCCGGAAGCGCTGTAGTACGTGCCGGGAGGTACGTATAGCGCTCCTCCAGCCGGAACGTCCGCCATAGCGGCGTTCCATGCCGCTGTATCGTCGGTTATGCCGTCGCCTGCCGCTCCGTACCAGCTTAAGTTAACGGCCGTCAAGGCCGCTTCGCTGCGCAAACGCGCCTCCAACTCTTCCCGCAGCTCCTCAATCGCCGCATGGGGGCTCCCGTTACCGTTGCCATTGCCCGGCTTTTTTTCGCCCATAGCCCCAGCTGGAGCTCCAGCTTCCAGCGCGCTTGCAATTCCGCCGGACAGCAGCCCTCCCGCCATGGTCAGCACACCTGCGGCGCCCAGCGTAGTCAGCACTTGCCGGCGATTGATGCGGGCGACCCCCGCACGGTCTCCCGGCTCCTCTCGTTCCTTGCGCACCAACGGATTAACGGCTTGCTCCTTCTTGTCCATTGCATCCACCTCTTCGATTTAAATTGGCCCGTCAGAGGGCCTATGGCACAACCGGCCGCCGCCGGAGGAAGCGGCGCCGGTCCGTGACGCCTCGATCAGCTGAACTACTTCAAATAACCGTTTGCGGTCAGCTCCCGTTTGATCTCATCCAGATACTGCTGGCCTTTGTACTTCGTCAAATAGGTACTCGTGTATTCGTCCCAGCTTTTGTCGTCCAGCGGCACATTGCCGTAGATGAACTTCAGCATCATCTCAGTCACATACTTGGACAGGTCGGCCGCGTATAACGTCGGCTCCTTCGCCTGCCCCATCGCGAAAATGCCGCCGATCTCCGGTTTGTCCCCGATCAGCTTCATCTGCTGCTCGTACAGGAACGGGTCGGGGTAAAACACTTTGACCGTCTCGGGAGCCGTCTTGTTCGCAGGCTCGCCCATTATCGAATAGGCGGACAAGTAGTTGCTCTGGCTGCCGGCGATAAACTCCGTAATAATCCCATTCGTCTTCTTATGATTCAAGCCTTCGATGCCGAACGTAAGCAGCCTCGCTCCCTGTTCCCCGTTCATCCAATTCGCCAGCTCGATCATTTTGTTCACTTTCTCCGGCTGGTCCTTCAGCTTGACGGTCAGGCTCAATATACCGTTCGGCGAGTTCGTTTTGCCGTTGTTCGACGCTTTTCCGGCAGGACCGGTAATCGGAGGCAGCAGCACGACCTCTGCCTGCGGATTCAGCTTCTTCATATTTTGCACGATGGCGTTCGGGTAGCCCGTATTATGGAAAATGCCGATCTGTCCCTGCTCCGCCTTCTGCGTCACCCGGTCGAGGTTGTTCGTCGCCAGATCCGGATCGATCGCTCCGGACTTCATCAGCTCGTTCATATATTGCAAATAGTGGCGGAATTCGCCGCTGACCGGACCGCCCCTCAGCTTGCCGGCCTTATCGACCCAAAACGAGCCGCGCACGTCGCCCGTAAAAGCCGATAACAGCTGCCAGAACGGCTGGCCGTTCATCGAGGAGCCGGAGGCGGAGAAGCCGAACGTATCTTTTTTGCCGTTGCCGTCAGGGTCGTTGCCTGCAAACGCCTGCATAACCGCCTTCAGCTCATCTGTCGTCGTTGGCATCTTCAGGTTCAGCCGGTCGAGCCAGTCTTTGCGGATGAACAAGCTGTTCGTCATCGTCGGCGGACGCGCCGGAATGCCGTGATAGACGCCGTTTTTATCAGAGATGGTGTACAGCATTTCCTTGGTTGCGTATTTCAGGTTGGGCGGCAGCGCATTCGGCTTCAGCACCTCGTTCATCGGTAGCAGATACCCCTGCTCCTGGGCTTTCCGGTAATCCGCCATGTTGAAAAACAAAATCGCTTCCGGCAAATCGTTCGCGCCGATCCGCGCACCGAGCTTCGCCCTCCACTCGTCCGACTTCCCGCTCGAGAACGCATACTTCAAGTCGATGCCGAGATCCTTCCGGATCGTCTGCAGCACGATGTCCTGGTCCGGCGGCGGCACGTCCACCGATACCGATACCCACCGTTCAACCTCGATCGCTACCGGCTTCCCCGCTTCCCCCGCAGACTGCTGCGCCGCGTTTTCTTCCTTCCCGCAAGCGGCCGTCGCTCCGGCAAGAGCGAGCGCCAATACTCCATAACCCCACTTTTTCATCTGGAAACCTCCCTGTTCTCGCTTTGCTCCGTGCTTTCCCGCATTGCCTACCGGCCATAAGGCCGTTAATTGGTCGACTACCCTTTAACCGAGCCGAGCAGCACCCCTTTTGTAAAGTAATTTTGCAGAAACGGATAGATGACGAGCACCGGGATGATCGAGAGAATCACCGCCGCCATCTTGACCGACTCCGTCGGCACGACGATCGTCATATCGCCCATCTCCGAAGGGTCCGGCGTGTTCAGCATCGAACGCAGCACGGCCTGCAGCGGGTGCTTGCTCGTATCGGAGATGTACAGAATCGCCTCGAAAAACGAGTTCCAGTGACTGACTGCATAAAACAAAGAGATGGTGGCGATAATCGGCATGGATAGCGGCAGCACGATTTTAAACAAGTAGCCAATTTCCGTCGAACCGTCGATCAGAGCCGCCTCCTCGAGATTTTGCGGCAAATTTTCGATAAAGCTTTTCATGACGAGCACGTTGAAGACGCTTACGGTGCCCGAAAAGATAAGCGCCCAATAGCTGTTCAGCAGCCCCAGCGATTTGACCAGCATATATTGCGGAATCATGCCGCCCTGGAACATCATCGTGATGAGCAGCAGCAGCAGGATGGCGTTGCGCCCCGGCATCGACCTGCTCGACAGCCCGTAAGCGAGCATCATCGACAGCGCCACTCCGATCGCGGTCGAAACGATCGTCACGTAAGCCGAATTGGCGAGCGCCCTCATGATTTTCGTATCCTGAAGCAGCTCCGCGTACGCCTGGAACGTCACCACTTTCGGGAACACGACGAATCCGCCGTTGCGCACCAATTCGATATAAGGCGTCAGGGAGACGACCAAAACGTAAAATACCGGAAACAGCGCGACCAGGCCGAGCAGCGTAAGCACGATATAGTTAAAGGTTTGAAAGCTGATTTCTCCGGCAGAACGTCTCATCTGCACTCCTCCTCACCAGATTCCGGAATCTCCGAATTTTTTGGCCAGCCGGTTCGCCCCCAGCACCAGCAGCAGCCCGATTACCGATTTGAACAGCCCTACCGCCGTTGCCAGACTGAAGTTGTTGTCGATAATGCCTTTGCGGTACACCCACGTATCGATAATATCGGCCGTGTCGTACACAAGCGGGTTGTACATCGCGTATATTTGCGTGAAGCCCGCGTCCAGAATCGTGCCCATTTTCAAGATCAGCAGCAGGACGATGACATTGCGGATGCCCGGCAGCGTAATATGCCAAGTCTGTTTCCATCTCCCGGCTCCGTCGATCTTCGCCGCTTCGTACAGCTGCTGGTCGATCGCCGTCAACGCGGCCAAGTAAATGATAGCGCCCCAGCCGATGTCTTTCCAGATGTCGGAGAAAATGATGATCCAGCGAAACCAGTCGTTCGAGGTCAAAAACTGTATCGGCTGATATCCCCACTCCTTGAGCGTAAAGTTGATCAACCCCGACGTCGGAGACAGAAACGCGATCAGAATTCCGTAAATGATCACCCACGATAAGAAGTGCGGCATGTACGTAAGCGTCTGGATCGTGCGCTTAAACCAGGAGCGTCCTACTTCGTTAAGCAGCAGCGCGAGTATAATGTCCGGCGTCATCCCGAAGGCGATTTTCATCAGGCTGATGACGATCGTGTTGCCTGTCACCCTCCAGAAATCCGGGCTTTCCCAAAATACCCGGAACCATTTGAGCCCGGCCCAATCGCTGCCGGTTATCCCGAGAAACGGCGAGTAATCTAGAAACGCGATCGATACGCCGTACAACGAGCCGTATTTGAAAATCAGAATGTACAGCAGTCCCGGAGCGATGAGCAAATACCGGTACTTGTACTTCCACAGGACGCGAAGCAGGCGTGGCGCCGTGCGCCCGGCGATCGCCGCGCCGCGTCCGCTTTCCGCAATCGTCTTCATCGTATTGTCCTCCATCTTTGGTTGCGATGATTGGATTGTACCGCATGCCGGCTTGCCGGAGCTTTCGGATTGTTTGGCGAAACTTTCGTTTTTTTTGGGAGGATTGAAATAACGGGTTCAGAAGAGCGTGTTATAATTTTTAATAGAATCAAGACGGGGGGATGCTTATGATCCGCGGTCTGTTCGGCAGCTTGTCGGTTAAATTGTTTACGTTTTGCTTCATCTCCATCTCGCTGCTCGTGTTGCTGCTCGTCGCCGCCTCCCAGCATTACGTATCCGGCCAGTTCGCAAGCCAGCAGACGTCTTACGTCGCTCACGCTCTCAAGCGGACCGATTATTTCCTCAATCAATTCATGAAAAATTTGCAAAAGGATTTGCAGTTCATCGCCCGCGACCGGCGGCTGGCGGGACTGGAGCCCGATGAGACGGTACAGCTGCTGGAGCAATACCGGCTGCAGTGGAAGGATATTAAAAATTTGTACGTCTTCAACTCGGACGGACACGTGCTCGGCACGTCCGGGGCGCTGTGGGAGATCGCCTCCTCGGAAAATATCCGCAGCGTACATCTCGGCCTGACGGCTGGCGATTCGCCGGTCGTGTGGACCGAACCCTACTTCTCCCCGGTATCGGATTATACCGTCACCGTCGCGGTCAAAATCCCGATGGCGGAAGGCGAGTCTCCGGCGATCCTCGCTGCCGATCTGGATCTGGAATCGATTCTCGCCGCTTACGAGGACGAATACCTGGGCTCCAAGGAATCGCTTCTGCTGCTAAGCCGGGCGAACCGCCCGATCTCGGTCCGGTCGCCTTACGTAAAGTACGATGTGTTCGCCAAATCGTATTCGCTGTCCGGGCTTCCCGCCGATTCGCTTCAGCATAACGTGAACGCGTGGCAGGCGGAGGACGAACAAGGGAACCCGCTGCACATCTCCCGGGCGAGCAGCAACATCTGGGGCTGGCAGGTCATCCTTATTTTGAACGACAGCTTTTTGGCCAAATCGCTCGCTTTTATGAAGGCGTTTTCGATACTGATCGGCCTTGCCGGGCTGGTGTTGTCGATCGTGGTATCGTATTATTTGGCCCGTTATATGATCAAACCGCTTAAGCAGCTCATCCCTCAGATGAAAAAAGTGAGCGCAGGCGATTTTCAGACACAGATCGATAGCCGGCGGAACGACGAATTCGGCATCCTGGCCGTCGCCTTTAACCGGATGGTCGTCAAAATCAGCCAGCTAATGGACTCGGTCGTCCAAGCCGAGATTAAGAAAAAGATGTACGAGCTGAAGGTGCTGCAAACGCAAATCCAGCCGCACTTCCTCTACAATACGCTCAATTCGATCAGCTATCTCGCCAAGCGCGGACGGACCCAGGAAGTGGATACGATGATTACGAATTTGTCCTCGCTGCTGCATTTTCATCTGGATAAGGTCGAGGAGTTCGTTCCGTTCGACGAGGAGCTGGAAGGGGTGAAGCGGTATGCATCGATTATGGAGTTCCGGTATCCCGGCCAATTCATCCTCGACTTTGAGATCGACGAGATGGTGAGGCATGTCCCGATTCCAAAATTTACGCTGCAGCCGCTGGTGGAGAATGCGATCTTTCACGGAATTCTGCCCAAAGGCGACCTCGGTTCCATCGTCGTAACCGGGGAACGGGACGGCGAGCGGCTCGTGCTGCGCGTCTCCGACGACGGAATCGGCATACCGGACAACCGGCGCAGCCTGCTGCTGCAAACGAAACCGGACGGCGCTAACGCCGGGTATTATCATCTCGGACTGTTCAGCATTCACGAACGACTGAGGCTGTATTACGGCGAGGGCTACGGACTGCGCATTCATAGTGTCGACAGCGGCGGTACGACGGTAGAAATCATCATTCCGTACAAGGAGGGGACGCAGCATGCAGCTTGACCGGAACGAACCGTCGCCGGACATTCGGGTACTAATCGTAGACGATGAGTATATGGTGCGGAGCACGCTGCGCGAGGAGATCGGCTGGGAGCGGCTCGGCATGAAGGTTGTCGCGGAGGCGTCGAACGGCAGACAGGCTCTGGAGAAATGCGCCGCCTACAGCCCCGATCTGGCCTTGATCGACATCTCCATGCCGGTGATGAGCGGGCTGGAGATGATCGTTTCGGCCAAGCAGGATTTTCCGGGACTCCGCTTCGCGATTCTGACTGCGCATCCAGACTTTGCTTACGCTCAGGAGGCGCTGAATGCGGGCGCGCTCGCTTATGTGCTGAAGACGCCGGTGCTCGTCCAGGATGTGGAGCGGATGCTGGCGAATTGCCGGGACACGATCCGGGCGGAGCGCGAGAGCCACCTCCGGGTCCGGTTCGCCGATCAGGTGCTGAGCCGGCACGCTTGGGACATCCGGCATGCGCTTCTGCTGGATTTGCAGCGGGGCAGCCATATCGCGGAATCGCACTGGGCGTATTTGTTTCCGTACGCCAAGCCGGGGTCCGCGGGCGGGCGGGATCAAGCCGCTTCGGCTTCGGGCGCTTTGGGCGCTCCGTCTGCTCAGCCGAGCCGGCTTCAGGTGATGTATGTAACAGCGCTCCATATGAAGCGTCTTTTGGCCCGCTACCCCGAAGCCGACGCGCCCTTGGTCAAATATTCCTTATTCCAGGCGGTTCAGGAAGTAGCCGCCGATTGCGGCGGAGGAACGGCACTCCCCGACGCTACCGGCGGCGTTTACCTGATCCGCACGCTCCCCGTCTCCGGCAGCAGAACCAAATCGGAGTCGGACGTCCAGCATATCATCACCCGGCTGAACCGGTTTTTCGCCAACTATTACTCCGCCGACGCCGTAATCGGGATCAGCTCTTCCCGTTCGTCGCGCGAGAGCTTGCGGGACATGCTGCACGAGGCCGAAGCCGCCTCGGAGCTTTCCTTTTATATGCCCGGCAGGGAAGCCCCGTATTATGCTTACGAAAAAAAGCCGGCTGTCCGATCGTCGGGGGCCGCATGGCCGAAGGTGGAAGCCGAGCTGCTCGCGAAGTGGCGCCAGCCTCACCGGGCGGACGTCCCGGGCTGCTTGCAGGTGCTCCGCCACTATGCGGAGAGCGATCGGCCCGAGCCGGACAAGCTTCGCCGTCAGACGCTCGCCCTGCTGGAGACGTCCGGTGTGCCGCTGACCCGCAGCGACTGGAACGAGCTGACCGACAACGGGACGCTGAACGCCTGGCTCGACGGTCTGGACAAAGTGCTCGGCCGCGACACCTCGCCTGCGCTGATCTCCCCTGCGGTCCCAGCGATGCATGAGGATATCGGCAAGGCGCTCGACTACATGCGAAGCCATCTGCACGATAACTTGACGCTCGCCAAAGTAGCCGAGCATATTCATATGAATCCGAGCTATTTCAGCCATCTGTTCAAGGTCAACACAGGCACGACGTTTATCGACCATCTGACCGGCCTGCGGATCGAGCGGGCCAAGCAGCTGCTGCAGAGACCGGAGCTGAAAAACTATATGCTCTGTGATGAAATCGGCTTCGCCAGCTATCCGCACTTCTGCACGCAGTTCAAAAAACATACGGGATACACCCCGAGCGAATACAAGCAGCAAGTGCTCGCCTCCGGGACGAGGGACGACGGCGGAAAATGAGGAGTCCACCATAAGGCTCGTCTGTGCGTTCGCGGTCGTATCCATTCGTTCCCATGATCGGGTATACTATTTGATATATGAAAAGCTAGCGGCATCCTGGACCTTATGCACCCGCAAATGGGCGAGAGGGAACCAAATAGGAGTGGTTTGTACCCTTTATTTTGTTCGAAAACCCGCTTGGATACGAAATAAGAGCGGTTTGAAGCTTCTAAAATCCGCGAAAAGGCTGTACACCCCATCAGTTGGTTGAAAAGAGGGGGGCAAGCCTCCCTTATTCACTCCTGTTTCGCGATTGGACTGAAAATAGAGCTGCCAAAGATGCCAAAGACTCTTATCTCTTTTCGTAGGGTCTTACATCTACGTTACCGTGTCATGCAATCCCTTTGGGGCACCTCTTCAGAAAATATAGAAGCTATTACATGGGTGGCCAAAAACCAAAAACGCAAAAAGCCTGCGCATCCTCGCAAGCTTTTTGCGTTCCACAATTCCTCTGCCCGACTTACCCGGACAACCGAACAAGCTTCCTTTACCCGTTCCGGCGCTGGAACTCCTGCATAAACTCGGCCAGCGCCTTGCAGCTTTCGTACGGTACCGCGTTGTACGTGGAGGCGCGCATATGACCGACGTCGCGGTGACCCTTCAGGCCGACGAATCCGGCCGCTTCCGCTTCCTGGATAAACTTCTTCTCCAGCTCGTCGCTGCCGAGCGCGAACGTGATATTCATGAGCGAACGGCTGCCCGGATCGACAAGCCCCTCGAAGAAGCCGCCGCTGCCGTCGATGGCGTCGTAGATCAGCTTCGTTTTGTCGTGATTCAACCGCTCCATCGCTTCCAGTCCACCGAGCCCTTTAATCCACTTCAATACGAGGCTTACGATATAGACGGAGTAAACCGGCGGCGTGTTATACAGCGACTTGCTTTTGGCGTGCGTATCGTAACGAAGCATCGTAGGCAGCCCCTTGGGCGAATCCTTCAGCATGCCTTCCTTCGCGATGACGACCGTAACTCCGGACGGTCCCAGATTTTTCTGGGCGCCGGCATACAGAAAGTCGAACTTCGACACGTCCACCGGACGGCACAAAATATCGCTCGACAAGTCCGCGATCAGCGGCACGCTGCCGATATCCGGGTATTCCGCGTATTGGGAGCCGGCAATCGTCTCGTTCGACGTAATATGAATGTAGGCGGCGTTCGGGCGAACCTCAATCTCATTCGGAGCCGGGATTCGGCGGAATCCGCTTGCTTCGCCGGTACCGGCCACATACGTCTCGCCGATGCCTTTCGCTTCCTTGAGCGCTTTGTCCGCCCAGCTTCCGGTCAGTACATAACCGGCCGCTTGGCCTTGCTGCAAGTAGTTCATCGGGATCATGGCGAATTGCGTGCTGGCTCCTCCTTGGAGAAACAGCACTTCATACCCGTTCGGTACGCCAAGCAGTTCCTTCATGAGCGATTGAGCTTCATCGTTGACTTGCTCGTATTCTTTGCTCCTGTGGGAGATTTCCATAATCGACATGCCGATTCCGCGATAATCGACGAACTCCGCTTGCGCCTGCTGGAGCACGTCCAGAGGCAGCGCAGCCGGTCCGGCGTTAAAGTTGTATGCCCGTTTCGTCACAGTTACCACACCTTTTCCGTTTGTGTAATATGGCTATGATAGCAGTATTCGCGAAGCCGTTCAATACAGCAGGGCGAAATTGTCCGAAAGTTGTCTTAAAATGAAAAAATTTATTCTCCGTCCGGGTGTCCGGATGCACTCCCGGGCACCTTAAGGGTATACTCCTTTTGAACGTACGCCAAACTATGGATACCATGGCAGAAAAGAGGTGAGCATCATCGCAGCATCCGAAATGCACAGGCTGTTTATCGCCGTTCCGCTTCCTGCCGCTCTTCAAAACAAGGCGGCAGACGCGATGGACCGGCTCAGACAGGTTCAGTCGTATAAGAAATGGGTGCACCCTCAAGATTTGCATCTGACGCTAACGTTCATCGGCGACGTCCCTCCGGCCTCCATCGCCGCCATCGAGACCGAGCTGGAGAAGGTCGCTGCGCGCAGCAACCCGTTCCCGCTTCGTCTGCACGGCGCCGGCACCTTCGGACTCCCGCATTCCCCCCGTGTGCTGTGGGCCGGTCTGGACGGCGGAATGGAGCAGCTGCGGCGGCTTCAGGCAGACGTTGAAGGGCAGATGGCCGCGCTCGGCTACCCTCCGGAAAAACGTCCCTACTCGCCACATATTACGTTGGCGCGGCAATATACCGGCGACGATCCGGCACTGGAAGAGGCGCCGGCGGCACTGTTCCGCCCGGACGACGCGGACGGCTCCGCGCTCGCATGGATCGCCGACCGGATCGTCCTGTACCGCAGCCATCTAGGCCGTACGCCGATGTACGAGCCGGTCCGCACCGTCGTCTTTCACGCGGGCGGCTGACAACGCTTCCCCGATGCGCAGCCCAGCCTGGTACAGCCCGGCAGCGGACAGGGGCGGGTATGCAGCTGACAGGCCGCATCTGCCCCGCTTACAGGCCCCATCACAGCTTGTTGCTGCTGCTACTCGCGCTGCGCCAGCCCCCTAGGCATGACGGCGTACGGTCACGGCCGGATCACCTCCGCTTTCCGTACCGCGCGAAACTGCGGGGATCGCGCTTCATGACGGAGTCAACCTCCACATGCCTACACCATCAGCAGTCCAATCGCCTGGCGCACCTCGGCGATTACGCTTTGCGCCTTCTCTCTCGCTTTATCGCGTCCGATCCGAAGCACATCGACAGCGTCCGCTTCGCTTAAACGGGCGTGCCGGAGCCGGAACGGCTCGACGACCGCGTTCAGATTGGCGGCCAGTTGCCCTTTGCAGGCGACACAGCCGATCTCGGCGCGCCGGCACTGCTCCGCAATCGTCTCCCGCTCCGCCTCGCCGGTAAAGTACGAGTGCAGGTGAAACACGTTGCACCCTTCTACGGTCGGATGCCCCGGCTCCTCGCGGTAAACGCGCAACGGATCGGATACCGTCCTGCGCACCTTCTCCCCGATCGCCGTCCCGTCGTCCTTCAGACTGATGTAAGTCGCAGCGCCGTCCGATTTGCTCATTTTCCCGCTTCCGGCAAGCGACGGAACCCGGCCTGCATTTTCAATAATCGGCTGCGCTTCCGGAAATACGTCCCCGTACAGTTGATTGAACCGCCGGGCGATCGTCCGCGCAATCTCCAGATGGACGAGCTGGTCTTCTCCGACCATGACCCGCTCCGTCTTGAACAGCAGGATGTCCGCCGCCATCAGGACCGGGTATCCGACGAGCCCGTAATTAATATTGTCCGGATGCCGCTTCGCCTTCTCTTTGAACGTCGGCACTCTCATCAGCTCGCCAAGCGGCATCACCATACTCAAATAGGTGTGCAGCTCGCATATCTCCGCCGCCAGCGACGATTGCACATACAGCGTGCACCGCTGCGGATCGACGCCTCCTGCGACATAGTTGCGCGCCGTCTCGATCACATAGGAGCGCAGTTGGTCCGGTTTCGGATGCGTCGTCAGCGAATGCAGATCCGCGATAAAATAACGCGCCTCATACCGCTCCTGAGCCTCCACAAGCCCTTTCAGCGCCCCGTAATAGTTCCCTACATGCAGCTCTCCCGTCGGACGAATGCCCGATATCATACTCGTTCTAGTCATTGAAATCCCTCCATTTGTATATGCCTCTTCCGATATGGCGGCTTAGCCGCTTTGCGCCTGGTCTTGCATATTGCTTCCGTCCGTTCCGTTTTTCCGGTACCATCCGCCACCAGCCATCGCTCATTTGCGACCACACTCCTTTCCTATTTCTTCGGCAGCCGTCCCTCTGCTTTGTTATGCAGTAAACGGACTCCCGAAGTCGATTTGACCGCTTATTTAAAAAACAAAAAGAGCCTTCTATCCCCATAAAAAGGACGGAAAGCCCGCGGTGCCACCTTTAATTAGTTTGCCTCATGAGCAAACTCACTTTAGCGGTACGGAGCAATGTCGGAGAGCGCCGGCGCCATAGTCTGCCAAGCGTCACGCATTGTCGATACCGTGCCCCGGGATATCGGGTAGGCGTCCCGCCGGAGCCTAAACGTTCAGGGGGAATCCCCGCAACGGTTCGGTCCGGACGCTCGGAAGTCCATTCGGCAAGACGTCCACACCGGTTCGCACCTGCCACCGGCTCTCTGACGTTTTCGTCGTGCGTACTCCTCTTCTTCATCGCGCGTGTTATACTTACGAATGGATATTATTATACATTCGATGGGACCTCTTACGCAATCCCCTCTCCGGAAACCGCTTGTTTCCTTTGCCGAAAGCCGCCCGGGAATTCCACTGCGCTTTCATTCGCCGCATCTCAAACATTTCGCATATTTCGGCTATTTTTTGCATGAAAAAGGAAACTTTTCGTCGACAGTTGACGTCTAATCGATGTTCGGACAAAATAGGTATATTGACTTCGGAAACGGGTGAAACCAATTGATATGAAAGCCGTCAAATACTTCATTGTCTACTTCATAGCCGTACAGCTGTTGCTGCCATACGCTTTCTCGCTTTCCGACGTTTATAGCAATCGGATGGATTACAAGCTGATGCTGGACAACAACAACATGCACGACATTGACGCCGTGCTTCAACAGGTCAAACGGGATATCGACCGGAACGACCGCAGCGATTATATCGTCATGCTCGGAGACTCGGTCTTCTACGGAAGTCCGGGCAGCTCCAATCAGGCTGTCAACGTATTTCTTCAGCAAAAACCGGGAGCGCCAACCGTATACAATTTATCGTTTCCCGCCATGCAGCTCGGGGATCTTTACACGATGCTGCTGAAGCTGGAGAAGTTCGGCATCTCTACGGACAAGCTGCTGTTTAACATCCGATACGCTTCCTTTATTCCGAGGGATCCTTTTCCGCGCTCGGTATTTTGGCTGGGCGAGCATCTGCGCATCCTCGACCGCGACGCTTACGAGCATGTGCTGCCTCAGCTCAAAAGCTCGGACTTCAAGACGCCGGACGACCCTTACAAGTATTTTCAGCGCGCTCTGCACGAAGAATGGCTGCCACAGTTGTCGCTGATGAGGTACAAAGATTATTTCCGGCAAAACCTGAGTCACGCCTGGCTGAACTTTACGAACCGGCCGATTCCCGACGATGCTCTCGACGATTCCCGCGCCTGGTATATTAAGAAGGAGTGGCAGGAGTCGCAAGGGCTGAATTACAACGAGTTTCTGGAAGATCCGCTCCTCGTTGCAAGCTTTACAGACAAGCCGTTTGACTTGACCGAAAACAACGTGGACGTCTATTTCCTGAACAAAATCATCGAGCGTCAGCAAGGCAAGAAAACTTGGATAGTGCTTAGCGGGACGAATCACGATCTGATGGGAATCTCGGTCGAAAAGCCGGGGTACGGGGCGAACCTGGAAGCGATCGGCCGGATGATGGCGGACAAGCCGGTTACGTATATAAATCTGGAGGGCGTCATCGAAGGTGACTATTTTTCCGATCACACGCACTTTACTCCGGAAGGCAACGCCAAGCTGGCCGACGTGCTGTGGCCGTATTTGAACCAATAGACATTATGATCGGATAGGAGAACGACCATGCTCTTCCATACTCCCGAGTTTTTCTCGCTGATGATCGTCTCGCTGGTGCTGTTTTATGCATTTCCGCGCTGGCGGATTCCGATGCTGACGGTAGCGAACATCGTCTTTTATATCGTGGCCGGGGTCGGCAACCTGATTTTGTTTTTGGCGATGACCGCCTTCACGTATTATTGCTCCAAAGCGCTGCGCGGATCGTACAGCCGCTTTTTCCTTTGGTTTTCGATTATCGTCAACGTAGCGAATCTGCTGTTCTTTAAATATACGACGTTTCTCATCCGCTCGGTGGAAAAGGGGCTGGGCGTATCCCTGCTGACGGAGAACTCGTTTCTGCTCAAAATCGTACTTCCGATCGGGATTTCGTTCTACACGTTCCAGATGATCGCTTACCTTGTCGACGTCTATAAAAAACGGTGGGAGCCCGCCCAGTCGGTGTTCCATTTCTGGGTATTCATCTCGTTTTATGCCCACTTGGTCGCCGGACCGATTATGCGGGGGAGCGAATTTATGCCCCAGATCGACAACTTGCGCAAAATCCGCTTTAGCGCGGACAATTGGCGGCTAGGGGCGTTCTTTTTGTCGCTCGGCATATTCAAAAAAGTCGTACTCGCCGACTATTTGACGCCGCACGTCGATTCGTTTTTTCAGAACACCGCCAACTTGACCGGAGCCGAAGGCTGGATCGCCGCTTACTTGTTCGCGTTCCAGATCTTCTTCGACTTCTCGGCCTACAGCGAGATGGCACTCGGAATTGCGTATTTCTTCGGCCTGGAACTGGCCGTCAACTTTCGAACCCCGTATTTGAGCAAAAATCCGACGGAGTTTTGGCGCCGCTGGCATATTACGCTGTCCAACTGGATCAAGGACTACATCTATATCCCGCTCGGCGGCTCACGCAATGGCGAGATCCGGCAGTTCACGAACCTGTTCATCGCCATGACGATCTCCGGCATCTGGCACGGGGCGTCCTGGACGTTCGTCGCCTGGGGGATGTTTTACGGCGCATTGGCCACGGTGCACAAGCTGTACATGATGCTGAAGGAAAAGCTGGGGCTCGGCTTTCTGGACAAAAGCCGGATCTACCAGTTTATCGCCATCATCGTCTTTTTCCATATCACCTGTATCGCTTGGGTGCTGTTCCGCGCCGAAGGGCTAAGAACCGCGCTGTCGCTGATCAAGCGGATGCTGACGCCTCAGGCGTTCAACTTCGACGGTCACTACTTGTTCCTCGGCATCGTTATCGGATTGTTCGTGCTCCATATCCTCGAATATTTCCTGCACAAGCATCGCACCGGGCTGGGAGTGTGGTGGCACAACTATTTTCCGGCACCGGTACGCGCGATCCTGTACACCGCCGTGGCCGCGTTCCTCATCCTGTTCCTGAAGGGTGAACAGAACACGTTTATTTACTTCCAATTTTAAGAGAGGGGAACGTCCCCCTCTCCAAACAAAAGGACCTCAAGCTTCCCCTGCAAAAGCGGAAACCGGGGTCCTATTTCTTTGCTGCCGGCGACAAAAAAGACCGCCCGGCGGATCGCTCGCGCCGATACGGTCTGACCTCGTTTACAACATACCGCTAGTTACGAATGGAACTCTTGCCCGCAGCTGACTTCTTTCACGTACCCGGCACGTATGACGAAATCGCCGAAATGCTCGCCTTCGTTTCGTTCCTTCGCGTAACGGTTCACGATCGGCTGCAGCGAATCCAAGATGTCCGCCTCACCGATATTTTCCTTATACAGCTTGTTCAGCCGGTTGCCTGCGAATCCGCCGCCCAAGTACATATTGTACTTGCCCGGTGCTTTGCCGATAAAAGCGATCTCCGCCAGCATCGGCCGGGCGCAGCCGTTCGGGCAGCCAGTCATCCGGATGACGATCTCCTCTTCGCGCAAGCCGGCTTCGTCCAGCATCGGCTCGATCTTGTCGATCAGGGAAGGCAGGTAACGTTCCGACTCAGCCATCGCCAGCCCGCAGGTCGGTAGGGCTACGCATGCCATTGAATTTCTTCGCAGCGCCGAATGCTGTTTGCCGTCGTTCAGCCCATATTCCTTGATCATATCCTCGATCTTTTTCTTTTTCTGGGCCGATACGTTGCCGATAATGAGGTTCTGGTTCGCCGTGAGCCGGTAATCCCCCGAATGTACTTTGGCGATTTCCCGCAAACCGGTCATGAGCGGGTAGCCTTCCTCGTCCTTGATCCGTCCGTTCTGGATGAACAATGTGTAATGCCATTTGCCGTTGCTGCCCTTCACCCAGCCGTAACGGTCGCCGCTATGGTCGAACCGGTAGGGACGCGCTTCTTCGAGCTTCCATCCCAGACGATTCGTCAGCTCCTGGATAAACCAGTCGATGCCGCGGTCGTCGATCGTATATTTGAACCGGGCATGCTTCCGCACCGCGCGGTCGCCGTAATCGCGCTGAATCGTCACGGTTTTCTCGGCCACATCGACAATCTGCTCCGGCTTGCAAAATCCGATCACTTGACCGACCTGCGGATACGTTTTCGGATCGCCGTGCGTCATCCCCATCCCGCCGCCTACCGAGACGTTGAACCCTTGCAGCTGTCCGTCCTCAACGATGGCGACAAAGCCCAAATCTTGCGAGAAAACGTCCACGTCGTTGGACGGCGGAACCGCTACGCCGATTTTAAACTTGCGCGGCAAGTAAACCGGTCCGTAAATCGGCTCCTGTTCGGCCTCGGTATCCTGGCTGTCCACCACTTTCTCGCCGTCGAGCCAAATTTCGTAATAAGCTCTCGTCCGCGGGTTTAAATGCTCGCTCACTTGCCGCGCCCACTCGTACACCTCGGCATGAACGTCCGACTGGTACGGGTTCGGGTTGCACATCACGTTGCGGTTCACGTCGCCGCAGGCGGCCAATGTGCTTAGCAGGGCGTCGTTCACTTCGCGGATCGTTTTTTTCAGGTTCCATTTAATAATACCGTGCAGTTGGAACGACTGACGCGTCGTCAAGCGAATCGTCGAGCCGGCAACCTCCTGCGCCAGACGATCCAGCATCAGCCATTGTTCCGGCGTAACGACGCCCCCTGCCGCGCGTACGCGCAGCATGAACTGATAAGCCGGCTCCAGCTTTTGCTTCTGCCGCTCGTTCCGCAAGTCCCGATCGTCCTGCATGTAACTGCCGTGGAATTTCATCAATCGATTGTCGTCTTCGGGAATCGATCCCGTGATGACGTCTTGAAGCGTCTCTTCGAGGCTTCCGCGCAAATAATTGCTTTCCCGTTTAATATGCTCTACTTCGCTGTGCGGCGCACTGTTCGACGAAAGCAAATTGTTGTCCGACATGACATGCCATCTCCTCTCGCAATTGTTCTATAACAAAGCTGCGACTACCCCCAGCCTATTTTAATAAACATCCCGCTGGTAACGCTTCTGCTGCTGCATACGGATCAAATACGATTCGGCTTCCTCCGGGCTCAAATCCCCGTGTTGTTCGAGGATCGTCGCCAAAGCAGCATGGACGTCGTGCGCCATCTTCTTCTCATCGCCGCATACGTATACATGCGCGCCTTCCTGCAGCCATGCGTACAGCTCCCGGCTCTTCTCCATCATCCGGTGCTGCACATACACTTTGCGTTCGGTATCGCGCGAGAACGCCACATCCATCCGTGTCAGCACGCCGTCCTTCAGCAGACGCTGCCATTCGGTCTGGTACAGAAAGTCGGTGGAGAACCGCTGGTCGCCGTAGAACAGCCACGATTTTCCTGCCGCGCCCGTTTCCTGGCGCTCCGCCATAAACGCCCGGAACGGCGCGACACCGGTTCCCGGCCCGATCATAATGATCGGCGTCTCCGGATTTTCAGGAAGCTTGAAATTCGGGTTGTGCTGAATAAATACCGGCAGCGTATCGCCCGGCTCTACCCGATCGGCAAGCTGAACGGAGCAGACACCGTGGCGGACGCGCCCATGCGCTTCGTAACGCACCGCTCGGACCGTAACGTGCACTTCGTCCGGAGTTGCGGCTTGGCTACTGGCGATCGAGTACAGCCGCGGCGGAATTTTGCGCAAAATGGAAACGAACTCGCCGGCCGGCACGCCTTTCAACGAATGATCTTGCACCAGGTCGAGCAAATCCCGTTCAGCGATATACGCCTTAAGCTCCTGCTCCCGTCCCGCCTCCAGCAGTTCCTTCAGCCCGTCATTTGCGGTAAGCTGCAGTGCCTGCGCCAGCAGCGGTTTCGTCAAGACGGTAATTTCGTAATGACGAAGCAGCGCCTCGCGCAGCGGCCGTGTTTCGCCGTTTTTGTTTACGGGCACGGCTTCGTCCGCGTTCCAGCCCATCGCTTCGATCAAGTCGTCGACGAGCTCAGGATGGTTCTCCGGATAGACACCCAGGCTGTCGCCCGGCTCGTACCGCAGATTCGAACCTTCCAGCGACAGCTCAATATGGCGGGTCTCGCGTTGCGATCCACGGCCGTTTAAGTTCAGATTATCGAGCACTTCCGATTGGAACGGATTCGATCGCGAATATTCCGATTCCGTATCGGCCACCGCCGAACCTGCGCTGGACTGAATAGGCGCAGCCGCCGACTCACCGAGCTTCGCCAGAACAGCATTCATCCATTCTGCCGCGCTCTCGCCGAAATCGACGTCGCAATCGACGCGCGGAACAAGCCGCTCGCCGCCCAGCTCTTCCAGTTGTTTGTCAAAGTCTTTGCCCGTCTGGCAAAAAAACTCGTAGGACGTATCCCCAAGCGCCAGCACGGAGAAGCGGAGACCTTCCAGCCGCGGCGCTCTTTTGCTATGAAGAAATTCGTAGAAAGTAACGGCGTTGTCCGGAGCGTCTCCTTCCCCATGGGTGCTGACCAGAATGAACAGGTTTTCAACCTTCTTTAAGCCGTTCGTCTTAAAATCGCTCATCGAGGAGAGCGAAGCCCGGAAGCCTTGCTCCTCCAGCTTTTTGGCGAATTTCTTGGCAAGCCCCGCGCAGTTGCCGGTCTGCGATCCGTAAATCACGGTCGCTTCCTTGGAAACAGCCGCTACGCTGCCGGTTGAAGCCGCAGGCACTGCCGTACCCGATGCAGCCGATGAACCTGCCGCCTGAAAGGCCGTGAGGTAGCCGCTCAACCAATTACGCTGCGCTTCCGTCAGCGTCGGCAGCAGCCGGTTAAGCAGTTCGGCCTGCTCCTGACTAAAGGGACTGTTCGTGACTCGAAGTTCCAAACGTATACACCTCGCCTAACATCCACTGAAATAAATTCCAAGTATTCTTATCTAAATTATACTTCCCTCTTGAACCCTACCACTACAGGCGGTATCGGTCAATTAGAGTGATCTTATAGGATTCATCAGGAATACTGATAAAAGGAAATCTTCACAAAAAAAGACCGCCTGCGGATGACTCCGCCGGACGGCCGCTTTGACGCTAAAAAAAATTGCCTGTAAGAGATCCCGTTCCCGCTGAATACCATTCCGCCCGACTTCCGATCATGTCCAACGTTTCGAAGTCTTCCTTTATAAAGGAGGCAAGCATCTCCGCCACCCGGCAAGGCCGCTTCTTCAAGGCTCGATTTTTTGCAAAGGGACTGGATCAGTCTGCTTGTTGCGGCGGTATTCGCTCGGGGAGATGCCGTAGTACTTTTTGAATGTGCTGGTAAAGGTGGAGGAATTCAGATAGCCGGTTTTCTCGCCGATCTCGGCAACCGACCATTCGGTGCGCTTCAGCATGTCTTTGGCATGCGACAGCCGGACTTTGTTCAAATACTCGACGAAGTTGACGCCGAACGTTTTTTTGAAGTAGTTGGAAAAATATTTCGGGGTCGTCTCCAGCTTCTCCGCCATATGGTCGAGATGGAGGTTTTCATTATAGTGCAGGTCGATGTACCGGGCGATGGATACCGCGTCGAGCTTGCTTTTATGTCCGAGATTCGTTTTGTCCGCGATCGCCTTGATTGCTCTCACGAGCGCCTTCTTCATCTCCTCCTGCCGGGAGGCGCTGTCCAACCGGCGGATAAACTCCGCCTCCAGCACGGCGATCTCGGACGGGTCCGCTTCGCTCGTCTCGAGCAGCTTCAGCATCCGGTAAAACACCGTCTTGACTACAAGGGCCAGCTGATGGTAATGCACGTGCTTCTCCTTATTCTGAGCGAACATATCGTCGATCAGCCGGAAGCATTCGGCTTCGTTGCCGGTTACGAGACAGTGGGCCGCTTTCTCGATATCGTATAACGGCACGTGCACCTTCCAGGTATGCCGGATCGTCTGCACGTCCGTTACCGGGCTATCGGCGTGGATATGACGATAGGCGAAGCCGTCTTCCGCCTCGCGATACGCCTTGTGCACGTTCGCCGCTTCGGAAGCATACAGACGGCTGATCGACGCCGAAGCCGTATAACCGTCCCATGCTTCGTTTGCCCCTTTCGGCATCAGCCCGTTCAACTCCCGGGTGATCGGATCGCGCGCTGAAGCGCCGGGCAAGCCGATCACCGCCACCAGCCGCCGCCCGGCCATCGGGAATACATGCACCGGCCGCTCCGTCAGCCGCATCCCTTCTTGCAGCCGCAAGGCGATTTCCTCCAGACGCCCGGAACCGGGCTGCCCGCCGTCCCCGTTCGCCCGCAAGCCGACGATGACAAGAACGAAGCTTTTCTCTTCATAAAATTCCTTGAAATATTGCTGCAGCCGGAGCTCGGCCTCCCGCGAAGGAGCTTCGTCCAGCAGCAAGCGGTGGAACGCCGACTTGCGCATCTCCGCGCGAAATACGTCCATCTCGGTGCGGATCGAGACGTTCTCCTCCTGAATTCTCGTAATCCCGCTGCGGATAATCCGGTAATCGGCGCCTGCTTCGCGCTGATCCCGCAGCCCGACCAGCTTGACGATGCTGCGCACCGGCCGGTACAAATAAAAACTGAGCAGCACCGACAGCACGATCGCGCAGGCGATTGCCACGGCCATAATGTTCCGGTTCACTTCTGTGACCGCTTCCATATTGGCAAACCGGTACGGCGATTTATTAATATACAGAAACCCGTTATAGTCGGACTTGAACAAATTGTACTCGTAATCTTTATTTTTGAGCGTCTCCTCTGCGTTCGATCCGAAACGAAGCTCGCCCAGCATATCGACCAGATCCCAGCTTTCTTCGGTATTCAGGACGATATTGCGGTCCTGATCCATCACGATCAGCGACGTGCCCTGCATCATCGCCTGCTGGTTGACATGCTGCATCAGCCTCTCGTTGTCCAGAAAGATGAGCACGTTCATATTGGACGTCTGATTACTGCCAAGAACCGGAATGAGTTTTTTCTGCGTTCCTCCGAACTGTCCGGTATCCTCGTACCAGCCGGCTGGATATACCCGCAGTGGATGTTTGGCGTTCGCCTGGAGCTTCCAGTAGTCGGCGCTGTAGGTCGAATTGGCGTAGCCGTTCCGGATCAACTCCGACAGCCGGATCGTGCCGGCGGCCGTGATCGCAAGATCCGAGCTTGGATGGTAAACGATCACTTCCTCGATATATTCGATCGGGGAGAGCAGCAGCCTAATATTCGTATAGGTCATATACGCATCCGGCATGGACAGCGCGCCTTCGCCTTCCGCCTCCCAGGCGTTGTACGGGAGCAGTTGGATCGCATATATAAGTTCGTTAATATCTTTGAAGCTGTCGTCGAACACGCGGATCATATTTTTAACGACCAGCTTGTTGTTTTCACTGACCTGATTGTAGATGCCGGAGAGCGAATTTTTGTATACCAGATAATTGGATACGAACATGATCGTCCCTACAAGCAGCAGCGCTAAGAAGATTTGCAGAAGCCCTTTATTGACCCTCATCATCCTGAGCTTGGTCAAAGCGCCACCCCATTCCTACGCGGGGATAACCCGAGTCGTCGTCTTCGCTATATTCGACAGCAGCTCGGTTATCCCTTCTCCGAGCCGAGCATGATCCCTTTGGCAAAATATCGCTGGGCGAACGGATAGATGAGGAGCACCGGAATCATGGAGATAAAAATCGTCGCGTTTTTTAACGCCTGAGGCGTGAGCGTCGCCTGGTCGATCAACCCCGTCTCGCGGGCCGTATCGAAAAACAGCATGTCGCGCAGCACAACCTGGAGCGGATACAGCGACGTGTCGTTCAAATAAATCATCGGGATAAAGAAGCTGTTCCAGTGTCCCATAAAATAAAACAAACCGATGGAAGCAAGCGCCGGCTTCGACAGCGGAATCATAATGCTGCCCAAAATCCGGTATTCCGAGGCTCCGTCGATCACCGCCGATTCCCGCAAGCTGGGAGACATCGATTCGAAGAAGCTTTTGAGGATCAGCAGCTCGATCGTCCAGATGGCGTTTGGCAGCAGGATTGCCCACATCGTATCGATCAGATGCAGCTTCTGCACGATCAGATAAGTCGGAATAATCCCCCCGGTCAAAAACATCGTCAGCACGATCGCGATCATAAACCATTTTCTGCCGAAAAAGGTCGGTCTCGATAAAGGATATGCCGCAATGGCCGTCATTAGCAGATTGATCAGCGTCCCGAGCCCCGTATATACGATCGTATTCCAGTACGCGCGAGGAATTTTCGGATTCTCCAAAATTTGCTTGTAGGCTTCGATATTAAACCCTTTCGGCCACAAAAACACTTTGTTTTGCACAATGTACGCCGTATCGCTAAAGGAGACGGCCACGATGAACAGCACCGGGTATACTGTGACGATCGCCACAAGACTTAATACAACGACCAGCACCGCATCAAACGGCGTAAACCGCTGCCTTAGCGCTCCCCCTTTTACCATAATCCCCGACCTCCCGCCCGCTTGCTGATCCGATTCGACAGAAGCAGCATGATCAGGGCGATTACCGATTCGAACAGCCCTACCGCCGCCGCGTAGCTATAGTTCGTCTCGAGCAGCCCTTTCCGGTAAACGTAGGTAGAGAACACGTCCGCCACCTCGTAGGTCATCGGATTATACAGCAGCAGCACCTTCTCGTAGCCGATCCGGAACATCGAGCCCGATTTGATAATGAACATGATCAGGATGGTCGGCATGATGCTCGGAATCGTAATGTAGCGCATCATCTGGAACCGGCTTGCTCCGTCCACGCGCGCCGCTTCGTACAACGTCGGATCGATGCTGGCGATGGCCGCGAGGTAGATGATCGCCTCGTAGCCCATATGCTGCCAGATTTCGGACGAGACATAGATGCCCCGGAACCATTCGGGAGCAGCGAGGAAATATTTCGCTTCCAGTCCCAGCGCCTTTAGCGCCTCGTTGACGAGACCGTGCGTCGGGGACAAAAAGTCGATAATCATCGAGCTGACAATCACGACGGACAGAAACGCCGGCAAATAGCTGAACGTTTGCACCGTCTTTTTGAATTTGACGCTCCGCACCTCATTCAGCATCACCGCGAACAGGATCGGGAACGGAAATGCCCATATGAGCGTGAACAATCCGAGCAGAAACGTATTTTTGAACAACAGCCAGAAGTCGGGGCTGTCAAAAAACTTACGGAAATGCTCCAGTCCCACCCACTCGCTGCCGAGTATGCCCTGGTAAACGTTGTAATCTTTAAATGCGATAATGAGTCCGTACAGCGGGCCGTACCGGAACAACGCGTAAAACACGATACAAGGAATAAATAAGATCAGAAGCTGCCGGTCCCGTTTCATATGCCGCCAAGCCGAAACGAGCCGGGAATGCCGGGCGCTCTGCTTCCGCCCTGTAGCCAGCTCGGGCTGTGTCGTTTGCATGGGCTTCCTCCCAGGTCAAGAACAGGACACCCGGATTCGTACAAAGTCAGAGCATGGAAAGACACATGATCGAAGTCTGACCTTATAACCGGCGATTGCCGCCATCCGGGTGCCGCTGACCGACTGTATCTGATTTCATTGAAAAGCATGCCGTTCTGCTAAGCGCAAGCTGCCGCTTCGGACCGAAACGACTCGACCTTGAAATCCTTCGATCGGTCAGCGGAGTATAATCGCTCTTACTTCGTCTCGTCGTACCGTTTCTGCGCGGCATTGTAGGCGTCGATAAACTTTTTCGCGCCGAGCTTTTCGGCCGTTTGCAGCCATTCGTTCCATTGCGCCTCGCCGAATTCTTTTTTCATGACGTATTTCGTGCTGAACTCGTTCGCCGCCTTGTCGATGGCAACCCGGAGCTCCGCGAGCGTTTTCGTTTCCTCATCCGTAAACTTCAGCTCCGGATCGGCCGCTTCGAACTTTCTCGCCTTGACGATTTTGTCCTGCGCTTCCTGCTCCTTCTCCGTGAAGTTGTAGTATACGCTCCGTTTGTCCGGACGCAAGTACATCCCTTCCAACCACATGCCGTATTTCGACTCAAGCGCCTTAATATCGACATTGGCCACATCTTTCAGCTCGGAGTATACCGGCTTGCCGTTCGTCAGGTTGAACGTTTGACCCTCGACGCCCATTGTGACAAGCGACGATCCCGACGGGCTGGTCAAGTAGTCGAGCAGCTTCAGGGCGACTTCTTTGTTTTTGCCGTTAGGCACGACGATGCCGAAATTGCTTATTTTCGGCAGGCTGCGGATATTGCCGGTAGGACCGACCGGGTTGCCGTAACGCAGGTTGTATTCCGGAATTTGCGACTTGACCTGGTTCGCGAACGCATCCAGACGTCCGATCCAGTCGAACGTTACGAACGATTTGTTATTCGTCGTCATTTTGGCCGTCCAGGAAGCGTCGGTATCGGTTATAAATTCAGGGTCCATCAGTCCTTCGTCGTACAGCTTCTTCATGAAGTCGATCATATTTTTGTATTCGGGCGACGTGAACGCAAGCTTCCATGTTTTTGCCTTCTCGTCGTAATAGGCCGGGCTGCCCGAGCCGCCGATGCCCCAGCCGTAAGCCCAGTCGCGGAATATGTTTTCCTTCGTCTTCGAGGCGTACGGGTAAGACTGCGGATAAGCCGCCTTCAACTGCTTAAGCGCTGCGTAAAACTCGTCCGTATTCGTCCACTCTTTAATGTTGATCTTGTCGAAAATATCTTTGCGGTACAGGAAGCCGTGGTTGACGTCGCGGTTCAGCCCGTAGATCGGCCAAGCATACATATTGTTTTTCTCGTCCGACCACGATTTCATGATCCAGTTGTTCTCCGCCGTATCGACATACAGCTTCTTGAAGTTAGGCAGCTGATTCAAGTAGGAGTTGATCGGCGTCAGCGCTCCCTGACCGCCCATCTTATTAATTTCCGCCTGCGTCTGTCCGTGGAAAATGTCCGGAAGCTTGCCGGAAGCGACCACGACCTTCAGCTTGTCTTTAAACGTCTGGGCTGAATACGCCTGAATATCCAATTTAATGCCCGTCCGTTTCTCGATTTCTTTCACGACCATCGAATCGCCCAAGTTCGGATTATCGCTGACCAGCATCCACGTCAGCGTAGTTGGCGTACTGACGATCGGCAGCTTGATTCCCCCGGTATCCCCGTAATCGGCTGCCGCCGCGTTTGGCTTCGGTTCCGCCGTTCCCCCTGCCGCCGGCTGCTTAACTTCCTCGGTTTTGCCTCCGCACCCCGCTACGATCGATGCGGCCAGCGACATCGCCAGCACAAGCGGAGCTTTTTTCATTCCCGCCATATACCCGACTCCTCCTTTTTAACATGGCTTCGGAACCCGTTATCGGTAGTTCCTGCTTCCCCCTGTATGCAACTTCGGTCGCATATCCCCCATTATAGAACGCTTTCGCCGGTAGTAAATAAAGCGTTTTCAACACAGTTCGATTTTTCGCCACGCTCCTTGATAAAACCCCAAAACCGTTGCAGCAGTAGGCATTTCAGGAAGTGGAAAATGCTAATAAGGTAGAAAATAAGCAAATGCCGCAAGCAAAACCGGCCGGCCCGGCTCGTTTTTTTCTTTTCACAATTTCCCACAATCTTTTCATTTTTCTCCCTCAATTTGCCGATATGCTGTAAGTGTAGTCTACGGAACACCTATCCGAACCACAAGGAGGAACGACAATGAAACTGTTGACGAACTGGAAAAAGACGATACTTCCCGCCACCCTGGCACTAGCCTTGCTTATTCCGGCAGCCGCATACGCCGCCGAGCAGAACGGCCAATCCGATTCTTCCGGTTCAATGCCCGGAACGAACAGCACGGCTCCGGCCAAGCCGCGTGGTAAGGACTCGATGAACTTCGGCAAAGGACGCGGCGGCTTCGGCCACGAAGGCTTCGCGATCCAGAAAGGCGGCAAACATTTGATCGGCGGCGATTCCGTCAATCAGCATAAGTATATGGAGCTGCTGGCAGAGAAATATGCGCCGGATACGCTGGACAGCTGGAAGGCGGCTTTGACGGAGCAGGGAACGCTCCATCAGGAGCTGCAAACGCTGCTTCAGGATCAAGGCGTACACGACGCTTTGCAAGCGCAAAGGGACGAGCTGAAGGAACAGATGAAAGCCAAGCAGGACGAGCTGAAGGAGCAAATCAAGGCCAAACAGGATGAGCTCAAACAAAAGCTCGAAAGCGGTGAAATAACGAAGGAGCAGCTTCGTGAACAGATGAAGGACGGCGCTTTGCCTTTCGGCAAAGATATAAAAAGAATCGTTACGGGTGCGGAGCTTCAAGGCGATCCCGCTGCCGCGCAAGCTTCGCGGGCTAACCGCCAGGAGCTGACCGACGCGATCAAGGCGGATAATGCCGACGGCATCCGTACGGCGCTGGCGAAGCTGCTTGAAGATGTGAAGCAGTCCAATACACAGCTTGCCGCCAAGGTGGCGGAGTTGAAAACAAAAGCAACTGGCCAGCAGGTTCAGCCGCAAGCGCCAAAAATGAAGGAACGCGGCAAAGCCGGCTCGCAAAACGACAGCGGCAGCCAAAGCGAAGCTCAGACGCAAAGCTGGAAAGCGCCTAAATCCGGCGGAGCGTCGGTCTCATTGCTGTAAATTCGATTAGGAGTGGGGACGCCCGAAAGCGTCCCTTTTCCATGTTATAATAAAAGCAGCCAACGCCCGGAAGGAGAAGGTTCCCCATGTCGTTCCGCATCCATCTCGTAGAGGACGAACAGAACTTGAACCAGGTGCTCACCACCTATTTGCAAAAGGAAGGCTGGCACGTACACAGCTTCTACAACGGTGAAGACGCTCTTGCCGCCATCCCCCTGAGGCCTCACCTGTGGATTTTGGATATCATGCTCCCCGATCTGGACGGGTTCCAGCTTATACGCGCGATTAAGGCCGATTCTCCGGGTATTCCCGTTATTTTTATATCGGCAAGGGACGCGGATCTCGATCGGGTCATCGGGCTGGAGATGGGCAGCGACGACTATTTGGCGAAGCCGTTTTTGCCGAGGGAACTGGTGATCCGGACGCGCAAACTGCTTGAGCGCATTTACAGTCTGCCTCTGCCCCAATCCCGTGCGCAGCCGGTTATCGGAAGCGCAATCGAGATCGCCCCTTACCGGATCGACGAGAGCAGAAGACTGGTCTACCTCCGGGACGAGAATATCGAGCTGACGTCCAAAGAGTTCGACTTCGTCCTGTTCATGGCCCGCAACCCGGGACAAGCGTTCGCCCGCGAACAGCTGCTGAACCAGGTTTGGGGCGAGGACTATTTCGGCACCGACCGGGTCGTCGACGACCTCGTCCGCCGAATCCGCAAAAAGCTGCCCGAGCTTCGTCTCGAGACGATATACGGATACGGGTACAGGATGGTGCAGCTGTGAACTTGAAAAACAAGCCGCTGTTTGTACAAATCTGGCTCGTCATCGCCGGCATTACGTCGGGAATTACGCTGCTCATCCTGGTCGTGATCCCGCTGTTCCTCGGCGATTTTTTTACAAGAGAAATTTACAATACGATCGAAGACGCTCAAAACTCATTGTTTGCGGGAAGGCAGCAGGACCGCTTGGCGGACCGGTGGCTCGAAGGCTCGAATACGGTCGAGCGCGACCAGCAGCAGCTCAATATCCGCACCGTCCGGCATGTGCTAATCACCGACGACGGCAAGATGGCGCCGAACCTCGCGACGTTGACCGCCGATTTCCGCCAACAGCTGATTGCCGAAGCCCGGTCGCAGACGTCGCAGATCCAGCGTTACTCGCATGCGCTGAATAACGAGAATTTGTTTTATGTCATCCGTTCCGAATCGTACAGGGGAACGAAGCTGTACGTCATGTCGTACATGTGGGACGCTCACCGCAACAAGCTTGTCCGCGAGCTGTCGTTCCGGCTATTCCTCATCCTCGGGCTGATTATGCTGTTCAGCTGGATTCCGGCTTTGTGGCTGGCCAAATATTTGTCGCGCCCGCTCGTAAAGCTCGAAAGCTACGTCAAACATATCGCCGACCGGAACTGGAAAGAGCCGATCGAACTGGACCGCAAAGACGAAATCGGCCGGCTCGCGGTCTCCATGGAGCAAACCCGCCGGCAGCTTCTCCGGCAGGACGAGACGAAGCAGTCGTTTCTACAGCATATTTCTCATGAGCTGAAAACGCCGGTCATGGTCATTCGCAGCTATGCGCAGTCGATCCAGGACGGCATCTACCCGAAGGGCGACCTCCAGACGTCGGTCGACGTGATCGATCAGGAGGCGGAACGGCTGGAGAAGCGGATTCGCTCACTGCTTTATCTGACCAAGCTGGACTACTTGTCGACTCAGAAGCAGGTTCGGCTGGAAACGGTCCGTCTCGACCGTTTGGCGGAGGAGGTCGTCGACCGTCTTCGCTGGAAGCGGCCGGAGCTGGAATGGTCGCTGCAGCTTGATCCGCTTACCGTGCGGGGGGACAGGGAGCAGTGGACGATCGCGCTGGAAAATATGCTGGATAATCAGATCCGCTATGCCGCTTCCGGCATCTCGGTATCGACCGAAGCCGTCGGACCGGGGGGCGGGGGAGGTTTGTTCAAAGTCCGCAACGACGGCCCTCCGATCGAGCCGGACTTGCTGGCCGGATTGTTCGGAGAATTCCGCAAGGGCCAACACGGCGAATTCGGACTCGGACTCGCCATCGTGAAAAGGATCGCCGATCTGCATCAAGCTTCCGTTACGGCCGTTAATACGGCGGAAGGCGTGGAGTTCCGGGTCACCTTCGGTTAGACGGGCCGTCATGTGGCGAGCTTCGGTTGGCGCGGGCTTCGTGTGGGCAGGGTTCGTAGTGGCAGGCTTCGGGGTGGCGGGCTTCGGGGTGGCAAGCTTCGTGCTAGCGGGCTTCGTGTAAAACTCACCATGCTAGAGCAATATAAGAGTCTTAGGCAGTCGCTATTTTTGGCCTTTTCGCTTGACCGGAGCGAATAGAAGCGGTTTGCACCCCTTATTTCCACCGAATGATCGGGTCTGCACCCTTTTTGGCGAATATAGCAGCTTCAAACCAGTCTTATTTCACCGTCCAAGCGAGTTTCGGACCAAATAACAGGTGCAAACCACCCTTATTTGGTGCTTCCCCGCCTGTGCGCAGAGGATGCAATTATACGAAAAAAGCCCAGGGACCACATATCCCGCGGGCTTCTTCGTCTTTCGTCTTTCGTCTTTCGTCCTTACTCTTCCGTCTTCCATCCTTGCTCTTCCGTCTTCCGTCAGCCATCTTTCCTCGCCATCAGCCGTTTTCCGACGGATCATCGTCAATCCGCATCGCGGTCAGATCTGGCTTTCGATCGACTGGCAGCATTGCTTGATTTTCGATAATTCGTTGCGTATCGCTTCATCGGTCGTCATATTTTGCAGCTTGCCGCAGCTCTCGACAATTTTCTGCGCCTGCTGCTTGACATGTTCGCTTGCCAATGGAATTCACCTCCTGCCGTTCCAACCGTTAGGATGCACTGCCGGAGGCGGTGCTATACACAGTTGGCGGTCAAGGTGAACGTCCAGGGCATAAATCACTCTAAAGCCGCATAACCATCATTTCATAGATCGGACATAAAGTTGTCTTTAATTCGCCATACCGGGATTCGTTCGGACCGCAGCCGGCGGGTTATAATGAAATCAACCGCGGAAGTTCTTATGTGTATGAGGAGGGATCCGGATGGAAGCCTTAACCGATCTTCAATATCAACCGCAGCGTACCGCCGATACGAACGATTTCGATCCGTTTTACACAGAATGCAAAAATGCCTGCGATTTTCCGCTATGGCTGAAGCTGCAGCATGACATTCGCGCCGGACTGGAGCAACTGCTGGCCGAGGCCGCACACGCGCTCCCCGAAGATTTCGCCGAACGGCTCAACACGATTAATAACCGGATCAGCGATTATAACAAGCATGTGCCGAGCGTATTTCTACGCAAGCCTGTCCTGACCCCTGGCAATTGGACCGAGGAATGCGAGGACTGGCTGTAAGACTGCAAGACGCAGTCGTTCCTTTACTGCGCTGTACCATGGAGTCTTAACCATTCGCATACAAAAAAGGAGCACCCCCTCACTGCCGGTGCTCCTTTTGCTTGTCCGCTGCTTACGCCAAAAATCCGAGCGTCTCGTACGACTTGCCAAGCGTGCTTTTCGCATCTCCCTGCAGCCAGCGGTCTACGAGCGTATAATACACTGAGCGGAAATCGACCTCGTGCTTCAAATCCCCGTGGGCATCGAGTCGTTCCAGGCTCGGATATACACCGTACATCCCGCCCTTCACCCCGCCTCCCATGACGAATACCGGTCCCGCCGTGCCATGATCGGTGCCGCCGCTTCCGTTCTCCTTCACCCGGCGCCCGAACTCGGAGAACGCGAGTGTAACCACCTTGCCCGCGAGACCTTGCTCCTCCAGATCGGAGTAAAAGGCGGTAACCGCCTCGTCCAGCTCCTGGAGTAGCTTAGCATGCTGCTCCTTCTCGTCCGCGTGATCGTCGAAGCCGCCAAGCTGCGTGTAGAAGACGCGGGTGCCGGACCCTCCGGCGAGCAGTTGGGCGGCCACCTTCAAATCTTTGGCGATTGCCGTTTTCGGATACTCCACTTTGTGTTTGTAAGCCGATGCGAGTTCTTGGATCGCCACTACGCTTTCGTAAGCTTCCGCGCCCCTCCGGCAGGCGACCTGCAGATGAACCCCTTGGCGCTTCGGATCGTACATATCGAGAAACGACTGGGCGAGCCGGTTAAATTCGATCTTCGGCGCTTTGGGGTCGAGCAGCAATTGGTACGATTCGATCGATTGGATGACCGGCGCGTTCACGGTAGCCGACTCGAACGCCTTATTGGCGATATTTCCGATCTGAATCGCCTTCAGCGGATTGCGGTTGCCGCCGAGCGACGATTCGACGTAACGGCCGAGCCAGCCTTCCTTAATGAACTTGTCCGGCTCAGCCGTTTGCCAGATATCCATCGAACGGAAATGGGACCGGTCGGGATTCGGATATCCGACGCCCTGGACGATCGCCAGCTTCCCGGCCTCGTACATCCGGTGCAGTCCTTGCAGACTCGGATGAAGCCCGGATTTCCCGTCGAGATGCAGCACCTCGCTCTCCTTCAAAGCGAGCGTCGAGCGGGAATCGTAGTATACGCCCTGACCGTACGGGATAAGCGTATTGATCCCGTCGTTGCCGCCGGACAACTGAATAACGACCAGCACGGTAGATTCTGCCGTACCGCCGCCCCCCTCTTTACTTTCATCCTGGACCTGCGCTTCGCCGGACGGAGAGAACAGCAGCGGTCCCCCCAGTCCGAGCGTGGCGAACAGAGCCGATCCTCTCACGATAAATTCCCTTCTGGACATTTTCATGAATATCGCCTCCTTCTTAGGCTCCCCTTTGGATTTGCAACATGCTAACCGCCCGTTTCACTTCATCTGGGCTTCCGGACAAACCAGCATCAATTGAAGCAGTCCGCGCATTCCGCTTATATTGGAGGAAGCATGTACGAATGTATCGTCCGCATATTTGGCCAGCACGCTCCGGCTTCGTTCCCCGAGTCCCCACAGTCCGGTATTGCGGCTCCACAGGTCTATCCAAGCCTCAGCGTTATCCTTACGTACGGGCGTATATGCTTCCGATTGATACATGGCGTTTTTGACGCGACTGGCGATCGATTCGGCAAATTGGGAACGCGCCAGCAGCGAACTCGCGATCAGCCAGTCTGCGCCGCCTTCCCAGCCGTTCACATCAGGCGGCATATAAAGCTCCTGCCCCATTTTGCGCATCGTATTCATGAAGCTTTTGGAGATCGGGAGATCAAGCGCCTTGATAATGCCTGCTACGTACTCCGCAGGCGACTTTACGATCGTGAGCCGATATTCCGGTTTGTAGAACTCGTCCGACAGAAAAAGCGATTGAAGCACTTCTCCTATCGTTTCCTTCGCGGCAAAGTCGGCTGCCACCTCGTTCACCCATGCTTCGGGCGGGCTCGCGGTGCCGAAATATTCGAGCAGCTTACGCGCCATATAAGGAGCCAGCGCCTCCTGCCGGAACAAAACGTCTACAACCGTTTGTTCATTAAAGTTGCCTGTTTCGCCGAGAACCAGCTTCAAACCGTCGTCATGATTTTTTTTGTAAAATTGCACTTTCGCCTCCTTCCGATCATAATGCCAGCCGGTAAAAGCGCGTGCCGCTTCCTGAACGTCTTCTTCCGTATAATTGCCGATCCCGAGCGTGAACAACTCCATCACTTCGCGGGCGTAATTTTCGTTCGGCGTACCCTTCCTATTATTGTTGGAATCGAGCCAAAGCATCATCGCCGGGTCTTGTCCGACCTGAAGCACCAATTTGCGGAAGTTGCCCAGCGCCAGCGAGCGGAACAGATCGTTTTGGTTTCGTATAAGCTCCGTGTAGCCCACCTTCCGGTACGACGTAGCAAAATGGTTATGCCAAAAAAGCGTCATTTTTTCCGCTAGCGGCTCTCCGCTTACCGTCATCCGGTACAGCCAGTATGTCTGATGATCCGTGATGTTGTCCGCCTTCAGTTCTTTACCGTCCGCCATAACTTCTTCGATCGGCGGCAGTTGAACCTTTTCACCGTGAATGGGTTCCCCTGCGATCAGCCGACGCACCGTTTCTTCTTTTCCGAGAGCAAGTGCCGCCTGCACATCTTCCGGCGATACGTGGAAGGTTGCCCTGCTCAGCAAGTGCACCGCCTCGTTTTCCGTCCAAAGTTCTCCCATAAGCTCCCTCCTCCACACACTTACCCTTTAGATTACAACCAAATTGTTACAAAAAAATGACTTTCAGCGAATTCCTTAGGCAAAAAGGAACCGAAAAAGGCGGTCCCCGTAAGGAACCGCCCTTTCTATATAAATCGTACGCACAACGTCTGCCGCCCGGAGCCGCCGCCGTAATTCGGTTCACTCCCGCCAGCCTTACTCCGCCTTCAAGTGGCTGTCAAAAAAACGGACCATCGCGCTGTAAAAATCAATTTTGTTTTCCTCGTTGTAGAAGCCGTGGCCTTCGTTTTCCTTCACCATGTATTCCACTTCCACGCCCCGGTTCCGGAGCGCTTCCACGATCTGGTCGGACTCGGCTTTATTGACCAAAGCGGAATGGCAAGGCATGATGACAGAGCATTTGAATCTGCTTACCCAAGAAGTATCCACCCGTTTAGCCAAAAACTATGCGGAAAACGTCGCTTTGGGCGACTCGATTCAAGCGCAGGCGCTCGACATGGCCGACGTACTGACAAGAGGAATTCTCCAGCAATTCCGAGCAGCACAGAAACAGACGCCTCCATTCCCGCCTTACGGCGGTTTGGCAGCGTCTTTGACGTCTGTTATATCGTTGCGATTATCCTTTGTATCCGCCGCTGGTCGACAGGATCGTCGACAGCTTGCCCGCTGCCTCGGATTTGATCCGGTTCAGCTCTTCGGCTGTGACCGTCTTATCGTTTTTGGCTGCGAAATCGATCGATTGATTCAGCGACTCGATCAGCTGCTTCAGCAAGTCTTCATGCTTCAGTCCGGATGCTTCTACGAGCGTTTTGCCATTTTGCAGCGCATCGACGATTGTGCTGTAATCCTTATCGGCTTGAGCCGACACGCGAATGGCTGTATATGACAGCTCTTTTTCCACCAGCTTCTTGTAATCGACCTTGGCGGCCGCCGCACGATCGTCGTATCCGTTTGTTGTAATGATTTTCGACAGCTTGCCCGCCGCTTCGGATTTGATTCGGCTTATCTCTTCCGCTTCAACCGATTTATCGTTTTTGGCTGCAAAATCGATCGATTGGTTCAGCGAGGCGGTCAGCTTGTCAAGCAATTCCCCGTGCTTCAGGCCCGATGCCTCGACGAGCGTTTTACCTTGCCGCAGCGCATCGCGGATCTCGCTGTCCTTCTTGTCGGCATAAGCGGATACGCGGATAACCGTATAGGACAGCTCCTTCTCCGCCAGTTTGGTATAATCGGTCTCGACAGCGTCATACGTCGAATCGTCATAACCGTTCGTCGAGATGATTTTGGACAATTCGGAGGCCGCTTTCGACTTGATTTCATTCAGCTCTTCCTTCGTTGTCGTCTTGTCGTTTTTGGCTGCAAAATCAATCGACTGGCTGATCGAAGCTTTCAGCTTGTCGAGCAGTTCCCCGTGCTTCAGGCCCGAAGCTTCTACGAGTGTTTTGCCTTCCTGCAGCGCATCGCGGATCACACTGTCCTGCTTGTCGGCATAAGCCGAGACGAGGATAACGACGGACGACAGCTCTCTTTTTACTATTTTATCGTAATCTACCTTGCTATATTTCGTATCGTCGTATCCGTTCGTATTAATGATCGTGGACAGCTTGCCGGCCGCTTCGGACTTGATCCGGTTCAAGTCGTCCTTCTCGATGTCCTTGTCGTTGCGTGCCGCAAAATCAATCGACTGGTTCATCGACTCTACGAGCCGGTTCAGCAGTTCCTGACTGGTCAGTCCGGAAGCTTGAACGAGGCTTTGCCCCTGGCTAAGCGCATCGCGAATCGAATAATCTTCCCGGTCGGCGATCGAAGCGACATGACCGATCACAAACGATAAGTTTTGATCGACTACTTGTTGATAGTTTACTTGCGACTTCACTTCGGCCGCAAATGCCGAACCTCCGAAGCCGGACACCGCTGTGCCGAACATCATCGCCGCCGCCAATCCTCCGACTACTACCGTTTTCTTTACCATCTTTAATGCTTTCATAACAACTCCACCCTATCCTTCTTTTATTTTTTTATCTTTTTGTATGTTGTCTCTCTCCTTCTTTATCTTAGAGAATTACGGCTTCCGGAAAATCGGACCAGGGATTGTTTTTCCAGCCGGACCTTAGTCCAGTAACGGATACGACTCGGGTCTCTGGTCAGCAGGGTGTGTTTTGGCAGTCTGGCAACGGCAAACGGTTTCATTCCAAAACACCAAAAAAACCGGACGAATAACGGTACTGGCCGTTATCTCCGCCCGGCTTTCGCTTGTTTCTCCAGTCATTTCGGATTCGGAACGCATCTTCCAGCTGCATCAGCCTCGTTCCGTCCCATTTTCGCCGCCTTCGTCGTCTTCCCCGGCCAATCCGTCCTCGAACGCTTCTTCGGCTTCGCCGACGTCCATCTGATCCGGATACAGCACATTCACGAAAGCTACCGTATCCGCATATTGCCGCAGCACCTCGCCAAACGTCTCGGCATTATCGTAGGCCTCGTTATCCGGCATAACGTCTCTATCTTCGGCTGCATCCAGGTCTTCCATCCACCCATCGTCGGTGGCGAACTTTTCGGTACGCTGCGCCCGATCGTTTTGCGGTTCGAACAAGCCAATCCCCTCCTTCGCTCACAGCTGCTCCCATTATTGTTAGCCGGCCGGACTGGAAATATACGGACTTCCTGCGGCAGCGTCGCTTGCCGATTGCTCTCGTCTCCACCGTGATGCGCAAAAAAGCGAAAACCCCCGGCGGAAGCCCGCCGGAGGCAAAAAGCAACAATACGATTAGCAGTCGAAGTACAACGAATATTCTTGAGGATGAATGCGGATGTTGACCGATTTGGCTTCGCCGCGCTTGTATTCGATATAGTTATTGATGAAGTCCTTGGAGAATACGCCGCCTTGCGTCAAAAACTCGTTATCGGCTTCGAGCGCGTCGAGCGCGTCATCGAGTGTTGCCGGTACGCTGCGGATTTCGTTTTTCTCGGCATCCGACAGCTCGTAAATGTTCGTATCGAACGGACCGTAGCCCAGCTTGCGAGGGTCGATCTTGTTCTGAATGCCATCCAGACCGGCCAGCAGCATAGCCGCGAAAGCCAGGTACGGGTTCGCTGTGGAGTCCGGCGTACGGAACTCGATGCGGCATCCTTTCGGCGTAACGGCTGCGATCGGAATCCGGACCGCTGCGGAACGGTTGCCCTTGGAGAATACAAGGTTAACCGGAGCTTCGTAGCCAGGAACGAGACGTTTGAACGAGTTGGTGCTCGGATTCGTCAGGGCGATCAAAGCCGGAGCATGGTGCAGCACGCCGCCGATGTAATACATCGCCATTTCGCTCAGGTTAGCATAAGCGCCTTTTTCATAAAACAAAGGCGTATCGCCGTCAAAAATCGACATATGAACGTGCATGCCGGACCCGTTATCGCCAAACAGCGGCTTCGGCATAAACGTTGCTACTTTGCCGTACTGGTGAGCGGTGTTGTGCACGATATATTTATATTTAAGCAGATTGTCTGCCGTCTTGGTCAGCGTGTCGAAACGGAAGTTGATCTCGGCTTGGCCGGCAGTCGCTACTTCATGGTGGTGGCGCTCGATGCGAAGGCCCGCTTCCGCCATCAGACGGCACATTTCACTGCGGATATCTTGCTGCTTATCCATCGGTGCGACCGGAACGTATCCGCCTTTGACCGGCACTTTGAAGCCCAGGTTGCCGCCTTCTTCCTTGCGTCCGGAGTTCCATGCCGCTTCCTCGGAATCCACCTCGAAGTACGATTTGTTCATGCCGTTTTCGAAACGGACATCGTCAAAAATAAAGAATTCGGATTCCGGTGCGAAAAACGCCGTCGTGCCTACACCGGACTTCTGCAAATATTCTTCAGCCTTCTGGGCGATCGAACGCGGGTCGCGGTCATAACGTTCGCCGTCCGGCGTATGGATGTCACACATAATGATCAATGTAGGATGTGCGGTGAAAGGATCTACATAAGCCGTCTCGGTATCCGGCATCATAACCATGTCAGATTCTGCGATTCCGCGGAAACCCGGGATGGAAGAACCGTCAAAAGCGACTCCGTTTTGGAAAGTAGCTTCGTCCACCTCGCTCGCCGGCAAGCTGATGTGTTGAGCTTTTCCCGACAATCCGATAAACCGGAAATCGACCCATTCGATATTTTTTTCCTTAATCAGATGGAGCACATTTTGGACAGACATGTTAAAAGCCTCCCTATTTCCGAACATTCTCCGCATTTCCACCGGTCATTGTTCAAGTTTTGGATTGTTTATGGTCCTTATTATACGACTCGACAAAAACAGCGTCAATACTTATGTAAGGTATTTTTTAATCTCATGTCAGGTATGTTTACATCGAAAGCGTTTCCGTTCACATTTTCGTCAAACTCCAAAAATGTTTAACGGCGCCGGATTAGAGTCCATACCGTTTGAGCAGCTTTTGCATCCACTATATGAATGGTAGTGACGCTGCTTACATACGGTTTGAACCGAGTGGGGGTGACAACGCTGAAGGGGAGATGGACAGCCAGAAGCTCTTATTATTGCGCCGTATCGGACGGCTGCCGGAGAGTCTATACGAACAGGGATGCAAGCCCTTCGTTCCAGGCGAACCGGATTCGCGACCCGAAGCGGGTCTCTTACATCAGTTTATACGTGAACGGGGTCATTCAGCCGGATTGCATGTATACGGTCCGGGACGGCAAGCTTACGTTTCGCAGCAAGGAGCTTCCTCCGGAAGGCGCCCCGATCGTGCTTCAGTTCGTACGGATAACAAGTAAATCAAGCAAAAGAAGAAGACGCCGCACCGCAAAGCGCAGCCCCACTTGCAAACGGAAATTTCGGAAAGGGGGTGAACCTATGCCAGCCAGCCTGATCAAACTGTCGATTACTGCTACTTCCAGCCAGCCGACGTTATCCGGAGGCGATGTCGACACGACTGTCACCGCCTCCTCCTCCCAATATGTCGCCCTGGCTTCCGCCGGAACGCTGGACGATACGACCTTGACTATACTTGCCACCGCTTTTGTGGATGACACCGGTACGTCGGTTACTGCCTTCCCCGACAACCTCGGCTACTACAACTTGTATATCAACGGTGTGCTGCAGCAAAACGGACTCTCGACGATTACGACCAGCCAGATCGAGATTGCGGACGGAGACCAGATCAGTTCCACCACCCCAATTGTCGTTCAATTCGTTGCTTCTGCGGCCGATTCCACGCTGACGCCGCCGACCGCCTCCGCTCCCATTATTACGGTTAATACGTGATTGCTTCCATTTGCAGGCAGCACAGAAAAAACCTCCAATCCACTGTTGTACCGTGGTATTGGAGGTTTCTTGTTATGCGGGCCGCTATTAAGCGTGAATCGGTTCTTTTTTCGTTTCGAACGTTTTGCCGCACAGCGGTGCCAGCTTCTCAAGATCCTGGAGCAGCTTCGCGAATTGATCCGGGAACAGCGACTGTACGCCGTCTCCTGTCATCGAATTGTCTGGATCGGTATGCATCTCGACGATCAAGCCGTCTGCGCCTGCCGCTACCGAAGCTTTGCACATCGTCTCGACCAGCTCGCGGCGTCCGGTACCGTGGCTCGGGTCGGAAATGACCGGAAGATGGCTAAGCTGCTGCAATACCGGAATCGCGGTCAGATCGAGCGTGTTCCGGGTGTACGTCTCAAACGTGCGGATGCCGCGCTCGCAAAGCATAACGTTCGGATTGCCGCCTGCGAGAATGTATTCCGCTGCGTTCAGGAATTCGTCGTAAGTGGCGCTGAATCCGCGCTTCAGCAGCACCGGTGTCTGGATCGTGCCCAGCTTGCGAAGCAAGTCGAAGTTTTGCATATTGCGCGTTCCGACCTGGAGAATGTCCGCATGCTCAGCGCATACATCGACATATTCGGGCGTCATTACCTCGGTGATCGTCAGCAGCCCGTGCTTCCGTCCCGCTTCCGCCATCATCTCGAGTCCTTCAACGCCCACGCCTTGGAAGCTGTAAGGACCAGTTCTCGGCTTGAACGCGCCGCCGCGCAGCACTTGGCCGCCTGCCGCCTTCACGAGACGGGCGATCTCGTCGATCTGCTCCGGCGTCTCCACTGCGCAAGGTCCGCCCATCACGACGAGCTCGCCGCCGCCGATGCGTACACCTTTCCTCTCGATGACCGTATTGTCCGGATGGAAATCGCGGCTCGCCAGCTTGTAGGACTTGGAGATTTTGATGACATTGTCGATTCCGGACATTTGGCGGAGCTGTTCAGCCAGCTTCGGGTCGGCTTTGCCGATAATGCCGATGACGGTCTGGTCCGTTCCTTTGGATACGTGTGCTTGTACGCCGTGCTTCTCAATATGGTGGACAATTTCGGCGATGCGCTCGTCGGAAACTTTGTTGGATGCTATTGCGATCATAATGAATTCCTCTCCCCTGATTGTCTTTGTGTCCGTAATGCCGGATCCGGCAAACTTATTCGCACTTAGACGCTTCAACGCGTATTCGCTTTTAAGCTTTTATGCTTTTAATCGTTAAAGCAACTATACAGGATAAACAAGCTTTCCGTCAACCCCCTTTTTTCCCGGAGCGTCCATTTATGAAGGTAAACGACTTTATAACGAAAAAGTCGCATTCCCAGCTCAACTATTCACTTCAAGAGCTCCCCTCTTTCTCTGGCACATTCGATCGATGGACTGCTTGAAAGAGGTCATTTCCTTTACGCCAAACGGAAACGAGACTTCCCCGACCGCTTCCTTTCAACCGGTCTGAAGCATGTTAGGAATGCCGCTTCCGCGAAGGTAGAGACGAATTCATATAATTGCGCACAAATTCAAAAAACTTATCAACATGTGAATGGATTTATGTTCGAAAATGGAGCGAATCAGCCACTTATCCCCGAAATTATTCACTTGTCCACATTACGTCCACAGTTTTCACTTTAGTTATCCACAAGATCCGTCGTTTCAACTTTGTCTTCTATAATAAGTTAAACTAATGAAAATTAAAGTCCATTCCGTTCCGAAAAAATGGCTTGAGGCCTCAGACATCTTGTTTGGAGTCTCGATTGGATTAGCCCTCGGATTGTTGACACTCAAAGCTTATCCTTCCGTAGCAGCTTTATGACGAAAGCTATAAGCCTGTTTCTTTTCTCCACAACATTCTGCTTAACCATGGTGTATATTTAGCTCAACTTACTACAGTTGTCGTCTTATGCAGAAAAAGTAACGGAAGGAAGGACCTCTGCGCAGCCACGATCGCACGAAAGAATCGATATCGGAATCAGAACGGATTCTCAATAAGAAAAGCTTCTAAACGAAGCGTATTCCTCGACGAATGACCCTGCGTAAGAGGTAGCTTTTCTTAGTTCAGAATGCCTCGGCCTCGGTTCGCTTTAACGCTTTAGCGAACATAGACAATCTGAATCGTTAAGTAAGAACTTTCCGTAAAGTACCCGGACGGTTCTTTGACGTGAAAACCCATACGTTTGTACGTTGGAAGGGAATGGGTACCTTCCTTCGCTCCAGCCACTCGCCCTCAGTCGTGTTGTCTTTTTGCAGTGGTATGGCTAACGAACCCAGCATTCGTTATCAGAACCAAATGCGGGCAGAGAGCAAAAACTACAACGGACACAGCGGTCGTTATTACGATGAATATCGATCTATTTGTTTTTTAACGGACATCGATGCAGCTATTTGGTGGGAAATGTTACTTTTAGAGGCGGTTCGGAGTAAATAAGCGCTGTGGTGACCGTTACATTTAAAAAAACGGTTTTTTAGCGAAATAACCTCCACCATGTCCGTTAGAATAAGGTTTAGCTTATATTCCGGTTTTATCTTCGCTTTAATACGGTGAAGAACATAAACATTCTGATCTCTTGAACCTCTCATGACTAAAGTCACGAGATTCTTGGGTAGTCCCTTCTAACGAAGAGAAGTTCACCAAGCTAACCCTGTCGTTCCGACAGTTCGTGTAAGGTTTACACAGC
>NZ_JACXJA010000047.1 GCF_014705615.1 Paenibacillus oceani
CGCTTTCAATTTCAGATATAGTGAAGTTGTTATCGGATGCAATCTGAACAAGAATTTCTTTTAGTCTTACGTCGATTTCTTCCACAAGTATCTTGTGTCGGTACTTTACGCACCATACGATGTGGTACTGAATGGCCTAGACGTAACCACGACCACGCTTTATTTCTGACATATAATCACCTCTGATTACAGGGTAACATATGTCAGCGTCGTTCACCTATAGAAACCTTGACATTAAAGGGATTGTTGTAATAGTCACCTAAACATGTATCGGATCGTTTACGTGGCATAAGCCACGCCCTATCCGATGTTTTCTAACTCATGACTAAAGTCACGAGTTTGCGAAAACTATGCATCAAAAAAACGCCGTCGGCACAGGCCTTCGGCGTGTTTGCGTTCATTTCTATCCAAATAGAAGTTAACGGTTCGTTTCCTTCAACACCAGCGCAAGCTGATCCCGGCGCATCTTACGCCGCTCGGTACGCTTCCTGGCGAATAACTCCAACACATATTTGAGCGGCATATACAGCACTGCCGCCAATATCGCCCCGTCGACGATCCCCCCGGCGATCAGCTTCGCGTTGACGGCCAGCGCCTTGCCGATCCAATGTGGCAGCACGGCAAGCCATTCGTCGAACCGGTCCGGTACCAGAAGTCCGCCGACCTTCGCATTCAGGAAAGCGACCGGAATGTAGATGATTTTACCGAATACAAAGCCGATCAAAGCTGCGGCCAGACTAGCCCGAAGCAAGTAAACGAGCGGGAAGATGAGGAAAAACGCAAGCCCGAACGTAGGCAGCGTGAACATCTCTATCGCGAGGCCGATCGAGAACCCCATGGCCACGATCGCGGCCCCGCCTTTTGCGCGCGTCAGCAGCAAGTACTGGTACTTGAACCAGCGGCCCAGTCCCCGAATATACTTGCGTAGAAACATTTTGTTATCGGCTGTTGTTCGACGCTTGACTTGCTCCGCCACGGCTCATCATCCTATTCTTTGGTGTTTAATTTGACCGGCGGCAGCAGCTTGCTCTTATTGATCGTCCGCTTGATTTCCCATGTCTCGGGAGCTTCCGGATCGAACTGTTCCAGATACGTAATGACTTCCTTCGTAATCGGGGTTGGCGTCGAAGCGCCCGAGGTTACGCCGACTTTGCGAATGCCGAGCAGCCATTCCTTCTGGATCTCCGATACGTCGGATACCCGGTACGCTTTCGTTCCGGCAATTTCCTCCGATACTTGCGCGAGCCGGTTGGAGTTGTTGCTGCGCGGGTCGCCGACGACGATGACGAGGTCGGCCTCCTTCGCCTGCTCCGCGACCGCCTCCTGGCGAACCTGGGTCGCGAGGCAAATTTCGTTGTGAATCTCGGCCTGCGGAAATTTCCCGATCAGCCGGCTCATGATGTGACGAATGTCCCACTGGCTCATCGTCGTCTGGTTCGTAATAATGATCCGGTCGGCGCTAAGCTCAAGCCGGTCGATTTCCTCTTCCTTCTCGATCAGATGCACATGGTCCGGAGCGATGCCGATCGCGCCTTCCGGCTCGGGATGCCCTTTTTTGCCAATATAAATAATCTTGTACCCCTGCTCCGTCTTCTCCCGGATCAGGTCGTGCGTCTTCGTGACATCAGGGCAAGTCGCATCGACGACCGTCAACCCTTTATCTCTCGCACGGCGACGGACTTCGGGCGATACTCCGTGAGCGGTAAAAATAACCGTACCTTTATCGATTTGGTCCAATATTTCGAGACGGTTCTCCCCATCAAGCGTAATGATACCGTCGTCCTCAAAAGCTTCGGTGACATGACTATTATGCACAATCATACCCAATATATAGATCGGCCGGGGCAAATCGAGGTTGCGGGCCGTCTGACGGGCCAGCACCATGGCGTCTACGACGCCGTAACAATAGCCTCTCGGAGATATTTTCAACACTTCCATCGCTAGTCATCGCCTGCTTTCGCACCGGATCGTCCGGGAAGTCAAATATTCCATCTATTATATCGCATTCATTCCGTAGAGGGAAGCGAACCGAGCAGCGGCAGCCAGACGACAAATGTGGTACCTTCTTCCTTGCGCGTCTTCACCTCGATCGACCCGCCGTGCTGATCGATAATCCATTTGGCGATCGAGAGACCGAGGCCGGTGCCGGCCTTTTTGCCGCGGGACGGATCGGCCCGGTAAAACCGTTCGAAAATATGCGGGATCTCGTCCTTATCCATTCCGATTCCCGTATCGCTGATCCGGAGCCCCACTTGCCCGCCCATCCGCAAAGCATCAAGTTCGACCTTGCCTTCATCAGTATATTTGAACGCATTCTCAATCAGGATAAACATCAGCTGCTGCAAATAATCTTTGTTGCCACTTACGGCGGCGCCCTCCAGCGGCTCCAGATCGCCGATCACCCACTCCACGGTGCGCGGCAGAAACTGCGCCCGGCGGATGACCTCGTCCACTAGCGGTTTCAACTCGACCGTTTCCCGGTTCATCGAAAACCCGGCATCGGCGCGCGCCAGGGACAGCATATCGTTGACGAGCCGGCTCATCCGCTCCGCCTCTGAGGCGATGTCGTGCATCGCTTCCAGCGAAAGCTCCACGCTTTCCTCTCCGGCCGGTCGGGCCGGAAGATCGCCATCCGGTCTCCTGCCCTCAATCGCCGGCAACGCCTTCCACATTTTCTCAAGAAAATCGACATTGCCGCGAATCGTCGTAAGCGGCGTACGCAGCTCATGCGAAGCGTCCGACACGAACCGCCGCTGCGCCCGGTAAGCGTCATCCAGCTCCGAATACATAATCTGGATACGCGACAACATCCCGTTAATCGTGTCCGTCAGCCGGCCGATCTCATCCTTCGGCCCGTTATAGTCGATCCGCTTGTCCAAGTCGGCGCTTTTTTCGATCGCATTGGCAGCGGTGATGACGTTTTCGATCGGCTTCAGCGCCTTGCGGGATAAAAACCATCCGGCCGAAGCAGCGGAAACGATGGCCATTAACCCTACGAGAATAAGGATAAGATTCAAATTATTCAAAAACTGCTCCACGTCATCCACTTGGGTCGCCACCTGTAAAACACCTACCAACGAGCCTTCCAGCACGAGCGGGCTGTAATACATAAGCAGTTTAAATTGGCCTATTTGGATCATCTGGTACGACCCTTTGCCTTGCAGTGCCAAATTGATGTTTTCTTCTGAATAAGGTAAGTTGCTGTTCAAATTGCTCGATCGTTTGACTTGGCCCTGGATAGATATGCTCTGCATGTAAATGCCGGAAGACTTGAATTCGCGAAGATCCGGCAAGCTGTAAAGGAAACCGAATCCACGGATTTCCCGGTTCACTTCTTGGGCCTGAATGACCAATTCGTTTCGCAAGTCGGTTCGCATTTTATAGGACAAAAACGTATACAGGGCAACCCCGAATACGAGAATAGTAGCAGCCAATATACCCGAATACCAAAGCGTCAACCGCAGACGTATCGACATCCGTCATTCCCCTCTCAGCACGTAGCCCGCTCCCCGCACCGTCTGAATGATCCGCTTTTCCCCGTGGTCCTCCAGCTTTTGACGCAGCAAGGCGATGTACACTTCAAGCACGTTTGATTCCCCGCTGTAGTCGTAGCCCCATATTTTCTCCATAATCGTATCCCGCGACAGCACCCGCTTCGGATTTTGCATGAACAGATGCAGCAGCTCGAACTCCTTGGTCGTCAGCTCGACGAGCCGCTCCGCGCGGAATACCTCCCGGGTGTCCAGATCCAGCAAAATATCATCGTACTGGATTCGATTCGTCCGCTGTTCCTCAGCCCCTCCGCGGCGGCGGAGCAAGGAACGGACCCGGGCCAGCAGCTCCTCCAGGGCAAACGGCTTCACCAAATAATCATCGGCGCCGAGATCAAGCCCCTTCACCCGGTCCGCAATCTCGTCCTTGGCCGTCAGCATCAGAATCGGCACCTGACTCCCGCCCTCGCGTACGCGGCGGCATACTTCCCATCCATCCATATGCGGCATCATCACGTCCAGGATGAGCAGATTCGGCTCCAGAGCCAGCATCTGCTTCAACCCTTCAGCCCCGTTGTTCGCCGTTACGACCGAATACCCTTCGAACGCAAGCGACCGGCGCAGCATCGACGTAATTTTATCATCATCGTCTATAACCAAAATATGCTCTCTCAAGCGGCTCACCCTCCTGCCCATCCAACAAGCTTCTTATCCTTCTATCGTATAATACGCCCGGATACGAACGCAAACAGCCGCACCCGAAAAAAAGGAAAGCAGCGGAACGTTCGTTCGTCCCGATCTGCTTTCCTCGCATCGCCCGCGTATCCGGTATTATTTGTTCATGTCGCCGAGCGTCACAGCCGTCGTCAGTTTCGAGCCGCTCCGCACGATCGTCATCGTCACTTTATCGCCGACCTTCATGCTTTTGATTTTCTCCCGGAATTTCTCGACGTTTTGAACTTTCTCTCCGTTGATGTCGATAATGACGTCGCCCGGTTGAATATCCGCTTTCTCGGCAGGTCCGCCCTGCGTAATGGAGCCTACGATGACGCCGTCCGTATTTTCAAGCTTGAATTCCTGCACCCAGTTCGGCTGAATGTCCTGGATGCCGACGCCGACATAAGGAATCGGAATTTTCACGTTGTTTTTCAAGTTCTCCAGCACCGAGGTGACCGTGCTTGTCGGAATGGCGAAGCCGATTCCTTGCGCCTGGGCGCTGACCGCCGTGTTGATCCCGACAACTTGCCCTTTCAGATTGAGCAGAGGGCCTCCGGAGTTGCCCGGGTTGATCGAAGCGTCGGTTTGCAGCAAATGTTTGTATTCGCGGGTGCCTTGGTTGTCCGGGATATCGATCGGGCGTTCCTTCGCGCTCAGCACCCCTACGGTTACCGTATGGTCGAAGCCGTACGGGTTGCCGATCGCCACGACCCATTCGCCTACGGCGATATCGTCGGAGCTGCCCATTTCCAGGAAGCTGAAGTCTTTGCCGTCCTTCTTCTCGATCTTGAGCACGGCCAGGTCCAGACTGTATTCCGACCCGAGCAGCTTCGCCTTGAACGGCTCGCTGTACCCTTGAACCTCAACTTCGATTTCGTCGGCCCCGTTCAGGACGTGCTCGTTCGTCAAAATATAGCCTTCCTTGTCGAAAATAAAGCCGGAGCCCATTCCCGCGGACTGGCGCTGATTGCCGTTATTATTGGGCGTCTGCTGCCGCTGTCCGTCGCCGAAGAAGAAGTTGAAAATGTCGTTGTTCGTGCTGCTTCTCGAACGGTTGCTCGCTTTGACATACGTGTTGATCTTAACGACAGCCGGGCTCGCGTAGTTAACGATCTCGGAAATGTTCCCCGGTCGTACGACCGAATCGAGCGCAGCGGTAGTCGCTCCTCCGTTGCCTCCGCTTCCATTCGCCTTGTTCACGATACCGGAACCGCTGCCGTTCACGGCCGGGATCGCCCCGGAGCCGCCGAACAGATCCATTTTGTCGGATGCGAACATCAGTCCCCCTACAAGTACGGCCCCAGCCATAAAAGCCGAGAAGTACGACTTGAAGGAAGATTTTTTCTTGGCGTTGTTGTACTCCCACTGGTTTTGCGACGGAGCGACGGACTGCATGTGGCGGTCCTGCTCGGGCGAATAACCGAAGTACGGACGCACCGGGCGCGGCGCCGTTATCTCCACCTGCGACGTTCCCCGCTCGGATGAAGCGGTCGTCGTCTCTCCCTGCTCTTCGGGAATCGATTTGAAAGGTCCGTACGAGTAGTAGTACGAAGGCTTCTCGGTTTTATGTTCGTTCTGCCCGTCGTCATGGGCGCTGCGGTTAGGGGTATCGTCCTGCGGCTTGAAGAAGTCGCTGTAATCACGTTTGTTGTTGTCCATTGTAGATCTCCTCCTCCGGATTCGTTCTCCCTGGCGGTTAACGAGTGGTGCTGTTCCTTATGTCTATATATTGCACCCGCAACCTTAAACGAACCTTAAAACAAACTAAAAGGAATCTAAAAAAGCCGTGTACCCTAGGGATCTTGTCACTACGAGAAACGATGCACCTGAAAACGCCGAAAAGGGGCTATACCAGCCCCTGTTCCACCTCGCGAAGCAGCTCCTTCGCTTGAGTCACCCAATGATCTTCTACGCTCGCGTCTTTGTCGACCGGGTCCTGAAACTGGTCGATCAGCGCCCCGTACGTACGCGGGACTGCTTCCGAATCGAGTCCTTCGTTGTAAATATGTTTCAGCACAAACGGCGTGCCCATCATAATCAGCGTCCCCGGATTGGAAGTCTCGGCGCCTTCCAGACGGCCGCGGGTCACCTCGAACGGCAAGCGCAGCCACACTTTGTGCTCTTCGTCCAGCGCCCGGTCGAAGCATCCCTGCGTGTAATCCCAGTTGCCTCCGAGCGTAAATTGAAACTGCTGGACATGGTCCCTGACATGATCGAAATGGTCCGTGCGGCTCTCAAGAGCAGATGGTATCGGCTTCATGGCTGGCTCCTTCGCTTTTTCCAATAGCTTGGGCCAAACCGGCATAATTTATCCCTTCTTCCATTTAAGCGTCGGGATTGCCGCTCCATCCTTTCCGGTGGGCATAGATGGCCAGCTGCGTACGATCCTCCACCTCGCACTTCATAAGGAGGTTGCTGACATGCGTTTTTACCGTTTTGATGCTGATGTGCAGCTCCTCAGATATGTCTTTGTTCGACTTGCCGTCTGCGATGAGCAGCAACACTTCCTTCTCTCGGCTGGTCAGCCCTTCACCGTTGTCTTGTCCGGACTGGGTCGATCTTTGGCGCAATCCCCGGGTCAGCGCCTGGGACACCTCGGCATTCATCACCTGCAGGCCGCGCAGCGAACTGCGGACGACGTGTGCGAGCTCGTCGGAGGAAACGGTCTTCAGCACGTAAGTAACCGCACCGGCTTCTACGGCCTGAAGCACTTTCTCATCCTCCAGGAAGCTGGTCAGCAAGATAACTTTAATCGCCGGATAAAGCCGGGTGACTTCCCTCGTCGTTTCAACTCCGTCCATAATCGGCATCATCAGATCCATCAGGATCAGATCGGGCAGATTTTCCTCGCTTGTCTCCTTCAGCCTCGTCAGTGCGTCTCTGCCGTTCGCCGCTTCGCCGGTAATAACGAAATCGCCCTCCAGCGATAAATACGTCTTCAACCCGAGCCTCACCATATCGTGATCGTCGACAATCATAATTTTCATCTGTTCCGTCATTCCGATTGCTCCTGTTCCGTTTCAGATTGCCCGCCGCCGGATTCGTCCTCATCCATAAATTTAGGGATGCTGATCTTGATCCGGGTTCCGGCCCCGCTCTTGCTCCAGATGTCCATCTCTCCTCCCAGCTTCTGCGCCCGCTCCCGCATCGTCGACAGTCCGTAGGAGTTCATGCGGATCGAATCGCTGGAGAAGCCTTGTCCGTCATCGTTCATCTGCAGCACGTACTGATTGCCGTTATCGTGAAGCGTCAGTTCGACGTGGCGCGCCGACGCGTGCTTGACCACATTGGCCATCCCTTCCTGGACGATCAGGAACAGCTGGTGCTCGATGCCGTCGGAGAGCGGCCCGTCCAGCCGGATATCGATGCTGCCCTGCAGCCCGTTTTGCCTGCAATAATCGGGAAACCATTTGTCGAGCGCTTCGGACAGCCGTTTGCCCTCCAGCTCGATCGGCCTCAGCTGGGCGATCATCCCCCGGAGCTGCTTCTGCGTCAAATTCGACATCGTAACCAGCTGCTCCAGAATCGGCGCCACCGATTCGGTCTGCCCTCGATGCACCATCTTGGCGAGCGAAGAGGCGGACATATGGATCGCGAACATTTGCTGGCTGACCGTATCGTGCAAATCCCGGGCAAGCCGCTTCCGTTCCTCGATCACCGCCGCCTCGTTCGACTCCGCCTGGAGCATCACGTTTTCTTCTCCGACCTTTTGCAGCAGCTTGACCCTCTTCTCGAGCGATGAAGCCATCACGTTAAAATCATTGTATATACGGTCGAACGGATCCATGCCCAGAGGACGGATCCTTTCTCCCAAGTTGCCGCTGGCCAGTTGCAGGATGGCCAGATGCAGCGTATCGATTTTGCGCTGATACCGGGTGACGATCATATAACAGATGGCTATGCCTGACGCTACCAGCAATAACACGTATTCAACCCAAATATTGTTGTCCGAGAGCGCATCGCGCCACAGGAGCCAGCCTGCGCCCATTCCGCCCGTTACGATCGCGAGCGCGGCCAGAAAATAACTCAACAGCTGCCATTTGATATTGCTCGATCTGCTTAACCGATTCATCCGACCCGCTTCACCCTCACATCTCCAACGAATGTGCTGACGTTGATCCGAATCCGTTTCTCGGCATCCCGATATTGGACCGTTTCCTCGTTCATATTGCGGAACAGCCCGCCTTCGCGGCGGTTGAACACGCTCATATCCCCGATAAAGGCCGAGATCCGGACGCTGACGCCCACCTGCACGTCATTAGGCACGAACACTTTTACGTCGCCGACAAAGGCGGATATGTTGATCGTCGTATCGCCGAACGGAATGTCCGCACGCGTCAGATCGATCACCGTATCTCCGACGAAATGGGAGATGTTAAGCGGCTTCAGCTGCCAATAATCGCTTCCGATATGGATGTCGCCGATAAAATTGTGACGGTTGTCGACCCCTTTGCCGGAGCAGCCGTAGTCGTGGTGGCCGAAGTTTTCTTTCCACTCGTCCTTCCACTCATGCTTCCATTCCCGCTTCTGCTGTCTCCAGTCCCGTCTGGCTCTGCGCCGCTCATCGCGGTCATCGGACCAGGCCGGCGGAGGAGGCGGGGGCGGAGGGGCGAACGACGGATCGGCATGTTCGCGCGGCTCGTTCATCCGTGGATCGGGAGCATCCTGTTGATCCAGACTGGAGGAGTACGGCTGCCAGTCTTTGGGCGTGTAGGGCGGCTCCTGCTGCGGCTCCCGCCGGCGGAACAAGATCCGGAGTCCTACCAGAATCAGAATGACGGGAATCGCAAACTTGATCAGATCGGAGATGCCGAAGCCGGGAATCCATCCGAAATTGTTGTTCAGGAATACGAGTCCGAGGGCGATCATGAACAGTCCCCAAACGAACCCTCCTCCGCCGCCCCGATGGAGGCTGCGCTGCGAAAGAATGCCGCTCAGTCCGATAAAGATCAGCACCAACGGCCAGAAATGCGAAATGATGTATCCCAGGTCCATATCGATAATGTCGATCTGGTTCAGCAGAAACAAAACGCCGATCCCGATCAGCACGAAACCGCCGATCGCCTTGCTCCAAAAGTCGCTTCTCATGATCCATTCCTCCATGCTTTGGGTTTGTCACCCTTTTCCGTACTTTCATTGTATGAGAATTCGAGCGGGAAATATAGAGTCGGCGGATTGAAATCGTTCTCGGTCTCGAGACGGATATGATACTTGGCGAAGGTCGTGCCGCGGCGGGGGATTGAGTGCTAACGGCGATCAGGGATAAGAAATAAAAAAAGGCCGTCCCCGGATCGCTAGATCTTCGGGGACAACCCTTTGCTGTCGTATGATTACTCGCGGTTTGCGTTTGCGTTCGCGTTGTTTTTCGCGTTTTTGTTGTTGGCGCGCGCAGTTACTTCTTCAGCAAACTCAGCGTTATTGTTTTGCTGATTTTGCTCGTTTTGTTGGTTGTTTCTGTTGTTTTTCGCCATGTCCACTCACCTCCACGTATTGTATTATTTGATGGAGAGGCAGAAATTATGTAAGGGATCAGCCTGAAATCCAAAACCTCAGTCCGGCTTCAGCATCGGGTCGTTCAGCATCGCCCTCAGCTGCTCCTTGCCACGGTGGATGCGGGCTTTGACGGTGCCGAGCGGCAAATCCATCCGCTCCGCGATCTCCTTGTCTTTCAGATCGTAATAAAATTTGTATGTTAAAATTTGTCTCGTCTTCTCCTCCAGCTTGGCAATTTCCTCGAAAATAATGTTGCGCAGCACCCGGTCCTCAACCCCTTCGGATGAAGCCAGCACCATCCCGTCCTCCTCCGGCGAACAAAGCGAAACGGCAACTTTACGCTTGATCATGTTATAGGCGGTGTTGGTTGCGATTACTTTGGCCCACTGCATCAGCTTATCCCGGTCGCGCAGCGTGTCGAGCTTACGCAAAATTTTGACCCAAGATTCCTGAACGGCATCCATCGCTTCTGACTTGTTGCGCATAATCGAATACGTTACGATGAACATCTGCTTGTAAACATCCATCAGCAATTCATCTTGCTGCTCCTTGCTGCTTTGGTCCGTTTGAATCAAGCTCGTCCACATCAGGATCATCTCCTATAGAAAAAAAGGAATAGTCCAGCAGTGATGAATGCGCTTTCCGTATGGAACATTTTAGCATATTATAGGTAAAAATAAAAGAAACGAATATCCCGTTTTCGACACGCGGAGTATCCGTTTCTTCTAAATCTTGCATTATAAGGCAATAGAACTCACTTTTCGAGTGGAAACCTCGGACCAGATGTCGTTCCATTGCTGTAAAGTTTCCTCCCGGACGCGTCCTTCGCCCCGTTTGACGACAAATACGTTAACCGTTTTTTTGCCCCATTCTTTGTAAATCTGATCTTTCGTCTTGTAATACAAGTCGATCTTAAAGCCTTTGATCGCAGAGCCGGTGTCCGCTACGATGCCGTATCCGTATCCGGGGATATACAGAATCGTTCCCAGCGGGAACACCTTCGGATCGGCGGCGATCGTCGACAGCACGCCCTGCTGCACCTTGACTCCAGAGTACGTAATGCCGTATTGCGGATGTCCGGGACGTTTGCCGGTCGATTCGACTCCGGCGTAATAGCCGGTAGCTACAACCTCAACCGTCTCCAGAAACTGGGACGGATCGGCGTGAAGCATCGGGAACTGTTTATTTTTTTCGATCAGCTCTTGCCGGGACTTGAGCTTCGACAATCGTTCGATAACCGTGTCGCTGGAAGACGCGGACGCGGAAGCCGCCGCCGTTTGCGCCGGGTCATCCGTCTGGCCGGGCTGCTCCTCCGACGGCGCTGCAGCGCCGATGCCGGCAGATAAGCTGGCCCGGGCTGCCGCCGACTGGGCGTATCCGTCGCCCGACCGGCTTTCCATCGTTCCTCCCACTGCCAGCAGCAGCGCCATCAGCAGCGCCGCCCAAAATCGTCTGGACAGTCGTACTTTCGATGATAACATGATATGGGTTACCTCCCCTTACACAGAAGAGGATGCCCCGATCCGGTTCAGGCTATGCAACAAATACGTTCGGTTATCTTTTGCCCTTCACATCGTCCTCGATCATGCCGCTTACAACGTCTGCCCGGAAGCAGCCGAGGTCGCTCCCGTCCCGCTTGCGGACCGAGACTGTGGCGTCGCGTTCCTCGTTCTCGCCTACGATAATAAAAGCCATCCTGGATAACCGGGCCGATCCCCAGCTTGACTTCCTTGTTCCCGTAGATCTGCTTGAGCGCCTGCGCCATCAGATGCGCCGTACTGTGACGATAGACCTCGAGTCCTTCCGCGCCATCCAGCGTAATAATCTCAACCTTCGCGCTGTTCTCGAGCCTGCAACTTAAATCCACTAATTTGCCGTTTACTTTGGCGGCAGCCGCAAGCTTCTTTAAGGAAGAACTGATCGACCCGGCCACCTCAGCGACAGTCGTACCCGGCACATACTCCCTTACAGACCCGTCCGGCAATTCCACTTGAATCGACATTTGATATTCGTCCCTATTGGTTTATGAGAACGAAAAAACACGCCCATCCCTCGGAAAGGGACGAGCGCTTGTCTCGTGGTTCCACCCTAAGTTCGTACCGCCGCTTCCTTCACCGGCAAGCGCGCGTTACCTTACGGCATCCGGTAACGGGGATGAGGCGGCTGCAGCTAGTGAGACTGGGCCCTAAAGAGCGGTCCGTCCGTTCGCCATAGCGGCTGCAAAGCGGTAAATGTCCGGCGGCGGCTTGAGGGGCTTTCACCTGTTCCCCTCTCTCTGGGAAGCTTTGCCGGCATTCATGTCTTTGGTCATAGCCTGTATCATGAAGTGCGTGAAAAACCTCATTAAGCTTTTTTGCTGCGAATCTCTTCGGTAATCATAGCCACCACGGCATCGGTCCCATGGGCCCCGATATCACCTTCGCCGCGTTTGCGCACCGAAAGCGTTCCGTTATTCACTTCGTTCTCGCCGACAACGAGCATATAAGGCGTCTTCTCGAGCTGCGCCTCGCGGATTTTGTAACCGAGCTTCTCGTTGCGCAGATCCGCTTCGGCGCGGACGCCGGCGGCAAGCAGACGCTCAACCGTTTGCTTCGCGTAGTCGTCGAATTTGTCGGATACCGGGATGACTACGGCCTGAACCGGGGACAGCCAGGTCGGCAGCGCGCCTACGAAGTTTTCCAGCAGGAACGCCGTCATTCGCTCCATCGTGCTCACGATCCCGCGGTGAATGACGACAGGACGGTGCTTGTTGCCGTCTTCGCCGACATATTCGAGGCCGAACCGCTCCGGCAGCAGGAAATCAAGCTGCGCGGTCGACAGCGTTTCTTCCTTTTTGAGCGCGGTGCGGATCTGCACGTCGAGCTTCGGTCCGTAAAACGCCGCTTCGCCTTCCGCTTCGAAGTAAGGAAGGTTCATCTCCTCGACGACTTCCTTCAGCATACGCTGGGACATTTCCCACATCGCGTCGTCCGGGAAATATTTCTCGGTGTCGTTCGGATCGCGGTACGACAGACGGAAGCGGTAGTCTTTGATGCCGAAGTCTTCGTACACTTGACGGATCAGGCCGATGACGCGCGCAAACTCTTCCTTGATCTGATCCGGACGGCAGAAGATGTGGGCGTCGTTCAGCGTCATGGCGCGTACGCGGTGAAGACCGGTCAGCGCGCCCGACATCTCGTAGCGGTGCATCGTGCCCAGCTCGGCTACGCGGATCGGCAGATCGCGGTAGCTTCTCAGATCGCTTTTGTAAATCATCATATGGTGCGGGCAGTTCATCGGACGAAGGACGAGCTCCTCGTTGTCCAGCTCCATTTTCGGAAACATATCTTCCTGATAGTGCTCCCAGTGGCCCGATATTTTGTACAATTCGACGCTGCCGAGCACCGGCGTATACACATGATCGTAACCAAGCGACTCTTCCAGATCGACGATGTACCGTTCGATCAGACGGCGAAGCTTCGCGCCTTTGGGCAGCCACAGCGGCAAACCTTGGCCGACTTCCTTGGAGAACGTAAACATCTTCAAATCTTTGCCGATCCGGCGATGGTCGCGTTTCTTCGCTTCCTCGAGCAATACGAGATGCTCGTCCAGCTGCGCTTTTTTCGGGAATGCGGTGCCGTAGATGCGCTGCAGCATTTTGTTTTTGGAATCTCCGCGCCAGTAAGCGCCCGCTACGCTGAGCAGCTTAAACGCCTTGATCCGTCCGGTCGAAGGCAAGTGCGGCCCCCGGCACAAATCGAAAAACTCGCCCTGATCGTAAATCGTAATAACCGAATCCTGGGGCAGATCGCGGATAAGCTCCAGCTTCAGCGGGTCTTCCATCTCTTCGAAGATGCGGATCGCTTCTTCGCGGCTTACTTCGCGGCGGACGATCGGCAAGTTCTCCTGGGTGATCTTCTCCATTTCCTTCTCGATCTTCTCCAGATCTTCCGAGGAGACCGGCTGCTCCAGATCGATGTCGTAGTAAAAGCCGTCTTCGATAACCGGACCGATGCCGAGCTTCACGCCCTTATCGCCGTATATCCGCTTAAGCGCCTGCGCCATCAAGTGCGCCGTACTGTGGCGGTACACTTCGAGTCCGTCATCGGAATCGAGCGTCACGATTTCCACTTTCGCGTCGGCTTCCAGCTTGTGGTTCAAATCGACTACTTTGCCGTCCACTTTACCGGCTACCGCGTTTTTTTTCAGTCCGGAGCTGATTGATCCCGCTACGTCTTCGATGGTGCTCCCGGTTGCGTATTCCCGGACCGCTCCGTCCGGCAAGGTGATCTTGATCGACATTTTCGTTTTCCTCCTGCTTGTGCCCGGTTAGGGACCGGTTGTTGGACTTGGCGAAACAACAAAAAACACGCTGATCCCGCAAGGGACGAGCGTGTTTGTTCTCGTGGTTCCACCCTAATTCGCTTCGCTGCCGGTCATGGCAGACGAAACCTTATGGCATCCGGTAACGGGGATGAGACGCTGGATTCTACTGCCGCCTGTGCGGGTTCGAGCCAAAGCTGCAAAGGGGTAAATCCGCTGGTCGAACAGAAGGAGATTGCAGCGCGAGTCTCCTCTCTCTGGACAGTCTTGCAGGGATTCATGTCTTTGGTCATTGCTTATTATCGGTTTTATATGCACTCATGATACAAGATCTGTACCGGTGTGTCAATGGCCGCCAATCCGGAACGCTCCGCGTCCCGGTTACGGATAAGACTGGTCTTTGTTCATTCCGCTCAGGACAGTTCCGCACACTTTGCAATACGTGCACACCATCGCCCGGTTCTCAAAGATTTGCATAATCGTCTTGACAATCTGCTCTTCCGGCTCCCGGGTATGAATGACGATTTTTTGCGGCGATACCGAGATGAGCGTGCTCACGATCATATCCTCGAAATTAATCTCCTTGTCGATGAGCTCCATGGTGAACCCTTCAAACTCGGAAGTATTGATCGGTTTCATCTGCTCGTTGTACATCGTAAAGTCGCTGCCGCCGTGATGCATCAGATGAGCGACCGGAATTTTCGTTTCCTGAATGTATACAAAATATTTGAGCAGCGAAATAAACTCCTGATACTGCATATCCATAATGTATTCGTCGATCGCGTACTCCGCCACCTCGCGGAGCTCGCTGGTATAATCGGCCAGCCGGAACCGGATGAAGCCGAGCAGATGCAGCCGGTTATGCTCTTCCAGATAGGCAAACAAAGCATCGGCTATTTTATGCTGCGTCCGCTGCCGCGGCTTGGGCAGACTTTCGCTTGGCTCGGGCTCGCCCAGCAGTTGCTTGCAATATTGCTCAATGGACGTTATTTCTTCCTCTTCGGTATATCGGTACGGTCCCGTGATGATCTCGCGCAGCAGACGCGGCTCCATCTCGTCCAAAATATAGGAGGCCAGCGTATCGGCTGCCATGCGGAATACCGCCGTTCCCGACTCGTCGAGCCGGAATTCGGGCAGCTCCGCCACGCACCGCAGCGTCGTATGCGTCTTGAACGTATCGCATTCGATCCGCACCGGATGACCCTTCCTATGTAAATCCCGGGCGGCAAACGACAGCTTGACGTACAGCTTGTCGATGTAGGACGCCCAATCTTTCGATAGCGTAACGGCAAACAGCTCCACCTGACTCACTCCCTTCTTGCGACCGGTAATACGAACAGCTTCGTACCCGAAGCCTTACATACAGCGGCCGATCCAATTACGGCTTTCTAAAAGTATATGGCTGGAGCAAAGGAGATATACAAACAACAATTTGGCACCTGAACAGCGGTTATCTGATGAGCCGACGAATTGATGACCACAAGCGGACGAAACAGTGTATAATGTAGGAAATATGCCTTAGGGAGGATATCAGGATGTCGCAAGCGGAACTCGCAGTGGACGCCAAAGCGGCGTTGGGAGAAGGACCGAGCTGGGACGAGCGTAACGGCTGCCTGTACTGGGTCAATATCGAAGAAAAAACGTTGCATACATACGATGTAGCCGCGCAAAAAACGGTCGCATCCATATCGGTTCCTTCCAGAATCGGTGCGGTCGTGCCGCGCAGATCGGGCGGGACGGTCATCGTTTTGGAGGACGGCTTCTACGCCTGCGATCCGGCAACCGGAGAACTGATTTTTCTCGGCAATCCGGATGGCCGCAAGCCGAACACCCGGTTCAACGACGGGAAATGCGACGCCGCCGGACGATTCTGGGCCGGCACGATGTCGTTGGACGGAACGCCCGGACAAGGCGCCCTGTATTGCCTGGAACCGGATCTGACGATCCGCACCGTACTGGAAAACGTATCGTGCTCGAACGGACTGGCCTGGAGCCCGGACAACCGCACGATGTATTATATCGACTCCCCTACGAAAAAAGTGATGGCCTACGACTATGACCTGGCCACCGGAGAGATCAGCAATCCCCGGGTAGTCGCGGAAGTAACGGAACCGGGCGCCGTCCCGGACGGGATGACCTGCGACGAGGAAGGGATGATCTGGGTCGCCCTGTGGGGAGGATACGGCATCCGCAGATGGAACCCCGCCACAGGCGAGCTTTTGCTGAAAGTGGACGTCCCGGCCGAGCAATCCAGCTCGTGTTCGTTCGCCGGTCCCGATCTGGATGAGCTGTACATTACCTCCGCAAGAACCGGCATTTCAGAGACAAGTCTGGCGAATCAGCCGCTCGCTGGCGGACTTTTCGTCTACCGGTCCGCTGTTAAAGGTTTGCCTACTTACGGATTCGGCGGTTAATCGGGTTACAAAGGTATCCGGCTTACGGAATTTCGTTCCGGAGCCGGTGCTTTTTTGTGTATAGGCTGATCAAAAAGATAGCCAAATCGTATAAAAGATACCCCAAATCGAGATATCATTGGACTAGATGATTCGCTACTCTACTAAAAGAACGACTATGCAAGAACTAAATCATAGAACTACACAAGGGGGAAGCCCGATGCCGGTCAAAACTCCGCGTATCGTTATCGTTGGAAGCTTAAATATGGACCTCGTCATTTCTATGGAACAAATGCCGAAAGTCGGGGAAACCGTTCAAGCCCAAAGTATTCACTATATTCCCGGGGGCAAAGGCGCCAATCAAGCCGTCGGCTGTTCCCGCCTGGGCGCTCAGATCGACATGATCGGCGCCGTAGGCGGCGATCCGTTCGGCGATCAGATTATCGGTCAAATGAAACGCCATGGAGTGAATACGGAGCATATCTCTGTATTGGAAGGCGTATCTACGGGTACGGCCACTATTTTCCATACCCGTCAAGATAATTGTATCGCCATCGTAGCCGGAGCTAACGAACATTGCTCAGCGGATCAGGTCTCCTCCTGCGAATCGCTTATCCGGCAAGCCGATCTGCTGCTCGTGCAGCTGGAAATTCCACTGGAGAGCGTACGGCAAGCACTCACGATCGCCCGTTCCGCAGGAGTAAAGACGGTGCTGAACCCTGCTCCGGCCAAACCGCTGCCGGATGAGCTGCTTCAGCTGGTCGATCTATTGACGCCCAACGAGACCGAATTTGCCGCGTTGAGCGGCGCGGAGCCCGATTCGGAAGCCGCCTGGCAGCAAAGCATGACCGATTGGGAGCGGCGTCATGGACATAAGGTTGTGGTCACTCGCGGAGCGGCGGGAAGCTCCTATTTGGACGACAGCGGCGCTCTAGTCACGGTTCCGGCCTTGACCGTTTCGGTCGTCGATACGACAGGCGCAGGCGACTCGTTTAACGCCGCTTTAAGCTACGGACTCGCTCTCGGGTGGACGCTTCATCAGGCCGTCTCCTTTGCGGGCAAAGCCGCTTCGCTGTCGGTTACGAAATTCGGCGCGCAGGACGGCATGCCGAAGCTGGACGAGGTTATGGAAGCGGGTCGGTAGTCATTTCTGGCCGGCGTATTCGGAACTATGCCGATCGTTCGATTATATGCGGATCGTCGTAAAAAGCGACAATGCGGCGATAATGAGACGAAAATGCGATATACAACCGTACCGGTGCCAGTTACATTCAATGTAGCTGGCATCGTCCGTTTGTACGGACGTAGCGGAGAGCCCTGTCTGCCCAAGAAGTTCGCATAGTCGTTGAAGGAAAGGAGGAAAAAGAAGTCGCGAATCGTCCCCGGTTATTGTACGATAGGGACAATTACAAGCCAGGCGAACGACTTTGCAGAACAGATTTTGAACATCCTTCGGGATATTCAACGATCGGAAGGGGCTATTCCATGAGAAGCAGAAGGACGATCGCGGCGGCGATCGCTATCGCATCTGTCCTGACCGTTGGATCAGGCTGCCGGCAAGAGTCCCCGGTCAAGCAACCGGAAGACGTTATTACTTCACCCGGGCCGGTGTCCGGCGGAAAACCCGTCCTCCGGGTGGCGACCAACGATAATTACTTTACGGGCAACAGCTATAAGGATCAATTGCCGGTATGGCAGGAAATCGAGAAACGGACCGGCGTTCAAATTGATTGGGAAGTGCTCCCCAGAGAACAATTCGGCGATTCGATCCGGTTGAGGCTGTCGAAAGGCACCGATTTGCCGGATATTTTCTATATCCCGGACAGCGATCCGGTCACGTTGGCCGGCAAGGGGACGATCGTTCCGCTGGACGATCTGATCGCCGCACATGCCCCCAACATAGCCGCCTTCTTGCGGGATAATCCGGAAATCGACAAAAAGCTGCGGCTTGCGGACGGAAAACTGTATGCGCTTGCATCCGTGGTGACCGGCGTCGCCTACACCGATCCGTACGGACTGATGATCCGCAAAGATTGGCTGGATCGGCTCGGGCTGCAGGAACCGTCCACCCTGGACGAATGGCACGCCGTCTTGAAAGCGTTTAAGGAGAACGACCCGAACGGCAACGGTCTTCAGGACGAAATACCGCTGCTGCCGGATTTGGGGCTGAAAGGGTTGAAGCTGTTCGGAAGCGCCGTCGGCGGCCATCTGTTTTATAGCGACGGGTTCTACCCGGATGCGGACGGCACCGTGAAGTATGAGTGGCTGGAGCCGGAAACGAAAGAACTGGTGGAATGGTGGCGCAACTTGTATGCCGAGGGGCTGCTGGCTCCGGACTTTTTGACGAAATCGATGGATTCGTTTCTGTCCGAGGTATCGGCGGGACGTGTAGGCGCGCTTAACGGCTTCCTGAATCTGCGGCCCAAATACGAACTCGGCAATCGCCAGGCGGGCGATCCGCATGCGGAATGGGTGATGACCGCACCGCCAAAAGCAAAGGACGGCAGCGGATTTTATGAGATATACGGTCCGGTCAGCTCCTGGTTCGGCATATCGAGCAGCAGCCCGAATCAGGAACTCGCGATCCGCTGGCTCGATTACATCTATGCGAGCGAGGAAGGCAGCCGGATCGTCAATTTCGGAGTCGAAGGGCTCAGCTATACGATGGCGGACGGCAAGCCGCGGTTTACCGAATATGCGACCAACCATCCGGACGGGTTGGACTTGACCCGGCTGCTCCGATCGTTAGGGGCGATGCCGACGATGCCGTGGATTCGCGCAGACAAAGGACCGCTGTCGTTTCAACCGCAGGCGATGCTCGAATCCGATCCGGTCGGCGCGGAGCTGGCCAAGAAAGTGAAGCCCTATCTGATCCCGGCGATATCGCTGACGCTTCCCACTCCCGAGGAGAAAGAGACGGACGCGCTGTACGGCGCCCCGCTGCGCGCCTATGTCGAATCGGCTTTGGCCCGTTTCATTACAGGAGCGGATCAGATCGACTGGGAGCGGTTCAACGCTACGGTTGCCTCACTGGGTCTGAATCGCGTTCTGGAGGCAAAGCAGCGGCAGTACGACCGCTACAGGGGCGCCCCGGCGCCGTAAGCGCCGTGTACAAGGCCCACCCCGCAGGCAGGCACTGCCGATTCCAGGCAGAAGCGACAGAAGCAAGCTGGGAGTTGTAGGGGCTCACCCTCGGCCGATCCGGTCTTGCAGCGCGATCCGGCGAAATTCGCCCGGCGTAACGCCATATATTTTCTTGAACATGCGGATAAATGAATTGACGTTCCGGTAACCGATCTCCCCCGCCACTTCGCCAATCCGGACGTCTTCGCCGGAGCTGAGCAGTTCCTTGGCCTTGCTCATCCGGAGCGCGTTCAAGTAATCGGTGAAGGTCATGCCGGTTTTGTCCCGGAAATAGGTGGATAAATAACTGCGCGACATTTGCAACTGATCGGCGACCGTCTCCAGCGACAGATCCTGACGGTAGTGCGTCATGATGTATTCCAGAACGAAGTCTTTCACCGGGTCCTGGCGCGCTTTCTTTTCCTGGACCAGCATGCAGGCTTCCTCGGTCATATCCGCGAGCAGGCGCTCCAACTGGCCGATTCCGGTACACTTCCCGATCCGGTCGAAGGGCGAATGACGCTCCATGAAAATTTTCGTATCGAGCTGATAAAACAGCAGCGTTTTCTCGATCTTGGACGATATTTCTTGTCCGAACAAAGCGAACCGATGCGCGCTCGCATGTTTCTCCTCCAGCCTGCGCATACATTTGCCGAGCAGTTCGAAGACGCGGTCCCGCTCGCCGGCCTGCAGCTGGATCGACAGTTCCTGATCGTCTGCCGGAGCGATCAGTAAATCGGGGACGGCAGACGAACGTTTCGTGACGATCTGCGTCTCGCAGGCCAGCCGCCGTTCCAGAAGCATGAGGCAGGCCTCCTCATAGGCCGACGCGAATTCACCGGGACGGCATGACAACGGAGGAACCGCTATCGTCATCAGGAAAAACGTCTGGTCCCGGTCCGCGATATGCTTGAGGCGGTTCAATACGTTCAGAATCTCGCCGGTATCCACTTCGCCGCTCACGAGGGTAAGCACTTGGTCGCGTTCCACTTGCAGCGTGGTCGATTCCGCGAAACCTTCGCCGAGCTGCAGAGCGATCAGCTCCCGGATATAATAGGACGCCTTCTCGCGTTCTTCGGCGGACAGCCCGTCGAACCGGTCCGTGAATGTAAGCCGAAATAGGATCAGCCGGAACGGTTTATCAGTGTCGATCAGCTCGTTCAGGCTTTGCTGATGCATGTTTTTCACCTTGCTCAAGTAGCCGTACGATTTGAGCAGATCGTTCTTCTGAACGAGATCGGTGCGGATTTCACGCTCGGAACGCACGATATCGGATATTTTGTCGCTGATCCAATCCAGCTCGCGAATATTAGTCTTCGATGGCTGCGGAGAGCCCGATTTCTGAAAGCCGGAGATCATCTTGCGGATCGGACTGTTGAACTTGAGACTGAGCACGACCGCCAGGAAAAATCCGATAAGAAGCGCGCTCCCCAGAACGGAAACGAGCACAACGTTAAGCCGGGACACTTGGCCCGCGATATGAGAGAACGGAACGATATTGATATAGGTGAAGCCGGTATCGGCGCCTTTTCTGTAAAACAAGTAGTTATCGCCGCTCTTCACGTGCCCTTCTCCGGAGCCGAAAGACTGCGCAAGCGTATTCATCTCCCACGGCGCACCGTGCTGAAACAACGGCTGGCCGTCCGGGCCCAGAATGAGGAGCTGATTGTTCGGGGAGACATGGAACCGTTCGAACAGCTTTCCCGCGTCGAGAAAAGCAACAATCGCATACGATCCGGATTTCATCAGGATGGGAAACAGCATCCCTTTATCGGAGATGCCGTTGATCGGCGAAGTGGAATAAAAGCCGGCCGCAGGGTACAAGCGGAACGCAGAACTGCCGCTCTTCCATTGTTGCGACCAGAAATCCGCACCGTAACGATCGCTCGCGTATTGCTTCGTGAACAGATCCGGCATGCCGCCGGTCCCGTTTTTCTCCAGAAAGTAAGAACGGTCGGGATTGTAGATGACAATATTGTTCAGAAACAACAGCGGATTGCCAGTTAGCGTTTTCATTTGCTCGATCGCCTGGGCCGCCAGCGTGTAGTTGTAGACGTCCGGACTTTTGCCCAAAGCCGTAACGGGCCGGCTCATGCCGAGCTGCATCAGATTAAACTCGATCAGGTTGAAATGCTTCTCGTAGCTGTCGACCGATTTAGCCAAGCCCAGCATATTGTAGCTGACGATATCCCGGTGAACGTTCGTTTTGAAAAAAGTGAACGAGAACAGATTAAACGAAAGCAGCAGCACGATCAGCAGCAGGAAGGAAGAAAGCAGTCTGACAAATAAGGAATTCCACTTCAGCGACAGCGGAACGAAGCGGTTTATCATAAGCGTTCCTCCTAGCGGTATTCAAGCGATGTAGTAATCGATTTCCATCCTATTTTATTATAGGGTCCGGGCCCGATGCCGGTCAACGGCTGAAATGGGACCTCCCGAACGAATTCATTCGACGACAACGATAAGGGGTGCCAGTCATGAGTAAAAAGGGTTGGACGACAGCGATCAGCGTTCTGGTAGGAGCAAGTCTGCTGACCGCGTGCGGAGGCAATACGACGAGCGAAGGCAACGGGAACGGCGGCAAGGAGACGGCCAAACCGCCTGTCGAAGATCAAGTTAGCCAAGAGCCTGTCGAGCTTGTCATTCAAGATCAGGGCGGAGCTTCGGAGGAAGTATTCAACCAGTCGTACGGCGCTTTCATTAAGCAAAAATTCCCCAACTATACGATCAAATATATTCAGGCGGCGAAAGGCACGACGCTGCAAGATCTCATCGTAGCCGGTCAGCACGTGGATATTATTATCGCAGGCATTAACGGCATGCCGGACCCGCTGTTCGGGCTCGATATGAAGTTCGATATGACCGAGCTGATCAAGAAACACGGCGTCGATCTCAGTAAATTCGAATCGACGCTAATCGACGGGATCAAGACGATGGGCGACGGCAAACTGTACTTCCTGCCGGTGACGAATCTGGTACAGGTGATGTTTTACAACAAAAGCATCTTCGATAAGTTCGGCATTCCGTATCCGAAAGACGGTATGACGTGGGACGAGGTCGGCGAGCTGAACCGGAAACTGACCCGCAGCGAAGGCGGCGTCTCCTATATGGGGTACTCGGCATCCCCCGCCCATATTCTCAATATGAGCCAGTATTCGATGCCGCTCTACGACCCGCAGAGCAAGAAACCGATGCTGACCGACGAACGGTGGCGGCTGGCGCTGGAGACGTATTTCCTGAACCAGGCGACTTCCGGCTACAAGGAATGGGCCACGACGAAGAAAAAGGTGCCGTATTACACCGAGATGACCGCCTCGCAGGAGCTGGCGATGATGGTGTTCAACTCGCAGTTTCCGTTCGACGGCCCTCAGCACGTCAAGGACATCGATTGGGACCTCGTCTCGCTTCCGGTCCTGAAAGACAAGCCGAAGCTGGGCTCGCAGCCGAATCCGAAAACCTTCGCGATCACGAAAACGTCGAAAAATAAAGACGCCGCGATGGAAGTCATTAAATATATGACGTCGGCCGAGATGCAGATGAACTTCTCCAAGCAAGGTTATATGACTGTACTGAATGACGATACGATCAAAAAAGCAATCGGCACGGAAAGCCAGCACAAAGGGAAAAACTGGGGCGCCGTCTATTACAACAACTTCGCTCCAATGGCGTACAAAAGCATCTACGATACGAAAATACTGTCGTTCCTGACGCCGAATGTACTGAAGCTCGTGACGGGCGAAACCGATCTGAACAGCGCGATTCGCAGCGCGCAGGAGCAGGCGGAGAAATATGTGGAGAGCGAGATGAAGAAATAAGAAAAGCTTTTAAACTCTCTATAAAGATAAGAAAAGAAAAGCTTCTAAACGAAGCTTGTTCTACGCGATGAATGACTCTGTGGTCTGTGTAAGAAGGCAGCTTTTTTAGCGAGCAAAATGGGTTCGCCCTTGCTAAAAGCGTATTACGTATGGGCCTTAGAACGAGATAAGAGTCTCTGCCACCCTCTATTTTCGGCCTTTTTGAAAAACCGAAGCGAATAAAGGCGGTTTGCACCCCTTATTTCAATCAGCAAATGGAGTCTGCACCATTTTCGCGGATTTTAGAAGCTTCAAACCGCTCTTATTTCCCTGTCTAAGCTCGGTTCAGACAAAATAAAGGGTGCAAACCACTCTTATCCAAATCAAAGGAAATGCTGCAGCTACTTGAAACACGGGAGGAATTCCGATGAAGGTAACCGACTTGGAACATGGCAAGCTGGGCATCTACGATGTCAAAGATCAGTTGAAGCGGCATGTTTACAGCCGTTCGGCGGAAGCTTTCGCAGCGGGGGACCGGGACCGGGACGAGGTTGTTACGCTGGAGCAGCTAGAACGGCGCAAAAGCCGGATGAGGAGCGCGTTTATTCAATCGCTTGGCGGTCTTCCGCCGAGCGATTGCCCGCTCGATCCGCTCCTTACCGGTACTTTACAGCGCGACGGCTATACGATCGACAAGGTAATATTCCAGTCGCGGCCTAATCATTGGGTGACGGCAAACTTGTACATTCCTGCGGGAACCGGCGCGCCTTCCGCGGCGGTGCTGCATTTGTGCGGGCACAACCCTCTGGCTAAGCAGGGCGACGTGTATCAGATCGTCTCGCAGCATCTTGTCCGCGCCGGTCTGATCGTGCTGACGATCGATCCGATCGGCCAGGGCGAGCGGCTCAGCTATTACGACCGCGATACGAGCGACACCAGGGTTGCCGCCTCCACGCGAGAGCACGAATACGCCGGCAGGCAAAGCTTGCCGCTCGGCGACTGCTCGGCCCGCTACTTCATTCACGACGCGATGCGCGCGGTCGATTATCTCTGCACGCGGCCGGAGGTCGATCCGGCGAAAATCGGCGTCACCGGCTGTTCCGGCGGCGGGATGCAGACAAGCATGATGATGCTGTGCGACCCCCGCATCGCGGCTGCCGCGCCCGCTGCCTTCATTATGAATCGCGAATCCTACATGTACGCGGGACAGGCGCAAGACGCGGAGCAAATATGGCCAGGCCTTGCGAAGCTTGGCTTCGATCACGAAGACCTGCTTATGGCTATGGCGCCGCGTCCCGCGCTCGTCTTGGCGGCAGAGTACGATTTCTTCCCAATCGAAGGAACCCGCAGAACGGTTGAGCGGACGAGACGGTTTTGGGACATGTACGGCAGCTGCGGAGAAGCGGGTCTGGAATATTTCGAAGACGCCTGCGTCCATACGTATTCGCCTCCTATGGCGAAAGCGGCGGCTGTATTTTTCAGCAAACATCTGCTGGGCAAGCCGCCCGTTTGCTCGTGGGAAGGGATACAACCGATTTCCCCGGAGCTGCTTGGGTGCACGAAAAGCGGGCAACTGCGCGGCGACAGAGGCGATGCGCGCGCCATCCATGAGGCGAACTGCGGCCGGCTTGCCCTTCTGGAAGAAGCTTCAACCGCGATGCCGGAGCCGGCAAGGAAGGAGCGGGCGCTCGTCTGGCTGCGCGAGCGGGTATACGGCGGGCGATCGCCCTGTCCGCTTAATCCGCGAAGGGCCGTACTCGGCAAGCTGGACGAGGAGCTCAGCGTCGAACGTATCCTGTGGTGGAGCCAGACGTCGCTGTTCAATCATGGGTTGCTATTCCGTTCAAGCGAATGCGAGGGGCCGGCATCGTCTGTCACGATCGGCCTGTGGGCGCGCGGCACGAAAAGCATCGGGCCACGTCTTCGCTGGATTCGCGAAACGTGCAAGGCCGGCCGGGCGGTATTCGTCCTCGACGTATCCGGCGATGGAGCCGTTATGCCGAACGGCGTTACGGCGGCCGGCGGCATGCACGATTTTTTCGGCACGATCCATAAGTTTGCCACCGATCTGTATGGGCTGGATGACAGCTTGGCCGCACTGCGGACGTACGACGTCGTGCGCGCCCTCGATCTTGTTGAGTCGCTCAGCGGCGGAGAGAATCCCGACATCCGGCTGTATGCGGGCGGACGGTTCGGCATGTACGCAGCATTGGCCGCGATTCTGGACGACCGGTTGAAGCAGGTCGAAACTGTGAACGGGATAAGCAGTATCGCCGACTTCGTTCGTTCGCGTGAGTACGATCCGCTGGACAGCGAAGGCATCATCATGCCCGGTATGCTCCGGTATTTCGACTTGCCGGATATAGAACGGTGGACATAAGGCGTTACAATTCAAAAAGGAGGAAGGAAGGATGCGCAAACCTTCTTGGTCGGCTATTCTGCTATTCTTATTCCTCCTTGCATGCATCGGAGGCGTTATCATGCTTAAGGACCACGAGAACAGCTTGTACTTGGTATACAAAGGGGAACCTAGGGCGGTCATCGTCCGGCAAAATGGCGCGATCGGCAAGGAAGCGATCGACGAGCTGCGCAGCCGGATTCGCAAGGCGACCGGAGCGGACCTACCTGTAGTGGATGCGGAGGAACTGGAACGTCTGGACGTACCCGAGTCCCATATCCGCCTCCTGGTCGGGCCCGGCCCGATGACGGAAGCGGCGGGCATACGTGCCGTTGATCTGAAGCAGGAAGCTTACCGGGTCGCGGTGAGAGACAACCGGCTCGTCCTGACGGGAGCGAGCCATGCCGCCATTTTGTATGCGGTAAGTTATCTCCTCGACGCATCGATCGGTGTCCGTTACTTGTGGCCGGGCGAGCTCGGCACGTACGTCCCCCGCCGGGACACGCTGGAACTGCCCGACATGGACGTGACCCGACAGCCCGAGGCGGAACAGCGGAGATTGCGGGCGATCGAGAAAGGGCCGGAGATCGAGCGCTGGTTAGGCGTCCATCTGATGGGGAGCCGCAGCCAGTTTGCCTTCGGTCATGCCTTCACGGCGTGGTATGACAAATACGGGAAGGCGCATCCCGAATACTTCGCACAGCCGCCTGCCGGCCAGCAGCAGGTCCTCTCCGAACGGGTCAAGCTGGACCTCAGCAAAGAGGCGGTCGATGACGTCATTATCCGTGAATGGCAAGCGGCGGGATCGCCGGACAATTGGAACGTGTCTCCCAATGACGGGAGCGGCTTCTGCATCAGTGCAGATTGCCTCGCGATGGACGAACCGGCCGGGCAATCGATCGACGCGATCTGGAAAGCCGAAGGCCAGCTTACCGCGCGATACGTCAAGTTTTGGAACCGGCTGCTCGGCAAGATGCGGGTCCTCAATCCTAACGTAACACTTTCGACTTACGCCTACAGCTCCTACAAGGAGCCGCCTCCCAACGGCCTGAAGCTGAAGGACGGCATGGTGATCGGCTTTGTGCACACCTTTCAGGCATACGAGCAATGGCAGGGGTGGCACGATACTGGGGCGAAGCTGTTTCTGCGCCCGAACTGGTGGCACTCGGGGGCGATCGCTCCGAATCTGATGCTGCATGCGACCGGCAACTATTTCAAGTTCGCCCAGCAGCACGGCATGATCGGCTTCGACTTTGACAGCATTATGGGGTACTGGGGGACGCAGGGACTTAACTATTACTTAATCGCCCGGCTGTCGGCGCGTCCCGAGTTGTCCGTGGACGACGTGATAGCGGAATACGCCTCCGCCTTCGGGAAGGCTGCTCCGGTCATTCGGGACTATATCGGCTACTGGGAGCGCTTCTCCGAGGAAACGGCCTACAACGTATCCGCCGGCAACGGCGTGACGATGGACCCGAACGGCCGGTTCGAAACCGTCGTCAGGCAGTATGACCTTCCCGGCTCCCCGCTCAACAGCGGCTGGTACACGCTTCCGTACCTGTATACGGACTCGGTGCTCGGCGAAGCCTATGCCATACTCGACCGGGCCGATCAGGCTGTAGCCGGCGACAGGGACGACGCTGCAGAGGAAGTGAAGCAGCGCATCGCCTTTTTGCGCGAAGGGCTGCACCATCTGGAGCTGACCCGTGAGGTGATCCGGTACGGCTATGAGAAGACGCGTCCGGACGGAGCGACGCGGGAGCAATTTATAGCGAAAAGCGAAGAACTCGACCGGTACCGGAAAGAAATCTCGGCCAGACACGTCATCTCGTACGACGCGCTTCTGTCGTCCGAGCAACGGCGGAACATTCCTACGATACTAAGCCGGACGACCGGCTGGGATCAAACGAATCCCGGCGCCGGCGGCCCAAGCGGCGCCGAGCTGGACGAACAATTCCGCGGCTTGTGAGGTGGGTAGCGTGCTACTCACCAATTCCTTGCCTTGTGGCAGGAATTTTCGGGAATAAGTGCCGCGTAAAGCGAGGCTGTCCAAGAAGTCGCCAAAAAGTTGAAGGGACCCGTAAAATAAATTCCTGCCGAAAGGCAGGAATTTATTGGTGAAACCGCCTGGCAATAGCGTTTAGATGGTCCTTTGGCGTGCTAATCCATCCGTTAACGTGTGAGAAGGAATGAGATTGCAATCCAGCGGCTTGCTGCTGACGTTTTGTCGTAACAAATCGACTTCCAGTTGAAGCCCGGCCTGTAAACACCGTTCCTTGCGAACAGCAAGTGTTTCGCTCACGCGCTGGAAGAAACCGCGCGGGCTCAATGACACAATAAGAGTCTCTAGAACCCTTTATTTTCGGCCTTTTCCCAAAATCAAAGCAAATAAAGGCGGTTTGCACCTCTTATTTCAACCCACTAATGGTTTCTTCACCCATTTCGCATAATTAGCAGCTCCGAACCGCTCTTATATCCCTACCCAATAGGATTTTGGACAAAATAACGGGTACAAACCGCTCCTATTCGGGTCCCTGTCTCCGCTTGAAGCAGGGCAGAAAGCCTAACAGCCATTCCATTCCCGATAGGCAAACTGCGTCACTTGTAATAAGACAAGTAAAAAAGGGGACCTTCCTTCGCTTAGATCTATTAAATGTAGAGCCGGAATGGTATGCCTGCTTCTTTACTTCCCGAAGTATCCGGTTCTATAACGCTTCATAGCCCCCTATCATCTCCTCCAAACACTAAAACGCTTGCCCCTACTAATCCCTCCAGGGAGATTAATACAGACAAGCGTTGTAGCTACTACCGTCAATTAACTGTAGTACATACCCGTTAATCTACTTATGAAATATTTACCTCTTTCATCGAAATCGCCCAAATCCCCAACCCTAGTTCTGCATTACAAAATCGTTCTCAACCTTCGCATCCGCATCGTCGAACACGCACAAAATCTCATACTTCGTATTGCGCTGCGCCGGGATTTTGCCCGCTTGGCGAATGAGGTCGAGCGTCGAGCCGATGTTGACCTTGTGCGTCGTGCCTGCGGCCGATACGACGTTCTCCTCGATCATCGTGCTGCCGAAATCGTTGCAGCCGAAATGGAGCGACTGCTTGCCGACCTCCGGCCCCATCGTTACCCACGACGATTGGAAGTTCGGGATGTTGTCGAGCATCAGGCGGCTGATCGCCACGTTTTTCAAGTACGCGTCGGCTCCCAGCTTCTCGGCTTTCAGGTTCGTGTTGTCCGGCTGGAACGTCCACGAGATGAACGCCAGGAAGCCCGGCGACGGGTATTTATTATTAATGCATTCGTCCTGGGCTTCGCGGACGCGCAGCATGTGCAGCACGCGCTCTTCCATCGATTCCCCGAATCCGATGACCATCGTAGCCGTCGTGTTCATTCCGATCTTGTGCGCCGTGCGCATGACGTCCATCCATTCAGTCCAGCTGCCCTTCAGACGGCTGATCTTGCGGCGCGTCCGGTCGTCCAGAATCTCCGCTCCGCCGCCCGGCAGCGAGTCGAGACCGGCTTCGTGAATTTGACGGACAACTTCCTCCAGCGACAAGCCTTCGGAAACCTCCTTCATCTTCCAAATCTCGGCCGGAGAGAAGGAATGCATCGTAATATCCGGGAACCGTTTCTTGATTTCCTTTAAAATATTCGTATAATAGCTGAACGGCAAATTCGGATTCGTGCCGCCCTGCATCAATATTTCCGTTCCCCCGACGTCGATCGTCTCCTGAATTTTCTGGAAGATCGTCTCGTCCGGCAGGACGTAGCCTTCCTTGGAGCCAGGCGCCCGGTAAAACGCGCAAAACCGGCAGTATACATCGCAAATGTTCGTATAGTTAACGTTCCGCCCGATCACAAACGTCGCAACCGGATCCGGATGAAATCTCAGCATGATCTGGTTGGCGGCAGCGCCCATCTTCTCGATCTCGTCGGAGTCGTACAGCGCGAGCCCATCCTCCAAATCCAGTCGTCCCCCCGCCAGCACCTTGTCTAATATGCGGTCGATCCGGCTCATCCTAATCACTCCTTCGCATGTAATTCTATCGTACCATATCGCCCACCGGAAAAACAGAATGAAACTTGGCAATTCATCGACAGGTGCGGACGCGAAAACGCGGCTTACGACGCAAAGAAGCCGCCCCGGATCGGGACGGCCTCCTTGCATGGGTTATGGGTTTGGATAGCTTTGCAAAGCACGTTTCGAATCAAAACACACTTTTTTTATTTGAACGGCTTCAATTGCTTGTCAGCCGGCCTTACTCCGTTGACTTGGTCGACATACGCTTGGAAGATCTCTTTCCCTTTGTACTTGGTCATCAGTTCTTCCCGGTATTTCGGCCAGTTCGATGCGTCTTTGTCGTCCATCAGGGATACCATTTGCAGACGAGCCATTTCCTTACGATAGTCGCCGATGTTCATACCTTGCGGCGGAGCCAGCGTTACAGGCTCTCCCTTATGCTTCGGAATGTCTTGAACGAACTTGAGAACGGCGCGGTCGCGGTCGGATACGCGCGGATCGATGATTTCGAGGCCATGAACCGTCGGATCGTCGAAGTTCGTGAAGAATCTCCAGATGTCCAGGAAGTTTCCGTTTTTCGTAACGTCGGCTTCATAAGCAGCCGGGTCGATCGTAATTTTCTTGCCTTCTTTCTTATAATGCTTGCCTTCTTGACCGTAGTGGGTCATCAGGTAGCCTTCTTCGCTGGCGAGCCAGTCGAGAATTTGAACGGAGCGTTGAACTTTTTCCGGGTTTTTGTCGGCTACAGCTTTCGAGAACAGGAACGGGCTTGCTCCCCCTGGCGTACCTTGCTTCCAGCCGTACGGCTGATCCTTGAACGGGAAGATCGGCTGCCAATCGGCTTTCGGATCGATCAGCTTCGTACGGGTTTGAACACTGGTAGGAACGGAGTCCAATGCGATGTTGCGGTCCGTCGAGAAAAATACGCCGACTTTGCCTTGAGCCGCTTTGTCGAAATGCTGAGGCGTTTTGTTAACGAACCAGTCCGGATCGACTACGCCTGCTGCGATCATTTCTTTAATGTCCGTAATAACCTGCTGTACCTTCGCATCGCTTTGTACTTCTACGAATTCCAGGTTTTTCTCGTCGATCATAAAGTCGGCTACAAGTCCGTTTTTGATCCAGGCCGGGAAGTCAAGCGGAATCCGGTTGCCGGCAGCAGCCGCGCTGAATCCGTACGTATCCTTCTTGCCGTTGCCGTCCGGATCTTCGTGCGAGAACTTCTTCATCGCCGTCATCAGCTCGTCATACGACTTCGGAAGCTGCAGGCCGAACTTGTCGAGCCAGTCTTTCCGGATGTAGAACGAACCATACGTTCCGCGTTGGAACGGCATTGGCGAACGGGAATGCGTGATGCCCTTCAACTGGTAGTTTTTAATTTCGTCTTCCGTGATCCATTTGAAATAGTTCGGCATCGTTTGCTTGGTTACGAATTTGCTCTGATCCGCCAGCAATCCGTCAACCGCGAACTTTTGGCTCGCTGCGCCGTTAGCCAGGAACATGTCCGGATGATCTCCGCCGGTCATGATAACGTTGATTTTCGTATCATAGTCCGTACCGAACGGCAAATATTCTACTTTCAGATTGACGTTGAACTTCTCTTCGATCGTTTTCTTGACGAAGTCTTTGTCGGCCGAAGGCAAGTTCGCCGTTGCAGGCGCGAACAGGAACCAACGAAGATCCAGCTTCTGGTTGTTATTCGCGTTGCCAGCCGATCCGTTATCCCCGCCGGCAGCAGGCTTCTGCTCTTCTTTTGCACCGCAAGCGGTAAGCACCATCGTGCTGGCGATTACGACCGCCCCTAATACTTTCAAAGTTTTCATGGAATGGAATTCCTCCTCCGATATGATGCCGCAGCAGCTCCGGTATTTTGTAAAAAACGTTGGCGACTGATCCCCTTCATCGTGCCCATTCATTCAAATTCAGACGGTTTCCGGCCGTTAGGCCCATTCCGTGATCGACGGTCTCGCCTCACCTCCTGAATAGAATTCTCCACTAGTTTCCTTGGCATTCGGCCAGCAAACGCTTCCACTTGAATTGTAAAGCGTTGACAGGATCAAGATCAATTCCTGTCACGCTGGGAAAACTAGGCAATGACGTGAAGGTTCTGCAGGTTCACTTCGCCTTCGAGCGGCAGACCGGCGATAAAGCGCCGAATTTCTTCGACGGCGTGTCTCGCCATACGCTGCTTGCCATTGTTGACCGCGCCAGCGATATGCGGGATCAAGATGACGTTCGGCAGCTTGCGGAACGGGTGGTCCAGACTCGGCGGCTCCGGTTCGGTGACGTCGATGCATGCCGTGAAGCGCCCTTTGGCCAGTTCGGCCGCCAACTCGTATTCGTGAACGAGGCTCCCGCGTGCAGTGTTAATCAGAACCGCATCGTCTTTCATAATCGAGAACGCCTTCGCATTGAACATATGGTTCGTCTCCGGGATCGACGGAGCATGGATCGAGATGACGTCGGATACTGCCAGCAGCTCTTCGAATTCGACCTTGCGGCAGCCCAGCTCTACGGCTTCCTGGACGGACACGATCGGATCGAACAGGACGATATCGACCTCGAACTGTTGAAGCAGACGAATATAATGCCTTCCGGCTTTACCGGCGCCTACGACGCCGATCGTAATATCGAACATTTCCCGGATATGCTCCTTGCCTTCCTCCCAAGTCCCTTCCCGGGTACTTTGGGAGAGCTCCCACATCCGCTTGAGCGATGTGATCGTAAGCGCGAGCGCGGTTTCCGCTACGCCGACTCCGAGCGCATCATTGGCGCTGCTGACGCGTATGCCGCGTTCGATCAGCTCCGGGGTTACAATTCCTTTCACGGTACCGGCCGCATGAGCTACCAGCTTCAGACGTCCAGCGTCTCGCAGAACATCGGCATCAAAGGCGGGGCATCCCCAGGACGTGATCGCAAAGTCCGCTTCGCGGATCAATTCGGCAACTCGTTCCTTCGAGGGCGCGCCGGGAAGCGTATTGACGACGAGTTCTCCCATTTGACGAAGCTGGTTTAAGTATTTTTCAGTTACAATACTTTCCCAGACGTCGGCACCGGGCAACAAGGCAATTCGATTCATGCTGTTCCCGCTTTCTAATGTCTTTTTTGACTCACAACTAACTCTGAATAACTTCATGATAACGGATCAAAAACGACTTTGTCAAGAAATAAATCGCTTCCAAGTGTGATTGTAACTTATTTGTAACTCACAAAATTCGAATTAGAAGTTAGAATGTGTCTCTTATTATTCCGATTGTTTTAGTGAATGCAGACTGTCGAACGTTGTCGCCTGGCGCTTTACGCCGCTTTTGGCCCGCAAAAAAACCGGCCTGATCGAGGACCGGTTGTTTATGCTTCCTGCCGTTTTTTTCGGCGCAGCTCTTCCAGGGCTACGTCAATTTTGGCGCAAGCCGCCTGCTCGGATTCGAGTCCCGACCAGTACAGCTTCATCTCGTTGATGATCGTCACCAGCATCTCGAACGTTACGTTCAGATCGGTGTACATCCTGTAGGTCGGCACAATATCGCGGTGCATCGGATACCTGATCGGCCGGTACATCGTCTCCAGTCCCATCCACTCGGCGGCAGGCTTCAAGGCCGGGATGCTGAGCGTCCGCTGGCGGATCGACAGTTGGGCCTGGTAAGAGGTCATAAAGTCGATAAAGGTCTGGGCCGCTTCCTTCTGCTCGGACTTGGCGTTGATCCCGAGACCGATCGAGACGAGCAGCGTTTTCGGATTTTCGAAGGATGGAACCGGAGCGATGTCGTATTCGAAGTCGGCTTTCCTCAGCTCGTTCAAGCCGAAATAGGTCGTCATGATCATCGACACCTTCTGCTGCAGGAACAGCTTCTCCGCATCCGCCTCCTCGTAGAAAAACGGAAGGTTCGTCTGACTGAGCAGCGTGTCCCGGCACAACCGAAGCGCCTCCATCCAAGGCGAGCCGTACAGCCGGATCGGTTCGTCTTCGGGCGGCAGCCGCATCCCGCTCTGGAGCAGAAATACCGGCCAACGGTTGCAGGACAGCAGGAAGAAGTAAAAACCGTAACGTTCGCTGGGAACCGACAGCTTCGCCGCGGCCTGCTTCAAATCGTCCCAGGTCCAGCTGCTGTCGGGCTCATGCAGCTGACTTTCCTGAAAATGCTTCCGGTTATAGCACAATACGACCGGGGAGAACAGGAACGGCTGCACGGATTGCTGTCCTTCATGCGTAAACGCTTTGTTCAGATACGGGTAGATGTCGCCGCTGGGCCGCTGGTCTTCCAGCAAATGCAAGGCGTCATGCTCGATCATCTCGTTAAAATTCGGAATATTCACCGTGACGACATCCATAATCCCGCTCTCAAGCGATTGGCGGATACTCACATAATGTTCCAGCATCATCGGCTGAACCCGGATACGCGGATACAGCTTGTGGAATTTGGAGATCAGGGTGCCCAGATCGGCTTCTTCGATCGTCGTCTGGTGGCAGCCGAAACGAATCGTTACGGAGTTGCCGTCCGATACGCCGGCGATCCGGTTGCCAACCTTCGGAATTTTCTCGATCAGGCCTTCGGACACGAGAGCATCGAGACATTGGCGAACCGATTTGTTGCTGATGCAGTACACTTTGCCGAGCTCCCGCTCCGACGGCAAAAAATCGCCCACGTTCAGTTTGCCGGATACGATATCGTCGCGGATCGTTCGCACCATATCGTCCATCCGTTTCGAAAGTGTGGCCCGGCTAGGCCTACTCGCCATACCCACCCCATCCTTTCCAAGTTTTTACATAAATCCTAAAAAGAAAAACCCCGTCTCCATGAAGTTAGGCTTGCTGAGTACGCCTCCCATGGAATCCGGGGACTATGCCGTTGCCCTGTCGGACGTTAAGGTCAGGCGCTGCTCACTTGACGCTGGGTCATGATTTTCTCCTTCAGCCGCTGCAGGTGAAGCTGCTCCGAATCGTGCTGAAGCGGAGCCGGCTTGGCAAAATAGTAGCCTTGTCCCATCCCAACCCTATGCTTGAACAGAACGTGAGCTTCTTCCTGCCGCTCTACGCCCTCCGCTATAACTTGACAGTTAATATGCTCCGCCATGTACAGGATCGTACGCAGCATCACTTGCTTGACAGCCACCGTATCGATGTCGCGGATCAGCGAACGGTCGATCTTGATCATATCAGGAATAATCTCAGAAATCGACTGTAAACTGGAAAACCCCGTTCCCGCGTCGTCCACGGCAAACCGGAATCCGAGCGCCCGGTACTCCCGCACCAGGCCGGAGAGATGGTCGTAGTCCTGAACTTTATATCGTTCGGTAATCTCCAGCACGATCTGTCCGGGCCGGACTGCCGGATACTGTTCCAGCGTGAGCAGCAGAGCGTCCAGAAAGGCGCGCTGGCCCAGCGAGACGGCCGTAATGTTCAGAAAAACCGTTTCCTTCAGCGCTCTGCGCGTCAGTTCCTGAAACACCTTTTTGAACACAAGCTGCTCCAGCCTGGGAAGAAGTCCGGCCTGATGGGCGTACTCAAACAGATCGCCCGGGGAATGAAAAGGCGTATCGCGCGGTCCGCGCGTCAAAAACTCCCACCCGGAGACTTCGCCGTTCTCCAAATTCATAATCGGCTGCGCCAGCACGCGAATATTCTCATCGCGGGTCAGCGCGATCAGTTGCAGACGGGTGGCGCCGTAATCTTCCGGCAGACGTCCGCTTGCGGCCGAAGATGCGTATTGGTAGGCCGTCGACACAGCCGTTTCTGTATCGGGGATATCCGGGGAAAGTAACATGCAACCCGCTACCAGACGAATCCGTCCGTTCCAGGCGCCGTCCGCCGCGTACAGCGAACCGATCCGGTGCTCCAGTTCCAGCCGGAACTGCCGGGTTGTTTTAAGCAAGCTGTCTTGCTGAACCGAATCCGACAACTGGACGAACAGCAGAAACTCGTCATGCCAATGCTTCGCGCCGATCATATCCGATTCCCGGAAAAACAGCGGCAGAACGGTAATCATTGTGTGCTGGACGGCTTGCTGCAAAGTGCGGAACCACTCGGTGGATACCGTCTCCAGAATCGGTAGGGCGCCTTCAAGCTTCACGAGGATCAGCGCACACCTTTTGTTTTTGCGGCGGGCTCCGCTTACCAGCGACAATACCGGGTCCCTGACGGTGAATGACGGGGGGAAATATTTCAACAGCCGGTCGGGCAGCGGCAGACGGAGTGCGGCTTTGAGATGCTGCTTAACATTGTGCACGAAGGCCATGGGAACCCCCAAAAGGTTGATCGCAAAATACCGGTCTATGGGTACAATACTGACATATTACCACACAATTTCGGCGAAATACAGGCCGTAACCGGACCAAAAAAGGAGCCCGATCCACGGGCCCCTCCGGTTTACAATTTACACAAGCTCGGCCTGAGCCACATCGAACGCGTTCGACAAATCCCCGATCAAGTCGTCCACATGCTCGATGCCCACAGAGAAGCGGAGAAGCCGGTCGTCCACGCCGACTTGCCTGCGGATTTCTTCGGGAATGTCCGCATGGGTCTGCACGGCCGGGTATGTCATCAGCGACTCGACTCCGCCCAGACTTTCCGCGAAAGCGATCAGCCGGATATGGCGCAAAATCGGCTCGATCGTCCGGGCATCCTTCATCCGGAACGAGAAAATGCCGGTATTGCCGCTGGACTGTCTGCTTTGAACTTCATAGCCGGGATGCGACGGCAAAGCCGGGTAGTACACCTGCTCGACCATCGGATGAGCCTGCAAAAACTCGGCGATCTTCGTCGCGTTGTATTGATGACGCTCCATCCGGAGCGCCAGCGTCTTCATGCCGCGCATGAGCAGCCACGAATCCTGCGGGTTGAGCACCGCCCCGATCGAGTTATGCAGGAACGCCACTTGCTCGGACAGCTCCTTGCCCTTGGTGACGATCAGACCGGCCAGCACGTCATTGTGCCCACCCAAATATTTGGTCGCGCTGTGTACGATAATATCCGCCCCAAGCTCGATCGGCCGCTGGAAAAACGGCGTAAGCAGCGTATTGTCGACGATCGCGATATACCCTTTGGCTTTCGCCCAGCCGCACACTTTCTCCAGATCGGTAATCATCATAAGCGGATTGGTCGGGGTCTCGATCAGCACCGCCTTCGTATTCGGCCGGCTGGCGCTTTCCAGCGCATCCAGATCGTTCGTATCCACATAGGTAGCGGTCACGCCGAACCGTCCCATCACCTTCTCGATGAGCCGGTATGTACCTCCGTACAGGTCGAGCGATACGATCAGATGGTCGCCTTGGCTGAACAAGGCGAATACGGTTTGCAGCGCAGCCATCCCGCTGGAACAGGCAAAGCCGGCGTCTCCCTGCTCCAGCTCCGCGATCGCTTGCTCCAGCACGGCCCGGGTCGGGTTTTTCGAACGCGAGTAGTCAAAGCCCGTGCTTTGTCCCAGACGCGGGTGGCGGAACGCGGTCGCCTGATAAATCGGGAAGCTGACGGCACCGGTTCCAGGCTCCGACAACGAGCCGATTTGAGCCAAAACGCTTTCTATTTTCATACTCTATTATCCTCCTAGGCATAATGGGAATTATGGGCAAAAGAGAGGCGGTTCCGGGGGGGGCCCAGTTCCGTCTCGTTCGCGCCCGTCTGTTGCGGCACAGCTATATGGCAAGCCGGCGAGGCTTACTTCCTTAATTGTTCCGTTCGTTCGGTGCGTCCGCTCTCGGCTTAGGCCCGGGAAGCTATCCGTTCCTCGTCCGAATGGCGGCCTTGGAGCGCGCTCAGGTCATACGGCGTTTCCTGGTACACGTAGTAGTTGAGCCAGTTCGAGAACAGCAGGTTGGCATGAGCTCTCCAGGTGACCAGCGGTTCGCGCGTCGGATCGTCTTTCGGGAAATAGTTTCTAGGCACCTCGATCTCCAGCCCTTTGGCCACGTCGCGGTCATACTCCCATTTTAACGTACAGGAGTCGTATTCGGAATGGCCCGTTACAAAAATATGTTTGCCGTCTTTGGTCGCGACCAGATAAATGCCCGCTTCCTCCGATTCGGACAAAATATCCAGCTCCGGCACCTTCTCGATATCTTCCTTGCGCACTTCCGTATGGCGCGATTGGGGGACGAAAAACAGCTCGTCGAAGCCGCGCAGCAGCTTCACGTGTTTCGCGCTGGTCGTGTGCGGGAATACCCCGAACACCTTGTGGTCGACCGGATATTTCGGCACCCCGAAATGGTGGTACAGTCCGGCTTGCGAAGCCCAACAAATATACATGGTCGAAGTGACGTTCGTCTTGGTCCATTCCATAATTTGCTGCAGTTCGGACCAGTAGTTCACGTCTTCGAAATCAAGCTGCTCGACCGGTGCGCCGGTAATAATCATGCCGTCGAAGTAGTCGCCCTTCACGTCGTCGAACGTTTTGTAAAATGTCTCGAGATGCTCGGCGCTCGTATTTTTGGATGTATGGGTTTTCGGATGCAGCAGAACGAATTCGACCTGGAGCGGCGTGTTGCCGATCAACCGCAAAATTTGCGTTTCGGTCGTCTCCTTCGTCGGCATCAGATTGAGTATCGCTATTTTCAATGGCCGGATGTCCTGCTGAAACGCCACGCTTTCGTCCATCACGAATATGTTCTCCTCGATCAGCACTTCTTTAGCCGGCAGATGGTCAGGTATTTTGATGGGCATTCCGATCACTCCTTCATGAATAGTAAGTAACTTCCGATCGAGAGACGGGTGAACGAAGCAGCAACGGTCGATGCTTTGCGAAAGATCCGGATCGTCGCGGTAAAAGCGTAATTCCTCGCCATCCGGCTTGGCAAAGACTGCTTTCCCGCAACGATAAAAAGGCCTTTCTTCGTGATGAAGAAAGGCCACCGTTTCGCAAGTGCTCGCATGTCCTCTCTCATCTCCCAGAAACATCAAACATGTTCCCGCAAGAATTAGCACCGTGCGTCCCCGTCTGCTGACGGATCTGTCGGTTGCCGGGCTTCATAGGGCTGGTCCCTCCACCTACTCTTGATAAGAGTTTCAAAGCTATTTGGTTATGGTTACATAGTACTAATGTATCCGATCGCACGCATTTCGTCAAGACGTTCCTTGCTAATCCCCCAACCGCGGCATTAGCGGACAGCCAGGCACGGCGTAGCACCGCCTCCGATCCGGCGCCATACACTGTATAAGCTTAAAGTCGGCCAGCCTGGAGCCAGCCTTCGAAAACCGATCAGATCACGGTACTCCGGCCGGCTTGCACAAAAAGCGTCCATTCCCGCACGTTGCATCTTGTGCCTTGGACGATCATAGCGTTATACTAGACAAGGATTCCCCGACGGAATCCAATTACCGCCAAAGGGGTGAACGACGCATGGACGTGGACCGACCCGGACCGACAACGAATCAACTGAATAGCTCGAAGCGGCAGTCGGCTCTTGCGCCGATGTGTCGATTGCTTCGGTAGACGCCCGGACCGTTTCCGGACGTACCCCTGTCGCTTCCGAGCAGCTAAAGCAGTTCGTTTGCTGCGTCTTGTTGGCCATTTCTGAGAATTAACGGCCTGCATTGCCGGCAACCGTCTTTATTTGGCATGGCGTCCGCAGCGGACGCGGAAAGTGCTGCTTCTTCTGCAGCTTGCTCCCGCCCGCACCTGCGACCGATGTCTTTTTGACGTTTTCAGGCAAGCTGCATGGTGACAACCCGCAAACCGGGGAACACTGCTAATGGGGTGAGACAGATGAAGGTACGTCTGGTGCAAAACGGATTGTTTACTCAAATTGAAGATATCGCTACAGCCTTGATCCCGCCGGCTAACGGCTTTTATTGGATCGATGCCAACGTCGAGGATCTGGAAATTCTCCAGCCGCTCTTTCAACTGCATGATCTGGCCGTCGAAGACAGCTTGATCGAAGAGGAGCAGCGGCCCAAAATCGAATTGTACGACTCGCACTATTTTATCGTTATTAATAGCATCCGGTATGACGATGAGGAGATTTTTCTGCGCGCCTTGAACATCTACTTGTTCAAACATGCCATCATCACCGTCACCCGGCAAAAAATAAACGAAATCCGCTCGATCAAGCCGGTCTTGTGGGAGGAGGAAGTCAATTCGCCCGACCGATTCCTGTATCATCTGGTCGATATGGTCGTCGACAACTACTTTATCGTCGGAGACCGGATCGAAGCGAAGATCGAATCGCTTGAGGAAGATATCCTCATGCATACGAAAAAAACGCATCTTAACGAAATTATCGGACTGCGCAGCGAAATATTATGGCTCAAAAAAATGCTCGCTCCGCAAAGGGATGTCATCTGGGCGCTGAACCGCAAGGAGCTTCGCCTGATCGACGACCAACTGCAGAAATATTTCGGGGATATCCACGAAAACGCCGTAAAAATCACCGAGACGTTCGAGACATTCCGCGATCTGATGGGCAACTTGCGAGAAGCTTACCAGTCGAGCCTGTCCAACCGGGCGAACGAAATCATGCGGATTTTCACGGCGCTGACGACGATCTTTATGCCGTTAACAATTATTACCGGTATATACGGGATGAACTTCGAGTACATGCCTGAGCTGAAATCGCCTTATGCTTATTACATCGTGCTGGCAGGTATGCTGGCCGTCGGCTCGTCGATGGTTTTCATTTTCAAAAAGAAGGACTGGTTCTGAACGTCCTTCCCGCTGTCAGCAGGCAGCGAAAGCAGGAAACAAGACCGCCCGGGGCCCGTTTTGAGGACCGGACGGTTTTTTTTAATAAGTAAGCCGCTTCATTTTCATTCAGGCGGTCTGTTCGGCTGCGGCTTCCTCCTCCTTGACAGCGCCGCTCTTCGTCTTCCGGTAACGGAGCCGGAGCAGGCGAAGCCACTCGTAGGCCCGGCTGAGCGCTTCGTCATCCAGCGACTTCTCATCGTACAGACGCTTCAGCACCGGCCGCAAGTAACGGTCGCCCGAAGAATCGAACAGCTGCCATGCTTGTTCCACGACGTCCGCCGGCACGGCGGCAAGCTCGGCTTCGATCAGCGGCTCCATCTCATACCCTTCCTTATCCAGATCCTCGATCCGGGTCATCAGCTCCCTCCGGCTTAAGGAGACGAGCGGCTCCAGCTCGCTTAACGTTTTCCCTTCGGCTACGGATTGCAGCAGCGTTTGCTTCAATTCCTTCTTCGCTTGTTCCCCTTTTCTCCGCTCCTCCTGGCGCTCCTGCATCCACTGCTCCACTTCCTGAACGCCAATCGCCTCATCGACCCAGTCCAACGGGAAAGAGGTAGTGCGAGCCAATCCGGCAGTCAGCGCAAGCACGTGCTCTCCGTACATGGCCGACTTTTGTTCGCCGAAACCCGGGATGTGCTGCAGCTCCTCCGCCGTCTGCGGAAGGAACGCGCTGATCATCGCCAGCATCCGGTTGGACGCCACGATGAAGGCCGATTTCCCTTCGCTGGCCGCCTGCTTGCTCCGCCACTTGCGAAGCGACTCGTACAGTTCAGGGTCGGAGTGTCTCTCTCCGTACAGCTCCAGCTTGCGAACAAAGACCGAACGTCCGCCGTACGTCTGCTGACGCCCCTCATCAGGCTCGATCAGCGGACGGTATCCGTCGCGCCGCTTCTCCCCGATCCGTCTCCGGAACTCGCCGATCATCTCGTCCCATGCCATCCCAGTATACCAGCTTTCCTGGAACGGGATCGTCTGGTCTCCCTTCTCATGCCACCATACCCGCCACTCCCCGAACTCCTCCGCGATCGACACTTGTGCGCTTACGATGCCTTCCAGCTCCGTTACTTTCTCAAAGCTGTTCAAAAAAACGAGGTTCATCCCAGTTCCCCCTTCATTATACGGCACAACAAAAAGCACCCCTTCCACGTAAAAGTAGAAGAGGTGCTTCCTCCGGCCGTCTATTCAATTCGCTTTCATATTACCATATTCACCCTAATTTTACAAGAGTGTCATTCGGCAAATGATGGCATTTGTCTGCAAATATAGTACAATGAACGTTATTGGAAATACTGGAGGTCGCACAATGAAAAAATGGGCCGGCCGGCGATTGTCCGGTTTAACACCTGCGCAATTTATCATCGTTTGTTACTTGGCTGCGACGGTCGTCTCCACCTTGCTTCTGATGCTGCCGATCAGCTTGAAGCCGGGAGTCCGCTTATCGCCCATGGACGCTTTATTCACGGCAGCAAGCGGGATCAGCGTCACCGGGCTGACCGTAGTAAGCACAGCCGATACGTTCAGCACATTCGGCACCTTCGTCCTTATGGCCATCCTGCAGTTCGGCGGAATCGGCATCATGACGCTGGGTACATTTCTATATATCATCCTCGGCCGGAGCATTACGCTGACCCACCGGAGGCTGATCATGCTCGACCAGAACCGGTACAATCTGGCGGGGCTCGTCCAGCTTATGCAAGCGGTGCTGATGCTGGCTCTGATGTTCGAAGCGGTGGGCACGGTCATTCTGGGCATTTATTTCCGCCTGGCCGGTTATACCGAGGGCTGGGTCCATTCCTTTTACGTAGGATTGTTCCACTCCATCTCCTCGTATACGAATGCCGGCTTCGATCTGTTCGGGGATTCGATGAAATCGTTCAGCGACGACTACTTCGTACAAGCGATTACGATGCTGCTGCTCTTTCTCGGGGCGATCGGTTTCCCGGTGCTGATCGAGTTTCGGGAATATTTGATCCGGCGCAAAGGATTCCGGTTCTCGCTGTATACGAAAGTGACCGTGTCAATGTTCCTGCTCCTGATCGTCGCCGGGACGGCCGGCATCTGGATTATCGAGAGCAGCGTGTCCTTCGTCGGCATGGCCTGGCACGAGAAGCTGTTTTACTCGCTGTTTAATTCCGTTTCGACGCGAAGCGGAGGTCTCGCTACGATGGACGTGACCGAATTCGCTACCCCGACCCAGTTTCTGCTGTCCATTCTGATGTTCATCGGGGCTAGCCCTTCGAGCGTCGGGGGAGGCATTCGGACGACGACGTTCGCCGTCATCCTGCTTACGCTGTTTACGTACGCGCTCGGACGCAACGAGGTGCGGGTATTCAAGCGGTCGATCGGTCAGGATGACGTGACGAAAAGCTTCGTCGTCTTCAGCGCCGGCACGATGCTGGTCATCGGCAGTATTATGATTCTCGATGCGCTGGAGCGTCAGCATTTTTCGCTGAACAAAATTATTTTCGAAATCTGTTCCGCCTTCGGAACGTCGGGTCTGTCCACCGGGATTACGTCGGAATTGTCGAATCCGGGCAAGCTGCTGATCGCGCTGCTTATGTTTATCGGGCGGATCGGCATCCTCGTCCTGCTGTATATGTTCCGCTCCAAGAAACCGAAGGAGAAGTACCGGTATCCGAAAGAGGATCTCATTATCGGCTAATCAGGGCGTGAGCGGGAAACCGGCGTAACCCGCGCGGCAAGGCGCGGCCGTTTGTCGCAATCCAATCAAGCGGGAGTGCGCGGATTGGGCGGCAGCTTGCTAAATCAAGCGTTAGCAAAAGCCAGCAAGCGGGAGCAGGCAGCCATTCGGCAGAATCTGGCGGGACGAGCCTGGTGCGGTGCAGTTGGATATCCTGCCGCTGCCGGGGATTTTGGGGACGAGCCTTGGAGGGACAGGCCGGCTCGTCTTTTTTTGCCGGAAGGTGGGGGTTCATGTATAATCGAAGTACGACAAATACGATAACGGAGGTCCGCATGTCCGCGAACTCATTCGATTTCTTATACGACCATTCCGAGGACACCAAAACCCGGTTCGTCTGCTTCATCTCGCCTTCGATGCAGCGCTTCGATCTGGCCATTACGACAACCAGCCGATTCTACGGCAAACAGCTCATCACCGATATCCAGTCCGGCAAAACGGCGATCATCGGTCCCGACGATCTGGACGAACCCGGTTACTTGGAGCATATCTACAAGCTGTCCGAGGAGGACGCGGAAGACCTTCGCGATTTCCTCGTGGAAGTGGTCGGGATGATCAACTTTACCGATATCTAGGTTGAAGTCGCAGCAACTGGCTTAGAGGCACTAGCTCGGGAAGGAACCGGGGCCTCCTCCGGGCATGCTGGATAAAGAAGGCCGGACGGCAGAAGTGGAAACGCTGCTGCTTCCGGCCTTTTTTGCGATCCGGGCGAAGACCGAGTGTGCGGAGCGCTGGGGGCGGAGGTGCGGCCGGGCTGGCGTTGCGATACACTGACCAAGTAAATAAGAGCTTTTTGTAGCAGTTATTTTGCGTATAAACAGGAAAAATGACTAATAGGTGATGTTTGCAGCTCTTATTTGGCCGATTGGAGGCAGTTTCGAGCAATGCCCGGTCAAATAGAAGCTGCAAACCGCTTCTATTTTCCCAAAAGTCCGCCCCCAGCGAGAAATAAGAGCTCCAAACATCCACTAATTCGAGTTTGGCCGCAGACCCACCGCCCACCGCTACCGCTCTTATCCCGACAGAACGCAGCACTATCGGCCGACAGCCGGTCAACTGACAACCGACTGCCTGAGCCCGCCAGTCCCAAGCACATAAAAAACACCCTCCCGAGGCACACTGGAAGTAACCTGTGTACGAGGAGGGATTTGTTATGTCCGAAGAAGATAACAAGCCGGTAGAGAACGGATTCGTTACGGAGCGTCCGCGTCAATACCGGGATCTGGCCACTGTCGAATCGCAGCGCAACGATCTGAGCGCCGAGGAGTTTCCCGAAGGCCCGTACGGGGCCGATCTGCTGACCGAATCGCTGGGCAAAAGCTCGCCTTGGCGCAGAGACCAGCGTACGCAAAGCGCCTTCACCTACGAAAACCGCCTCCTGCACGAAGGGGTGGACCGCGGAGGCTACCCCGGCCAGCATGATACGCATGACGACCCGGCGGCGGACGAATAACCCGTCATCGGCTTGGCTGCCGACAGCCTCGAGCGGCTCCCGCATCAGCGACCAGCCGTTGACTCGATTTCGCCCGATCTGCGAAGCCGTCTACAAATCAAACTGCAACGGATCGAGACAAAATTCCAATACTCGCCCGTATGCTCCCCATTCGGAAAAAAGAACGAATACAGTTTGGCATTCCGCGCCCGCACCTTGACTCGAATAACCTCGCGTTCGAGCTTGCTCAAGTCGGGCTTTCCCTTCCACTCTACTTTGGCGGCGATGCTGTCGCCCGTAAACGGCACACACTCACTCGTCCCGGCTGTAAGCGAGCTGGATGTCCATCGTCCACGCCATCTTCGTAAAGGTTAGTTTGGACATGCCTCCATAGCCTCCTGATGGTTAGTGGGATTCCTTCAGCTTCCGAAACAAATCTTGGAAAACCCGGTCCCTGTGAATATAATGGACGTAACGGATAAAGTGCCGGGACGCGTCAAAGCTCCAGCGGCAGTCTTCGGACAACAGCGGACTGTGCACCAGATCGCTGGGCAGCCAAGTCTCGTTGATCAGAAAAGCGATGGCCGAGATATCCCAGATGACGCGGGAGTAGCCGAAGTGGTTCGGACTGCAGTGCTCGAACGTCTCGTACAGGTACTGGCCGATCGCTCCCTGATCCTTCACGTAGTCCCTTACTTCCGACAGCGTCGTTTGCAGATGGGACGCTACGCCTTTGCAGGGAACGAGCACGAGCGGGACGCCGCTGTTCAGGACGATGCGGGACGCGTGCAGGTCCTGGTGCATATTAAACTCCCGGGTGTTCGGCCAATGCAGGGCATGACCTCCGAGCCATACGACAACGATTTTACCGATAATACGAGGCTCCATCAGGATGGCGGACGCGACATTCGTGATCGCTCCGATCGCCGCAACATACAGCGGGTCGTCTTCGGAGCTCGCCATCGCCCGTGCCACCAGATCCCGGGCCGCTTCGCTGTCCACCGGAGTTTCCGGACCCGGCAAGTACGCTGTCGATCCGCGATAGATCGGGAGTCCGGACATTTCGGGGAGATGGGATGCGATCTTCAGCAGCTCCTGGTAGCTTTTCTCCATCCCGTCCCCCGGCCCTTCCGACAAAACGTTGTGGAACGGCGCTGCGTACATCGCTTCCACCTGCAGCTGATTCGGCGATTTCATCGCGTAGACGACGGCGAACTGGTCATCGATTTCGTTATACGTATCGGTGTCCAGCACCATCCTCACCTTGCGCTTCGGATGAGTCAGCCGCTGCAGCCGCTGCTCTTGAGTCAATTTCGGATAATCGATCACTGTTTTTCCTCCCTTGGTGTTGCCTATACCTTACAACCCACATCCATCTTACACCAGCGGCAGCTTCATAGTTTTTCACGATTCGGCGCATTGTTTATACGATTTGGCTATCTCGCCTGGAATCGGAAGGAGGAACGTCCTATGCTCGCACAAATGGATTTTATTTTTCACGGCATGCGGGAGGCGGACAGCTACATGCCGATCCATCGGCATCGGTGCTACGAGCTCGTCTATTATGTGTCGGGTGCAGGCTCAACGCGTCTGGGCGAGGTCGATTACCGGTACAAGCCGAACACCTATACGCTGATCCCTCCGGGTATGCCTCATGACGAGAGAAGGATCGAGGAAACCGAAGTGATCTATATCGGCTTCAGTACCGAGAGCCGGGAGCTTCCCCCGCTCCAGCAGGGATTGTTTCAGGATCACCCGGACCGCGCGCTCCTGAGTCTGCTGCACAATATGAGGGGGGAGATGCAGGAGAAGCACGTCTACTTCGCCCAGAAGCTCAATTTGCGGACAAGCGAGATCGTAATCGAACATCTCCGGTCCGTGACGACCGGCGAATTGAACCGTCCCGACGACAATCTGCTGTATGCCCGCACCTTTATGGACGAAAATTTCAATCAGAAAATAACGGTGGAGGAGCTCGCCGATATAGCTGGATACAGCTACCACCACTTCCGTCACTTGTTCAAGAAAAAGTTCGGCGTCTCGCCGGTCCATTATTTGATGAGCAAACGGCTGGAGAAGGCGCGCAGCCTGCTGCGGCATACGGAGCTGTCGATCACCTCCATCGCCATGGAGTGCGGATTCTCGAACGATGCGCAGTTCTGCACGATCTTCAAGCGGGAGATCGGCGAAACTCCCCGCACGTTCCGGCAAAACTGGTATCGGTCTACTTTGCGGAGCTTGGTATGATAGGATGCGCGGATCGGGGCGGCAGACTATGAGTAAAGAAAAAGTGCTTTACCTCGTAGGACTTATCAGTTTGTCATTTCTTCTGTATATGGTGATTAACACTTTAACATTCAAAGGAATTTCAGACGAATTGGAGCCCATTTGCATCTTTCTGTCTATAATTACCTCGCATCTGATCGTAAGTAAGTTGAATTCCAAATAAATGGAGTCGTAGTCTGGACGGAAGATTATATCGCCCTCTACGCCGGAACAACGGACCCTAACAAATTCAACCAAAAAAGCAGCTGAGCGAACCTCATCGCCCAACTGCTTTTATCCGTTCTACTCCCGAGTTTACCTAAGCATTCCCCGATAGGCCCCCGGAACCGAACCTTCGATCGGGATCGCCCCAATCGTCTTGTTGTAAAATTCGGTCGGACCCGCGCCGCCGATGATCGCATACGCGTAGCCTTCGTCATGCAGAGCGTGCATGCACGCCAGCAGCAGCGCTTTGCCTACGCCTTGTCCTCTCATCTCCGGGTCTACGCCGGTCGGGCCGAAGTAGTTTTTGCAGGTCGCTTCGTAGCAGCCAAAGCCGACGACCTTGTCGTCCTTCGTCGCGATAAAGCAGGAAACCGGCGAACGCGAGAACGCCACGTCGACTTCGCTCTCCCAATGCGCCCGGAACGTCTTCAGCACCCACGCCTTGACGATATGCTTCTCCGGGGCCAAACCGCGGCGGATAACGATTCCGGACTCGGCCAGCTGATTGATAATCGTTGTTTTCTCAGGAAGGTCGTACAATTTGACAAGCATATCCGGCATCGGTTTTATTCCTCCTGTGTGATGGAAAATAGCGATTCTGCCAACTCGTAAACGATCTTATCGTAGTGTAGCTTGGAATGAAGCCCGTTGCAAGATCATCTAGCCGATTTGCTGGGCGAGTCCTTTAAACTCCAGCTCCTCGAACTTGGCGCGCAGCCGGTGGAAATCCGGCGCCCAGAGGCACGAGTCGATCGGGCAGCTAACCGGCACGTCGCAGCGGATCGTCGCCAGATCCCGGCACAGGTGCAGCATGTCGAGCGATGCTTCGATTTTGCCCCGGATGCTGGCCGATACAGCCGCGAGATTGGCCAAAATCCCGTCAATATCGCCGTATTCCGCGAGCAGCTTCAGCGCCGTCTTCTCCCCGATCCCTTTGACGCCCGGGTAGTTGTCGCTGGTGTCGCCCGTCAAGCCTTTCAGCTCGATGATCTGCCGCGGCGTCAAGCCCCGCTCTTCGAGAAGCCCGGCCAGATCGTACACCGCATAGTTGGACGCGCCCTTCTTCATAATGACGACGTGAACCCGTTCGGAGACAACCTGCAGCAGGTCGTGATCGCCGGTCAGGACGAAAACATGCGTCTGGTCGTCCGCATAATGCTGGGCCAGCGTCCCGATGCAATCGTCCGCTTCATAACCGTGCAGGCCGACATTCGGTACGCCGAAGCTGTCCACGACTTCCTTCACGAGATCGAATTGCGGAATCAAATCTTCCGGAGGAGCCTCGCGGTTGCCTTTGTACGCCTCGTATTGTTCAGTTCGAAATGTAGTACTCCCCATATCCCAGCAGCAGACGACATGCGTCGGGCGGAACCGCTTGACGGCATCCATCAAATATTTGACGAATCCGTGCACGGCATTGGTCGGCAATCCGGCACTTGTCCGCTTAATATAACCGCTGTACGAGCTGGCATAATAGGCCCGAAACAATAACGCCATGCCGTCGACCAGCAGCACTTTACGATCGGTCATTCTCTCAACTCTCCTTGTCCCACTAGCACTCTCGCCAATTATAGCACACTGGCAGGCAGGGTAAAGGAAACATTGACTGCGCGATCTATAAAGATATGGATTTAGACATTCCCGATAGTGGGATGCCGCTGGAAAACGGTACACGCCTCAAGGTACTTCGTAGAAGCGTCGCTTCTGGGTTTGATACATCAATTCGATTTCCTTCAGCGACAGTGTCTTGCCGAAGACGAAGAAGTGGCCCAACTCGCCCCCGAAATATCCGTTATCGCCGGGGCTACGGCCGATCGAGTCCGCTTGCGAAGGCACGAGCCGCTTGTACGCACGGCTGCGGAATGAGACGGAACCGCCGTCTGACGGCGACAGCTCGACGCCGTCCACATACAGCCGGATCGCATTGCCTGCGAAGTCGAGAATGCCGACGGCATGATGCCATTCCGAATCGCGGACGTACGGGAACGATTTCGTCTGGAAACTGTCCGCGCTATCGCTTCTGCCAGCAACGCGGATGGCTGTTGCCGTCAAGGTCATTTCCGCGCCTGCGGTTGCGCCGTGAATCCGAGTGCCGAACAGCCACTTCGGGTTCGAATCGGCTACGTTTCCGTCACGGAACCAGCCGGCGATCGTAATAGCAGGGGCGCCGTTCAGCCCGGCGGACGGCTTGTAGCCAAGAGCGGCGTAGTCCATGACGCCGTCCAGTCTCACTCCGCGTTCCGGGTAGCCCGGGATACCGGCACCGCCCATCCGTTTAGCGTCATTGCCGAAGCGGGAAAGATCGGAATGCAGGCCCGTCGCCGCTCCATCCAGCGGCCAATAGCCCGCCAGTCCGTCATAGACAAGATGCCGGATTTCGCGCGGGTCGAGGGCTCTGCCGTAAATGCTCATCTCGTCAAGCGCCCCTGCGAAAAACCCGCCGCCGAACGGGCTGCTGCCGATCGTAGAAGCATATCCGGGCGTTTGCGGCGCGAAGGAGCGGCTGCCGAATACCGGTGTCTTGCCGGACAGCGGCTTCTGCTCGATTCCGTCCAGATACAGCCGGATCACATTATGCTCATAATCGATCACCCCGGCAGCGTGATGCCACTCTCCGGAGATCGAGAACGGAAAGTCCGCGTACTTATAGTCCTCGTTCGGCGTGCTCCTTCCTCCTACGCGTATCCGGTTTCCGACCATCCATACTTCGGCCCCGGCCGATGTCTGCCCGACAGGGACGCCGAGCAGCCAGTTGCCCGTCTGCCCGGGCGGGGGCAGACTGTCGTTTCGAAACCAGCCTGCGATCGTAACGGCCGGCGCCCCCTGCAAATTCGTCACCAGCGTATCGGGCAAAAGCACATGGTCATCCAGGCCGTCGAAATGAAGCCCACCGTTCCGGTAGCCATCCGTCCAAGCCGCCCCCTGAACCGTTCCGTGCGCCTCGTACGTCGAGCTGTCCGTAGCGGCCGTGCCCGTTATATCGTCGAATTTCCAATAGCCGTGCGGCAAATCCAAAGCATACCGCGCATTCTTCAGCCGATGGAACGTGATCCGGTTAGCGTTATGGTACGTGTCTGCACCGTCATAGGAGGTGCGGGCGACAAAGATAATATCGTCGCCGTCCCAGTGCCAATCCGCGTACTGAAAGCCGACCTTCGCGATCGAGTAGGGGACCGGCAGCTGCGAATCGTCACGGATCAGCAGCTTGGCGAAGTTCCAGTGAAGCAGGTCGGACGACGTATACAGCGACAGCCGGTTGCGCTGCTGAACGGCGAACGGGTAACTGTTGTCGTTGACAAGTGCGGCATACAACTGGCTCTCCGCATCGTAGCGTATGGTGAATTTGTGCATGCCGCCGGGAAAATCGATGAATCCTTCGGCAGGATCGAAGCTGATGCTGGCGTTGTCCGAGGATAGATGGATGACAGCCGCCTTATCCACGACAGGTTCGGAATTGAGACGAATCACGTTCAGAATATCTCCGTTCGGTGCCTGCACCATGTTGCCCTCCAGCCATCCGGGCCGGCTGGCCGACCAAGCTGGCGGCAGCCAGGCCGGATTGAAGGCAAGCTCGTTCGTTTTTGTCCAGCTTGCCGCATCAAGCAAGTCAGCGTGCTCGGGGGCGGAGATGACCAGCGCCTTGAAATTTTGCGGCCAAACGTAAGGCTTGTTGCTCTCGAACGCTTTATACAGGCGGCCATTCGCCCGCAGGACAGGCGTGGGGGCCGTATGGTAAGCCGAGGAGCCGGTGCTGCCGCCCGGAAACAGCAGACCGCTGCTTGCATCGTCAGCCGTCGTCCAGGACGTTCCCCTGTCGTCGCTTTTGCGGATGACGATCGATTCGAGCGGGCCGGACGTCCCGAGCAAGTAGACGCTTCCCGCGTGCGCAAACAGGCTGGCCCAGTAAATGCCGTCCAACATAACGAGATGCTCCCACGTCCGGCCGTTGTCGGTCGAACGATACACCGACGTTTTGCGATGAGGCGAATTCGGTCCGGAATAATCGTGGGAAACGAGCAAGCTGCCATCGTCCAGCCGCAGCAGACTGGGTGAGCTTAGAAAGATGCGGGTACTTGCTTTCATCTCGTTCACTTCCGACACCAGCATGTTGGCGTAATCAGCTGTTCGGTCTTTCATATCGTTTGCCTCCTTTTGATAGGGAGTGGGGTCCGTCCGGGAGACGGAGGGATTGGCTGTCAGCCTGTAGAACCATACGGTGCCACACACCAGGATCAACGCAACCAGCGCCACGAGCACGACCAGTCGAAGGCCCGGTCCCCGTTTCACGGCCTACTTAGCCCTTTCGGATGCGATTGCCTTGTTCGCCGTCTCTTCCGCCTCGCGCAGTACGGTGTTCAGGTCTTTACTGCCGAAGATGAATTGGCGCAGCGCCTCGGTGTACGCGTTGGAGGCGACCAGATCATATTTCGTAGTAATATACGGCTCGGCTACGTTATTGTAATAAAACGCCGGAATGTTTTTGCCGCGGTAGACCGCAGAGTTTTCCAGAAAATTCTGCTTGATATCCTTGCGGTCCAGTACCGTCATATTCCCGTTTCGGGTCGCTTCGGCCTGAACCTCCGGCGACAGCAGGTGTGCGATTGCCTGGAACGCTTCTTCCTTGTGCTTGCTCGTCTTCGGAATGACGAAGCCGTTGGCGAACACGCCGATGCCCGTCTTGGGCTTGTCGGCGAAAACGGGGAAGGAGGCGATATCCCAGCCGATGCCTTCTTTGTTGAATTGATCCATCGCCTGACCGATGAAGATGTCGGGTAAAATCGCGACATTACGGTCCTTCGTAAACCGGTTCAACCCATGATACAGCACGCCTGCGGCTGGCGGACGATTGTTCGGTATGCTGAAGATGGTCTGAAAGACGCTAAACATGCTGCGCCAGCCCTCATGCTGCTGGATCAGCGCCTTGCCTGTAGCCGGATCGGTGAAAGGGAGCGACAGCTGGGTTTGCAGCCGGTTGAAATAGCCCATCTGCAAGCCGTAGTAGCGGCTATCCCTCTCAACGACGGTCAGCCTCTTCGCCAGCTCGATATATTGATCCCAGGTCATGCCGTCGACCGGATAGGCCACGCCGAACTTGTCGAACAGGTCTTTGTTATAGTAGGTGGCGAATACGTTTTGCGTTCTCGGCAGACTGTACAACTCCCCGTTCTGTCCAAACTGCTTGAAAAATTGCAATATTTGCGGCGTAATCGCACCAAGCTCGAATTCGTACTTGCGGACCAGCTCGTTCAAATCGGTTGGCACATCCATATCGAGCAGGATCGGTATATTCGTAATACCATCGTCGATAATATCCGGCAACTCCTTCGCGACGATCATCTGATTGAACTGGTTGGCGTCCGTACAGTCGATCTTCTGAAGAGTAATATGCGGATATTTTCGGGAGACAGGACCGGCGAAATCCCGGGCAAAATCGTCGTCGCTTACGGCAAAGCATTTGAAATACATAGTCAAGGTGACCGGCTTTGCCGCCTCATTTGTCTGGACGGATGGATCGTTCGTCCCCTTTCCGGAACTGGAGCAGCCCGTCGCGGCCAGAATCAGCAGGGCGGCGAAGCAGGAAACGAATACGGTTTTTACAAAAGACATTATTGAGATTCTCCCCTTTACTTTTCAGTTAGCACCATCCTTGCCATGAAGAGATCACGGTGCGAATGGTCTGTTCCGCCGCACGGCAACGGAGGACAACGCTTACAGAGCACTTTGAAAACAGTTGAATTGCAGGTAACCGTTCCATATAATCGGAATAAATGGAACGTGATCTTGTAACAAGGGGGGACCGTATGTCCATTCTTACTTTACACACACAGCACATTATGGAGCCTTATGAAGACGCCCGCTTCGCCTTGCCGCCCAGATTCGGTTACTGGTCGATTCCGCATACTCACGATTTCTACGAAATTTTCTTGGTTGCAGCCGGCACCGTCACGCACGTCGTCAACAACATCAGACAGGTGCTTCCGGCGGGGACCCTGACCTTCGTCAGACCGCATGACGTTCACAGCTTCGAGAAAAACGGAAGCGGCGACATTTGCTACATGAACGTCAATTTCCGTGCGAGCACCATCATGCACGCTTTCGATTATCTCGGCTCGGGCTTCAAATCGGAGCGGTTGAATGAGTCCCCGTTGCCTCCGATGTTATCCGTGTCGCCCGAGGATATAGAGCAGACGCTCGGCTTGTACAAACGAACGGTCGCGCTGCTCACCCATTCCCCATCCACCGATACGACTCCGGTCCGAGCCTTCCTGATGGAGATGCTGCTCCGTTTCTTCTACCCGCAGATGGAGCAGACGGACATGACAGGGCCGAGATGGCTCTCTGAATTGCTGGAGGAGATGGACAACGAGAACAGTCTTGCCGAAGGACTGACGAGAATGCAGCGATTGTCCCCCGTCAGCACGGAGCATCTGTGCCGCACGATGAAAAAGCACATCGGTAAAACGCCGACGGAGTGGATCAATGAAAGACGGCTTCGGGCTGCAGCGAGTAGGCTAACGGTCAGCACGGACGAGATCGCCGCGATTTGTTTCGACATCGGCTTCAACTCCCTGAGCTACTTCTATACGTTGTTTTGCAAGCAATACGGAATGTCCCCCAATGTCTACAGAAGAAACAAGCAACAGATATGAACCGCTGAGATTGTTGTAACTGCATCTCCTCCTTTTTTACGTGCCCCAGACTTTGCTCATCGCCGCCGCTTATGGCGTCACCGACTGTCTAGGGTCATTATAGTTGTTTCTTCAGCCGCTTTCTTCTGCCGGATTGATTCGGTTTTGCTGCATATTGATATCTCCGATTAGGCCGAATCGGAGTGACAAGCAGGCCATTACCAAAGACTATAGGACCCTGCGCAAGAGGCAGCTTGTTGGTAATAAGATAGAAAAAAAGAGGTACCCCAAAACCATAGCTGGTTGCGGGATACCTCTTTTGGAGCTTTAGTCGATTAATTCGGATTTCTGCAGAAGCCGCCGAACAATAACAGCCGCCTCCGCTTTGGAGATAAACCTGAGGCGCCAACAGGCAGCCGTCTCTGCCGGTCACGATTCCCGATTGCAATCCGGCTGCAACCCTGCTTCTCGCCCATTCCGACACATCCTCTGTATCGATGAATGGCTTCAGCAGCTGCTCCGGATCGGCGGACGCAACCGGTTCGGCTAGACCGGTAAGTTCCATCGCTTTCGCAATCATGACCATCGCTTGTTCCCGTGTGATCTTGTCGTCCGGGCGGAACGAACCGTCTTCGAATCCGCTAATCAGACCGTACCCGTATGCCGTCTGAACCGCATCGCTGTACCACGAAGCTGCATTTACATCTGTAAAGGATGCGCCATCCTTGCCTTGCTCCATTCCCAGCCCCCGGACCATGATAGCGGCAAACTCCGCACGCGTAATATCTTGATCCGGACGAAACCGGTTGCCGCCGACTCCGCTCACGATCAACCGCGACCCCATATCGTTGACCGCAGCTATCGCCCAATGGTTGGCCGCGTCCTCGAACTCCAGCGGATTCCAGATCAGCGCATAGGTGCTGTTGGTCAAGCTGCGGATCACCGCATAATACTTGCCGTCCTTCACCACGATTCGGGTAGGCACGTGACGTACCGTTCCATCCGGGCCGATAACGACTGCCGTAGTGATCTTATTCGGGTCGACGCCGTCAGGCAGGGCAATCTGCCGCTCCACATACGCGTCGAAGGACGATACCGGGATCGAGCTGTCACCATGTACGGCTCTGATCGTATAGTCGATCGGCGGCAGTACCAGATGGAAGCCTCCTTGAGCGGCCGCCGCTTCCACAACTCGCAGCATCTCCGCCGCAGGCTCGGAAATCTCGATCTGAATCCGGATGTCCTCCAGAGCAACCGTCTTCCCGATCCCGGCCGACAGGGCATCGATACCGAGACGTTCCACAGGCAGGATATACGTCGTCCGGCCGGTTCGGATCTCGATTACGGCCTGCCGCTGCTCTAACGTTTTCACCAATTGGCCGTTCAGTTCGCCGATGACCACTCCTGGCTTCCCGTCCACGGATAGGGTGATGATCGGCCGTTGTTCCGTCGTCAGCTTGTTCTCCAGACTTTTCGGATCAAGCGTTATCGTTAGAACGGTCTGACCGTTACGAACCGTAGTCTCTACGATACCCGCCTGTTCCGGCTTGCCGTTGACAAGGATCGTCGCTCCCTTCCCTTTCGGCTCCTCGACCGGAGGCGTAACGGATGTAACGGTCTCCTCCTGAGCCGGACTTTCTTCACTGGAAGACGAAGTCGGCACGACAGCATTGGATGCGGCCGAAAGCGTACCTTCACCTGCGCTATTCAATGCCCGGACCGCAAACGTATAGCTCGTATCGTTGGACAAACCCGTGATCGTAATCGGGCTGGAAGCTCCCGTTACGATACGTCCTCCCGGCGATACGATTACCTCATACCCGGTAATGGCGCTGCCCCCGTCGTCCGTTGGAGGAGTAAAGGTAAGAGTGGCTTGCCCGTCACCGGCAACAGCCTGAACGCCCGTCGGCGCCGCCGGCGTATCCGGGTTCACCTGCTGGGTGACGGTAAACGTCACATTCGTCATACTGTTCGCCATAACGGTAACCGTTGCCGTATACGTGCCTGCCGCCAAACCGTCCTTGGCTTGCACCGTAAAGCTGGTGGACGCTCCGCTATTCAGCGTCGATGCAGGCTGTGTGAGTACAAAATCGCTGCTGTTCCCGCCGCTGAACACCGCACGGAGATTGACCAAATTCGCGTTGCCGGTGTTCGTGATCCCGATCGCTTTGCTCTCCTGCGTGCCGGCGGTATAGCCTTGCTTCAATACCTCAGCCGTCTGGTTGCCAATCGCCTCGATTGTATAGGTCGGTAACGCGTTCACCGTGATGCCGGCCGTCTTCGAATCGGTCGAACCGGCTGCATGCGTCCATGCCGATCCGTTCCACGTTTGCTTCTGAAAGGCCGCAGTCATGGTATGATTGCCGTCTGATCCGGTCGTATAGGAAACCAGATAGCGGTTGGCGTTCAAATAGAACGTTCCGGACGTACCGTCCGTCGACGACCAGCCTGTCGGAATGTAACGTTCGTCGCCGGCCGTCGTTCCCGGCATATCCTGACGATCGCCGGTCGCCTGCAGCATAACCGTCTCTCCTGCCCATACGGTCGTCCGGGAAGCCGTCAAGCTGTTCCCGGCGGCATTCGCCGCTTTCGGAACCGGAATGACCGTGATCTTGACAACGTCGCTCACGGCCGTTTCCGTCTGTCTTCCGGTAGCGCTCGAGTCGGTGTTCGTCACCTTCACATAGAAGTAACCTTCCGCACCGCCCGGCAGATGTCACGATTTTGTCATATGACGATATTATATTTTATGGTAAATTATTTCCTATTACATTTGAACAGAATAGGAACAAAGGGGTTGGTTCTGGTTTGGAGTAGGCACAGCCTAGGAGGAAGGGTCCGAAGCTTCCTTGTTGTTCGTCTCGATCCACTCCCGGAGCTGTTTGCGGACTTGATTTTTCTCGAAATTCGAGATTGTTGCAAATTTACTGTTATTTGTAAATTCAGGCTCAAAAAAAACGACCGCCCGATGCTCATCGAACCCTCGTATTTTATGGATATTCACCAGATTCGTCCGGTCCAGCTTGCGAAATCCGATCGGGACCAGATGCGATTCCAGCGTAATGATTTTCGGAATTAACGGATAGAATGTCCCGTCGATCGTATGAAAAATAACGCTACGATTGTCGCTCTCGACAAAGACAACGTCCTTTATATCCAGATATATGATTTCACCGGCATTCGCGGGATCTTTCGTTACAGGATAGATCATAGATTCGCTCCGTTAAGAGAATTGGCTGCCCGACATGGAGTTGGGCAGCCGATGAAGACTACTATTTCAATTGCTCTGGTACTTCAGGACGGTGAGTTACAGCAGGAGAGGCTGTCTGTACAAAATAAACCGAAATTCTTTCAAGAACAAACGATACTCCTCTTGCAATAATGGACCTCATGACTTCACCTCCCTTCTTAGCGGCAGCAACAAGACCCCTTGCACTATAAACACGATAGCCAGAATTGATGAATGCCATAAAAGATTTGATCCAACAATAAGAACTGAAACAATTTTCATAATTGGGAAATACTTCTCTGGCATTCGTGCATATCCTCGTATATTAGCAGGTGCAAGTATGAAGATAAGCAGAAGGCTAACTGCTGTGCATATCGTTATCCAGTGATCTGACAGAGAGACATGTGGCGGAATCGAAATGATAAGGATTGAAACTACTGTACAAACATTGGCTGACTTAAAATGAAATCCTCCTGACGCCAATCGAAGTAATGTAAATGCCAATACAGAAAACAAAGTTCCGGAAAATTGATTTGTAATCCATCCTATTGTAAGAGAAGCCACAACAGGGAGTGCATAATTAATAACTATGATTAGCCCGTACTTCAAAACTTCGACATGTGCTGTGTTTTGTTCATCGGCCCTTTTGATCTTGTTTGCAATCTTCCCAGCTAAAGCTTCAATCATAAGAAAACTCCTTCTTACGAGCGAAATAGAGCAACAGCATAAGAACTATTGTTGAAACTAGAAATGCTTCTGTACTTTTTGTTGCGAGAAAACTATAAGTTGCGAATTGAATATTACCTAAAATTATCAATACCAGTAACCAGAGATTGATGCCACGAAACTTGACACGTACTAACTCAAAATCCGGGATAAACGAAAATCCGAGCCTACGTTTGTGAACAAACCAGCCTATAAGTAAAGTCACAACTATTGTTGCATTTTGGAGAATCGAAAAATACGGTGTGGATATTAACTCTTGAAAGGTAAGACCCGCACCTTTCATAACAACGATGAACAAAATTTGAATAAAAGCATACCCATTGTAACCATAAGTAGTCATTAGTGCCGCATAGAAAAGATGGACACGAAATACTTGCCATGTACAGATGATTACTAGAGGAAGTTGAATAATAGGCGCCAGCGGACGTAAGTGCAACACGTCAAATAGAACGTAAGAGAGGAATGATAGCAGAACCGAACATAAAATAATTTGACCCCAAAACCCGCGGTACGGAAACTTAAACATCGCAAATGTCAGTATAAACAGAGCAAGCCATTCCAGCGACGAAAAAAGTAGAAACCGCATAACTTCCATATGGACTGCCCCTATCGGAATCATTTCCCATTATATGAATTTATCGTCATGTGAATTCGCTTTCATTATACTCCTTAATCTTCCATTTTTAAAGTTAATTTTTGGTATTTTACTGTCATTTTCATAATAATATTGTCAATATTTTGTCGTCATCGCCTCCTTTGCAGCTACAGAACGCCCAAAAAGACCGGGTACGAAGTCGCAGTTCGACATGTACCCGATCCCAGGGATATTTCGGCTATCTATTTATTTGCTATATACGACCGGAAAATGCTCGCCGGCCAATATCTCTCTCGGCTTCACCTCGACGTACTCGTGCATGACATGACCCGCAGCGGGCTCATACCGGGTATGGCCGGGCATATAATGCACCGCGATCGCTCTTCGCTTCATCTGCGAGCGGTTATGCGGACTGCCGTGCCAGGTCAGGCAGTGGTGGTAGCCGACCTGTCCCTTCTTGATCTCGAACGGAACGGCTTGGATCACGGCGTCCGGGGGCAGCAGCTCCGGCTGCTTATGGTACGGCTTGAACTCCTTCGTGCTGGCCAGATGCTTCATATGATTGCCCCACTTGTGACTTCCCGGCACCATCCACATGCAGCCGTTCTCGATAACGGCATCGTCGAGCGCAACCCAGGCGCTGACAAGATCCGCAGGCTGGATGATCGGCCACAGCGGATGATCCTGATGCCAGCCCGTCGGGCCTCCGGATACCGGCGGCTTATACTGGACCTGATCGTGCCAGATGCGGACCGTACCGGTTTTGCACAGCTGGGCGATTTCCTCCGTAAGCACCGGATGACAAGCATGCCGGAAAAACAAATCGCTCGCCATCCAAATGTTGACGATTTGAACGACTTTCTCGTTGACGCTCATCTTCATGTTATCGTACAGAGACGTCTTCCCGAGCATGTTATGGTTCAGGACAGGGCGCCTGACCGTTTTGCCCTCGATGACCAGGTCCAATTCCTCTCGAAGCCGCTCCACCTCGTCGTCGCTTAGAATGACGGCTCCTTTCAAATAACCGTTCGTTTCAAATTCCGCCAGCTGCGCTTCCGTTAACATCGCTTCCCCACCCGCTTTACATCGAATATCCGTACACGCTAAGCTTATAGCAGAACAGCTCCGGTGTATTTGCAACTGTCCCACCGATCATTTGCAATTATTCCATATTGCCGCCTAACGGGAGGAATCCGCATGAATATTGGGGATCTGTGGAGCACGACGCCAACCGTCAATTTCGCCGCCAGAACGGTTACCGACTCGGCCCAGCAATGGGGACCGCGCCTGATCCCGGACTGCCAGTTTTATTATGTCGTGTCGGGCCGAGCGGATCTGCAGTTGGGACCTGATCCGTATGAGGTGCATCCGGGGGACTGCGTGTTCTACGGCACGGACAGTCCGCATATATTGCGGGCCGACCCGGGAACCGACTATTACAGCCTGCACTTCGCCTGGCATGCCGACTCCCCTTCTCCCGTGCACCCGGCGGGCGGTCTGAGGCACGATGCAGCGCTCGATATGTCGGGCAAGGCGCAGGAGTACGGCGTGTATGCGGAAGGCTTCGGCCATGTGACCGTGCCTCACCGGTTCACCGTTCCCGGCATGCAGCCTCTGCTGCAGCGGATCGTCCACGAATATACGCAGGAGCAGCCTGGCTATCCGTACGTGCTCCGGGCGCTGCTGATGGAGCTGCTGGCCTTTACAATCCGGCATTTCGCCGACCGCAGCCATACTCCGAGGCGGAGCGGCAAGATCGAAGCCGCACTTGGGGCGATGAGAGACCAGCCCGGCAAAAATTGGTCGGTTGCTGAGCTGGCCGGCCTGTGCGGTTACCACCCGAGCCATTTTGCCAAGCTGTTCAGCTCGGAAATCGGGACCAATCCGAAGTCGTACCTGATCAAGGAGCGGCTCAGGCAAACGAAGCAGGCGCTTCTAAGAGGCGAAAAGCTGGAAGCGCTCGCCGATCGGCTCGGCTATACGAGCGTCCACTATTTGAGCAATCACTTTAAACGGGAGACCGGTCTAACGCCAAGCGAATTTAGGCAGCAGGGGGCGAGTATGGGTACGTGAGGGAGGAGATTGAGGCAAGTCGCCTCGGACAATAAGAGGAGCGGAATCGTCCGGAAATCCGGCGGAGGTTGCGGGGTCCTGACGAGATCGGCACGATACGGTGATCGGATGGCGAGGTATACAGCCGGCGGATACGAAAATCCGGGAACGGCCGGCAAAGTTTCGCCAGAGCGCTGACGAACCGGAGCCGGTACCGGTTTCGGTAACAGGAGCAAGAGCAAGAGCACGAACAAGGTATCAGAACAGGAATCAAAATAGGAACCAGAACAGGAACGGCAGCAGCCTGAGCATAGTCGGAGCGGACCTGCCGCTCCGCTCCGGGTTCCATGCTCCAACGAATCTGCCTAAGCCGCAAGCGCGACCCCGATCCTTCCTAAAGTTACCCGAAATGCTCCAGCAGAAAGTCGACCAGTTCGCCGGGGCGCACCGGATCGGCCGTATGGCGAAATACGAACGGAATGCCATACTCGTCATACCGCTGCTTCAGCACGTAACCGTGCATCGGATGGTGAATCACTTCGCCGACAGGCGCTTCCGCCGGAATGCGCGGCAAATCGAACACGAAATCGTAAATCATAACGATCGGGGGCGCCGCCTCTGACATGAAATTAATCGCCGACGCTTCCTCCGCCAGCTTCAGTACGTCCGGACGGTACAGCTCGTCGACCGAAGCAATGCCGTAAAACATCGCGATATTCGGCTGAATATGCGGACCTTCGTATATCCCCTCATAAAACCGCTGGTCCTTGGACACTTGCGTGCCGTATCCGATGAAGGCGCACACGGCCGAGGACGTCCGCTCCACCGGATCTTCGCTGTCCGGCTTCGCGAGATTTCCTTTCAGCGCATTCCACAAGGCGATGTGCCCCCCGGCCGACGAACCGGACGAAGCAATCTTATCCGGGTCGATCTTCCACTCCGCAGCTTTATTCCGGACGAACTGGATCGCCCGCGTACCGTCCTCCATCGGAGCCGGGAACGGATCGGTCGTAATGAACCGATAATTGCACGTGACAACGGAGATTCCGGCCTCCAGACATTCCTTCATAAGAGCCGTCGATAGAAAAACCGACTTGTCTCCGTGCACGTATCCGCCGCCATGGAAGAAAATCAATACCGGAGTCGGCTTGCCGTCTTCGCGCGATACCAGATACGCATCCAGCACGTTTCTCTCAAACGGGCCGTAAGCTACGTCCTTATGCTCTACCACATTCATGAATTCGTTCAACCTTTCGCAAGTTGATAGTCAGGTTCGGAAGGCAACGGGTGGCATGTTCGGACCTGCTCGTCTGCCGTGCCGTTTACCCCCTATATTATAGCAGAGAAAGGAGTTTATTTTCGGAAAAGGGAGAAAAAAAGAACAGTAATTCCTACAGATGAATCGGACGAACAGGGCGATGCGGCGTAAACGACTCTCTTGCGGGCAGACCGGGTTCGGATTCGCTGAAACGAGATGCGTACGGGCAAATTAACGCTCGCCAAAACACATAATAAGAGTTTCTGGCACCTTCTATTTTCAGCTTTTTGGGATGACAGCGGCGAATAGAGGTGGTTTGCCCCTCTTATTTCAGCCAACTGAGGGAGTGTGCACCCTTTTCGCGGATTTTAGAAGGTCCAAACCGCTCTTATTTCCCCATCCACGCACGTTTCGCCCAAAATACGAGATCCGCTCTGGCAGGAACTGCGTGCGGTGAAGGAGCGCCAGGTCTATATTCCGTACAGCGTCGAATGGGACGCTTGGGGCCGCTGGGGCGGGTACGTACGATCCGCGCTTGCGTGGACTATTTTGCGAAGCTTGTGTAGGGGACGAAGTTTTAAACGACAAAACCTCCAAACCCGCCCATTTGTACAAATCCGGATGTTAACAAATTCTGAGCTAAACATATGGCTTTAACAAGCGAAGCTGGCAACTCGCAACGCCTGTTCATCCCATAGGACAAGCTTCTGAAATTGTATCCGGATCTTGTACGGGGTGGGGATGGAGGTTTGTTTCTGGAAAGTGAAGCGTTATTCTTCGATCGGAACTGCTGCTTGTTAACCTCGTGAAACAAGTGCCGCTGCCTTGGCTCCCGCTTCCTGCATCGTGTTCAGCCACGTCGTCGCCATCAGCATATCACCCAGCGTCGTCATATGGACGCCGTCCGTCGTCAGCGCCTTGCCCGTTCCCCGCCGGAGGAAGCTGATAAACGCTTCATGAGTCGGCACCAATACGGCGCCGAACTCGGCGGCCAACCGGTCCACAATAGCTACGTACGGCTGCAGCATCCGGTTGCCTGTGGAGTCGGGAATCTCCTTGATGATCGTAGGCTGCATCAGGATAAGCCGGCTATCGCACTTCTCCTTGACTTGTCGAAGCAGCTCGCGGTACACCGCTTCGAACCGGTCCGGCAGTACTTGCTCCGCATCCGGAGAATCGAGCTGCCGCCACACGTCGTTAATGCCGATCGACACTGACAGCCAGTCGGGTTGATGATCGAGCACGTCCAGCGTCCACCGTTTCTGCAGATCGGTTACCCGGTTGCCGCTCGTCCCCTCGTTGATCACCGTCAAGTTCAGCTCCGGGCAGTTCGTTGCGAAGTAATCGTGGAGCAGCCGCACGTATCCCCCGCCCAGCTTCAGCGGATCGGTTTTTCTTCCTTTATCGGTAATGCTGTCTCCTATAAAGACGATCTTATCGTTGCTGCGAAAATTCATGCGTCTCCCCTTCCTTCATACCGTTAATGAATGTTGAATGAGTATAAGAGGTTGTTCAAAAAGTCCACTTTTGATCACGAAGCAGATCAGGAAGCCCGCTCGAAATCGAATATGGAATTCAGCCGGAACTTCCGGTGCTCACAAAAGCTGCCACTACGCTCCGCTCCTCATTTCCTTGCTTCATCCCATCTTCTCGGTGCTGAAAACCAGACTTTTTGAACTCACACTATAAGTCGTCTTACGCTTTGGCGTAAACCGGACGCGGCAACGAGACATGTTCCCGAATCGCCTGTTCCGTGGCTGCGAGCTGGTTCACCTCAAGCTTGCGTGTCGCCGTAAAGGTTGACGCGTCTTTGCTCCGGCCTGTCAAAGCGATCGGCAAGCCGAGCTGCTGCTGGTAATATTTCGCGTTCACCGGATAGATCTGCAGCTCGATTAACGAAGCGGTGCTTAGAAAAGCTTGAAGCGTTTCGGCTTTTTGCGGTTCGGCGCTCCAATTGCGTGTCAGCCATACGTACAGGTCCGGATGCATATTCGCCATCACGCCGCTGAATCCGGCCGCTCCCAGTCTAAGCGAGGCGAGCAGCGTCGCCGTATTGGCGTTGAACAGTTTCAGGCTGCTGCCTTTGACGGCTTCCAGCTTCGCTTCGATCTCCGTTTCGCTGCACGACGTATCTTTCAGGAACAAAAACCGGCCGGTCGAGGCGCACCAGCTCAGCACCTGAGGGCTCAGCAGTCGTTTGTACGGATACGGGCACTCGTAAAGGCCAAAACTGACACCCGGAACGTTCTCGAGAATCGTCTGGGCGCGGCTGATCCACACCTCGTCGGACTCCTCTTCCTTGGCAAACCGGTTCGTGACGATCACGAACGCATCGATGCCCGTTGCGGCGATTTGCCTGATTTCCTCGATCTGCCCTTCCAGGTCGTCTGAGACGTGCCCCGAGGCGATTACCGGAACCCGGCTACCCGCCTTCTCCTTGACGAACCGGGCCATCTTCACGCGCTCCTCCAGGCTGAGGAAAAACATCTCGCTCGATTGGCATACCGCAAAAAGCCCGTCTACACCTTGGCTGATATACCATTCGATCAGTTGTTCCAATCCGTTGTAATCAACTTGCTTGTCTTCCGTGAAGGGGGTGATCATCGTAGGCCATACTCCGTTTGCGATCTCTTTCAATCTCGTCATCTCCGCTACGTTTTTATTGGGTATCGTTAAGCTTGGAACGCCCGCATCCGGCAATAGGCCGCAGCCCGTCCTGAATACGAGGCATATCGCGCCAGCTTCGGGGGAGGGGAGAAACCGTTCTTAAATAAAGAACAATGTTCACATTAATTCTCAAAGTTGCCGATTAAGTGTTGTAAGAGTTACTCCTATTCGTCCTGACTGCAGTCGGGTCCAAGAATCGTCATATTGGGTGCAGGCTATGGCGGGGTGCTGACTGTCGCCAATCCTATGTCCCCATTCGCTGTTCATCTCTTGGATTAAACGATACAGTTACTCCATTATTCGGCGATCGAGTTCTCATATACAGAACAACGTTCTTCACAATCTATATTAGCTTTTTTCCATTTGTTTATCAATCCCAAATTTCTAACCATGCCCGGCTGCAGACAACCGTCTGTTGTGTCGGAATGAAGGGAGCGCGTCCTCGTGGAACGCATCTGACCAGTAGCGGAGGGCTAAGGAGAGATGGATGGAGGCCAACAGCGCAGCGGATCAAAGCGGCGGGGTGACTAAAAAAAGCGGGTTGTCGGGCATCGACACGCAGCGGATTAGGTGATCTGGTGATATGGTGATCTGTAGTCCGTAGTCCGTAGTCTGTAGTCTGTCGTTCGGGCCTCATTTTACTTGGGCGCGACCATTCTAAAAAGGAGCTGAGAATCATATAGTCCGTCCACCAGAAGCTGCTACATGACTAATGGAGTCACTCCTCAAGCAACCTGCACCTGGTGAGATTCAAATTTACGCTTGTTCCGCGCTCGATCTGCTAGGTCGATACTTCATAATAGACAATACAACCAACCAATCGCTCCAAGTCCCTCATTTCAAGTAGACCTACCTTATATATGAAAAGGCTGAGCGTTGAAGGAAAGGCAAGATGGAGCCAAAGTAGTTGCCTGCACGAAGCCAAATGCGCAGGGGCAGGACGCATACATGGAACCTGCATAAACGGCTGCTTTTTTGTGAGCCGGGCATGTTCAGCCTCGCTGAAATCGTATCCGTGCTGGCTGTGCAACCAAATAAGAGCTTTTAGTATCCTCTATATTCGGGTTATGAAGAGGATGGATGGGAATAGAAGCGGTTTGTACCTCTTATTTCAACCAACTGGGCGCGTTATCACCATTTTCGCGGATTATTAGAGCTTCTAACATCTCTTATTCATCCGTCCAAGCAGGTTTTGAGCAAAAAAGAGGGTACGAACCACCCTTATCCGCTTCGTGGTTACATGGAACTGCCGGGCCATTGTCTTTATCCTGCTATGTAACTATCAGGACCGTCACGTATGCGCTTACATATGGAGTTAGCTATCAAATTCTTAAAGGAAGCTGGTTACTCGGGTTTGGGTTTGGGTTTGGGTTTGGGTTTGGGTTTGGGTTTGGGTTTGGGTTTGGGTTTGGGTTTGGGTTTGGGTTTGGGTTTGGGTTTGGGTTGCACTCTCGGCTCTCGGCTCTCGGCTCTCGGCTCTCGGCTCTCGGCTCTCGGCTCTCGGCTCTCGGCTCTCAATTTTCCGCTCCTGGTTCGCACGATGGAATACATCCTAACTGCCGTCGACCGGCGAAATTCCCGGAATATGCCTGCCGTCTGCTGCGCACAACACCAATAAAGCCTTGCCCCAGCATTAGCTGGAACAAGGCTTTCCCGCACCGCACACGGCGCCCGTTCATCCGCCCGCAGCCATCCTTGGATGATCCGCACTGGCGATGCCTACCTTTCACGTTCGACACGTTCCGATTCGCTCCATCTTTTCACGCTCACACATTATGGACGGCCTCCCCGTTCGTGCAAAAAACGACCGATTCGGCGTACCGCCTCCGCGAGCCGTTCCTCTTCCTGTACGAGCGCAATCCGGACAAAGCCTTGTCCCAACTCGCCGAACGCGTCTCCCGGAATAACGACAACGCCTGCGGAAAGCAGCATTTCCCGGGAAATTTGTCGAGATGTCCAGCCTGCCGGAATCGGCGCCCAGATGAACATTGTCGCTTTTGGCTTCGGCACATCCCAGCCTACAGAGCGAAGACCCTCTACCATAATATCCCGTCTCCGCTCGTAAACGGAAGCGACCTCCCAGCCGGAACCCGAGGCATGGTCGTCGAGCGCTGCAATACCCGCTTCCTGAACCGCTGCGAACACGCCGTAATCGATATTCGACTTCAACGTGCGCAGCGCCTGTACCGCCTCCTTGTTGCCGACAAGAAAAGCGAGGCGGCAGCCGGCCATGTTGAAGCTTTTCGACATCGAATGGAATTCGACGGCGATATCTTTGGCGCCGGGAACTTCCAACACGCTTCGCGGCCGAAAACCGTCGAACGCCATCTCGGAATACGCCGCATCGTGCACGATCAGCAGATCGCGCCGTCTCGCATACTCGACAAGCTCCTCGAAAAACGCGAAATCCGCCACCGCCGCCAGCGGATTGCCCGGATAATTAAGCAGAATGAACTTGGCGCACGCCGCCGTCTCCTCCGGAATCTCGTTCAGACGCGGGAGGAAGCCGTTGTCCGCGCGAAGCGGCAGCAAATAAGGCGTCACACCGGCGAGCACAAGAGAAGCCGAATAGATCGGGTAGCCCGGGTCCGGCACAATCGCCACATCGCCCGGATCGGCGACAGCCATCGCCAGATGCGCCAAACCGTCCTGAGACCCCATCAGCGTTGTCACTTCCGACTCGGGATCGAGCCGGACCCCGAACCGGTAGTCGTACCATCGGGAGACGGCGCTCCGGAACGCCAGCGACCCTTCCGAGGTCGGATAACCGTAGTTGCCGGGATTCGAGGCCGCCTTCGCCAACGCTTCCATCACTCGCGCGGAGGGAGGCCTGTCCGGGCTGCCGATACCGAGATCGATAATATCAAGTCCTTTGCCGGCCGCTTCCTGCTTCCATTCCGCCACTTCCGAAAAAATAGCCGACCCGAGTAACTGCAGCCGGCTTGATCCGATTCGTTTCATATTCCCAACCCCAAACTTAGTAGCTGTTGCATCATTCCGCAGTGAGACCTGCTGTTAATCAGACCCCGATACATCGGGCAGATCGCTCCAAAACGAAGTAACGTTCCCCGGCGAAACTTCGCCACAATGAATAATTACACAAACCGAAGAGATACGACAAGGGACCGGCTGAATCCTTTATGACGTTTACCGTTTACTTTCTTAACGATTGGAAGAAGCCGCCTTCGGAAGCCATCAAATTTTGCACCAGATCGAGCATAACGAACAACGCGATCGCCAAAGCACCGTATCCGAGGCCGAATTTCCAGCGTACCGCATTCGGCACTTTGTAGTAATTCTCATTCTCGTGAGGCTCGTAGTCGATCTGGTAGCGGAGCACCACCATCTTGGGCGACTGCCGCCAGCGCCGTTCGACCTTTAACCCGGTAACGGACCGGATCAGTCCCTGCTCAAGCATTTTCACAGGCTTCACGGCGCCTGCTTCTTCCCACTCGATCTCGACCCACAGCTTCCCCTCCATATCTGAGTAGGCGCGGTAAGGAAGCTCTACGTTTTCCCGGAACGGCTTCAGCATCCAATCTTCGCCCGGGATTTCCTCGTACGGCACTTCGATCTTTCCCCAGACCGAATAGTCCGCCGTCCTGCCCCGGTACATCACATACTTCGAGAACAAGTCCCATACGAACAGCAGCCATAGGAAAAAAAACAAATATGACCGCAAATAAATAACGACAAACAAGCCGCCGGCCGCCCCTGCTACCCAAAGCCACCTGGTTACTGTGGAAGCGATGCGTCCGCCGTCCAGCGGATGGATCGGCAGCAGATTGATCAGGTTCAGCGTAAACCCGATATACGCAATCGCATAAAACATCGCATGACCCGACACCAGCCCGATCAGAAACGACACAAACGCTCCGATCGTACCGAGCAGCGGGCCTCCCATCGCCACATAGGCTTCCGTCTCCGCATCGCGGGGATTGCGCTTCAGCATGATCAGCGCGCCCAGAAACGGGATAAAAAAAGGAGCGGTCACCGGAATCCCCTTCTGCCGGGCGGCCACCACATGACCGAGCTCATGGACGAGCACCATAATCGTCACGCCCAGCGCAAACTCCCATTGATAAAACCAAGTGTAGATTGCCGTAGCGACGGCCATGCTGAGCAAAGCCCCGCTTTTCTTCCCGAGCTGCAAAAACCGAAGCAGCGCTTTGATTCGTGCGAGCAAAAACGTACCGACCGCCCCCGGCGCCCGGCGTATGCTCCAATTTTGTTTCGTCTGTCGCTTCAACGAGCCGCCCCCTTTTCTCTCTCTTATACGCGGTTCCAGACACGCTCGTATTCGTCTTCTTTGTAACCGACCGTTACATGCTCCCCGTCGTAAATGATCGGACGTTTGATCAGCCGGCCGTTCGAGGCGAGCAGCGCAATCATCTCTTCCTCGTTCATTCCCGGCAGCTTGTCCTTCAGGTTCATTTCCTTGTACACTTCTCCGGACGTATTAAAAAACTTCTTTAAAGGAAGCCCGCTTTTGCCGATCATCTCGGTCAGCCGTTCCGCCGAAGGCGCCGTCTCGAAAATATTGACGACTTCGTCCGGCTCTGCACCTTTGTTCCGGAGCGATTTCAAAGCGTCCCGGCACGTTCCGCATTTCGGGTACAAATAGGCGGTTATCCGTGTACTCATCAGTCTTTCCCCTTCCAGTCTCAAATAGCCTTTCTAATTATACATGAATCGGACAAACAATAAAGAGTCGCTTGACACAAAAACCAGAAAGAAACCCGCCAAACAACGGATAATTTTCGACAGATGTTGGAAACGTAAACGGAGGAAGAGACATCCAATCGGGGAGGATACGCCATGAACTTGAAAATCGGCTTCAAAACGATCGCCGCGACTACCGCCGCCTTGCTGTTCCTGACCGCCATTACAGCCGGATGCGGCGGCTCTACTGTGCGCCAGCAGGATGTCGGCTCGAGGGACGACACCCAGGGCGGCAAAGGCAATAAATTACACAAAGGCGATCTTCATTCCAAATGACCGGACCTCAGCCGGGCGAGAAGCCCGGTCAAGTCCGGCGGCAGAGCAGCTTCGAACCGGACCGGTCCGCGCCCGGACGGATGCTCGAAGCCGAGAGTGGAAGCATGTAGTGCATGACGGCCGAGGGTCTCTCCCTCGGCTGTTTCGTTAGAATCTGCGGAATAGGCCGCAACCCGCCGCCCTTCTTCGTCCGTCCCGTACATTTCGTCTCCAAGAAGCGGATGGCCGATATGATTCATATGGACGCGGATCTGATGCGTGCGCCCCGTCTCCAGCTTCAGCCGGACTAGAGTTGCCTCTTCCCCGTACCGTTCCAGCACCTCATAATGCGTAACCGACGGATAACCGGTCGGCGTGACGATCCGGACATGCGGCGATTCGGGATCGCGATCGATCGGACCTTCGATCGTCCCTCCGTTCTCCCGCACACTGCCGCGCACGATGGCCATATACCATTTGTCCACGGCTCCATTCTGCATCTGTTCGGAAATAAACTGATGGGCATACGGGTTTTTGGCGATGGCAAGCACGCCCGACGTCTCGCGGTCCAGCCGGTGCACCGGACGGAACCGGACTTTCTCCCCCCGCTGCCGCCAGTAATGGACGACCGCATTGGCCAGCGTATTCATGTAATGACCGTGGGTCGGGTGAACGATCATCCCGGCCGGCTTGTTGACGATCAGCAGATGCTCGTCCTCGTCGATCACCTCGAATTCGATATCCTGCGGCAAAATGTCCTCCGACTCTTCTTCCTCCATGCGAACCTCGACCACATCCCCGGCCTTGACGCGCACCGACGTATACTTTCGCTCTCCGTTGACCGTAATCCCTTCCGGCGTCAGCTTCAGACGGGACAGCAGCTTGCGGGACAGCTGCATCCGGTTGCGGAGAATGTTTTTCAGCATCATGCCGTCCTCTTCGGACGGCACGATATAGGCAAGCGGCTCGTAATAGCTCATTTGGACTTGCGGCGGAATACTTCGGGGCTTCGTTCGTATTCGACATCCGGCACGCCTTCCCGGAAATTGGCCGTGCGGGCTACCGTGAAGAAGAAATCGGATAGCCGGTTCAAATACCTGCGCACCTCTTCATTAATCTCCGCCTGCTTGGACAAGGTAACGACTCTCCGCTCCGCTCGGCGGCAGACGGTCCGGCAGACGTGCAGCAGCGCCGATGCCTGCGAGCCCCCGGGCAGGATGAACCGGGTAATATCCGGCGTCTCCGCATCGTACTTGTCGATCCACGTCTCCAGCCGGTCGACCATCTCCGCGTTCACTTTGTAAGGACGCAGCTCCGGCTTGAGCAGAGCGAGGTCCGATCCGCAGTCGAACAGCTCCTGCTGGACCAGCTCGAGGTCGGCTCTCAGGTCGTCCATCGTGCCGCTGGTCATCACGCTGATCGTCTGCCCGACGAAGCAGTTTAGCTCATCCGTCGTGCCGTACGCCTCCACCCGGACATCGTCCTTGTCGACGCGTCCTCCGATAACGCCTGTCTGCCCTTTGTCGCCTGTTCTTGTATAAATTCTCATTCGTTTCCGCTCCCTTCGTCGCTTCCTTCTATCATCGCATAGATTCGGGCCATATCCAAATGGCTCCTGACATGATCGGCCAGCCGGTCAAAGGCGGCCTCGCGTTTGCTGTGGAACCGGAGCTGCCCTTCGAGCGGCGGCCAGTCTTGGTCCGCCCGGATCTCGTTGATCCAGGTGCGCCGAAGCTCGTCGTTGTGCAAAATGCCATGGACGTACGTGCCCCACACTTTCCCGTCCTCCGACATCGCGCCGTCTTCATGGTACGATGCCGCAAGCTCGGGCGCATCGTGAATCCGGATGGAGAACGGACGCCGGACATCCTCCACAAATACCGTCCGGCCCATATGAATCTCGTAGCCTTCGACGGGAAGAGCCCCGCTCCCGGCTCCCGGCCAATTCGCCGACCCGCTGACCCGCTCGGTCCGTTTATCCGGCGTAAACGTCGTCTCCGATGGAAATAGCCCGATACCCGGCAGCTCTCCGGTATCCGATTCGATCCGCTCCGGGTCGAGCAGACGACGGCCGAGCATCTGGTAGCCGGCGCAGATGCCGATCAGCCTGCCGCCCTCTTGCACATGCCTGCGGATGCACGCCTCCAAGCCGCTTTCCCGCAAATACTTCAAGTCGTCCACCGTGTTTTTGCTGCCAGGTATGATCACCGCGTCCGGTTCTCCCCAATCGGATACGCCGGAGACGTACCGGATGTGCACATCCGGCTCCTCGAACAACGGATCGAAGTCGGTGAAGTTGGACAACCGCGGCAGACGCAGCACGGCCACATCGACCTGCCCTTCCCGCTTCGGTCCGGACGGCCGCTTCGCATCGAGCGAGGCGGAATCCTCATCCTCCAAGCCGAGATCCGGCAAGTATGGGATTACGCCCAGCACCGGCTTGCCGGTACGCCGCTCCAGCCAGTCGAGTCCCGGCTTCAGCAAGGAGACGTCGCCGCGGAATTTGTTGATGACGAATCCTTTGACGCGATCCCGCTCTTCCGGCGTCAAAATGTCCAGCGTACCGACGAGCGACGCGAATACGCCGCCACGATCGATGTCGGCGATCAGCAGCACTGGCGCATCCGCCCAGCCAGCCAGTCTCATGTTGACGATATCGCGATCTTTCAAATTCACTTCCGCCGGGCTCCCCGCCCCTTCGATGACAACGACATCGTAGCGGCGGCGCATCCGCACGAGCGCTTCCTTGACGATCTCCTGCGCTTCGCCCAAATATTTCTCCCGGTACGCCCGGGCGTCATAATCGCGCAGCGGCTTGCCGTGCACGACAACCTGGGATACCATGTCCTTTTTCGGCTTCAGCAAAATCGGGTTCATGTCGGTTGTCGCTGCGATGCGGCAGGCGTCGGCCTGCATCCCTTGAGCACGGCCGATTTCTTTGCCGTCCGGCGTAACGTATGAGTTCAGCGACATGTTCTGCGACTTGAACGGGGCAACCTGCCAGCCGTCCTGCAACAGGATGCGGCACAGCGCCGTCGTCAGAATGCTTTTGCCCGCATCGGAGGAGGTGCCCTGGAACATGATCGTCGGCGCAAGCGGCGCCGAGTCTCCGGACTTGGGAGTGCCTGAAGGCTCCGTTTCGGCTGGCAGAGCTTTATGGGCCGCAGGCTCTCCGTTTATCCGCAGCGCTTGGGCAAGACACGTGATTAACGTTTCGTTGTCCTCCCGGAGACGGACCGCAACGCGAAAGTACGAGTCGTTCAAACCCGGGAATAACGAAGCGTCCCGGATCAGCACCCCAAGCTGTCCCATCCGGCTCTGGAGCGTTTTGACGTCTACCCCCAAGCTTTCCGGAATGGAGACGAGCAGAAAGTTAACGTCGCTAGGAAATACGTGCAATCCGAGCGATTGCAGCCCCTGCACCAGCCGCGGCCGCTCGTCCGCCAGCCATCGCCGGGTCCGCTCGGCATACTCGCGCTCGGCAAGCACGGCCTGACCGATCCACTGGGCCATCGTATTGACGCTCCACGGCACCTGGAGCTCCTTCATCGCCTGGATCTCCTCCGGATGCGCGACCATAAATCCGAGCCGGATGCCGGGTATCGCATAAAATTTCGTCATCGAGCGGAGCACATAGAGCCCTTTGGTTGCCGAGGCCAGCCGGATCAGACTGACCGCTTGCTCGTCCGGCGCGAAATCGACGAACGCTTCGTCCAGCACGAGCGGAATCCGGTCCTGAACGAGCCGGTGAAGCATAGCCGGGTCCGCCATTTTACCGGTAGGATTGTTCGGATGGCCCAGCAGGAGCATGTCGGCGGAGGCGGCCGCCTGACGGAGCGCCGTCTCGCTTAAAGCGAATCCGTTATCCGGGGATAGCGGGATGTCGACAATCCCGCCGCCGATTTTCCGCACCGCTTCCTCGTATTCCGAAAAGGACGGCCTTGCAAGACCGACGGACCCTGGCTTCAGCGCCCGTACGGTCAGGTCGATCAGTTCGGCGGCCCCGTTGCCGACCAGAATGCTCGCTTCCGGTATTCCGTACTTCTCCGCGAGCGTACGGCGCAATTCCCGCACCGCCGGATCGGGATAACGGGCGAGCTCCCGCCAGCGTTCCGCCAGCAGTTTCCCGACCGCTCCCGGAGGGCCAAACGGGTTCATATTGGAGCTGAAATCGAGGAATCCGTCCGCCGGCAGTCCATAAAGCGATTCCGCCGTCGTCAAATCTCCCCCGTGTCCGTATCGTTCCAGCATACTTTCTCTCCCCCTACTCTACCAATTCATCGCGATTACAGCCAGCAGCAGCACTGCGCACTCCAGAAGCTCGACCAATGCTCCATATGTATCCCCGGTCAGTCCGCCCAATTTGCGCGCCATCGAACGGGCCAACGCATAACCGAGCGCTCCCGCGATTACGACGAGTCCCGCTGTATACCCCAGCGCTTCCCACCAGGGGAAACGGAAGGCGAGGAGCACGACCAAGCTCCCCGCAATAGCAGGAAGCGAGGCAACCTGAGCCTGAGAACGGGTTACGGAAGTAAATAAACTTCCGAGCCCTTGTCCTTCCCTCGCGTAAGGCCAGCCGGCAATTGCCCACACGATGAACCACCGCCCCCACATCGGGGCAACGATCAGGAAGGCCAGCCACTTGTCCGAGTACGCCGCCATCGTGACAAGCAGCGAAAACTTCATAAGCAGCATCAGAACGCCGGCTACAACGCCCATGGCGCCTACCCGGCTGTCCTTCATAATTTCCAGCATCCGCTCCCTCGAACGGTGACTGAGCAACCCGTCGGCGGAATCCATCAAGCCGTCCAGGTGCAGCGCTCCGGTTACCGCCACCCACAATCCGAGTACGATAACCGCAGTTGGCGCCGAAGGGAGCAGCAGTTCGAGCAGCCATGCCGCAGCGGCCAGCATCGCGCCGAGCACGAGACCGACTACCGGGTAATACACGGTGCTCCGCCGAAACAGCTCGTCCGTATAATCCAGCTTCATCCGCACCGGCAGCCGCGTCAAAAACTGAAACGCCGACGCGCAAGCTCCCAGCTCCGTTACCCATACATTGTTGCGATCACTGCGCATAACAGCCCTCCTGCAGCCAGATAACTTACCCCATAACATATTCGGATCGTGAGTACAATATCTCCCCGGCTTCGCTCGCGGAGCGGCCAGCCCATGCGGGCACGGTCGCTGACGACTTCCCCGTAGCGGTTGAGCCCGCCGAGCTCGATTCCGATCGCTCCGGCTACGGCCGATTCCGGGATGCCGCTGTTCGGGCTCGGGTGGCGCGACGCGAACGTTACGATCGATTTGGCCGCTCGAGCCGCCGACAATCCTTTGCCGAATGCGCAAACGCAAACGATCATCAGGCCGGTCAGCCGCGCCGGTATGTAATTGAGCACATCGTCCAGGCGGGCCGAAGCCCAGCCGAAATGCAAATATTTTGCGTTTTTGTAGCCAACCATCGAATCGAGCGTGTTCGCCGCCCGGTACAGCATCGCAAGCGGTGCGCCGCCCAGCAGAGCGAAGACGATCGGCGAGACGAAGGCGTCCACCGTATTTTCCGATACGGTCTCGACCGTCGCCCGGACAATTTCCGGCTCGTCCAGCCGCGTCGTATCGCGCCCGACGATATAGCCGACATATTTGCGCGCATCCTCCATGTTGCCTTCGCTCAGCGGACGGTACACCAGCATGGCGGCGTCCTTCAGCCCTTTGACGGCGATCGTCGTCGAGATGAACCAGACGTTGACCGCATACCCGAGCCAGGGATGAATCAGCAAACACAGCTTCACGATCGCGAACATAACGGAAAAAGCCGCCCCGACCGTCAAAACAGTCAAAGCGACACCTTGAAGACGCTGCCGGCGCCGATCCGAAGGAGCGGCCTGCGCTTGGTGGGATACGGCCGCAGGTGCCGGCGTAGCGTACTCCCCGGTCGCATTGGCGTGTTGTTCCGATGCAGCAGACTCCCGTGGGGCGGTGGCGTGCTGTAGGGATTGCTCAGACCCCTGGGGGGTGGGAATGTGCTGGGACGATTCCTCAGACTCTTTGGGAGCGGATACTTGCTGTTTCATTTCTCCGCTCCTCAGCCGTTTCTCCAGCCGGGAAATCAACCTGCCGATCCATATGACCGGATGCGTAGGCCAGCGCGGATCACCAACGATCCAATCCACCACGATAGCGGCGATCACCATCCAAGCCGTTTCTTGCCATGAAAACAGCAGCACCTTCATTCCCCCTGTTCCGCGCATCGCTCCGACGTCCGCCCTTGGCAAACAACCATCCAACCATTCATTCAGCCTGCCGGTCCGATCCGCCAGTACGTTTATCCGCCAAGCCATCCGGCCGTCAATCTGCCGTCTCCGGTCTACCAGACTATCAGTCCTTCTACCATACTATCAGTGTGTCCGTCTGTCGCCTGTCGGCCGGTCCCCAGTACGTCGTATCCGCCAAGCCATCAGTTCGCCAATCTGCCGTCTCCGGTCTACCAGACTATCAGTCCTTCTACCATACTATCCGTGAATCCGTCTGTCGTCCATCTGTCGTCTGTCTGTCGTCGGTCGTCAATCCGCCCGGCTGTAGACTCTGCTCGGTTCGCACCATAGTTTTCTAACTAATTGGCCGTAGTTGTAGCATGAATGCTTCGCTTGGATCACCACACGAATAGGAGCGATTTACGATTTGCAATTTACGACTCTTAATTGTTGATTTCAACAATTTTCCGACTGAGTAAGAGCGGTTTGAGACCCTTATTTGTTGATTTCGGTGATTTCCCGGCTGAATAGGAGCGGTTTGAGACTCTTATTCCACGCCTTTTCCGCATTTCCCCGTCATTCTGAGCGGAATAAGAGCTGCTATCCGCTCTTATTTTGCGGTTACTCGCGGTTTGCGGCTGAATAAGAGTTGCTAGAGACTCTTATTCCACGACCGCGCCGCCATTTCCCGCCCGCGCGGAGCAAACCGCTCCGCACCCCATGTGTTACTCGAACCGGAAGGCCAGCCGCTTCAGTTCGACCGGGATGCCGCTCGTGACGAGGAATACCTCGTCGCTGACCCCGGCGATCCGCTGGTTCATCCGTCCCGCGAGATCGCGGTAGACGCGGCCCAGCTTGTACTCCGGCACGATGCCGCTGCCGACCTCGTTCGTCACGAGCAGCACGGTGCCCGCGCAGCGGCGCACGGCTTCCGCCAGCTCGTCGATCCGCTCGCCGACGCGTTTCTCCATGTCGGCTTCCTGCTCGTAACGGAACAGCCAGTTCGACAGCCACAGCGTCAGGCAGTCGATCAGTACGACTTCCCCGCCGCGCGGCTCGTACCGGCGCAAATAGTCCGCCACCTCGAGCGGCTCCTCGACGGTTTGCCAGGCAAACCCCGACTCGTCCCGGCGTTCCCGGTGCAGCGCCAGCCGTTCCGCCATCTCCTCGTCGAACGGCTGCGCCGTCGCGATATAGATGCCGCTATTCCCGAGATGGGCGGCATATCGTTCCGCGAAGGAGCTTTTTCCGCTCCGGGCCCCGCCCGTAACCAATACGTTCATGCCGAATCCTCCGTCTCCGTCCGCTCAGTTCTCCGACACGCCGGCGCTCTCGAACGTCGCCATCTCGTTCATCAGCTTCATCGCCGCTTCCACGACCGGGAACGCCATCACCGCGCCGGTGCCTTCGCCCAGTCTCATATCCATCTGCAGTATCGGCCGCAGGCCGATATGCTCCATCAGTACCCGGTGTCCCTGCTCCTGGGACAAGTGGGACGGGATCATGTACGGCGCCGCCAACGGGGCCAGCCGCGAGGCGACCAGAGCTGCGGCGGACGAGATAAATCCGTCTACGACGACCGGACAGCGGTTCACCGCCGCGCCGAGAATGACGCCGACCAGACCGGCGATCTCCAAGCCGCCGACCTTCGCCAGCACATCAAGGGGATCGCCTGCGTCCGGGCGATTCGCCTCCAGCGCCTTCCGGATCACGTCGCGCTTGCGCCGCATCCCTTCGTCGCCGATGCCGGTACCGCGGCCTACAGCGGTTTCGACGTCGGTGCCGGTCAGCGCTACTAGCAGCGCCGAGCTCGGTGTCGTGTTGCCGATGCCCATCTCGCCCGTCGCGAACATCCGGTAGCCGCGTTCCGCCAGCCCGTTCACGATGTCGATCCCGACCGCTACCGCCCGGACCGCTTCTTCCCGGCTCATGGCCGGCCCGACCGCCATGTTGTCCGTCCCCATCTTCACCTTCCGGCTGACCAGCCCCGGATGGCTCAGCTCGGCGTTCACGCCGATGTCCACACAGACGACGTCCGCCCCAGTATGGCGGGCCAGCACATTCACCGCCGCTCCGCCGTTCAGAAAGTTCATCACCATCTGAGGCGTGACCTCGGCCGGAAATGCGCTGACGCCTTCGGCGCAAACCCCATGGTCTCCGGCCATGACAACGACCGCTTTCTTCGACAAATCCGGGTTCAGCTCTCCCGTGATGCCCGCGATCTGCCTGGCGATCTCCTCGAGCTTGCCCAGGCTGCCGGGCGGCTTCGTCAGCCGGTCCAGCTTATGCGCGGCCGCTTGCTTCGCGGCCTCGTCAGCCGCGCGTATACGACTAACCGTCTGTTCCAATAATTGCTGCGATTCCATGGTGTGTTCCTCTCCTCCCGTTGCCGGTTATTGGAATGGCAAAACGTGCTTGCGCTGCTGCTCCATGTCCGCTTCCGGCATACCAGGCTGCAGCAGCAATTGAGGCGATCCGGACACCGGATGTGCCGTGATGATCGGCTCGGTGCCGTACACCATGGCGATCAGCTCCCGCTCCATCACTTCCCAGGGCGTGCCGATCTTGACGATGCCGCCGCGGTGAATCAGCATCAGCCTGTCGCAATATTGAGCGGCCAGATTCAGATCGTGCAGAACGGCCACGACGGTGAGCGGCTGCTCGGATTGCCAGCGGCGCACCGTGTCCATCATCTGCACCTGGTAGCCGATATCCAGAAACGTGGTCGGCTCGTCGAGCAGCAGCAGCCGCGGCTGCTGGGCCATCACTTTGCCGAGCGCCACGCGTTGCCGTTCGCCGCCGCTCAAATATTCGAGCGACCGGTCGGCGAAAGGCTCCAGCTGCAGCTTCGCCAAAATGGCGTCGATCAGGCCGGAAAAATCGTCCGGCTCGTCCCCGAGCCAATTTTGAAACGGAAACCGCCCCATCTCGAGCACTTCGCGCACCGAAAAGCCGATCGGAGGCAGCGCATCCTGCTGCAATACGGCAAGCCACCGGGCGAGTTCCTTGCGGGCAAACGAGACGAGCGGCTTGCCATCCAGCCGGATCTCGCCCGAATCGGGCCGTTCCACTCCGGATATCAGCTTCAGCAGCGTCGATTTTCCGCTCCCGTTCGGCCCGATAATACCGAACGTCTCCCCTTCCTTCACGGCAAACGACACTTCCTCCAAGACGGCGCGGCTGTCGAACGACTTGGATATTCCTTTTACCTCGATCATACGATCAACCTTTCATCGTCTTTTTTTGTCTGGAGAGCAGATAGGCGAAGAACGGGGCCCCGAGAAACGCCGTCACGACGCCGAGCGGAATCTCCGTCGGACTGAGCACCATCCGGGCGAGCGTATCGGCCCACAAGACGTAGATCCCCCCGAACAGGAGCGATAGCGGAATTAGCAGCCGATAATCGGGACCGACCAGCAGCCGGACCAGATGAGGCGTAATCAGACCGACGAAGCCGATGACGCCGCACACCGACACGGCTACGGCCGTCAGCATCGTCGAGACGATCAGGACGTTCCGCTTCGTCCGGTCCACCTGGACCCCCAGATGGGCGGCATGCCGCTCGCCAAGTGCGAACAGATTCAGCGAACGGCCGTAAGGGATCAGGAAAACGGCGCCGATCACGAGGTACAGCGCAACGACCGACGTATACGGCCAGCCCCGCAAAGCGAGACTGCCCATCAGCCAGAACAGGATTTCATTGACGACCTTGTTCGCGGACATCGCCACCATAAAGGAAACGAGCGCGCTTAAAAAGGACGAAACGACCACACCTGACAAAATTACCGTCTCCGTGCGGAACTTCCCTTGTATTCCGGCGAGCCGGAACACGATCCCTAATGTAATGCTGCCGGTAATAAAAGCGACGATTGGAATCGTCCAAATGCCGAATAAGGCATAATGAAGCCCGAATAAAATAAGAAACGCTGCTCCCACCGACGAGCCCGAAGCGACGCCGAGCGTATACGGATCGGCCAGCGGGTTGCGCAATACGCCCTGAAACCCCGCCCCGGCGATCGACAGCGCCGCTCCGATTAGTACGCCCAGCACAATACGCGGCAGACGAACCTTCATAATAATCTGCTCCGACGATTCAGGCCAGATGACCGGAACCGATTCCCCGAGCCACGGCACCTGCTTCAGCAAAATTCCCCACACATGAGGAATCGGAATCCGCGCAGAGCCAAGCGACAAGCTGACTACGACGGAAAGAAGAAGGAGCACGATGCCTGCCCCTCCCCATAACAGCAGCTTCTTCTTCATTTATTTCACCAGATCGGGATATATCGCTTTGGCGACATCCGCAAGCGCCTTCGTGATGCGAGGTCCCGGGCGCGCCAGCAGACTGTCGTCCAGCCCGATCACCTTACTGTTTTTAATCGCATTGATTTTGTCCCAGCCTCCGCGGCTGCGGATCGTTTTCTCCAGATCGGGAACGCCTTTGGCGAACAAGATGACGTCCGGATTGGACTGGATGATCTTCTCTTCGCTGATCTGCTTCCAGCCCTGTAGGTCGGAAGCGACGTTGACGCCGCCGGCCAGCGTGATCAGGTCGTCCATGAATTCGCCTTTGCCGACCGTCCAGCCGGGGGAAAATTCGATATATACTTTCTTCTTCTGGTCTTCCTTCAGCCCTTTCAGAGCGTCCGCGACCTGCTGCTTTTCCTTCTTCATCTGTTCGGCGACTTTTTCCGCCTGCGCCTGGGTATCTGTAATTTGTCCGAACAGAAGAACGCGCTCGATCGCGGCGTCAATCGTTTTCGGGTTCGTCTGGAACAAATTCAACTTCAGCTCGTTCAGCTTCGCCACCGAATTTTTGTTCAGCGACAGCCCGGCGAATACGATATCCGGGTTAGCTGCGATTATCGCTTCCGGATTTCCTTGCAGATCGCCCATTTTCGGCTTGCTTTTCGCTTCCTCCGGGTAATCGTCGAGATTCGACACGCCTGCGATCTTGTTGCCGAGCCCCAGCGCGAACAGCACCTCCGTCTCGGTCGGAGACAGCGATACGATGCGTTCCGGCGCCTTCGCGAACGTAAACTCCTTGCCGGAGTCGTCCTTGATCGTAAGCGGGTAGACGGTCTTTTTGCCTGCGGCTTCCCCGCCGGTTGCAGCCGAACCTCCGGTTGCTGGCGCCGGCTCCTTGACGCCCCCTTCTTGCTTTTGACCGCATGCCGCGAGCGCGAACGCAAGCGTGACGGACAGCAGAAGCATGATCAGCTTCTTCATGGTTGCTCCCTCTCCTTTATAGTGTAGCCTCTCGGCATTCGCCGAGGCAGATGGGGCAAGGGATTCCCTATACCCTCCGGCGTATCCATCCTCCTACTTGCGTAGGGGGATT
>NZ_JACXJA010000048.1 GCF_014705615.1 Paenibacillus oceani
GATTTCACTCACGAGAAGCATCTCTTTATTTTAGAGCTGATTGCTCAAACGTACTGACTTGTGTCGATAACTCGACTTGTTTTGATCTCTCGCGAGATCATCACTTGCACGCTCGTTGTTCAGTTTTCAAGGAGCAAAAGCTTGTCCTGCTTGCCGCTGCGTCGTTCCCTTTAAGACAAGGTTTCAAGCGGCGACTTTCTTAATATACCACATCCGGGGTTATCATTGCAAGTCTTTTTTTGCTTTGCAATTTTTACCGAATGGCTGCCGTTTGAAGCGGCGAGTTCTAATATAACAAATTTCGCCACGATATGCAAACAAAAAATTGAACTTTTTTTATAACTGATTCAACAAGGACCGTTCCAAATAAAAAAGAAACGCCGACACGCAGCCGGCGCCTCTCTCCTATATACAATCAGTGTACCCCGAGGAACATATAACGAATGACGATCAATATGCTGATGACCCACAGCAGCCAGTGAACCGGAACCCGTCTTTTCGGGAAAACGAGATTGCTGATAATGGCAAGCAGCGTGTAGGAAACGACACCGAACGAAATCCCGTTGGCGATGCTGTTCGTGAACGGCATCATAACGATCGTCAAGAACGCAGGGAAAGCTTCGAAGAAATTGTCCCACTCGATCTCTTTCACTTGCGACATCATCAGTACGCCGACGATAATCAGCGCCGGAGCCGTAGCAGCAGACGGAACGATCAGGGCAAGCGGAGCGATAAACAACGCCAGAATGAACAATACGCCTGTAGTTACAGCGGTCAGACCGGTACGTCCGCCTTCAGCGACACCGCTCGCGCTCTCCACATATGCCGTAATCGTGCTTGTTCCCAGCAATGCGCCCGTACTTACACCTGCAGCGTCTACGAGCATCGCTTTACCGACTTTCTTCTCGCCTTTTTCTTTATCCTTCAAAATCCCCGCACGGCTCGCTGTACCAACCAGCGTGCCGAACGTATCGAACAATTCAACGAACGTAAAGATCAGGATGATCTCGATAATCCCTACGCCGAAAGCTCCCATAATATCGAGCTTGCCTACGGCCAGGTTGTCGAAGGACGGCAGCCAGCTCGCGCCGGACAGGCCGCTTACGTTCGTTACGCCCATCGGAATCCCGATAAGGGTCGCTGCGACGATACCGATCAGCAGCGCGCCTTTTACCCGCAAAACCATAAGAACGGCAATCAGGATCAGCGCAATGAGCGCAAGCCCCGTATCTTTATTATGTATAAAATCGCCCATCACGATATTAAACTGGTTCGAGTTCAATACCGGTGTCGCATTCACGTCGGTGCCCGGATTTACGCTGACCATCATAATGTTGGCCAGTTTCGCCCCGATAATCGTAATGAACAACCCGATCCCGACCGTAATAGCAATTTTCAGGTTGTGCGGAACGGCTCTTAGGAGCATTTGGCGCACTTTGGTAACCGTCAAAATGATAAATACAATACCCGACAGGAATACAGCGCCCAGCGCGGTTTGCCAAGTAATTGCACCGTTAGAAGTCAATACGACTGTCATGAAGTAAGCGTTCAAGCCCATCCCCGGAGCTAGCGCCACCGGAATGTTGACGAACAGCCCCATCGCAAGCGTAACCAATCCTGCGCCGACCGCCGTAGCGAAGAAGACGCCTTCGTTCGGAATTCCCGCACCATTTTCACCCAAGAACAGCGTGTTGACGAATAAAATGTAAGCCATCGTCATGAAAGTGGTCAAACCGGCGATAATCTCGGTTCGGACCGTGGTCCCGTTCTCCTTCAACCTAAAATAACGATCCATTTTTTTACTATTCCTCCTAAATAATATTTACTTGGAATAACAAAAACGCACGTCGGGAGTGCCGCACGGTAGCGGTAAAACAAAAAAACCTTAGACGGCTCCAGGCACAATGTCTAGGTTTCCACTCCCAGGGAAGCGTTATGCATCCATGACCGGTCCGGTGCGAAAGGTCGCGGCCATCCTGCTTTGCTTCCCTGTTTCGTAGCCAGATCATTTACGGTGACCTCGTAGAAACTCTCAAGCCAATTCTTGAGATTATACGAAAACAGTATGTTATTCAAACATATTCTAATGCGTACTGTCGAACGTTGTCAATACAAATCCGAACATTGAATTTGACTATTTGCAACTTCGTTCGGGAAGTATGCGTTTTCATTGTATTTTCATCGGATTTCAGGCCCTTTCCTTCCGCTCACGATCCCGCAACCGGCTGCGTCGACTGACGAATCACAAGCTCGGGCTCCACCACGACGTTCTGCCAGAAGAAAGTCCCGTCTTCGTTCAGCTGCTCTTGCTCGGGCTCTCCGCCTTTGACCGGATGCCGGGTATCGTCATCGCCGATCAGCATATCGAGTGCGGTTCTGACCATATGCTCGATGCTTGGACCAATAACGGTTAAAGGCACTTCCAGCAGCGTCGTCATCTCCGGTATATTATCGTACGAAATCAAAGACATGTCCTCCGGTATCCGAATCCCGAGCTGACGGAAACACCTTTGCACCCGGAATAACGTGCCCTGACTGTCTACGATAACCGCCGTCACCCGTTCTTCCTTGGGCCGGGTCAGCATGGCGAGCAGTTCCGCCTCCGACTCCAATCCGCTTCGCTCATCGCGGCGAATGAAGTAATCCGGGTGATGCTCCATGCGGAATTCTACCATACCTTGCATGAATCCGGAGTATTTGTCGTTCAAATATCCGATATACGACACTTTGCGGTGCCCCAGCTCGGCCAGATGCTTCATCGCTTTATAGAAGCCTCTCTGGCGATCGATCTGAATCCGGTGAGCTCCCTCCAGTTTGGCGCCGCCCATTACAACCATTTTCCCCTGAAACGATTCCTTCTCCTTTATAAAATCGAGACTGGGCACCCATCCCGGACCTTCCCAGAACAAGATGCGGTCAACGAAGTGGTCGTTAAACGTATGCACGGCTACCGCAGGGTCGGCTACCGAGATCAGAAACGTGTATCCGCGCCTCGTTACTTCCTTCTGGATCTCTTGCGAGAGACGAAAATGAAACAGCCCGCCCGCACTCGGCCATACCAGCCCGATGCAGTCCGACTTGCGCTGTACCAGCCGTTTTGCCGCGAGATTGGGTACATAGTTCAATTCCTTAGCGATCGTAAGAATACGCATTCTTGTTCGTTCACTGACACCCGGCTCATTGTTCAGCGCCTTCGACACGGTAGGCTGCGTCACTCCGGCAATTTTCGCTATATCTTTAACCGTGACCCTCAAACGGTAACACCCTTTCTCCGAATCGGTCGATCCCCTCTTACTATAAACGAATCCGGCTGATTTCGCATCCTAAATCCTGTATCAAACATACGCATACTTTGCAGCGGCGCATTCGCAAGTTCGCTGATCCGTAAACATAAGGAAAACCGTCCGGAAAAGCGTCCAGACGGTCCTTTGACGTACAAACCGATACGCTAACGCGTGAAAGGGAATGGATCCCCCTTCCTTCGCTCCAGCCGCTCGCCCTCAGGTCGTTTGTCTTTTTGCGGTGGTATCGCTAACGAACCCAGCAACCGTTATCAGAGCCGAATGCGAGTGTTTGAATTTGTAACGAACTCTCGTATCGTTATTTCCGCAAATCGGATCGTTTGTTCGCCACTTTGGGTTCAATAACGATCCCCGGATTCGTTACGTCTGGAATAACGTCGTTTTTCAGCGATAAGCACCATACGATTCGTTAGGTATTGTACCTGAGTATACGTTCCCAAACGCCAAGGAAAGAAACTCCTCCATTCCCTTTAGCACCGTAAAGACCAGTAAAGATCTTAAACTTTCTGGCAGATCAGAAGCTCTTCTACTCACGAAATTTTATCAATTCTACTTATATGTTAAAGAAAAAGCCGCCGGTCCGGCAGCCCCTACACGTACGTTTTTGAAACGGCCTCTTGTGTCCCTTCGCGTGTGGCTAGACAGCCAGCTTCAATTCATCAGTTCCTCCAGCTCCTTCAGAAGCTGCGGGATTTCTTTGGACTGCTCCTCAGCCTCTTTCTCCAACTGGGCTAGCCGTTCCGACTTGTATGCGTTCAATTGAAGGAAGGCTTCGTACTGCGGATCGTTTCTTTTCTTATAGTGGAGCAGCAGCTTTTGTCCGTCGGCTATAACCGCTTTCGCTCCTTTTAATCTGCTCTCCAGCTCTCGTCTGGGATAATCGGGATCAACCTCTCTCTCGAGCAAACCGAGCTCCCGGCCGATTTCCTTTACTTTCCGGCCCTGCTCCATACTTTCTTCGATTTGATGCACGGTTTGGGCAGGCATCGCTTCAAACTTCGCATTCTCGGCTTCGAAAGCATTTTGGAGCATGACGTATCGTTCGAGTTTGGCGGCCCGTTCCCGTTTCTCGAGCTGAGGAGCTTCTTCTGTGAACTCATCCTGGTTCACAGCCGCCGAGTCGTGAGCCAATTGGGAGTGATGAACGGTTCCTCCCGTTAGTAGCAATACCGCTGCGATTATCAGCAACGTCCCTATTTTAGCTTTGTTCACAGGCACGAATGTACCTCCTTGATCCACAAATCTTCCTTATCTAACAGACGATCCAATGGAGCTTGCGGTTTATTTTTCCAAGCCGATTCCAAAAAAACCGCCGAAGCTTATCGCTCCAGCGGCTTGTTGTCGGCTCTTTACTCCCACTCGATCGTTGCGGGAGGCTTGGACGTAATGTCGTACACGACGCGGTTGACGTTCTCGACTTCGTTGACGATGCGCACAGAGATTTTCTCCAGTACGTCCCACGGAATACGCGCCCAGTCGGCGGTCATGCCGTCGATGGACGTGACGGCGCGGATGCCGACGGTGTGCGAATACGTACGGCCGTCACCCATAACGCCGACGCTTTTCATGTTCGGCAATGCCGTGAAATATTGCCAGATCTCGCGATCGAGTCCCGCCTTTGCGATTTCATCGCGCAGGATGGCGTCGGATTCGCGGACGATGTGCAGCTTCTCCTCGGTCACTTCGCCGAGCACGCGGATCGCGAGCCCCGGTCCCGGGAACGGCTGGCGCCATACGATTGCCTCCGGCAGACCGCACTCCTCGCCTACTTTGCGGACTTCGTCCTTGAACAACGCTTTGAGCGGCTCGACCAGCTTGAACTTGATGTCTTCCGGCAAGCCCCCGACGTTGTGGTGCGACTTGATCGTTTGCGCCGTAGCGGTGCCGCTTTCGATAATATCTGTATACAGCGTTCCTTGAGCCAAAAATTCGAAGTCGTCAAACTTCGCCGACTCTTCCTGGAACACATAAATAAACTCGTTGCCGATAATTTTACGCTTCTGCTCCGGATCGTCTACACCTTTCAGCTTAGACATAAACCGGTCGCGCGCGTCGATCTTGACGACTTTCATATCGAACTTGCCGACGAACGTCTCCATCACGCCTTCGGCTTCTCCTTTGCGGAGCAGTCCGTGGTCGATAAACATGCAAGTCAGCTGCGGCCCGATCGCCTTGTGGAGCAAAATGGCTACAACAGACGAATCGACGCCGCCGCTCAGCGCGCACAGCACTTTGCTGTCGCCGACCTGATCCCGGATTTCGCGGATCGTATCTTCGATAAACGTCTCCATGCTCCAGTTGCCTTCGCAGCCGCACACATCAAACAGGAAGTTGCGGATCATCTCGTTGCCATAGACGGAATGACGCACTTCGGGATGGAACTGGACGGCAAAAAACTTTTTGTCCGGATGGCTCATCGCCGCTACCGGAGCGTGCTCGGTGCTCGCATCTACGACGAACCCTTCCGGAAGCACGGATACGTGGTCCCCGTGGCTCATCCAGACAGTTTGCTTGCTCTCCAGCCCTTTGATCAGGCTGCTGCTTGCCTGGAATTCGACGTCGGCTTTGCCGTACTCTCGCTTCGTCGATTTGTCCACCTTGCCGTTCAGTTGGAACGCCATCAGCTGCATGCCGTAGCAGATCCCCAGAATCGGAAGTCCCAGCTCATAGATGCCCGGATCAACCTTCGGCGAGTTGTCCTCATACACGCTGGCCGGTCCGCCGGAGAACACAATTCCTTTCGGCGACAGCTCGCGGATTTTCTCCACCGTTGTGTTGTAAGGCAGAAGCTCGCTGTAAACGCCCATATCGCGAATACGGCGCGCGATAAGCTGATTGTATTGTCCTCCGAAGTCCAGCACGACGATCATTTCATTCGGCTTGCTCATATAGGCCCCCTCAAAAGCGTTAACGCTTTTCGTTTTCATTCGTTTTCATTTAGAGTTAATTATATATAAGAGCTTGTTCAAAAAGCAATATTGCAGTTTGCCAAATATGAGCAGCTCAAACAATCGGGCAATCCATAATGAGATCGAGGGGTGTGGAAGCTTAATAAAAAGACTCCCTCCAATTATCAGATGATCGATTTCATCTAATAATCGAGGAAGTCCATTTCGTCAGCACATCGAGCCGGCAAAACCGATATGATCAGATCTCCGATGTGCGACCGCAATCTATTCATTGGGTCGGCTATTCCTTCCCGTGCGTAATTCGCCGCCATAGCTCCTTCAAGCCGCGCGCGGTCGTCCGCGGAACCGGGGCGGCTCCGTAGCGGACCGCTTCGTACCGCTTCACGAAATCGAGCAGCGCCTCGCGTTGTCCAACCTCGGACAGCGGCAGCGATTCGACGTATTCGCGGACGGTGTGCTCCGGCTTCTTGCGTCCGAGCCGGCCGAACAGCCTGATCCACAGCTTGTCGAACGGCCGGAAGGAGGACGCTCTTCTGCTCGTATAGGCACCCGCGGAAGGGTAGCCCGGGCCGTTCCGGATCGACGGGCTCCGCCGGACGATCCGGACGAGCATAATCAGCAGCGGCAGCAGAAGCGCGATCAGCGCCGCCGCGGTCCACTTCATGCCGGCGGAAAGCGTATCGCTGCCGCCGGCGCCCTGTCTTCCGAAGCCGGACAGCCATTGTCCGGCTTCGGCCATCCGCTGCTGCAGCCGCTGCAGCAGCGGCGCATCGCCATCGGCGGCCCCCGCCGCTGATGGCAGAGCGGACGCCTGGACGGCGGCTGCGTTCTCTGCCGGGGCCGAGTCGGGGCCGACCGGCGTCGGATCGAACACGGTCCACCCGCTGCCCGGAATATACGCCTCGACCCACGAGTGGGCGTTCCGGTTCAGCACCGTAACGTCCAGCATCCCGCCCGCTCCGGTTCCGGTCACCTGACCGGACGTAAATCCTTTCACCCATCGCGCCGGAATACCTGTCGCCCGGAGCAGCACGGCCATCGAGGTTGAGAAGTAGTCGCAATAGCCTACCTTCGTCTCGAACAAAAACGTATCCGCAAAATCTGCCGCTGTCTTCGGCAGCTCTGGAACGTCCATCCGGTACGTATAATTTTCCTGCAAAAACGATTCTATCGCTTGCGCCCGCTCCGCATCGCCGGTCAGGCCGGCTGTGAGCGCATCGGCAAGCGCGTATACCCGAGCCGGCAGTCCCGGCGGAAGCTGCAGCTCCGCGCGGAACGTCTCCCGGTCCCGCAGCGACTCGGATCGTCGGGCGCTCTCTGCTGCGGCATCAGCCTCGCCGTCCGCCGCCTCTGCCGCAGCCGGTTCCGGGAGCACCGGGATCGGGGCCAGCTCCGCAGGCTGATGAACGGCCGCGGTTACCGTCCATGCCTCGGAAGGCGCCATGGTCAAAGTCCAGCTGTTATCCGGAACTGAGGCACGAACAGCAACAGTGTCGGATGTCCCGCCGCCCTTCGGAGGCACCGCCACCTTCACCCGGTATGACAACAAAGGATCTGAGGCGGACCAAGCGCTTGTATAGGCGCCGCCCCTCTCAATTACATCCAAGGGAGCGAGATTGCGCCCGCTCCGGGCCACGAGCCGCTCGATCTCTACGATCGTCCCTCCTGCGAACAACCGCCCGGCGAGCGCCGCATCGACAAGCGTCACTTCCTGCACGATCGGAGCTCCCCTCCATCCGCTGTCCGCTGCCGATAAAGCTGCCGCTTCCGAAGACGCTGCTCCCTTCTCCCAGCCTTGGCCCGTATACAGCGTCTTGGCCTCCCCCCGCCAATAAGTCAGCTTCTCCGTCCGGGCATAAAAAGCGACCGAGTCGTCCGGGCGTACCGGTCCTCCCAGAACCGAGTCATCTTCGCCGTATCCCGTTCTGGCCGGTCCGGATGTCCCGGCCGCCACGGAAGCAGCCGCTCCAGTTCCGCCATTCGCCCAAGAGGCGAGTCGGTCGGCCAGACCGCTGGAATTCAGCGGCTTCATGACGCCAGTGCTTGCCTCTGGCGGAAGCCATAAGCCGACTGCCACGACAGCCGCAAGCAGCAGCGGAACGACCGCCAGCCAGCGCGCGGGCCAGCCGCTTGGACGATGCCGCAGCTCGAATCGGCTGACCAGCCGGGAAAACTGCAGCAGCCCCATCAGCAAAAAGCCGAACCAGACAGTGCGGATAACCGCATTGGCCGTATTCACGCCGGGCCACAGCTGAAGCCCGAGCAGATACAGCAGCGTAGCAGCCACGAACCACAACGCCTGCTGCCGCTCCACGACCGAGGCATATATGACGCTGATCATCATCGACCAGCCGATCAGAAAGAGCATCGTCCGGTTTTCCGGACTGAAATAGGCAAATTCTCCGTCCGCAAGCGCCACCGCATCCTGCATCGTCAGCCCCGCATGGTGGATCAGCCACCCCACCCCCGGAAACCCGGGACTGTCAAACAAAAAACCGACGATGCCGACACAAACGATCATTCTAAGCGGCCATCCGATCCAAGGGGACAACCGCACCCAATCGACGGCCAGAAACAAACCGAACGCCAGCAAAAACGGACTGATCCGGTACACGCCGCTCCATTCCGACATGTCCAGCAAAGGACGCAGCCATTCGAGCAGCAGCGCAAACAACAGCACCGAAGCAACACCTTCTCGAATATACGACCGTTCAGACGATAACATCTTCGGCACCTCCCGCTTCGCGCCAATGCGAACGCACCAGGGCTACGGCGTATACGCGGCACCCGGCCGTCTCCAGCTCCTGTACCCATGGGCGGTAACGGTCCGGCATCTCCGTGCCGGTATGGACAAGCCATACGTCGAGTCTGCGCCGGCACGAACGCAATATGCGCGCTGCGCGGACGACCGATTCGTCCGCTGCCGCGGTGACGAGGGCAACCGGGCACTCCGCAGGCCAGCCCGCAGCTTCCTGCAATATCAGGTCCGCCGCCGAGCCGGGCTCGTCCGCCTTGACCCGGCTCAACAGCTCATACATGCCCGCCGGCCCCGGTGTAAGAGCCAGGGGAAACGCCTGATCCGGAGAGCCCGCATACAAACCGATCTGCAGGCGCTGCCGCACAGCCTGCTCCGCCAAGCCCGCAGCCACCCGGACACAAGCTTCGAACCGTTCGGCACCTTCTTTTCCTACATAGACGTCAGAGGAACGGTCCAATACGACCAGTAGACGGCCGGAATCCGTAGGATCGGATGATTTCGTCATCAATGACCCGCTGCGGGCGGTCGCCTTCCAATGAATCGTCCGTTGCGGGTCTCCGGGCGCATATCCGCGAATGCCGGTCATCACCGACGATTGGCTCGGCTTCATCCACGGCAGCGCAACCGGGTTGTCCGATTCGGCGAACGTCCTTTTGCCGTATTGATCCAGATGTAGCGGCTTCGGATAAACCGCAATCCCGTTCTCCCCCGCAAAAGAAAGACGCCTGCGAAGCAGTCCGATCCAATCCCCGGCATGAACATCCGTGCGGAAAAACCGATACTGCCCGCGGGCGGCACGGCTCAGCTTGTACCGATAACGAACAATACCGCGAAAGCCGGGAAACAGCAGCCGGCTGTGGCGGTATTCCTCCCTTCCGTCCGTCCACACGTCGGTCACTACGATCCAACCGGCCGGAAAGACGGTTCCCCGGCGAATCGTAACCGTCACTGGAACGTCTTCTCCGGCAAAATAACGGCTCTGCTCGATAGTCCGCTCCACCCGCAGTCCTCTCATTCCGAGACTTACAGGGAGCAGCGCCAGGATTAACAGCGCCGCCGTTCCATACAGGAGGAAGGAAGAGGAGTAGCCGCCTCTCCATGCATATAACCCGTAAGAACCTAAGCATAACCCGGCTACAGCCGCAAAATTCCCCCAGCTCCAACTTCTCATGACGTCCTCCCCGAAGCCGCCTGAACCGTCGGAACGGGAATCGTTGCGATCAGCTGTCTGACGATAGTATCCGCCGTTTTGCCCGTATAACGGGCGTCCGGCTGAAGCGCGAGCCGGTGAGCGATGACGGGCAGCGCCATAGCCTTGATGTCGTCCGGCACCACATAAGAACGCCCGTTGCAGAACGCCTTCGCCTGCGCGGCGCGCATCAGCGCATACGACGCCCGGGGGCTGGCGCCGAGCGCCACGTCCGGATGCGTGCGGGTAGCGGACGTCAGCCGGACGATGTACTGCTTCAGCGTCTCGTCTACGAGAACTTGCCTTACTTCCTGTTGAAGCCGAATCCACTCCTCGACCAGCAGCACCGCCCTGACCTCATCCAGGGGATGACGCTCCTGCAGCCGTCCGAGCAGCTCCACCTCATGCCGTTCCTCCGGGTAACCCAGCCTGATCTTCAGCAGAAACCGGTCCAACTGAGCCTCCGGCAACGGATACGTCCCCTCGTGCTCCACCGGATTTTGCGTAGCGAGCAGCATAAACGGCTCCGGCAGCAGGCAAGTTTCGCCGTCGACGGTCAGCTGTTTTTCTTCCATCGCCTCAAGCAGAGCGGACTGCGTCTTCGGAGACGCGCGGTTCATCTCATCCGCCAGCACGACGTTCGCCATCACTGGCCCGGGGCGAAATTCAAATTCCCCGCTCCGCTGGTTATATACCGACACGCCGGTCACATCGGACGGAAGCAGGTCGGACGTGCATTGTATCCGTTTAAACGAAGCTCCCACCGTCTTGGCCATCGCGCGGACGAGCATCGTCTTGCCGACTCCCGGCACATCCTCGAGCAATATATGTCCTCCGCACAAAAAGGCGATGACAACCGCCTCGATGCTCTCGCGCTTGCCGACGATCGCCTTCTCGACTTGATGGACGATCCGCTCTATGAAGGGGTGGGGCCGATCGAACGGCGAAGGAGCGCCGCGTCCTAGCTGCATGTGGAAAACCTCCCTATCTTATCGATAGTTTCAGTTTTCCCTTCGTTCTACCAATTTAGACTTGCTTCTATTAAAATTTCGGAGATTTCGGTCCGTCCGCCAAATAGATGAAGTTCCGCCACTCCAGGTCCAGATGCTTCGGCGCCGCTGCCAAGCCGTACCCGTCCCGCATGTTCACCGTTACCTCGCGGCTGTCCGCCAGAAACGAATAATCGCTCACTTCTCCGCCCAGCAGCTCGACCGCGGAGCGAAGCGGGACAATCAGCCGGTTATCCTTTAATTGCATACCGGGCAGCACCAGCTTTCTCGGCTCTTTGCCGGGGGCGATCACGGTGACCGACCGATCCGGCAGATCGTAGATGACCTGGTACATCCCGTACCGGGCGGTTGCTTTGCGGCTGTCCGCTTCCCATTCGACAAAGCCTCCGGACGATTCCACAAGCGCCCGCAGCGGAACGTACAACCGGTCGGACTGAAGCGAGTAGTCGCTTCCTTCCATAGCGAGCGCAGACGTCCCGATCCGGAGCGTCAGCGGCGGAGCCGCCTGCTCAGACGATGCAGCCGGTCCCGCAACGGACAGCACGGCATTTTTTTCCGCCTCCTCTTCCGCACACGCCAACGCTTGCCGGACGTTCCGCTCCTCCTGACCCGGCCAGACAGCCGATCGTTCCTTAGCAGCAGCGATCCAAGCGTTATATTCGGCAAAGGTGCCGCCGCTCCGGTTCCACTTCGGCTTGCTGACTGCGAACTGAACCGGCTTCACCTCGGGCGAAAGCGACGCGAACGAGTAGCCTTTCTCTTTGTAATAGCGGATAATCGCCGGAAGTGCCTTAACCGTCTCGGCGTGTCCGGACCCGTCATGCAGCAGGACGGTCATCTCGTGACGCAACGTTACATTCATGGAATTAGCCACGATCTCGGAAGCCGGCACCCCTTTACGCCGCGAGTCGCCGCTGTCCACGTTCCAATCGAAGATATGGTAGCCCGCTTGCTCCAATACGTAAAAATAGGCAGCGTCAAAATTCGTGCTCGTGCCTCCCGGAGCCCGCAGCAGGCGCGTGCTCACCCCCGCCTTCCCCTCCAGCACCGCATCTGTCTGCCGGACCTGATCCCAGAACGTGCCGAAGCTTCCGTACAAATCGGCGTACACGTGGTTGTAGGTATGGTTGCCGATCGCATGCCCTTCCTGTACGATCCGCTTCACCAGCTCCGGTCTAGCCTTGGCCGATTCGCCAAGCACGAAAAACGTTGCGTTCACCTGTTCCTGCTGTAAGATATCGAGAACTTCCGGCGTATGGGCGCTCGGACCGTCATCAAATGTTAAATAAACGGTAGGCCGCTCCGGGGTTGCGTATTCCCGCTCTGCAGCCTGCCTTTGTCCGGCCTTCAGCCGGTCGTATACCGCCTTCTCCGAGTCGGATGGAGCCAGATCTTCCGCCGAAGCGCGGACCTCAAGCAGCGGCAGCGCAAGCAGCGAGACCGCCAGCAGCAGCCCCATCCATTGCAGTACCGTTTTCCAGTCAAAATGCTTCCCGTCCGCCATCATCCGTCTCTCCATCCCGGTCCCTCCGTACATGCCTATTGCGATTTTTCGCGCTGCTAGAGTATATGGTAGAAACGCCAGGAGTATGACCTGAGGCGGACCGGATGTGCAGTAACACTTTATGGAGATGTCTTTATCAATAGCCTGTTTCAAGATGAAGCGGCATCCTTTTGCGCACACAAAAAAAGAGACTCGCCTCAAGCGAATCTCCTACTTCCGACAAAAAAGAGATATCCGGCCGCCATCCGGACTACTCTACAAACTATATAAGTTGAACTATTGTTTGAAGTCCATTTCATTGCGAAAAAAATTGCTTGAAGCTTCAGACATCTTGTTTTGAGTGTCTCGGATTGGATTGGCCTTCGGACGGTTGACACTCAAAGCCAAAACTCGCTTTCAAGCTAATTTCTTTTCTCCACTACATTCAGCTTATTCATGGATGATATTTAGTTCAACTTATATAACCACAAGTTTGGTTCAGGTTGGGCAGCGCTTCTCGCCTGCCCTCAGCCGGCCAAGACCGCAGAAAAAGATCAACCCCGTTCATGATTTACGCCGTAAATCGAACTGGACGCATTCTCCCGGTCTTTCGATCCGACATCAGCTCACCATACTACCTTCCATCTACTCCAGCCCTTTCACCGCCGCCAGCACCGCTTCTACGTGCCCCTTGATCCGCACGTTGCGCCATTCGTGGGCCAGCTTGCCTTCCCGGTCGATCAGAAACGTCGAACGCTGCACTCCCATATATTCGCGGCCGTACAGCTTCTTCAGCTTCCATACGTCGTACAGCTTGCACACTTCCAGCTCCTCGTCGGCCAGCAGCGGATAAGGCAGCCCGTATTGCTCCGCAAATTTCAAATGCCGATTCACCGGGTCCGGGCTAATGCCCAGCACAACCGCGCCGTGTCTGCGGAACTTGCCGATCCCGTCGCGGAATTCGCACGCTTCCGCCGTGCAGGTGGGGGTCATGTCCTGGGGGTAAAAAAACAGCACGACTTTTTTGCCGGCGAATTGGCTCAGCGATATAGATTTGCCGGTCGAGGCCGGAAGCTTGAAGTCCGGCGCCGGTTGTCCGATCTGTAAAAGCGACATCTCCGATCCCTCTCTCTACTTTCTTTTTAATCCCGACCCGATTCGAACCCGTCTTCGCAGATTCGAAGCCTCTGGCTTTTCCGCGGCTCAAGATCCGGCTCCCCGGTACCGCTTCACGCCGAAATTCCAAAGCGATAAGCCGATCGTCAAAAATACGATGCCGACGACAGGCGTCCACAGCGCGATCCAGCCCCAGCCTTCCCGGTCCAGGAAATAAGCCGCCGGGTAAAAGCCGACGAAAGCGAACGGGGTGACGAACGTCAGCACGAACTTGATCGTTTTGTTATAAATATTGACCGGATACCTTCCGTAGTTCTGAATGTTCCACATCAGCGGCAAAATGCCCGTCGGCGCGTCCGAGAAAAACGAGACCGACGTCAGGGAGATGTACACTCCCCCATAAATCATAATCGCCCCGGCTGTAAACAGCACGAACATCATCGGATCGTACCACGCGATGGACAAGTCCAACTGCGCCCCCGCATACCCCATAATGAACAAACCGACGACAGTACCGGACAATGAGGCGGGATCGAGATTTTCCAGTACAATCTGCCATAAATTATAGGCGGGACGCGTCAGAATACGGTCCATCTCGCCCTTTACGATATACCGCTCGGTAAACCCCCACAAGTTGAAGAAGCAACTGAATATCCCGTACGGCACCATAAAATATCCGTATATAAACACAACCTGCTCTTGAGACCACCCGCCCAGCAGTGGGGTATGAAGGAATACGACAAGAATGAAAATGAGGTTCATCCCTTGAAACAGCAAGTCCGAGACGATCTCGATCAGAAAGTCCGTCCGGTAGGTCAGCCTCCGTTTCAAGTAATCTTTGAAATAATCGATAAATAACGAAGCGTAAAACATCCCTTCACCCCCCTTGGACAAACAGGCGGCTGCGCGCTTTCCGCCACATCCACCAGATCGGAACGATTAAGACGACAAACCAGACGAACTGCACGAACATCGCCTGGTACACGGCGGCTCCGGTGACGCGGCCGGTAAATACCGAACCCGGCAAATACGTAATCGCCTGAAACGGAAGCCATTCAAGCACCCTGGCCATAAAACCGGGGAACAGCGATACCGGAATGATCAGACCGGAGAACAGATCGACCGCAACCCGCTTCATCCGCATCATGCCTTCGTTGTTCTCCACGAAAAAGGCGAACAGCCCGGTCAGCATATTAATCTGCGAATTGATCAAAAAGCTGAAAAACATCATGATCATAAACACGACCCAAACAGCCGGCTCCTTCGGAAGCTGGACCGGGAACAGCAGCGAAGCGATGATCATGCCCGGCACCGAAAACAGCAGCAGGCGGAACAAGCCTTCCCCGAAGCCCTGCATCATTTTAACGACCAGATAGTTATAGGGCCGGATAAATTGGACTGCGACGCTCCCGTCACGGATCTCCGTAGCGATCTCGCGATCCAGATTGTTGAAATAAAACGCCCGCGCCATCCACGAAACCGCGACATACGTCGTCATCTGCGTCACGGTCATGCCGCCCAGCGTCTCGCTGGAGCCGTAGATCGCTTTCCATAAGAAGTAATACGCTCCGATATTAAGCGCATAAATAAGGATACCGCTGTAATAGTTCACGCGATAAGCCAGCATCATCATGAAGCGGATTCGGATGACGTATACATACGTATTAAGCAAGGCGGCCCGCTCCCTTCGACCCTGCCGGAACGGCTGTCTGCGGCTCTGCACCGCCGTTGTCTCCGTCTCCGTTCGCAGCGTCAGACGCCGGCCCGGCACCTGCTTCCGGCTCTTCCACGCCGCCACGGTGTCCGCCATCGCCGGATTCGCCGTTCCCATCCCGCTTGTCCGGGTCCGGCCCGGACCGCTCGGGCGCTGGCGAATCGCTCCGCGCTTCCGCCGAACCGGACTTGTAAATCTCCCGTACGATATCGTCCGTGTTCGGCTCGAGGATACTCACATCCCCGACTTCGACCGCTCCGACTACCCGGCTGAGCACCACCGAGACGGGGGCCGCTTCGAACGGCACCCATACACTAGCCGCAAGCTCATTTTCTTTGCTCCACGTTACGCCGAGCCCTTCGGTCAATCCGTTCAGCGTATCCAGCGAGACCGGCTCGTGCAGACGGAACGTAATTTCCCGGCCTTTGCCCCAACGTGTCTTCAGCTCTTCGAGATTGCCATCATAAATAATGTTGCCGTCGTCCAGCATAATGACGCGCGTACATAACGCTTCAATATCCTGCAGGTCATGCGTCGTGAGCAAAATCGTCGTGCCGTACTGACGGTTCATCTGTTTAAGAAATTCGCGAATTTCCGTCTTCACGACAATATCGAGTCCGATCGTTGGCTCGTCCAGAAACAAAATATCCGGGTTGTGAAGCAGGGAAGCCGCCAGCTCGCAGCGCATCCGTTGTCCCAGACTCAGCTTGCGGACGGGACGATGGAGCAGATCGCCGAGCTGGAGCCGGTCCGTCAGCTCGCCCAGCCGCTGCCGGTATTCCGCTTCGGGCACCCGGTACACTTTGCGCAGCAGCTGGAACGACTCGACGACGCCGATATCCCACCACAGCTGGCTTCGCTGCCCGAATACGACGCCGATCCGCCGGACGAACTTCTCCCGTTCCTTGTACGGGACATATCCGCCCACCTCGAGATCGCCGGAGGTCGGAACGAGTATGCCTGTCAGCATTTTGATCGTGGTCGATTTGCCCGCCCCGTTCTCGCCGATATAGCCGCATATTTCCCCTTTCGGGATCGTGAAACTGATATCCTTGACCGCGGCAACCTCCGTATATTCGCGCTTGAATAGGTCGCGGAGCGCGCCTTTTAGTCCTTCCCGGTTTTTCTGAACGCGAAATTGTTTGCGCAGATTTTGAACTTTTATCGCGATAGACGCGTCTGTCATTATGATTCCTCCTACATGAAACGAGTGCAAACGACAAGCTCCGCCAACGTGCCCGGGCCCGGATTCCGTTGATGCCAAGCCAACTTTTGGCTGCTGGTCGCCGGCGGGTCCATTGAAATTCCGCATCCGTCAAGGCTCGGGGTTGCGACGGTTATTCCCCGGCACGTATAATGGAGTAGGCGCTTGATGATATTGCCGCACATTTTGGATACATTAATTTTGTTGAACGATCCCGAATTTTATGATACACGAAAACAGCGCCAGAAGGAAAAGTCGAACCGGGTCTAAAGGAGTTGGAAGCATGTGGAGAAAGGTGAAATGGATCGCGTTGTCCCTCACGGCGGTCATCCTATGCGTCGTCGGCTATTATGGATATTCTTTATACCAATTCGGCAATCATATTCAGGAAAAGCAGGATGATCCGCTTTTCTCTCAGTTCAAACCTCAGCCGACGAGCCAGAAGGAAGAGGCTCCGCCGAAATGGGAGGGCAAGGAGCGGGTCAACATTTTGCTGCTCGGGGCAGACGCCCGCGGGCTTTCCAAAAACGAGGTGCCCCGATCCGATACGATCATGGTGGTCTCCGTCGATCCGGTAACCAAAAAAGCGAATTTATTCTCCATCCTTCGCGATACTTACCTGAAAATACCCGGACATGGCGATGATAGAATCAACGCCGCTCTCGCTAACGGCGGCCCGAATCTGGCGATGAAGACGGTAGGCGACCTGCTCGGCCTGTCGATCCAATATTACGTTTACACCGACTTCCAGGGCTTTATGGCGCTTGTAGACGCCATCGGCGGAATCGAGCTCGAAGTCGAGAAGGATATGAAGTACCGCGATTCGGAAGAGCCCGAATTCGACATTAATTTGAAAAAAGGGCTTCAGCATATGGACGGCAAAACCGCCCTCCAGTACGTGCGCTTCCGTCATGACGCGATGTCTGACTATTCGCGGACCGAACGCCAGCGCAAATTCATGACGGCCGTCGCCGAGGAGCTTCAGACAACTTCTTCGATCTTGCGTCTGCCGAGCATTTTGAACAAAATCGATCCTTACATCACGACCAACATATCCATTACCGATATGATCAAGCTCGGTTCGCTCGGATTTGAAGTCAAAGCCCAGGGCATCAACAGCCAGCAAATCCCTCCGCTGAACCTGCTGCAGGAGGACAATATCGGGGGCGCTTCCGTTATTACAGTCAACAAGCAGAAGCTGCATCAGTTCGTCAAAAACCAGCTGGAGCGCACCTCCTCTTCCGACGATACCGAAACGGAAGGAACTGAGCCGGAGCGGAACGGATCGGGCTCTGCTTCGAGCACGAACGGCGGCGGCACTCCCGCAAGAAGCGGATCTTCGTCAAGCAGCAGCGGCGTAACCGCAGGCGGCAGCGACAAGTCCGGCACCAGCTCGGGCGCGACGTCCGGCGGGACGAAGACCGGGGCTTCGGGCGGCAGCAGCACGACGGGGACCGGGACAAGCTCCACCAAACCGCCGAGCAGCACCGGAAGCACGAAGCCGGGTACCGCGTCCGGCAGCACTTCCGGTTCATCCGCGGTGAAGCCCGACACCGGAACGGCAGGCTCCGGCACTACGAACGGCGCCAAGAAGCCGGACGACTCCACCTCGACAGGCGCGCCGGGCACGGGCAATAAGCCGGACGCCGGGGAAGGCAAAACCGGCTCAGGCAGTACGCCAAGCGGCACGAAACCGGAAAAACCGATCGATATTACGATCATTCCCGACGGTACCGGTAACGGCATTCCGCAGAAGCCGTCCCAAGGAACCGGCGGCGGTACGAACGGATCTGCTGGAGGTTCGCCGGCAAGCAGCGGCTCAACAGGTGGCGGCACTTCCGGCGGATCGTCCTCGACCACGCCGAAAACCGGCACCAGCTCTTAGAAACTTTGGAACCGTTCTAGTTTTAGTACACTTTGACGAATGGCAATAACACTCACTACAGCCGGCAACGGCTGTAGTGATTTTTTGTTGGGCAACAGGTACAATGAGACTGCAGCAAGATGATTCCCGAAAGATCCACACCTGCTTCCATCCAAAACGCGATTCAGAAGCAGCAGCCACCCCCTCCTTACGGCTCTGCAGCGAATTCGGTTTGAATTCATATAGGAGATGATATTGCAAATGAGTATGATCCAGCAACCAGACCGGAAACAATCCGCACAGCTGTACGAAGAGGCACAACGACATATCGTCGGCGGGGTAAACAGTCCTTCCCGATCGTTCAAGGCGGTGGGCGGCGGGGCGCCTGTCTTTATGCAGCGGGCGCAAGGAGCTTACTTCTGGGACGTCGACGGCAACCGCTACATCGATTATATGGCCGCTTATGGTCCGATCATCCTCGGACATGCGCATCCTCATGTAACCGAGGCGATCTGTACAGCGGCTGCAAACGGCACGTTGTACGGCACTCCGACCGAACTGGAGATTACGTTCGCCCGGATGCTGAAAGAAGCCGTTCCTTCTATGGACAAAGTCCGCTTCGTCAACTCGGGGACGGAGGCGGTCATGACGACGATCCGCGTCGCCCGGGCATACACCGGACGGGATAAAATCATTAAATTCGCCGGCTGCTATCACGGCCATTCCGATCTCGTCCTCGTCGCCGCAGGCTCCGGCCCTTCGACGCTCGGCATTCCCGACAGTGCCGGCATACCGGTCAGCATCGCGAAGGAAGTCATCACCGTTCCCTATAACGATCTGCCGGCGCTGGAGGCGGCCCTCGAACGCTGGGGCGACGAAGTGGCCGCCGTTATGGTGGAGCCGATCGTCGGCAATTTCGGGATGGTCATGCCGGAGTCCGGCTTCCTGGAAGGCTTGTGCAGGCTGACGCGGGCTCACGGCGCTCTCGTCATCTACGACGAAGTGATCGTCGCCTTCCGGCTGCATTACGGAGCGGCCCAGACGTATGCGGGGGGACACTTCCCCGATCACGCCGCTATCGAGCCCGACCTGACCGCCATGGGCAAAATTATCGGCGGCGGCCTGCCGATCGGCGCTTACGGCGGACGCCGCGACATTATGGAGCGGGTCGCTCCGCTTGGCCCCGCCTACCAGGCAGGGACGATGGCTGGCAACCCCGCCTCCATTGCCGCCGGCATCGCCTGTCTGGAGACGCTTCGCCAGCCGGGCGTATACGAGCGGATGAGCGCCTTGTCGGAGAAGCTGGCTGCCGGTATCGCAGACGGCGCTCTCAGGCACGGCATACCGCTGACGATTAACCGGATCGGCGGCGCTTTCTCCACTCATTTCTGCGATCATCCGGTCCGCAATTACGAGGATGCGCAGCAGACGGACGGAGAACAATTCGCCTTGTTTTTCCGGCTGATGTTGAATCAAGGCATCTGTCTCGCCCCGTCGAAATACGAAGCCTGGTTTTTGACGACCGCCCATACGGATGCGGATATCGACGCTACCATCGAAGCGGCCGACCGCGCTTTTTCCGCTATGAAATAAAATAGCTTTGTCCACATACACGAACATTCAATGAGACGATCTCATTCTATGTTCGTGTATTTTTTGTGAAGGTTTATCCGACTAACGCGCACACTTCCATATCGTTCTAGGGGACTGATGTTTTCTGAAAATAATTGACATTTACTTGAAGGATCGCAAAATTCGTGTTATGATTCTTAGTGTAGTTTTTGATAGGATGATTTCTTCGCTATCCGGCCCATCCGGGCCAAAGAGGTGAGGTCATCCGGTCCCTTCGTCTCACCGGGCGGTCCCGCTTCGAAACGGCCGTTGGAAGCAGCCCACCCGTCCCCGAGAACCTTTGTACCGGATGTCGAACCGGCCCGTCCTCATGGACGGCAAAACGTTGTACACGCACGGCCGAATATTTTTTTCAACGTTAACCCTGTTTGTCACAACACCTGTTACCCATTTATAAACTAATACAACCTAAACCATTGAAACCAAAAACCAATAACCTATAACCCAAACAAAAACTCTAAACCAAAAACAAAAACCAAAAACCAAAACCCATAAACCTAAACCAAAAACCTAAAACCTAAAACCTTAAACCAATAACTCTAAATCAAAAACCCATTTAATCCCATAAACCAACCTTTATTCCATCTGAAACCAAAAACCAAAAACCAAAACCTTAAACCCATTAAAAACCTACAACCCCTTAACCGAAAACCGGCGACCTATAATCCGACACGACAGCAGTGACTGATGCACAACAGGACTTAGGACATGACGTAACCGAAGAAGCGTACGTTTCTTTGTCGTCTGGCGAGGTTCTTTAACCCAATTAAGGAGGTCAGTAGGCCGGTGAAGGTTTTTTTAGGCTCCCTCGAAGTACCGGCTGAAATTATACTATGCATACATCCATGATCAACGAGGGTCGTTTTCAGGACCTGTTAACGACCGAGCACGACAGCTGCGGCATTATTTGTATTATCGAAAAAGACGGCTACCCGTCTCGTGACAATATTCAGAAAACGATCGACGCGCTCGTCAAGATGGAGCACCGCTCCGGGTTTATCGACGGCGAAGGCGACGGCTGCGGCATTTTGACCGATATCCCGCGGGCGCTCTGGGCGAAACGTCTGGAAGACGCCGGCTTGTCCGGACAATTGGCCGAAGACCCGAACTTCTCGATCGCGCATATCTTCATTCCGCGCAAGCTGGATCAATCCGTAGCGGACATTCAAGAGACGATCCGTTCGATGTTCGCGGAGCGCGGCATTCGGATTCTGATCGAACAAGAGGCGCAGACGGACAGCAGCGTGCTGGGCCGGAGCGGACGTCTCGACGAGCCGTGCTTCTGGCAGGTAGCCGCCCTGTGCGAGCAAGAAGGCGTAGTGGCAACCGATCACCTGTTCGAGCTGCATGCAGCGATCGAAGACCGCTTCACGGTGCACGTAGCTTCGCTCAGCAATGTGACGGCCGCTTACAAAGTGATGGGCGCAGCGAGCATTTTGCCCAAATATTTTAAAGACACGCAAGATCCGTTGTTCGCGGCTCAAGTGACGATCGGCCACAACCGGTATTCGACGAACACGCTGTCGAGCTTTTTCCGGGTCCAGCCCTTCTCCCTGCTCGGACATAACGGCGAGATCAATACGGTGAAAAAAATGCGTTACGAAGCCGACATGATCGGCGTACCGCTCGTCGACGGCGGAAGCGATTCGCAGGATATGAACCGGGTAATCGAGACCTTTATTCACCGTTTCGGGATGAGCCTGTTCGAAGCGATGGAGCTTGTCTTCCCGCCGATTCATAATGAAATCAAGCTGTTCCGTCCGGAATTGCAAGACTTGTATATGTATTATCGCCAGATCTGGGGCCATTATGCTCAAGGACCGGCAGGCATCGTATCGCGCTACGGCAACGAGTGCGTATTCAGCGTAGACGCTCTCGGGCTCCGTCCGGTCTGGATGGTCGAAAGCGAGACGTCGCTTTATTTCTCCTCCGAGCAAGGCATCATCACGGTTGACGAAATGGTCGCCGAGCCAAAGCCTACCGCCCCGGGAGAGAAAATCGGCGTCGTGCTGACCCCTGGACATCCGGTTCGCGTCGTCCCTTACGGCGAGCTGCAAAGCCTCGTGCTGGAACGGACGAAGTCGCGCATCAACCTGCAAGGAATGGGCGGCCACTTGTCTTTCGGCAAGACGGATGCAGCTGTCGAGCGGTTCCCTAAAGTTGCCGCTACCGATAATGTGTACAGCGCGTTCGGCTGGGACCGCGACGGCATCCAGATGATCGAATCGATGGCGCAGACGGGCGCCGAGCCGATCCGTTCGCTCGGACACGACGCTCCGCACGCGGCCATTCATTGGGAACGTCAGAACATTCCCGATTTTATTAAAGAGAGCGTAGCCGTCGTCACGAATCCGGCAATCGACCGCGACCGCGAGCAGGAGCATTTCTCCACCCGCGTTATCATCGGACGCCGTCCTTCCGTCTACGGGCAGCCGGGCAGCGAGACACGGTTCGAGATTATGGCGCCGATGGTGCTCGAAGGCGAGAACGGGATCGGGTCGCTGGAAGAGATCGGCCATATGTCGCTGGAGCAAATTATCGCGGAATGCCGGAAACAGGGCGAACACGCGGTGGCGGGCTTATCGCTGTCGTTCAAGCGCGGATCGTCGCTTCAGGGCGCTCTGAACCAGCTTGCACTGGATGCTGTCGACGCCGTCCGAAACGGCGCGGTCCTTGTGCTGCTCGACGACGCGGCCGTGCATCAGGACGACAACCTGTGGATGGACCCGCATCTGGCTATCTCCAGGATCGATGTTGCGCTGCGCGCCGTCAAGCTCGGGTCCGGCGACAACTTGCGCCGCCGCGCTTCGATTGCGGTCCGTTCCGCTTCCATCCGCAATCTGCACGATATTGCGCTGGCCTGCGGTCTGGGCGCGGAAATCGTCTCTCCTTACATCCTGTTCGAGACGGCCGCTGTCAAAGACGGCGCCGCTGCAGCCCGCAAAGTGCTGCTGACTCTTCAAAAAGGGCTGGAGAAAGTGATCTCCACGATCGGAACGCACGAGCTGCGCGGTTATACCCGCTTCTTCTCCTCGATCGGATTAAAGCCGGAGCTGGCGGAAGTGCTTGATATCGTTAATTATTTAGGCAGCGAACAAGCGGGCACCGGCTATGCCGAGCTGGAGAAGGAAGCCGAAGCTCGCTGGACGGATTATCACAATCCGAAGGCGAAAGCGGCGAAAAATTTCCGTTTCTTCCAGCGGATGTGGAAAGCGCTCGGCGACGCCGCATCGGGCGAAGCGCCTTACAGCGAATACCGCGACAAGCTGTATGAGGAAGAAAAGAAAAATCCGATCTCGATTCGTCACGTCGCCGAATTCGATTATGATAAGTCGGGGCGCAAGCCGGTCGATCCGTCCGAAGTCGATATTTCGGTCGGCAAGCACAGCCTGCCGATGCTCATCTCCTCCATGTCGTTCGGTTCGCAGAACGAAACGGCGTTCCGTGCCTATGCGGAAGCCGGCGAACGCCTTAACATGGTGACGATGAACGGTGAAGGCGGAGAGATCAAAGATATGCTCGGCCGCTACAAGCGGACCCGCGGAGCCCAGGTCGCGTCCGGACGTTTCGGCGTCAACGTCGAGCTGGCGAACGCCGTGGCGTTCCTTGAGATCAAGATCGGCCAAGGCGCAAAGCCGGGCGAAGGCGGCCATCTGCCGGGTTCCAAGGTTACCGCCAAAATCGCCGCAGCCCGTAATGCGACGATCGGCTCCGACCTGATCTCGCCATCGAACAACCATGACATTTATTCGATCGAGGATCTGGCGCAGCTGATCTCCGAGCTGAAGGAAGCAAGCGGCCGCAAGGCGCAAATTATCGTCAAAGTACCGATCGTTCCGGGAATCGGCACGATTGCCGTAGGCGTCGCCAAAGCCGGCGCGGACGTTATTACATTGTCCGGCTTCGACGGCGGCACGGGTGCGGCGCGGATTCACTCGCTGACGCACGTCGGGCTGCCTACCGAGATCGGGACGAAGCTCGCTCACGTCGCCCTGATCGAAGCGGGCCTCCGCCACAAAGTGGAGCTGTGGTCCGACGGCGGCATGAAGTCCGGTTCGGACGTCGTGAAGCAGGTGCTGCTCGGCGCGAACCGGGTCGGCTTCGGAACGATCGCGATGCTTGCCATCGGTTGTACGACCTGCCGCGGCTGTCATCTCGATACGTGCCATGTCGGGATCGCCACCCAAATCGATCATATGGAGGAAGCCGAGGAAAAAGGACTTCGCCGCTTCGTGCCTCGCCAGTTCGATCTGGCCGTCGATTCGCTCGTTCGTCTGTTCGGCCAGTTCGGCGACGAGATTCGCGAGATCGTGGCGAAGCTCGGCTACACCACTCTGCAGGAGCTCGTAGGGCGCTCCGACCTGCTGAAGCAGGTCGACCATCTGGACCGGATCGATCTGTCCGACCTGCTTCGTCCGGCTCCGCTGTCGTTCCTGCAAGCGGCTGACGCTCAGGCGGAAGCGGCTGCGGCCGTATCGTCCGATATCCGGATTGCCGCAGGCGCGGAAGGCCAAGAGTTTTATCCGGACGTACTCGCGTTCGACCGGGCCGTGGAGCGCAGATGGTCGAAAATCGACGCGGAATCGCGTATAATCGGCAGCCGCTTCTCCAGCCATCGCGTCCGCGACCGGTTCGACGGCAGCTACGACAGCCTGCCGGAAGTCTCGCTTACGCTCGCTGACGGCTCGGTGCCGGGCAACGGCCTAGCCGCCTTCAACGCCCGCGGCGTGAACATTACCGTACACGGCGGAGCCGAGGACGGCGTCGGCAAAATGTCGTTCGGCGGCAAAGTCGCCATCCTGAAAGCACCTGGCAAAAATGGAGTGCGGATCGACGGCTCTGTCGGCAAATCGTACTGCTACGGCGCGCAGAAAGGATTGTTTATCGTACAGGGCGGCGCGGACTCCCGTGCCTGCATCCGGCTGTCGGGCGCCGACGTCATCTTCGGCGGCGAAGTGACCCAGCCGCTTCAAGACGCGCTCGGTTCGATCGCGAGCCGTGCGAACTTGAAAGGCTTCGCGTTCGAGTATATGACGAACGGCCGTGCCGTCGTGATGGGCGATCCGGGTCCATGGATCTGTGCAGGGATGACCGGCGGCGTCATCTACCAGCGCCTCGTGCCGGAGATGGGCCTCGATACGCAAGCGATCGAGCGACGCATCGCCAAAGGCGCGAAGGTCAGCATTCAGCCGCTCGGCACGCAAAGCCGCGCCGATCTGACCGGGCTGCTCGGCGCTTACCGTGACGAGCTGCAAGCTTCCGGACAGACGGAAACGGCCGCCCGTATCGAAGCGCTGCTGGGCGACCTGGACGCGAACTTCGTACGCATCTCGCCGGTCGGCATGCAGGCCGATCAGTCGGTAGCGACGGAATAATTTTGGAAGATCGAGGATCAACTACGCAGCACTTATAACGAACCCCCGGAACTCTGCTTGGGCAGAGCACCGGGGGTTTTCCTGTCGGTACCCGGGATCAATCAGGCGCGCTGCCGTACGGTACGGATGGCACAATCCCGCTAAGACCATACTGAGAGCCTTCGTTTGGTAATTGGAACGCTCCACTTCCATGTCATGCGAACCTTTCGGGTACAGCCCCTCCCGGCGCTGCTCGATAACGATCGCGCCTAGCGATAAATCTGCTTCATCGAGCCCGGCTCGATGATGTTGTCCCCTTCCACGGTCGGCGGATTGCCGCCGTTTGCGTCGCCGGGGCGAATGTTTTGCTGCCGATCGTATACGTCCTGCGGAGTCGTACCGCCTTGCGGAAGGTTCGTATTCACCCGGTCCTCCAGGTAACGCTCATCCCGGATGCCCCGGGTGTCCTGATTCGGGTTTTGCTGCTCTTTCATCCGGTAATTCGTCTGCTGGCAGCCGGTCGCCGTTACGGTCAGAAGCAGGACCGCCGCGGTCAGCCCGCTTGTGCCAAGCCGCGCTTTCCACCGGCCGGAATGTGCTTTGTTCGTTATGCTCATGCTAGCTCCACCTTCTTCCTGTTGCAAGATTTACGAAACCTTTTTAGGATGCCCCGCAAATCGTGTTACAATAGAGGGTACCCGCTAAAAGAATTTCATCCGTACAAGGAGGCGAATGCGGCATGCCCAAACAAACGATTCTGTTCGATCTGGACGATACGCTGATTCATTGCAACAAATATTTCGACGCGGTGCTGATCCAATTCGCCGATCTGATGACGATATGGTTCAATGGGTATCGGCTGACCGAAGACGAGGTGCGCCGCAAGCAGTCCGAGTTCGATATTGCCGGCGTACACAAGCTCGGGTTTGCCGCCGGTCATTTTCCCCAGTCGTTTCTGGAGACGTACGTCTACTTCTCAGCCCAAACCGGGCGGAAGCCCAGCGCAGAAGAACGGAAAAGGCTGTATGAGCTGGGCAATAGCGTATACGAATTTCCCGAGATCGAGCCTTACCTGGACATGACGGAGACGCTGGAGAAGCTCCAGCACGCAGGGCACGAGCTGTTTCTATATACAGGCGGTGAACCTTCGATCCAGCAAGGCAAGGTGAGTAGAATGGGACTGGACGCTTTCTTCGGCGACCGGTTGTTTATCTCTCCCCATAAAACGACGGAAGTGCTCGAATCGATTTTGACCCGGAGCAAGTTCGACCGCAATGCGACATGGATGATCGGCAATTCGATCCGTACCGATGTCGTTCCGGCGCTGGAGACCGGCATTAATGCCATTCATATTCCGGCCATCACCGAGTGGTCGTTCAACATCATCGATATTCTCGTGAAGCCGAAGCGCGCTTTCCTGCAGTTGAACAAGCTGCTCGACGTTCCGCCCGCCATCCGTAAACACAGCCTGGCCTGATTCGGCCCTGATCTTATCGCTTGCAGCAAAAAGAAGCCTTCATCCCCACTAAAAGGGTGAAGGCTTTTCGCTTTTCATTTTTCGCTCTGAAGGGGCGTTTCCGGTTTCGCTCCACCGTTATCGGGCCGGCTACTTCGCTTTCTCCTCCGCGATCAATTTGACCATCTCCTCGTCGATTTGCCGGAAGGCGGTGTTCAGATCGATCGTGCCTTTGGCAAGATCCGGGACATATTTGCCGTAGATGGACCGGGCCTTGGCTTCGTACGTAACTTTCGGTGTAATCGGCGCGAACTTTTTGCCAAGAATGGCCTGAAAGTTTTTATCTTTGTATTTGCTGTTTTTCGCAAACGCTTTCATAACTACGTCGCTTTGCAGCACCGGAATGATCGCCCGCTCGGACAACGACTTCTGCACCTCCTCGGACAGCATATAGGCGAGAACTTCGGCAGCGGCTTCCTTATGCTTGCTGATCGAGGTAATGCCGAACATCGTAGGCAGCGGCTGTGAGGCAATTCCGGGCGCGGACTTGTAGGAGGGATAGCTGACCAGATCCCAATTAAGCGTTGTCATATCGAAGTTCAGAAACGCGTTGGCCAGCCCGTCAACCATCGCCAAGTTTTTCTCCTGAACAAAGTTGCTCGCATTAAGCGACTTGTAGTCCGTCGTCTTCTTCATCTCAATAAGCTGGTTAAAGATCGTGCTCCAGCCGCCGTTCGTCAGAATGGTCGGCTTCTCCGTCTTCGGATCGACGTACGGGATCGATAAGGAGCTCAAATTCAGATGCGGCTGAACATCGCTTCCGATGCCGTAATATTCAAGCCCTCCATCCGTCCTGCGCATGCGCTTGGCCACCCCGATCACTTCGTCCCAGGTCACTCCGTCTTTCAGATACGGTACGCCGAACTTGTCGAACAAATCTTTGTTGTAGTATAGGGCGGCCGCATTATTCACGATTGGTAGCGCATACATTTTCCCGTTTGACATCGACCTCGCCGCTTCTACAGAGGAGGGCTCCAGTTGGTTCAAATTGACGCCGTATTTCTTAATCAGTTCCGTCATATCGTATTCCAGTTTGTATTGGAGCAGATGAGGAATCGTATTGTCCACCGCCTGCCAGTAGACGTCGATCTGCGCTCCCGCGGAAAGCATATCCGGAAACTCCATCCCTTTGCCCGAGGCGACGTATTCGATCTCATACCCCGGAAACTTCTTCCTCATCGTATCGCCGAACCGTTCGTTGAAAGCTTCCTGCGTCCAGCCTGCCGTCGAATAAAAGACGAGCTTGACCGGGTCCTTCTTCACCGGCGTCGTACCGGACGGTCCCTCCGCCGTCGTCTGCTGTTTCTCAGCCCCGCACGCGGCGAGGAGAAGCAGCAGAACGGCGGCGGAAACCGGAACCATACAGTTTTTTACCCCTATCTTCTTGTTCATCTTACCCCTCCCTTTTCCCCTTTGCACATCCTCTATTCGTAATCATCATACGATAGCCGCCGGGGTGGAGAACATGCAATTATCCCGCAATCTGCATATCCTTTTTTGTAAGGAAAGGGAAGGCGCGGAAAAAGGAGCAGCCGCGATCGGCAACGATCTATCAGGCAAAATCGGACGGACTGCGTCCCGTATACTTCTTGAACACCCGTGAGAAGTAGCTCGGGTCCTTATACCCGAGCCGGTCCGCCACCTCGTACACAAGCGCCTGTTCCTCCTGAAGCAGACTCATCGCCTTTTCCATCTTTTTGCGGAGCACGAAATCGGAGAACGCCTCTCCGGTTACTTCGCGAAACAGCCTGCTTAAGTAGGAGGAGTTGATGCGGATATGTTCCGCCGCATCCTCGCGCGTGATTTTGTCGAAGATATGCTCCTCGACATAAGTCATGACCGCCTCCATCAGCTTGACCTTGCGCGCCTTCCGGTAATGGTCGAACTGCAGGCTGATCCGGATAAACCGGTCGCACCACCAGCGGCCCATCTCATCCAGCGAGCGGAACTGCTCCGGGTAACGGAACAGCTTGTAGTCTTCCTCGTCCAGCACGCTCCTCACGCCTCGGCCCAACCGGTGCACGAGCGACACGAACAGTCCCGCAAACGGGAAAAACAGCTCCTCGGGATATTTATGAGGAGGATCGAGACGTTTGGCGCTGTCGAAAAACTGGCTGATCACGCGCTCCAGCTCCGCTTCGTCGTTCAGCTCGACGCAATGAACGATCAGCGTCTGATCGGAGTCGGTCAGCAGCGGCAAGTGTCCGGACGGAGGCAACACCAGATCCTCGTACAGGACGAGTCCCGCTCCGACCGACAGCTTCAGCCGCAGCGCCTGCTGGGCTTCCGTGAACACAGCCGGCACTTCCGCCAGCGGCACCACCCGGCTGCCGACACCGACCGTAATCGATACTTTCAGATACCGTGCCGCTTCCCGCTTGGCGCGCTCCACCCATAAAAGCAGTTCGCTCAAGCTGTCTTTGGCGGTGACCGACTGATAGATGACGACCGTCTGTCCGTTGCCCCGCAGATGCGAGATGCCGCAGCCTCCCAACTGCTCGGAGACGATATTGTGCATGGCGAATTGCAGCAGCGGATCGTCAGCGGGAGACTCGGTCCGGTCGAGCTCGAACACCGCCACCGCCGCAAGTCCCGTATCGTCGAGAGGCAGATCGAAGAAGGCGATTTTCTCGCCGATCGGCCCGGTTCTCTTCCCTTCCCCATTCAACCAGTCTTCCATAAAAGCCGAGCGGAGGACGGGCAGCTGCCTTTCCATGCTGCGGCGTATCGCCTCGGTGTCGTGCTTGCGTTCCAGAGCTTCGCGCCAATCGTCCCTCGCGCTTTGCAGCTCTTCGAGCAGTTGCCGCTTGCCGATCGGCTTGAGCAAATAATTGCGGACGCCGAGCCGGATCGCTTTCTGCGCGTATTCGAACTCGTCATAACCGGTAAGCACGATCAGCAGCGTCTCCGGCTGCTCCTCCACAATCTGCTCCGCCATCTGCAGGCCGTCCATGACAGGCATCCGCACGTCGGCAAGCACCAGGTCGGGCCGATAACGGCGAAACGCCTCAAGCCCGTCGAGACCGTTCTCGGCCGTCCCGACCAGCTCCATCCCGTGTTCGTTCCAGTCGATCGCCTCCGACAGCCCTTCCCGTACTCTAGGCTCATCCTCGACGATCATCACCTTCATCTTCATGGCGGCCCCCCTCCAATCTGGACTCGGCGATCCGGATCGCCACGGTCGTCCCGCCGAACGGTTCGCTCGTCATCTCGAATCGCATATCTTCTTCGCCATATATGAGCCGCAGCCGCTGATACAAATTGCGCAACCCGTACGTCTTCCCGCCCTCGGGCCGTTCGTCGCGCACGGCCTCCAGCAGCTCCTTAAGCCGGGGAGCCGGAATGCCGATACCCGAGTCCGTCACCTCGAACAAGATCCACGGCCCGTCCCGAACCGTTCTCACCCGAAGCCGGCAGGCGTCAGCCAAAGCTTCCAGACCGTGAACGATCGCATTTTCCACGACAGGCTGCAGCATCAGCTTAATGATCTTCACCTCATGCAGCGTACCATCGATGTCCCATTCCACTTCGAACTTGCCTTTATGCCGGAACTGCTGAATCCGGATATACGTCTTCAGATGGTCGATCGTCTCGCGAACGGTAACGAACTCCTTGCCCCTGCTTAAGCTCAGCCGAAAAAACCGCGACAAATCGAGCACCATGTCGCTGATCTCGTTATTGTCCGAACGCTCGGCCGCCCAGTAGATCGAATCCAGCGTATTGTACAGAAAGTGCGGATTCATCTGCGATTGCAGCAGCTTGAGCTCCACGTCCTTGCCGCGCAGCTCCTGCTCGAACATCGCTTGGCGCATCTGCTGCTCATTGACGACCATATCGTTAAACCGTTTCTGCAAATAACCGAATTCGTCCATCCTCGATATGGGCACCGGGACGAACGGCGCCCCGCTCTCGACGCGCCGGATGCCGGCCATCAGTTGGCGGATCGGAGTCGAAATCTGCATATACAGCAGCGTGAACAGTGCAAAAGAAAGCAGCACCAATACGGCGAGCACCGCGTACAGCAGCAGCTTCATCCGCCGGATCTCGCCCATGATCTCCTCTTCCGGAATGCACATGGCCACCTTCCAGCCCGTCAGCTCAGACTGTTTCTGGACGAACCGGTACTCACGATCCCCCAGTGCGACCGGCGCGTATTCGGAAGCCGGAAAGCGCCACGCTTCCCCGCCATGCCCGTCTTGCGGCTGTTCGGGTACTATCCGGCCCGCCGCCGCATGTTGAAAATCCGGGTCACCCTTGCTCCAGATCACGTTCCCGCCTCCGTCATAGATCAGGATGCCGGTTCCCTTCCACAGCGGGCTGTCGCCGACCAGCATCTCGAAGATCGATTTCTCCGTATTAACGAGAAGCACGTTGGCTCCGCCGCCGTCGGACGCACGCAGCAGCCGGGCCACACTGACAAGGCCGCTGTGGCTCTCTGCATAGGAAGGCGCCGAGGCGATCAGATCGGCCCCGATCAGCGGCGTTCCTTTATAGTCCTTCACGCCTTGGAGCCAGTCCGGCTTGGCGCCGGGATCGGATGCAGAAGACGCCGAATAAATGCCGTCCTTGGTGGTCAGCATTTTGTTCGACGTTTCGTTATAGATTCCGACGGAATCGATATATTGGTTCACCACGGAAAACGACTTCAGGTCGCCCATCACCTCGAGCAGCGGCCATACCGCGTCAGGCGAACGGAAGTCGGGATACCGGCCCAGCTGCTTCAGCAGATTGTCGCTTGCTGCGATCGATTCCGACAGCTTGACCGTATTCTCCATATACATCTCGATGCCGGAAATCGCCGTTCCGAGCGCCTGCTCCGCCGAAGTGCGGATTTTCTGTTCCAGCACGTTTTGAAACCATAAAATCAACAGGAAAGTGACCACCGCAAATACCGCCAGGCTGCCGACCGCGAACATAAGAAGTGTCGATTTAATAGTGCGTTTTCGGGAGAAGGCGAGCTTGCTTCGATTCACGACGATCACCGCTTCTGCTGGGCGTTATGCCCGTTTTCTGAGTTTCTTGACTATATCTTCACCAATTGTATCATAGGAGGCAGGATAACGGAGCACGCAAGCCGTTAGCGTCCGAAGAGGCGCTCCGTTTACAGGGACTGCCTGCACCCTTCATCCCGATGCTCTTACTTACCTTTTTTGGCGTACCACTCTTCAACTTCCTTTAATATTTTGTCTCCGCCTTTAGCTTTGTAATCGGTGACAAACTTGTCGAACGCTTCGAGCGGCAGCTCGCCGATAATGATTTTCACGAACGTTTCGTCGCGCAGCTTGCGCAGGCTGCTCAAATTCTCGATCATCCCCGGGGTAGGCGAACCGGTGAACTGGTCGCGAATCGCGTTTTTAACCGACAGGTTGATATTGTCGACGAGCTTGAAATCGGCGCCGAGCGACTCCATCTTACCGGAATTGAGTTCCTTCGGCTGCATGAACATCAGCTGCTGGCGGTAGCCGTACTTGTTGTGGTTTTCGAAGTTCAGCGCCAGCTTGCCGTCTTTTTTCGTATACATGAAGTTTTCGCCGTACTCGCCGAAGCCGAACACGAACTTGTCGATATTGTTCTGAACGGACAGCCAGTCGAGCATGTTCAGGATCGCTTCCGGATGTTTCGCTTTGCTCGTAATGACGGCGAACGACTTGTAGGCCGGGTCTCCGAACACGCCTTTTTTGCCGGTAGGGCCGGTCGGCGGATCGATGGCGATCCAGTTTGCCGCAGGGTCGTTCGTTTTGCTCGTATTGATCTCGTTGCGCGCTGCCGCCCAGTTTCCTTCGTACAGCCCGACCTTGTTGTTGCTGACCTTCTCCGTGTACGCCTTCACTTTGGTCAGCGGCCATTCGTTATCGAGCAGCTTGTCGGCGTGCAGCTTGCGGATGTAAGCGAGCGCGTCCTTCATCTCGGGCTGGATGTCCGCTTGGACGATTTTGCCGTCCTTGATGATCCACTCGTCCGGGATGACACCGAAGGCTCCGAACAAGCCCGACCAGCCTTTCAAATTATCGTAGCCGATAAAGCCGTACGTATCCAGTTTGCCGTTGCCGTCCGGGTCCTGCTCTTTGAACGCTTTGGCGACGTTGTGAAAGTCGTCGAGCGTCTTCGGCACGTCCAGCTTCAGCTTGTCGAGCCAGTCTTTGCGCACATAGAAGTTGTTCGTTCCGAGGTTCCCGTCGTTCAGTACCGGCACGGCATAGATTTTGCCGTTGTATTTGGCGGCTTCCCACGCGTCGGGGAATACGGCGTTCGACAAGTTTTTGTAATTTTTCACTTTGTCGCCGAGATCCATCAGCGCACCCTGCTTCGCATTGTCCATTAGCCAAGATTGGCTCGTCGCCGGAAGGACGAAGAAATCGGGGATGTCGCCGGAAGCGAACTTCAGGTTCAGCTTGCTTATAAAATCATCCGGAGTGGCCGGGCCGTATTCGATCTCGAGGTCCACGTTCGTTTCCTTCTCCAGCATCGCCGTCCAAGGATTTTCATTGATCGTCTGGCCGTCCGGAAATTTCAAGCCCCCGGACATAAATACTTTCACGACAGGCGCTTTCTCCGGCTCCTTCGCCTTCGAATCCGCTCCGCCGGCGCTGCCCTTTTGCCCCGTTTGACCGGAGGAGCAGCCCGCTGCCAGCACTGTGGCCAGCAAGGAATGGACGACAAGTGTTTTTCTCAGCTTCATGTTGAAAGGTGCCTCCCTTTTCTTGTCTTTGTTAGTATAACTCTTCTTGCCTTGGTTCTCTTCCCTTCTGACGAAAGCGGCTGCGGAGCCCTTATTCCTTCACCGCTCCGAGCATCACTCCTTTCACGAAAAACTTTTGCAGAAACGGGTACAGAATGATCATCGGCAATACGCTTGCCATAATTGTCGCCGCCTTTAACGTTTCCGGAGCGACGAGGAACAGCCCCATGTTGTTCGTAAGCTCGATATTCGATTCGTTCTGGACGATCAGGTTCCGCAAATACACCTGCAGCGGGTTCAAGTCGGCGTTGCTTATATACATAACCGCATCGAAGTAGCTGTTCCAGTGCATCACCGCGTAAAACAGCGTCAGCGTCGCAATGGCCGGCAGCGACAGCGGAATGAACAGCCGCGTCAGGATCGTCCAGTGGCCGGCACCGTCGATTTTGGCGGATTCCTCGAGACTTTCCGGGATCGATTCGAAAAAGTTTTTCATCAGAATCAGGTTAAAGGCGCTAACTGCGGAAGGCAGAATTAGCGACCAGAACGTATTGAGCATGCTCAGCTCTTTCAGAAGCAGAAAGCTCGGGATCATGCCGCCGCTGAACAGCATTGTGAATACGACCATCGCCATAATGGCACTGCGTCCTTTGAGCGTCCGGCGCGAGACGGCATAGGCCATCAGGCACGTCAGGATCATGTTGATCGCCGTACCGAATACTGTCCGCATGACCGATATGCCGAACGATTTGTAAAACGCGCTGTCTTGCAGAAGCAGCTTGTAAGCCTCCAATTGAAAATCAATCGGATAAATCGTCACCTGATTGGAGGAGACCGCATGCGGACTGCTCAGCGATTGGGCCAGGACATGCAGGAACGGGAACAGCGTGAGCAGCCCGAAGCCGGCCAGCAGCGTATAGTTCAGTGCACTTCCGAGTTTTTCCGACCAAGAACGGTTCATTACCACACCCCTCCCCCGTAACGCTTCGCAATCCGGTTGGCGATCAGTATGAGCACCAGTCCGACGACGGATTGGAACAGCCCGACAGCAGTCGCGAAGCTGAACTTCTGCTCGGTCAAGCCGACGCGGTACACGTACGTATCGATAATATCGCCTACCTCGTAGACGAGCGGATTGTACAACATGAAGATTTGCTGGACGCCAAGCTCGAGAATATTCCCTAACTGGAGCACCAGCAAAATCAGAATCGTACTGCGGATGCTCGGCAGCGTAATATGCCAGATTTCATGGCGCTTCTTCGCCCCGTCGATTCGGGCCGCCTCATACAGCGACGGGTCCACCCCGGTGATCGCCGCGAGGTAAATGATCGAAGCCCATCCGGATTCCTTCAAAATGTCGGTGATGATCAGAATGCCCCGGAAGTACGCCTTCTCTCCCAGAAACAACACCGGCTCGAAGCCCAAGAAGACGAGAACCGTGTTGATGATGCCCGTACCCGACAGCACGTTAATGACGATACCGCCGAAAATAACCCAGGAGAAAAAGTGCGGGATGTAAAACAAGGTCTGGGCCGTCCGTTTAAACCAGGAGATTCGCACCTCGTTGAGCATTAGCGCGATCAGAATCGGAACGGGAAAGCCCCATACAAGCTTGTATACGCTGATCAGCAGCGTATTGCGGAATACGGTCAGAAACTCGTCGTCGGCAAAAAAACGTTCGAAATGCTTTAAGCCGACAAACTCGCTGCCGCTCATGCCGAGAAACGGGCTGTAATCCTGAAATGCGATCAGCACGCCGTACATCGGTACATACTTGAAGAGGATAAAATAAAGCAATCCCGGAAACAGGAACACGTACAACAGCCATTCCGTCCGCAGATGCTTCCGCCAGTTGTCGCGGGTTGCAGTTTTCATCGAGGTTACACCTTTCCACATAATTGATGGCGCCACTTGGCTATGTCTTTATTGTGGCAGGCGGGCGAACCTTTTCACTAGAGGAATTGTGTTGAAATGACAGGACTTCTGTGACTGAAATACAGCCTCAGAAGTCCGGGTACAAGCGGGTATCAAGTTCCGAGAAGCTGGCTGACGGCGACTTCCTGAAGCGAGGGGGCATGATCGTAGGCGAGCAGTACCGGCACATCGGGCAGATGGTCCGCATCGTAGTTGGAGCCGAAATGCACCCAGCGGACGCCGCTGCCGCCGCGCTGGCGGAGCCGCTCGTTCATCTGTGCCAGATAAGCCTGATCGATCGGTTTATTGTGGCATACGGCCACGATAATACGGCTGCCTCCCCCGATCCGGTCCAGCGCCTCTCCCAGCTCCAGGTAGGAAGAGATCGTGACTTCGCCGGCCAGCCTTCCACCCAGCTGATCTTTCAGCCGGGCGGCGAACATTTCCGCTTTGACGTCGCGAATCAGCGTCCAAGGCTGGCCGTCCGCTGGCAGGGCGGTCATGCCGTGAAGAGGGCAAAGCGCCATCTCTGCGATCTCCCGGCTGACGCGCCGGGACGGCTCGGCACAGAGCCGGGACCAGCCGGCCGCTGATGACGATGCCTCTGCGAACCGTTCGCGCGTCAGGCCGTACTTTTCCTTCACAGCCAGAATCCGCGCTACCGACTCGTCGATCCGCGCTTCGGAGATGTCGCCGCCGGTTACGGCAGCCATCACCGTCTCCACCATCGAGAGCGCCTCTTCGTGACTGCGCGCCGTGCCCAGCAGGATGTCCGCTCCCGCATGGAGCGCCCGGACGCAAGCCTCCTCCATCGAATAACGGTTCGTAATTCCTTTCATCGACAAGCCGTCGGTCACGATCAGCCCTTGAAAGCCGAGCTCCTCGCGCAGCAGTCGGGTCGTCATCTCGTAAGAGAGCGATGCGGGCAGCCCCGTAGAGTCCAGCGCCGGCACCGAGATATGGCCGATCATAATCGCCTCCACGCCCGCTGCGATCGCCCGGCGGAACGGCTCCAGCTCGAACTTCTCCAGCCGCTCGCGATCGAACGTCAGCACAGGCAGGTCGTAGTGCGAATCGATATTCGTATCGCCGTGACCGGGAAAATGTTTGGCCGTCGCAATCAGTCCGTGATCCTGGTACCCCCGGATGACGGCGTTCGCGAGCAGAGAGACGGACTCCGGATCATCGCCGAACGAATGCGTACCGATCACCGGGTTGTCCGGATTGTTATTAATGTCCGTTACGGGGCTGTAGTTGAAATTAACGCCCATCGCCAGCGATTCTTCCGCCGTGACACGCCCGGATTCGTAGGCGAGACGCTCGTCGCCTGCCGCTCCGATCGCCCGGTTTTTGGGGAAATGAACCGCTCCGCCCTTCAGTTTGCAGCCCGCGCCCGCGACAAAATCGGCCGAGATGAACAGCGGAATGCCGGCGCCGTTCGTCAGCGCCTCCCGCTGCAAATCGTCCGTCAGCCGCTTCACCTGCTCCGGGTCCTGCAGGCTGTCGATATTCAGAAACACGCCGCCCAGCTTCTTCTCCGCCACGAGCTGCCGGGTCTCCGGCGATACGGTCGTGCCTTTGCTTGTTAATGCGAACAACTGGCCTACCTTTTGCTCCAGCGTCATGTTCGATATGTTCATTCTGGCTGCTCTCCTTCCGGACCGCGCTTTACGATACCTGCATACGCGTTTGTCCGTGTGCTGTGTCTACTCTCCGGTTACCGGTACCAAATTCAAAGCTTGTCTATCAGTTTGAAAAGGCATCGTCCTAATTGTAAAAGCGGTTGTCGCCCGACGACAGAGGAAGGGCGTGCCATTTCCGGTACTATTGTGACATGGCAAAGGGAGCCGGCGGTTTTTTTTAATGTTAAAAAAGCCCCCTCTGAATTTGCTATCCAGAAGGGACTTTTGCTCGTTAAACTTATTCGTTTTTATTTCATGCGGGGATTACTTGGCAGTACTTCCCTCAGATAAAACTCATAAAGCTGGCTAATCGAAGAGCTCGACAAGATCGGACTGGCGCGTTCAACCTGCTCCCGTTTCCAATCGAACCAACGCATTTCCTTTAACATTTCGATTTCACTGTCCGTAAACCGCTTCTTGATCTCTTTGGCCGGGTTGCCGCCTACTATCGTATAGGGCGGGACATCTTTTGCAACAACCGATCCGGCTGCAACAATGGCGCCTTCGCCTATCTTCACACCTGGCATGATCATTGCATTCATGCCGATCCAGGCATCACTTTCGATGACCGTATCCCCTTTGGGTTCATAAGAAGATTCAATCTGCTCTGCAAACGGATACACGGTGATCCAGTCAGGACGATGATTGTGATTGCCGCCCATTAGAATAATTACACCACTTGCCAGACAGACGTAATTTCCTATGATCAATTTATCCAAATGCCAACCATGGTCTTCAATGGGGTTAAATAACGTTCTGGATTTCTCATCTCCCCATAAGTATCTGACGCATCCATCCTCAAAATCATGATTATCGTAATAACCCGAGTAATAGGAGTATTCCCCTACCTCGATCATGGGGTTGGTGACCATATCCTTCAGATACTTGATTTCCGACCAGTGGTTAAACCGATGCTGTTTCATTTTGTTTCCCTCGCTTCTAAGTAATGAAAATCTTTTTTTACTTAGAAGCTTAATCCAGTAGCCACATTCTTAAACCGTTTCAAACGACGCACCATCGTTCTCATCCTTTTCCCGATTGATTAGGAGATTGTAACAAACGAATCTTTTGTTCGTCAAATTTACCTATAGCGAAATTCCCTATTCCACGTTTACGAGCAGGACTGCTTTCAATGGTATCAGCGAGCGAGCTGTCCCCAACGAACGAAACGCAAAGACGCTCCCATAACCACGGTATAAGCGGGGCTGGAATCGTCTTTGTGCCTGTACATTCCTAGGAGAGAGGAAGCTCCATAAATCAAAGATTGACTTTTGGATCGTCCCCTCGCATGATCAGGCGGAATAAAGATAGCTCCCGTGCCTGTTGAAAGCCGGGCTCACTTCCCCTTCGCCTCGCGGTAAGCCGCAATGTACTGGGCCGCCTTCTCCGCTATAAGCCCGAAGTTGTCCGTCTTGACCGCTTCGCTCGTCAGGTCGGAGCCGATGCCTACGGCCGCCGCTCCCGCTTTGATCCATTCCCCGAGATTCGCAAGCGAAACGCCGCCGGTAGGCATAATGTTTGCTTGCGGCAGCGGACCTTTAATCGCCTTAATCATCGATGGCGAGTACAGGTTGCCCGGGAACAGCTTCACGATGTCCACCCCGAGCTCGAGCGCTGTCTGAATTTCCTGAACCGTCATCACGCCCGGCATTACCGGAATCCGGTACCGGTTGCACAACGCAACGGTCGCCGGATTCAGCGACGGCCCGACGACAAATTCCGCTCCGCTTAATATCGCCGCCCGCGCCGTCTCCGGATCGAGCACCGTACCAACGCCGATGATCGCATAGTTGTCGGCGCCAGGCTGGGCGCTCGAATACTGCTGCGCCAGCTGCTCGATCGCCCGCAATGCGAACGGTACGGTCATCGTCACTTCGATGACCTTGATGCCGCCCGCGATCGCCTGCTCGGCCATCCGGACGACCTCTTCGGCCGTATCGCCGCGAAGTACGGCAACGACTCCTTCTTCTGCGATTTGCTGAATCAGTCTGATTTTTTTCATGATGTATATTCCGCCCTTCTGCGATCTGTATAGATGCCCGCTTCTACCGCTCCACGTGCGTTTCATTATGGAGAACAGCCTGCACTTGCGCCCAAGTCGGCAGTCCTTCCCAGTCTCCGGACGCCTGCACGACCAGCGAACCGATCAGATTGCCGAGCCGGACCGCCTCCGTATGCGAATGTCCCTTCAACAGACCGGCGATAAATCCGGCGCAAAAGCCGTCGCCAGCCCCTACCGTATCGATGACGCGCTCGGCTTTAAAATAAGGAACCGCGGAGACGCTGCCGTTCTCGACCACATAGGTTTCGTCATCGCCGCCCTTTACAATCGAGACCGCGTTCAGCTTACCGAGCCGTTCCACGATTTGTTCGAAATTGTCGGTTTCGTACAGAAGCTTCAACTCGTCGAGCCCCGGCAGGAAGTAGTCGGCTTGCTCGGCCAGCTCCAGCAGCACTTCTCTTGCCTCGGCGGCGGACCATAGCTTCAGCCTTAGATTCGGGTCGAAGCATACTTTCACTCCATGTTTGCGCGCGATCCGGACCGCTTCCTGAACCGTATCCCGGCACGATTCGCTTAACGCCGGCGTAATTCCCGTTACATGCAGCAGCTTGGCTCCGGCGATGTATGCTTCATCCAGATGAACCGGCTGCATCAGGCTGGCGGCCGAATGCTTCCGATAATAATAAACCGACGACCTTCCGTTTACGACCTCGCGAATAATGAGCCCCGTCGGAGCGCCTTCGGTCAGTTGGGCGCGGGATACATCGACGCCTTCCCCGCGAATCAGCTTCAGCCCGTATTGTCCCAACGGATCTGCGCCCAGATGACCGAACCAGCCGACCGTATGGCCAAGACGAGCTACTCCGATCGCCACATTGCTCTCCGCACCGGCCAGTGATTTCTCGAACTGGGCGGAATACTCGATTCCTTTTACGCCGGTCGGCATCATTAATCCCATCGTTTCGCCGAAAGTGACGACCTCCGGGGACGGGTTGATTGCTCCAGTATGCGCCTTCGACATCTTCTGACCATCCTCCATCATCTGCACACAAAATAGCCGCTTTTGTACCATCTTAACAAGTTTAAACGTTTAAATCAATTGAAATCCCCGGATCGAGACCTGAACCATTAGCTATATTGCCAGTTCCGTCACGGCGTTATTCCATAATGGCCAAACTCCAGGTTATCGCTGTCGTGTCGGCTCAGGTGCAGCTGTAACCCGGCGGGAGCTCTCGTCGTATCGATCCGGCCGAACCGCGAATCGAAGCCGCTCCATCCGAAAAGCGTCTCTTCCGCGTCAAAGTCTCCGCTACTATACTGCCTGGCGAGCCGCTCGTCGTCCCAGAACGTTAAAATGACCTCGCGCTCATGCGCGAACAGGACGGCCGCCTTCAGCAGAAACGTTTCCTTGTCCTTCAGATCCGTCAAACCCTTTACATAGATGACCATTTCGTTCCGGTTGTTGCCGGCTCCTGTAGCCAGGACGGTATATGCAAGCTCCCGGCTTTCCGTGATCCGTCTCACCCTGTCCTCCGTTACCCGAAGCTTGTTGATGACGGCGTCCTGCTCTTGCACCGTTTGTTTCGCCTGACGAGCCTCCTCACTGAGTCGGTTCATCGTTTCGTTTTGTTGTTGCAGCTCTCCGGTCCGGCTGCGGAGTTCTTGTTCAAGCTCGGCCACCTGCTTCGTCAATTGTTCATTTATTTGCAAGAGCTCGCCGGATTCGCATCCTGCGATCGTCAGGACGAGCAGCATACCGATTGCTAACCTTTTCATAGCTGACCTCCTTCCGCGTATGCGATACGCTCATAGGACAATGCTTTGGTCTCACCCGCAAATGTCGGGTACGGCATAATCTGAACGCCGACTGCTCTCTGAAAATGATGCGCTGTCCCTACTTGCTCCATTTTAGCTGATAAACTTCTTTCCCTTCGTATTGTTCTTCCCCCTTCCACCAAGTAAGCTTTACTTCGGCTTTTTCTGGAAAGCCTTCTATTTTAATTTTTTTTGTTGTAAGTCCTTCCTGGAAATTATCGGTGCTGAACTCGGCAAGGAAGCCGAAGGCATCGATTCGCAACCTGGATACTTGATCTTCTTTTAAATATTTGAGCTTTAAATCGAGAAACCATTGCCCGCCCAGATCGACGTCTATGCTCCAATGTTCCAGCCCCTCCCTGCTTTCTCTGCTCAGAGCGAGTGCCGAATAGTTTGAATTACTAACGGCTTGCGAAGCCGGCTTATATATCTCCCTGCTCTGACAAGAGACGACCAGCAGCAGCAGCAGGGAGAACCATGCGATTCTGTATGCACACTTCACATAATCACCCGACCCTTCCTAACACAAACCCTGCATTTCCTTACCTATAAAATAATAAACCCAATTGGCCCCCAAAAAGTCGCGCCGAAACGTAAAATAACAGCAAAAAAAGAAGAAGCTGCCCCTCTCGCGAACAGCTTCCTTCTTGATTTGATCCTTGTAAACTTCCCATAGATCATTAAGCCCGGAGTTGTGCTTCTTGGCGGGCGTATCCGGAACGGCGTCTAGAATAGCAATCCGGAAGAAACGTCAGAATAGACGAAAGGGTACAATAGAAGAAACAGAGGTCCATAATCGAAACCGGAGAGGATCGTGCGAAATGGCCAAACACACGACTTATATATTCTCGGAAGATGCGAAAGGGCAAGCCGAATTTTACATTCAGGCGTTCGGGGGCGAGATTTTATCCGTCATGACCTACGGTCAGCTTCCCGATGCGAAGGAGGAGCTCCAGGACAAGATCATTCATTTAAGTATGGTCGCCGGCGGGGTGCCGTTGTATTTGTGCGATTCTTTCAAACCTGTCCATCCGGGCAATGCGATCAGCCAAAGCATGGAATTTGAAACGGAGACCGAAGCCCGCGATGCGTTCGATAAGCTGGCGGCCGGAGGTAAGGTAACTCAGCCCTTGAAGCCCGAATTCTGGGGCGACTTGTTCGGTCAGCTCGAAGACAAATACGGAATCCAGTGGATGATTACCGCCAAGGCGGAACAGGCCCAGTCTTGATCTGCCGGTTGTGAGTCTGAAAGGCGGCCAGCCCTAGCGCCGCAGCCCGTTCCATCCGCTGCCGGGACGTGTTGCGGCGTCTTTCATTAGAGAAGGGCAGTATGTCGTCATCCGTTTCATTTTTCGCCTCTTGCAAACGTTCCGTATCCGATCTCATAATCGGCCTCGATTCCGCCGCCACCGGCAGGAAAAGATTCGGTATAAATTCGCTCCATCGTCTCCAGCAGCTTTCGGCCGCCGACTCCGCTCCGGCTTCCCGTCACCGCATTGCCCGCCCCCACCCGTTTCACCTGATGAAGAAATGTGCGAACATCCGCATACACGAACGTCCGGACCGACTCGCTCCAACGGAACTCCCCGGCTTCTCCTTCCACACACGCTCTCCACTCGTCTTGTCCGAGAAATCGCTGTCCGTGCGGCGACGGTGCTGCGTCTAACTGCCGTTCCGCTTCCGCGAAGGAAGCATGCAATTGGTGAAAGGTCCCCGGCCCAAAGGAAGAGAAAGCAAGCACGCCTCCATCGGCGCCCAACAGATCGATACAAGCTGCCACCGTCTCTGCCGGCTTATTGAACCATTGGAAGGCGGCGTTGGAGATGATCAGGTCGAAGGGCGGGAGCGGCATGGGGTCGTCCGGCCGCCGATCATCGCCAGAGACAGAATCCCATCCGGCAGCTTCCACCGAACACCGCAGCTCCGAGCCGTCGGCCAGCAGCTTCTCCGCATCTCCCTCTATCCAGCATACGCGATCTGCCCGGTCCGGCCGGGTGCGCCGCAAGTTATGCCGGGCCGCCTCCACCATATTCGGCGACAAGTCGACAGCCGCAATCGTCGCATTCGGAAAAGCCGATACGAGCATCCCCGTCAATCGGCCGGTCCCGCATCCGATCTCCAAAATTCGTTCGACTCGCTCGGCCCCTCTCGCCCCAAGCCGTTCCATCGCATGAGCGATCAGATCCTCGGCCATTTCTTTCTGAACGTCCGCATAACGCTCGTACTCCGAAGCATGACGGTCGAAATGACGGCGCACGAGCGACTTATTGATGTTCATGAGCGATTCTCCTCAACTGTTCGGCGAAACGGTCCGGCTCTGTCCAAAACGGCGCATGGCCCGCTCCCGGAAATAACACCTTCATCGATGCAGGGACGGCTTGAAGAGCACCTGCCGGGCATATCGGATCTTCTTCGCCGTGCAGCCACAACATTTGAGGAGCTGCGATTCGGGCTTTACCGGATTTGTCTTCGCCGCCTGTCTCCCTGCTTCGAATGAAGCTTTGCCACCGCTGCGTCAAATCCGTTTTCGCCAAGTAAGCCAGACCGGTGTCCAGCCCCCCTGGTGTGAAATCCGTATCCGCCCCAGCGGCGGACATTTGCGCGACGACAACTTCCTGGTTCCGCCGTTCCCGCTCGGAAAACATCGACTCCGCGAACTTCTGCAGCGTCTCACGGGGCTTGTCGGCAAGCTGAGAGCGCATGCGCCTCACCACCCGCTCCGGCCAGCCGCTCGCCCGATCCTCCGCCACGAAGCGCAGAGTTGCACCGACCAGCACCAACCGCTCGATCCGACAATGAAAATCCCCCGGATTCGGAGCGGTTCGCAGCCCGGATTCCCAGCTGTCCAGCACCATTTCCAGCGCCAGCATCCCCCCGAGCGACCAGCCGATTACATAAACCGGGCCGGTAAGCCCGCTCACCGTCTGATGCAGACGGCTGCGCATCTGTCCGACGGAATCACAGTCGGCATAGGTGAACAAACTGTGCCGGGCATCCGGCAGCCACCGGTACGACTGATCCCATACGCGCGGCGACTGTCCCCAGCCATGTATCCATACTACGGACGGTCTCGTCCGCTCCATGTCAAATAACCCCCAGTTCCAGGCCGATGCTCACGATCGTATCGAGCGCCATTCTCAAATCGTCGTCCCGGTGTGTAGCCATCGGCGTCAAACGAATCCGCGCCGACCCTTCCGGTACGGTAGGCGGCCGGATCGGCACCGCCGCGATGCCCGCCTCCTGCAGCTTCGAACCGAACACAAGCGACCGCTCGTTATCCCCGACGATAACCGGTACGATGTGGCACTCGCTGTCTCCCGTGTCGAAGCCGGCGCTCCGCAGCTCGCCGCGCAGCCAGTCCGCTTTGCCGAGCAACGCGTCTCTTCTCCAGCCTTCCGTCCGGATGATGTTCCATTGATCCCGGATCGCATACACGAGCATCGGCGGCAGCGCCGTAGAATAGATCAAGCTCCGGGCCTTATTGATCAGATAGTCGATCATCAGGGCAGGCCCTGCCGCATAAGCGCCATAGCAGCCGTATGCCTTGCTGAACGTCCCCATGTGGACATCGACCCGCTGTGCTAATCCGAGCTCTCCGGCCAATCCTTCCCCCCGGAGTCCGAACACGCCCCCGCTATGGGCTTCGTCAACCATCAGCATCGCGCCGTAACGCTCCTTCAGCTCCACCAGCTCGCGAAGCGGCGCGATACTGCCATCCATACTGAAAACCGAGTCGGTCACAACGAGCTTGTGCTTTGCAGGATCTGCCTTGCGCAGCAATTGCTCCAGATGGTTCATATCCCGGTTCCGGTATCGGAACACCTTGGCCCGACTAAGAATAGCCCCGTCCACAATGCTCGCATGATTGTATTTATCGCTGAAAATCAGGTCGTTGCGTCCTGCCAGCGCGCTGATGATTCCGACATTCGCCATGAAGCCGCTGCCGAATAGAAGACACGCTTCCGTCCCTTTGTACGCCGCGAACTCCCGTTCGAAGCTTCCGAGAATCGGATCTCCGCCGACGATCAGCCGCGATGCGGTCGCGCCTGTCCGGATCGGTGAGCCGCCAGGTTCGCCGAATTTCCCCGCTTCGCTCCCCACCGCTCCAGCCGTCGCAGCCATTTCCGCTCCCGAGCCCGATTCCGCGCGGATTCGGTCTGCGTAATCGTTCCAGCGGGACAACGTTTCCTCGTTCACCTCGTGATGGAGACCCAGATAATGGTTGGAGGCCAAATTAAGCATGCTCCGTCCGTTTCGGATGATCCAGCCTTCCCTCCGTGCCGGGGCGCTTTCGGTTAAAGCTCGGGCCTGCCCGGCGGCCGCCAGCCGGTCCAGCTCGCCGCGCATCCATTGCAAATGGTCCATTCTCTCCTCATCCCTTACTTATCCGTGCGGATTGCTTCCCCTCACAGTGCGCATCGTTCAATCTCAAAGCCGAGATCTTCGATCATCCGGTGATCCTCTCGCGCTTCCTGACCTTCCGTCGTTAAATAGTCGCCGACAAAAATCGAATTGGCGGCATACAGGCCAAGCGGCTGCAAGGAACGCAGATTGACTTCCCGTCCGCCCGAGACCCGGATCTCCTTAGTCGGGCAAATGAACCGGAACAGCGCCAACACTTTGAGGCATTTGCGCGGATTCAGCTCCCGGTTATTTTCCAGCGGAGTGCCCGGGATGGAGTTGAGAAAATTGACCGGAATCGAGTCGGCGTCCAGCTCCCGCAGCGCATAAGCGATCTGCACGATCTCCGCGTTCGTCTCCCCCATGCCTACGATACACCCGGAACAAGGGGACATGCCGGAAGCTTTAGCTTTCTCCACTGTGGCGACCCGATCGTCATACGTATGAGTGGTCGTAATATTCGCGAAGTTGCCTGCACTTGTGTTCAGGTTATGATTGTACCGGTCGACGCCCGCCTCTTTCAGCCGCCCCGCCTGCTCCTCCGACAAAATCCCGAGGCAGGCGCATACTTTCATCGGCATCGTCGCTTTGATTTCCTTCACCGCATCGACGACTTGATCCAATTCCTTGCTTGTTGGACCGCGTCCGCTCGCTACGATGCAATACGTCCCGACCTTCAACTCCATCGCCTTCCGGGCGCCGTCGATCAGTACGTTTTTCTCCAGCAGCGGGTATTTCGAGACGGGCGCTTTGGACACGATCGACTGGGAGCAATATCCGCAGTCTTCCGGACACAACCCGCTTTTCGCATTGATGATCAGGTTCAGCTTCACTTTTTTGCCGTAATACGTCTTCCTGACTTGAAAAGCGGCGTGTAGCAACGGCAGCAGTTCATCGTCATCCGCCTCCAATACGGCAAGCCCCTCCTCCACACTCAGCAGCTCGCCGCGCAGCGCCTTCTCTGCAAACAAGTCCCATTTCGAACGCAATGCGATCATTAAGTTCTCCTCCGACCATTGGATTTCAGTGGTGAATGTGCGACCTGTCGCACTTTGCAAAAAGGTAATTTATGTATGAATTACAGCTGCAATAACGTCTCCCAGTCGATCGCAGACCGGACAACGTCCGCCCAGCGGTTCGGCGTTTCGCCCAGTTTCGGTTGGCCGGCCGTGGCCGCGGGCTTACTGGCCGTGTTCTCGCGCGCATCGCCTGCTGGATGGCCGCTTTCCGCTTCCTCCTGCCATGGCAGCAGACCGACGACCGGGATACCGGAAAACGTCTCGATCATCTCCGCATTTTCCCGGACAGCGGGCATATCCGTAACTGTATGCTTATAGCCGTTAAGTATAATTCCCGCGACAGGAATCCCGAACTGCTTCGCCACAGCAACCGTGAGCAGCGTATGGTTGACTGTCCCTAGTCCAGGTCTCGCCACGATCAGCAGCGGCAGACCGAGACCTGCGGCAAGATCAGCCACCAGATGCCGTTCCGTCAGCGGCACCGCAAGCCCTCCCGCCCCCTCGACGAGCAGGAAGTCTCCGGCACTCAGCCTGCTCCGCCCTTCTGCAAGCAGCGCGTCCACATCGATCGTCTCGCCGATCCGGCGGGCCGCCATCCACGGCGCCAGCGGGTCCGGCAGCGTCAGTGTCACGATATCCCGTTCCTGCTGCGCCAGCCCGCCTTCCTTGCGAAGGCGATAGCTGTCCGATTCCGGAGCTTCGGCAGAAGGAATCCCGGTTTGTACCGGCTTCCATACCTGCACGTTCCCGGCGTTGTATCCGTCCCTTATCGGGACTCGCTCCCGCAATACTGCGGCGAGGCCGGCCGTCACGCTCGTCTTGCCGACTCCCGTGTCGGTTCCCGTAATGAACAAACCTCTGCGGTTCATCATCGTGAATCCTCCTCCAGATCGTGTTCGTGTTGTCAGCGTCTAATGGAGTTTAATTGTTAACCTATTTCTATATTACAAGGTTAACAATTAGGCTAGAACCGATTGTAACACGATCTTTGCGGCAGCGACAATGACTATTTTTGCAAATCAACTTGAAAACGCGGCGAAGAGCAGGGGCAACAGGCGGGAGTGGCGCTTCGTCCGGAGACCTTGCAAGACTGTGGAGGACATATGGAAAACCGTAAGAAACCTCGGGGGTGAGACTTGTCGAAAACAAACGGATGGGTTGGACGCTGGGGGAAAGGGAGCGGAAAGGGGCTGTAGAAACAAATAGCAGTCTATTGCGGGCACGTTGAGGAACGCTTCGGAAACAAATAACAGCCTTTTGCATCTCTTATTTCGAGGGGAAACCAACCTTTGCGCCAAATAGAGTATGCTAGAGACCCTTACTTTGGGGAAACCGCCGAAGTTCCGAGTTTAGCCCTGAAATAAAAGCTACAAATCGCTCGTATTCGCCAGTGCAAAGGTGTTTTCCACAAAATGGGGGGTGCTAAAGGCCGTTATTTCTCGTCAAGGGGGCTAAATCGCGGATGGCCACCGTCGTGTGACGCAGAGCACCTGCGAAGGAGGCTTCGTGCGGTGGAAAAGCTGCTTTCTCCGCTGACTACCGCATGCCCAAGTCTCCTGCCCCTGCTTGCTGCTCCCTACTCGTTACTCTTTACTCTTTACTCCCGGCTCCCGGCTCTCTACTCTCTACTCTCTGCTCTCTACTCTCTGCTCTCTGCTCCCCACTCTCCGCTTTCGACTCTCTTGCTCCCATTCCCGCCTCCCCCCAGCCTTTTTGCGGCCCATTACTGCCTCAAATAAAAGAAAGGCGCCCCGCAGGGCACCTGAACAAGCTTAACCATCTTAAAGTTTGCCTCCCGCCGAAGCGGCGCATTATGACGACGGCGTATCGATCACCGTCAGCAGTTCCGACGCCGGTGTACGCGGCTGGGCCGGCGGCACTTTGGCCGGATAGCCGATATGCAGGCTGGCGACGGCCCGTTCCCCGGGCCCGATGCCCAGCGTCTCGCGGAATTCCGCCTGCGTCAGCAGCGGATAGCTCTCCCAGACGAGGCCGAGCCCCTGCTCCCAGGCGAGCAGACTGAAATTTTGAATCAGGCAGCAAATTGCAGCGAAATCGTCCTCCCTCACGGCCAGATTCGGATTCTCCTTCTGAACGACGACCAGGATCACCGGCACGTTCATAAACCTCTTATAAAACTTCTGCCCGATCTCCTCCCGCTTCGCCGGATCGCTTTCACGTTTCTCCACATTTTTGCGGGCTATCTCCGCTATGCGCGAGCGGCCTTCCCCCTTCACCGATACGAAACGCCACGGCTGGGTCAGCCGATGGTTCGGCGCCCATACCGACGTATCCAGCAGCTCCTGGATCAGCGAGAGCTCCACCTCTTTGGATTCGAATTGATGCACCGTCCGTCTTTCTTTTACAATTCGGGCCAGCTCCGTTCCGGTTGTCTCCAAGGTCATCAGCCGCACCTCCATTTGATAATGAAAATCATTTTCATCAAATGTAGCATGCCCAAACGTAACCTGACAATGGACTTTTATCCCGGAGCATATGGATTTTTCCCTAAACCGTCTTCACTTTGCGGTATATTTTCTGCGAGCAGTCCATCGCCGTGTAGCGCCCCGATTGCTGGACGGCTAACAGCGACTCCTTGCTGCCGAGCGCAAGAATCCCGGTCGGATGCAAGCTTTCGTCGAACAGGCTGTGCACCTTATTTTGCAGAACCGTGTCGAAGTAGATCAGCACATTGCGGCAAATAATGACGTGAAATTCGTTAAAGGACCGGTCCGTCACGAGGTTATGCTGAAAGAAATGAATGTTCCGGCTAAGCTCCGGCTGAAAATAGGCAAATTCATGATCCGTCGTATAATAGGCCGAAAATTCCTGACTGCCGCCTGCCAGCAAATAATTTTTCGTATAGCCTTGCATCCGCGCCAGCGGAAATGCGCTTGCCCGCGCCCGTTCCAGCGCATGTTCGTTCATATCCGTAGCGAACAGCTGCGTTCTCGCGGCAAGCCCTTCCTCCTGCAGCAGGATCGCCATCGAATAAACTTCCTCTCCCGTCGAGCAGCCGGCGTGCCAGATGCGGATTTCCGGCAGCTCGCGCAGCAGCGGAACGACATTTTGGCGGAAAGAGGTAAAAAAGGCGGGATCGCGGAACATCTCGGTCACATTAATCGAAAAGTCGCCCAGCAGCTTCTTCGCCATGTCGGGATGGTGAAGCACTTTGTCCAGAAGCGCGGTTATCGACGGCAGCTTCTCCATCCGGACCCGGTTCATAATCCGCCTCGTAATGGAAGTACGCACATAATTCCGGAAATCAAACCCGTACAGACGGTACAATCCTTCCAGCAATAAGCTGACTTCGATCTTCTCGAGCTCGCTCGTGTGGGTCTCCTCGGCTTCCAGGTCCGCCGGTTGCAGCCTCAGATCATCCGTATTCATCGTTCACACCTTCGTCAGCCAAACCCGCATCAGCGAGAACAGCTGATTCATATTTAATGGCTTGCTTATATAATCCGAAGCTCCCGCTTCCAGACATTTCTCCCGGTCATACTTCATCGCTTTGGCCGTGAGCGCGATGATCGGCACCGCATCGAACTCCGGCATTTCGCGAATATGGCGCATCGTCGTGTAGCCGTCCATAACCGGCATCATGATGTCCATCAGGATCAGATCAAATTTCTCCGCCTCCCTGTGCAGCGACTCCATGCATTCCTGCCCGTTGTGCGCGACTGTGACCTCGATGCCTGCCGCTTCCAGCGAAATTTGCAGCGTATACCGGTTGCGTGCGTCGTCGTCCACAACCAACACTTTTTTGTTTTTGAAAATCTCCTTGTGTATCGAGGCCGACGTCACCCGGTTTTCTTCGATATGGCCCTCGCCGCCCTCTGTGCACGCTGCCTCAACCGCCGACTCAGCCGCCGCCGACGCCTCGCTGAGCATCATAGCCGACTCATGAGATTTCGTCTGACCGAGCGGAGGCAGCAGGATCGTAAACGTGCTGCCCCGTCCTTCCTCGCTGTCGAGCAGGATCGTCCCGCCAAGCAGATTGGCGAATTCGCGGCAGATCGATAACCCGAGTCCCGTACCGCCGTATTTGCGGCTTGTCGTCCCGTCGACCTGCTGGAACGCTTCGAAAATAATGTCCCGCTTGCTTGCGGGGATGCCGACGCCGGTGTCCGCCACGGATATCGCCAGCACCGTCTCGTTCGGGCATTCCGGCAGAGCGTCCGCCACAACGGCTGGGTCGGCCCGGCGGATCGACAGAACGACTTCCCCGCTGTCAGTAAATTTGAATGCGTTCGACAGCAAATTTTTCACAATTTGATGCAGCCGATGCTCATCCGTCCAAAAAATCGCCGGAGCGTCCGGCTCCATGCGGGTAACGAAACGAACCCCTTTTTGTTCGGCGATTTTGCCGAATTGGTATTCCATAACGAGCGGAAACTCAGTTACGCTCATCTCTTCTGGTACAATCTCCACTTTGCCGGCTTCCACCTTGGACAGATCCAAAATATCGTTAATCAGCGTAAGCAGATCGTTGCCGGACGAGTGGATGACTTTGGCATACTGCCTCTCCTCGGTGCCAAGCTCGGCATTCTCCGCAAGGAGCTGCGACAAGATCAGCATGCTGTTCAGCGGCGTCCGAAGCTCGTGGGACATATTGGCCAGGAAATCCGACTTGTACTGCGAACTCTGCTCCAGCTGCTCCGTATATTCTTCGAGCTCGATCCGGATCTTCTCCAGCTCCCGCGATTTTTCCTCGGCGAACCGGTTCTGCTCCTCCAGCTGTTCGTTCGAGACGCGCAGCTCCTCCTGCTGGGTTTGCAGCTCCTCGGCCTGAACCTGCATCTCCTCCGCCTGCGACTGCAGCTCCTCGGTCATCGCCTGCGATTCGCGAAGCAGCCGCTCGATCTCCATCTGGTTCTCGACTCTGTCGATCGTCGTGCCGAACGTATCCAGAATCTCATCGAGCAGTTGCAGCTGAACTGGCGTGAACGCATGCAGCGTCGCCAGCTCCAGCACGGCCGTAACCCGTCCCTCGAACTCGACCGGAGCGATCAGCACCTGCTTCGGAACAGCACTCCCGAGACCGGAAGCGATCCGAATATAGTCGTCCGGAACATGCTCCAGATGAAACATCCGGTTTTCTTTGGCGCATTGCCCGACCAGCCCTTCTCCCGGATGGATCGCCTCCGGGCTGACTGCCAGCTCGCCCTCCCCCGCATAAGAGGCTACCCGGATCAGCTTGCGCTGCTCCCCGCGGCCTGTACCTACGTACAAGACACCGTATACGGCATCGAGCAGCGGCGTTATTTTATCGATAAACGAATGACCGAGCGACGAAAGATCGGTCACCCCTTGGTACATACTGATGACCTCGGCAAGCTTCGTCTTCGTCCAGTTTTTCTGCTCCTGGTCCTCCAGCAGCTCGTTCATCGCGGTCCCCAGATCGCCGATCTCGTCCCGGGCGCTTACTTCGACGCGGCGCTGCATGCCTCCAACCGAAGTGGAAATTTCTTTAATGCTTTGCGTAACCGCATGAATCGTCCTCAGGATCGAGCCGGAAAGAAGGGTTGCCGCAGCGGCCGATATGACCGTCACCATAACGAGCATCACGTACAAAGCCGTCTTCAGAGCGGCATTCCGATCGTTTAAGGCCGCCGCTCTCTCCTGGGTCAGCTGATTTTGATTCTCGCGGAAGATGTCGAATTGTGAACGCATCTCGTTCATGTAAACTTTGCCGGGATCTTTCCTGTAAAACTCGGCGATTCCCGCGTTATCGTTCGCTTTCTTCAACGCGATAGCCCGCTCCCCGGCCGATTCGATCCATTGCTCAATCGTTAACTTGACCGTCTCCAGCCGCTGCTGCTGGCTCGGGTTATCCGACACGAGCTGATTCAGCCGGATATAGTCCTTCTGCCATTCCGCCTTGGCGGCCGTATAAGGCTCGAGGTAAGCGGCGTCGCCTGTAATCAAATAACCGCGCTGGCCGGTTTGCATGTCGAGCAGATGTTTTTCGATCCGGTTCGTTATATCGATTACCGCCATATCGTGCTCAATGACGTAATTCCGCTCCTCCTGCATGGAAGTCATCTGTTGATCGACAATAATTAGCGAGACAACAAAACAGATAATGCTCACCATGTAGCCAAGTACGATTTTGGCGCGTATTCCAAATCTGAACCTGTTTGCCATTACCTTGTGTCCTGCCTTTTCTTGTAGAGGATAAATTGCCGTTGAACGTCGAATAATCCAACCTTTTGACTATTATCATACTACCATACTATAGATCGACACAATTTGGCCATTTCTTAAGTTACATAAAAAAGAGACTCCACAGCTCTTCGTCTCTGCGAGTCTCTTTCTCATACACACCATTTTGCAAGAACGGACATACACGCTTATTGTCCAAAACGTCCGATCGCTTCGACGACACCCTCTCCGTACGGCGACCGGGTGACGTAATCGGCCGCCGCCTTCAGCTCGTCGGGGCTGTTCGCTACCGCGATCCCTACGCCCGCCGTCTTCAGCATCGCCAAATCGTTGAGCTGGTTGCCGATCGCCAAAACGTCGGCCAGTTCGACGCCGAGCACATAAGCCACTTTGCGCAGCGCCGTGCCCTTGTCGATTCGCGCGGGGATCAGCTCCAGATAGTCGCTTTCCGATTGAAGCGCGGCGATCCGATCGCCCAGCAGCGGCTCCCAGCGCTTCCATAGCTGTGTGGACAGGCGGATGTCGCCGAGCAGGATGACTTTATCCAGCTCGCCCTGCCGCCACCCTTCGTCGGCTGAGGACAGCAGCGTGCAGGCCACCTGCTCCTTATGCTCGAACGTCACGATTGCCGGAGTCCGGCCGAAGACGCCGATCCGCTCGTCACGGAATTGCAATACGTTCAGGCCGGCTTCGTGCGCGGCGACCAGCAGCTCCGCCGTCAGACTGGCCTCATAGCCGTTCTGTTCCAGAATCCGGCCGCGAGCGGCAAGGACCGCCCCGTTGCACAGGATGACCGGGATCTCGATGCCGAGCTGCTCGATCACCCGCCTAGCCGTCAGCAGCGGCCTTCCCGTCGCAATCGTAAAGTATCCGCCCTTCCGGACGAATGTGCGAATACTGCTTGCTACTTCCGGCGCAAGCTTGTGGTCCGGGGACAGCAGCGTCCCGTCCAGATCGCTTACAATCAATCGGATGCTGCTCATGCTGTAGTATTATTCTCTCCTTGGCCCCGCGACCAAGGTGAACAGGCTTTCTCCGTCCTCCGCCCGCTCCCGAAACCTGCGGCGCGTTATTTGAAAGTCGAATTGGCCATCGCCGTTACAATATGTTTCTGCATCGAAGCGAATACGGCCACAATCGGTAAAATCGCCATGACGCTTGCCGCCATGATGACATGGAAATGCATCGCCTCGTTCCCTGCGATCGAATCCCGGAGCATCGTAATGCCGACCGTCAGCACCCGCATCTCGTTCGTATTGGTCATAATCAGCGGCCAGAAATAAGAGTTCCAGCCGGAGATGAAAATAAGCACGCCAAGCGTGACGACCGTCGGCATCGCCATCGGCAGCAAGATCCGGTAGAGCATCCCGAACCGGCCGGCCCCGTCCACCCGCGCCGCCTCGAGCACGTCGTTGTTAAGCGACTTGAACGCCTGCCGGAGCAGGAAAATGCCGAATGCCGAGGCGCCGTGCGGGACGATCAGCGCCCAGAACGTGTTCAGCCAGCCGAGCTTGGACATCATCACGTAAACCGGCACGAAGGTAACCTGGTCCGGCACGATCATCGCGGCGAGCACGAGGAAAAACAAAACTTCCTTGCCCCAGAACGTCCCTTTGGCAAACGCATAAGCGGCCATCAGAGCGACGTTCAGCTGGAGCACGATCAATCCGACCGACATCAGCAGCGTATTGCCGAAGAAGCGCGCGTACGGAATGACGCGGAACGCCTCCGCGTAGTTGTCCCACGCGAACGACTGCGGCCACAGGGTCGGAATCGCCATCCGCATCTCCGCCTGAGTCTTCAAGGAACTGATGACCAGCCAGTAGACGGGAAAAAACATCACCACTACGACAAGAAGCGCGATAACGCCTCGAACTACGTACTTGAGCTTGCCGTTTCCTTGTCCGGCCATCCGGCTATCCCTCATAGTGCACCTTCTTCCGGCCGACTGCCCATTGAAGGAGCGTAAGCAGCAGGATGATGACGAACAAAATGATGACAAGGGCCGAAGCGCGTCCGGTCTTAAACTCCGAGAATGCCATCGTGTAGATCCAGTAGACGATCGCATTGGAAGCTTGAAGCGGTCCCCCGTTGGTCATCACGTCGATCGACTGGAATACTTGCATCGAGGAGATAAATGTCGTAATCAGCAGGAATAAGGTCATCGGCGACAGCAACGGAAGCGTAATATGGCGGAACTGCTGCGCCCTGCCCGCCCCGTCGATCGCGGCCGCTTCATAATATTCCTGCGGAATGCCGCGCATGCCCGCAATGAACAAGATCATCGCAAAGCCCGCGCCCTTCCATACCGACACCGCGACAAGCGCGGGAATGACGGTAGCCGGGTTAACGAGCCAATTGACCCCATCGAGCCCCAGCAGCCCCATTATATAGTTCAGCAAACCGTATTGTCCGTTGTAGATCCATGTAAATACCATCGCGGCGATAACCATCGAAATATAATACGGCATAAAAATGACGCCGCGCATAAACGCATACAGCTTCGAGTTCGCCACGTTGAACAGCAGAGCCAGCAGCAGGCCGATGCCGAGCGTAAACGCCACATCCAGCACCGTGTATACCATCGTCACCTTCAACGACTGGTAAAAATCCGCGCTCGTCAGCAGACGCGTATAGTTATCCGCCCCAACAAACTTTTTGACCGGCCTCGTCATGTTCCAATTCGTAAAGCTGATATAGATCGAATACGCCAGCGGATAATAGAGGAAAGCGCCCATGAAGACCAGTGCCGGCAAAGCGAACGAAAAATCTTTCAACGCCCCGATCCATTTGCGCCCGCCGCGAAGGCGGGAGGAAGCGGCGATCCCGCCGGATGCCGCCACCGTCCCCTCTCCGTTAGTCGTTACGTAGCTCTCCATCGACATCACTCATAATCCTTCAAGACGTCGTTCATTTTCTGGGACGCCTCCTTCATCAGAGGAACCGGATCTTCATTGTTAAGCGCCAGACGTCCCACTACTTCCATATACTGCTTGCTGAATTCCGGGTAAGCCGGATGCTGCAGGCGCGGAGTGACGCTGTCGAAATTATCGAATACCGCTTTATACTGCGGCCATCTCTTGAAATATTCCGCTCCTTCGGAAGAAGCTATCGCGGATTTACGCGTAGGCAGGTAGCCGACTGATTCCGCCCACTTGATATTCGGCTCCGCGGACGTCATAAACTCGATGAACTTCCAAGCCGCTTCCTTCTGGTTGGCCTTCGCGCCTTCCATCATGACGATTCCGGCGCCGCCGATATTGGAGGTGCGGGTCTTGTCGCCCGGCAGGAACGAGACGCCTACCTCAAACTTGGCGTTCTCGCGGTACATCTTGAGTAGAGCGGACGTGTGCTGCACCATGGCGATTTCGCCGTTCAGGAACATTTGGCGCATATTGTCGGAGGCGCCTTTGCCGTACCCGATATGCATACTGCCCTCTTGCTTCCACTTTTTGAAGTTTTCGATAAACCGCAGCGATTCCGGCGTATCCATCGCCGACTTTTTCATATCGCCTGTCAAAATTTTGCCGCCGCCGTTCACGATCCACGGATCGTAATACCACGTATCCCAGCCTGGCACAGAGAAAGCGTAACGCGTCGTTTTGTCGCCTTCTTTTTTCGTTACCTTCTGGTTGAATGCCTCAATCTCGCTCCAGGTTTGCGGAGGCTTTACACCGAGCTCGTCGAGCAGCGTTTTGTTGTAGACGAATACGCTGGTGCTGACGATCAGCGGGAAGCCGTACTGTTTGCCGTTATAAGCGTAAGCTTGCAGCATGCCTTTGGAGAAATCGTTCAGATCGGTTTTGTCGCGCTTGATCCAGGAGGTCAGATCCGCGAATACCCCGCCGTCGGCGAAGTTCGGCAGCGACGCCACCTCAACGTTCGTCACCGCAGGCACATCGCCGGCCGCTACAGCCGCCTGCAGCTTCTTATGAAGGTCGCCGTACGCTCCTTGATACACCGGCTCTACCGTAATATGCGGGTATTTCTTCTTAAACTCCTCGATCCTATCATTCAATCCGGCCAACTGCGCTTCCGCATGGGCATGCCAATATTGAATCGTAACCGGAGTCGTGTCAGGCTTCGCCTCAGCCGGCGCCGCCCCGGCCCCCGTCGTCCCGGCCGGTGTCCCTCCGCTCGAGCACGCCGCCAAACCGGCTGTAAGTACGCCTACCAATACCGGAGTAACCCATCTTTTCACGTTCGTGTTCATGTACATCGTCTCCTCTCCAAATTGAAAACCGCGGTTTTTGTTTCGTTTCCAGACACACCAAAAAGACACGATCAAGCCCGACTAGACAGACCACCCCCGCAGAATCGCTTGGACGTCCGCATGCCGCTGGGTTTTCTCGTCGTCTCCACCCGAGGCGCACTTCTGAACGAAAGCCGATCCTTTACCAAAACCGCTGGTCTCCGATGGAGACATGGTCCGCGCCGCTGTTCAGCGCGATTCTGATTTCTTCCTCGCTGCGGATTAGCCCGCCTACTATTAACGGCCGATTCAGTCTCGCCTTCAGATCGCGGATAACGCGGGGCATTAGTCCCGGCATCAATTCCACTTCGTCCGGCATCACCTGGCCGATCATTTTCACCGCTGTTTCGACCGCTGCGCTGTCGATGGCGAAGATCCGCTGGATCGAGCGAATACCCGCCTGCCGGGCCGCCGCAATCGCGTTGCTCTTCGTCGTAACGATCCCGTCGACCGCGAACGTTTCCGCCAAATACTGCACCGCGGAACTGTCCCGGCCAAGCCCCTGCACCATCTCCAAATGAACGAACACTTCTTTCCCGGACTCGTGCAGCCGATTTCGAATATCCGCCAGCCTCACGATATCGCCGGTCATCAGGATCACCCGTTTCACCTTGCTGGCCGCCGCCGCTGCAATCTGCTCCGGCTTCGTGATGGAGGCTATAATCGGAAGCCCGCTTTCTTCTGTTTGTACCATTGACTAGTCCTCCTCCTCGTAAGCCATTGTAAACGACAACTATAATCGCAATATTCGAGAAATGTTAAGCGAATGTTAACCTTTTGCTATGGCTTCTCCGGATAGGCCGACAACGTCTTGCCGTCTGAGACGAACAGCAGATGCCCGTTTTTCCCGGTGTTGTACACGGTCGCGCCTTCTTTTTCGTACCGTTTCAGCACGTCCATGCTCTGCAGGAAATTGGCGCTTAACACGGCGATTCCCGGTTTGACCGCCTTGATGAACGTGCCCGACGAGGACGTCATGTCCCCGTGATGGGGAGCGTGCAGCAGATCGGCCTTCAGCTTGCCGCCGTATTTGTCCGCAAGGGCGTATTCCTGCGTCTTGTACAGGTCCCCGGTGAGCAGGATGCGATTGTCTCCGTATGCCATCATCAGCACGAGGGAATGATTGTTGTGCTCCTCGGTTCCCCACTTCTCGTATTTGTCCGGCGTCGTGCCTTGCGGCGGGTTCAGCACTTCGATCGAGACGGAAGGCGACCATTCGATCTTCATTCCTTCGGCTGCCGCCTCATGGGGGATCTGTTTCTCCTGAAGGATGCTTTGTACTTTGCGGTACGTCTCCGTCTGATGCGGAATGCCGTTATGGATCAACCGATCAACCGTCTTCGTGTGCAAAAGGGTCGTCAGCCCTCCGATATGATCGATATGCGGGTGCGTGTTCACGACCAGGTCGAGTTTGTTCACGCCCAGCTTCGTCAGTTGCTCCTCCAGCTTAGGACCCGTCTCCGGAATTCCGGCGTCCACCAGCAGCTGCTTGCCCTCCGGCGACGTGATCAGGATCGCGTCCCCCGACTTTTCTTGCGACTGCAAATGAAAATAGCGGATCGACAGCTTTCCCTGATTCGAAGCCATGTCGTAAAAAGGCGCTTTCGCCGCGGCGGTCCGCCCGTTTCCCGATTCGACGGCGGAAGTCGGTGAGCAGCCGGCCGCAAGGAGCAGGCTAATTCCCAGCGCCGCCGGGACTGCAAGCTTTCGGAGCCAGTTGCGTATACGTTTCATCTCTTGATGTTCCCCCCGGACGTATTTCGATTGATGAACAGCACAAAAAAACCCGAACACAAGCCGCCTCCATCCGAAATACACAAATAGAAGCTGCAAGCGCCGCGGGTTTTCTCTAGGCTCTACCCGAACATGCTGATACGGTTACTATACTTGGCAATTGTTCGAACCGTGTTAACTGGTTGTAAATAAATCGTAAAGAAGCGCAAGAGGAGTGCTCAGGCGCCTTTGACTTTGAAAACCCGTACGTTTGCATGGGAATGGGGGCGCAGCATACTGGCTCCAGCCCCACGCGGATAGGTTATGCGGAACCATTCAACTTCAGAGGTAACCCGTGACCCTCATTCCGGTGAGCAGGTCGTGTTCGCCCGCCTTCGCCTATTTTAACGGTCCACAAACCGCTCTTAATCGGTTCGGTTCGGCTCCTTCCCCGCCTGAAGCAGGGCAGAATGCCAAAACGGCCACCCCAAAAAAACAGGCGGCTTCCGGCACTCGCTGACCGACAAGGAAGGCGATCCTCTTCTTCTGCTTTAGTACGGATGAAGAAAATACTCCATAAAAAAAGACCGCCCTCAGTCGTTTGACTGGGAGGACAGCCTTTATGGGTACTTACTCGCAGGCTGCGATGACTGAGCTCGGTCACGCCCCCGTCGCGCCCGCCTCGGACAACGTCGTCTGCAGCTCGTCGTGAACCGTCCCGTTCGTGGCGAGCACGTGGCGAACCGCCAGCGTGTACGGCTGTCCGGACGTGTCGGTTACCCGGCCGCCCGCTTCGCTGACAAGCAGGGAGCCTGCGGCGATATCCCAACTGTTCAGCCCGATTTCCCAGAAGCCGCTTAATCTTCCGGCCGCTACATAAGCCATATGAAGCGCCGCCGAGCCGGCCACCCGGATGTTTCTCGCTTTCGGGGCGACCGCCTGAACGCCTTTCAAATTAAGCGGAAGCGCAAAATCGCTGTCTGCCGGGAATCCGGTCGCGATCAAGGAATCGGACAGCTTCGCTTCTCCCGATACTTGCATCCGCTTCCCTTTCAGATAAGCGCCCTTGCCCTTCTCGGCGACGAACAGCTCGTCCCCGCACGGATCGTACACGACGCCGACAATCACTTCGCCCCGGTGCGCCAGCGCGATCGATACCGAGAAAAACGGAAAGCCGTGCACATAGTTAGTCGTGCCGTCGATCGGATCGACGATCCATAAATATTCGTTATCCTTCATCGTCTCGAGAGCTTTAGCGGAGGCGTCGGCCCCCGGGGCCACTCCCTCTTCCCCGAGTATCGTATGATGCGGAAAATGCGTTTTGATCAAGTTGCGGATCATCGTCTCCGAACCCTTGTCCACCTCGGTGACGAGATCGTGCGGCGTGCTCTTCAGCGTCAGTCTCTCATGGGTGCCAAGCTTCAGCTTGATCCATTCGCCGGCCTTGGCAGCGGTATTGATGGCAACGGCGGTGAAGCTTTTGCCGCCTACTGTAAAGGTTGGTTTTGGCTCATTGCTCAACGGTAGATCACTCATTTCTATCGATACGTTGCGATACTAGTACGAGTTCAAAAAGTCCGGTTTTCAGCACCGAGAAGATTGGATGAAGCTAGGAAATGAGGAGCGGAGCGTAGTGAAAGCTACGTGAGCACCGGAATTTCCGGCTGAATTCAATATTCGATGTCGAGTACGCTTTCTGATCTGCTTCGTGATCAAAAGCGGGCTTTTTGAACAACCTCTACTAGTAAGTATAGTATAATTACGCCAGATTGTCCTCGGAGTTTCACCCAAAATCGTTCGGCGAATCGTACAACTTCCCGCTAGTTTCCTAACCCCAGATCATTTTGAGCGCCAGCACAATCAGCGTGATGCGCAGTACCCACAGCAAGGCGTTGCCGCTCATCTTGCGCACGATCCGGGCGCCCAGCCAGCCGCCGACCCACGCTCCGGGTGCGAGAGCCAACGTACTGTACACATCGATCTCGCCATGAAAACCGTGTGTAATGCTGCCCAGGATGGACGACAGGAAAATGACGAACATCGACGTGGCCGTCGCCACATGGGGCGGATACCGGAACAGCAGCACCATAACCGGCACGAACAGAGATCCGCCGCCGATGCCGAACAAGCCCGAGATGAAGCCGACGCCAAATCCGACCGTTAACGCTAATGCGATATTATAACCGTATTCGTACGAGTTCCCCTGCAGATCCGTATAGGATCGCTTGATGCTCCAGTCGATGGCCGCCGGCTTAATCTTATTGCGAAACATAAGCAGCAGCGCCATGAACAGCATGAAGAAGCCGAACGACAGCTCGAACGGGCGCGGCGCGAAGTTGCCCGTCAGCGAAGCCCCGATCATCGCAGCCGGTCCGCTCGTCGTAAAATAAAGCCATCCGCTTCGAAAGTCCACCTTCTTCTCTTTCATAAATGTTAACGTCGAAGACAGCGCGGTAAAAATCAATACCGTCAGCGAAGTCCCTACCGCCGTCGCCGTCGAGATGTCGCGCTCCAGAAAAATCGGTGCAATATATAGAAGCGCAGGCACGATAATAATGCCCCCGCCCAAACCAACGATGCTTCCAAACGTCGCCGACACGACGCCGAGCAGAAGCAGCAACAGGAAGCCGGTCATACGAATCCCTCCGCAGCAATGTCATTTCCTTAATGTAGCAATCCGGTCACCGTTCGTCAATCGCTTGTCCCCGTTCCCATAACAATTCGCGCACCCGAAATGATTCAGGGATAACATTAATTCTAAATAGAAGCTCTTAGAATATTGCGTAATCTGAGTTACAATATACACAGTATCAAGTCACAATGGTTTTTTCCGGCCAGAGGGTCAACTGAGGCTTCCGGAAAATGTATTGTACGGAGCGGTGTAACTGTCTGCTTTTATCTTTTTTAGAATGGCCGCTCTTCGGTTTTGGGATTCAGCCGGTTTTGGTTGCATAATTTCTGTATAAATATTGTATAACTTTTTATCGAAATAGTGTACAATTATGAAGATCAAGTAACTCTGTTCTTGAAGGGGCCATCCGTATGAAAAAGTGTCCGTATCATGCCTTGACTTCACTCTTGAAGCCGTCTGTAAAAAAAGAGTATTCGCAGCATTCATCCCGCATAACTCTCCCGTCTACATCGCCGGCAAACGATACCGTCAAGCTGGAAGTATTCGCAGACTCCCAAATAACGGCCCAGCTTCGGATGATTGCGCTGACCGAGGAAGATTTGCGGCTTCTGCAAAGCATTCAGCCTTTTATTATGGAACATATCGACGAGATCGTGGACGATTTCTACAAAACCGTCATAGCCGTTAACGGGCTTAAAGACATTATCGAGCGCCACAGCACAGTCGAACGGCTAAGGGAAACGCTTCGCCAGCATCTGATCGAGATGTTCGACGGCAGGCTGGATGCCGAATTCGTACAAAAGCGGCTGAAGATCGCCGAGGTTCATCAGCGGATCGGACTTACGCCCAAATGGTATATGGGCGCTTTTCAAAACTTGCAGAATACGCTTCTCACTGTCCTTTTACCTTATCTTCGTAACGGAGAAGACAGCTTAACCGTCGGAAAGTCGATTACCAAGCTGCTTAACTTCGAGCAGCAGCTGGTATTGGAGGCTTACGAGAAAAAAAATGTAGAGCTTCGGGAGCTCCAGTACGAGCGGATCAAGAAGGAATTGAAGCATTCGATCAGCACAATTAGCGAAGAACTGGCCTCTATTACGGAGCAAACGTACGCTTCGACCCACAAGCTGATTGCAGCCAGCAGTCAAGTGAACGAATCGGTCACGCACAGCACGGACCGGGCCAACGAATCCAGGAGTCTGGCGGAAGACGGCGCGAAGAAGGTTTCGGAGCTGCAGGCGCGCATCGAGCTGATCCGCCAAAGCTCGCTGCAGGTGGAACGGGCAGTGATGCAGCTTAAGGAATCGTCGCGGCAGATCGGCAGCATCGTGACGATCGTAAAAGATATAGCGAGTCAAACGAATCTGTTGTCGCTGAATGCGGCGATCGAAGCGGCGCGGGCCGGAGAATTCGGAGCGGGCTTTTCCGTCGTCGCCCAGGAGGTCAAAAAGCTGTCCGACCATACCCAGCAAGAGGTGCGTCAAATCAGCAAGCTGATCGAACAGTCGAACGAATATACGAAGCAGGTGATCGACTCGATTCAGGACGTGCAGCAGCAGGTCGAGGCCGGGAGGCACGAGTCGTATACTACGAAGGAAACGTTCGCTCAAATCGAGCAGTCGCTCGAGAACGGGCTGTCTGAAATCAGCAAATCGAAGCAGGAAATGAAGCAGCTCGCCCACGCCATCGAACAGATGGAGGAAGCGACGCACCGGGCCGCCGTATCCGCCGAACGGCTGGATGCGACGACGCGGAATTATTAGTGAGGCCAATGCGCAGCCGAGGAACCCGTTGACATGGCAGACAGGTATTTCCCCCGTCATTTTCAGGACTGTCCAATTGATAAAGTCTAGAAGGACCGTAACCGGGCAGCACTTACCGGGCGAGTCGCCTAGCGCTTAGATGCCGTTACATTAGGAAAAGCCATCCCGGGGGGCAGAATCCCCTGGAATGGCTTTGTTGGTAATTCGTTTAAACTCCGATAATATGATAGCCGTTGTCGACGTGGATCACTTCGCCGGTGATGCCTCGGGACAGGTCGCTCATGAGGAACATCGCGGTGTCTCCGACTTCCGCCGTCTCGGTCGTGCGACGCAGCGGAGCTTTCTCCTCGACTTGACGCAGGATCGAATTGAAGTCCTTGATGCCTTTGGCCGCAAGCGTTCGGATCGGTCCGGCCGAAATGCCATTGACGCGGACGTTGAATTGGCCGAGGTCGTTCGCGAGATAACGGATGCTTGCTTCCAGCGCCGCCTTGGCGACACCCATGACGTTGTAGTTTTTCATCGCGCGTTCGGCTCCGAGATACGTCATCGTCATGATGCTTCCGCCTTCGGTCATCAGCGGATAGATCCGCTTGGCAACCGCCGTCAGCGAGTAGGCGCTGATATCGTGCGCAAGCGCGAATCCGTCACGGGACGTGTCGACGAACAGTCCTTCCAGTTCCTCGGTCCGTGCGAAGGCGATGCTGTGCACATACCCGTGAAGAACGCCGAAATGCTCTTTCAGCTTCTCGGTAAGCGTATCGATTTCCGAATCGACGGTTACGTTGCACGGCAGCACGATCGAATTCGGGATGGTGGCGGCCAGCTTGCTGACCCGCTCCTCTACCCGCTCGCTCTCATACGTAAATGCAAGACGCGCTCCTTGAGCGGAAAGCGATTGGGCGATCGCCCAGGCGATGCTGCGATCGTTCGCGACACCCATGACCAATATATTTTTACCTGCCAGCAATTGACTCATCGTTTCGTTTCCCCTCTCGACAATGAACAAATGGTCACAGCTCGGTTAATTCCTCTTTCAACGTACCTTATTTTCCCATCCGGATCAAGCCCTGATCTCGAAACAAGCCTGATCTGCTATCCGAATCCCGCTTCTGTTCCGTATATCCTCCATCAGCCGGAGCAGAGCCGCATCCTTCATCTTGGCCTCCAGCATCACATCAAGCCGTTCCGTACCCGCTTCGGCCGCCATTCGCAGAAAGGCCAGCAGCTTGTCCGCTTCTACATAATCGGCATGACCCCGGACATCCTTCAGGCTTTTGGGGCTGGACATGTGGATCTTGGGAGGCAGCGCCCGGGTCGCCCAAGTATTCGTGATCCGCGGCCACAGCTGCCCGGCAGTATGTTCCCCGGGATTCACGTCGTGATGGTGGATATCGAGCACCATCGGCGTCCCTACCGCTTCGCAGATGTCCAGCGTTTCCTCCGCCGTGAACGTCTTGTCGTCATTCTCCAGCGTGATGCGGCGCCTGATCGGCCCGTCCACCTCCAGAAACTGCTTGACGAACCGGTCGCGGGCTTGCACCCGGTCCCCGTATGTACCTCCGACATGGATGTTGCACATCGCCCGCTCGTCCAGTCCCATGGCATCCAGCATCCGGACATGCCGCCGCAGATCGTCAACCGAATTGCGCAGCACCTCCGGCCTAGGCGTACTTAATACCGTAAAATGATCGGGATGAAAGCTGACTCGCATATCATGCTCCCGGACATAATCTCCGATCGCCCGGAAATCGTCCTCCAGCGCCGGAAACGGGTCCCAGCCTTGGAGCAGCTCGTGACCGATCAGGGGGATCAGCTTGGACGAAAAGCGGTACATCCGAATATCAAAAGCGCGGTTATGTCTGAGCAGCCTGAGCGTGTTATGCAAATTCTCGGCCGCAATCCGTTCCAGCTTGCGAATCGCCGCTTCACGATCCGGAAGCTTCCTGAAAAAAGTGGCAGTCATCGTTTTGGACGGCGAAGCGTTCTGGACAATAGTCGACATCGCTACATATCCGAGTCTGACGATCAAGCGGCAATCCTCCCATCGGAACCTCATATAGAAATGGAAACCTCTATAGTAGGATGCCCTTACGGAGGAAAACCATAATCCGCCCCCGAGCAAGCCGGCCCGACATCGGCGAACTTCTTCTTCGTAAACTACGCCTCCGAAGCCGCTTCGGGAGCAAATCCCTGCTTCCGCAGCCAGTTGGCGCATTCCAGCGTCCATGCGTACGCTTCCGGGTGCGTCTCCGCCAGACCGAGGCCGTGACGGCCGCTTTCGTAGACGTGAAGATCGAACGGGATCTTGTGCCGGCTTAAAGACGCAGCAAACATCAGACTGTTCTCCACCGGGACGGCCCCATCATTCGCCGTATGCCACAAAAACGTAGGCGGCGTCTCGCTGTTGACCGCGAGCTCACCCGACATCAGCTCGCGAAGCTCTTGAGACGGCTCCGGTCCAAGAAGATTGTTCATCGATCCCTGATGATAGGATTGAACAAACGAGATTACGGGATAACAGAGCACAAGCGCATCCGGTCTGGAACCGACCCGTTCGATCGGGTCCGCCGCCCCGGGATCGCCCGGCTCGTGATGGACGCCTGCCATCGCGGCGGCATGTCCGCCAGCCGAGAAGCCCAAAATCCCGATCTTGTCCGGATCGATGCCGTACTCCTCCGCGTGGCTCCGCACCCAGCGGATCGCTCTGCGGCAATCTCCGAGCTGCACGGGATGGCGGTAAGGAGCCACCCGGTAATGCAGCACGAACGCGGCGATGCCGAGCGAATTCAGCCATCTGGCGATCGGCTCTCCCTCATGATCCGCTCTGCGGGCATACCCTCCGCCCGGGCATACGATTACACATCCTACAGGTTTGTTGCTGCCGCTAACCGGAAACGCAATCAGGCGAGGGTAATCCTCCTCGGTCTCTCCCGCCCGATATGGCGCGCCCTCCGGCCATAGTTCGATCGTCATTGTAAAGTCCGCCTCTCCCTAAGGTTGGTTCTTCACACTCGGATGACTGATTATGCGGGCAATCTGTTTGCATGGTCAACTGACGTTTGGTTCCCGGCCGCTTCCTTCTACTGCCTGTCGCCAAAAAACATTTCGTGGGCAAGCGACGTCTGAATGCGGGACTCTTCCTCGGTCAGCTTGCGCACGAGCTCCATTTCCACTTCGGTTACTTCTTCGCCCTGAAAATTGATTTCCGCAATCGAAACGACGATCTTCACGATCGCCACCGCTACGTTGTTAGGCGTGTAAGCAATAACCTTCTGCCCGGTCGGGTAGACGCGGAACCCTTTCTTAACCATCTTCCCTCTGCCGTACTCCAGCAGTTCGTACAGCTCCTGGTCCGACTTGAACTTGCAGACGGAGTTGAATTCCGATTGAAAGCCCATTGCATCATCTTCCTTTCTCTATTAGAGGTTGTTCAAAAAGTCCACTTTTGATCACGAAGCACATCAGGAAGCCTACTTGACATCGAATATGGAATTTAGCCGGAACTTCCGGTGCTCACAAAAGCTGCCACTACGCTCCTCATTTCCTAGCTTCATCCCATCTTCTCGGTGCTGAAAACTGGACTTTTTGAATTCGCACTATTAGTCCAGATCGAATGAATAACGGATGCTTTGTCTGGAAGCATGCCGCTCCAGCGCCAATCGGATCAGTTCGTTCAGCAACTCGCCATAAGGCTTGCCGGTTTCCTTCCATAATAACGGATACATGCTGAACGGAGTAAAGCCAGGCATCGTATTAATCTCATTAATAAAAACAGTCCCGTCCGATTTGCGCAGGAAAAAGTCGACACGCGCCAGCCCGCTGCCATCGATCGCCTGGAACGCGCGCACGGCCATCTCGCGAATATCCTTTGCGACCTCCTCGGAAAGCTCCGCAGGTATAATCATGGCCGACTTGCCGTCAATATATTTGGCCCGGTAGTCGTAAAATTCATTGGACGATACGATTTCTCCGGGAACGGAAGCTTCCGGCTGCTCGTTGCCCAGTACCCCGACCTCAATCTCTCTGGCTTCCACGAACTCCTCGACAATGACTTTGCGGTCGTATTCGAAAGCTTCGGTTACCGCCGCAATCAGCTCTTCGCGGTTGCGCGCCTTGGAGACACCTACGCTGGAGCCGAGATTGGCGGGCTTGACGAAGCACGGATACCCTACGGATACTTCGATTTCCATCAGGAAAAACGGCTGATCCTTATCCCACTGCGTCCTCGTGAAATGACGGAATACGCACTGCGGCAGACCTTCCTGGGCGAACAGCTTCTTCATCATGACTTTGTCCATTCCCACTGCCGAGGCCAGTACGCCAGCCCCTACATACGGAATGCCAGCCATTTCCAGAAATCCCTGAACCGTCCCGTCCTCGCCGAACGTACCGTGAAGCAGCGGAAGCACTACATCCAGCTTACGTTCGGAGGCCATCCCGGATGCGCCGGCTACCGGCTGCAAATTGCTGAAGAAAGGCTGCAGCGCTGTCGAGCTTCCGGAGGAAGTAGCCGAATCCGCCGCCGCGATCCGCACTTCACCGTCCGTCTCAAACCGCAGCCGCTGCAATTGGTCCACAGGCCCGGTCAAGGCAGGCCCCGACCTCCACTCTCCGTGCTTCGTAATATAGAAAGGATGAACTTCGTATTGCGTATGATCGAAAGCGCGGATAACGGCCATCGCGGTTTGCAGGGACACGTCGTGTTCGCCCGATCTGCCGCCATATACCAATCCGACCCGAATTTTTCTATTCATGGCTACCTCCGTCTTGTTGAATAATGAAGTCGTGTTTTGTTGCATGCTAACGGTATTAAAAATAGTCCGCAATATGAAAAAAGCTGTAACGGGTATTTGGTGTCCATGCATAGGAATCCCGGTAGTCCCAGTAACGCATGCGGCTGTCGATCGTATGCGCGTTAACGAGCGGCATCCCTGCCGCATCGAAGCCGGTTACGATCGTATTATGTTGAAACCGGCCGTCGCCGTCCCAGTCGTAGCAGATCACGTCGCCGATCGTAAGCTGCCTCGGCGAGTGAACGATTTCCGAACGCAATCCGGACTTGCTGGAAGCCAAAAACGATTTCAGACTATGGGCTACCGCCCAGCTGTAACTCCACAGCTCGCGGCCGCCGTCCATGCCTTGATACCACCATCCCGATTCCCTTTTTCCAGTATAGTTCATGGGGGCTCCCCCTGCAACGAGGCATTGCGAGACATAGTTGGTGCAATCCACCTCGAAACTCGTGTAGGCGGGATTGGCTTTATTCCACCATGTTTCGGCATAACGCTGCGCCTTGGCGCGGTCATAAGGGATGTTCCGGACGGACGGCTGGGCGGCGAACGAAGACAATACGCCGTAATTCAAATAAGGAACGGAGCGAAGTCCGGCCTGCTTCTCTCTCTCCGGTTCGGCTTCGGCAAAAGGAAGCTCCGACTGCGGCGGTCTGCGCCGCTCCGATTCGTCCGGCTGCACGTTCGTAATGATCCATTGCTTGCCTTGCTTCACAACCTGAATCCGCTCCCGGTTCATCCGTTCTTCGCGGTGCGACTGACCGGCCTGCCCGTATTCCGTGCAAAGACGCAGCTCCAGATCCACGACCGCCTGGCGTTCGGTATCGTCGATCGCGCGCATCCTCATGCCCGCTTCGCTGCGCAGCGCGACGACCCCCCTGGCGTCCCGGCTCGCCTGCACGCGGTGAATTCGCTGCTCCAGCCGGCGGACGAATCTGTCGTCGCTGACGATCGGTACAAGCTGTCCCGCATCGCCGTCGACCTCAAGCCGATTGCGGCGGTGCGCATATTCGTAGATGGCGGATTTCCAATTAGCGAACATGGCGATTCCTCCTAATAGTCGGAACTACATGCAGGCGATCATCGTCCCTCGTTTCCTTGGGCAAAGCGCTATTTTCATATGTATGTTCACATCGGGCAAAACATGTGCCGGACGCCGGGGACGGACAACCGTCAAAAGGGTTTAAAAGCCCATAATGACAACGATTCTCAGTTCGAAACAGGACAAAAAAGAGCTTTACGCTTGCCGCAAGAGACGGTATACTAAAGGTATAGCAATTTTGAAATCAGGTTTCATAAGGTGAAACTGATAAGCCGAATATCCGGCTACTTACAAGTACAAAGGAGGCTATCATCCATGTCCAGAAAGGACCATTTCAGCGTCCGGACGCAGCTTGCCGTCGGCGGCAAGCCGTATAACTACTACAGCCTGAAAGCGCTGGAGGGCAAAGGCTTCAGCGGCATCGACCGTCTGCCTTTCTCCATTAAAGTTCTTCTTGAAGCAGCTGTCCGCCAGTTCGACGGCCGTGCGATTACGAACGAGCACGTCAAGCAAATCGCCAGCTGGGCCGAAGGCCGCGACGATAATAAAGAAATTCCGTTCATTCCTGCACGGATCGTGCTTCAAGACTTCACCGGCGTACCGGTTGTCGTTGACCTCGCAGCTATGCGCGCAACGATGAAACGTTCCGGCGGAGATCCTAAGCGCATTAACCCGCTCGTTCCGGTTGATCTCGTTATCGACCACTCGGTCATGGTTGACGCATTCGGCAGCAAGGACGCTTTGGAATATAACATGAAAGTCGAATTCGAGCGCAACGAGGAGCGTTACCGTTTCCTCCGTTGGGCGCAAACGGCGTTCGATAACTTCCGCGCCGTTCCTCCGGCTACCGGTATCGTTCATCAGGTCAACCTGGAGTATCTGGCATCCGTAGCGGCAACGAAGACGGTTGACGGCGAAACCGAAGTATATCCGGACTCCCTCGTCGGTACGGACTCCCATACGACGATGATCAACGGTCTCGGCGTAGTGGGCTGGGGCGTTGGCGGTATCGAAGCGGAAGCCGGCATGCTCGGACAACCGCTCTACTTCGTAACTCCTGAGGTTATCGGCTTCAAGCTGACCGGAAGCTTGGCGGAAGGCGCTACGGCGACTGACCTGGCCCTGACGGTTACGCAAATTCTCCGTAAAAAAGGCGTTGTCGGCAAATTCGTCGAGTTCTACGGCTCCGGCCTCAGCAATATCAGCCTTGCAGACCGCGCTACTGTGGCGAACATGGCTCCGGAATACGGCGCAACCGTCGGCTTCTTCCCGGTCGACAGCGAGACGCTTAACTACATGCGCAGCACCGGCCGCGAAGAGGATCAAATCGCCCTCGTCGAAGCCTACTATAAAGAGCAAGGCATGTTCCGTACGGACGACACGCCGGATCCGGTATTCTCCGACACGATCGAACTCGATCTGTCCACGATCGTACCGAGCTTGGCCGGTCCGAAGCGTCCTCAAGACCGCGTCGAATTGACGCAAATGAAAGAAGCGTTCAACTCGATCATCCGTACGCCGATCGAAAAAGGCGGTTACGGACTGAGCGAGGAGAAAATCGAGCAATCCGCCGAAGTGAAACACCCGAACGGCGAAACGACGAAGCTCGGAACAGGCGCTGTCGTTATCGCGGCGATCACGAGCTGTACGAACACGTCGAACCCAAGCGTTATGCTGGGCGCCGGTCTCGTCGCCAAAAAAGCGGTGGAGCGCGGGCTCAAAAAGCCGGCTTACGTAAAAAGCAGCTTGACTCCGGGTTCCCTCGTCGTTACCGAATATTTGCAAAAAGCAGGCCTGATCGAGCCGCTCGAAGCGCTCGGCTTCCACGTGGCAGGTTACGGCTGCGCGACTTGTATCGGGAACAGCGGTCCGCTGCCGGACGAAGTGAGCCAAGCGATCGCCGACAACGACTTGACGGTAGCCGCCGTATTGTCCGGTAACCGGAACTTCGAAGGACGCGTTCATGCTCAAGTCAAAGCAAACTACCTGGCTTCTCCTCCGCTCGTCGTCGCTTACGCGCTTGCCGGTACGGTCAATATCGACCTGGCAAACGATCCGATCGGCTACGACAGCGAAGACAAGCCGGTTTATCTGAAAGATATCTGGCCGACTAACGATGAGATCAAAGCGGCTATCGGTACCGCTCTTACGCCGGAGATGTTCCGCGACAAGTACCGCAACGTCTTCACGCAAAACGAGCGTTGGAACCAAATCCCAGTGCCGCAAGGCGAATTGTACGAGTGGGATACAAGCTCGACGTACATTCAGGAGCCTCCGTTCTTTATGGACCTGGGCGAGCAAGTGGGCGACATCGGCGAGATCCGCAGCGCCAAGACGCTTGCGCTTATGGGCGATTCGGTTACGACCGACCATATCTCCCCGGCCGGCAACATCAAGACCGACAGCCCTGCGGGCAAATATTTGCTCGAGCATGGCGTACAGAAGGCGGACTTCAACTCGTACGGCTCCCGTCGCGGCAACCATGAAGTAATGATGCGTGGTACGTTCGCCAACATCCGGATCCGCAATCAAGTGGCTCCAGGCACCGAGGGCGGTGTAACGACTTACTTGCCAAGCGATGAAGTAATGTCCATCTATGACGCGTCGATGCTGTACCAAGGCGAGAACACGAACCTGGTCGTCATCGCCGGCAAAGAGTACGGAACCGGAAGCTCCCGCGACTGGGCGGCTAAAGGTACGTTCCTGCTGGGCGTCAAGGCGGTTATCGCGGAAAGCTTCGAGCGGATTCACCGTTCCAACCTGGTCGGCATGGGCGTTCTGCCTCTTCAATTCCCGGAAGGCATGGGCTGGAAAACGCTCGGCATCACCGGCCGCGAAACGTTCGACATCATTGGCCTCGACAACGGCGTACAGCCAGGCCAACCTGTCCGCGTTCAAGCAACCCGCGAAGACGGCACCACGTTCGAGTTCGACGCCATCGTCCGTCTGGACAGCATGGTTGACGTCGACTACTATCGCAACGGCGGTATCCTGCAAACGGTACTTCGCCAGCTGATTAAAGAAGCGAAGTAAGCTATATATGATGGAAGAGGCCCGGGGGCTTAGCCCCTGGGCTTTTTAATGTTAAGGCTTCGTGTAAACGACTTCGTTTAAGGCTTTTCTAACTTGACTGCATAAGCCAAGGCTCCTTACCCGGCGTAATATCTTCCGGAACCGTTGCTGGCTCCATGACCATGTCCCTCTGCCTCACTCCTCCTCCCGAATGACCCTTCCGTGCTACAACATTACAATTTCGCAACCCTGCTTGTCACCGGATCGATGGCGACCCGCCTTGCGATTCGCTATAATTAACCGCGTTAGATATTCATGTGTTAAAAAAGGAGTGTGCCGCATGCGTACAACGATAGGCGCATACAACGGGGAGCGGATCGATACTCTCGATTATTTGCGCGGCTTTGCCCTGATCGGCATCGCGCTTGTTAATGTTCTGGCGCTGCTGAAGGTCGGCTCCGGCGCTCCCGGCAGCGCCGACCGCTACTGGTTTACATTTCTGAATCTCACCGTGGAAGGCCGGTTTTACGCAATCTTTTCATTTTTGTTCGGCATCGGGTTTTATATTTTTTTGACCAGAGCTCAGGACAAAGGGGTAAGAGGCAACGTACTGTTCATACGCCGCCTGCTGGTGCTGCTCGTCATGGGCATCGTGCACCAGCCGTTTCATCCGGGCGAGGCGTTGCTGCCTTATGCGGTGTTCGGATTTGTGCTGCTGCCTTTTCAGAAGCTGAGGCCGGCGGTTAACATGACGCTTGCGCTTGTCCTGCTCGTTCCTGCTGCTTATTACGGAGGCAAGCTGCTGCTCGTCCTGCCGCTGTTCCTGCTGGGCTTGGCGGTCGGGCAATACGGCGTGTTTGTCCAGATCCGGCAGCATTGGCCTGGAATCCGGAGCATTCAGTACGTTACCGGCGCGCTCTCCGCAATCGGACTCGTCCTTCAGGTCTTATGGATGCCGAATCAGCCGGGAATGGCGATCGTTGACGAAGGAGCTCGCGTTTCCCTCATGAGCCAGCTCGCCGACTATACGTTTATTCTGACGATGACGGGGCTGGTTATGGCGGCATTTTACGTCACGACGCTGATCCGCGCTCTTCAGAGCGAGCGGGTCCGCCGCTGGTTGAAGCCGCTGCAGGCGTACGGGCGGATGGCTTTAACCAACTATTTGGGGCAAACGGTACTGCTGCTTATGGCCGGGAGCTTGTTCGGGTGGAGCGGCAATCTGGGCGTCGTGCAAACCACTTTAGTATGTATCGGCATGTACACGGTGCAGATGGCGTTCAGCATGCTGTGGCTTTCCTGGTTTTGGATGGGACCGCTGGAATGGTGCTGGCGGCTTCTGACGTACGGCAGACTGCCCTCCCCTCCGCCAAATAGATAAGAACCGGGCAGCAGTCCGCCCGGCTCTATCTTCCTTCTATAAATAGATCCCCGTCATCTCGTTTCCACCGAGCCCGGGATTACGCTTTTTGTCTCGAACACCAGTAATCGTATTCTTCCTGCGCCTTGTCCTTGGCGTAGCCGTAACGCTCCTGCAGCTTGCCCACGAACTTCTCCTTCTCGCCATTGATGACGTCGAGGTCGTCGTTGGTCAATTTGCCCCACTGCTTCTGAGCTTCGCCCTTCAGCTGCTTCCAGTTGCCTTTGATAACGTCTTGGTTCATGGTTACCACTCCTATTCATGGGTTGGATGGGTGTACAAGGATGTATTACCCCTATTGTTTGACATTCAAACTTTAGCCCCCTGCCTATATCCAACCCATGCCAGGTAGACAGTCCAATCCAGTGCAAAGGAAACCGCTTGGTTAAACTTCCATTATATGGTATATTAACCTCGCCGTCCGTCCCCCGTTGCCGCTGCCGATGGCACCTTCACCGTACAACGGCGTCTCATCTACCGCATTACCTGCACCCGCCAGTTGCCGGCAGGCAAGCTTATAGCGGAGCCCGTCAGGTTGGTCAGCACGACCCGGACGAGGTCCGGACCGACAACCATCGCACTGACCCCGAGACTGCCCGTACTCGTATTGCTTCCGGCCAGCGCAAACTGTCCGGGCAGCGCCCCCTGCACCGTCACATCATATTCCGCGTAACCTCCGGCCGGGACCGTAACGGTGTTCCAGGTGAAGGAGGCCGTCAGCGGAGCCGAATACGGATCGTAGCCCTGATTATTAAAGGACGAGAAGTCCGTCAGCATGGTCAGTCCCGTTGGCGGAGCGCCAAGCTGATTGTGCAGCATTCGGATATTGGCCGAAGGATTAACCGTAAATTTGACGGTTGAGTTTTGCAGATCGTTCGAGTTGATCGTAATGCCTTCGCTCGCCCGGACGTTGATTCCCGCAAATGCGGCGCTTGTATTGCCGATTCCGCCGATGATGTTGCCCTCGATCGTCGAATTCGCCACATGGTCCAGCACGATGCCGAGACCGCCTCCCTGGATCACGTTGCCGGTAACGAGCAGATCTTTCATGTTCACGGCGCTGATCGTACGCGTACCTCCCGGCGACGGTGCATTGCTGCTTAAGATGTTGTTGGCGATCAAATAGCTGGACGGAAGCGGCGATACATTGTTCGGCATTTGCAAGCCGATCAGATTGCGTCCGGATGTACTTTCGATAATATTGCCTTCTATAAGCAGGTTATTTGCCTGATAGTCCGCACTAATTCCGCGCCCCGTGGACGTTTCGATCTTGTTGCCGACGGCGAGACTGAAATTTTTCGTCGTGCCCGTATAGGTGACTACCGGCGAATAGGCGAAAGCTATGCTGGAATATTTGGCTGTCGACGTGTTGTAGTACGGCTTGCTGACGCCTCCGTCCGGGGAATCGTTGGCGTTTCTCAGCGTATTGTTGACGATTTTCACTCCCGTGGACTGGAACATTGCGATATTGTTTTTCCCGGTATGCTCGACGATGCTATTCACGATCGTCAGATTCCTGTTCGAGCCGCCGGAGATTCCGTCCTGGCCGATATGCTTTACATGGACGTTCTCAACCTTCGAGTTCGAGGTAGTCGATAACGTCAGGCCGTTCTGGTCGTAGATTCCGCTGCTCTCCAAGCCCGTCGGTCCGGCCCACGTCACATTGTTCCAGTTGCCGTCGATGGTCAGATTGGCGATCCGGATATGGCTGAGCGCCTTGGCCAGCGCTCCGTCGATGCTGGAATTATTGATTACAGTACGCAGGATCGTACCGTTTTGGCCGTCCGCCATCTTAAGAATCGATACGCCCATGCCCGATCCTTCGATCGTCACATTGCTTTCCTTGATCAAAAGGCTGTAATTATAATTCCGGGCCGGCGAAGTCCGAGAGACGCTATAGGTTCCCGGGGGCAGGAAGACGACACCGCCGCCCGCCTCGCCCGCCGCATCGATCGCCGCTTGGATCGCAGCCGTATCGTCGGTAACTCCGTCGCCTATGGCGCCGTAATCCTGAACCGAATAAATCCGCATCGGATTCGGGTCGATCCCGTACACAGCCTGCTGCACAACTTGCCGGACATACTCGCCAATCGCGCCGAATTCCTTGCCTCCCCGCAATTCGGACGAGTCCGCACGTGCCGGCATCGCCGGGGATACCATAAAGAATACTGCCGCAAGAGCTAGCCAATTAAACCATTTCAACCGCATTGTACCGCCTCCCGTAATTTATATTAGGGACTGAACCCGGATGCACCTATTTGCTTTTTTCTTTCTCGACTTCTTTCCGCAGCTTCTCGCTTATATCGTTAAGGGCTGTGTTGATGTCCATCTCGCCTGTTGCGACTTTCTGAAATGTGTTTGCGACCAAATTTTGCTGGGTGCCCAGAGGGACGTCGGCCAGCCCGGCCTCGCGCTTGGCCGTCGGGGGAATCGGCGCATAGTAGTTGACCGCCCCCGTATTTTTCTTGCTGTACACCGGATGGTCTTTCCCAAGGTTGGCTGCGATCTCTTTGCTCGCCAGAGTAGTCGGGATACCGCCGCGCGAGTCCTGCATCTGGACTTCCTCCGACAGCATCGTCATGATCGCCTGGAACGCTTCGCTCTTATACTTGCTCTGCTTCGTAATCGACCAGTAGGCCGGGCCGCGCTGCGGCATCAGCTTCGGGGCTCCGTCCATCGCAGGAGCGGATACGATGTCCCAATTGAGCTCAGGCGGCAAATTGACGTAGATGCTGTACTGATTCACCTGCATCGCGACCCGGCCTTGACCGAATACCGCCCCCTCCTCGACCGCCGTCTTGGCGATCGTATTGTTCGGAATATCGTAAAACCGCTTCAGATTTTCAAACAACGTTTTCCACACGTCCGGATTGGCTAAGCGGTCCGTCTTCGGGTCGAGAATCGGCTGCGAATACGGGTTGTCTCTCAGCAGTGCGATCGTCCCCGCGCTAAACCCCCGATAGATCCGATCCCCGTCTACCCGCGTCAGCTTTTTGGCTAATTCGTAAACCTCGTCCCATCTCATTCCGTCTTTCAGGTAAGGCTGGCCGAACTTGTCGAACAAATCTTTGTTGTAATACAGCACTTGGGGAAAATAAGGCGGAACGGGCAATCCGTACAGCTCTCCGGTCTTGACTACATCGACGATTTCCTGCACGAACACCGGATTGAACCGGCTTGTCGAATAGTTGTGGACATTCAACTGCTCCCGCAAGTCGTAAGCCAGACCGAGGTCGATATAGGACGTTTTCAATGAAGGAATATCGGTTCGGATCAGGTCGGGAATGTCGCCTTGGGCGACGAGCTCCTGAATCGAGGAGCCTTTGCCGCTCGTTCTGAACTTGAACGTAACATGCGGGAACTTGCTCTCCAGCGCCTTGCGGAATCGGGAGTCAAACTCTTCCGGCTTGACTCCCGCCGCATAAATCGTCATCGTGAACGGTTCCGGCGCTTCCTTCACCTGCTTCGCCTGCTTCTCCGGCTGGCCGTCCTCCTTCCCTCCTCCGCAAGCGGTTAATGCAACCGTTCCCAACAAACATACAGCCGTAAATAACCGTTTCATCCTTCGCACCCTCCAACTAATTCACATCTAAATTCATATTGATGTGAATTAATAGTTAAGAATTTATAATTAATTCACATCATGATTATAATAATATTCAGAAAGCGCTGTCAATGCATTTGTATATTAAAAAAAGTCGAATCCACACCTGTATTTGCTCCTATTTAACTTCATAAACTAAAAAACACGCATGAAAAAATATATTTTCCGCTATCTTTTAATCGACATGTAATTCATATATAATTATAATTATCAATTAGATCGAAAGGTGAGATTATGTCCGAGAAAGCTAGCCGTAAAACGTTCCGAGCCCGCCTTCAAACGATGGTTCAGCAACTGCGCAGCGGTATTATAGAGGGCACCTACTCCGTTGGCGACTATTTGCCTGCCGAGAGCACGCTCGCCGAGCAATTTCAGCTCAGCAACAATTCGGTGCGCAAAGGACTGAAGGTGCTGGTCGAGGAAGGCTTTATTGTCAAAATCGATAAAGTCGGCAGCCGTGTGATCCAGTCGGCGGAGCGGGAACGGATCACTGTAACCGTAGGCTGCATGCCTTCAATAACGCGGGATTTGGAGTTTATGCGGCTGCTCGATGATTTCCACGCCCTTCATCCTGCAGTTGCCGTCAAACCGGTTACCGGGACGACAAGCGGCCTATTCACCAGCCGCACCTATATCGAATCGATCAGGGAGCAGATGGAGAGCGGCTCGATTGACATTTTCACGCTCAACAACATGAATTTCAACGAGCTCGCGGAAAGCGGCTATACCAGGCTGCTGGAGGAGCAGCAGGCAAATGCGGGAATCTATCCGTTCCTGAACGAGGCTTTTACTGCTGACGGCACCTTGTATGTACAGCCGGTAACATTTTCGCCGGTCGTGCTCTGCTACAACCGGACTCATTTCCGCGAGGCGAAGCTGCCGGAGCCGGACTCCGGATGGAAATGGAACGACCTCGTTCAGGCAGCGGCCCGGCTGACCGTGCCCGGTCAGAAGCACGGCTTTTACTTTTATCAAGTATCGGAGAACCGATGGCCGCTCTTCCTGCTCCAAAGCGGCGAATCTTTTCTGCGGGATGGCGGTCTTCCGGGGGACATACGAGGAACCCGGCTGATGGAAGGCATCCGGCTGTGCGGGGAGCTGATCCGTGACAGAGACATCTTCCCGGGCTACTTGTCCGAGAGCAGCACGGATGCGAGCCGCCTGTTTCTGGAAGGAAAAATATCGATGATGCTGGCTACGTACAGCAGTTTAAACGACCTGAAGCATTCCGACCTCGACTACGACCTATCGCCGGTACCTTATATCCATATCCCGATTACGCTGCTGCTCTCGATCGGTATGATCGTGAACAAGCGCTCCAAGCATAAAGAAGCGGCCCGGCAGTTCGTAGATTATATGACCTCCGGAAGGGCGCAGAGTCTGATCCGCCGACACACAGTCAGCATTCCCGCCATGAAGCAGGCCGCAGAAGCTCCGGTCCCGGAGGAACCCCGGCTGAACCGGCCGAGACACTATTCGTTGTTCCGCGAAATCATTCCTTCGTACCGGCTGCATTCGGAACTCCATTGGCCGGCCCGGGATTTCGAACCCCTGCGTCATATGCTCAAAATGTTCTGGTCAGGTCTGATCGACGAACATACATTGAGCGAAGAGATCACATCTCTGCTGCGGAAAGATAGTACCGGCTAAACGAATCAGAATCCGGCCGTCCGACTGCGGACAGGAACGAACCCTTGACGGACACGCAGAGTGACGCGGGTATGCTCAGCGGCAATACGAGTCCGCCCGCCTCACTCTAAGATTCATACGGCAAAGAGGCAGCCTGATGGCTGCCCCTGACCTCTTTTCCTACTGTCACCTCAAGCCTTCAAAGACACGATCATATCCACCTCGGTCGAAGATCCGAGAGGAAGCGTATGAATGCCCAGAGCGGCCCGGGCATGCTCGCCGGACGATCCGAACACGCCGGTCAGCACCTCGCTGCCTGCGTTCATGATGACCGGATGCTCCGTAACATGATCGGCGCAGGACAAGAAGCCGTTGACTTTGAGAATTTTGTCGACTTTATCCAAGCCGATCTCGCGGTCAATCGATTCGAGACAGTTAATGACGGACAACGCCGCCGACTTCTTCGCCTCTTCGATCGACACGTCGACGCCGATCCGCCCTTTGTACAACAGTTCTCCTCCGGAGAACGGCACGTGACCGGACACATAGGCGAGATTCCCCTCCACCCGTACCGGCAAAATGACGCGAGGCCCGCTGCTTGCAGGCGCAGGCTTAAATCCTAGCGATTGTTTAATCTCTTCATACTTTTGACGATCCATGTTCCATCCGCCTCCATGATCTATGATTGATAGGATATGGCTTTCTGCTGCGACTATCTCCCGCAGGCTGTCTCATCTTCCTAACTCTACCGTTTGCTTTTACTGCGTGTCAATAACGGGGTTCGCTTCAACCTTCACGACGAAACCGTAAGAAGCGTCTCCCCCGAACGTATCCTTCCCGTCCCACACTGCCCTGACCGCGTAGAAATAAACCCCTTCCCGCTCCGGAGCGGCGAAGCTGCCGTTCATCAGTTGGATCTCCGCCATCGTCCCGTCCGCATGCAGCCGGTACAGGAGCAGATGGGTCGGCCGGTTGTTGCCTGTAAAAGAAGTCCGGATAGCCGATCCGGGGGCAACCGCCTGTACCGGCAACTCTTGGGTTACTCCAAGCAGGCTTCTCTCGGCGCACCCAAACCAGCAATACGTACCGACAGCTACAGGTAGCTTAACCCCGTCTGCGATGACGTCCGGTATCGGGGGCCCCAACGCCCCCGCATCAGAATCGGACCCCTGATGCATGAAAAAGCCGCCAACCAGCACCACATCGGCATATGCTGAAAGATTGGCTCCGCCTTCCACCGGAGTTTCGAAACGCTGCACCCGATAAGGTCCGCCTTCCGCATCCTCCTGGAAACGCCGGCTAATACCGGCTCGTCCGATCACTTCGTTCTGCCCGTCGTAGAAGACCAGATCTCCCCGGAACGCATAAGGCATCTTCTCCCGCGCTAGGGTGGACCTCGCATCATCCAGCAGCACCAGACCGGTCACCACCGAACTTCCGTTTGTTTGACTCACCTGTAATCCGCCAACGTAAATCCCCGGGTAATCCGGATCGTGCAGCAGAGGCCCGGCTTGGTTTGACAAAACGGATACGGTCCGGCTCCGTTCGTCGTAGCTGACGGCGGCTCCTATCTGCTCGGCCATATAGCGAAGCGGAACATAGACATGACCGTCGTAATTCAAAATCTCGTACCCGGCAGGCAGAGCGGCCGCAATCCCGTTCATATGCAGCGACACGGCAGCCTTCACCGCCTGCAGCACCGACTCTCCCGCCGCCCAGACGGAGCTGCCCGCCCCCAGCATCATTCCCAGCACAAGTCCGAACAACACTTTCTTCATCCGTATCCTCTCCTAATCTGTCCCGGCCTCCAGACGGCTGAGTCCATTTTCCAATATATACCTAATGGAAGTAAGAAACATGACTTATGCAGTTCAAGTCAGTAACTGGTAATCATAGTCATGCCGAAATTTTTCGAAAACATTTCAATAAATAAAGAAAAAATA
>NZ_JACXJA010000049.1 GCF_014705615.1 Paenibacillus oceani
CATCCGCTCCCGACCCGACTCTCGATTCTATGACTCTAGCATACACCAAAATTCGCCATTTTCAGAGTCGTAGGGGTGCGGAATGTGAGTACCCCTCAATTTTTGCTATCTTTATTTTATCCAGCCTCCGCCCCTCCTTTATTGATGCACTGCGTTGTATCTATAAAATGAATTATTATAAAGTTCGATTGAGTATGAATTTTTCAGGTTAAATCTTCCAAATTAAACTGCCCATTAACTGAAAAAAAGCAGCCGATCGCTTCTTCTGGACGGCTGCCTTCAACTATCGTACCCGTTAGCTGAGCCACCTTCACTTTACTTCGGCATCCCACTAACAATCGCTTCATGGGTTCGGCTGCTCGTCTATCATTTTCTGTGTCTCTTCCGCCATCATACGCAAGCCTGTGTTGAGATCGACCGTTCCCGCAAGCAACGCATTCAGATGCTTCTCATAGATGCTCCTCGCTTTGGAATCGACGTTCGTTGTCGCTGCAAGCGGCGCGAAAGGATAATAGGTGACCGCCTGCCAATTTTTACTCGGGAAAGGAGATTCCGATCCAAGCGTCTCCCTCACTTCCTTGGCTCTCGAAGCCATCAATGTACCGCCCTTCGAATTCTCGACAAAAAATTCGAGCGAGTTCAACAAAGACGATTGCTTTCGTTTTCATTGACATGCCTATAAAATGTTCTATGCTTCATATTCAATTTCTTCATCGCATCTGTAGCTGTGATCGCCCAGCCTTCCATTCATCATAGACGAGAGCGAATGCTGCACCGATCTTGACCTTCGGACGACCGAGCTTTCCCCGGTCTGCTTTAGCAACCTCAGTTCCCTCCGCTTGTCGCTGCCGGTTCTTCTTGCGTTCCTCTCGGCCACGTACGCAAGCATGCTTAAAAACTGATCCTCGAGCAATTTCCTCAAGTCACCCACTGTTTTTAAATGTCCTGGAGTCAAATAAACGGGAGCCGCGGATCAGGTCGGCGTTCGCCTTCGATCCGCATCCCAAAGATCCGCGATTTCACGGCGCCGTTCACGGAGCGCTGGTCGGCGCGCTGTTCAGCGGCAGTCAATCCAGCCGGGGTGATCTTTAAACCCCTGCTACAGTCACGAAAACGCCGCTATTCTCCTTAAGGAAAAAAGCGGCGGTCCGTGAGACGCGGTTTTCGATTAGTGTTTGATGATCCGGAAGCTTCCGATGAGCGGAAGCGGCTTGCATCTTCCCCCGGCCGCATTAAGAATTCCTAGGATTGCGAGAATGAATAAACCCAGATTCGCGAGCGGGCCGATCAAGAGCCAGCCGATAACCGGGACGATCGTGCTGACGATATTGACGGCAACCAACGCCAGAAACAAGATCAGCCCTTGATTGGCATGATACATCGCGAACCTCGATTGCTTGGCCGCGAGCAGCGGGATAAGGAAGAGAATGTAGGCCAGAATCGCCATCCCTTTGTTGTTGGCGACATCCGTCGGTTCGGCTTGAAGCTCCGGATTTTCGACGTTCATTGTTCATTTTCCTTTCCGTCGTTTAGAATGGATTTTCGTTTATTGTTCGGTCTCCGGCTTATTCGAATAGACCAGAGCTCCTGTAACGATCTTTTTGTCCTCCAGATCGAGCTGCAGCGTAAATACGAACCGTTCCATGCCTTTCTTGGACGAGTAGTTGATAAAATCCTTGTCCTCCAGCTTATGAACCTCCGAGTAGCCGGCTCGCTTCGTATAGTCGTAATACAATTTGACTACGTCATCGTAAGGCATCTTCGTTTCGATCGTCAGCGTGACGGAATCCTTGCCGCCGATAGACGACGTAACTTGAATCTCGTCCGGAATCGGCACGTCGGACGGGAACAAATCCGGGATGTCCGCTTTGCTGGATAGCTTAATCTCCTCGCCGTTTCCCTTTGTGATTGTCGTCGTTCCCTGTTCGGCCTCTTGGATTGCCTTTTCGACCTTCGAGCAGCCTGTCGCGAAAATCATGGCTATCAGCATGACGGCGGACATAGCTATACTCCATTTTTGCCTGTTCTTCATTTTACGCTCTCCCATCTTTTTTGTATTCGGACCGTTACCAGTTCCATTCCTTGTTCTGATCTATCCGATTGCCATTAATATCGTAGACCGCGTCCCAATCTATCTCCGACGGGTCCTCGGCCGGCGGCTTGACGACATCGAGCTTCAGCTCAAGCTCCATTTTGTAGATTTTGTCTGTGACTCTTTGGAAGCCGGCGACGACCGATGGATGAAAAGGATCATCCTGACCCGGGTTCACAACCCTGATCAGCATGTGCTGGGGCTCGGCTCCGGGAGACGCATAGACCGCGCTTACTTTGTACTTGCCGATCGGCACGTTATGCACGCCGTAACCGTTGTTCGACCGGCTGCCCTTACTGACGATTTTCTTGCCCGAGGTTCCGTCCAGCATCTTGCCCTCCGGCTCGAGCGTCAGCGTGACGTCGTCCCGGTTCGGCGGCTCGGCGACGGGGTCGAGCGGATGAATGAGATCCATCATATAGAACAGCACTTCCGCGCTTCCGCCCGTTCCGGTCGAGCTATCGAGTTTGACGGTAAAATTGCGGACCGCGCCCTCGTTGCCGGCGAACGGACTATCGTCATCGGGAATCAAATCGACGCTATGCTTCACACCCTCGTACATGATCGAATATTCCGCATACGCCTTATAAGTCGCCGCCATTTTTGTCAGCTCGATCCGATACTGTCCGTTCGCGTCCGTCTTGATTTGCGAATTGCTGTTGTACAGCAGTTGGTTGTCGATCGTGATCAAAGCGCCCTTGATCGGCTCGCCTTGCGGGTTGACGACTTTGCCCTTCACGACATAAGGCTCCGCCTGATCACCCGTTTCGCCCGCCGTATTGCCGGCAGGCGCACCTGTGCCGATCCGGATGACTGTCGTGCCGGATTCTTGTGAGTAAATTACGTCATAGCCGCTGTTCTCCGAAACGAATCGCAGCGGAATCATCGTGTGATTGTTGATGATTTGCGGCGGCACGGACAGCTCCGCTGCTTGGCCGTTGACTTTGGCGGTCAGACTGTCGATCGTCAGCTCGATTTCCAGTCCTTTTTTTATCCCAATCGCTTTCCTTTCCTCGCCGTTCCATTCTACTTCATAACTTAGTGCTTCGAATATTGCGCGAAACGGCACGAGTGTCGTCCCGTTTTGGATCACCGGCTGTTGATCGGCAAATGCAAGCAGCTCCCCGTTAAAATAAACCTCCACCTCATCTTCCTTGGCCATGGCGAACGATGCCGTGCAGGCAAGGACAAGAATCAGAATGGAGAGCCAAATGACCGCTTTAGCTGAATACTTTCCCATTCTCCCATCTCCTCGTCAAAAATCCGCAGCACTCCTACATCTGCAGTTGTAAGCGAAATTCGATTTCATCGTATTCCTTTTGATAACCGGACGCCAGTTACAAGATGTCATTGGAGTTGTCACATCATTGTCATCGCCCGCTGCCGAATCTCCTTATGTTGAAACAATCAATGGAGATGACAAAAAAGGTGACAGCCTGTAACTAGGGGGTGTCTCGGCATTCTTTTACAATGAACGTAATAAACCTTTATCTCTTGGGAGGAATGGACATGAGCTTCATGGACAAAGTGAAATCGGGCTTCTCGGAAGCTGGCAGCAAGGCGAAAATCGTCGTGGAGGTCAACAAGCTCAAACTGCAGAACAGCAATAAACAGAAGGAAATCGAAAAGCTGCATCAGAGCATCGGCCGTCTGTTTTTCCTGAAGGCGGTCGGTCGGCTGGAAGAGGTCGCGGAATCGGATTATCAATCAGACGTAGCGGAAATCGTACGGCTGGAACACGAAATCGAGGAGAACAAAAAACAAATCAAAACGATCGCGAACGAAAAAGACTGTGTCTGCGGCAAAGCGTCCCCGCTGGATGCCCGGTTCTGTCCGTCCTGCGGGCATACTTTTTCGGCGACGGATTGAGCGGGAACGGAGGAAAGACAGTCCATGAAAAGCTTGCTTGCCAATAAGAACGCCAAGATCGCCTTGCTTCTTCTCGTCGGCGCGCTCTTGGCGTTTGGCGCTATTGTCGTATGGGTCAAGAATAACCGCGGCCCCCTCGGCACGGTCGTCGAATCCGTCGCTCCGGGACCGTCCGGAAGAGCAGAGGCCGTCAAAGATTTGCCGCGCAGAAAGACGTATCCGATCGGCAAGTGGGATATCGCGATCCCCTACTTGAATCCGTTCGGCTCCCAAGACAACTATCAATCCGTCAATTACACTCCGAATCAGACCCAGGAGCTGAAATACGTCGATGAAGAAAACATGGAAATGTCCCGAATCACCGGCGGGGATCTGTGGCAATTGCAGGTGCAATGGAAGGATTCGCAAACCGACCCCTGGGAGGATCTGCGGCTGTACGTTACCGAGCTCGGCGGAAAATATTATATGGGCGCCTCCGAAGGCAGTTGGGTGCTTCGCGCGGACGATCCGGAGGGAACCGCCTGGTGGGGAGTCGCTTCGAAGAGCGGCGAGGGATACCTGTTGAAGATATACAAGGAGCTTCGTCTGAAGCATGGAGAATCCGTCTCCTTCCAGACATCGTCTTACCCGAATCAGGAAATCTATTTCATGACGGACAACGAACGGCACAAGTACCAGAGCTTCAAAGTCGATCTGGCAGGAGGCCATGTTCGGCTGTCGGGCAAAGGCTCGTATTCGCAAGGGCAGTACCGTAGAGATCTGTCATACATTCAAGAGCTGTTCGCCTACAAAACGAATCATTATACGCTGAGCGATATTCCCCAGGATACGTCCGCCCCCTTGCTGTGGAAGCTGTCCTGGAGCCCGGATACCGACCCGAAGGAAATTGTCTTCACGCTTGACGAAGGGGAGGACATCCGTCCGGTCAAAGACGGGGAACGGCTGGGAGCGCTCAAGGTTCGCGGGAATGCGCTGGACCTTATCCAAGTCGAAGCGCCTCCGGGAGTCACATTGACCCACCCCGAGCTTCATCTGAAAGGCGATAAGACGCCGGAAGGAGACACGCTGTTCTGGCTGCCCTCCGGCTTCTGGAACGTCGTGGCACAGCCGGAAAATCGCCCCCCTCTGAATACGAGGCTGGTTCCCGTCAGCGCGGGAGAGATGACGGAGCTGGAGATCAAGCCGCTGCTGCAGAGCGCCTATCGGAACGACGGAATTGGAGACGCCAGCGGCGAAGAGAGCAAGCTGAAAATCGAAGAAGCTGTCGAGCTGGGCAATCAGGCCCGCGTTACCTTCATGCTGCTCGATTCCCAAAACCCCAAATTTACGCCCGATATGAAGGATATCGATATTGTAGAGGGAGGCAGGCCGGGACAGCCGGTCAAGCTCGATCGGATCGAGACGCCGCCTAGCGTCGTATTGGCGCTTGATTCCTCCGGCTCTATGTCAATGTCGATGGAGCAAGTGCTGGAATCTGCCCGCGCCTTTATTCAAGGGCTGCCGGACAACGCCTATATCCAGGTGATCGATTTCGATTCCCAGATTCGGGTGTTGGAAGGCACGAGTAAGAAGGATGTACTGGCGAATCTTGGTCAGATCAAGGCGCTAGGACATACCAAGCTGTACGATTCGGTGATTGAGGGACTGAACCTGCTGAACGATAAGCAGCGGCCGACGCTGGTCGTGTTCACCGACGGAGTGGACAGCAACACCGAGAAGGCGGGAACGGGCAGCAAGGCGAGCAAGGGCGATGTCGAGCAAGCTGTGGGGCATTCCGGCATTCCGATCTACTCGATCGGCTTCGGTCCGGATCACGATAACTCCACGCTGTTGGAGCTGGCAGCGATGTCGGAAGGAACGTATTATCCCGCTAAGGATACAGCCGCGCTGAAGCATGTGTTCGCCGCCATTAACGACAGGCTGGGCAATCGGTTCGAGCTCACCTACGAGCGGCCGAAGGAGCAATCTCCGTCCGACGTTCCGGTCATCGCTATGACGCTGGACGTAAGCGGATCGATGGATGTCGATCCCGCTTCGGGCAACGGCGCTTACCGGATCGATAAGGTGAAGCATCTGTTCCACGACTTCGTCGGACAGCTTCCGGAGCATAGCTTGATGCAGTTGCTCAGCTTCTCCGCGAAGCTGAAGTTCGATCAGGTGTTCACCTCTCGCAAGTCTGAACTGATGCAGGCGCTGGGCAACCTGAAGGCCGTCGGGGGAACCGACATTTTGAATTCCGTCTACGTGACGTACAATTCGATCAAGCAAATCCCTTCCGAAAAGCGCGTTATTGTCTACTTGACCGATGCGGCGCTTGATGTCGAAGAGAGCAAAAAGGCCTTTTTCGAAGAGATGCTGACCGGTATTAAAGAAGAGGGCATCCAGGTGCTGTGGGTAGGCCTCGGTACGGACGACAGCGCGGAAGCGTTCAAGTGGGCGGCGGAGAAATCGGGAGGCAAGTACGTGATCTCGGAAGATCCGGCCATATTGGCCAAAGCGTTCCAAGATGCGCTTGCTGAAGTCCAGAAGCGGCCTTCCGAGCAAATCCCGCTGATGCTCGCCGTCCGCAACGAATCGGATGACGGCCGAGCTCGTATTTATTCAGACGATCGATTGGTCGATTTCCCTGTGCTGCTTGACGCAGGCGACAAGGTCGAATTCCAGACGATCGGCTACGAGACGGGCAAGAAGGTCGCGCAATACGAACAGGCAACAGCTGCGCTGGTCTACGGACGCGATCTGCCGAGTGAGGAGGTCAAAATCTACAAGCGCGTTCCGCTGAACAGCCAAGGGAAAAACAAAGCGGTCGAATGGACGGCCCGGGAGCTTCTCTTCCTCAAAAAGCTGAAGGGTGTAGATGCGCCGGCGAAACGCAGCTTTGCCGCTATCGAGATGGAGCTCACAAACGCTCACCCGGGCGGAGCCGACTACTTGATTCCGGATTTCGCTTCGCATTTCTTCATGAACGTAAACGGCGAGGGCACCTATCCGGCTTCGACGGCCACTTGGTTGACGGAACAGCCGCTGGCGCATTCCGGACAAGGAGACATCACGGTCAAAAAAGGCGAGAGCGTTAAAGGAATGCTAGTATTTCTCGTACCTGACGAAGAGATTGAACGGGCTTCCGTCCACTACTACGACGTCGAACACGGGCATATATCGCTCGCCTTGGTAGGTTCCCTGCCGAGGGAGGAGCCCGCCGTATTGGCCGGCATGCCGAAAAGCGCCACAGGCAAGCTTTCGGATACGTTCGAGCTGGTCTTGACGGCATTCGGTGAAACGGATCATATCGAGAAGGTCGCGCTGACCCGCAAAACGAGCGTGTTCAAAATCGTGGAAGCCGAATTGAAATCCCTGGTTCAGGCCGATCTGAAGCTGAACCCGCAGGATCGGTTTTATATGAACATCATAACAGCCGAGGGCCCTTTCCTTATCCCCGTTCATACGGCCACCGCCCTGCTGCCTCACGGCTTGCTGCGACCCGTCATGTTCGGTCCCGGGTCTTCCAACAAAGCCCGCCTGGCCTTTCAGACGCCGAATGCGCTGGGGGCTATGCCGATGGAGCTATACGTCGACCTTTTCGGCGGCGCGACGGTGCTTCCGGTAAGAGACGGTTCGGCGGACAATGTGGGCGCAGGTGACGCAACAAGAGCATTAGGTGCGGACAACACAGCGATGCTCCCAGACAAGGGGGTATCGCTGGTCGTCAACTCGCTGGCTCGCATTCGCGACATCGAGTCCAGCAGCGGTAACTTCGTCATAGCCGACGTGACGGTTGCCGACGAATCCGACGGCTTCGGATCGTCCGGCTTCCGCGAGACGTTTAAGCTTGTGCCGGTTCAATCGCCGGCAGGACGCGAGGTTTCGGATCTGCAGGCAGACCCGGTTACCGACGAACTGCTGCTTGGCGTCGATAAGGATTGGTCCGTATTCGACGGCGCCTCGCGGCGCGGGCTGCTCGTGTTCTCGATCCCTCACAATCAAGCGGATCTGAACTGGACGCTGCAATCCGACCTGTTCGCCGACCTGAACCTTCCCGTCGGCAACGAAACCTACAAGGAAAACGGGCTGCTCGTCAAACGGGTGGAGCCGCCTCTGGACGAGAAATTCGATATCCAGCTCTCGAAGGCGCTCACGGAAGCGATCAGCCGCCACCGCACGCTGGAGGCCGCCAAGGTGCCGGCCGACGCCGTGCGGACGGCCGATTTCGACGCCGGCCAAGGCCGCAAGGAAGGCATTCCGGCTCCTCTGCCAACCGTTCACGGCATGCTGCAGTTGGAATCGGTCAAGACGTGGTCCGACTTCCAGGCACTGGTGAACGGACTGAGATGGCTGCCCTCCGCCGACCCGTATTCGACTTATCGGAGCTCCCCGGAAGCCGTGTTGGCGCAAGGCTGGGGAACCGAAGGCGACTTGGCCTACCTGACCGGAGGCCTGCTCGCCAAGTTCGGTTACAGCCCGGCGCTCAGGATGGTGCAAGTAACCGATCGGGGAAGAGCGGCGCTTGCGGAGCTGGGAGCGGTAGATTCGGTAATTCTGAAGCATTTGCCCGCATGGTCCTACCTCGACGAAGAAGGAAAAACGAAAATCTTCGTCGTGCCGTTCATGAAAGACCTGTCAGAGCTGGACGGTCTGGCCTTCTTCCCCGGCGGTCAGGGAAGCAGGCGGATGACGTCCGCGCAAAGCACGATCAGCGTCTATTTCATGGCCGAAGCGAAAGAGGATCGGGGAGTGGGAGGCATCACCGGGGACATCGGCGGCGCGCTCGGCGGAGGGGGAGGCCAAGATAAGCCATTAATCGAGGAGGTTCGTGTTCTCGAAGCCGCTCTGGACCTTGATCAGTTGAGCCGCGAGCCGGTGGATATCCGCGCGGGCGGTTCCGAAGGCAAGTATACCGCCGTGCTGGAAAGCCAGACGTTGCAAATCGTCGGCAACCGTCTGATCGACGCTAACGAACAGAAAATCGTTGGCGTGCGCATCGAGGTTCAATTGCCGAAGAAGAAACTCACGCATGAAACCCGACTTAAGGACGGAGAAGAGATCGCCGACGTCTTCCATACGGTCGCGGTCAATCTTCCCGATCTGTCCGCCGAAGCAGCCGAAGCGCTTCAGCAAGCGGCCGACCGGGTGCATAAGGCGACGGAAAAACCGGATGACCACTCCGCGCTCATCTGGTATACCCGAAGCGTTCTGTATCGGATTATCGCCAATCAAACCGCCTACGAAAACGAACTCGCAGCGGTATTGGACGTTACTGCGGGACGCGTCGACAAGGAACGGGTGATTTTCGTAACCATCCGAAACGACCGGGCGCAATCGAAGTTCCGAACAAGCGTTGACCTGCAGCAGAGCGCCAATCGGATTCATCGGGGCTCGGAGGAAGCCGTCCGCGGCTTTCACATCATGAGCGGCTTGTTCGCCTCCCGGCTCGAAGGCGCCGCGCTGCCGGGTGACAAGACGGATTTCATGGACGTATGGCAGAGCAGCCCGGAGAATACGATGCTGTTCCTGAGCCTCAGGAACAACCGAAACAAGGATTTGAAGTATATGGAGGAAAACGGCTTCCCGGACACGCTCATCGAACGGGCCAAAACCTCTCCCGCGATCATGCTGATTCCGAACCGGCCGGCGAGCATTCAGGGCGAAAGCCGCTGGGCTTGGCTGGAGATCGACCCGAACACCTACGAGACCATCTCCGTCACGGACACGGGCGAGCACGGAAGCTTCGCGGAGTACCTGATGTCGCTTGAGCCCGTTTCTCCGACGGGCGACGATTATATGGCTTTCATGTCCGGCGCGTTTATCGGCGTCAGTTCTTCGGTCTGGAGCGTCAGCTCCTTCGCGTTAAAGCTGGACGATTACGAACAAATCATCAAAGCCGCCAAAGCGTATACGTACGGATTGGGCGAAGTGCTGAGCGGCATGATGAGCAACAAGGATCTCCCCAAGCTCGAGTACAGCATCGGCTCACTTAAGCTGAAGCTGACGGACTTCGATCAGGATAAACTGGCCAAACAGTTCCATATTCTGAAATCGGGCAAGGCAGTAGAAGGAGCCGGCGACGTCGTAGGCTTCGGACTCGGCTTCCAGATCGGCGCCGCTTACTACTTCAAGCAAGCGGAGATGGCCATTAAGAAGCCAGTCGTCAAAAACGGGCCTCCGAGCGGAGGCTCCGCCAAGTAAAACGAAAGGGATCGTCTCAGAGGCAGCGATAAATAGCGCGACGAATCGGTGCGGACGCTGCTTCCTGAGATTTTGGAGCCTTGACCGTCGTAATCCAGATAAAGCTTAAACGCATACTCGATCGGCGTGTCCGCCTGGAAGTTGCCGAAGCGTGTGGCCAGATCGACACCCTCCTTGCCGAAGATCGCGAGCGCTTCCGCCTGCGCCAGACCCGCCGTAACGCCGAAGCCGTTGCCGAAGTTGTACTCCGTAATCGCCAGCTTCAGTCCGGGCTGATTGCGCTCGATGACTTCTTTCATGCGCGGAATGAGTCGAACTGGCTCTTGAATCCAGGATTGATCGACGAACTGACCATCGTACAGCCCCTTCCGGCAGCCAATGCTCGAGCGGGCGTCCGAAGGCCGTTACGCCTCCTGCAGTCAGCGCCAGTTGTACTTGCTGTCCGCCTTCGGAACCTCCATGCACCCACAGTCTCAGCTTGTCGTAGTCGTTCACCGTCAGCAGTTGAGTGCTGTATAGATACAACGCTCCGTCTCCGTTTGGAGTAAAGCGAATCGAACGAGCGCCTGTCCGTTTCACCGAGCCTTCCGCCAGGTTGACCTGTCCCCAGATGTTGTTCGTTACCGAATCCGCCAGCTTGTCATCGAACAAGTACAATCCCTCGACCGGCTCGATCGGATCTCCCGGTTCTTCACCTGGATCTTCACCGCCAGGTTCTCCTCCCGGCTCTTCTCCTCCGGCTTTGCCCGTAAAGACAAGGTTGTCCAAAAATAGTGGACTCTGCTGGCCCTCCCGAAGCAGTCTCCGGTCATCCACGATGATGATGGAAATCAAGTTGGCTAAAGTTCAGCAAACGCCGCCCGAAGCGTGTAGAGGTACGAACGCGATCATGACATACATGACTTAGATGATGACAAACGGTAACTGGTCGTACAAGTGAACACGATCTATGATGAATGAGGAGCTTGCGCCGTTCCGTAGCAGAACGGCAAATCTTTCACCACTCGTCGAGGAGGAACGGTTTCATGGAAGTAAAACAAATCATTAGAATTTTAGGCGTTGTTGCGCTTCTGGGAGGAATCGCACGAATCTGTATGGCGCCTTCCGCCTACATCTGGGGAGCCGACAGCATGCCGGAGCTGGTTAGCGGATTCGTCGCTTGCGTGTTGATGGGGATCGGCATCATCGGAGTTTACCTGTATCAGGCACCGCGAAGCGGTCTTCTCGGTTTGATCTCGGTGCTGCTTCTCTCCGTCAGTAGTTCGCTGACGGCAGCGCTCGTCTGGAACAACATGCTGGGTTTATTGCCAGAAGACCACAACTACATCTCAATGCTGCTGCCCATTAACTCCATTCTGACGCTGATCGGGCAGATCGTTTTCAGCCTTACAGCGATCCGTGCCCGCGTTTATCCCATTTGGAGCCTGATTTTGTTCATCGTATATCCCGGCATTTACTTTATCCCTGCTGTGTCGGATTTGGGTTCGGTCGCCTGGGGACTCTGTTACGTCGTATTTGCGCTCTACATTTTGCAAGTGCGCGCTCGCAGAGCCTGATAGGACATTCGGTGCGAAAAAGGCCAGTCGTCTAGGGACTGGCAAAGTCCTAAAGGAGAAGTTGATAACATGGGAGCAGCGACATTTTGCTTGGTTACAATTACTCTGGCCTCTATCGTTCAAACCGTACCACCTCTCGCCGGTCACGATTCCGGTGGGGGTTAATCTGGTTACGGCCGTGCCTTTTCCCGAGGTAGGAGGCAATGTCACTATTGATCTCTTACCCATACTTGGGGTCGATCTTGATATTACGGTTCCTTGTCCGAGTGTCACAACGCAAGCTGTAGTCGTTACTCCGGTATTAACTGCAAACCTCGTTATTACCGTAACTGATTCTCCGTAATGAGAACGTTAGGGATCAGGTAGCATGCCCCCCGCTGGCTTCGGCTGGCGGGAATCTTTTGCTAGTCCGGCTTAATTTTTAATTATTCTCTTCGCTGCGGTTGTTAACGAGCCTACGCTGGTGCGACATATAAAACAGAAGCGATATTCTGTAATTCGTTTTACAGAAAGGTATGCTTTCTGACACTCTTTGAGCATTCAAAAAGGCCGTCGAAGTAATCGACGACCTTGCATCCCCTTTACTAAGTCGATCTGCACGTTCCTCGTTTTTAACCTTTAAAATGCATTCCACATTCTCTGAGATTTCATAGTTAGTCCTATACTTTTTATTGCCACACTGTGATTACATTTCCATCTAAATCCTTTAAGTTAAAACAATTGATTTCCCTATTTATTTCGCTAACTTCCACTCGTAGTTCCTTCAACTTGTTGTAGCTTTCCTCAAGATTAGAGGTTTGGATTACAAATAAAGATTCAGAACAAGGGCTGAAGTTTTCTTTTTCGAATAATACTAATCCAACCCCCAACTGATTCGTCCTGTTCCCATCAAAACCACCAAAATTTAGTCCGAGTACTTCCGAATACCATTGTTTCGACTTTTCCAAATCTTTTACATAAATAAATACAGAAAGAATCTCTTTAGCTAATACAAAACCTCCTACGTTACTATTCACCATTTCCACTACCTCCAAATCACTATTCATTTGTCCGTGTATGACTCTTAAAGCCTTTGGTATACTTGTGGGCCTGTGGAATCAATCAGAGTGCACATAAACCAGATTTCCATCTGGATCGTAACATTCCAACCACTTCCCACATCCATCGTCAAACCGTTCGTTCGTTCGTATGCCACTGTCCCTAAGAACAGAGTATACAGCCTCTATATCATCGGTATGATAGGTAAAGACGATGGGGGATCTGCCATTGTTTTGTGAATTTGGTTTCTTAACAAGAATAATGTTTGGACCGCCATCGACTCGAATAATAGCATTGTCTTCAACGTCTTGATCGAGATGGAATGGTGGTCGTACTAAGGTGAAGCCTAATAATTCAACATAGAAATTCAATGCCTTTTTCAAATCGGAAACATGCATGTCAATGGTGATCATCGCTTTAATCTTAGCCTTATCCCGCTGGCTAAATGGACTATCGACTTTCTGAGCGACCCGAACTTCTTCAGCCATTTCATACATCTCCTCTTTAAGTTTTATCCTCGTTCTTCTTAAACGACTTTCAACGGTGATACTTGAAATAGCTGAATTTTTCGCTTTCTTTTGTTTGGGTTGAACTATGCTGCCCGTTACGGAGCTAACTTATTAGAAGTGCGGAAGGACATTTTCAAGCGTAACTTGCCATTTCCCATCACGATGCTCCACTTTATGAACACTGGTGTTGGCCGCAGGAAACGATTTGTTGGTATTGCTCCATTCCAATTTTTTTAGAACATGGTAAATGACATTAATGACCCCGCCATGAGTAACAACGAGTACATGCTCACGGTGACTGCTTGCTGCCTGTTCCTCGCACAATTGCTCAAACGTTTCCCGGATTCGCGTAAAAAACTCGATAGGGCTTTCGCCGTCAGGATATCGTTCATCCATCCGTAAACTTGAAAAATACAAGCCGGGGTATCGTTCATTTACGATCTCGTTCGGCATCCCGGCGATTAGGCCATTGTTCGTTTCTCTCCAGTCGCGGCTGCGATGCACCGGCAAGTCAAGGAATTGGGCAATCTCATTTGCGGTATCCAGCGCACGCTGCAAGTCGCTGCTAACGATCCGATGAATGTTGTACACATCCCGGTTTTCCTGAAGATACCGGCCTAGTTTCTCGGATTGTCTGTACCCTTCCGCGATGAGTCCCCGCTGACTCCAGCCGCCGCGAAACCCGTCCTCGTCTTTACCATGCCTAACCAAGTAAATAGCCATTGTTCCCTCCTTGGGATCGCGATAGTTTTTTGCGGCCCGACTACCCTCTTCCGGAAGTATCACTTCCGTTATTTGTTTCTTGCAGCAGGAAATCGACCCATAGCGGAAATATCGTTTCCGCTATTTGCTGCATAACCGCCTGGATCAACCCAAAAAGCTAAAATAACGGTAACCAAACTTCCGCTAAGGCATGAAAGTTGCGGGTTTTGCGAAATTAGCGGAAGTCATACTTCCGCTGCGCCCACATCCGATAAAACCCGATAACCAGGCAGCCGTACGCTATCAGCTGGAACAGATAGGTAATGGAGCCGTTCGCATAAGAAATCCACATGAGCAGTTCTCCCGGCCTCATTCCAAATGAGGGCTTCGAGGCAGCATTGACGGAATCCATATACGTTTGGAGGATGGGCGAGAGCACCCAAGTAACCAGAAAGGAGTAGATTTTGCCGATCAGCAAAAACAGAAAAAAATAGTAGCCTCCCCGAAAGGAAAGCTTCCTGCATAAAAGAAGTCCCGCGATCCATAGCACGGAGAGCAGTATAAAAGACAAAACAGCAGACGCGACTCCAAACACAGGTACCAGAGCCAACCGATCATCCCCCCTGCGGCCGTTTCCTTTCTTATACGCTTCCAATACCTGGAAGGTTGCGCGTATCTATACAGGACCGCACACAAAAAGGCCGCCGGATCGCTCTCCGGCAGCCTCGTTACTATCCTTTTACGTTTGAACCGGAATATCCAGCCCTAGAGGTTATCCGGCGGTGACGCGAACCGTTCGGCTCGCCTGCACACCGCCGTATTCGGCGGTAATAACGGTCTCGCCGGTCGTTAGCGGCACGATCGTTCCGTCCTCCCGCACCTTCAGAACGGAACGGTCTTCGACCGTATAAACCGGCCGCAGCACCGAGTGGGTCAGTCCGTCGGCACGAACCGCAACCGGGTTCAGGCGGCAAGCCGGACCGGCCATGCTGACTTCCCCGCAGCCGCACAGCCTCAACGTATCGACAGGCGACCGCTCGTCGCCGAACAAATGAAGCAAGGGCGAAGCCAGCCGTGCGGCCCAATCATGCTCTACATGCTCCGCCTCGGCATCCAAATAATACGCCAGCTCGCTGTCCGGCGCATAACCAAGCGCAAGCAAGTGCTCGACAACGCCGCGGACGTGCTTTTCCATCACCAATGTGCCTTCGCGTCCGCCGAGATCGATCCAGATCCGGGACAGCGGCTGCTTCTCCCGGAACAGGTGCACGAGCGGCACTTCGGCCGAGCTGCTTGGGTCCACGCAATAAAAATAAGGAGACACGATAGCGAGCTTGCCGAAAACGTCCGGCCGGCGGAAGCCGATATGGTACGTCACCTGTCCGCCCCGCGACGATCCCATCAGCGCCGTATGCTCCGGACCCGGCTCGGTGCGAAACACCGCATCGATATACGGCTTCACTTCATCGATCAGAAATGACTCATACAGCAAGCCTTTCGGCTGCACGGTTACTTTATCCTCACGATACAACACGCCGGCCAGATCGTGGGTAAACTCATCCGATCGCTCCGTCCCCCGGTTGGCGATCCCGACCACTATGATCTCTTCCATCAGGCCGAGTGAGACGAGACGGTCGACCGTTTCGTGCACGTTCCACGAATAACCGTTGAAGGCCGGATGAAATACATTTTGACCATCATGCATATACAACACCGGGTAACGCTTGGCCGTATGGTGCCGGTAGTTTGGAGGCAAATAAACGAACAGTTCTCTTGAGTTGTCCAGGCTGGCGGAATAAAAGTTTTCGATTCGCAAAAGGCTCGATCCGTTTGTCATCTTATTCACCCCGATAAGCGCTCCGACGCCGTATCTATCCAATCTTCCACTTCATAATGCAGCACCTGGCGGCCGTCCGCCGTGAACGTCCGGTACGGAACTTCCCGGCCCCGGGCATCGACCTCGTGCCGGCCCAAGCCGCGGGAAATGCGGAACACGAAGGAAACGTCTCTCGGCACCTCGAACGTCCCCCCGTACCAGCCCTCGCGAAGAAGGGGCAGCTCGATGCCCGCGTACAGCTTATCTGCAGGCGGCGTGCCCTCCGGTACCTTCACGTACATCTCGACCGGAACCGTAGCGGGCACATGCGGGACGACGGCGAGCTCGTGACAGGCTGTCACCGCAGAGCCGTTATACGTAATTTTCGTGCTTCCGGTCCGCTTGGGCAGCAGCTTGCCGTCCGCGCTCGCCTCGACGATCCCGGGATCGTCCGCTACATAATGCGCATTCAAGTCCGTGACCATAAACCCGCTGTCGTAATGGACGACCGGGTTCAGCGCACGCCTCGGCCCTTCCAGCCCGATGACGGCGGGGCCGTGCAGCTCCGCTCGGACCGGCTTGCCGATCCCGCCGAAAAAGTACAGCAGCGGAGCATGGACACGGGCGGCCCAATCCCTCTGGGAATGCCCCGAGCCGATGGCCACATGGAACATGAGATCGACTCCCGGCTGGAAGCCCGCCCGGATCAGAGTATCGGCGACATGCCGCACATGTTTTTCCATGACGGTATAACCTTCGGAATCGCCCACGTCCATCCATATTTTCAAATCCTGCTTCTCCGTATATACCCGGCTTAACCAGCGTTCCTCCATCGTCGCCGGATCGACGCTTACGAAGAACGGACATAATGCGCCGATCATGCCGAACGTATCCGGATGCCGGAACCCGATATTGTACGAAACCAGCCCGCCGGCGGACGATCCCATCAGAGCGGTATGCTCCTTGTCCGGCAAAGTGCGGTATTTCCTGTCGATAAAAGGCTTCACTTCGCGCAGCAGGAACAACTCGTACAGCTCGCCCTGGTTCGTCATCCCGAACACGTCATGCCCGTCCGGGCTTGCATGCATATATTCGGCGATGCGCGCATCCTCGACATGGGCGACCGCAACCACGATAATTTCGCGCATGCGTCCTTCCGCAACGAGCCGATCCACCGTAAGATGAACGTCCCACGACTCGCCCTTCCGGTCTTTGTGGAAGACGTGCTGGCCGTCGTGCATATACAAAACCGGATAACGCGCATCCGGATCGCTATCATAACTCGGGGGCAAATAGACGAACAATTCGCGATTGTTGTTTAAAATAGCGGAATGAAACGATTCGAATGCGATCAACCGCGATGAATTCACTTGGTGCCTTCCTCCTGTCCTTGTCTTACGAGATAACGGGCAAATAAAGGAACTTCTCCGGACTGCTGTGATCCGCATCGTGAATGTTGCGGTCCATCATATCCACAATCCGCTTGTAATCGCTTAGATCGAACGTTACCTTGGCGATCCGCTCCGCCAGCATTTCCGGACAATCGCTTGTGCATACAGCGACGATCCGGTCATGAGTCCGCACTGCCTCGCCTGCCAAAAATTCGTTGACGACGATTCCCGGACAGCCAGGGTACTTGGCCAAAAAAGCGTTCAGCCCTTCGGGCCCCTCATACACGTGAATCCGTTCCTCGTCCATACCCGACAGCCGCTTGATTTGCCCGACAAGTTGCGAATCGTTATATCCGTCCATCACGAGGAAATGCGGCTCTTCGCCAAGTTTCTCCCGCGCGGACCGGAAGCCGGCCGCGAAGTCGGGAAGCACTTTATGGAAGATCGTATCTTCGATATGGCTGTCGATCGCAAAGACGGGAATGCCGAATCCGAAGTAGCGGGAGATGGTCGCAAACCGCTCCTGGTCCACATTCATCAGAAACACCCCGTCCAGATTCCGCTCCCGGATCATGTCATAGGACGGAGCGTCCCCTTCGATCTGCATGAAGATCGTATGGTAGCCGAGCTGGCCGCACAGCCGTTCGATCCGGTATAACGTTTTGACGTACTTCAGCTCCGACCAGCGGTGGGGCTGTAAATCTTTGAACAATAAAATCCCGATCAGCCCGGTTTTCTGCAGCTTCAGCGAACGGGCGCTCCGGTTCGTCACATACTGGAGCTGCTGGGCGATTTTCAATACTTTAACCCGTGTCTCGTCGGAGATCGATTGGGTTTTGACGTCGTTCAAAATATAGGAGACGGTGGCAATCGACACGTTGGCCGCCTTAGCAATATCTTTGATAGTCGCTTTTTTCATCTCAAATCTGCCGCCTTTGCTTAAACGTTTCAGTCGATTTAATCACACGCCATCCGATTTGTCAATCGCTCCCGGACGCCGCGATCAGTACGTGCCAGCCGAACGGAGGCAAGGTGACGTTCGCCTCCTTCTCCGCGATCTGAACGACGCCGTTCCCCCACACCGGAACGGGCGAAAAGCGCGGCTCGACGGCGAACACGAGATGAGCCGGAGCGGCGTCATGATTGAAGCACACGTACACGTCCCCGCTGGCATGAGTTCTCCGCACGACCAATTGGCGGCCCCGGGCATACAGCCAGTCGAACGAGCCTTCCTGCAGGGCGGGGTGCGACTTGCGCAGCGAGACGAGGCGGCGGTAAAAGTCGAGTAGCTGTGCGTTTTGCCACTGCGGGTCCCATACCATCGGCCTCCGGCAGTCCGGGTCGGGCCCTCCCTGCATTCCCGTCTCGTCACCGTAATACACGCACGGCGTCCCAGGCAGTATAAATTGAAACAGCGCGGCCTGTTTCCCTTTCCGCTCGTCCCCGGCGACCGTAAGCAGCCTCGGCGTATCGTGGCTTCCGACGATATTAAAAGCCGCCTCGTTCACTTGCTGCGGATAGCCGGCCAGCAGCCGGTTGATCCGATCCGCTAACGTCTCGGCATCGATCTCGCCTTTGGCAAAAAACTGCAGCACCGCCTCCGTCGCCGGATAGTTCATCACCGCATCGAACTGGTCGCCTCTCAGCCACGGCATCGCATCGTGCCAGATTTCCCCCAGAATATACAGATCCGGCTTCAACGACTTCAACGTCTTGCGGAACTGCCGCCAAAACCCGTGGTCGACCTCGTTCGCCACGTCCAGTCTCCATCCGTCGATATCGCACTCCTTGACCCAATACTGCGCCACGTCCAGCAAATAATCGCGCACTTGCGGATGAGCCGTATTCAGCTTCGGCATGTGCGATTCGAAGGCGAAGCAGCGATAGGACGGCCGCGGCTCCCTCGTCAGCGGATATTCGTCGATATGGAACCAGTCGCGGTAAGCCGACGCCTCCCCCTTCTCCAGCACGTCCTGAAAAGGCGCAAACCAAAAGCCGCTATGGTTGAACACCGCATCGAGGACGACGCGAATGCCGCGTTCGTGGAACGCCTGCACCAGCCGTTTCAGCAGCTTGGCGTCTCCAAAATGGGGGTCTATACGCAGATAATCCGACGTATCGTACTTGTGGTTCGTACGCGCCTCGAAGAGCGGAGTAAAATAGACCGCGTTGACGCCGAGCGACTGGATATAATCGATCCGGTCCAGCACCCCTTGCAGATCGCCGCCGTAATAATCGTGCGGTCCCGGATCGTCCTGATCCCAAGGACGGACGCCTGCCGGATCGTTCGCCAGATCACCATTCGCAAACCGTTCGGGGAATATTTGATAAAAAACGGCCCGCTTGACCCACTCCGGCGGCTTCAACACCTCGCTCGGCCACAGAAACGGGTAGTCGAAGCAGGACAGCGGATCTTGCGGCTTCCGCTCCGAGAAGCCCTGCTCCGTATACCACAGCTTCCTGCTGCCGGACGCCAGCTCGAACGCATAGCGGAGCCGGCCGTACGGAGGCGTCAGCTCGGCCTGCCAATAATCGAACAGCTCGTCGCTGGCGATCTTGTGCAGATGTTTCTCCTTCGCGGTATGTTCCCAATCGTATTTGTCTCCGTATAAAGCTTTGACAGTCCGCAGATCGCCTTTTTTGGCGCGCAGCCGAATGTGGACCGTCCGGTCGTCATAGGCGTAACAATAACTGTCCGTCGACCTGTGATAGATCGCTTCGACGTGCATGGCGCACTCCCCCATCCTCCAAATACCGGCTTCGTCAGCCTTTGTCGGCGCCGGCCGCGAGCCCGCCGATCAAATATTTCTGAAAATACATGTACAGCAGCGTAATCGGCAATGCGACAAGCACGGCCCCGGCGGCAAATACGGTAAAACTGGAATTCGTCTCGTTGGCGACCATATTGTACAGCCCCTGGGCCAGCGTCATCTTCTCCGACGACCTCAAGACGATTTGCGGCAAGATGAAATCCATGAACGGCGTAATAAAGCTGTTCAGCGCCACAAACGTCACGGCAGGCAGCGACAAGGGGACAATAATTTTGAAAAACGTGTCCTTATGGGTAGCGCCGTCCAGAAAAGCCGCTTCCTCCAGGTTGCGCGGGATCGTATCGAAATGGCCCTTCATCACCCACGTTCCCATCGAGACGGCCCCTCCGGCGTATATGAGCACGATGCCCAGATGCGTATCGAGCATTTTCGTTTGCAGCAGCAGCACGAAAATCGCCATGATCGACAAGAAGCCCGGGAACATTTGCAAGACGAGCAAGGTCATGAGTCCTTGCTTCCTGCCCTTGAAGCGGAAACGGGAGAAGGCATAAGCCGTTATCGCCACCAATGCCGTCGACAAGACGGCGTTGCACACCGCGATCTTGATCGTATTGCCGTACCACAGCACAAAATCGGTATCGCCGATCAGCTCGGCATAATGGCCGAACGTCGGATTCGCCGGGAACATGCTGCTGACCAGTAGTCCGGTGCCGGGATTCAGCGACGTCCCGATCACCCATACGATCGGATATACGATCGCCGCGAGCAGCAGTGCGAACACCGCGTAGATGCCGGTTAAGATCAGCTTCTCCCGGAACTTCGCCGAATTTGCGCGTATTCCGTCACGTCCATTGTTTTTCAGCTTCGACATTCAGACCAAATCCTCTTCTCGGGTAGACTTCATCCGCCTGTAATTCCATAACGAGAAAGCCGCGATAAACACAAACATAATAATGGAGACGGCCGAGGCCATGTTGAACTGGCTCTGGTTCAGCGTCATCTTGTAAATCCACGAAATCAATATATCGGTGCTCCCCGCATAGTAATAGCCGGGATGGTCCGGACCGCCGTCCGTCAGCAAGTAAATCAGGTTGAAGTTGTTGAAATTAAACGCGAACTGCATAATGAGAATCGGCGCGGTAGCCGCCAGCACGAGCGGCAGCGTAATGCCGACGAACTTCTGCCGTCCCGACGCCCCATCCACTTCCGCCGCTTCGTACAAATCGCGGGGCAGCGTCGTCAGCACTCCCGACATCAGAGCCATCAGAAACGGAGTCGAAAACCACAGGTTGACCAGCACGATCGTCACTTTCGCCATCAGCGGGTCGGATAGCCACGGAACAGCCGGGATACCCAGCTTCATCAGCATATCGTTTACCGGGCCGAACGACCCGTTGAGTAACACCCGGAACACGAGAATCGAGATAAATTGCGGCACCGCCCAAGGCAAAATGAACATGGTTCTCCAAAACCGCTTGAACCGGATGCCCGGGTAATTCACCATCAGCGCCAGCAGCAGCCCGCCGAAAAACACCGATACGGTCGAAGCGGCGGCCCAAGCGATGTTCCAGACGGATATGCCGAGAAAGGTCGAGCGCCAAGCTTCCTGCGTGAACAAATCGGTGAACGTCCGCAGCCCTACCCAGTCCACCAGCGCCCGGTCGGGAATATGGGCGGGAGCGGAATAATTCGTAAAGGCGATCAGCACGTTAAACGTCAGCGGTATGACGGTGACGAACAGCGCGAAGCCGCAGGCGGGCAGCAAGAGCAAATAAGGCAGATGCCGGAACTTCGCCGTCCGGAACGAATCGATAAGACCGGGAACGCGCCGTCCTTCGTCACGAAGCTCCCCGTTTTTGCGGGCGTCATAAATATTCAGCGCATAAAAGCCGACGAACAGCAGGACGATGACAAGCGTGATGAGACCGCCTATCAGCAGGAAGATGGAATGGTCGCCTTGAACGATTTTGCCTCCGACGATGCGGGTAGGCGCTTTCCCCAGCGTAATCAGTCCGGCAATTCCTTTGAAAGCGATCGGATAATAAGTCCAGAACAACAGCTGCGCCGCCGTCATGAACAGCAGGCCTTTGCCGTATTGCCTGTTGTACAGCTGACCGAGCCCGATCAGCAGCGCGGATAATAAGCCAGCCTTCGTCCGGTACCGCCCGGCTCCTTGTGTCAAGTTCATACGTGTAACCGCCTTACTTCGTCGTCTTGATTGCTGTTTTGATCTGCTCGACCGCATTGTTCAGAGCGATGCGCGGGTCCTGATTGGAGTTCCAGAGCGAGGAAAGCGCAGCGCCCGCCGGCACCCATACGTTGCCCATTTCCGGAATCGACGGCATCGGAGTGGAGTATTTCGCCTGCTCCAGGAAAGCCGAAGCGTTCGCGTCCTGGGTAAGAATCGGATCTTCCATCATATCTTTTCTCGGCGGCAATTGCTTGGTCATCTCGAACCGTTTCGTCAGATTCGGCTTGTTCGTCGCATAACTCGCAAACAGCTTGGCCGCAGCCGGATATTTCGTATACGAATTGACGTACAAGCCGCGGATGCCGGAGAAGCTGATCGGGTGCTGGCCGTTCGGCAGCAGCGGCAGCGGAGCGACGCCGTATTGGAAGTTGACCTGGGTCAGGCTCGATTGCAGCCACGGCCCGTTAATAACCGCCGCCGTTTTCCCTTCCTGGAAAAAGCCCGTAATGATATTGTCGTTGATGTCGTTCGTATTTAACGGCAAAATCTGCTTAAGCGATTGGATATAGGATGCGCCTTCGACCGCTTTTTCATTGTTCAGCCCGATATCGCCCGCATCGGTTCCTTTGCTCCCGAACACGTAACCGCCGTAACCGGCCAGGAACGAGTAAGACTGGTACAATTGGCCGACGTTCCACATGAAGGCGTATTTTTTGTTTTTCGGGTCGTTGTACCCGGCGGCGAACTTGACGATATCTTCGTACGTTTTCGGAGGGGCCGCCATCAGGCTTTTGTTGTAATACAGCGCGTACGTATCGATGGCCGTCGGAAATCCGTACAAAGTCCCTTTGTTGCTCACCCCGTCGATGGCCGACTCCATGTATTCGCCCCTCGCCGCCTCATCGAATACGTCGTTTTGCAAAACAAGCCCGGCCAGCACGGCATTCCCCAATTGATCGTGCGGAGCGGCGAATACGTCAGCCCCGAGGCCGGCCGGACCGTCCGTCGTCAGCTTTTTCACCGAGTCGATCGCGGGTACGGGCTCCACCTTCACCTTGACCCCGTATTCTTTCTCGAATTGCTCTGCGATCGCTTTCAAATAGTCCAGCTCCGGGCCCTTCGATTCCCATACGAGCAGTTGCGCTCCCGCCTCCGGTTTCAACCCACCCTCCCGCTTGACGGTTTCGTCCGCAGGACGGCTTTGCCCTTGATCCGCCGGCGGGCTGGCCTTGCTGCCGCAGGCGGCCAAAAGCGCAAGGCTGGAAATAACGGCGACCGAGGTGAAAAGATGCAATCGTTTGAACAACATACGTTTCCCCCTTGTTTATCATACTTAATCGTTTAAGTGAAGTTGGTACTGAAACGTTTAAGTATTAATTTGCCCCTATCTTATCGCGCTCTAACGGGAAAGTCAATGGAAAATAAAGGGGGATGCGCCGCAGTTGGCTTTGCTTTCGGACAGTAAGCGTCCCGCTTGGCTGAACCCGAGTATACATGCCGGTTCCCAAACGAATTAAGAGTCTTTTGCACCCGCTATTTCCGGCAGATTGGGCAGAATGAAGCGAATAAAGGCGGTTTGCACCTCTTATTCCAACCATCTGACGGGGTCTGCGCCCTATTCGCGGATTATAGCAGCTTCAAACCGCTCTTATTTCCCCATTCAAGCTGGTTTCGGACCAAATAAAGGGTACAAACCGCTCTTAATCGGCTCTCGGCTCTTCCCCGTCCATGAGCAGGGAAGTACAAGGCCACACGCCCGCCGCTCTCCCGTGATATATGCCCGCTGCCGCGTAAGCGGCTAGCGCCTTATTGCAAGCAAAACATGCCCATCCCAGCCCAGCTTCGCTGCACCCTTATCCGTTTTGACCTCTACTAGAAAAGGCAGCCTATCGTTTAGGATAAGCTGCCAGCCGTATTTTCATTCACAGGATCGAATCCCTTGCCAGGTTCATCCTATCGGCTTTCGCACTTCAAGCCGTCGCTTGCTTATTTCGCTGCCGTAGCGGTTATCGCCTGGTCGGTCGCTTCCGCCGCTTGGCGCAGCGCCGTATTGACATCGCTGCCGCTCGCGTATTTGTTAAGCGCATTCAAAATTTCTTTGTCGGCGGCATCCTGGAATTTCGTTTTCGTCGTCGCAGGGGCGAACGATTGCGGCATGAGCGACTTCACGTTTTTGCCCACATAGATCGGGTTCGTTTTGCCGAAGTCCTCCATCAGTTTGGACGATTCGCGCACGACCGGGAAGCTTCCTTTTTCCGTCAGCCATTTCTGGTATTCCAGCGAGGTAACGTAGTCCATCACCTGGAAGGCGGCATCGCGTTTTTTGCTCATATTCGTCAAATAAAAGTAGTTCGGATACGCCTGAGGCCCTGCATTGCGCTTGTCCGCGAACACCGGCAGCTGCACCGCATCCCAGTTCATCGCGCCGAACGATACGGCCGATCCGCTGAGCGACAAGAACATCGCGATATCCTGCACTTTGTAGAAGTCGTCCCGCTGCGAACCGAGCGCAAACTTGTTATTAGGCAGCTCGTTGCCTTGTATCCGGTAAAACCGTGCCAGGTTTTCAAAGGATCGGACAAAGCCATCCTGCAAAAACGCCGCTTTGTTCGTTTTCTTATCCACATGGGGAGCGGACAATTGGTTCAGGAACAGCACATGCTGGAACGCCATCGTCAGCCCGCGGTATTTGACCCCGCCGTCCTGACGCGTCATCTGCTGCGCCAGGGCAAACGTCTCGTCCCACGTCATGCCGTCCTTCGGATAACCGACGCCGAACTTATCGAACAGGTCCTTATTGTAGAACAGCGCTGCAGACGTATTGGTCACCGGCAATCCGTAGATGCCGCCGTCGGCCAAATCCCGCTGAATATCGACCAGAGACGTCTCGAGACGGGTCAAGTCGTAGCCGTACTTCTTGATCAGATCGCTAATATCGCTCTCCAGCCCGTAATTCAGCAGGAAGGCGGGCGTCAGCCCGATGGAGGCCATCAGAATATCGATTTGCTGACCCGTTGTCAGCAAGTTGGGCAGCGTCTGGCTGTTTTCTTGCGTCACGAATTTGAGCGTGTAGTTCGGAAATTTCTTCGCAATCGGATTGCCGTACTCTTCCATAAACCGCTCTTGCGTCCAGCCGTTCGACGTGTTGTAAAAGACGAGCTCGGTCGGTTCGCTGGCGATCCGGGCCGCTTCTTCCTTGTTGGCGTCGGCGCTTGTGGCCGTGCCGTCATTGCCGCATCCGGCGAGCAATAGTGCCATACATCCTGCTGCGATAAGCGATGTGCGCGTGCGTGTCCTGTTCATTGATCTACCCCTCTCTGTTTTGGAACGAACTCCCCTATGCCCTTACCCTTGGCTAACGATTAACGTATGACTGGCTCCGGCTGCTTCCAGGCCGTCCCCGTTCGGCTGTCCCGGCTCCCCAGCGGCTCCTCGCCCCAGAAGTCCGAGGGCGAAGGAAAAACCGGTTCGGCTGTAATCGTAAATGCAATCGCCGCAGGGTCGCCAGCAGTGACGCTTCCCCGGTTGAGCCGGTCCGTCCCGAACGTACGATTGCCCTTAAACGTTGCCATCGACGGATCAAATGCCGGCGCTTGCTCGTGCATCGTGAAGTCTTTCGCTCTGACGGACGAAAGATACACGTCGTTGTTCTCGATCCGCAGCGCGGTCGGCAGCAGCGGCCACTGGTCCGACTTGTAGTTGCGTCCGAAGACGAACGCCGCTTCGCTGGGCCGCACGATGATGTTGTCCGTAATAAGCGAACGGTCGGACTGGTAATACGGAGCGGCGACCTGCTCTTTCTCGCCGGTCTTCGTGTCGGCTGCCGGGAACTGGATGCCGATCCGGCCGCCTGCCAGGTAATTGCGCGCGATCGTCTGATCGTACCCGTACGAGCGAATGCCTTTCTCCGCATTTTCGAAATAGTTGTCCCGAATCGTATTGCCCGCCCCCAGACGGATCGTCAATCCGGACGGACTGTTCAGAAACGAATTGCGATAGATCGCGTTGCCGCTCGTTTTGACGCTGATAATCTCATCCAGGTCGCCCGCAACATGCTCGAACACGTTCTCATACACTTGGGTCCGGTGGACGACATGCACATCACGCCCCTGCCCCAATTGAACCGCTTCCATTCCGTTCGTTTTGTTGTACACGCTTTTCACCGTCGGAATGTTGTAAAACAAATTGGCGTAGATCCGATTGTCGGTGTTGTTCACGTCATCCGGCGTATGCCCGTTGTAGGTCGCCACCGACTGCCCGTAGCTTTGATCGAACGTATTGTGATGAATCTCGTTGCGGGCCGAACCGTTGCGAATGCCGACGATTTTGCTCGTCGGGGTGCGCCCGTTGCGGTAAAAGTAGTTTTCCGTCACGTGGACGTCAGACGACCCATCCAGCACGACGCTGTTGTCCGACGTTACGGCGTCAAACCAAAAACCGCTCAGCACGACATGCCGGCTGCCGCGAATCGTTACAAGCGAAGTCCCGGTCAAGCGGACGCCGCCTTCTTCCCGGGCCCGGATCGCCACAGGGCCTTCGCCCTTGTATGTCCAGACGAGTTGCCGGTCTGCATAAGTACCCGAAGCGACCCAGATCGTCTCGCCCGCCGCTTGATCCAGGGCGTCCTGCACCCGATCTATCGCCACAGGCTGCGCGTCCCCGGGAAGCTCCGCCGCCGCTTGCGGGTTGATCCGCCCGCGCCGTTCTTGACTCGTGTTCATGTGCTCCGCCTCCTGAATGTGCTCTGCTTCCCTTATCGGCGGAGACGACGTGCAGGAGACGAGCAGCAACAGCATGGCTGCCGCCGCAGCTCCCCGACTCGTCCCCCGACACATCCTGAGTCTGGATGGAATGGGACACACCTCCTTATTGTTAGGCGAGTACGGCCATCTGCTCCTCCCTTACCTCTCCTTCCAGCGGCTGTCCCTGCTGCAGCCTGGCGATCTCGTCAACGGCAAAGGCGCCGAGACGCTTCAAGCCGTTCGTCACCGCTCCCGCAATATGCGGGGTCATGATGCAGTTGGGCAGCTGACGCAGCGGATGATCCGGCGGCGTCGGCTCGGGATCGGTCACATCGAGGCAGGCAATCAGCCGGCCTTTGCGCAGCTCCGCCTCAAGCGCCTTCTCATCGATGATCGAGCCGCGTGCGGTATTGATAAGGATCGCATCGTCCTTCATCGCGGCCAGACGTTCCTGATTGAACATGTGGTACGTTGCCGGCAATGACGGCGCATGGATGGAGATGACGTCGCTCCTGGCGAGCAGCGTATCCAGATCCGCCTTCGTCCCGCCGTGCGCCGCTATCGTCTGCGCGTCCATAACCGGATCGTACACCAGCACGTCGACTTGGAACTGGCGCAGCAGCCGGATGTAGTGCTGGCCGGCACGTCCTGCGCCCACGACGCCAACGGTTACCTCGTACAGCTCCCGCACGTCGCCGCGTCCTTTTGTCCACTGGCCGTCCCTCATGTTCTGCGTCAAGGCCCACATGTTTTTCAACGTCGCGATCGTGAATCCGAGCGCCGTCTCCGCAACGCCGATCGCCAGCGCGTTGTTGCCGCTCGATACGCGGATGCCCCGCTCCCAAAGCGCCGGGGTCACGATCGGTTTGACGGTGCCGGCCGCATGGATGACGGCTTTCAATTGCGGGGCGCGGTCGAGCAGCCGCGCGGTCAGCGCCGGAGTGCCCCAGGACGTGATGACGATATCCGCTCCGGTTATGAGCCCGGCAATCGAATCCTCCGTCGGTTTTTCCTCGACCTCATTACACGCCACGGTTCCCAACGATTGGAGTTCTTCCCACGCCCGCGCGGAGAACAATCGCTTCTGACCCGCAGGTGGTGGCAATACAGCAATTCTCATCTAGTAACACTCCCATTAGCCGCATTTACAATCCAAGTATTGACCCACTTCTAACCCATATCTAATGTCATTATAACGCATAACGATCAAGTGTCAACGGTGAAAATAAAAAAAGACTGGCACAATGCCAGTCAGTTGCGAGTCAATATGACGTTGTATCTTATTTCGTCGGCATCATCGGCTGGAGTCCTTGGCCCGCTTCGGTCAGCGTCTGCTCCACCCGGCGGCAGAAATCGTGCGCGTTAAGCAGGCCGGTCCAATACAGCTTCACGTCCCGCTGCATACGGGACAGCTGCAAATAGCTCAGCTGCAAATCCCCCACGGTCCGGTACGAAGGGACGATCTCCCGGTACATCCCATACCGGGACGGCCGGTACCCCGACTCCTCGCCCCGCCATTCGGCGGCGCGCCGGTTCGCCGGTATGCTCATCGTGTTTTTGCGAATATGCTGCTGCGTCTCATACCCGCTCATATAATCGGCAAGCAGCAACGCTTCTTCGCGGTGGGCGCTCTGCCGGTTGACGGCGACCCCGATGAGCACCAGCATCGTCCGGAATGAATCAAACTGCGGCAGCGGCGCGATATCATAAGTGACGTTCGCCTGCCTCAATTCATTCAGGCCGAAATACGTCGTCATAATCATCGACACTTGCCCGTCCCTGAATAAATCCTCCGCATCCGTATCGCTGGCCGACAAAGCAATCGGGAAGGCGTCGGCCATGCCCAGCAGCTGCTTGCCAACCTCGAGGCTGGCGATCAGCTTGTCATCGTCCACGACGTACCGTCCGTCGCCGTCCCTTTGGAACACAACGCCGTTCTGCAGCAGAAAAATCGGCCAACGGTTGCGCATGAACATATTAAAGTAAAATCCGAACCGGACTCCGGGCCTCGCCAACCGCACCGCATAATCCAGCAGCTCCGGCCACGTCCAGCCGCTGTGCGGCTCCGGCAGCGCGCACTCTTCGAGATGGTCCTTGTTGTAGCAGATAATCACCGGCGAGAAGAGCAGCGGCTGGACGACCGGCGGGTTCATCGGCGGCAATAGCGGCATCAGGAACGGATACGTATCCGGGTGGATGTCGCAGGGCTGCAGCAAGTCCGCCGCTCCTTGCGTTATCAGCTCGCGCACGTTCATCTCGTTCACCGTCACGACATCGAGCAGGCCCGCCTGCAGCTGCTCCAGCACGAACGGGACGTAGCCGCTCGTCGGGAGAGCCACCGTCTGCACCTGAATATGCGGGTATAACGCATGAAACCGGTCCAGCAGCCCGCGAACTCCCGCATCATTTTCCATCGTGCTGTGGTACCCGAACCGAATGACCGTATGCGGCTTCTCGGGCTTCTCCGTCACTTTATTGCCGATTCGCGGAATTTTCTCGATCAGCCGTTCCTGGACGAGCACGTCCAGCCCTTTGCGAACCGACTGGTTGCTCAGCCCGTACATCCCTTCCAGATCGCTCTCGGACGGCAGGAAGTCTCCCGCAGCGTATTTGCCTGTCACGATACCGGAACGAAGCTCCTCGATCATATGCTCCAACCGCTGTCGAAAAAATTTGCGACTTCCTTTGTCCACCATCGATTCTCCTCACATTTCCGCACGGTTCCTACGAGTTGCTTGCTCGCCGCTGTAACTCATTTCTAACCCGTTCATTTCTCTTCAATATAGCCTATGTCCGAAATTCAAGTCAACTCCCGCGCACCTTCCGCTCTGCAAACCGAAACAATAGGGCGTATAACGTCGGTGCGATCATTGGGATTTCTTCGGTGATCGCATGTTTGGCGAATTATTTGAAGATCCCGTTGCTTCCACCCTCACAAAGATCGAGGGGGAAATCGAACATGTTAGGGTACATAGATTTGGAAAGTAATTCTACTACAAAGGAGCTTTCAAAATGAAAACAAAGAAAGCATGGTCAATCACAGCAGCTTGTCTGGTGGCAACAAGTCTTATGGCAGGATCCGCCTTTGCGGCCAAGCCGAACGACAACGGCAACGCGGACAATAAAGCGGAAGCTGCGGCTCATTCTAATGCGGCTGCGAAAGAAAAGGAACCGAAGGTCGAGTCAGAGTCACAAGATTCTGTTACCTCCGATACCTACGGCAACAACGGTAAACAAGGATATAAGGGGCTTCTGAATGCCTTGGAGAATGTGAAGGACAAGCCGGCCGGACCTGTTATCGCAGACCTGCTGCTGAACAAATACGAAGTCATGCTTAGCGCAGAGCAAAAGGCTGAACTGGAAGCGTTAATCGAAAAGGACAAAGCGCTTTCCGCCGTTGCCGATATTTTGGACAGCCAAGGCAATGTAACCGATGCCGTATATGTGCAAAAGGATGCGATAAGAGCTAACCTGAAAAATATCGATTCTTACAAAAAGTTGGGCAAGCTTTATGAGAAACTGGGGAAAAAGGGCGTTAAATTGTATGTAAACGGTGAAGAACCGGCAGTCGAAGTGCCGCCATTCATCCGTGACGGCAGCACGCTGGTACCTTTCCGCGCCATCTCGGAGGCTCTAAAAGCGGAAGTGAGCTGGAATGCCGACGAGCGTTCCGTCACAGTTACGCGTGACGATATCACAGTGAAGCTGTTTATCGACAATGCAACCGCTTATGTGAATGGGAAAGAAGTGACTTTGGAAGTACCGGCCGCGATCGTTGAAGGAAACACGGTAGTACCGGTTCGTTTCGTTAGCGAGGCTCTAAAAGCAGCTGTAGATTGGGAAAGTGAAACGCAATCGGTTGTGATTACCGAAGAGGAGTAAGGCGTACCATTAATCTAGATTTTAAAAAAGCAATAAATAATTTTTCTAAACGAAGCCCGAAAGCTCCGGCCAGGATCATAAGCCGGAGCTTTCGGTGCGTTTATTGCAGACAGCTCGAAAATTAAATGTCGACCGACATTAGCCTCACCGGATTCGTCTGTAAAGCTAATTTCTTTTCTCCATGGCAATCAAAATCGTTTTGATAACGATAATTCACGCTCTTTTTGGTAGCCTGAATCCTGGTAAACTTGAATTGCCCTTTCATTAGTTAACCCCGTAAGCAATTTGACACTTCGTACCCCGCGCTCCCGAAGCCCCTCCTCAAGCAAGGAGATCATCCCGGCAGCCAATCCTTTTCTGCGGGCATGCTCCTGCACATACATTTCCGTTATTTCTCCATACGGATGGTCGTAACAAAATGACGTAAACCATTGAGCGCAAACGAATCCTACGACTGTATCATCCAAGCAGGCCAGCACAACCAGTTCCCGGTTCCCTTCGAGTGACGCCCGTACATGTTCAACGGCCCGATATCCGCCGTTAAACTCCCGGTTTAAACGGGCAAGAGCTTCTGCATCCTCTACGGCAAACAGCGTTCGATGCTCCTGTCCGTTTAACCGTTCCTGCCCTATTACCTCATCACAACCATTTTACCTCAAATTTTGGAAAACCGCTCCGCCATCATCCTGTTATACCTAGCAATCCATGTAATGTTCCATCTTTGAATTGTACCTTCATTGCCCCCTGCCTCTCCGATGAGATATACTAAAAGGAATGTAAATTATTTTTTCAACCTCTAAGGAGCTTCAGCCATGCCGGACGTGCCTCTTGTAGATATCGCCTATCAGGAAATTCGCCAAAAGCTGTTGAATGGACAATATTTGCCAGGGAGTCTTCTCTCGGAGAGCGACCTTGCCGGCAAACTGAGTATGAGCCGTACTCCCGTTCGGGCGGCAATCTCCCAACTGGAGAAGGACGGCTTCGTCGAAACGTTGAATAAACGCGGCGTCCTGGTAAAAGAGATCGATGTCCAGGAGCTGTACGATATGTTCGACCTGCTGAATGCCTTGTACATCTACGCTCTCGATCAGTTCGACGAGCATGCGTACGATCTGGATCTGGAGGCGTTCAGGACGTATTTGGACCGGTTGACGGAGGCGAGCGCGGAGAAAAGAGACCGCGATTACTACGAGAACGGGCTGTTGTTTATGAGAACGATCCTCGAGGCACTCGACAACCGGTGCATGGAGCAAACGTTCGATCGCTACAAAGATAAAATTTTGTTTTTCGTCGTCGCTCACCGCTCGATGGAAGGCAAGCATCGTCCCTATACCGGTAAAAAGCTGTATGCGGACATTTACCGGGTCCTGTGCGACAAAAACTACCGGGAAGCCAAGCTGATGATTCTCGAATCGAAGCGAAACCTGCGGGAGGAATTGCTGCGGACCGGTTTTAAAGCCATCTCACACCGACATGCGTGAACCTTGCTCGGTTCTTATCCCCCATACACTCGCGACTTCTTCCCGGAGGTCGCGAGTTTTTTGCGTTTCACCGCCGAATCCCCCCTTTTTACAAAATCGATAAATCCCGTTAACACTGATCTTACATACAAGATTTATAGTTCTTGTATACAAGTTATTCTTCCGTTTTACAACCTACCCATTCCATTTGGAGGCGATTTCGATGAAACCTATTCAATTCGTGCACCTGACAGACACCCACATGAACGCGCCCGACACAGAAGGCCCGTTCGCGAAGCTGCAGTTGGCGGAAAAAGTCAAACACGTTTTCGGCCATATTCAACAATCCGGCCTCCGCCCTTCTTTCCTGCTCATCACAGGCGATTTGTCCCATGAAGGCGACACCGCGGATTACGCCTACATCCGCAAGCTTCTTGACGAAGGCTCCGAAACGATTGGCGCGCCCGTCTATGTCGTGCTTGGCAACCACGATCACCGCTCTCCTTTCCGTGAAGGGTACTTGGGCGAGACCGCATCCGAAGAGCCTTACTACTACACGCATATGATCGACGGCCTGCGGCTCATCGGTCTGAACTCGCAAGTTCCGGGAGCGCACAACGGAACGATCGACGACCGGCAGCTGGCTTGGCTGGCCGAGCAGCTCCGGACGCCGGCTTCCCGTGGAACGATCGTCGCCGTCCATCATCCGCTGCTGACGATCAACGGCATGCCCGGCGATCATAGTCTTACAAACCGTGATGCGCTCATGGATGTGCTCGCCGGTACGGACGTCATCGGAATGATGGCGGGACATGTGCATTCGAACAATGTCGGCACGTTCCGCGGCATCCTCAGCGTTGCCGCAGCCGGTACCGCATTCGGCGGGGAACTGGCTGACGCCGAGCATTTCCGCATGTTCGACGCCTGCAGCTATAACGTGGTGACCGTCGATCAAGACGGCGTCGCCGTATCGACCGTCACTCTCCCGACTTCGAACGCCGAATTTTTCCGTTTTCCGCTGAAGGCGCTGGCCGAGCAGCACTAATTATTTCAATAGAGACAGGAGATTCCAATTCCTTATGACTAGCCACACGATCCCGCAACCAGAGTGTCTTCTTCCTCTGGAAGGCGCCTTTAATTTCCGCGATATGGGCGGATACCGGACGGCTGACGGCCGCACCGTCAAGCATGGTCTGTTCTACCGCGCGGCCGAGCTGACAGGGTTAACGCCGGGCGATCATAAAGTGCTCGAGGCGCTTGGCATCCGGCATGTGCTGGATTACCGCAACCGGGCGGAAGCCGAGCTGAAGCCGGACCCGCAGATCGGGCAAGCCGTCCTTTCCCGCGTTCCCGCCAATATGGCAGCCGAATCATCACCGCACGTTACCTTGGAGCAAATGTTCGAAGCCGGCATGCATAAGGCGTTTACAGCCGACATGCTGACGAAAATGTACGCGGCGCTGCCGATCGGCAACGAAGCCTACAAGCATCTCATGAAGCTGCTGGCCGAGCCGGAGCTCCACCTGCCCCTCGTTCATCACTGCGCCGGAGGCCGCGACCGGACAGGGGTAGGCAGCCTGCTGATTCTGCTTACGCTTGGCGTTCCCTATGAGACGGCGGTGGAAGATTTTCTGCTGTCCAATGTAACGCTGACCGCCTATCACAATCATTTGTTCGAGATGGCCTCCCGGTACGTAAGCAAGGAGGAGCTCGAATCGTTCCAGAAGGCGATGCTGCTCAAGCAGCCGCTATTGGATGCAACAATGACTTCCATTCATGAAACGTACGGGTCGTTCGAACGTTATCTGCAAGCCGAATTCGGAATCGACGCAGCCGCCAGAGAACGAATTCAAGCCTATTGTCTTCAATAAACATGGCAAGTGTAGTTCCGATCCCACTCTTTCTCTGGAGGCGTAACCATGAAACGGATTACGAAAACGGCAGCCATCCTTGCAATTGCAACCGCAACTGCCGTCAGTCTCACCGCATGCAACTCCAACGCCGGATCTGCCGGCCAAGCGGAGCTGGGCAAGCTGGACCCGAGCAAACCGACGAAAGTTACCTTTTACTCGTACAGTCTGGCCTATCCGACGATGAAAGCCGGCATGGAGCAGCTGATACGGGAATTCAACGAAACGGTAGGCAAGGAGAAGGGCGTCGTGGTGGAAGGCGTAGCGGATGCGAGCTTTCAGCAATTTAAGGCCGACATTTCCGCCGGAAAGCAGGTCGATGTCGTTCAGCACGCTTTCGGCACGCTCGACAGCTCCCGTTTGACGCTTGGCTTCAAAGCTTACGAGGACGTATTCCCCAAGGACGTTCTGGACGAGCATTTCCAAGGCATTTCCAAAAACGCTCTGGAGCTGGGCAAAATCGACGGAAAGATGTACGGCCTCGCCTTTACGTTCAGCACGCCGATCGTGTTTATTAACGGCAAGCTCTTCCAGGAGGCGGGCCTCGACCCGGCCAAACCTCCGCAAACGTGGGAAGACATCAAAGCCGCCTCGCTCAAAATTAAAGCCGCAACCGGCAAGGACGGCTTCGGACTGGCGCCGAACAACGGCTGGATTACGGAAGGACTCATTCTCAGCAACGGCGGCGGGGTGCTTGCCAAGGACCGCAAATCCGTGACATTCGGAGAGGATGCGGGCGTCAAGGCCATGCAGATGTGGAAGGACCTGTACCAGAACGGCGCTCATGCCAAAGGCAGCGACGCCGAGCTGTCCGAGCAGTTTATGGCAGGCAATCTCGGGATGTTCGTTACGTCGACCGCGCTGCACAGCGGATTCAAAAAGGCGTCGGAAGCGGGCGGCTGGAAGCTGTACGGCGCCGGGCTGCCGAGATTCGGCGACAAGCCTGCGGTACCCGTCAACTCCGGAAGCGTACTCGCCATCCGTCCGGACAATCCGGTCAAAAGCGCTGCGGTCTGGGAGTTCGTCCAATTCGTAACGGGCAATCGAGGCTATACGATCATCACGTCCTCCGTCGGGTACTTGCCGCTTCGCACCGCGCTCGCCGACGATCCGAACTATTTGAAGAGCTTCGTCGACCAAAATCCGCTGTATAAAATCAATCTGGCGCAGCTTGAACAAATCAAGCCGGTCGCGATCTGGCCGGGCGAATATGCGACGGAAATATCTACCGCCTTCTCCGACGCTGTGGCCAAAACGATTATGACGAATGAAGACGCCGCGGCCACGCTCAAGAAAGCGCAAACCGAAATTAACGCTTTGCTGAAATAAACGTTCGAACCTTTCGAATCCAGCAACGGAAAGGAACTGTCATGAGCCAGGTAATCGAGAACTCGTATGCTCCCCCTTTGACGGGGCGGCCTTCTCTCACCGGGAAACGGAAAGGGAACCGGATCAAGATGCTGCGGCGCCTGAAGCCTTATTTGTACTTGTCTCCGGCTTTGCTGCTGCTTGCCGTCTGGATGTACAAGCCGCTTCTTTCCACCTTTTATTTGGCTTTTCACAAATGGAGCATGGTGCCCGGCACCGAACCGGCCTTTGTCGGATTGGACAACTTCACGCGCCTGCTAGCCAACAAAAGCTTCGCCGATTCGATCGGCAACACGGTTTTTTATACGATCGGCTTGCTGCCGTTCTCCATCGTAATTCCCGTCCTGCTTGCAACCGTAACGCATCAGATGACCGGCACCATGAAAAACGTATACCGTGCTTTATTTTTCATCCCGATGATCCTGGCTCCGGTGTCCATAAGCGCGATATGGCGCTGGCTGTTTCACCCGTCCAACGGATTAGTGAATCAGGCGCTGATCCAGCTCGGGCTGCTTCAGGAACCGATCGCCTATTTCTCGAATCCGGATTTCGCCAAGTGGATCATCCTGCTCATCACCGGCTGGAAAATGATCGGCTTCAGCACGCTTATGTTCTCGGCGGCGCTAACGAGCATCAACCGGGAGTATTACGAGGCGGCTTCCCAGGACGGCGCCGGGCGGCTCGCGTTGTTCCGGCATATCACCGTTCCGCTTTTGTCCCCGATGATCCTGTTCATGCTGACGATGAGCATTTTGTTCTCGAGCCAGTGGACATTCGCTTATATCGATATTTTGACCGGGGGCGGACCGTACGGCACCTCGACGAACATTTATTACGAGATGTACAAGTTCGGCTTCTCCAACCTCAACGTCGGGTTCAGTTCGGCGGCGTCCATGATGTTTTTCTTCGTATTCGGGCTGATCGCCCTGGCCTTGACCGGATTGACCCGCAAATACTCCTTTTACGACAACTGATGAGGAGACGACGATGAAACGCACACCTCCGGCTTTAAAGCTGATCCAGCACGGACTGCTCGTCGCCATGAGCGCGGCGGCTATATTTCCGCTGTATTGGATGATTATTTCTTCATTCAAAAACGAATCCGAAATTTTCACATCCAGCCTGCTTCCTTTGCACCCGACATGGAGCAACTACAAGTATGCGTTCACGGAAATGCCGATTATCCGGATGCTGCTCAATTCGCTCGGCATGTCTACCTTAATGACCGCGTTTCAGCTGGCCACGAGCCTGTTGGCCGCTTACGCGCTGGTCCGCTGGCGGTTCCGGGGACAAACGTTTATTTTCATGCTTCTCAGCTTAACGTGGCTTATCCCGTTTCAGTCGATCATGATCCCGAATTACGTATTGGTCAACCAAATGGGGTTAAACGAACAACTGCTTGGCATCGTTATCCCTTTTGCCGTGTCCGCCTTCGGCATCCTGTCTCTCTACCAGAGCTTCCAGTCGTTTCCCCGCGTGTTGATCGAGGCGGCGAGCATCGACGGCCAGAGCGATTTCGGCATTTTGACGAAGCTGATTTTGCCCAATATCCGCTCGACGATCGCGTCGCTCGGGATCATCATGTTCATCAACAGCTGGAACGAATACTTATGGCCGATGCTGATCACCAAAAAGATGGAGAACGCACCGCTGCAGATCGGTCTGAAGCTATTCGTCAACTCGGATACGAACATGTGGGGATCGTTGATGGCGGCGACGACCGTCTCCTGCTTGCCGATCCTCCTGCTCTACCTGACGCTTCAGCGGCAAATCGTCGATTCGTTCGTGCGCTTCGGGATTAAATGACATCTATGCGAAAAAAACAGCGGCTATCCGGGACGCGAAACGAAAGTCCTGGATTGCCGCTGTGTTGATTTGATCCTGACATACTGTTGTCAGGGAGGGAGGCTTACCATAGAGATATAAACGAACAACACGCCACAATAGACACGATCCCCCAACCATCCCGATAACAAAGGCGGCCAAGCGATGAATCCACGGACGAACGAACCGAATGCCCTTAAGCCGAAAAACAGCATGCTGTCTTACCACAACCGCACCCGGATCATGCAGGATAACGATAAGATCAGCGTCTTCACGAGGAATGGCATCATTCGGGCCACCGTTCTCATCGACGGATTCGTCAGCGGTTTGTGGTCGATCGAAGAGCAGCGCGGGACAGCCACTTTACAAATCAACCCGTTCCGGCCCATCTCCTCCGCAGACCAAGCCGCCCTGCACGAGGAAGGCGCGAAGCTGCTTACGTTCGCCGCAGCAGATGCAGCCTATCATGACATTCGCTTTCTTTAGATGAGTGAGGATGCGCATTTTTAATCTTTCCTTCAAATTAGTTTCTCGGCAAACGCATCTACGACGTAACATTTCATTATTGAAAAAGCCTCCTTGTTAGTAGCGCGCCATGATTAAAAAGATCTTCGCACATTTAAACTTTCTTAGTCAAAGGAAATAAAACGCAATCCTTAATCGTATCGCTATCAGTCAGCACCATCAACAGGCGTTCTATGCCAAATCCCCAGCCGGAGATAGGGGGCATTCCGTATTCCATCGCGGTAAGATAATCTTCATCCATCTCCATAGCTTCTAAGTCCCCGCTGCTCTTAAGAAGGGCTTGTGCCTCTAACCTTCTTCTTTGTTCAAGCGGGTCAACCAGCTCGGAATAGGCATTAATGATTTCCGCACCATTCACTACCAACTGAAAACGGTCTGTAAGTGTTGGATTCTGATCATTAGCTCTAGCTAGTGGAGATAAATCAATCGGGTGCTGGACCAGAAAAGTCGGCTTTACCAGTTGGGGGCGGCACATCTTCTTGTACAGAAGATCAATAAAATTACCTCTGCCTAAAACTTCAAGATCCGCATGCTCTAAATCGATATTTTTCCTTTTCGTTTCCCGGTACAACTCTTTAACATCAGGGTACAGGTCTATATCAATCCCTGTGTCTCTTAAGATTAAGTCCCTGAAGGAAATTAGGTCCCATTCTAATGAGAAATCGATCATGCGGCCTTTTATTGTAATAGTTGTCGTACCAAAGGTTTCCTCAAGAATAAACAGGATCATATCACGCATGAGTTTCAGGGTGTCGACATAGTTCCAGTATGCAGCATATCCTTCAACCATCGTAAACTCTTGAAGATGTTGAGGGCTGATCCCTTCATTTCTGAAACACTTTGCGAATTCAAATATTTTGGTAAAGCCGCCTATAATCAATCGTTTTAAATAGGTTTCGGGGGCAATACGCAAGTTTAATTCCGTATCTAACGAGTTATGATAGGTCCTGAAAGGTTTAGCTATTGCACCTGAGGACGTATGCTGCAAGACCGGCGTTTCTACTTCCAAGAAATGTTGATCCTCCAAAAATCGCCGAATAGCACGAACCATTTTCGTTCTGGCTAACAAACGTAATTGAGTTTCTTTGGTCATGATTAAATCCAAATAGCGTTGCCTATACCGGGTTTCAATGGAACTTAACCCGTGCCACTTATCCGGTAAAGTACGCAAAGCCTTCCCAAGAAAGACGCAGCTTTGAATCCGCAACGTTTTCTCATTCGTTCTAGTCGTATACATATGTCCCTCAACCCCAATAAAATCCCCAATATCCACCGAGTTATGGAATTGTTGAAACGACGACTCCCCGATCTCTTCCTTATTCAAAAGAAGCTGTAAACTTCCTGCTATGTCCGATATCGTGATAAATGTGAATTTACTGAAGTTCCTAATACCCCGTATTCTTCCCGCGACTCGTACATCCGAAATTCCGTCTTCAAGCAGAGAGGCTTCAGCAAGTTCATAATTGGCAGAAAATCTTTCAGGATATACCGGGATTCCTTGAGATCTTAAAGTCTCTAATTTCTCTAACCTAAGGCTCGTTTGTTCATTACTCATTCATCTCACTCCAGTTTTCGTTTATGTAACAAAAAAATCAAAAAACTCCCGTCTTCAAGATCATTAATCTTGAGGACGAGAGTTATTCACTTCGTGGTACCACCTCAGTTTATCGATATGTTGCCATATCAACCTCTTCGGGTACGGCAATTTTATAAAAAAAATTGATTATACCCTATCTCTATAACGGGAGATCCCGTCGCAGCATCACTAAGAAAACAATCTTAGATCCATGCGAAGCTCCGAGTCTTTTTTCATTTAGATCCTTATTACTCCTTTCCACCAGACAGGAGCTCTCTGTAAATAATGAATCCAAATTACTGTTCTCTTCATAGCCGTATGTTATTTTTTGAAAATTTAAAATTAACTTAGCAAATAGAAATGGTTGTTGTCAACCTCAATCTTCCTGCGTTCTTTATTAATAAAATATATGCTGACCGTTAACTTTGAGACCGCCCGATCATTCCTCAGCGTCCTCTCTGTCGATTTCATCTATCTTGTCGTATCAGATAGCATGCGTCTCATCTCGCTTACCACTCTTAGTCATACAATTTATGGAATAATTTAGCGTTTTCAGGTTTATACTAAATTTGAAGTTTGTTATATGTACAATTGAAGTTCAATTGAAGTTTTGAACATAACATGTTAAGATAGGCGGTGAGGTGATGTTTATGTTTAATCTAGCGGAAAAGGAAATCGCCATTACCGAAGCGGTCACGATCTCTGAATTAGTTAAGAGCGTTCCAGAGCCACAAAGCAAAAATCTTCCACTTTTTGTCATGGCTCTGGCCAACTACATTGAAAAAACATCCTCCCATAATCCAAGCGGAATTTTACAGGAAGTTCAACGTTGTCTTACTGAGCAAAATACGCATCGTGCTCTACAGCGGTTGCTTGTGCATATGGTGACTGTAGGTACGTCAGAGGACTCCTTAAACATGCGCATGTACACGACAGGAGAAGTTGCTCGCTTTTTCGGTGTAAGTGTCGCTACGATCAATAACTGGCTCAACCAAGGGCGTTTTCTCGGTATTGAGAAGGGGGAGCGGTTTAAGCAGGTACGCATACCGGAAAACGCCGTTTATTCTGCTCCAACAGGTGTACAAACATCAGTGGCAGATGCCGCCGAAGCGTATGAGCGCGAGCAAGCCCGTCTGCACCGGGTCCGGCCGATGACAGAGGCTGAAGAACTTGCTGAACTGGTAAATGCAGTCGTTTATTTCGAGGAAAAGTATGACGGCACCTACGAGGATACGCTTGACACCAAACTGGAACTTACGCCTGACGAAGCCCGCGACGCGCAGCAGTGGGAGGGCTTACTGCGATCGATAGAAAGACGAGGAGGCGGCGCTTGATGAAATCACATCGAGCTGCAAGGCCGCCTTCTAATATACCGCAATTAGAGCGGGTTACGCCCACATCATAATCGACACCAGAGACGGGGATGGAACTGGATTAAGGTCCTCCCGCAAATTTACGCGTCATACGTTCGTCTTCGTCGACGGGTCGCGTCTGTTGATCACAGAAGAATTGCACAGCGGTATCATAGATGTTTCCTACTACAATTGGGTGGATTCAAACGGAAATACGATCCTCTGTTTCCATAGCGAGCCGCACGACCTGAATCCGAGTTATCAAACTGCGACCGAGCCGCACCACGTTCATCGCCCGACGATACCAAGTTGACCAACATCACGCGTTACCCAAACTTTCATCATCAGGAACTACATACGATCATGGAGCATATTTTCTTCTCGCTTGTGGCAGCAAAAAAAATTTAAATTCACCCTTAATTACAAGATTGGACTAAGACCCTAAGACGAAATTTCCTGCGCGCTTCCATTCGATAACCCAGCTGCCCCCCTTCATTTTATCCATATTAAACTTTATAATAGGTGGACGGTTCCGTTCACAAAAGTAATAATATGGAAGTGACGCTTTAATGGAGGATTGGATTCTGCTCGTTGTGATTGTCCTTGCCGCCTCGCTGTTGCAGACCAGTACCGGGTACGGCTTTTCAATTATCGGCACGCCGTTTTTGTTTCTGATTTACCCGGCTCATACCGCTATTCAGATCAATATTATTCTGTCGCTCTGCCTTTCCTTTGTGATGATCTATAACATTCGCAAGGAAATCGATCCGGTTTTATTAACCCGATTAATCAAAGGCAGTATCCTGGGGTTAGTACCGGGAATATTCATTTATTTATACGTGGATGTTCAATGGTTGAAAATGGTCGTAGGCGGCCTGATCCTGCTCTTGACGGCACTTCTGATCCTCAAGCTGACTGTCCGGCAGACCGTAACCAAAGATTATGTCACCGGCGGCATCTCGGGTCTGTTAACGACGAGCATCGGGGTGCCCGGACCGCCTCTGCTGCTCTACTTCGCAGGCGTCGGCACTCGCAAGGAGACGCTTCGCAGCACTACGCTGGCCTACTACCTGTTCGTCTATTTGGCCAGTTTGATTATGCAAATCGGATTGGACGGGACGAATTCCGAGACGTGGATCTCGGCTGCGATTGCGTTGCCTTCGCTGTTCCTCGGGATTTTCCTGGGGCAATTTTTATTTAAGTATATGAATCAACAGGTATTCAAAATGATTACGTACGTCATCCTGCTGTTTACCGGGTTGTATCTGTTGATCAGCAGTATGTAAAAAACCTCCACTCCCGCGTTCTAACGGAGTTGGAGGTTTTTTATTCCATCGGGCCCGGGAGCGTTCCCGGGGTCATCCGACCGGAGAACCGCAATATTCGCACTCTTTGCTTTGGCCTTGTACCAGCTCGGTCTTGTAGCCGCAGCCCGAGCATTCTACGACTTTCACAGCGGGTGCGGTTTCTTTTTTTACGGGAGCTGCAGCGGGCGCCGCCTGCATGCGGGAGTATCCCGTCTCGATCACGATGTTCACGTCGTGTCTGTGAGGGTCGGCATGCGCGTTCCGGAACAACACTTCGCGGGAATACGAATCTACGAACGCGCCCGGCAAGCGGCCGGTGTAGATCATATGACAGATGTCGTTCATCACCGTATGGGCATTTTGTTTGGTCATGTCCGCGATCCGGTCGATCGATGCGATATGCTTATGTACGATCAGATTTTCGTAATAGGTATACATCTGATGCAGCTTACGCTCCTTGCGTCTGGCCCACAAACCAAGGAGGACGCCGGGAAGCGCAAGGAATAGAAACGTGATCACGGCGAACAAGACGACATCCCCGGGATACTCTTGCACCATCGCCACCATGTACACGAACGACATGAACGCCCAAACGACCATCAGCGACACGGAAATTAATTTTATATCGTCAATTTTCAAATGATTGGCATGGCGGTGCTTATAGATCCGGAACAGCAGAAAGAAAACACCGATCGGAAAAAACAACGTACAGCCAATAAACACCAAACAGCCGTGAACGGATGGCTTTGCCTGATAATTCATCCGATACCTTCTCCTCTCGATGCCTCGCTCCGAAGCTTGCGTCTCCGCGTCTCCAGATCCGTGAGCACGTCCTGCGCGAGCTGACGGGCCATCTCCAGATGACCGGCATGACCGTTCTCTTCACGCAGCAGACGCACGCAATTCTCCAGTTCCCTCATTTGCCACAGCAAGCTGTCTTCCAGTTGGGAGACGGAAGGGCGGCTGACCGGATCGCCGGCGGACAAGCGCTCGGCCAATTGTTCCACAAGCGAATGCAGCAATTCCTTCTCTCTGCCGCTCCCGTCTAACGCCAGCAGCTCCCGGATCGTGTGCAGGGAACTTTTCATTTGCTTCATAAATACGCTCCGCTGTCGAAGCTCCGTCTCGTGCTTCGCAACGAACCGGACGTACCGGCCGGACGCCATTACACCTGCGGCGAGCAAGACGAGCATGCCGGCCTGGACCCCGGCATAGACAGGCCACGACAGGCGGAAGGCAAACCCGAACACGAACGTAATCACCAGTACAGCCGCTCCGTACAGCACGATCAGCGTGCCTTGCACCAAATAAGCCGGTACCAGCTGTTTCTCCTTCGCTCCGGCTCCGACCCGCTCCCAAACAAAGCGGAAGGCGAGCAGCTCGGCTACAAGCATAGCGGCCCCGGAGACGATACTATGCGCAGGCGGCAAGCCGATCCGGCTCAACAATCCGAACAAACCGGCGGTCGCGGCAGCCGCGATTAGAAAAAGCACCGTCATCAAGCCAGTCACGTTGCGTTTGCTCATCGTCTTCTCCTCTCAACCCAGCTTATGTCCGCATTCCTTGCAAAACTTCTCTCCGGGTTGAAACTCCTGCTTACACGAGCTGCACTGCAGCGTCTGGCTCTGCCCGCATTCCGGACAAAACTTGGCTCCCTGCGTTATCGAAACGCCGCAATGCCTGCACCCTCCGGCCATCGCCTGCCCGCACTTGGCGCAGCTCCGGGCGTTCGCCGGGTTGTCCGCTCCGCAGGCTGCACACGGATGGTACGGATCGCCGCAATTGGAGCAAAACTTCGAACCTGCGGTAATCGGGTGGCCGCACTTGCTGCAGCCAGACGCCGGGGCGCTCGCCTGCCGGGACAGCTCGGACATCGTTCTCCCCATCGTGCCTCCGATTCCGGCTCCCATCTCCATGCCGATGCCGACTCCCATAAACGTTCCGGAAGCCGCCTCGTTTTGCGCCGCACTTTGCAAGGTGTCGAACGTCCGCTCCTGATGATACGTGTAGCCGAGAATGTTCATCTCCGCTTTTTTGGCCAAAGCTTCCTTCAGCCGTGCCGTTACGGAGTCGCTTTCCGGAATGTTGATCGAGTCGGTATGAAAGTTCACCAGCCGGATTCCGTAGGATTGGAATGCCGGAGCGATCCGCTCTTCGATATGTTTCGATATTTCGCCGACATACGCATTGATCTCCAGTATGCTGATCTTCTTATGGATCAAGTAGCTCGAGATCAGCTCGTTAATATTCATCATCATGGCGGCCCGAAAATGTTTGCCGAGCGTCGCCTGATCGTATTCCTCAACCGTTCCGATCAGCTTGGTCAAAAAACTCCGGGTGTCTTCGATCTGAATGCCGAACTGCCCGAACGCCCGCACCGATACCGGAACCTGGTATACCGGGTCCTTCAACTGGATCGGCGCCGCCGTCCCCCATTTTATATTCAGCGTCCGCAGCTTGTTGACGAACCACACCTCCGCCGTAAACGGCGACTTGCCGCCGAACGGAAGCTTGACGATCGAAGTCAGTATCGGAATATTTTGCGTAGAAAGCGTATGGCGCCCGGCCGGAAACACATCCAGCGCCTGTCCGCCCATGAACAATAACGCCTCCTGCGACTCGTTCACGATCAGCTGAGTCCAGGTGCCCAGCTCCTGATCCGGATATTTCCAGGCCAGCACATCGGCAGGCCCGTCGTATTTCACCACTGTAATCAGTGCCATCGTCCTATCCCCCTGTCGTTCGATCCATTCTTTCCCTCGTAAAGACTATTCTGATTATAGTACGAACAAACTATTTTTTCGATTCATATTTATAGCTATATAGGTTGAACTAATGAAAGTTGAAGTCCATTTCGTTGCGAAAAAAATTGCTTGAAGCTTCAGACATCTTGTTTTGAGTGTCTCGGATTGAATTGGCCTTCGGACTGTTGACACTCAAAGCTTATCCTTCCGAAGCAGCTTTCTAACGAAAGCTCTTAAGCCAAAACTCGCTTTCAAGCTAATTTCTTTTCTCCACTACATTGGGTTTTACCATCGTAGATCTTTAGTTCAACTTATATAGATTCGAAAGAAGGACGGGAAGCAAGGAGATCCAGCTGGCCGCAGCGAATAGTAGATTCATGGAAACTAGACTAGGAGGCCGCCTGCATGAGCAACTTATGGACAAGAAGCACGGACGATTTACAACAACTCGAACAATCTTTACAAGCACGGTATGAGGCGTATCAAAGCCGCAGGCTGCGCCTGGACATGTCGCGCGGCAAGCCTTGCCCGGAGCAGCTCGATCTGTCGATGGGCATGCTGGATGTCCTAAGACCGGACGAAGCGCTGAGGGCGGCGGACGGTACGGATCTGCGCAATTACGGAGGGCTGGACGGCATTCCCGAAGCAAAGGCGCTGTTCGCTTCCTTCCTGGGCGTCCAGACCGGCGAGATCCTCATTGGCGGCAACTCCAGCCTGAATATGATGCACGACACGATCTCCCGGGCGATGCTGCACGGCGTAGCCGGCGGCGAAGTGCCGTGGAGCAAGCTTCCGTCGGTTAAATTTCTGTGTCCGAGCCCGGGGTACGACCGCCATTTTGCGATCTGCGAGCTGTTCGGCATCGAGATGATCGTTATCGATATGCGGCAGGACGGTCCGGATCTGGACCGGGTCGAGGAGCTGGTACGGGGAGACGAGTCGATCAAAGGCATCTGGTGCGTGCCGAAATACAGCAATCCGGACGGTATCACGTACTCGGACGAGGTCGTCGATCGTCTGGCGCGGATGGTGACCAAAGCGTCCGACTTCCGGATTTTCTGGGACGACGCGTACACGGTTCACCATCTAAGCGATACGCCCGACCGCTTGAAGCCGATTCTGGAGGCTTGCCGGGCTGCGGGCCATCCGGATCGTCCGTTTATTTTCAGCTCCACTTCCAAGATCAGCTTCCCGGGAGCCGGCGTAGCGGTGATGGCCGCCAGCGAGCATAATCTGAGCTTCATCCGCAAGCAGCTCTCGGTTCAGACGATCGGACCGGATAAAATCAACCAGATGCGTCACGTACGCTTTTTCGGCAGCGCAGACGGCATTCGTGCCCATATGGAAAAGCACGCTGCGATCATAAAGCCGAAATTCGAGGCGGTGCTGGACATCCTGGAGTCGGAGCTGGGCGGACTGGGAATCGCCTCCTGGAACAAGCCGAACGGCGGTTATTTCATTAGCTTGAACACACCGGACGGCTGCGCCAAAGAGGTGGTCCGGCTGGCCGCCGAAGCCGGAGTCACCTTGACGGGAGCCGGTGCCACGTATCCGTACGGACTCGATCCGCGCGACCGCAACATCCGGATCGCTCCGACCTTGCCGCCGCTGGAGGAGCTGCGGACCGCGATCGGGGTACTGGCGCTTTGCGTGCAGCTGGCGAGTGTCCGGGAGCGGCTCGGCAGGAGCAAATAAGCCGGCACCAAGCCTCGTTCCTTTAATTCAAATCAAACGCATCGGGTCAGGCAGCCTTCGTTCATGACTTGAACTGAGGCTGTTTGTTTTACTCGGATATTCGCGATCCTATTGCCGTTTTCGACAGTAGGCTGCCGCTAATTTGGGGAGGGATTCCAGGATGCATCAATCCACCGTTATTTGTATTAGCGGGCCTTCGGGCGCAGGGAAAAGCTCGTTAATGGAAAGAACCGTCGAGCTTCTCGAGGATTCGGTCAGTTTTTATTTCGATGCCTATCAATCGACGCTACTGCATTAAGAAAAACCGTCCGGAAAATCATCCGGACGGTCCTTGACGTACAAACCCATACGCTAACGCGTGAAAGGGAATGGGAACCCCCTTCCTTCGCTCCAGCCGCTCGCCCTCAGTCGTGTTGTCTTTTTACGGTGGTATCGCTAACGAACCCAGCAACCGTTATCAGAGCCGAATGCGGGCGTTTGAATTTGTAACGAACTCTAGTATGGTTATTTCCGCCCAAATCCGATCGTTTTTTTCCACTTTCGGTTCAATAACGATCCACGGATTCGTTACGTCTGGAATAACGTCGTTTTTCAGTCATAAGCGTGATCCGATTCGTTAGTCATCGGACCTGAGTATACGTTCTCTAACGCCAAGGAAGGAAACTCCTCCCCTTCATTTTAGCACGGTAAAGAACTTAAACTTTCTGGCAGATAAAAAAGCCTTTCTACCCACGAAATTTTATAAATTCTTACATGTTTAAAAAGAGTCCGCTTGGTTTCCCAAGCAGACTCTTCGTGCTTCTTAAGTGATGCTCCGATGCATGTCCAAATTTAAAGTTTGGTGAGAACCTTAGTCAAACCTAACTGTGATTAATGTTCCAGATAGCGGATATACTGGTCGAGCTAGAGGTACCGTGGTTTGCCAAGCCAGCCACATTAATAGTTGTCCAGTTAGGTGTTACAAAAGCTGGTCCGCCACTGTCACCGCCAGAAATTTTCATGTTCGCTTGTATTTGATTATTGAAATAATAAGAAGTATCAGTCCATGTTGTACAACTAACACAAGTGATCGGTCCGGATTGGAGATTATTAATAATTCCTTCGTATGCAATATAATTACCAACATCTATATTGCTAACGCTCGTTAACTCTCCCTTTACCGGATCGTTTTCCCAAATCAAAGCATCCACATCATCATAAGGGATAAAGGCAGCATCTGCAGTTGTAGTTTCCCCGGACCAAGCCGTAGGTTTAGCGGTTCGATTTGTTGTACTGAAAGCTTGTACTTCGGGTTGCCATACATATTGACTGGTATTAAAGCAATGTCCTGCTGTTATGAAACCGTTGGTTCCGTTTTTCTCCACTGCAAATCCAGAAGTACAAGGGATATCCCCAAAAGCAGTATCTTTTTCAAATTTTTACTCCAGCGATAACAGGACGAAATTTATCTGTTCGTGCCATTGGTTGGTATGGCTCCCCATCGACTTCAATGAGGACGTAATCTTCACCGATGATTTCTTTTATTTTTTGTATCTTTTCTCCTGGTGTCTTTTCGGAAACCACTACTCGAAATTTATTATGCTCGGGATCGAAACCAGAAGAAACTAGACCAAACGCTTTGAATTCCTCTGGACTAACGGATTTCATAAAATCTTTAAGAGGAATCTCTCTGTCTTCGAGTTCCTTCTTTGTGTACTTAGCAGTAAAGAACTTAACTCTTTTTTTATCTTTTTCGGAAAGAGGCGAAAGAATCTGTGCCTGGATACTTGGATCGTCATTAGTAAACCCAATATGCAGGTTACCTGTCTTTGTATCAATGTATTGTCCGGCAAAGGAGTCGATCTGTTTATGCTTATTACCAATTTCAGAAGGCACTCTTTGTCTATCAAATAGCTCCTGTGCTTCAGCTTCCGTTAATTCAACGCCATACAGCCGCTTTGATTTATTATTCCCACTTTCTTTTTTCCCTTGTTCAAGAGCAGCCGGACTAACGGAAAAACCAGCCTCTTCTCGAAATTTGATACTTTTAGGATCTGACAAAGTATCCGCAGAAGCTGAACTCATCACAACAGAAACAGCTAATACACACGAAATTGCAGCCATTGAAGCGAACTTTTTAATTTTCATAAAGCACCTCCTCCTAAATTTAATATCATCCCCAAAGCATGTAAACCAACCATCATAAAATACAAAATATAGGTAATTGTCACTTAAATATATAATATATCAATACTATACAGTATTCCATGGTACAATTATTCTATTTTTTTCCAAATATTTCATTATTAAAACTTAAGAACCCAACATAACATATTAAGCTATGAAACCAGCTATCATGATTATGAAGGCAAGGCGATACGCTACCTGTACGAACAGCTCAAATTAAGGGCGGATCTGCTGCTAGACGGTCTCAAGCCTAAAGAAGTGATCGTACAGCAATTACTGGAACATATTAGGGAAATAAATCGGCGTTAGCAGGAGCCGGTGTTAGTTCGTAACCGGCCTTTGATTGGTCCTTATCCTCCAGGGGGAAGGCGAGGCTAATGATAACCGCTGTTGCCGATCACGAGGCCAATTGCATTTCGCCCCGGATTCCGGTATGATCAAGCTGACAATTTAACGTGTATGTGTAACTGGCGGAGCATGGGGAACCATGAGGGAGCACATGGACGGTAACGGCCGTACGCCTGGGCAGAGGTAAGGGGACTTGGTTTCTCCTTGCCTCTTTTTGGTTTACTTGCGGGAAATGGGCATGACAAAATAGAACGAATTGAGGGACAAGCCGATGTTGCGTACAACCAAATTGCTGCTGTTAGGCTCGGGAGAACTCGGGAAAGAAGTGATCATCGAAGCTCAGCGCCTGGGTGTGGAGACGGTCGCCGTAGACCGCTACGCGGACGCGCCTGCCATGCAGGTCGCCCACCGCAGCTACGTGATCGATATGCTGGATGCGGAGCGGCTGCGGGCCGTGATCGAGCAGGAGAAGCCGGATCTGATCGTACCGGAGATCGAGGCGCTGGCCACCTCCGAGCTGGTGAAGCTGGAAGCGGAAGGCTACCGCGTCATTCCGACCGCCCGCGCGGCGAAGCTGACGATGGACCGCGAAGGGATACGCCGGCTTGCCGCAGAGAAGCTGGGACTTCCGACCGCCGGCTACAAGTTCGCCGATACGTACGAACAGTTCGTGCAAGCCGTCAAGGAGACTGGCTACCCTTGCGTCATCAAACCGCTCATGAGCTCATCGGGCAAAGGGCAGAGCGTATGCCGGGAAGAGAGCGATATCGAGAAAAGCTGGAATATCGCGATGGAAGGCGGCCGGGTGCAGAACGGACGGGTCATCATCGAAGAATTCATCCGATTCCAATCCGAGATTACGCTGCTGACGGTCCGTTCGGTAAGCGGGACAAGCTTCTGCGCGCCGATCGGGCACGTTCAGGAGAGCGGCGATTATATCGAGTCGTGGCAGCCCCACGAGATGACGGAACAGCAGATCGCGGAAGCGAAGCATATCGCGAAGACGATTACGGACGAGCTCGGCGGTTACGGCCTGTTCGGCGTCGAGCTGTTTCTGGCCGAGGATAAAGTGTACTTCAGCGAAGTTTCTCCACGGCCGCACGATACCGGGCTGGTGACGCTGGTCACGCAAAATTTATCCGAATTCGCCATCCACGTCCGCGCCATCCTCGGGTATCCGATTCCGGAGATCGTACTCGTTACGCCGGGCGCCAGCCGGCCGCTGAAGGCGGACCGCGAGCTGGAGCATTACCGGATCGGCGGCGCGGCCGAGGCGCTGGCCGTCTCGAACACGCAGCTGCGCATCTTCGGCAAGCCGGTTACGAAGGCAGGACGCCGTATGGCGGTAGCTTTATCGTCCGCTCCCACGGTTCAAGAAGCACGCGACCGCGCCAAGCAGGCGCTAGACAAGCTGTCCGTCGAGGAAGCATAGGAGATTCAACCGATCCGGAACAGGAACAAGACACGGGGCCGCCTCAGCAGCGGTCCTTTTGTTCGATCTTGAAGCCCGTTCGCATGGCCTGACGAGTAAGCAGCATACATTTTCTCGCACTATGACATGTTATGCTATATTGGGCATACGCACTGTACTGCGAACGATACAACCCAAAGGAGAATCGATGTGACGAACACTCAAGGCACCCAAGAAAATCCTTGGAAACTAAAAACTCCGCCGCAAACGTCCGAATACGAAATGTACAAGGACGAGAAAGACGGCAAAGCCATCCTCGTATGCACAGTCGGGAAAACGGTACTGCACTATGACTACCGCTGCATCGAGGACCTCCACGCGATGCTGAAGCAGCACGGAGACTGGATCGAGCTCGGAAGCGCCGACGAGCAGAAACCGGCCAAGGAAGGCACAGTCGAAGCGTGGGGACGTTCCCCGGATAACCCGATCGGCGGCTGGTACGGCCTGAAGAAAGGATTCCGCGGCCGGTTCGGAATGTATATCCCTCCGCTGATGGAGCAGCTCGGACTGGCCGAGGTCGAGCACCATCCGAGGAATAACCGGATGAGGGCGATCTGACGATCGGCATACGCCCATATGCCGCAACGGAACAAGTCCTGCTCAGAAGCAGGAACATTGCTGGAAATGGACGGTAATCGAATGTATTCCTGCTGGAGCGCAGGAATCTTTTTCAGAATGAGCCAAAACGAACGTCAACTTGCTCCAATTCCTGCAGATACGCAGGAATAGTACTGGCAGGAGTAGCCGCTTCCCGGGATTTGGGTAATACTTTCCCACAGTTGTACAGGCTCCCCATTTCCACTATAACAAAGAAAGCAGCAGGCTCCGCGCCTCGCTGCTTCTTTGACTTTGGACGTTTAGACCGGAGTCCGATCGCTCCGGCTAGACGTCTGTGCGGCCCGTTCCCGGCCCACGGCTTCGTTCAAGAACGAGGCCGACCCGGGCACTGGCGCGACCTGCCATACATCCCCCGCGGGAACCTTACTTGTTCCCGTCTTGATCGTGTTCCTTCGCTTGCAGCTCGCGCAAATATTCGTCCAACCGGTCGTATCGTTCCTCCCATAGACGGCGGAACGACTCCAGCCAGCTATCCAGCTCGAGAAGCGGCTCCGGACGCAGCCTGTAAATCCGCCGATTGGCGACCGGATTCACCTCGACGAGCCCGGCATCGTGAAGAACCCGAAGATGTTTGGAAGCTTGCGGCTGGTTGAGTTCGAGCCTCTCGGTTATTTCCCCTACGGTAAGGGGGCCGTCGCGCAGAAGTTCGACGATGTCTAAGCGGTTGGGCTCGGCTAATGCACTGAATGTGGTCGTATCCATGACCTGAACCCCACTCCATACAAATAATGGTGCTACGGATATCCGACGGCGCACGCGCTAGACCGGATTCGAGATCCGTGCCGCCCTCCGGCAATGAACCGGATAACAGCAAAACAGCTAATCTTATAACGTTATCATGATTAGCTCCTGTTCGTCCATCCTTTCAGCACGCCGGCCCGGTTACTTCCCGTACAGCTCCGCCAGCTTATATTTCTTGACCTTCAGTCTGGCCAGGCAGATGCCGTCCTCCGGCTCACCCGCACAATAAGCCAGCAGCAGCGAATCCGCTGTAAAATGAATCGCCGTGTAACAGTACCCGCCCCGCGTCTGTTCTCCTTCTATCGTAAAGCGGTGCCCCCACGTCTTCCCGTCATCCGTGCTGATCGCGCCGACCAGCGGGATGCGCCCCCAGGAATGCCTCTCCAGCGTCCGGGTCTCATAGTTCGGGACCGGATTCCAGACAGCGAACAGATCGCCGCTCTCCGGATTGCGCTTGACCGACAATGGTGAGGTCGGCGAAGTGAACCGCGACGGAACGGCGGGACTCCACGTCTCCCCCCCATCGAACGAAAACATCTCGTATTGGCGGCCGAGATCGGTGCGGGCGTAAGCCCATAAGGTGCCGTTGGACAGCTCGACGACTCCCGGCTCCTGAAGCCCGCTGCCGCAATGTGCCAGCGACAAGGAGCATCCGCTTTTCGCTTCGCGCCACGTCGCCCCGTCGTCGTCCGACAAGTAAAAGTAGGCCATGCCCCGCTGGTCGAACGATTTCCAGTCGGTCGTGCTGTCTGTTCTCATTTTATGCAGGGCAGCAGGTACTATGGTCCGACCACTAGATAAACGAACGACCCTGTCGTTATTCGTCACATAGTAGCCCAGGCCCGGGACGCAGCACACGGGTTCCCCCCAAGTCTCCCCCTCGTCGGATGAACGCCATAACCGGAGCCGCGTGTCATGCCAGCCGTACCGGATAATATAAAACAGCCCGACATCACCGTTGCCCATCCTCAGCAAAGATACGCTCATCAGATTCAGCGCGTCATAATCGCCCGGCTGTGCCACAATCCGGTCATCTGACCACGTATCGCCGCCATCGGACGAATAGCGGACCGCAATACACGCCGCCGCCTCGTCGCTGTGCGAATCTCCGATAAACCGGCTGTACGCGAACATCAGCCGTCCGTCCTTCAGCTCCAGAAATGCTCCCTCGCTGTTGCGGGGATTCCCCTTGGCCGGCCTCAAATCCAGCACGACAGTCCCTTTGTTGTCCATTCCATTGCCCCTCCCTTTACCGAATCCGATGAAATGCACCCGGGCGGCTGATCGTACATTGCGGCTGTTGGATCAACAGATCGCAAGCCAAACCGGGCAGCGCTTTCATTTTAACCGCACTTGATTTGGATCGTCAATCTATTTCCATCTTCAGGATGCCGCCCCGCCGCAGCCTCCCTCCTTCCCGCGTGCACGGTCCATTCCGCGAGCCGAGAAACTTCAGCAAGGTTGCCCTATTCCTGTTACCGTTAAACTGACCAGAGTTCGTGTCCCCAACTAGATCTGTTATGTAAAATATTTGTAGAACAATTGAAAATCAATGAAAATGGTGATAAAATCCGATTACAGTTACCTGACTGAGGTAAGGCAACTACTAATTCGCCGAGGGGTCATGCAGGTGAGCCGAAGAGACGAGATCAAAAAAGTTGCGGTCCGCCATCTTCTGCAGTTCGGTTACGAGGGGACGAAGCTGGCGGATATCGCCCAGGGAGCCGGCATTAAGAAGCAGTCGATGTACGCTCATTTTGAGAATAAAAGAGACCTGGTCGTTGAAATCCACGAGGAGGCGACCAAACAGGAGATCGCCTTTCTCACTGCGTTTTTCGACAAACACCGGGGAAAGCCCCTGCCGAAGACGATGCAGACATTCGCTGCCGAGATGAAGGAGCGTTACGAGACGAACCCGAACGTGAAGCTCATGTTCCTGATGGCCTTTATGCCGCCCGAGCCGCTCCAGCAGCTGTTCATCACCTTGTACGACCTGTACTCGCATCATCTGCTGCATCTGCTGGAGCTCGCCTTCCGCAGCGACCCTACGCTCCGTGCGGACGCCAAGGAAGCCGCATTGGCCGTCCATACGGTGCTCGAAGGATTGTCCGCGAAGCTTATATTCGGCAGTCCCGATTATTTTATCCAGGCGTCGGAAACGACCTTCTCCTTCTTGTGGAAAGGCATTCTTCATTCGTAATCGTTATCGAGGTGTATGATGCATAATGAAAACCAAAAGCTGACGGCCCTGGAATCCGATTCCGTGGGCAAAGTGTTCGTCCGTTATCTGATCCCTTCCATGATCGGGATGTTTATGATGTCGGTCAATGCGGTCATTGACGGCATATTCGTAGGAAATCGTTTCGGCGAAGTGGCGCTTGCGGGCGTTAATGTCGCGTTTCCGGTGTTCTCGATTTATTTTGCGGTCTCGCTGTGGATCGGCATCGGAGGAGCGGCTCTGTATTCGAGACATCTGGGCGCCAAGCAGGTGAAGCAAGCCCAGTCGGTCTTCACCCATTCGCTTGCGCTTATATTCAGCCTGACGCTGATCATCGCCGGGATCGCTTATGTGTTCCGGCACAAACTGGCCGTTTTTCTCGGGGCCAACGACGATACGATGCCGTATGTGATGGAGTTTATGAACGTGCTGCTCGCGTTCGGCTTTATCGTAACTGTCCAGAATACGTTCAACATTTTCGTCCGCAACGACGGCAATCCGAACCTGGCGATGATCTCGCTGATCGTGACTTCGGTATGCAACGTGGTATTGAACTATCTGTTTCTGTTCGTACTCGATTTCAGCGTAGCGGGCTCAGCCTGGGCGCTGATCGGCGCTTCTGCGATCGGGACGCTCGTGCTGGTCACCCATTTTCTGCGCAAGGAATGCTCGCTGCGGTTCGTGAAGCTGCGCTTCTCCTGGGAGCTGCTGAGAAATACGTTCACAGTCGGCTTTCCGAGCTTCGTCGCGGAGCTGGGCATCGCCGTCTTCATGGCCGGATACAATATCGCCATGGTCCGCTGGGCCGGAACGCTCGGCGTGTCCGCCTTCTCCGTCCTGAACTATGTTCACAGCGTGATGCTTATGCTGTTCATCGGCATGGGGGCGGGCATCCAGCCGCTTATTAGCTACTACCGTGGAGCGAAGCAGCACGTCCGGGAACGCCAGACGATCCGGCTCGCCGTCAAGACCGCTTTCGGCATCGGCTCCGGCATCTTTCTGATCGGGCTCGTCGCGGCGGACGGGATCGTGTCGCTGTTCGGCTCGTTCGCCCCCGAAGTCCGGGAGATGGCCGCTACCGGCATCCGGCTGTTTTTTATCGGCTACTTGTTTATGGGCGTCAATTTCGTGATGATGACCTACTTCCAGTCAACCGATCAGGTCAAAATGGCGACCTGGATTACCGTGGCCCGGGAAATGCTGTTGATGGTCGCCATCCTGTTCACGCTGCCGCATCTGATCGGCACGACCGGCATCTGGCTGGCGATTCCGCTCTCCGAGCTGATCGTCGTTATTACGGTATACGCCTATATCCGCAGACGCGCGCGTATCGCTCCTGCAGCGAATTCGGCCGTGTAACGTTCCTGCGGCGGGAAATGTCCGGCTTCCGGACAGGTACACAACGCGGCGGCCCTGCTGGAAGGGACCGCCCGTTTTTGGGTTGGCCTGCGGGGCGCCGGGCTACCGCGATACAGCTTGCCCCTCTAACGTCAGCCGACTGCCAGCCGAACGCCTCCTGCGCCGCGATACCGCCCGCTGGAAGACGCATGCGGGGCGCAGCGGCAGTCCGATGCCGTTTCCCCTCGACCTGGCAGGGCGTACTCTTCCCCCTCTTTTTCCCGCCTGTTACAATAAAGACAGAACCTTTCGCCGCCAACCGAGGAGGGATCGCTGATGGCCCGAGAAAGCTTCGACAAGGAAGTCCAGTTTCTGCGTTTGCTCGCCTTGACGAGCGGTGCGTACAGCCGGCAGCAATTTGCCGAGCGACTTGGCATATCCGTACATACTTTCGATAAAACGATCAAGCGCCTCAAGGAAATTGTCGGCACCGTGCACGGGCAATTGCCGGAGGAGCAAGGCAAGGAGCTCTCCGAAGCGGTCCGCTACAGCTACTATGACTGCGCCGATCCGATGCTGCTGTTCCTGTTCCGCGCCAAATCGCTGAAAGAGTCCGAAAGCGAGCGGATCTCGATGCTGCTCGCCGCCTTAAACAACCGGCCGTTCACCGCGATGGAACTGCTCGATCTGCTCTGCGGCCAGCTGCCTGCCAGCTCCGCTCTGCCGGATGAGAAGACCGTTCGCTCCGATCTGAAATATTTGGAGGAAGTCGGCGTCATCCGCAAGGAAGCGGGTCCGCGTCCGTACCGGTACCGGCTGGATAACGAATTTATTATGCAATTATCCGAGGAGGAGCTGTACGATCTGTACGACTTCGTCGATGTGATGACCCATACGCAGGTGCCGTCGGTTCAAGGCTATATGCTGCGGGACGGGCTGAAGAAGCATTTCCTACGCGGCGCCGCCGACAAGCCGGCCGTGGAGCCGTTTCTATACAAATACCATTATTATTCGAGAATATTGGACGAAGCTCACCTGTTCCCGCTGATTCAGGCGATCCGCAGCCGCCGCAAGGTACGCTTTCTGTATTTCTCCCCGAAAGCCGACAAGAGCTACGCCTCCAAAAATACGAATCCGCTGTTCGAGCGGGAATCCAGCGGCAGGCTGGAGACCGCGCTTCCGCTGAAGGTGGTATACGATCATCAGTACGGACGCTGGTATATGCTCGCCTCCGGCCGGGAGGGCATCCGGAAATACCGGATGGAAGGCATGACTCAGATCGAAGAAGACGCGGCGGTTGCCGAGACGGAATTTGCCGATAAGCTCCGGGAGCTGGAGGAGCGCACGCGGTTCAGCTGGCTCATCGATACCGGCCGTCCGGTCAACGTGCGCGCCCGCTTCTATAACCCCGGACCCGGAGAGCCGAACTTCGTCAAGGAACGGGTGCTGCTGCAAGGGCAATGGGGGCGGATTACAGAGGAAACCGACGACCGCTTCGACTTCGAGATTACCGTGAACGGTACGATCGAGATCCGCCCGTGGCTGCGCAGCTTCGGCTCGAGCTGCGAAGTGCTGGAGCCCGCCGGGCTGCGCCGGGAAATGATCGAGGAATGGAAGGAGCTGCAAGCCCGTTATGAACCCGTTCGAGAAAATATTTAATTACCGCCTCTTGTCCCGGCTTGACGACTCGGGGACGTTCATGGTGACCTCGCACGAGCGGCAATGGCTGAAGACGATGCTCCGGCACCCTTCCGCCGCCGATGCGTTCTCCCCGGGCACGTTGGAGAAGCTGCGCTCCATCCTCGAGCGCGAGCCCTCCATCGAAACGGCCGTATATGTAACCGAGAAAGCGCGCAGCGCCGACAAGCAGCTGTATCATCCGATGCTTCGTCCGCTGCGCCGGTGCTTGCAGCGTTCATTGGGGGTGCACCTAACGTACTCGACCAAGGGAGGACAGATCGTATCCCGCCAGACGGGGATGCCGTTCAAGCTGGAATATTCCATGATCAAAAAAGAGTGGTACCTGCTCTGGTACCATCTGAGGCACCGCGCCTTGATGAGCACCCGGCTGCAAAAAATCGTCTCGGTCTCGGATATCGCCATCTCGCCGGACGAGGCCGAGAGGATTCGCGGACAGATCGCCCGGATGCTCGACTCCCGCAAGACGGATGCCCTCATCGAAGTCGTACCCGCGTACAACCGCGAGCTGTCCCGCATCCTGTACGCCTTCTCCTGCTTCGAGAAGGATGTCGAATACGATCCGGCGGCCGGCCTCTACCGGATTCGGGTCTGTTTTCTCGGCGACGAGAGCGAATATTTGCTCTCCAAGCTCCGTTTCCTCGGCAAGCGTGTCCGGGTCGTGCAGGGGGTTTACTTGCAGAAGCGGATGCACGAATCCGCGACCAAGGCCCTGGCCCGATACGGCATCGTCCCGGACGCGGAGGGACGGGAGGAAGCTGCGGCTGCCTCGGAAGCGCCGGAGGGGTAAACCCTCTGGCCCTCTGGCGGGGCCGATGAGGCCAGCTCAGCGGCTGGCGTGGCGGACGCAGAGGGGAGCTACGGCGGTATGTAGCAGCGACTGGCGGGAGGGAGGCGTTCCTTTAACTGGAAGCCACCCAATGGTTATCGAAATTCGGCGCGATGCACCAAAATGGCGTGAGGTGCGGCGGCGGTGCTCCTTCAGCCAGAGGTCACCCATGCTACCGGAAGAATGACTTCCGTTATTCTCGCTCCACGCTCGTCAAATCGGTGTTAGCGGAACTTTCATTTCCGTTATTTCCGCCGATTTGGCTCATTCGGCCTTACGAGCAAGCAATAGCGGAACCAAAACTTCCGCTATTGCTCTCCCAGACGGCTTCCTCCCCAAATAACGGAAGTCGTTCTTCCGCTAAGTCCATACAGTCGACCGATAGCAGCCAGGCAGCGAATCACACTGCGCCGGGCGAGCGTCGCTCTGGCGGCTCGAAGCAGCCGCAGACGGGCGAGAGACGGTACCTTGGAGCGATGCAGCATCTGGCGGACGGAAGCCCGGCCGGGGGAGCTACGCGGTGACTGGTGGACGAACGGCGCTTTGGCGGCTCGAAACAGCCGCTAGGGCGAGAGACGGGCCGTTGGTGCGAAGCAGCAACTGGCGGGCTGAAGGCGCTCCGACGGCGCTGAACTGTGACCGTGGGCGAGCGGCTCGTCCGAGTAGTAACCAGCGAGTCCAAGTCACAAGACGAGTCATCCAGACGGCTGCCATCACGACGACTGACCAAACAAAAAAACGCCGACGCTTCCCATGCCGGCGCTTCTCCGTTATTTTCTTCTGTAAAACTTCTCCCAATTTCGAAGGATTCTATCCTTGGTAAATCTCGCTTGAAGCCGTGCGCACCTTTCCCACTTTTCTACAGCCTGCCGCTTTGTCTGGTAAAACCGGTAATCGCAAATGTTCCACGGATTGAACACTTTCCGGTACGATTTCCCGTTCGTCAGACAGCCCGCGTACCGGCGCACCGCTTTCGCGGCCTGGCGCTTGGCCCAGCGTGTTCCGGGCGTAACATGGTCCGTCATAACGGGTGAATTTTTAAAACTTCGGCTCATCTCTAACCTCCTAACGGGAAGCTAGAGACCGTCCAACTTTTTCATCCACCCACCCTTTCCTCGTTCCTACCATCATGTATACGTTATACTCCTCCATACTAGGTTTGGTTGCGCTTCAAAGCTTGGCCGTGCTCCAAACTCTACAAGCCGGAGGCGCATGGCTATATATGCTTACACTAGAGCCTATCGGTTGACACCGGCCCCTAGAGGGCCATCCCTGCCGTCCCCCGGCCTCTCAACGAGACAGGGACGGGAATCAAGGCTTCGCCGCTCCCAATCGCCTCGTCCCGCGCAAGAAGCGCCAGCTCATCCGCTTGCATCTGCATCGCCTGGCGAAGGAACATGTATTCTCTGCAAGCGACATACGCCATGTAGGGAGGCAGCACCGTTTGCATCTCGGCAAGAAGGGCGTCCAGCTCGTCCAGATGCCGCTCCAGCTTCCCGCCGATTTCGGCCAGCCGGCTTCTGTCTGTGACCGGTCTCCCCGCCAATCGCTGCCCGGCCTGAACCGCATCGGCCAGGCCGAGCAGCGCGTCGATCAGTCCGATCACTCTGCGGCATTCGAACCGGTTGACGAGCAGGTCGTATTCCCGGCCGGAAACCGGATCTCCCCGCTCAAAGAGCAGCAGCGTATGTTGAGCGAGCGCCCGGGTAATTCGGTACGCTTTATGAATCCCGTCGGAAGCGAGCACGCCTTGTATGATTCTGGAGGGGTACGGGCGCGAAGCATCCCCGTTGCCGGAAAACACGCCGATCTCCAGCAGCAGGACAAACGTCGGGTTGTACTGGAACATTTTCCGCATTTCCTGAAACCCTCTAGCCCACTGCTCCGCTTCTTGGCCGTCTACGATCCAGCCCGCGTATAAACGCTCGAACTCGGAGGCGCTTCGTTTGCGCGTATTCCAGCTTTTCTCCGCCAAGAAGGCCGTATTCCGGCGAAATGTCGGCGAATAGAGTGCATAGGCCATCGCTCCCTCGAAGGAATGCTCCGCTCCCTCGTTCAGCCGGTTCTCGATATTTTCCACATAATCCTGATAGAACATGCCCGCCAAATACCCTGTGCTCGGCGCCGTCCAGCCTGCCGCCCCGTGAACCGATCGGACCGGGAGCACCGGCATCGTATAGTTCCACCAATGAATGACCACCTTGCCGGCGAGGCCGCTCCGGTCCAGCAGCGCTTCGAACGCCTCGTCAAACCCGGTCAAATGGTCCGCCATGTCGTGCCATATTATAATTTTCTCCATCCCGTTATCGACGAGAAACCGGCCGATCTCCGTCAAATAAAGCTCCAGCAGCTGGCGAGGAGAATGCTTCTTCAAATCTTCGGCACACCAGTCGGTGATTTCATCCATGCCGATATGGAACCACGTCTGGCCGAACGGCTTCATGTAACGATCGATCATCCGTTTCAGCATCCGTTTCAGCATCGGGAACGTCTCCGGATGGGTCAGCGAGTAGCCGGTGCCCGTCGCTTGGCCCTGCCCGTCCACCGACGAGATCGCCGGGTACAGTCTCGGCAGCAGCCGCGAATGGCCGGGACCGTTAAATTGCGGAATGACCCGGACGCCCCGTTCGACCGCATACGCGATAAGCTTACTCAGGCCGTCCTGCTCGTACAAAGCCGGCCGGTACGTCTTCGTCTCCGCTTGCCCCGTCGCGGGATTCCAATAACGGATGCTCCGTTCCTCCACCAGCTCCGGATCGTCCAGCACCGGCGCGAACAGAAACTCGGAGCTGCTGTTGCCTTCCGCCGGGTACCGTCTGGGCCAGCAGCCGTATATCCCGATCCCGAGCGTGTTCAGCTTGAAGGATACCATCTCGTCGACCATCGCTTTCCAGTCGTCCAGCTCCATCAGATCGGAGCCCCAGAAGCTTTCGGCGAATATGCCCCGGACGGCCAGATCCGGCTCGTCTTCAATGTCGGCGAGAGGCAGACTCAGCAGGTCGCGGGTCGTCCCGGGCTGAAGCAGCTGAAGCAGCGTCTGGACGCCATACAGCAGCCCTTGCGGCACTCCTGTGATCCGCAATTCATTCGCATCCGACAGAAACGTATACCGCTCCGCCTCTGCGCCTCTCTCCACCAGCCGCACCCGATAAGCGGCACCTTCGCTCACACTTTCGTCCCTCTGCGACTCTTGCATGTTCACCTTTACCGTTCCGCCCCAATGCTCCTCCAACCAAGCAGTCAACTGGCGCACAGCCGTTAACGTAACTGCCGCCGGCTGTGATCCCGCTTCAACCGTCACTTCGACTGTCACTGGCCGGCTGCTGTCGAGCACCTGCTTTCCTTCGTACCTCATCTTTTTGGGTGCCGGTATGAGGATAGGAACACTGCTTCCGTTCACGATACATTCTTCCTTTCCATGGGGGGATCGATAATCGCCCGTTTTTCATTTATAATTCGAGTACAACACTGATGCCGGGAGATGCGGCCGATGAAGCCCTATCCGATCGGGGAGCTGTCCCCGTATGTTCATATCATCGTCAGATGGTGCAGCAAGGAACAATTTGTATACGACCGGGAACCGAACGAGACCTGGACGCTGTTTATTCCCGAAAGCGGCGAGTTTCGATATGAGATCGGCAGCCACCGGGGAACGGCGACGTTCGGCGATCTCGTGCTCTGCCCTCCCGACGTGCTGATGGAGCGGGAAGTGATCCATCCGCTTACGTTTCTCGCCGTGTATTTCGACTGGTATGCGGAAGGCGGGCGCAAAATCGAGAGCGAGCACGAGCTGACGCCCCATGCAGTCGGAAAATGCGCCTTGCAGGATACGCAGCGGCTGTTCTCGTCCAACGAATATTTGAAAAAAGTAATCAAGCAGAAAGATCCGGCCAGCGTCTATCGCCGAAACTTCCTGCTCCAGGACTTATGGCAGCTGTATGCCTGGGAGACCCGCTCGGCCGCCCAAGACAAGATCAGGCAGCCGATCGATACGCTAATGCGTCAAGCGGAAAGCCTGCTCCGGGAATCCAGCGCCTCGCCCGTCAACATGAAAAGCATCTCGGGAGAGCTCGGTCTGAGCGCCGTTCAATTCACTCGCCGTTTCAAGGCGGCATACGGAGTGACCCCTTCCGACTACGTCACGTCTCTCCGGCTAAGCCGCGCCCGCACTCTGCTCGCGGAGACGAAGCTGACACTGGAGCAGATCGCGCTCCAATGCGGCTACGAGAACGGATTGTACCTCAGCCGGATCTTCTCCAGAAAGATGAACGTAAGCCCCTCGCAATACCGGAAAGCTCATTTTGTATAACATCCGGTTCGGACTCGGTTCGGCCCCTGCCGATCGGCGGCGGCATCCGCTTGCAGAAGGCGGGCGCCGTCAGGCTGACCGGGGTGCACTCCTTCTACTCTATTTCTGTTTTTCCGCCTCGATCATTTTATTGATTTCTTCTTCGGCGCGGGCCAGCGCGGTATTAACGTCAATCGTGCCTTCCGTATATTCCGTAAATTTCGCTTTTGCGATATTTTCGGCTTTGGGGCGATACTGGGAAGCGACGGGGTACGACACCGGCTTGCTTTTGAATATGCCCGCTACATTTTTGCCTTGCAGAAACGGCATGTCGGCGCCAAACGACTTTTTGACCTCCTCGCTTTTTAAGGTGGTTATGCTGCCCGACTTGGCCCGTACAGTCTGGAACTCCTGCGAGGTCAATACATCAAGCACTTGCAGCGCCGCTTTCTTATGCTTGCTCGCCTGCGTGATCGTGCCGACGTACACGCTGGAATTGCCGTAAATGTTCGGCTTCTCGGGAAAGCTCGGATACTGCACGACATCCCACTCCAGCCCTTCCTTCTCCGCCGGCTGCAAAGCGGAAAAAATATTCAAATGCCCGACCATGGCAAGCGTCTTGTCCTTCGTAAACTCGTTCAGCACGTTTCCAACCGGTTTATTGCCAGGAATCGAATACATCGCATTCACCAGTTCAAAAATCTTTTTCCACCCCTCGTTGTTAATCGACGCCTTGTCCGTCTTATAGTCGACGGCGGCCAGCGACAGCGGCTGCGAGATCCATATAATCCCCGCTCCCGGGTCCAATCCGCGATATTGCGTCCCGCTTTCGTACCGGGTGACCCGTTTGCCGAGCTCGACCGTCTGGTCCCACGTCATCCCGTCCTTCGGATAATCGACCCCGAACTTATTAAATATCGTTTTGTTGTAATACAGGGCGTGAAACGTCGTTTCGTAGGGCAAAGCGAACAGTTCGCCGTTCGTTGAAGCAATTTTGACATCGTCGATATAATTCGTTTCAAAACGGTCCAGGTTGAAATTGTTCTCTTGGATCACGCCCGTCATGTCGTATAACAAACCTTTGGTGCGGTACGAGCTCAGGTTGCCGTTAAAGGTGAAGATGATGTCCGGGATCGTGCCGGCGATGATCAGATTATCCAGCGTATTTCCTTCCGCAGGCCGCATCAGGCTCAGCGTAATATGCGGGTATTTCTCCTTCACGTGCCGGGTGAGCAGCGTATCGAATACTTCGTTGTACGCACCGTCAACTGCCGCTGTAATCGTCACCGGCTCCGCTTTCTCCGGCTCTTTCGGATTGCCGGCCGTACCTCCCGGGTTCTCGCTTTGACCTGCACAGCCTGTAACCAGGACAAGCCCGAGCATCGACAGCAGCAGCGTTTTTTTTGTAACCACCGGGTAACCCCTCCTTGTTCGATATGGATATTCTTGAGAGCGCTCGCATTCATCGTAATCGATAACCCGGACCGTTCCTATGGACAATCCCTTCACCTTTTATGCACTTCATTTCACCGGGAAAAGATCGGTTCGGACGAGCCTCGATCGCCTGCCTGCTTGGCCGGCACGACAAATAAGCCCTCCCTTTGCAAGGGTGGCCGGTGTCCGCTCTATTCTCTATCACGATCAGCACATGCACTCCCGCATCTCATGCTATACTGGTTCTATCGTGACCAAGAAGATGGTGATCATTTGAAAAAAATCCGGATTCTCTCAGCCTTAATCCTGGCAGTGGTCTTACTGGGCATCGCGAGCTTCCTCTGGAAACTGAGACCTTCCCGAATCTATCGCACAATAAGAGCTTCTTGCGAGACTGTAGATTCATTGTGTAGAAGTGTTAGTAGGCCGTTCCAAGTGAAAAGTTACCTTCTTCTGCTCAAACAGGTTGTCCGGAATCCCTTGATTGAATAAGGATGGTAAGGTAGGGGATTCCAGACAAAACTCGCCAGAAGGTAATCTTTTCCCTTTCCACTTGGTTGTCCACATGGAATCGACAGCCTCTCATGAACCCTTTATTTTCAACCTAATAGAAAAAACGAGACGAATAAAGGCGGTTCACACCTCTTATTTCGACCCGCTGGCGGGGTCTGCACCCTTTTCGCCGATTTTAGGAGTCCCCAATGGCTCTTATTTCCCTACCCAAACGGGTTTCGGGCCAAATAAAGGGTGCAAACCGCTCTTATCCGGTCCCCAAGCAGGGTCAAGGCCGAGCGACCGCGATCACAATCACGATCACGATGAACGACCGCAACACTTGCCGGCACAATTAGCCGGCTTACACATCATTCCGAGTCCATTACAAAAACCCCGCCCGGCATCATGCCAGACGGGGTTCCCTTCGGCTTGCGCCGTCACGGCGATCCGATTACACCATGACTTTGCAAATATTGTTCGTAAATTCCACCGGGTCTTCCACCGGCAATCCTTCGATCAGTAAAGCCTGGTTGTACAGCAGGTTCGTGTACAGATCGAGCTTCGCCTTATCGCCGGAGAACGCGTCCTTCAGCGACCGGAACACCTCGTGGTTGACGTTGATTTCGAGCACCTTGTCCGCCTTGACGTCCTGGCCGTTCGGCATCGCCTTCAGAATTTTCTCCATCTCGATCGTCAGCTCGCCCTCGGCGGTCAGGCAGACCGGATGGGTTTTCAGCCGTTTGGACGCCCGGACCTGCTTCACTTTGCCGGCGAGCACGGTTTGCATATGCTCGAAAATGTCCTTGTTCTCGCTTTGCTCCGCATCCGACTCCTTGTCCTTCTCGTCCGGCTCGATGCCGAGATCGCCGCTCGATACCGATTTGAACTCCTTCTCCTTGTAGTTCATCAGCATCTTGATCGCGAACTCGTCGATATCGTCCGTGAAGTACAACAGCTCGTAGCCTTTATCCGTGACCAGCTCGGCTTGCGGCAGCTTCTCGATCCGCTCGATCGACTCGCCCGAGGCGTAGTAAATATACTTCTGGTCTTCCGGCATTCTCGAGACGTACTCGTCCAGAGTGACCAGCTTTTTCTCCTTGGAGGAGTGGAACATGAGCAGATCCTGCAGCAGATCCTTGTTCATGCCGTAATCGCTGTATACGCCGTATTTGAGCTGGCGGCCGAACGCCTTGTAGAACTTCTCGTAGTTGTCCCGCTCGTCCTTCAGCATGCTTTGCAACTGGCTTTTGATTTTGTTTTTGATGTTTTTGGCGATCAGGCTGAGCTGACGGTCATGCTGCAGCATCTCGCGCGAGATGTTCAGCGACAGGTCCTCCGAATCGACCATCCCTTTGACGAAGCTGAAATAGTCCGGGAGCAGGTCCGCGCACTTGTTCATGATCAGCACGCCGTTGGAGTACAGTTCGAGTCCCTTCTCGTATTCCTTCGTATAGTAATCGAAAGGCGTATTTTCCGGAATGAACAAAATCGCGTTGTACACGACCGCGCCGTCGGCGCTAATGTGGATATGCTTCAGCGGCTTGTCGAAGCCGTACCGTTTCTCGTTGTAAAACTTCTCGTAATCGTCCGCCGTCAGCTCGCTTTTGTTTCTGCGCCAGATCGGAACCATGCTGTTGATCGTCTGCTCTTCGACATACTCCTCAAGCTCGTTGTCGTTTTCGTCGGCGCCTTCTTTCGGCCGCTGTCCTTTGACATCCATTTTGATCGGGTAGCGGATGAAGTCGGAATACTTTTTGATAATCGCCTTTAAGCGGTATTCCTCCAAATACTCGTCGTACTGGTCGTCCTCGGTGTTCGGCTTGATTTTGAGAATAATCTCGGTCCCTGCCGAATCTTTCCCGCACGACTCGATCGTGTAACCGTCCGCCCCTTCGGATTCCCACTTGTACGCTTCCTCGCTGCCATGCGCTTTGCTGATTACGGTAACGATATCGGCTACCATGAACGCGGAGTAAAAGCCGACCCCGAACTGGCCGATAATGTTGTGGCCGTCCTTCAGCTCGTTTTCTTTTTTGAACGCCAGGGAGCCGCTCTTCGCGATGATCCCCAAGTTATTTTCAAGCTCCTCCTTGGTCATCCCGATACCCGTATCGGAGATCGTCAAGGTCCGGTTCTCTTTATCTGCGGTGACTTTGATGTAATAATCGTCTTTGTTGAACACAAGCTGGTCGTCCATTAACGCCTTGTAATACATTTTGTCGATGGCGTCGCTGGCGTTGGAGATTAGCTCCCTTAAGAAAATTTCCCGCTGCGTGTAGATCGAGTTGATCATCATTTCCAGCAATCGTTTCGATTCCGCCTGAAACTGTTTCTTAGCCACGAATAAGTCTCCTTCCAATAGTGAAAATAGCCGCGCCAAAACCGCGATGTCGTATTCGTCACCCGTGAAGAAAGGCGGTCCAATCGTTTTGGCACTCAAGTAACTAGACTGCTACTACTATTATTAGTATATAAAACAGACGGATCTGTCAATAGCAACCGCTGCAAATGGATCAATTGTTTTGGATTACGCCCGCTGCTCAAAGCGCTTAATCATCTCCACGATCACGTGGGTCGCCTTCAGCATGTTGTCGACCGACACGTACTCGTACCGGCCGTGGTAGTTCTCGCCGCCTGTAAAAATGTTGGGAGTAGGCAATCCCATATACGACAGCTGGGAGCCGTCGGTCCCGCCCCGGATCGGCTGGATGACCGGCTCGATTCCGAGACTTTCCATCGCCTGGCGGGCGATATCGACGATTTCCATGACCGGCTCGATCTTCTCGCGCATATTGAAGTATTGATCCTTAATCTCAATCGCGATGCGCTCTTGCCCGTATACGTGCCGGAGCTCCTCAACGATGCCGGTCAGCTCGGCCTTTCTCCCTTCGAACCGCTGCCGGTCGAAGTCGCGGATGAGATAGCTCAGCACGGTCTCCTCCACATTGCCGTTTATCGAGATCAGGTGGAAAAAGCCGTCGTAGCCGTCCGTAAACTCGGGCGCTTCCTCCACCGGAAGCCGGCGGCTGATCTCCATCGCTATTTTCGCGGAGTTGACCATCTTGCCTTTGGCCGTACCCGGGTGTACGATTTTCCCTTTGCACACAATGCGGACAGCCGCCGCATTAAAGCTCTCATACTGGAGCTCGCCGAGCGGCCCTCCGTCCATCGTATACGCGTATAACGCACCGAAGGCGGCCACGTCGAACCGGTGCGGTCCCCGGCCAATCTCTTCGTCCGGCGTGAACGCGACCCGGACTTTTCCATGCTTGATCTCCGGATGCGCGATCAGATATGCCATCGCGGTCATAATCTCGGCCATCCCGGCTTTGTCGTCGGCCCCGAGCAGCGTCGTGCCGTCCGTCGTAATGAGCGTATGTCCCTTATAGCCGGCCAGCTCGGGGAAATCGCGGGGCGACAGGACGATCCGCTGCTCCTCGTTCAGCACGATGTCCCCGCCGTCGTAGTTGTCCACGATCTGCGGCTGGACGCCCGCCCCGGTGAAGTCCGTCGCCGTATCGAGATGCGCGAGAAAACCGATGACCGGTACCGGTTTATCCGTATTGGCCGGAAGCGTAGCCATGACGTAACCGTTCTCGTCGATCGTCACTTCCTCCATCCCGATCTGCTTCAGCTCCTCGACCAGCATCCTGCCGAGCGTCCACTGCCCCGGCGTGGAAGGACAAGACGGGCTGCCGTCGTTCGATTGGGTATCCACCTGCACGTAAGAGGTAAATCTGGCTATCATCTCATTTTTCATATCGCTCAGCTCCTTATCGATTATTGTACTGCAACGCATCCCCCATTGGAAAGGAGCCTGTCCGGCGATAGCCCTCGGGCGGTATCCGGTTGCATTCTTTCACCTGCTTGGTACAATGACTATGCCAAGTAAAATTCACGGCTCTCGCCTTAGGGAGCTCTAGAACGGACGGCACACGAACCGACAGCAGGAAGTCTTCACCAGGGAAGCGGAATCTAAACAAACGAAGGGTGTTGGAACCGATTGGACAAACGAAAAGCGAAAAATGAATTGCCGCCTAACTATGCGGAACTGAGGACAGCCTCGAACCGGACATCGAATTGGCGCGAGCGGCTGACTGCCGTAGAAGAGCTGGGCGCCTGGAAACATGAGCAGGTGATCGACATCTTGACGCACCGGATGAATAACGACACGGTGTATCAAGTCCAGGAGGCCGCCTACCGCAAGCTCAAGGAGTTTGGCGAGGACGTGCAGCAGCCGCGCAGGAAAAAGGGCGAACTGGTCAAGGGAACGACGAAGATTTTCGTCCGCATTAAAAAAAGTTTGCCGGAGGGCCATTCGTTCGAGCAATTCAAGGAAAAACTGCATAAGATGAGACTTGATGTGTACGATACTTATGAAGGGGACAAAGGCGCAGAGTTCGAAAAATGGCTGGAAGAGTCGTGGGCCGCGTTAACGAATAAATAGGCGGTGCGAGACGCATCTGACTCTGATTTTTGGAAAAGGCGACATTTTATAGCCGTGATGTGTTATAGTTTACCGAGAACATTAAATTTAGGAGTGATCCTCTGAGAAAACAAAAACCTATGCCCTTTGACGAATTGCTTAAAGAATTGCAGGGTCAAAAAACAAGTAAGGAAGGCCAGACTTCGCTCGACGAACTGTTCACCAAGTCGTTTATGAGCAAGCATTCCTCCTGCAAAAGCTTTAACGAGTTTCTGGAGATCGGCAATTTCCAAGCCGATACGCTCGATGATATCCGTAACATTCCCGACGAACTGTGGGACCGGCATGTCGCCAGGCAAACCAAGTTCGCCGACTGGAAGTCGATGCTGAACGAAGCGACCCGCGAGCAAGCTAAAGCGCAGTCGATGCATAGCTAGTAGCGAGCGTTCGAACGGTCCGCGGCTATAATGACGAAGCAAGTCCTCTTTTTGATAAGAGGGCTTTTTTGTTGCTGCTGTACCGGGGTTATTTAACTCTCTCCACCTTTAACGCCGTTAATGTCCGTAAGTCGATCCTTTCTCCCGAACAAAAAATAAGGGGCAAACGCTAAAGGCAGGCTGCAAACCAAGTAAACGTACTTGAACACAAAATAGGGAAACTCCTCGGGGAGCAAATAAAACGCGGTTTGCACCCCTTATTTCGACCTGCTGGCCACGTCTGCACCCTTTCCGCGGATTTTAGGAGCTGCCAACCGCTCGTATTCCGTGTCCAACCCGGTTTTCGGATCAAATAAAGCATACAAACGAGGCTGTCGATTCATTATGGACAACCAAGTGGAAAGGGAAAAGATTACCTTCTGGCGAGTTTTGTCTGGAATCCCCTACCTTACAATCCTTATTCAATCAAGGGATTCCGGACAACCTGTTTGAGTAGAAGAAGGTAACTTTTCACTTGGAACGGCCTGCTAACACTTCTACACAATGAATCGACAGCTTCACAAACCACTCTTATTCGTTACCTTCACCACGAAAAAAAGCGTCCCTCCCCCAGGAAGAGACGCAACCCGATTATCTTACATCACCCCTGATCGGCCAGACCACCTCCCTGTCCCGCAGCAGCAGCTACTGCCGCTACTAGATGCTTACGACTCCCGCACCGTCCCCTCCGGGTGCTCCAGATGCAGGACAAGTCCGTCCGGCGTCATCTTCCATTCCACCTGAATGTCGCCATACGGTGTCGGGATCGTGCCTGACGCTTGATGAAACACCGTCCGCACCGGCTCCACCCGAAATACCCGAAAACCCGGCTCGACCGGCCGGACCCCCAGTATATAGGCGTAATAAAAATAAACGGGGATGGCCGACCAGCCGTGGCACAAGCTCCCGGCCTGACCGAACGCGTCGGCCCCGTCCTTCGTCTCCCAGAAGCTCGTCGCGCCTCGGTACAGCATATGCCCCCAATCGTCCGCAATCGTATCGAATACGATCTGCCCGTATAGCTCGGGTTCGTCCAGCAAAGCCTGGAACTTGAATAAGGCGTAACTGAGCGAAACCGGCACCCATCCGTTGTCCGGGCAAGACAACCGTCTCCTTAAATCGGCCGCAGCCGGCTCCGGGCATACACGGGCACAGAGGGCCAGCGATTGGGTTAATTCGGCATAATGATCGCCTTCGTCTCCCCCCAGATACGTCCGGTAAGCGAGCGCTGTCGCATCCCAGAACTGTTCATGGACGGCCGCTTTCACCTTATGCGCGGTTTCCCGGTAGCCCCGGGCCGCTGCAGCGTCTCCGCAGGCATCCGCCATGCCGCCCGCAGCCTCCAACGCCATCGCGAAAAACAGATTAAGCGGCGCGTCGAATCTCGTGCCCTCCAGCCCTCCGTAACCCGGCTTGGTTGCGGCCGCACCGTTCAAACCGCGCTCCCAATCGTAGAAGTTCCAGTAGCCGGAGCTTCCCGGAGTGACCAGCAGCCCGCCCCGCAAGCGGGCCGTATGCTGATCCATCATCCGCCGAACGATGCCGAGCATCGCTTGGGCCTGCTCAAGATCGCCGCTGTACAGCAAATGTTCCTCCAATTGAACGATCCATAGGAAGCTGAACGACGGAATCGTGAAAGGGCTTCTCGCCGGAGCGGTCAGCTCCAGATAACCGTCCTCTTTCAACCCTTCGCTGAACAGCCGGTTCGACGCGGCCGGAAATTCGTACTCGCCGAAGGCGTAATATCCGCACAATGCCTGATTCCGGGAATCCATGGCGTACAACGCCTGCTCGCGCCAGGGCGTATCCTCGTAGTGCTCGTGCATGCACAGATGGAGGGTGCGGACGGCCACCTGCTCGATTTGGCGGTGAAGCCGGTCGGGGCAGCGGAATTCGCCTTTCCATTCAACCGGGTACTCCACGGACCGAAGGCCTGCGTAATAGAGCACGAACTTCTCTTTAACGCCGCTAATATGAAGCTGCAGGTAGCGCCCCGCCCATCGTTTCATATAATGGGTGAACCTTTGCCGTCCCTTGCCGCACCGGTATCGGGTGGCGAAATGTTTGCCGCGGACCGAGGCGCGGACCCGAAGATCGTCCAGATGCTCGCCGTAAGCGATATCGAGAACGGCGCCCTCTTCTCCGTCCAGCTCCAGCTCCAGAAAACCGCATTCTTCCCGTCCCATATCCAGCACCAGATACACGCCGCCGTTTTCCTGAAACGCTCCGGGTTGGATCGACATTCCTCCGAAAGAAGGGAGAGACAGCGAACTGCCGCCTTCGAAGATGGACCGCGACAAGCGATGGGACAAGTAGTCGCTCTGCATCAGCTCCGCCACTATCGCATCGGACGGCGCCGCTTGTCGCACGTACACTCCCTGGGTGATCAGCTTCGATCCGCATCGCTCTTTCACATCCAGCTTGCGCACCGGTCTCGCATACCATGCCGGATACTCGTCTGCAGCCCGTCCCGGACCGGATCGCTTCCACTCGTCCGTCATCCGGTATTCCGGATTGATCCAGCCGTCGCGGCGGGCCGCATCGTATTCGAACGTAAAGCCGAGCTGAGCCGTGCTCATCGGAATCGGCCCGGAAATATAAGCCGGCGACAGCCGGCAATACGCGTCGCTGCCGCTCCGGATCGTCTCCATCCCCGTCTCCAGCGTGTAGATCAGCCCCGGGGTGCCCGGAATATATTGAAAGCTGTTAACGCCCTGGTAATAAGCGAGCACACACAGCACGTTGTTCCCCTGCCGCAGCAGATGCCCGACGGGCAACCGGTCGTAAGCTTTATGATCCGGGAAATCGTCATATTGACCGGCATCCGCCCATGTCCCGTTGATCCATACGGCGTACTCCGAATCTACGGAAATATACAGGCTCGCCTGCTCCGCTTGCTGCGGCAGTGTAAATTCGTGGCGGAATTCCACATATTGATTCACCTCGTCGCGGCTTCGGCCGTTCCACATCCAGACTGAATTGTCCAACGGATTCATCTTCGCTCTCCCCTTGCGTCCTCTAAAGGAAGAGGCGGGTTCTCCCCGCCCCGAGCCTTCCTGCTTATCGTGCGAATCACTCGATTTCCCCGACGTACAAATGGTCAAACCAAGCCGTACCGTTCACGTCCGTATCGGACTTCAAATATACTTGCACGTACTTGGCTGTAGAGGCAGGCGTTATTTCCAGTTCGTAATAAGTCCAATCCGAAGCGGGTTGCATCTCCTTCCACGTATAACCGATCGTGGATGCGCCGTTCTCCCTGACCTGTCTCAGTCCGATCGATACACTGCCGGAGGTAGCGCCGTTTTTGACCCACCCCTTCAACACATACTTGGTGCCGGGTTCGATCGCGATCAGGTCAGAGTTGATGACGTTCCAGGCGTTGGCCGCATCCGGCAGCAAGGAGACTGCATAATGACCGCCATAGACGGAGTCCTGTACCCAGCTTCCCTTGCGCATCAGCCAGCCGGAAGGCCCAGTGCTTGAAGCGTTAGCCTGCTCGAAGCCCGGATTGGGCAGTATATTTTTATCGATATGAACCTGAAGCGGCATCGTCCGGACCGTTTTCCCGTCCGCCATGACCCGGATCGCCGCCTCATAGACTCCGTCGGTAACGCTCATCGGCACATACACCGTACCGCTGACCGTGACTTGCTGATTCCCCGGCAGCAGGAAAGGGGCGGGAAGCTGAACGGTTATGCCTGGCGAAGGCACCGGCTCGAGCTCGACCTGCAGGCTTCTCGACACGTTGTTTTGGACGTTCATCACAAACGGGTAGCAGCCGCCTTTATTCACCGTAATAACGTCCGGTTCGGTCTTCGCGCTCAGCAGATCCGTATAAGGAGACTGTATGAACGTATCCGTCGAGATCGCAACCCCCGGCTTGTTGGAGTACTCGAACTCGATAACGGTCCGCAGCCGGTAGCTCTCTTGCGATAACGGCTCCGCGATACGGAAGCTGAACGTATCCGTAACCGATTGACCGCCGCCGAGCTGAGCAACGGTACGGGCTTCCGGCTCCAGGCCGAACGGCTCCGGAAGCTTAAGCGTTACCCGTACGTTTTGCAGTCCGGTCTCCGCTCCGTTGTGCAAGGTGAAGGACAGCTCGTTCCGCTCCTCCTGTCCGACCAGTTGTCCGCCTCCAACATGAAGCTCGCTCTGAACATACGAAGCGGCGAGCGGACCGAGCCGTTCTCTGATTCGCTCCAGAGCGGCCAGCATATCCGGCTTTACAGCGGTACTGCCATTCTGATCGGCCCAATCCTCCAATTGGTCCACTTTGCGCAAAGCTTGAACCGCCGTCCGGACGGCAGCGGCGGGATCGGGTGCTGCGCCGGTCAGATAACCCCGGATCACGTTCAGTTTGGCTTCCAGCTGGTTCATGCGGGACGTCCACTGGGCATCCGCAGAAAGCCCCGAAGCATGAGCCGCGATCGTTAATGCTTCCGAGATCCTGTTCTGGAAAGGGGTAATCCGGTAGAGAAGCGCTTGCTGCGGATCCAGATGAACCGTCAGCTCATCGCCCTGCCCATCCAGCACCGAGCGCGTGTCCCCGTAGAGCAATTCCGCGCGGTAACCCGTTACCCCTAGCGGGACAGTCATCTGACGGATTTGTTCGCTTGTATTGACGGCTGCGGCGTAGCGGACGCCTTCATGCTCCCACACGGCCCAGCGGCCGTGGTCCGTCTGCCCTTGGCCGATCCGATTCCCTTCGGTCACCAGCCGGCCGAACAGCTCCAGCTCTTCCCGGAAATCGACCAGCCCGGGCCAGAGCTCGGATTGCCGCAGCTGGAACGTATTTTCATTGATCGAATAATAGGCTACGCCTTGCAGGCCGTTCGCCAGCGTCTGGTACGCCGCATTGCGCACCTGCCCGATCGTCGGCAGAATCGGCCAGTTCGGCGGATTATACATCGCCTGCAGGACGTTCCAGACCGGCTTTTCCCCTGCCGCCTGCTTGGCCGCCGCCGTCCGTTCGCCGACTAAGGAGATCGGTTCATACGGGATGGTATACACATCCGTTACCAGAATATCCGTCGCCTTGGCTGTCGTGGCGTAATACGGCGGTAGGGCTTCGACCATATAGGTCGGATGCGCCTGATCGAGCGACCGAATCAGCCGGTAGGCGTCGGCCAGCTCCTCCAGCGTTTTGCCGTTGGAGAACGGTTCATCCATAATCATCCAGGCGAGCACCGCCGGGTGGGTTTTGAACCGGGTTACGAATTGCTCGGTCAGCGCCGCATTTTCTTTTACTTTCATATTATAGTACAGCGGAACCATCACCTTCAGCCCGCTTTGGTGGGCGGCATCAAGCGCGCTTTGCAGCGCATTGGCGTTATTCGTGACGATACCCTGCACCGTATTGATCCCGGCTTCATTTAAATAAGGATAGTCGGTCTGACGCACATGGTAGGCCGCGATCGGAAAAAACGGACTCCCGTCCACCAGAAGCGTTCCGTCGTCACGCAGCATCGTCGGACGGTTGATCCGGTACACCGGCTTCGTCACGGATTCCAGAACCGCATTCGATGAGTCCATAAGGCGGACCTCCACCCCGTACGGCTCCTCCATGACCATCTGCGACGGATCGAACGGGAAGCTCATCGGCAGCGCCGCATTCGCATGCGCATACGTCGCAAGGACGACACCGGTCGACTCCCGGTAGATGCGGGCCTCCGCATGCAGTTGATCCAAAGGACCGGCCTGCGAGTTGAAAGCGGCCTCCACGTTGCCTTCATCGGCATCGGCATAATAGAAAATCCGGTCTGTCGTCAAATCGATCATGGGCCTATGCTTCAGCAGAACGAAGGAAGCATCGTCAAAAGAAACCGATCCGGTTCCGTACATCCGCAAGTAGACCAGGACCAGTCCGGCCTCTTGAGGAATCTCAGCCTCAAACCGCAATTGCTGCCAGTCGCCCGTTATATCCTGGGCCAAAATATTTTTCTGCATATCGTACTGGCTTAGCCGGTTGGCCGGGGTACGCACCTGATCCCGGTAATACTCGAATTTAACCCCTATGCTTCCGGTTACTCCAGGCGACTTGAACCAGACCGACACGTCGTATACGGCGCCCGATTCGACGAGCACATCCTGTGCGATCCACGGGTTCGTCGTCTGTGTCGTCTCGATCCGGATGCCTTCCGCACCCGAGCGTGCCGCCGCGGAAGCGACCTGGATCTCGGTATTGCTCCAGCCCCCCATCGCCACCCAAGGAAGCGGTTTGCCGTCAGTGATTTGCTCGAAGCCTCCGTTATGCATCGCGTCGCCCCCCGGACTATGGGCGATGGCCTGCGGCGCCGCCGCTGCCAGCCCCAGCAGTTGAAACAGCAGTGTGAACAGACATAGGATCGCTGCATTTTGCTTGACTGACATGAATCGCGGATGGGGCAGCCATGAATCGAATCCGTTCATTCCAAACCCTCCATTATGCCGAGTTTACGATACGGTCCACTTATTTTTTCAGCTTCGCGTCGGCGATCGTCTTCTCCGCCTGCTCCTGCGCTTCGCGCAGCGCCGTATTGAGATCCTTCTTCCCTTCGATGACTTGCTGTACGTATGGAGTGAGCACCCGTTCGACCGACAGCAGGTACGGATTTTTCGTAACGCCCGGAGCGATCTGATTGTAATACAAGGCCGCCCAGTTTTTGTCCTTAAACGGCGTATCCTGCGCGAACGCTTTTCTTACCGTCTCGCTGGTCAAAATCGGCATGTTGCCTTTTTTCGCTTCGGACAATTGGGCCTCTTCCGATACCAGATACTTGATAACCTCCATCGCCGCGTCCTTCTCTTTGGCCGTCGAGGTGATGCCGAACACGACAGGCATCGACTGCGAGCCGACTTTCGGCTTCTCCTTGAAGACAGGCAGCGAGACCAGATCCCAATTAATGTCGTTAATGTTCGGGATCGAGAACGGGAAGCTGGAGTTGAATACGAACATGCCGAGCGTCGGAGCATCGGTAAATTCAAGCCGGTACGGAAGCTTCTTTTTGTCCGTTACGAACTTTTGGTATCCTGCGGTCTTGCCCGGAGTTAATAAGTAGGTCTCGAACAATTTGTTCCAGGTGCCGTCGAGAAACGTCGGTTTTTCCGTCTTGGCATCCACATAAGGAATGGAATACTGGTTGTTGCCCAGAATATGGGCCGGCGACGCCGTAAATCCGATATAGGGAATGCCGCCGTCTTCACGGTCCAGTTTTTTGGCCAGCTCGTGCACTTCATCCCAGTTCATTCCGTCCTTCGGATAAGGAACGCCGAATTTATCGAAAATTCCTTTGTTGTAATAGAGAACCTGAATCATGTTGCTGACCGGAAGCGCATACAACTTGCCGCCGCCCGACGCTTTTAAGCCTTCGATCAGCCGGGGCTCGATCGCGTTCAGATCGACACCGTGCTTTTTGGCAAGCTCGGTCATATCGAATTCGAGTTTGGACCCCTCGGCCAGTTCAAAGTAGTACGAATCCGTCTGGAACAAAATGTCCACCCGCTGACCGGTTGCGAGCAAATCCTGCAGCGTGCTGCCCGGCTTGCTCTGGATGTAGGTGATTTTGTAATCGGGGAACTTCTTGCGGATCCGATCCCCGTAATTAGCGTCGAAGCTTTCCGGTGTCCCCCCGTTGTTCGTATGGATCACGAGCTCGACCGGCTCCGTCCGTTTGGGCGGCTGGTTGTCGCCTTCGGCGGCCGATCCGCCGTTTCCGTTCCCCTGCCCGCTGTCGTTTCCACAGCCGGACGCTGCCAGCGTCAGAGCGGCCAGAAGAGCCGGAAGTACAAGCCCGTTCGCTTTCTCCCTGTTTCTCGCTTTTGTTCCCATGTTCAGTTCCCCCAGTTTCCCTGAATTCTACAGCAACTTGCATCGGACCATCGGATCTGGCCGGACAGCTTCGCCTTCTTGTGCGGGACATCTCTCCGGAACCCGTATGCCATGTTAGTACCGCTTTTCAGAAATCGATTACCCTATGTTGGCAAACGACCTTATTCAACCTCCCCTCACCTCCCCGGCAGTTTCTTATATTTATCATAAAGCCAAGACGGGGGCAGGGCTTTGCCGCAAAGGTCAAACGTTTTGTCAATCCGGTCAAAACATTCGGCTCCCAATCAGGAGCTCGCCTGACATCGCAAGCCGTTCTGCGAATGGATACGGCCTTGGAATCGAACGGTGGCGGCTGTCCCCTCTTTTATCCGGCCAAGAACATGAAATATAATAAGATCATATCGGTTCTGCTCGCTGTCGTTCGTTGCAAACGATTTCAATTGGATCAGGGGGAATCCGGCCGATGCGTCCGAGACATGTGTTGAAGGAAGAACTGACCATTCGCAAGCTGGTCACCTTTTATTACCGGGAAATGTCCAAACATTTTAGCACCAAAGGAGGAGAACGCCACGACTTCTGGGAATTCATCTATATCGATAAAGGGGAAGTGGAGTTTTATACCGATCTGGGGACGTATCATCTCCGACAAGGGGACATCTTGTTTTTCATGCCGGATCTGTTTCATGGGGGCCGATCGTTAAACAAGACGATCTGCAATATTATTATCCTCTCGTTCGAATGCGACTCGGCCTGTATGTCCGTCTTCGAGGGCGAATGCCGCTTTCGTCTGCAGGAGGACGAATACCAGATCTTATCCTTGATTGTACAGGAAGGCTTGCAGGCGTTCGATCCGCCGGTCAACTCGCCGATGATCTCCGGGTGTCCGCACGAGCGGGAGAGCGCGGCCTTCGGCGGAGAGCAGCTGATTCGCAATTATCTGGAAATTTTTCTGATTCGTCTGATACGCCGGAGAAGAGCGGAACAAAGCGCAAGAAGCAAAGCCGCCTTGGTCGGGGAGGTCCCGACGAACGAATCTTTTTCGAAAATCATCCAGTTTATGAAGAGCCATATCGAACAAAATTATACGCTCGACCAGCTGTGCGACATTTTCGCGATCAGCCGCACGGGACTTAAAATGATCTTCAAGGAGCACACGGGCATCGGGGCGATGGAATATTTCAATCGTCTGAAAGTCGACCGGGCCAAGCAGCTCATTCGCGAGGAGAACGGCAATATATCGTCGATTGCCGAAAGCCTGGGCTACAGCAGCATCCACCATTTCTCCAAGCAGTTCAAGCGGATCGCCGACATGACGCCCTCCGAATACGCCAGGTCGATTCTCGCCCGAACGAGAAGGATCGGCGGCTAGGGGAAGCGGAAGCAGCGAAATGACAACGGCAAACGACTAAAGAAACCTGTCCCACGCCGGATGGCCCTTGTATGCGTTTTATGCAGCTGCTTTTCAAAAGCGTACAAATCTCTCTTGTTTGCCTCCTATCACTGAAATGGGTTGAAGGCAGGTTCCCACTCGGGCAGGGGATAAACGAACTAGGATGAAAGGAGCCATTCCTGTAATGAAGTAATTTGAGCTTTGAACGAAGAAAGCGCCTCTAGTATACTGGGAAACGTTCCGGCAAGAACAATCC
>NZ_JACXJA010000005.1 GCF_014705615.1 Paenibacillus oceani
TGCTGTGGTGTACAGTCCACTAAGAGATGAATGTGATCGGAGTCGCTTTTAATTTCAGATATAGTGAAGTTGTTATCGGATGCAATCTGAACAAGAATTTCTTTTAGTCTTACGTCGATTTCTTCCACAAGTATCTTGTGTCGGTACTTTACGCACCATACGATGTGGTACTGAATCGCATAGACGTAACCACGACCACGCTTTATTTCTGACATATAATCACCTCTGATTACAGGGTAACATATGTCAGCGTGGTTCACCTATAGAAACCTTGACATTAAAGGGATTGTTGTAATAGTCACCTAAACATGTATCGGATAGTTAACGTGGCATAAGCCACGCCCTATCCGATGTTTTCTAACTCATGACTAAAGTCACGAGTTTGCGAAAACTATGCATCAATGGGGTCATCCAACCATGACTATTCATATTACCCCCAACAATTCTATGCTTTTTTGCTTCGCATGAAAGCCTTCTATTTCCGTACCGATACACGACGGGCAGCCATCTTCGCAGGGACATTTTCGAATCAGATTTCGCGCAGACGCCTTTATTTCATCGAACCGCTTGTAGACGTCTTCGGCCAATCCGATACCGCCCGGATAATGGTCATAAATGAAAATCGTAGGCAGTTGCGTATGTTCGGCCCTTATTTGAGAAACTACGTGAATATCGCTGCGGTCACACATGACATGAATCGGGACGATATGCCTGAATACATTGGATATTCCCACTAGCAGTTGTTCCAGCGTTTTCGTCCCTAGAGTTGGGTCCACCTCTTTTAATTCGATCCAGGTCGCGCTGGTATGCAATTCTTCTTCGGGCAAGTTGATAGGACCGTACCCGATATTTTCGAAAGTGGTCAGCCGAATTTTCTTAAAAATCGTCGGCATAGCATTTACCTGGACTTCGCCGTGGTTAATGGAACCCACTCGCCTGGTTTCCGTTCTGTCAATATCTAAGACTTTAAGCTTTACTGCCAGGTTTGCGTCGGTGTAATATTCTACGTCTACTTCGCGTACAAAGGCTTTTTTATGGTCCCAGTCCAGCTTCTCGACTTGATATTGTACCCCTTCATGCAAATATATGGCTTCGTCATGCAGCAAGGTCATAGCGCTAAAGCGGTCCATCTCGCCGATAATTTTAACGTTTGCTATGTCTGACTGGTCTACGATAACTACATTTTCCTGTGCTGCCGAACGCAGGCTTACTTCGCTAGCCGGGAACGATTGATTCGCCCAGTAAAACGTATCCCCGGCCTGGTGCAGCACCTTTTGTTCTACCAGGTATTCTAAAAGATCCGCAACTTCCAGCGGCCCAAATTCTTCCCCTCTTTTCATCGGGAGTTCATAAGCCGCGCAACGTAAATGGTCCACCAGAATGATGAGATTTTCCGGGTTGATCCTGGCGGATTCCGGCGATCTGTCGAAGAAGTATTCGGGATTCTGGACGACATACTGGTCTATTGGCGTATTGCTGGCTACCATCACTACCAGGGCTTCGCCATGCCGTCTGCCAGCCCGGCCTGCTTGCTGCCAAGTACTAGCGACGCTTCCGGGATAACCTGTCATGATGCAGACTTGCAGCTGTCCGATGTCTACGCCGAGTTCTAAAGCATTCGTACTTACAACTCCAAGAATGTCGCCGCTCCTCAAGCCTTTCTCAATTTCGCGCCGCTGTTGCGGCAAATAGCCGCCCCGGTAACCTCTTATGGATTTCGATCCAATGTCATTTTTAATAAGTTCCTGTAAATGACTTAGTATGATCTCAACTCTTACCCGGCTTCGGGCAAAAACGATCGTTTGTACTTTATTCGCCAAAAATTCCTTGGCTAGGTTATTTACCGCTACTACAGCGCTTTTACGGATATTTAGCGCTTTATTGACAACTGGCGGATTGTAAAAAACAAAGTGCTTCCGTCCTCTCGGCGCGCCATTGTCGTCAATTAACCGCATCGGCTTCCCAGTTAACTGCTCCGCCAGCTCCTTCGGATTCGCAATTGTTGCGGAAGTGCAAATAAATAGGGGATTGCTGCCATAAAATTCGCAGATTCTGTTGAGCCTTCGTATCACATTTGCTACATGGCTGCCGAATACCCCCCTGTACGTATGCAATTCATCAATGACTATAAATTTTAGATTACTAAACAAGCTCACCCACTTCGTATGGTGCGGAAGTATGGCAGCGTGCAGCATATCGGGGTTAGTAATTACGATATGGCCTACTGTCCTTACAAGTTGACGTATAGCCGGGGAAGTATCGCCGTCGTAAGTAAAACTCTTAATGTCGATCCCCATTTCGGTAATGATTTCGTTTAGTTCGCTTTTTTGGTCTTGTGCCAGAGCTTTCGTCGGGAACAGGTAAAGGGCGCGGCTGCCGTCGTCTTCCGCAATCGCTTGTAGGACGGGAAGGTTATAACAGAGCGTTTTTCCCGAAGCTGTCGGGGTTACGGCTACAATATTTTCGCTTTTACGTACTGTTTCGTAGGCTGTGTATTGGTGCGTATACAGCTGTTCTATCCCCCGGTTGGTTAACGCAGCTTTTATTCTCGGGTCTACGCTGTCAGGCATAGGTTTAGATTTAGCTTCTACCGGCTCGACTTCGTGCCAATTGACTATGTTTTCATCTGCCCTTAAATCCTGGATCAGCTGCGTAAGCTGCTTCTTTTTTAACATCATGGGACACCTCTTAATTGACGCTTGCTATATCATTAAACGTAATCCACAATAGGCTCGATCGCGTGCCAATACGTAACCTGGCTCATCAGCTCAGGCGTGTTTGATTTTGTCGATCATCTCTTCGATGGAGGCACTTTACCGGTAGCCGGTTCATACGGTTTTCCTCACTTAACGTTTTATTATTAATTGTACAGAATATACGTTCGTATGACAACTGTGATTCGATGATTCACGAAGGATGACCGCCGCTCATCTATTCGGCTAAAAACGGGAGCGAACGACAAAAAACCGCCTGTTCGGCGGCGATTTGTCATTCCTAACTAAATTATCAGACTATTGCAAAAAGAATCGTATCGGCTCTTGTCATTTCCTGCGCTTTCCCGGAAAATATTATTATTTCCTCACCCGGGACGTCCATTTTTCCGGCTTCTTGCGCCAGCAGTCAGTACTCCGAGGCATCGTCGTAATCGAAACGGAACCCGTCGGATTCGCCTTTGTATCCTTCATCCGGATATTCGGCCACGCTTCCGTTCGCAAGCTTTGCCAGCACTTCCCGGTAGCTGTAAGACGCCTGTTGGTTGTCATCTTGCTCCATCGCCACTTTCAGCGCTTGCCTGATGACGGCGTAATCCCTGTTTTTGAGCTGCATAGCGGTTCCCCTCCCTGGCTGCAATCCGTAACCCATCTCCTAGTTTGTCCCCTTCGAGCAAAAACATCCGATTTTGGTTAAACTTCATTAGCCCAAGTCCCTCTCGAATCTGATAAAAATGCCGGTCCGAATGAATCCGAAAATGAAGCATACAAATAGTTGAGGAAACCGGAGTTCGTCTGCAGGGCGAATATCCGCGCAAAGGCGTATCGGAGATGCCGCTCCAAGGGTTGCATTCCTCCGGGACGGGAGGGCTTGAAGCTCGTTGTCGCCGCTCTTGCGCCGTACTTGTTTTCAACGAACCGAAATTGGTGTACAATAAAAGGAATGAGTTGTACTTATCCTGATTGTCCAAACGTGAGGTGAATCTTTTGCTGGAAAATTTATACAAACAAATCGTCATGGATCATTACAAAAATCCCCGGAATAAAGGTAAGCTCGAGGGGGAGGGCTCGATCCAGTTCCCATATAAAAACCCTACTTGCGGCGATGTTATGGTGCTGTACATGACGGTGGACGACAACCAGAAAATTAAGGACGTAAAATTTGAAGGGGAAGGCTGTTCAATCAGCATGGCGTCCTGCTCGATGATGACCGGTCTCGTGAAGGGCAAAACGTTTGCGGAAGCGCAGCATCTGATCGAAGCGTTTACCGCTATGATCAAGAACGGCGAGATCCCCGAAGACGAAGACGAGCTCGGCGACGCCTTGTCCCTATCGGGCATTCATAAGCTGAGAGCCCGCCATAATTGTTCGCTGCTCGGTTGGAACGGGCTGGATAAAGCGATGAAACAGCATACGCACTAATAGCGGACTCTCGTCCGTTACTAAAAACGGGTGACCTTTGATCCTTCGGATTGGATCGGGTCACCCGTTTTTATGCATTCCGTTATAACCGCATCCAACTTCGCTGATTACTGCAAGAACGAGTAAAGCGGAATAGCCAGCAAAGACGTTACGATTCCCGCCAGCCCCATCGCAAAACCGCCCGCGCTCCCCTGCAGCTCCGATTCCCGAATAATTCTCGCCGTCCCGATCCCATGCGACCCGGTGCCGATTGCCGTACCAATAGCCACATCGCCGCGGATACCTACGGCTCTCAGAAAACCGGGGCCGATCATGCTCCCTACCAGACCGGTTAAGACGGTCAGCACCGCTCCCAGTTCGGGAACTCCACCCAGCAGTCTGACGATTTCAATCGATATCGGCGAACTGACCGATTTGGGCAGCGCCGTAAGCAACAGTTCCTTGCTCCCTCCGGCCAGCCATATGAAAAACGCGCTGCTCGTCATCCCGCACAAGCTGCCGGCGATCACACCTGCGGCGATTGCGCGAAATTGACGCTTTAGACGGGTTGTGTGTTTGTACATCGGGACACCAAGCGCCACTGTCGCCGGACCGAGACAAAACACGAGCAAATCCCCGCCGACCCGGTAAGATTCGTACGGAATGCCGCTTACCAGGAGCAATACGATCAAGGCAGCCGAGCAGACGAACAACGGATGCAGCCATCGTTTCACCGCGTGCAGCCGAAGGGCGGCCGCATAGGCGACTACCGTGACCGAGACTCCAAATAAAGGATTACTCCACCAATCGTCCCCGCTCACCCGCGCTCCTCCTTTCCCGAGAGCCAGGTCGTAACCGCGCCTGTTATGAGCAGAACGAGCAGCGTTCCCATCACGAGGCTAAGCGCCATTCCCAGCGCATTTTCCCCGATCACTCTACTGAATACGACCGTCCCTACTATAAACGGAGCGAAAAACAGCATCATATGACGAAGCAAAAATTGGGCCGTATCCTCCACCCACTCCAGCTTCACAAGACCGGTAAACAAAGCCGCCACAAATAAGATCAGACCGGTTACATTCGCCGGCAAGGGCAGGTGAAGCAGTTCTTTCAGCAAAAATCCGGAAAAATGAAAGGAAAGCAGGATTGCAAGCCCTCTCATTGATATCCGCCCCTCGTAAAATTTCCCTTTTTAAAGTTCATGGAAAAGTATATCATAAATAAGAATAGGCTATCGCACACGAGGAGGATTTACACATGATTCTGACAACTACACCTTCCATCGAGGGAAAATCAATCGTCGAGTACATTTCAGTCGTAACCGGAGAAGCGATTATGGGCGCCAACATCGTGCGCGATATTTTCGCCAGCATTACCGATATCGTCGGCGGACGTTCCGGAGCATACGAAAGCAAGCTGAAGGAAGCGCGGGACATGGCTTTTGAGGAAATGCGCTCGATGGCTTCCCGATACGGTGCCAATGCGATTGTAAGCATCGACATCGACTACGAAGTGGTTCGCGAAGGCATGCTCATGGTAGCGGTCAGCGGCACAGCTGTCCGGGTTCAGTAATCGGACGGATGAACACCCGTTCCGCTTGACTTTATGCCCGACAAAGATCATCTTCCTACACATCGCGCCCCATCCTTTGTTGGGGTGCCTTTTTATGCCGGATGAGCACTCTGCGTATCCCCAAACCTCTTAGACCTCCTTCATCCCTGTATCCTACACGCCGGAAAACCGTCCGAATAAATCACGCGGGTCAAAATATGTTGATTCTTCTCGAAATATGTCATATTTTAGAAGGTGTTCCATTCTAGCAAGTCGAATTTAGTCACAACGTGTTTTTTACTATGTATGTAGGCTTGAGGTGCTATCATGAAGGTCGTATGGAAACTGGTTGTAACGGGACTTGCCTTGCTGATTCTCCCCCTGCTGTCAGCAACTCCCGAAGCTCGAGCAGAGATAACGGAAAGCCATGACATTCGGGAGTGGCAGTTTCGATGGGAACCTACCCCTTCCTTCGGCCCCGGCGTCGATCCCAAGGGCATAACGGATCAATGGGTTTCCGCCGATAAAGACACCCCCGTGCCGGACATCCCGCATAAATTTTCTGCCGCCTGGATTAAGTTCGACCTCCCCAAGCCGGATCAAGCGGCCTGGAAACAGCCCGGGCTGTTTATCGACAAATTGTACGGGCATCATATTGTCATCTATGCCGGAGACCGGGTGTTGTTCGAGTCTTCCCGTCCCTACTCCTACGATGTTTACAAGCTGGCGCTGCCGCTTGACCGGGACGATCTGGGCGAAACCGTGTATGTGTTGGTCGAAACGCTCAGCGACCGGATCGGGCTTCACCAGACGATCAAGCTGGCGGACTATGAACGGACGCTCCCGGGATTTTTCAAGAACGATCTGTTTGATATGATGCTGGGCGGATCGCTTGTTTTCTTCTCGGTCATTATGCTGATCTGTTCCCTTATTTTGAAAAAGTCGCTTTTGTCCAAATGGCTCTCGCTGTCGATCGTCATTTTGACGATTGGCGTCTTGATCGTGACGTATTCGCCGTTTGTTTATACGTTTTTGGGGAAATACGGACAGCTCAGCCTCACTTTGTTTGACTTGGCTTTGTTTATTTTCCTTCCGACCTTGACTTTTTTTATTGAGAAAGCTTTGGAAAGCTCCTGTCAGTCTCTGTTATCGCGTTACCGAAAGCTATTGGTGGCATACTCGTGTTGTTGTCTAATTTGTATGCTGCTCAATGAATTAACAAACGCAAAGTATATAAAAGTTTACTACTTTGTCACAGTAACTTTACTCGGCTATGTTATGCTTGTTCAGTTTATCATTCTCATCACAACTACTGTAATAAGAGCGTTTAAAGGTAATAAAGATGCCGTCATTATGTCTACCGGATTTGCGGTATTTGCTGCTACCGGAATCGGGGAGCTAATATGGTTTTATGTTCGTTCCAAAAACTACGAGCTGTTCTTCTGGAAATGGGGGGTCATTTGTTTCGTAGTTGCCTTTATTATTATTCTAGCCCGGCAATTTGCCAGAGATCACGAGAGGGTTGTTAACTATACGAAGGAGCTTGAGCTTTACAACAACCGGCTGCAAAAGCATGAAAAGATGGAGATCATTAGCGAGCTGGCCGCATCCGTCGCTCACGAAGTGCGCAATCCGCTTCAAGTCACCCGCGGTTTCCTTCAGCTTCTTAGCAAGAGAGCGGAGAATTCGGAGAAAACGTATATGAATTTGGCTTTGGTCGAGCTGGACCGCGCTTCCGATATCATTACCGACTTTTTAACGTTTGCCAAGCCTCAGCTCGATGATATCAAGGTGTTGAACTTATCGGAGGAATTCAAGCATATCGTGGGGATTTTAGCGCCGATGGCGCATCTTCAAGGTGGAGAAATCCGGCTGCATATCCCGGAACATCTGTACATTCGGGGAAATTCCGCAAAGTTTAAGCAAGCGTTCGTTAATATCATTAAAAATAGTATAGAAGCTCTGGAGCGGGAAGGGTTAATCGAAATCCAAGCCCGCACGGAACGCGAGACGATTATCGTTCATGTCCGTGACAACGGTCAGGGGATGGAAGACGAAGAGCTCTCCCGGCTGGGAGAGCCCTACTTCTCTAGCAAAACGAAAGGAACCGGCCTTGGACTTATGGTTACTTTCCGCATTATTGAAGTGATGCAAGGAAAGATCGAGTTCAAAAGCGAAAAAGGCATAGGAACCGAAGCAATTATCCGGTTCCCATCTGTCGCAATTGATTCCGAATAATTACCAGGCGCCGTTTGTCCCGGCGCCGTCATCGTCCTGCGACTCGGAAGGATTAGGCGGAATTACAACATAAAACTCCGTAGGCGATTCTTCAACTGCTTTCAGCTCAATATGATCTGGAACATTTACACCGAACGCTTCGCGTAGCGCAGCTTTCGGGTCGCTCAATAACCTTTGCTTAAAGGAAGCATCTTCCCAAGCTTTCTCGATAATCTGTTTTTTCAATAATTCTTCTGACGACATCTATGACACCCTTTCCCATTAATTAGTGAGTCTTACGAACTAATAGTATCATGAAATTCATGACAAATCTACCTTTCATTAGGCGTTTTTCGACATCCAATGATAGAATCCACCCGATAGTAGTCGTCTCTTCTCATCTTCAATACGAACCGCATCCATTAGAAGTCCAGATACTAAATAGCGATGAAAGTCATCGAGATGTGGCGTTCCGATGTCATTCTTCATTAGTATCTCATGCCTATTGGCTGCCGCTGCTGCATATCGGGACAATCCGCATTGAACATACAGAAATGTTCTCACCACATTACTATTTAGCTGCGTTTTATCCATCAACTGTCTTTCGTACTGAATAAAGGTAAGCAGACCATTAGCATTTTGATTTTGCTGTTGCAGGTCTTCCTCCCAATCCGCCCAGTCGTCAGACATCTGCAGGGTAATGAGCACCTGGTCAACCCGGTCCGATACTCGTTGTATTTCCTGCAGGCCCCTTGATTTAATTAGAATACCTGTTGATGATAACTTAACTGGACTTGCCTTATGTGCGATCCTAACCGGATTATTGAAATAGTCGGTGTTGTTCTCCTGAGCTACACTCGTCGCCCATTCAGTCATATACTTCTGAAAATACTTCCAGAAGGGGGAATCCACTTCAAAATGCTTCCTGTAAACTTCGAGAAATTTCAATTGGAACATACTTGCTAATGCTAGTTGTTGCTTCATTTCCGTTTGAGGTTCATCCATACAATCGTCTTGCACGAAAAAGTGCAGCATCACAAACACTCCGGCCAGAGCCATATCGCGGCACGTCCGCTCGTTTACCCGATCCAGTTCCTTCAACCAAAACGGCAGTAAATAACAGATGTAATTTTTGGTGCTGCCCTCTTTATACGGATGAAATTTGTATAAATAGGCAAGTCCGCGCTCATGAAGCGGCGGCGGGAATCCCCCGATCATCTGCTCTGCATCCCTGAATACGTCTCTTAACTCAGCTTCATAATCCGTGAACCAGTTCATGAGGAAATCGCCTCCTTCGCTCCTGAACCCTCGACAGGAGACCGGGCAAAGTTCATCCCGAACATCGGAATCTCCATGTCCGCATCCGGATCGTGTAACCATTCGTCCAGCTCGTCCGCACGTTCCGCCGATAGGGGCTCGCCCAGCAAATATTTCGTCGATAGCTTCATATAGCTGTACAACGCCGCTTTCTTGGAAGGCGAATCCGCCCGGACCGCATATCGTTTTGTCCCGACAACCGCGAGCCCTCCGTATTGAAACTCCAATTTTAGAACGTCCGGCAATTCAAGAAACGTTCTGCGGCCCCGTAAAGACTGCCGTGCCTGTCGATACAGCGAGAGGAACAGCGGCAGACGATCGTTTCCTTGCAACCGCGCGTCGTCGAAATCGATGATTATAACTCTCGAAAGAGGATGAAGACGGTTGCAAACCCATTTTACAAATCCCCCGACGTCCTCCATATGCAAGATGACAAGTCTGGCCATGATCAGATCCCATGCGTTCTGCTCGTCCAGCCGCTCATAGCTGCCGTGGATCAGATTCATCCCCCGATCGTTTCGAAGCGCGGCTTTCATGTACATCGGCCGGTCCAGCTCAACTCCGGTACAAGCGGCGGATGGATAACGCTCCTTTAAATTCGCTAAATAAGCACCGTTGCCGCATCCGATATCCAGGATAGTAGCAGGCGCCTCCGGCAAATCGTCGAGCAGCAGGCTGGACTCCGCCTCAAAAAATAAATCTGTCGTAATATGCAGCATCTGATCCAGCAAATCAACCTTGTCGTTCAAAGCCAAACCCCTTTCGACAAAATACATTCCCAACAATACCCATTATAGCACGAAAGTCCTGGGTTTTGGGCATAACAAAAACCCTCTATCCGGGATAGAGGGCGGCATTTGGTGCAACAATTCATACTTCTGCCTTATCTGGCTTCATACCACGACTGATACTTCTGAATATCCCCCGCTCCCATGAACAGCAGGACACAATCGCTGTATCCGTCCAGTTGTCCGATATTGCTCTCGGTAATGTGACGGGAGGTCGGGATTTTTTCCATCAGCGACTCGATCGATACTCCGCCGTTGTTTTCACGTGCAGAACCGAAGATGTTGCATAAGTATACTTCGTCGGACCCGGACAACGAGTTCGCAAAATCGTCGATAAACGTTTCCAGTCGCGAATACGTATGGGGTTGGAAGACGGACACCACTTTTTTGCCTGGATACTTGGCTCTTACCGCATCCAGCGTCGCGGTAATCTCGGTCGGATGATGCGCGTAATCGTCGATCACGACATTGCCCCTGACCTGTTTCTCGGTGAACCTCCGTTTGACTCCGCCGAATGTGGCAAGCCGGCTCTTGACCTGGTCGATGTTCAAATCCTCGAGGAGAGCGACGCCGATGACCGCAAGCGCATTAAGAACGCTGTGCCGTCCGTACGCCGATACGGTAAAGGTGCCTAAAGGATTGTTGTGCATAAACACCTCGAACGTCATCCCGTCCGCCCCCGCACGCACTTGCTCCGCACGCAGCTCGTTATGTTCGCCGAATCCGTAGTAAAGCACCGGCACTTTGGGCTTCGCCATTCGGCGCACTTGCGAGTCGTCCCCGCAGGCGACCAGATGTTTCTTGACACGCTCCGCCATCTCCTGAAATGCCGAAATGACGTCGTCCATGCCGCTAAAATAATCCGGATGATCAAAGTCGATGTTCGTAATAATCGCGTAGTCGGGCTCGTAGGCGAGAAAATGTCTGCGGTATTCGCAGCTCTCGAATACGAAGTAGGTGCTGTCCGCAACCCCGGCGCCCGTTCCGTCCCCGATCAGGTAAGAGGTCGGTTGCACCCCCTCGAACGTATGGGCGAGCATCCCGGTCGTAGTCGTTTTGCCATGTGCCCCCGTAACAGCGATACTCGTAAACTGACGAATCCATCCGCCGAGAAAATGATGATACCGCTCTACCGGTATGCCGGCTTCGCCGCATTTGGCGATTTCCGGATGATCGTCCTTGAACGCATTCGAAGCGATGACGCGAATCTGTCCCTGTCCGAATTCGCTTTCACCAAACCGGTACATCGGAATGCCCCTGGTTTCAAGCGGCTTCTGGGTAAACAATTCGGTATCCACGTCGGATCCCTGAACCGGATATCCGGTATCATGCAGAACTTGCGCGAGCGCGCTCATCCCGGCACCCTTTATTCCTATGAAATGAACTTTTTCCATGAAGGATACCTCCCCACATTATGCTGGAGCTTAACTCGACCTGACGTACTTCCCATTATATGAGACGAAATGGAAACTGTGCTCCCGCCTATGGACGGGGCGGGGATAACAGCTCCGTATTGGTAAGCATTCCCGGAACTTCTCCGTCTTATAGCAGTCCGGCTGAACGCACATGTATATTTTTTGATAAAAGTGGCATCTTATCCGGGTATGGATTCCACCCGGAAAGGAGGGACTGAGAATGGCCAAACCGGACGATCGTTCCGACAATGCGGAAAAGCTGCAAAATATGAAGCAAAATACGATCGGCAACTTGGAAGAAGCCGAAAATTATTTAACGGAGCACGCTGACGAAATATCCGCTACTGAAAAACAGGATATCGAGCAAAAAAACGAAAACCGCCGCGCAAGCATCTCGGGATTCCAATCCGAAATGGAAGACGAGATGAACTCCTGATAGTCGCCAAAGCGCGGATGAATAGTGAGGTTAAGCCCTTTTCAGCGTAAGGCTGAATCGGGCTTTTTTCTCCTTGAGCCGTCCCGTAGACCGCGCACTACCCGATCGTATAACTCCAATGGTCGCGGGCGATGTGCGTGTCGTCGAAGTGCTCCCGGGCATCCTCCAGCAGCCGGGTCACCTCATCTTCCTGGTAGCGCGAGCTGATGTGGGTCAGAATGAGCGACTTCGCCCCGGCGCTGGCCGCCGTTAAGGCCGCATCCTTGGCGGTAGAATGATAATACGTCTGAGCCAATTCGTCAAGCGTCGCATCAAACGTCGCTTCATGGACAAGCACGTCGGCCCCGGCCGCGAGCCGAACCGCGGCTCCGCAGCGCCGGGTGTCTCCGAGAATTGCGATTTTTTTGCCCGGAATCGGCGCACCGATGCACGCGGCTCCGTCCACTATTGTCCCGTCCGGCAGCTCCACTATCTCTCCCCGCTTGATCCGGCCATAGAGCGGTCCCGCCGGAACGCCGAGCTCCTTCAGCCTGGAAGCGTCCAGCTTGCCCTGCTTGTCCTTCTCGACAATCCGGTAACCGTAGCTGTCGATTCGGTGATCCAGCAGCTCGCAGCCGATCTCGAACCGGTCGTCTTCATAGACCGTGCCTTCGTGAATCTCGCGATAGGTAAGTTCGTAGGACAACCGGGCTTGACTAAGCCGGAGTACCGGCTCAAGAAGCGACTCCAGTCCCGGCGGACCGAACAGGACGAGCGGCGTCGTACCGCCCTGATTCGACCGACTGGTCAGCAGCCCGGGCAAACCGTAAATATGATCCCCGTGAAGATGAGTAATGAAGATGAACTCCAGCCGGCTCGCCTTGAGCGGAGAGCGCAGCATCTGGTGCTGCGTCCCTTCGCCGCAGTCGAACAGCCACATCGTCCCCCGTTCGTCGTAGAGCGTTAACGCGATGGATGTGACGTTGCGTTCTTTGGAGGGCATGCCCGCTCCAGTACCTAGAAAATATAGCTCCATACTTCTCCTTCCGCCGGTTGCGCTTGGTCTGCATCGAAGACGCGCCTCCGGGTGAGACAACAAGGACTCCCCTTGGAGACGGACGCTTCCGGCTTTCTCCTGCATCTTTATGTAACTTCGTGGCGGGGTAGCATTCCGCCGGATTCGAAGCGGTGTCGTGTATCCGTATCTGTTAGTCTACCAGAAACGGCCTGTTTTCGAAAGAGAACTAATTCTCATGTTTTCTTATCGGAATTTAAGAATTAAATTGTCCCCGTCCATCGACACGGCGCCCAATTTCGAATATAATACTCTAATAATAAGCAATCATCTAATGAAAAGAGGGAGACCGATGGCAGAGATTCGCATCCGCAATACGAATGAACGCATCCAGGGCGAACAAAATGTGAAATCGTTTCTGGAGAAGCAAGAGGTGCTTTACGAGCACTGGAATCCAGGCAAGCTCCCTGCCGAGCTGCAGGAGAAATTCGTCCTTTCCGACGAAGAAAAGCAGCAAATCCTAAGCACGTTTGACTCTGAAATTCGCGATCTGGCCGGACGCCGCGGTTACCGGACCTGGGATATCGTCGCCCTCTCCGACGCCACGCCGAACCTCGAGGAGCTGCTGAAAAAGTTCGAGCAGGTGCACACGCATACGGAGGATGAAGTTCGCGCAATTACGGCGGGTAAAGGGATCTTTATCATTAAAGGTACGGACGATGTCGGTTACTTCGACGTTGAGCTGGAAGCCGGCGACGTCATCTCCGTTCCGGAGAACAAGCCGCACTTCTTCACGCTTATGGACAACCGCAAAATCGTCGCCGTCCGCCTCTTTATCGAAACCGAAGGCTGGATCGCGCATCCGTTCGAAGACCCTGCCTTCCAAAAAGCTTAATCCGCTTAACAATTGCCGCCGTACAACTTCCGGCCTTTCACCGTTCGTTTCGAACCGGCGATCCGCTTTTGCAGCGGCACGCCAAAAAGCCCGGCGCTTTCTTACCAGAGAGCGCCGGGCTTTTTATTGTTTTGTATTTGAAGGCCCGCTTCCCGACGGATGCGGCTTAAGCCTTATCTACGTTAAAGTAACGCGCCTCCGGATGAGCGAACACCATTGCGGAAACGGACGCCTCCGGCTCCATCATGCAGCCTTCGGTTAATTCCACGCCGATATCCGCCGGATTCATCAGACGGAACAGCGGCTCCTGATCTTCCAGATTTGGACATGCCGGATAACCGAACGACACGCGGATTCCCTGGTATCTCGCTCCCCACCGCTGCTGCATCGTCAGCTCCGGCGAATCCGGATAGCCCCACATATCGCGCATCATATGGTGCAGACGCTCGGCGAAGCCTTCCGCCAGCTCGATCGCAAACGACTGCAGCGCATGCGAGCGCAAATAGTCGCCCTTCTCCTTCATCTCTTCCGCTCTCGCCCGAATGCCTTGGCCCGCTGTAACGACGAGGAAGCCGACGTAGTCCATCGTGCCGCTCGAGACCGGCTTCAGGAAGTCCGCCAGACACAAGTACGGCTCCACCTCTTGACGCGGGAACGAGAAGCGGTGCAGCACGACGCTCGTATCCGCCGGATCGTAGATCAGAATATCGTTGCCCTCCGACTGGGCCGGGAAAAACCGGTACATCCCGTTCGCCGTAATGAGGCCGTCCGCCTTCGCTTCCGCGAACAGTTCGTCGACCGTCGCCTTCAGCTGCACCGCTTTCGGATTTTTCTCCTCCAGCAGCTTCTCCACCTTGCCGCGCAGCCCCAGATGGTGGCCGAGCAATGTCTGCATATTCACATACGGGTAAATATAGTCGATCGGATAATCCCTCAGTACGTGCCGGTCCAGATCCGGCGGAATGTATACCGGCACATCCTGCGACACGGACGATTTCGCAGCGCGAGTCAGCTTGACGTCTTCAGCCGCTTTCCCCGACTCCATCACGACCGAATCCATGCTGTCCCGCAGCTCCTGAATCAGCTTCTGGCGCTGCTCGGTATCGCTCAGCTTGTTGGCGATATCGAGACCGTCCATCGCGTCCTTCGCGTACAGCACCACGCCGTCGTACTCCGGTGCGATCCGCGTCTTCGTGAACTTGCGGGTCAGCGCCGCTCCTCCGACCAGAATCGGCACCTCGATGCCCGCCGCGCGAAGGTCCTGAGCCGTAACGACCATCTGCTGCGCCGATTTGACGAGCAGCCCCGACAGTCCGATCGCGTCCGGCTTCTCTCTCCGGTACGCTTCGATCAACTGCTCGGGCGGTACCTTGATCCCGAGGTTGATGATTTGGTAGCCGTTGTTCGAGAGGATAATCTCGACGAGGTTTTTGCCGATGTCGTGCACGTCGCCCTTGACCGTGGCGAGCAAAATCTTTCCTTTCACCGCGCTCTCGGAACGCTCCATGAATTGTTCCAGGTAAGCGACGGACGCTTTCATCACCTCGGCGCTCTGCAGCACTTCCGCGACGATCAGCTCGTTGTTGTTGAACAAACGGCCAACCTCTTCCATCCCTTTCATCAGCGGTCCGTTAATGATCTCAAGCGGCGCATACTTCTTCAGCGCTTCCTCCAGATCGGGGATCAGACCTTCCTTCGTTCCTTCCACCACGTAAGAGCCGAGACGTTCTTCCAGCGACAGGTTGGAGATTTTTTCGCTTTTCTCCACCTTTTTCTCCCGGAAATGCGCGACAAACTCCGCCAGCGTCTCATCAGTCGTATTGTAGATCAGATTTTCCGCCAGGCGCCGCTCTTCCTCAGGAATCGAAGCGTATCTCTCGAGCTTCTCGGTGTTGACGATCGCATAGTCGAGACCGGCCTTCGTACAATGGTACAAATAAACGGCATTAAGCACTTCGCGTCCCGCATCCGGAAGACCGAACGAAATATTGCTCAATCCGAGAATCGTCTTACATTCAGGATACTTCTCCTTGATCAGCTTGATGCCTTCAATCGTCTCCACGGCAGAACCGATATACTGCGGGTCCCCGGAACCGACCGGAAACATGTTCGGGTCGAAAATAATATCGTGAGGCTTCAGCCCGTAACGGTTCGTCAACAGATCGAAAGCGCGGTCCGCCACTTCCAGCTTGGCCTGCCGGGTTACGGCCTGACCGCGTTCGTCGATCAGGATCATAACGACGGCAGCCCCGTACTTATGAATGAGCGGAACGATGCTCTGGAACTTCGACTCCCCATCCTCCAGGTTAATCGAATTGATGATTGCCTTACCTTGCGAATACTTGAGACCCAGTTCGATGATGTGATCGTAAGTCGAGTCGATCATAAGCGGAGCTTTCACTTTCTTCACGACGAACTGCAGGAAGTTCTCCATCGCATACGCTTCGTCGATATCCGTATCCTGCAAGTTGATGTCGATGACGTGCGCCCCGTTTTTCACCTGGGCGCGAGCGATTTCGGAGCCTTCCTCGAACTTGCCTTCTTTTATTAAACGTTTGAACTTCCGCGATCCCGAAATATTCGTGCGCTCCCCGACCATGATCGGCCGATTTTCGTCCTCCAGGTATACCGTCTCGATGCCGGAGACAGCCGCCGGATGATTGCCGTACGTGGTGCGCGGTTGGATGGCGCTCATCGTCTCGGCGATCGCCCGGATATGGTCCGGCGTCGTTCCGCAGCAGCCGCCGGCGATATTGATCCAGCCCTGCTCCGCAAAATCGCCGAGCTTCTTCGCCAGCGAAGCCGGCGACTCATGGTAATGCCCGTTCTCGTCCGGCAAGCCGGCGTTCGGGTAACAGCTTACCGCCGTGCCCGCAATCCCCGACAGCGTACGGATATGGTCCTTCATAAATTCCGGTCCCGTGGCGCAGTTCAGTCCGACCGACACCGGATTCAGGTGTTCGAGAGAGATGTAAAACGACTCGATATTTTGACCGGCCAGCGTCGTTCCCATCGGCTCGATCGTACCGGAGATCATAATCGGCAGCTCGATGCCTGTCGTTTCGAACGCTTGGCGAATCCCGATGCTGCCCGCCTTTACGTTCAGCGTATCCTGCGACGTCTCCAGCAGCAGGGCGTCCACACCCGCTTCAATAAGCGCAACCGCCTGCTCGTAATAGCTTTCTATCAAACCTTCGAACGTAACGCCGCCGGTAACGGACAACGTCTTCGTCGTCGGACCCATCGCACCCGCCACATACCGCGGCCACTCCGGCGTCGAATATTTATGGGCCGCTTCTACCGCCAGCTTAGCAGCCGCGAGATTGAGCTCGCGCGAACGCTCGGGAATGTCGTATTCGGCCAGTACGACGCTCGTCGTGCCGAACGTGTTCGTTTCCAAAATGTCCGCGCCCGCTTCCAGATACGCTTCGTGAATTTTGGAGATAACATCCGGACGTGTAACCGACAATATCTCGTTGCAGCCTTCCAGCTCTTCCCCGCCGAAATCGGCAGCGGTCAAGTTTTCCTGCTGCAGCATCGTCCCCATCGCGCCGTCCAGTATTAATATTTTATGCTTGAGCCGTTCCGCCAAAGCTTGTTTGTGCATACGCCCACTCCTTATCTGTACCGTACATACCTGATAGTCTACCAGATGCCGCACGTTTTCGGAAGAGATATATCCATAGGTTTCTTATCGGAATTAAAGTGCTTATCCGAAATGTACGAAATCCGCCGTTCTTTATGGCCCATCCTATCACAAAGGAACCCGCCGCTCTCTTGCGAGAAAGCAACGGGCCTGTCTATTGCGCTTATGTTTATGCCGGCGAAGGATCAGCCGCGCAGTTCCTCCAGTACGTTGCGGATGCCGTACAGGCTGTCGATCTCGTAAGCAGGAATAATGTCGTCGTTACGCTCCATATGATGGCGGTTGATCCAGACCGACTTCATGCCGACCCCGTTCGCTCCCAAAATATCCGTAGTCAGCTTGTCGCCGACCATGATGCCTTCTTCCGGACGAATCCCCAGCCGTTCCATCGCATGATGGAAGATCGAAGCGGCCGGCTTGCCTTCGCCGAACGCCCCGGAAATGACGATATGATCGAAATAGCCGGCGAGCTCCGGCACCCCGGCGAGCTTCTCCTTCTGCAGGTCGGGAGAACCGTTCGTGAGCAGCAGCAGCTTGTACTTGCCTTTCAGCTCATCGAGATAGGCGAACGTCTCTTCGTATACGATCGGCCGCGCTCTTCTCTCCTCGGCGAACTTGTCCCCGAGCTTGCAGCCGAATTCCGGGTCGTCGATTCCGAGCGACTTCAGACCGCCCGTCCAGGCGGCCGCCCGGTATCCCGGAGCGAGCTGCTCCAGCTTGCGGAATTGTTCTTGTTCGCCTTCCGTGAAGTTGGCCCATAACCCTTCAAACGGGTTGATCCCGATTCGTTTCGTGAACGGAAACGTTTCGTACGATTCGTATAAAGCGCGAGCGCACTTCCGGACCTCTTCCACCAGACGGGCCGGATCTACCGGGTGTACGTTGGCCGCCGCCTCGCACGTCGCCTGGAACGCTTCCTTGACGCTCCGGTCGTCCCACAATAATGTGTCGTCCAAATCAAACAATACCGCTTTGATCCCCACGTGTGCTCTCTCCCCTGTATATCGCTTAAGCCGATTCTTCTTTATAGGATATGCCGTTAGTCTCCGCAAACTTTTTAAGCCGGGCCGACAGCGCCGGTATGTCGTACAAACTTTGGAACTTGGACAGCACCCATCTGGTTTTCTTGCCTTTCATCTGAATTGCGATGCTGCCGCGCTGAACGGAGATCTGCTCGATCTCGTCCGCTCCGAAAAACTTCTCGATGCCGAGCCGGCGTGTGGACAGTTTGTTTCTGCCTACCTTCACATAAGGTCTGCGCAAAAAGTACATAACGCCCAGCACCAAATACCCGAGTACCGTTATCCAATAAAACGATTGCGTCTCGGCCAACGTGGAGGAAACTACGGCGAAGAACAAGGAGCAGGCGACGAGAAGCGCCGGCAAAAACCAGCTTCTTCCTTTGAACACGTCCATCTGCTCCTGATCCGCCGCAGCCGAGATAGGCTGAGCGCCCGTCTTCTTCCGCCGCTGATTCAGCTGTTTGCTGTTTTTCTCTACCATCCGCTCCCACTTACGGGACATGACTGAATCCTCCGTTCTAATGACGCTTTTTATCGGTTTCGTTCGGTTGATCCCCATCAACGAATTCAATCGAATCGAGCTGCGCCCGAAGCGACGTCTTAAACGCTTCGATATAACGCTTGCGCAGCTCGGCGCGTTCCTGGACTTCGTTTTCGGTCAGTCCGACGGTGTTCGCCTTTTTCGCCAGTTCATTAATGCGGGCGATCATTTGTTCGGTTACCATACGCGTGTTCGTCCTCCTCGTGTCGGTTATCTCTTACTTTGACATGCGCAGGATACGGTTGTCAAGAAAACCGGGACGAAACGGCAAATAACCCGGAGCATGCAGCTCCGGGCGTAATAGATCGATTGGATATTAGGGGAGAAGCATGAAGCGTAAATCAGTCGTTGAGCCAGAATACCGGCCGGACAGCAATAACGCATAGTATACGAACAGAACAAAGCCCGGCATCGTTACTGCGGCAATTGAAGAACTTGGCCTGGAATCAGCGTCGATGAGGTCATCCCATTCGCCGTCTTCACTTTCCGTATGTAATCGCGGATGTCTTCTCCTTGCCGGACGTGCTGACCGGCGATCGACCACAAGGTGTCTCCCGGTACGACGGTGACTTCTTCCTTAATCTGAATGGCGGCAGCCTGCACTTCATTGTTCCCCGGCCATTCCAGAAATAACGCTCCGAGACCGAAGCAAGCAAGCATAACAAGCGCGGCGGCAGCCATGCGCAACCGGGTGCCGGAGGATGCTTTCTTCTTGTTCGCATCGCTGTCCGGATTTGCCCAGATCGATTTATAAGAACCTTGGTGCAGCACAGTACGGTGGAAAGTGGTAGACGACATCATCGAAATGACCCCCAAACATTTGTTCTGTTCTTAAATTAACACGAACACACATTCGTGTCAACAAGAATTTCGAACAAGTGTTCGCAGTTCATGTTCGCACTTTGTTCCCCTATTCCTCGTATTCCGCGAACAGATCGATGGTCGCATACGCGTCCGCCGGCAATCCCGTCGAGACTCCGTTCAGGCGGATTCCGATAAGATCTCCTTCCTCGAACGCCGCATCCGGAGCGAACAGGACCGCGCCCGGCTTCTGCGCCGGAGAAGGGCTGGTCAGACCGCCGATCCAGAGCGCTCCGTTTTTCCATACTTCAAATACGAACGAACCGGCCGCACTGGACGAATGAAACAAGACGATGTATCTTAGCAGCTTGCCGTCGCCGGGCATAACGTACGTCTGGGAAGGATGTCCCCCCTCTCTCTGGAAGGCAGCGCCCGGGCTCGCTGTCGCCAGCTGACCCATATAATAATGGAGCGTCCGCTTCTCTTTATCCGCCTTGATCCAGCGCGTTCCGTCCCAGACGACGATCCGGTTCAAGCTTTCGTCGAAATAGGCGAAGCCGGGCTCGTTCTGGAAAGCGGCCGGAGCCGGACGGCCCGCCGTCGGTCCTCTGCGTCTTGCCATCAGCGTGCTTTCCGTGACATGATGGCTTTTCAGCATCGCATAAAATTCGGGTGCGACCGGTGTTCCGATTCCTGCGTAATAATCGATGATTTCTTTCGACAGCGCCGTATTCAGATGGTTGTGCAGCAGCTTATGGTTCACATCGATAAAATCGTACCGCGCCACCAGGTCCGGTCGGCTCGTTCCGTCCAGAACGGGAGCGTGAATCGTACAATGGAGAAAGGATACGCCGTGTTCAACCGCCGTCGAGTACAGCAGTTTACCGTCGTCGACCGCGTCGGCCTTCAGATGGCAGCTGTCGAACACGATCCGTCCCCGCATGCGGCCGCCTTCATAAGCATCCAGACAATTGACGGTGCACCCTCTGAAGGACACGTCGGCGACGCTTCCTTTAAAGTGGCCGAAGAAATCTCCGCAGTTTACAAATTCGAGCTTCGGATACAGCGCGTACGAGTCTTCATAGGCGGCGGTCGCGAGAGCGTTTAACAAAAAGTTGACATGGGTCGTCGACTGCGAGGTTTGAGCCGGAACTTTCTCCGACTGAATATTAACAAACAACATGTGGCAGTTCGGGGCGACACGGCTTGCGTCGTATCCGCCCGGCTTGCCCAGATGAAAGCTGAGCGGATTCGGAATCTCCAGCATGCGTACGCCCTTCTCCCGGCCGACGACGGTCACGTCTCTGAACTCGATCGATTGCGGGAAAAACAGCCTTTGGGAGGTGGACGATATTTTGGAGAAAGCGGCAATTTTCATAATCCGGCATATGCCGGTCGGATTCGGAATGCCAGTATAGTCGAACACGAAGTCTTCGATCTTAATCGAGCGGCCGTATCCGATCGGATATTTATAATCGAAATTGGCCGGAACGCAATGAAGCGCGACTGCTTCCGCCGGTCCGTTCGTGACGATCAGTCTGCACTTGGTGAGCCGGATGCTGCCGTCCCACTTGGCGCCGTAATCGACGCGAAAATCGATGAACCGGCTGCCGAACCGTTTCGTATTCTCGATAAATAAATCTCCGCCGCCGGTCAGCGTAAAGCCGCGATACCCGATCTCCGAGTCTTTCACGTACAAGTTCCAGCAGTGGAAATGGACGTCGACCCGGTTCAGGCGGCAGCCTTCGATGCTGAAATTTTTGAACAGGTTCGTGCCGAAGACACCCCAATGGACCATCCCGCCTTCGGACGTGACGTTGCGGAACGTCGCGTTCAGCACCCTCGCTCCGCCGATCCCGTACGTGCCGGCGGGCACGTCGCGATCCGTCCCTTCTCTGTCCTGCTCCCACGGAATGAGTCTCACGTTCTCCAGCGTAACGTCGAACACATAGTTGAAATAATAAAATCCGATTCGCGGATCAAGCGACGTATCGCTCGCCCCCTCCTCCAGCCCGACCCACTGGTTGCGGATGATCGTACGGCTGCGCCGGACCAGAATTCCGTTGTGCAAATAAGCTCCGCCCGCCCCGGGACTGTTGCCCGACATGTAAAAGGTGCCTCCGTCGAGGATCAGGTAGTTATCGTCGCACGGGTATGCGACCAGGCTCGTATAATTGTTGAAGGTCCAGGCAATGTCCCCGATCAGCCGCCCGTGCTCCTCGACATAGAAGAACTCTTCTTTGTTCCAGCCATTGTGATTGTATCCTTGTCTCACACCGATTTTGTCGTTGCTGTCGGTAATGAACACAAGACAGTTCTTAAAGGGAGCCAGCTCCGGGACAAATGTCGTGCCAGGCTTCATTTTGTCCAGAAATGAAGCTTTCGCCGCCGCGTCGAACTGGATATTCACCGTGTTTTTGCGGCTCGTCACCCGGAACCGGGGATTTGATTTGGAGTTCAACCCTTCGTCGATATGAAACTTCGTGTGACCCCAGTTTACATTCGTCTGAACGATAATATCGTTTGTCGCTTTGATCCAGTACTCGCCTGTCAGATTCTGTACGGGCAAATCACGGGCGTTCGCATATGCATGCGTCCGCTTGATCTGAACCCCGTCGTCATTAACTCCGTCCCCGACCGCGCCGAACTGCTTGTAGTTCACGCTGTCCTCCGCAAGCAGGATCGCCTGCAGCCCTCCGCTCAGATTCACGACACTGCCCAAGTCCTCCGGCAAGGTGCCCGGCTTGACGATGTAGTCCGCGCCGCCGCCGTCCCCCGGCTCGTAATACCCGGCAGTCCGGACGATCATCCCTTCCCTGAGCATCGTCTCGCTTTTCATCTTGGCTATGTTCTCCACATAACGGAAGCGGAACATCGCAAACGGAAAATTCCCCATATCCGGACCGAACCCGTATGTGGCCAAATTCACCGAATCGCCCATAACTCCCTCCTTGATGAACGACTGTCCCGCTACCGCAACTCCGGCTCCTCCAAGGGCCGCAAGCAAGCTCCTTCTAGAGATCCGTTTAGGTGGCCGCGCATGTTCTCCGTTCCGATCTTCCATCCCTGTTCCCTCCTCGAATCGATCGTTATCCAGCTCCGACGGGCTGCCTGGCCCCGAGCTGTTCGTTCCCGGTTACCGCGAGCAGGACGATCGCCGCTGCTGGTCCCGTTCCCCCATGTACCGGTTCGCCCGCCAACCCGGTTATGCCGCCTGATCGGCACGGCAGCATCGAAGCTCCATCATCCCATCCCTTTTACCCGGGAACATGCTCTTCCCTCTCCGATAACGCTTCGGCCATACGCTCGCACAGCTCGCGCTCGTCGATCAGATCGGCCCAATAAGCCCGCACATGCTTGAAAATATGCGAATACGACAGTGCCGGGATGCCGAGCGAGGCGTGCGTCCGGTACGAAAACATCATTTCCCGGTACATCGAATATCGGCCGGGCACTGCAAACGCCTTCTTATTCGGGGACGAATCCGCTCCCCAGTGGCTCGGGATGCTGAGCGTATGGCTGCCAATATATTGCTGGCCCGGCAGCGACGTGAGGAAGTCGGCAAGCAGCATCGCTTCCTCCGGATGCCCAGTTTGCTTGAGCACTCCCACGCCTTGAGAGATCATCAAAGTGATCGGCTCGTTCATGTAAGGAAGCGGAGACACGTCGTATTCCAGACCGGGAGACTCCTGCCAATCGTTCATTCCCATATAGCTGTTGATAACCATCGACAGCCGGCCTTCCTGAAACATCGCATTGATCTCCCGGTTGTTCTCCGATAAGAACATCGGGAAAAAATCGCGGTTGCTGATAATACTTTTGCACAGTCTCACCGCGTCCATCAGACGGGAGTGCCGGAGCGATTCCGGGCTGCGGCCTTCTTGCCGGAGATCTTCCCCCGCCTGGAGCCAGAAGAGCGGCCAGCGGTTTTCATTCAGCAAATAAAAGGCGAATCCGAATCTCCCGTTCCCGTTCGTAAGCTCGATGGCGTTGCGGACCAGGTCGGACCAGGTCCAACTGCCGTCCGGCTCGGCCAAGCCCCGTTCGCGGAAATGCCGCTTATTGTAACAAAGCACGATCGGGGAAAAGATGATCGGGTACACATATTGCATCCCGCCGTCCTTGAACAATCCCGAAAGGAACGGGTAGATCTCCCGCTTCTCCGGCAAAGGGGCGAACAGGTGAAGATGACCGCTCTCTTTCATCCGCTGAAATTGAAGGTGGTTGATGACGATCGCATCGAATTCCGCCAGCTTCCGCTGGTCGCCCGGTCCGCCAAGATCCGATACAAACGGCACAAACTCAAGCTCGATCCAAGGATAGCGCTTACAAAAAAGCTCGGCGAGTCCGGATAATTTCATATTGACCTCATCCGTACGGTTAATCCCGACGGTCAGACGAACCGTCTCCCGCTTCGCCAGCACCCGGCTGCCAACCCGCGGGATCTTCTCGATCCAGCCTTCCGCATTCAGTATGTCCAGCCCTTTGCGAACCGACTTGTTGCTTAATCTGAACATCTTCGCCTGCTCAAGCTCTGAAGGCAAGTAGTCGCCGGTTGCATACTTCCCTTCCAGAATGTCTGCTCGCAGCGTCTGTACCATATAGTCCAGCTGTTTCTGAAATTGCTCATGCGTCGGTTTTTTCTTCAATCACCGGTCCTCCTTTGCTACACCGTATATCTCCCTTACATCCGTCTTATCCCATCCGGAACACATCCTCTCCTTCGGCGATCGACCCTGATGTATATAACAATTACAGAAATATACATTACAAGTTGCTATAATTGTTATATTTTTCTTGATCTCATTATAAAATGGCCCAATATAGGAGTCAACGATAACATGTACACTACGAACGAATACTTTATATACATCAGAACGACATGTTACCGGATGGTTGAATTGTTCAAGACCTATACTCGAACTTATGTTTGTACGAACTCGAGTTCTGTGGTATAATTTACCCATATAAAATGTCCGTAATGGGAGTGATGATCGTGAGCAAGGTTTCCAATCGCCAACAAGCGATACTGGAATTTATCAAGAACGAAGTACGCGATAAAGGCTACCCGCCTTCCGTAAGGGAAATCGGCGAAGCCGTCGGGCTTGCGTCCAGCTCTACCGTACACGGTCATTTGGACCGGCTCGAGAAGAAAGGTTACATTCGCAGAGACCCGACCAAGCCTAGAGCGATCGAGGTGCTCAGCGCCCATGACGAATCCGCCTCCGTATTTTCCTTCTCGATTGCGCGTGTACCAGTAGTCGGCAAAGTAACGGCAGGTATGCCGATTACGGCAACCGAGAATATCGAAGAGTATTTCCCGCTTCCGAGTCATTTCGTCGGCGACCACAGCGTATTCATGCTTCGCGTCGTCGGAGAAAGTATGATCGAAGCCGGCATTCACCATAACGACTACGTTATCGTTAAGCAGCAGCCGACCGCGAACAACGGCGATATCGTCGTCGCCATGACCGAAGATGACGAAGCGACCGTCAAGACGTTCTACAAGGAGCGCGACCATATTCGGCTCCAGCCGGAGAATCCGTCTATGGACCCGATTCGTCTCCGCAACGTAACGATCCTGGGGAAAGTAATCGGATTGTTCCGCGACATTCACTAGTCTTTTGTTGGCTCGCCCCTCTTACGGGACGAGCCATAATCCGTACGCCAAGAGAGCCCTGCCGGATATCCGGTCAGGGCTCTGGCTGTCTAATCGCACTTACAGCTGTCTTACGCACCTTGTATTCGTGATACATGCGCTGTCCGGCCGCAGCCAGATCCCCCCCGACCGGCTCGCTCGGGGTAGCGGGGATCAGTGTACTTTCAAGATCGCATAGCCATGGCCGGCAGCAATACTGAAGGTAATACCGTCGCTGTCTACTATATCGTTATGAAGCGTAAAGTTTACGTGATCGATCACAGATACGGTTTTCCCTATATGTTCGGGGAGCTTGAGATTCGCTCCGGTAACGGGGACGTGGTAATCGATGTACACATATGTATCTTTCTCGTCTTGAACTACGCTTAGATTGGTGGCTTGCCCCGCCTCAACCGGCGACAAGTAGTTCCGGTATCCCATGAACGTTTTGTAGTCCCCGGCATTTAAGATCAGTCCGCTCATCGCGATCGGATAGCTTTTCCTCGTGCTGCGCATATCCCAGCCTCTCGATGTTTGAGCCGCCCGATCGGCGTTTTTGCTGTTCGTTTTGTCGACGATATATCCCATTGTAAAACCGACCTTCCCCAACCCGCTGCCGTCCCGCAGCCAGTCGACATATCGGTTGGGAGGCTTGGCCGGGTCAGCATAATCGGATGGGCCATATACGAGATTCATACTGTAACCGGTCATATCCACTATATTTTGAAAATCCTGCCCGCTTTTGATCTTCACATCCGGCATATAACGGCTGAGCGTATGACCGGACAGACTCATCGGCATCGACTGCAGAAAGCCGCAGTCCATGACTTGCAGCTTCTGCAAAGCCTTGAAATTATGGGAGATATGACAGCGGCCGCCCTTCCTGAACGTATACACGATCGAGAGCCGAACAGCCCCCGCTACCGAATCGTTCACATAACTCACTCCCGGATGGGATTGCGCGAAATCTATGATCGCCCTATAGTCCATGATGTTATAAGATTCGTGCACCTTCAGAACTGTACCCGAGAACATCCCGTCCTCCGTAATTTCCTTGCCGTCCAGCAAATATTGCACCTTTATGTTGTTGATGGACGGATAGAGCTGAGCCCCCGGTACAAGGACGCTGACGTTCACCGGCTGTGTATGGACGGCACCGCTTACAGGAGTGAGATCTTGCCCGGGTTGGGCAAGCAAAGCGGATACGATCCCGTTCGTCACCGTATACGGGCACCCCCATGTAAGATGATCGCCGTTTACGTCCAGCAGCGTGTAGGTTGTCTTACCATCCGTCCATTGCGATCCCAGATCGTCCGCCGTTTTGTCGTGTCCGGCCATGGACACCTTCACTACACACGTATACCCGTGGTTCGCCCCTACCGTATTGAATGTACGAACAGGCGTAATATCGTCATGGTTGGCATGGATGATCTCAGGCCCGATTCGAGTCCGGATAAAGTTAAAGCTGCCATTTCGGGAACCGCTCCGCGACGTCTCGATCGTAATCGTATGTGCATCGTCAAAGCGGCTTGAGATATGAAAAAACTCCCCGCTTTTGGTCACCCTGATATCCGCGTTCGAATCATCCAAGCCGGCTGCAGAAACGGGCACGGAGCTCATGGGCGCCAATCCGCCTCCCGGACGTATCGCTTCACTACCGGCAGAAGCCGCGCCAGTCCCCGGTTCTGTACTAATTCCTGATGAATCGGTCCAACTCATTCGTTCGTTTACCTCCATTCACAGGAGCTCCGATTTCTCGGGCGGGATGTTGCGTCAGAGTTCATCGTAACATGGGATCATCGGGTTGTGTACTGTATTCCTGAACACTTTTACAATATATCCGATCCGCTCCCCGGTTACTTCGAGCCTGATCCCCTGGCGAGCCGGGCAACCGCCGTGTCCCCCCGGTGCTTCTCTTCGTAAACTGTCGTTGCGGGTTACGATTGCCGCGAATTGACCGATAGGAGAGAGATGACATGTCTAAGGAGATACAAATAAATTCGGGCAGACGCGTGTCTCCCGCCACGCAGAGAAGGATTAGAAGAAACGCCCTGCGTCTGGTAGGAAGAGTTGTTGTCGTGCGGACCTTATTTAATACGTTCACCGGTTGTCTGGTAAGCGTCGGGGCCAACTCGATCCGCTTGCGCATCTATAGCGGTGTAAACCGGGTGTTTATTACGATCCGTATTCCGATCGGCATCATCCTGGACATCTTCCGGTTCCGCTGCTCCTGAATTCCGCGTGACGCATGACACCAGTTTAACACGTGCTGCCGATCCGACGCCGCAACCCAAAAAATCCCCGCCGGCCATTACGCCATGCGGGGATTTTACGATTAATACAACGTCATATACTGATCGCGTTCCCAGGAATGAATCTGGGTCCGATACATATCCCACTCGATTTCTTTCAGCTCGATAAAGTGAGTGAGCGCATGCTCGCCCAAAGCTTCGCGGATCACTTCGTTATTCATCAGCTCGACGATCGCTTCGTGCAAGTCGGACGGCAAGCTTGGAATTCCTTGTTCTTCGCGCTCTTCTTCGGACATGACATAAATGTTGCGGTCGGTCGGAGCCGGCAGCGGAGTTTTGTTCTTCACTCCGTCAAGACCTGCTTTCAACATAACGGCCAAAGCCAGGTATGGATTCGCCGCAGGGTCCGGGTTGCGCACCTCTACCCGTGTACTCAGTCCGCGGGAAGCCGGAATCCGGATCATCGGGCTGCGGTTGCTCGCCGACCATGCGACGTAACAAGGCGCTTCGTAGCCCGGTACGAGCCGCTTGTACGAGTTGACCGTCGGGTTCGTGATCGCCGCGAAGGCGCGGGCATGCTTCAGCACGCCGGCCATGTAGTGACGAGCCGTGGTGCTGAGGCCGAGCTTGTCGCTCTCGTCGTAGAACGCGTTCTCGCTGCCTTGGAACAACGATTGGTGGCAATGCATACCGGAACCGTTCACCCCGAACAGAGGCTTCGGCATAAAGGTAGCATGCAGTCCGTGCTGGCGGGCGATCGTCTTGACGACGAGCTTGAACGTCTGGATCTGGTCGGCCGCTTTAACCGCGTCGGCATATTTAAAGTCGATCTCGTGCTGACCCGGCGCCACTTCATGGTGCGATGCTTCGATCTCGAAGCCCATTTCCTCCAGCGTCAGAACGATCTCGCGGCGGCAGTTCTCGCCAAGGTCGGTAGGCGCCAGATCGAAGTAACCGCCCTGATCGTTCAGCTCCATCGTCGGATTGCCTTTTTCATCGGTCTTGAACAGGAAAAACTCCGGCTCAGGCCCGACGTTCATCGCCGTGTACCCCATCTCGGAAGCCTCTTCCAGCGCACGCTTCAGAATGCCGCGCGGATCGCCCGGGAACGGACGTCCGTCAGGCAAGTACACGTCGCAGATGAGACGGGCAACGCGATCTTCCGTGACCCAAGGGAAAATAACCCACGTATTCAAATCCGGATACAAATACATATCGGATTCTTCGATCCGCACATACCCTTCGATCGAGGAACCGTCGAACATCATTTTATTGTCGAGCGCCTTCTCCAATTGACTGCGCGGAATCTCGACGTTTTTGATCGTGCCGAGCAAGTCGGTGAACTGAAGACGGATAAAGCGGACGTTTTCTTCTTTGGCAATGCGTAAAATATCTTCCTTCGTATAATGCGGCTGAGACACGGAATAATTCCTCCTTTATTTAGTAAAAAAACGGGACAGCTCCCCTTGGATAAGGGAAACCTTGCCGCGGCGGTTGCCTGTCAGCAGATCCTGTTTCAACATTTTGTGCAGTTGGGAATCGGACAGCTCCTTGCGTTTTACCTGCGTCTCGTCCGTGATGACCGTCGCCTCTTCGGAGTCCTTATTCACCGGATTAAGCACCTGCTTAATGCCCGCGATGTTGACGCCCTTCTCGATCAGCGCCTTAATCTGGAGCAGACGTTCAACGTCGTTAAATGAAAATAAACGTTGATTCCCGTCCGTCCTAGCCGGAACGATCAGCTCGTGCTGCTCGTAGTAGCGTATTTGGCGCGCAGTCAAATCGGTCAGTTTCATGACGCTTCCGATTGCGAATAAAGCCATGTTGCGGCGAATTTCGTCGCTCATTGTATACCACTCCGACATGTAAAGGATATAAGTTCATTGTACATATCGAACATAAACATGTCAATGCGTGTAAGGTTTAATTACAACAATCCTTTATTTATCATATTGGAAAGGGCCATCACGACGCCCCACTTGACATGGGCATAAGTAAGTCCGCCCTGCATGTACGCAATGTACGGCGAACGGATCGGCGCGTCTGCGGACAACTCCAGACTGCCTCCCTGGATGAACGTTCCCGCCGCCATAATGACGGGGTGTTCATAGCCGGGCATCTCCCAAGCTTCGGGGACGACATGGGAGTCGACCGCCGCCGATTTCTGAATGCCTTGAACGAATGCGATCAGATGATCCGCGGACGTGAACCGGATCGCCTGAATGAGATCGGTACGCTCATCGTTCCAGCGCGGATGGGTATCGAAGCCGAGCCGCTCGAACATCGCGGATGCGAATGCGCTCCCCTTGAGAGCTTGTCCGACAAGATGCGGCGCGAGGAATAGGCCTTGGAAAAAGTCTCTCGTCACCCCGAGCATCGCTCCGACCTCGCCGCCGATCCCAGGAGCTGTGAGCCGGTACGCCGCCAGCTCCACTAGCTCCTTTTTGCCGACAATATATCCGCCGGTCGGAGCGATTCCCCCGCCCGGATTTTTGATCAGCGAGCCGGCCATCAGATCGACCCCGACTTCGGTCGGTTCGGCTTCCTCCGTAAATTCTCCGTAGCAGTTGTCGACGAATATGATCGCAGAAGGAACAAGCTCTTTGACGAACCTCACCATCTCGGCGATTTGGGCGACCGTATAGGACGGTCGCCAGTCGTACCCCCGTGAACGCTGGATACCGACCACCTTGGGCGGGGCCGTCCTCAGCTTGTCCGCGAGCCGGTTCCAGTCCGGCATCCCGTCCGGGGACAACGCCACTTCATCATAGCGCACTCCCCAGTCTTGCAGCGATCCGGTCCCGTCTCCCGGCTTGCCGATCACTTTATGCAGCGTATCGTACGGCTTGCCGGTCATATACAGCAGCAAGTCGCCGGGACGCAGCAGGCCGAACAGCGCCGTGCCGATCGTATGCGTGCCGGAAACGAAGTGCGGCCGGACAAGGCCCGCCTCCGCTCCGAACACTTCGGCGTATACGAGATCCAGCACTTCGCGCCCCCGGTCGTTATAGCCGTAACCGGTCGAGCCGGCGAAATGATAATCGCTTACTTTATGCTTCTGGAAAGCGCGGATCACTTTCCACTGGTTGTGGTCGACCCGCTTGTCGATCTGTTTCAGCTTCGGCTCCGCAAGCGCTTCGGCTTCCTCCATCAGCGCGCCGATTTTGTCAGGTACGTTCATGTTCAGTAACTCTCTCCCTCTAGCTGTATCGCTTCCTGCGCTATAAAGGCCTGAAGCATATATCCTTGTTTCTCGAATTCGGTTTGTTTCACACGCACGTCAAAGCGGATGTCATCCCCTTCGATTTCCTGCTCCAGCACATCGCCTAGTCTGTAGACGAGCGAGATCAGGTCGCCCCGGGCGGCGGGAATCAGAAACCGCTTCGTCCCGCCCATCAGCTTCTCTTGAATCGAGAGCTTCAGCAGCTCCAGATCCGTCTCCGAGAACGCGGACACCTTCAACGAATCGCCGTCTGCGCTTAGCAACGCGCCGCTTCCATCCGCCGCCTTATCGATTTTGTTAAACACGGTAATGCGCGGTTTCCCCTGGGCTCCAAGCTCGAGCAGCACATCGTCGACAACGGCCATCTGCCTTTCTCTCATCTCGCTTGCGCTATCGACCACGTGCAGGATCAGATCGGCTTCGTTCACTTCCTCCAGTGTCGCACGGAACGCAGCGACCAGGTCATGCGGGAGGTTTTGGATAAAGCCTACCGTATCGGTAAGCACGACTTCCTGCCCGCTGGGCAGCCGCAGCGCTCTGGACGTGGGGTCCAGCGTGGCGAACAGCTGATTCTCGGCGTATACGTCCGCTGACGTCATCCGGTTCAGCAGCGTCGATTTGCCCGCGTTCGTATATCCGACCAGTGCCACCTGGTACACGCCGGTTTTTTTCCTCCGCTCGCGGTGCAGTTCCCGATGCCGTTTCACTTCCTGGAGCGAATGACGCAGCTCGCTGATCCGGTTGCGAATATGCCGCCGGTCCATCTCCAGCTTCGTTTCCCCGGGACCTCGCGTGCCGATGCCTCCGCCAAGACGCGACAAATTCACTCCGTGTCCGGACAGCCGGGGCAGCAAGTAGCTGAGCTGCGCCAGCTCCACTTGGAGGAAGCCTTCGCGGGTTTTGGCCCGCTGTGCGAATATATCGAGAATCAGCTGAGTGCGATCGATGATCTTCAGGTCCAGCGCGTGCTCGAGATTGCGGACCTGCGCCCCGGACAGCTCCTGGTCGAAAATCGCCGTATTGGCTCCAAGCTGCACGGCAAGATCGCGCACTTCCTCCGCTTTCCCTTTGCCGATAAACCATTTCGAATCGATCGAGTCCTTCGACTGTACGACCGAATGAAGCACTTCGACTCCGGCGCTGTCGGCCAAACGGATGAGCTCATCCAGCGAATGCTGGACTCTGTCGTCGGATAACCGGTCCCCCTTCAGCACCAGACTGACTACGATCGCTTTATCCAAAGCTTGACCGGCTACTTCGTGAACCGGTGGTTTCATGCCAACACTCCTTCGCAAACCCTCAATTGCATTATTGTACCATACTTCTCCAGTACCTTTCATATAGGAAAATGAAAGGCTATACTCGGACCAGCCGGTCTTCTTGCGCCGCACCTTCCCGGATCGGGAGCTCGACTTCCACCGTAGTCCCTTTGCCCGGAACGCTTCGGATCGTCAACCTTCCACCGTGGTTCTCCATAATGTTATTGCACACCATCAGGCCAAGCCCCGTTCCTTTATCTTTGGTCGTGAAAAAGGGTTGTCCAATCCGCGAGATCAGCTCATCCGATATGCCGTCGCCTTCGTCCTGCACGCGTACGACAACGTCCTGCTCTGACAATAACGTCGTAACGGTCACTTCGCCGCCGTCCGGCATCGCTTCGATCGCATTTTTCAGCACATTGACGAACACTTGCTTCATCTGGTTCTCATCGCAGCGGATGACTGGGAGATCCTCCTTCTCCACGATGACGATCCGCACCTTGCTGAGGATCGCTTGCGTATCGAGCAGCGTCACCACATGACGAATGACTACCCGAATATCAGTATCCCCAAAAAGCGTCGGACGCGGCTTGGACAGCAGCAAAAATTCATTAAGAATCAAATTGATCCGGTCGAGCTCCGTCAACATGATCGGATAATACGACTTGTTCTCCTTCGGGGACGATTGCAGCAGCTGAATAAACCCTTTCAGCGCAGTAAGAGGGTTGCGAATCTCGTGCGCCAAACCTGCGGCCAATTGCCCCATCACCGCGAGACGGTCGGAGTTGCGCAGCAGCTCTTCGGATTTTTTTCGGTCCGTAACGTCTTTGGCCACTCCGTATATGCCGACGATTTGAAGATCGGCGATAATCGGTATGTTCGTCACGTCCACTTCGACCGTATAGCCTTCTTTATGTATGAGCCTCAGCTCCAGATGCACGGAGTTGCCTTCCATCGCTTCCTGAAAAGATGTCAACGCTTTCAATCGGTCTTGAGGATGAATGAGCGCGACGAACTGGCGTCTGGTTAACTCCTGGGCAGAATATCCGAGCAGCCCGGAGACGGCGGGATTAATCGCCAGCAGCTTGCCTTTACGGTCGAACGTACAGATCGGCGCCGGATTATGCTCGATCAGGTCGGCCGTTTTGCCGAGATACGCCGGCAGCTTATGCTGCAGCTTGTATTCATACATATTCAGATCGGCACCGTGCAGCAGTTCCTCGATATGTACCGTCTCTTCGGTTGACGATACCGCTACGCCGACCGAAAAGGACAACGATACCGGAGGCAGCCCGTCGTCGGGGATAAACGACTTGCCGTTCAGCTCGTCCAGCAGCTTTTGCCGCATATTCTCAAACCGGGGGGCATTCTCGACGATGACGACAAACTCGTCCCCGCCCAGCCTCCCGGCGATACCGTTTACATCACGAATCATCTCCCGCAGGTAGTCGGCGACAAGCATAATGACGCGGTTTCCGATCATGTGGCCGTAGGTGTCGTTGATTTGCTTGAAAAAATTCAGATCGATCAGCAGCACCCGGACCGTCCTGCCGTCGTCCAGCAGTCTTTGACCAAATTGCAGCGTCTGTTGCAGCGAAGCAAGGCCGGTCAGCGAGTCGATTCCACTCAGGTGGCGGTATTCGTTTCGCTCCTGCTCCAGATGTTTAATATAAGAGGCGAGGAGAATATTGGCCAGAGCAATAAACGAGAAAAAAACCAGGTGGGCGATCCGCGCGAATGGTTCCGAGTCGTCGGTGACGGTATACAGATGGAGGCCAACCGCAAGCGCGGCCACTAGCATATACAGGGGATTGGGCATTAGGAGAGCGTACATAAGCAACAGCGGGTAAGCGATGAACAATTCGGCATACCATACGTCAAGCTGCAAGGCTGCAGCGTAAACGAATAAAGCAAGCCCCGTCAGCACATAAAAAACGGGCGGCTTCCCCCGAAAAATGACGGAGGCGAGCAGAAAGCCGGCAAATGTACACGAGGCCGCCACGCTTGCGGCATCCGCCTTACTAAACAGAATCGCGCAGACGCCGACGACCAGTGCGAGCGCGACGAACAACCACTTCTCGCTTCGGTACACGGATTGGAGGCACGCCCGTATTAAATCCATACGCTGCATAGGGTTCTTCCCTTTCAACTGCATATTCGAATCCTGCAAACGAACTGCTGCGGAGAAGCCCGCCATATATAAAGCCGCCCCTGAACAGGGACGGCCGATCACAGCAATACTTATCGCTGAAGCGAACGTTGTCGGCAGCCCAGCTGTCATGGCTCATCGAGCGTGGAGCGTTAGACCTGAAGCTTTGTGTCCCTGCCTTTCGGCAAGTTTGCCATTGATATGATAACGAATGTGACGTTGGTTGTACTCGAAATTTAATATACCATACCTTACCTTTTTTTGAAACTAGAAAGTAAGCGGTACAAGTGCCTGTCGATTCAGGGTGAAAAGTGTCGCAAATCTCTCGTTTCGGCCCGGCATGCGAGCCGCCGGTTCTACCGGAACAAAGGCCGAACCGCCGCATTCGCTAGACCGCTGGCAGCTCGGAGATCAACTCCGCCAGATCAAGCCCCTCCATCGTCGTCAGACGTTTCCGGTGCTCGCCGAACAGCAGCGCCTCCGTGACCGGATTCGGCACGATTACGCAGTGCAGTCCCGCCCGGTGGGCAGCTAGTGCGCCGTTAGCCGAATCCTCGAACGCGATCGCTTCCCCGGGCTGGACTCCGAGGCAACCGACGGCCTGTACATACAGCTCCGGGTCCGGCTTCACTTTCAACACGTCGTCCTTGGTTCGAATGCACGAGAAACGGTCCAGCAACCCGAACTTCGTCAAGTACCCGGTCACCCAGCTCCGGCTCGAGCTGGAGGCCAGCCCGACCGATAGCCCGAGCTGTGCAGCCTGATCCAGCACCGATATGACGCCAGGCCGAAGCTGCTCCGTCTCCATCCGCTGCAGAAACAGCTCTCTGCGCATCCGGCTGAACGCGTCGCGGTCAACCGGCTTCCCGGTCTGGTCTTCCAAAAATTTGTACGGATCGAATACGTCCGTCATGTCCGTTCCGATGACGCTGGACCATACCTCCAGCGGGAGCTCCGCCCCATGCTGCCGGTACACGTCCTGATATGCCCTGAATTCATTGGTTTCCGTGTCGAGAATAAGTCCGTCAAAATCAAACACAATGGCTCGAATCATCGTTCAGTATGCCTCCATCCGCTATTTAGCTCTATAAGGATATGGACTCCTATCCCTCCATTATAGCGGAACTTCACCGGCAGCGTAGCTTCAAACCGAAAAAAGCCGCAGCCTGCGGCTCCTTCTACACATTTCCTTCAGCTTGCCGTCGCGTACGCGCCGGGTTTTACAGTCCAAGTCCCGCACGCGGCTCAGTCCGCATATCCTCGGGTTTAATCGTCATCAGTTCCTGACGCCCCGGCGAACTATTTTGATACTGGCCGAGCAGCCGGACCGCTTGATGACGCATCGACTTCTCCATCACATTGCGCACGTAACGGGCGTTGCTGAAGGCAGACAAGCAGTTGTTTTTCTCGGCGATCAGCATCTGCCTCAGCTTCATGATGCTTGCCGGAATAAGCGTATACTCCCGTTCCTTCCCCATTAGCTCGGCAATTTGCACCAATTGGTCGATAGAATAATCGGGGAAATCGATCGCGATTGGGAACCTCGAAGGCAATCCCGGATTTTGGGCGAGAAAAAAATCCATCTCTTCCGAATAACCGGCCAAAATGAGCACAAACTGGTTCTTGTGGTCCTCCATCGCTTTGACCAGCGTATCGATCGCTTCTTTGCCGAAATCTTTCTCGCCGCCCCGCGCCAGACTGTACGCTTCGTCAATAAACAAAATGCCGCCCATCGCCTTCTTGACCAAATCGCGCGTCTTAAGCGCCGTGTGTCCGATGTATTCGCCGACCAGATCGGCCCGCTCGACTTCGATCAGATGGCCTTTCTGCAGCAGTCCCATCGACTGGAACAGCTTGGCGACAATTCGTGCGACTGTCGTCTTGCCTGTTCCCGGATTTCCTTTGAATATCATATGGTACACCTGCTGGCTGGCAGCAAGTCCCGCTTCCGCCCGGTATTGCCCGATTTGCAGCAACGCATAAATTTCGAACACCAGTTCCTTTACGTTGTCCAAACCTACCAACTGGTCCAGTTCCTTCAGCATCTCCGCGAACGGCCCTTGTGAAGGCACCGGCTTCCCGCCGGCCGGCTGCTCCTGCTCATGGACGGCCGCAGGTTCCGGCGTTCGGAGCACGACATTGATTTGTCTGGACGATTTGGCGGCACCGCTCACGACTCGACTGCTCATCGGATTCACCTCTTTCCTTCGGTGGTGCAGGCTTGGATCGATTCGCCCGTGTCGGGAAAACCAGCTTGTAACGGCCGGAATTACCCCTGCCTATAATGTACAGGATTAGAAGTTGTCCTATGATCGAAGTGCGTGTCCCCATCCAAAATTTCTTTTACATCCAAACGTGTCAACTGCATACAATAAAGAGTAGTTTTTTCGGTATTTTTTCACTTGGCCTCGCGATTCGGGTATGGTAGACTTCACGTAAAAGCGCTGCTTGCAAGGCGCGGCAGGTCATCCATTCCCGTTGAACTGCAGTTTGGCACCGGATTGGGAAGTTTGGTTTGACGGATTGAATAGCGAGGAGGATTTCCATGAAGGAACGTCTCTTATTGTCTTTCACTCTGCTTGTTGTCGTATACACGCTCGTTCCTTGGGTGGTGACGCGAATATTCTCGATCGGCGTATTCCGCAAGGGATCGGCCGGCAACCGGATCGCGCTGACCTTCGACGACGGTCCCGACCCGAAATACACGCCTCTTCTCCTGGATCTTCTAAAAAAACACGACGTGAAAGCGACGTTTTTCGTCCTTGGCGCCAAGGCGGAGCGGCACCCCGATCTGATCGGGCGCATCCATAGGGAAGGCCACCAGATCGGCATACACAACTACAGCCACAAGTCCAATTGGCTGATGAGCCCCTGGTCGGTACGGCGGCATCAGGTGGAACGGTCGGCCGATATCGTTTCTTCGATTACGGGCTCCAAACCCGTTTATTACCGGCCGCCGTGGGGCATATTGAACGTCTTCGACTTATTTACCCTGAAATCTTATAACATCGTCTTATGGTCGGTTATGCCCAAAGACTGGCGGAGCCGGATCGCCCGCAAGAAGCTGAAGTCCAGACTGGAAACCCGAATTCGCGAAGGATCGGTCATCCTCTTGCATGACAGCGGGCAGACGTTCGGAGCTGATCCTGACGCCCCGGCCCATATGCTGACAGCGCTGGACGAAGTGATCGCCGGAATGCTGCAGAAAGGACTGATTCCCGTGCGTGTGGACGAACTTCTTGAGGAATCGGCAGAGTACAGATTGGGGATTTTCAAGCGGGTGCTGGTCTCGATCTGGATGGGATGGGAATGGTGCTTCGTCAAACTGTTTCGTGTCAAACCGATCGATTCGATGAACCCTCTGCTCAAAATTCGCATCCGCGAATACCAGGGCAGGCAGGCGATCGCGCTTCCTGACGGGGAACAGATTCGAAAAGGGGACCGGGTCGCTGAGCTGCATCTCGATAATTACACGCTGTACCAGCTCGGTCTTCATTCGCGCAGCCCGGTCCAGTTGGCCACCCAGTTGATCCGGCAGACGAGGCTGCTCATGCCGGAGATCGGAAAGCTCATGCTAACCGATCCGTTGTACCGGGACGTCAAAGGGCTGTACGCCATCACCATGATCCACAGAGGGTCCAGACAGCTCGGATTCACCGTCATCGATCTGCCGAACGGACTGTTCGCCCGGGTTACCCGTACGTATTTGCGGCTCCTGCTCTATGTAGTGCATCCGAACGGCAAGGATCGTCTAAAAGAAAAAACGGCGCTGCTGGAACCGAAAATCGTCGCGATCTCCAAAAATGAATTAAAGCTCCGCTATACCGCCTGAATCAGTCCACCGGCCGCATCAGCCATTTGTCCGCGATCCATTTCGTGTAAGCTAGCGTCTCCCTCGCTTTGTGCCAGGGCATCCACATGACGTTGGACTTCGTCAGCGAAACTGATGCCTCCCGAATTCCGACGTAGCGGGCGATATCCATCGCCCGTGCGCCATGGTATTCATGAGTGACGATCACCGGAACGCTCCAGCCTTCCCGTTCCATAATTCGCTTACTGAACCGGAGGTTCTCGTAAGTGCTGGTCGATTCCCCTTCCTCGTATACCGCTTCCGGCGGCACGCCGCGTTCAGTCAAATACCGCCGCATCCCTTCCGCTTCGGTAATCGTAGACCCGTTCGCACCCAGACCGCCTGAGACGATGATCCGGCTCACCTGCTTCGTTTCGTACAAGCGGTAAGCCTGATCCAGACGTTCGCGCAGCGCCGGGCTCGGCCGGTCGTTCCACAGAGCGGCTCCAAGCACGATCGCCACATCCGCCGTCTGGACAGGAGCGCGGTTTTGAACGTTATGGATCAGCCACTGCACATACACGACCCATAGGATTCCTATGGCGATCAGCGCCAATACGATCGTTCGGAATAGCCGGTAACGTTTGCGTTTGCGCTTTTCCCCGCTGTAGGGAACCGCGCCAGTAAGCCGGTTCATACACTTCCCCCCTGATACATCGCCGCCCGTGTGAGTCGGCCTACTCGGATACAAGCAGAGAGCGCCATCACCCGTGATGGCGCTCCTTCATTCGGACAAAAAATGCTCCACGGTGTTAAACAGACTTTCCGCTTCTTGGTCGAGACAGATCAAATGCTTGGATTCGGGAAAGATCCGGACCTGCTTCGGCCCGGGAATTTTGTCGGCAAGCACGAGCGCGCTATGCGGATGAATGACCGGATCTTTTCCGCTCTGGGCGATCAGCGTCGGCACCTGGATGCCTGCCCACATCGGCTTGGCCGAACGGACCACCCGCATAAATTGCAGCGTCGCATTCAGCGGCGTTTGCTTGATCTTGACGAGCCGCCGCCACTCCTGATCCCGGAACGCACCCGCCACCTCCTGCAGAAATCGCCGCGGACTTACATAGATAGCCGCTGCGTTAAGCAGGACAAGTCTGCGGACCGGATACCGGTTCGCGATGTGGGCGGCGAGGATGCCGCCCATCGAAAATCCGATCAGATCGAATTCCCCGTGCTGTCCGGCAATGATCCCCGCTTCTTTTTCTGCGGCTTCGATCCAGTCGATCCAGCTAATCCGCCGAAGCTGATCCGGATCGTCGTGACCCGGCAAGGTGGGCAGCACGCACGTATATCCGGCCGACCTCAGATGCAGGGCAAGCGGCTCCAGCTCGAACGGCCCGCCTGTAAATCCGTGAAACCCTAAGCATATTTTGTCCATTCTCGTTCCTCGCTTGCTTATGTTCCTATAGAGGTTGTTCAAATAGTCCACTTTTGATCACGAAGCCGATCAGGAAGCCCGCTCGACATCGAATATGGAATTCAGCCGGAACTTCCGGTGCTCACGTAGCTTCACTATGCTCCGCTCCTCATTTCCTTGCTTCATCCCATCTTCTCGGTGCTGAAAACCGGACTTTTTGAACTCGCACTATTAGAGGTTGTTTCAAATAGTCCACTTTTGATCACGAAGCCAATCAGGAAGCGTGCTCGACATCGAATATGGAATTCAACTCGCACTATTAGGATTCTTCGTTAAGCTCCTGCAAATGCATATCCGCCAGCAAAAGAAGGTCAAACGAACCGTTGCGGTACTCCTCCACCACCTGATTGCATGTCTTCCAGGCCAGCTTGTAGTCGCTCTCGTTCAGCTCCCCGCGCTCCAGAGCTTCCTCCAGACGTTCCTGATGAAGCACGTACAGCTGGCCGTCCGGCAGAATGACGATATTCAGATACAAGTCGTCATACCAGGGAATGCCGGAATCGGTGACGCCCTGACATTTGCAGATGTCGACAAACCATTGTACGACGCGATCCTCCTGATCGTACATCGAGGACAACGTGTAATGGGCGTATTCGGGAAAATGCTGCAGCCATTTGTAGCCGTCCGAGGCAATGCATATCTCTGGCTGCTCCGGGCTGTACCGCTTATACAGCGGCGATTTTACTTTCAGCATCTCACATAAGGTGACCGTACCCGAAAATCCGATCGTTCTTTTCGATACGACCGTAACTTGCTTCTCTACGATTCTCCCCCAATCGGTTCGATCCGCGTATTTTCGAATCAATGGAATCCCACCCTCTCCCGGGAGTTCAGGGCCGGCGCGACGTTCCCATCAGCTTCACCCGGTCCGCGCGCCGCCGTACCCGATTTATTTCTCGCTGATTTCGATCGTATTGATTTTAACTTCCTTGATGGGCGAGCTCATATCGCCATCCGCGCCGAGCTTGACCGGTACTTCGGAGATTTTCGTGACGACATCCATTCCGGACGCCACTTGTCCGATGATGGTGTAATCGGGCTTCTGATTCAGATTGGAGCAGGAAGAGCCGGAACAGATAAAAAACTGACTGCCGGCGGTGTTGCGCCCTGAATTCGCCATCGCAACGATTCCCGGCTCATACTTGCGGGTCGTCTTCAGCTCGTCCTCCAGCTTGTAGCCCGGACCGCCCCTTCCGGTTCCCGTCGGGTCGCCGGTCTGGATCATGAAGCCTTTAATGACGCGATGAAAGATGACGTTATCGTAAAACTTTTCCTTGGACAAAAAAACGAAGCTGTTTACCGTCTTGGGCGCCGTGTCGTTAAACAGACTGACGGTAATTTTGCCTTCTGTCGTGTCGATGACGGCCTCATACTTTTTATCGGATTTAATCGTCATCGGCGGCGGCGAGCTCCAGCTTTTGGCTCCTTCGGCCGCTCCTTCTCCCGCGTTGCTTGCAGGCTTCTCCCCGCATCCGGCGATCGTAAGCGCAAGCGCACCAACGATTGCCATCATTCTAAGCGGTTTAACCGGTTTACCCCACATGTGTCCCACTCCTTGGCTTAACCTTTTCTCGCCCCAAATTATACCACTGGTGCCTAACTTGTATCAAATCGGGGATTTGCCCGCCGCCTTCTGGTACAGCCGCACAACTAGCCAAATCGTGAAAAAACCCCGTACGGACGGGGTTTTAACGGTTTCGATCAGCCGGTCATTTGGAGACCGTCTCGTTTTGCGGCGGCAGCAGGACGATTTTCCCGTCCTCCAGCGTTACGACCATCTTATTCGAATTTTTGACCCCGACCGCTTCCAAATAGTTAGACGGGATTTGCAGCCGTCCGGCTTTATCCAATATCGCGTATTCCACATGCGTCTCTTCCTCGACCGCCATCCCCTGCTCCAGCTCGGCCAGCTCATCCGCATAGGAGCGGCTGCGGATAAACTCCGAGGACGTTTTGCCGTCGCGGATCGCTACGACGCGATCGACCTTCTTGGCGAGCAGCGGATCATGGGTGACGATAACAACGGTCAGACCGAGTGACCGGTTCAGCTCCCGGAACAGATCCAGAATCTGGTTCGACATCTTCGTATCGAGCGAGCCTGTCGGTTCGTCGGCGAGCAACAGACGAGGATGGTTGGCCAGTGCGATCGCGATCGCAACCCGCTGCTGTTCGCCGCCTGACAGCTGGTTCAGCTTGTTTTTGGTCCGATGCCCCAGCCCTACCGCTTCCAGCAGCTCCAGCGCTCTCAGCCGGCGTCTGCGGCCTTGCAGCAGGATCGGCAGCTCGACGTTCTCCAGTGCCGTCAGATAGGGGATCAAGTTCCGGGCGTTGTTTTGCCAGACGAAACCTACCGTCTCGCGTTTGTATTTGACGATGTCCTTCTCGGTAAATTTCAACAGATCTTTGCCGTCGACGACAAGATTGCCCGCGGACGGGCGGTCGAGACCGCCCAGCATATTAAGCAGCGTCGATTTCCCGCTTCCGCTGTTGCCGATAATCGCCATCAGCTCGCCGGGCTCGACATGCAGATCGAGACCTTGCAAGGCGACGACTTCCAGATCGGCCACCTTGAATATTTTGACCAGATTCTCGCAATGAATCATCGATTAATCCTCCCCCAGCTTGACGGCCTGATGAATTTTGATTCGAGAGAGAAGATGGCCCAAGATGACAAGTCCGATGATGATCATGCCCGTTACGATCATATACAGCCTGAACGAGTCGGACGGATCGAACAAAACCTGGAACGGCGGAACCTGCGTCGCCGGGTTAAACGAAAGCTGGAACAGCGGCACGAACAGAACGCTGGTGACGTTCCCGATGCCGGCTCCGAGCAGAAAAGCCGCTCCGGAAGTAAGCACCTGCTCCGTAATGAGCATGCCGATCAGTTGCATGAACGAGATCCCCATTGCCCGCAGTATGCCGTATTGCAGCACCCGGCCGTTGAGCGACAGAACCCAATACAGCAGGAAGCCGAAAAAGCTGATGACGACGCTGATCAGAAAACCTAATGTCATGACGCCGTTAATCGCCATCTGAAACGGATCGTTTTTGGCCTGGGTCAGCTCGTAACCGGTATCGATAATATTCTCAACCGGTATTTCCTTCTCGTTGATCGCCTCGTTAAATACCATTCTCGCATTCGGCTCATCCTTCAAGTCGATCCATACCTGATAAGGCTCCAGCGCGATCGTACTCTGAATATAGCTCAGATGCCCGACGACGAGCTTGGGCAGCTCCGGTTTCTTGTTGGCGGATGCCGGCTGCTGCGGGTTTGGATTGAACGTCGGCCAGAAATCGATAATGCCGTATACGGTGAACGGCTTATACGTCACGTTGTTCCAGCCGATGTAGATCGAGTCCCCTTCCTTGACGCCGGCTTCCTGGGCCATCGAGCGGGACACCAGGACGGCGGAAGGCTCCGTCGATATCAAGTTGAGATAATCGTAAAAATGATGCTCCAGCAGCCGGTCTTTCAAATAGGCGGTTTTGCCGAACTCGTCGGTATCGACGCCCATCAGCTTAATCCGCGACGTCGATTTCCCGATCTGTACGTTGGCGTCGTCCTTGACGAACACTTTGGCGGCGTTCTCCACGCCCGGAAGCTCCGTAAACACCTGGAACGGCGGCTCCGTATACTGAATCCGTTTCGGCCCGGTGATCGGCAGGGCGGACGTATCCGCAGCTTCCTCCCCGCCGGCTTCCTCCATGCCGCCCATCGAAGGCGGAGGCGCATCGTTCTCCCACTTGATGTTCATGATGACGTCCGTACCATTTTTGTACCTTACCTTCTCCAGCGTATTGCTGTTCATCGTGCGGGCGGCGCTGGCGCTGAACAAGCCGGTCGCAAGCGTCACCATCAGGAAGACCATCAGGAAGTTGTACTGCGTGCTCGAACGGCCGACCTGAATCAGCGTCGAGTACAGCGAAGGCGGCCACACCCTGCGTCCGATCCAGTAAACGAGCCGGATAAAGAGCGGGTAGATCCGCAGCAGCAGCAAGCCGAGCCCTAACGTAAACAACGCCGGAACGAGGAACAGCAGCGGATCAACCTTGAAACTGGCCGAGTCGAGTCCGAGCGACTGCAGATCGCTCATCCGCCGTTTAAACGATTGCAGTCCGTAGATCGATATTCCAAGCAGGACGATATCGAGAAAATATTTGTGCCAAAAGCTCAGCTTCGTCATCCGCGCCATCTGCTGCTTATGTCCGACGATGGAAGTACGGGTGGCGAGAAACGCCGGAATCAGCGTCATGATCAGGGAGAACGTAACGGCGTATAAAGCATATTTATAAGCGGTCGCGTTCAGCTCCACAATCAGAGCGGACCTCTGGACAAACTCCAGGAAGCCGTTGGACGCTCCGAGCAGCTTGGTGATCAGCATTCCCACATAAGGACCGATAATGTAGGCTACGACTCCGAGCAAAATCCCTTCGATCACGTAGCTGAGCAGCACTTGAAGGCGGCTCGCGCCGCGGCTCCGCAAGACCGCAATCTCCGTCTTCTGCCGATCTACGATCAGGTTCGATACCATGAACAGGTAAAACCCGAGCATGATCATAACCGGAACGTTCAGCGACCACAACATGACGCGCAACTGCTCCTGGCGGTCCAAATATTTCGAGATGACGCTCAGCGCCGGCGCCTTGATCGATTGGCTGTTGAACGTGTTCGTCACATACCCCTCGATCCGGTTATGCGTACGGATGAACGATTCGATCGACTGCATATTCATTCTCGAATAGTCGAACGCAAAAAACCAGAAGCCGGAGCGCATCGAGATATCGGTTTCGCTGCTATTCGTGATCGTCTTCTCGAACAGCTCGAAATCCATCAGGAACGATCGGCTGTAGCTTTCGACCGACGTATACCAGAACAGATCGTGCTCGTCCTTCGGATTAATAATACCGACCGGCTTGACGGTGATCGGCTTTTTGATCCGCTCGTCAGCAATAATAAATTCGTTGCCGAGCACCATTTTCAGCTGGGTAAGAGCGCTCTCCACGACGAGAACTTCGTATACGCCGTTTACCGGCTCCTTGGCCGGCATCACACCGTCCACCAGCTTGATATGCTGTTCCAGATTGGAGAAGGCGACCAGATCCGCATTCCGCCGGACCTCGGGATCGACCCTTTCCGTATCGATCGGCTTGAACGAGAACGTATCCGTTCCGCGCTCCGTCACCTGTTCGAGAATCGGCAGGGAGAACCGGTCTTTGACCGATTCCATAAATGCGTCCACCTGACGCGTGCTTTCCCCGTTTTTCTGCGGATCGTCGTCCGTCAAGTACAGACCGGTGCGATGGGTGACCGGATAGGCGCCGGAGCTCACCTGATAATTTTCCAGTTCCTTCACAAGCATCCGCTGCAAGATCGCCTCGGTGTAGATCGGCATGCTGCTGACCAGCGCCACGGACAGCACGAGCCCGAACAGCAGGCTGAGCTCCAGCCATTTGTTCTTGAGCATTTTGCGAAAAATCATAACAAGTATGGCCACGAAAACGGATCCTCCTTCCGAGGGGGCGCTTCATATCGGCGCTAGAGCGCAACGGCTCCTATATGCTATTGCAGGATAAGCTTTTGCCCTTCTCTAATGCCTTTAACGATCTCGATGCCGCTGGTCGTTTCCAGCCCTTTCTCGACGTCCACTTCTTTGATGCTGTCGCCTTCGAGCACCTTGACGAAATTACGTCCCAAATATTGCGACAATGCGCGCGGAGGAATGATCAGCACGTTATCCTTTTGCCTCGTTACGATGTTGATATCCGCATTGGCCCCCAGCTTCAGCTCCGGCGGATGGTCCTGGACCTGAATAAATATCGTTTTCGAATACCGTTCGGCCAGCTGCTTGTTGTCGGTAGCCGGCGTATTGGACGGCGACTGTACGACTTTTCCTTCCAGCTTTTGGCCTTTGATTGTCACTTCCACCGAGACGCCGGCTTGCACCTCGAGCATATCGGACGTATTGCCGGACGTGTAGGCCAGTCGCACCGAGTTCGGATCGGAGACAATGACATAGGTTTTATTCGCCTGCACCGAATCGCCCGGCTTGGCCGGATCGACGAACGTGATCATCCCGTCCATCTCGGCGCGCAGCGTTTTCCCCTCCACCGCTTTCCTCGCGTCGCTCAGCCGCAGCTCCGCTATATTCAGCTCCATGAGCCGGATTTTCATCTTGTTCGTATCCTGGGTTTGCTTGGCCTGTTCCAGGTTGTACACCGCCTGCTCGTAATCGCGCTCTTTCTCCTTCAGCACGATGGCCGAGTCGCCCGGATCGAGCACGATGAGCGGATCGCCCTTTTTGACCGGCGTGTTGTTGAGTACGAGCACTTCCTGGATTTTACCGGATACGCCTTTAAACTCATGATTTTTAACGTTCGTAGATTCGACTGTCGCCACACCCGAAATTCGTTTAATAATCGTACCGCTTTTCACTTCGACGATCTCATAATTTTCTTTGACCGGCTTCACCAGCGGCGGCTTCAACGGTTCCTCCTCCGCCGGTACGAGGGAGCAGCCGGCACAAGCGGCGGCGACGAGTACGGAGACCATAACGCGGCGAGCGTAAGCTTTACCCCTGATCGACAATTTGCCCATCCTCCAATGCGTAAACTTGATCGACGATTTCCATAATGGCAGGATCGTGCGTAGTGATGACGATCGTCATCCCTTCCATCTGTACGAGATCCTTGAAGATTTTAATGATCTGCAGCCCCATCTTGCTGTCCAGCTCGGCTGTAGGCTCGTCAGCGAGCAACAGCTTGGGACGGTGCGCAATCGCTCTCGCAATAGCGGTCCGCTGCTGCTCCCCGCCCGACATCTCGAAGGGCCGGTGACTCATTCTGGCTTTGAGCCCCACGCTTTCGAGCGCCCGCTCCGCCATTTCCCGATGATGTTTCGTTGGCGTGCCGGCGATCCGAAGGCCGAACTCCACGTTTTCGTAGGCGGACATAAGCGGCATAAGCGCAAACGACTGGAAAATGAAGCCCATCTGTACGCGACGCAGTTCGTTGCGCTTTTTCTCCCCGAGTGTCGTAATCTCCTGACCGCCGAAGTATATCGCGCCTTCCGTAGGCACATCCAGAGCCCCAAGCAAGTTGATCAGCGTCGTTTTACCCGAGCCGGACCGCCCCTTCAGCGCAACGAGCCGGCCGTACGGAATCGACAGGTTGGCGCCCTTCAGCGCGTGGACTGCGCTTGGACCGCGCCCGAACACCCGCTTGATGCCGACCGCCTTCAGAATCGGTTCGCTGCCCTGGGTTGAATCGTACAGCGCGATGTCGGTCTTGCGAATTGTCTCCATCTATATCCCCCCACTTAGCGCTGCTGGCCGAATGCATGAAACGTCAAATACCTTGATGTACATACTGTAAACGTATTCATCCGAACATAAAAGGAACTTTTTGTTGGAAATGGGGGGCGATTTGTTCGATTTTCCTGAAAACGGGATCCGCCAAGGGGCTGCCGCTCCGTATACGGCACACCCCGGCAGCGTGCAGCGCTTGAGGAGTCGGGCTTGTGGAGTTGGGCTTGTGGAGTAGGGCTTGAGGGCTTCGTTCCACCGTTCCTGTCTGACCGTCTACCCCGTCGGCCTTTCGGCCTTTCGGCCTTTCAGCCGTTCGCTCGTTTGATCCATCATGGAGTTCAGCCGCCCCCAATAAGGGTCTTTGGTATGTTCTATTTCCGGCCGATTCACAAACCGAAGCGACATAGAGGCGGTTTGCACCCCTTATTTCAACCAACGGATGGTGTCTGCACCCTTTTCGCCGATTTTAGCAGCTTCAAACCGTTCTTATTTCGTCAGCCGAACCGGTTTTGGACAAAATAAAGACTGCAAACCACCCTTATTCCTTGCAAAACGGCGGTCGGTTGCCCCCTCCCATTCCGCCCCGTTCCTTCTCACCTGTCCACAAGCATAGGGCCGGGCGGTTACGATTCACGATTCACGAATCTGCGACACTTGCTGAACCGCTTAAGAAAAATTTCTTAAGCGAAGCCTTTGTCCCGAGGCCTGGACCCTGCGTATCAGATAGCTTTTTTTCGTACAAAAATTCGCAAACCGGCCATTTCGCTTTTTCGAAGCAACGCATTTAAGCCTACCACACTTGCGACTTTACCTTACTCTGAAACCTTAACAAACCGCGTTCCTTACGGACGCGGTCCATCTTATAGGGTCAGTCAGCTACAGGTTCTTTACAGCGCTCCGGTTTATTGTACTTGTGGCGCCCCTTCTCCCGTCCGCTCCCGGCCTCGGCTTACAGCCGTAAATGCTGGTTTCCATGGAAAGCTCTCAGAATAAACGGCCCGTCTGGAACGTTCAGCGAGGAGTAGGATCGCAAAAACAAACTGTTATCGTATGGCGCTTCCTTCAGCTCGATCGCGACTTCCCCATCCCGAACCGTGACGACTCCGTATCGGGCGACCGGCGTATCGCTGCAGCCGAGGGCTCCCGGATTCATGTACTGTCTGCGGACTGTTCTAAACAAATGAACAGGGTGATGGTGACCGAAGCAGACGAGATCATAACCGCTATCTCCGTACAGCTTATCGAGCTTGACGCCGTCCGGGTCGGGGTCGATCGCCGCATATTGGCCGTCGTTCCCGAGATGGTAATGCGTCAACAAGATTCGGCGTCCCTCGTGCCGCACCTCCTCCTGAAGCGGCAGCCGGCTGAGATACGGGACAAACTTGGAATCCAGCCGTCCCGCGATCCACTCATGATGGGCAAATGCTTGCTCGTGCCCCGGCAAACACCCGTCGCCCCGAATGATACGCAGCACCGCCTGCTCATGATTGCCGGTGATACAAAACATGTCGTTACGCGCCGTCAGTTGCTCCAGCACTTCGTTCGTATCGGGACCGATCCCGATCAGATCGCCGAGGCACTAGATCCGGTCGAAATCGCCGGCTGCGTCGATGTGCCCAAGCGCCGCTTCGAGAGCCGGGCTGTTGCCGTGAATGTCGGTCAGTATCGCCGCCTTCATTGCAGTCCTCCTTGTTTAAGCTTGGATCGGCGTCCAAAACGTCTTCTCCAGTTCGTCCGGCGGAAGCGGTCTGCTGAAATAGTAGCCCTGGATTTCCTTGCAGGCGTTCGCTTTTAATATTTCCAGCTGGTCCTCCGTCTCGATTCCTTCCGCGATAACGTTCATATTCAGATGGCGGGCCATCGAGATAATGGTCTCGACGATCGCTTTATCGTTGTCGTTCATCGTGATGTCGGCAATAAACGACCGGTCGATCTTCAGCTTATGAATCGGAAACTGCCTCAAGTAGCTTAGCGAGCTGTAGCCTGTGCCGAAATCGTCCAGACTGATCCGGATACCGAGCCGGGCCAGATCGTCCAGGATCGCCTTCGAAGTGGCCGGGTCCATCATCATGCTCTCCGTAATTTCCAGCACCAAATATTCCGGCGCCAACCCCGTTTCTTCGAGAATGCGGGTCACATAACCGACCAGGTTGTTCTGGTGAAACTGCAGCGAGGACAGATTGACGGATACCGGAATCCGCGGCCCTCCTCCGTCGTGCCAATCCTTCATTTGCCGGCAAGCTTCGCGCAGCACCCACGTTCCGAGATCATAGATCAGTCCGGTTTCTTCGGCGAGCGGGATAAACGTTTTCGGGTACAGCAATCCTCTGGCAGGATGATTCCAGCGGACCAACGCTTCGATTCCGATCATGCTCCGGTCGGACGTGTCGAACTGCGGCTGGTAGTGAACGGTCAATTCGTCCCGCTCCAACGCTTTTCTCAGATCCGCTTCGAGCTCCATTTTCTCCGCCAACCCGGAATCCAGTTCGTGTGAATAATAACGATAGCCGTTTTTTCCGTGTTTTTTTACTTCGTACATGGCCGTATCCGCGTTGCGGAGCAAGATCTCGGACATTAGGCCGTGATCCGGATAGGCCGCGATTCCGATACTCGCGGTTACATAATAATCGTTGTCCTTGATCCGGTAAGGAACTTGCACCGACTGGATGATCCGATCCGCAAGCCGCGCCGTATCTCCGCTATATTCCTGACCGCTGCGGCACAGAATCGTAAATTCGTCACCGCCCATTCTGGCGATTGATACGTCGAACCCTTCCGCGCTAAGGAGCAGCCGCTCGCTTACTTCTTTCAGGAACATATCGCCGCATGTATGGCCGAGCGAATCGTTAATGAGCTTGAACCGGTCGATATCGAGAATCATAACCGAAAACCGGCTACCCCGCCTCTCCCCGTCCTCGATCGCTTCCGCTAACAGCTGGTTAAACTTTCGCCGGTTCGGCAGCCCGGTCAGCTCGTCATGATAGGCCAGATAATGGATCATCTGTTTGGAACGTTTCTCTTCGGTTATATCTTTGATTAACAGATGGGTGCCTGCCGCTTCCCCGTCGATCTCGACGGGAACGGGATTCACGCTCAGCTCCACGCGGCTGTTATCGTTTCGTACGAAGGTCGTTTCATAACTCGAATCTGCCGAGAGGCCCCCGGCGATTCCGCTGCCGAGCGACGCGATGGGCGCATCTTTGTATTCCGCCTCGGTGAATCCGGTAAGGATCGAAGCCGCCGGGTTGAAGCTGATAATCTTCCCCTGCGTATCGATCGATATAATTCCGTCCGAATTATTTTCGTACAGCGACCGGTACCACCGTTCATGCTGTTTGATCGCCGAATCTTTTTGCGAGAGCCGCTTGTTCACATACACGCTGAACAGCGTGAAGCCAAGAGTAAGCAAAATGCCTGCCGAGATAATCAAAGCGAGCATACCGGGCTCAATCCGCATCCCCCCGCTGGTCGGACCGTCGCCGGATCGGAAAGTAGCCGCCGCCATCCCCGTGTAATGCATGCCCGCAATCGCTGCGCCCATTATGGTGCCGCAGCCGAGCTTGTACAGGACGACGTAACGGGACTGGTTTTTGCGAAAAACGTACAGCAGCCATAAGGCTGCAAGCGAAGCGGCGATCGCGATCGCGACCGACAGGGCGACGAGCATCGGATTGTAGGTGATCTGAACCGTCATCGCGGCCATCCCGATGTAATGCATCCCCGATATTCCCGCGGCCATCAGAGCCGAGGCGGCCACCAGTTGCTTGGCGCCGAAGACGGTTCCGCTGACCGTATACAACGCTACACTGGAAACGGCTATAGCGAGCAGAACCGACATAACAAACGGCCCGAACTTATACGACACGTCCATCGGCAAGGAAAAAGCGAGCATGCCGACAAAATGCATCGACCAGATGCCAAGTCCCATCGATACCGCTCCGCACCCAAGCCAGATCGAGCGAGCCTTCCCTCTCGAGGTGACGATCCTTCCGGCCAGATCAAGAGCCGAATAAGACGCAGTTACAGCGATAATATAAGATAACGCGACCAGAAAAAGGTTGTACGAGCCGTGCACATGATCCATCGGTTTCCCCTTTCCATCCGCATTGATTATGTAGGTTATACGCAAGAAGGCCGGCTGCGTTGCGCGGCCCCGATATCGCAGGATGCCAGTGAAAGCTTCGCGGCGTCCTGAAAATAGACACCCTGTAGGTGTCTATTTGTGCGTCGCCTCGAACTCTTTCGGCGTACAGCCGACAAGCCTTTTAAACGTCTTCGCAAATGATTTCGGGTCGGAGAAGCCGACCGCTTCGGCAATTTCGTACACTTTCATCTCGCCGGAAAGCAGCTTTTTCTTCGCTTCCTCGATACGGATCCGGGTTAACGTCTCAGTCAGCGACTCCCCCATCTCCTTGCTGAACAAATCGCTGAGATAGCTGCGGCTCAGCTTCACGTGATCGGCGATATCGACGGTCCCGATGTTGCGCCGGTATTGCTCGCGCATGAATTGGACGGCTTTTTTGATAAACGGATTGTTCGACGCTTTGGAGCGCTCTCCGCCGTACGGCCTTCCCCACAGCTGCTCCGCTTCCTCGACCATGAACGAACACAGCAAGTCGGCCCGCGGGATGGAGCGGATCTGCTCCAGCGACACAGATTCGGGCTCGTCTTCGCTTCGCCGGGACTGCTGCCTGGCGAAGCCGGCCGCCAAGCCCAGCATATCGCATACGAAGCTTTGAAGCTTGGCGACGTTCGGCTTATAGCGCCGGATGGACTCGGCAATCATCTCGATCCAATGGCCGGCCGCTTCTTTGTTCCCGTTGGATACGGCCCGCAAAAAGTCGTTTCGCTCCTGAACGGGTAGCGGTGCTTCTTCCGCAGCGGGAAAATCGTCAACGATCAGCGGTCCGGCTTCTCCATAAAAGTACCGGTGCCCTTGCCGGCGATGAACCGCGAGCGCATGAACGAAATCTTGTGCCTTCGGGATCACCGGGCCCAGCCCGACAAACCAATCCGCTTGCGGTGGAGCGGCTTCCTTCAATTTCGTGTACACGCTTTGCGCGCATCCGAACATCCATTCATGACGTTCCTTCTCGGACAAGCTCCGGTCGGTGCCGCCCATCACGATCCATACTTTGTCGCTCCATTTCAATACGGCCTTACTGTGCGGGATCGTCCACTCCTCCAAGGAAGGGCGAAAGACGGAATCGGTCTCGACCCAGATGCTGAACGTCCCCGCCCCCCGCTGAAACAGCTCGGCCTCCAGTCTTGCCTCGCCCACGCCGGCCTGCACGTATTGACGCAGCCAATCGGCGAGACGATACGCTTTCGACTGCTTGAGCTGCTCCTGCCATTCCGCGATAACCCGCTTCGTATGGCGCTCTTCATCCAGCTTGGCGCGCACCGACCGGAGAATGTCGACCAGCCCGTCCGGCTCCATCGTCGGCTTCAGGATATAGTCCTGGGCGCCGAGCTTCATCGCTTCCTTCACGAGCGAGAAATCGTCGAGGCAGCTGAGGACGAGAAGCCCTACGTCTTCCTGCAATTCCTTCACTTCGCGCATCAGCGCAAGGCCGTCCATTCGTGGCATCCGAATATCCGTTATTACAATATCGATCTGTTCCTTGCGGAAACATTCCAGCGCCTCTATGCCGTCGGAGGCTTCGCCGACCAGATGGAAGCCGTGCTCCTCCCAGTCGACCAGCGTTCGCAAGCCGATCCGGATAATCGGCTCATCGTCGACGATCAACACATTCATAATCAGGACTCCTCATTTCGGTGAATAGGCAAAGACAAACGGACGGTAGTCCCCACATTCAACTTGCTGAACACATGCATCTTGTAATCCGGCCCGTAGTACAGCTTAATTCGCTCCCGGATATTGCGCAAGCCGATGCCGCTCATTCGTTCCTTGCTGCTCGCAGGGTTATGCTGCGGATTCACAACCCCGTCCGGCTCGGCTATGCCTATGCCGTTATCCTGTACCTGGCACAGCAGCATATCGCGGTCGAGCCAAGCCCGAATCGTAATCTCCCCTTCGCGGGGACTGTTCGCAAGCCCGTGAATGAGCGCATTTTCGACCAGCGGCTGCAGCATCAGCTTCGGCACGAGACAAACGGAGGCAAGCGGATCGACATCGAGGTTCAGCTTCACCAGATCGCCGTAACGGAACGACTGGATCGCCATATAGTCGCGCAGCAGCGCAATCTCTTCCTTCAGCGTAAGAAAATCGCCCTTCTTGCCGAGGCTCGCCTGCAGCAGACGAACGAGCGCGCTGACCGCGTCGGATATTTGCGGCGTTTTATGGATTTTGGCCACCCATTTGATCGTATTCAGCGTATTGTACAAAAAATGCGGATTCAGTTGATACTGCAGCGCTTCGATCTCCGCTTCTTTCTTAAGCGACTCCTCCAGCTTCGCCTGCTTGATCGTCTCCTCCAGACGATTCAGCATCTGGTTGTAGCTGTTTCCCAGTTCGTCGATCTCACGCACGCTACCGGAAGTCCAGTACGCCTTCAGATCGCCCGATTCGGCACGTTTCATAAGCCGGCGCAGCGAGTGCAGCGGGCGGGAGAACAAAGCGGAGAATAATACGGAGCTAACGATAGACACCGCGAGAACGATAGTGAAAAAGACGATCACCGTGTTGCGCATCGTTGATTTCAGCGCCATCCCGTCCGTATTCGGGACTTCAACATAACTCATCCACGTCTGTCCCGGTACCGATAACGGCCTCTGGGAGACGATCACATCCGGTCCCGCTCTCAAGAAAGCGTCTTTCTCCGAAAGAAACAAGGACGTGCCTTGCTCCATACCGGGCTGCCGGGTTCCGCTCTCGAACAGCACGGAACCAGTATCCGGATCCCACAGCGCCAGATTGGATAAGCCGCTGTCGCCGCGTATCTCGTCGAGTATGCGGGTCATATCCGCCAGGATTCGAATGGAGCCGTCCACATAATAGTCCGAACCGTACAAAGGACCGACCCAAGATATCCGGTTGCGTCCTTCTTCGCGTACGAAAAAGTCGGAGCGGTTAACCGGCATCTTCGAAGCGCGCGATTCGTAGTCCAGCGGGCTGCCGGCCGCGCAGAACGAGCTGCCCCCTTCGATCGCAAAGCAAAAATCAATTATATGTTTCCGGTACTCCAGCCGGTACGAGGCTGAATGCACGATCGATTCCTTCACTCTGCGCATCGCGGCGTCTTCCTCTTCCAAGCCGATCTTGCCGGATTTGAGCCACAGTTCCAACCCGGGGGTTTCCAGTAGCGATCTATATACATATTCGAGCTCCCGCATTTCTTTCTCCAGCTGGCGCGTGACCCGGTCATGCTTGGCCGATACCGCCGCTTTCCATTCCGCTTCGGTACGCTCCGCCGATTGGACGTAAAAAAACGTTAAGGCAATACAAACCGGAACAGATCCGATTATAATCAAATAAAGGAACATACGCACCTGAAAGCTTTTGAACGGCTGTGCGGCGAATAAGGAAACCAGTCTCTGCATGTCGTCACCTGTATGGTTGATATTGCCGAATCGATCCTGACTTACTTCGACAAAGGTGCTCCGGAATCCTACTTGAAGATGGAAGCGAATCGAATGCGCGCCTGAAAATCGGCGTACCGAGATCCGTTGTTGCAGCAGGACGGACGAAACCGTTATGATGAAGAGGTAATAGCGAGGATCTCTACATAGAGGAGGCGTGACAACAACAATGACCTACACTCCTGCAAGCGACCGGTACGAATCGATGGTATACAACAGGTGCGGACGTTCCGGACTGAAGCTGCCGGCGATCTCGCTCGGGCTGTGGCACAACTTCGGCGGAGTCGATTATCTGGAGAACATGAGGGCGATGCTTCGCCGTTCGTTCGATCTCGGAATTACGCATTTTGACTTGGCCAATAACTACGGTCCACCTCCGGGAAGCGCGGAAGAAAATTTCGGCCGGATTCTCAAAACGGATTTTGCCGGTTATCGCGACGAACTGGTCATCTCGACGAAAGCGGGCTATCATATGTGGCCGGGGCCATACGGGGACTGGGGTTCGCGGAAATATCTAGTTTCCAGCCTCGATCAGAGTCTGAAGCGGATGGGCGTTGATTACGTCGATATTTTTTACTCGCATCGTCCTGATCCGGACACTCCGCTGGAGGAAACGATGATGGCGCTCGATCACGTAGTGCGTCAAGGCAAAGCGCTGTATGTCGGGATTTCTTCGTACAATGCGGAGCAAACGGCCCGTGCCGCCGAAATTTTGAAGCAGCTCGGCACGCCGCTGCTGATTCACCAGCCTGCCTATTCGATGCTGAACCGTTGGATCGAAAGCGGTTTGCAGGACGTGCTGGACGAGACAGGGGCAGGCACGATCGCCTTTTGCCCGCTCGCCCAAGGGCTGCTTACGAGCCGGTACATTTCGGGAATTCCTGAAGATTCGCGCGCGGCCAAAGTGACCGGATTTCTGAAATCCAAAGATGTGACCGACGACAAAATCGCGAAAATACGCGCTCTGAACGAGATTGCCGAAGGACGCGGCCAGACGCTTGCGCAAATGGCGCTGGCTTGGGTGCTTCGAAGAGGCAAAGTAACTTCCGCCCTGATCGGCGCCAGCCGGGTATCCCAGATCGAAGAAAATGTCGCGGCATTAAATCGCCTGGGCTTCAGCGACGAGGAATTGGCAAAGATCGATTCCATATTGGCTTAAATGGCACAAAAAAGGCCGGCAAGGGGAACTGCCCTGCCGGTTTTTCTTGTCGCCAGAATGATTAAGTTCTCTAAGGCGATAAAGCATTGAAGTGAATCAGTGAATCCAAACATTCTGAATCAAGAAAAGCTGCCTCTTATGCAGGATCGTTTAGCGTGGTAAAGGCTTCGTTTAAAAGCTTGTCTTTAGAGATCAGAATGTGTATGTTCTTCTCCGCATTAAAACGGAGATGAGCCCGGAATGTAAGCTAAACCATATTCTAACGGACATGTTGAAGGTTATTTCGCTGAAGAACAGTTTTTTGAAATGTAATGGTCACCACAGCGCTTATTTCCTCCGAACCACCTCTAAAAGTAACATTTCTCCTCAATAGTTGCATTCATGTCCGTTAGAAATCAAATGGATCGAAATTCACCGTATTAACGACCGCTGTGTCCGTTAGAGTTTTTGTTCTTACACACCGTTCACAGCGGCATGTGCTTCGCGCCGATTCAATAGGGATAGAGTATAGCCGATTAATCAGATCGTATCCGATACCGTCTATTGGGTCTGATTAGGAACTTGATTCGGATTTGGAACCGGCTGCTGCGTACTTCCGCCTCCTGTACCGGCGGAGCCCGTCGGGGTCTGGTTGCCGCCGGATGTACTGCCCGTGCCGCTTCCCCCTGGGGAAGTACCGTCCGAGCCGCCGCTTCCAGTGCCGTTGCCGGTGTTGTTACCTGTGTTGTTGCCCGTGTTATTTCCGGTGTTGTTGCCGGTGTTGTTGCCGGTGTTGTTACCTGTGTTGTTGCCCGTGTTATTCCCGGTGTTGTTTCCGGTATTGTTTCCACCAGTATTTCCACTACCGTCGTTATTGCTATTGTTACCTCCGTTATTACTGCTGTTGTTTCCGTTAGTATTTCCGCTGCCGTTATTATTTCCGTTGCCGCCATTGTTGCCATCGCCATTGCTATTGCCATTGTTATTGCCGTTACCGTTGTTATTGCCGTTGCCGTTATTCCCGTTCCCCTCGCCGGGGCCTTGATTGCCGCCTGCCGGAATCTCGACCGTAACGACATTGGACTTCTCCGCTTCTATGCTCGTTGCCGAGTTGTACGGAACTACATAATACTCGTACTTGTCGCCCGGAATCGCCATATCGCGCAGCTCCGGCGTCGCCGAGCTGGCCAGCAGCTTCGGCTCGCTGTCCTTCGTTCCTTTGCGGAACACTTTATATACGATATTGTCGCCTTGGACCGGAGACCAGGTCAGTTTGACGGTTTGTTCTTCCTTGATGTAGGTGCCGGCCAGATCGCTGACGGTTGGCGGCGGTGCGCTGATATCCTCGATGCCCTTCGGCTTCACGAACTGCGAAGGCTTATAATTCACAAGCGCCTTCGTCATAACTTCCTTGAACAAAATAGCGGGCCGCGCGCTGCCGTCCTTCACGTAATGCTGCGTGTCGGTCGTATCGAAGCCCATCCAGATCGCCGCCGACCATTCCGGCGTATACCCGGCGAACCAGACGTCGCGGTTATATTTCTCCAGCCCTTTCAAATCCAGCTGGGTCGTGCCCGTCTTGCCGGCTACCGCCCGGTTCATCTTGGCGCTGGCTCCCGTGCCGTTATCTACGGCGTTTTTAAGCATCTCGGTCATATACCATGCGGTTCTCGCGCTCATCACTTGTTCCGGCTTCGCCGGCTTGTACGTGTAAACCTCCGAGCCTGCACGTTCGATTTTCAACACCGAATGGCTTTCGTTCAGTTGACCGTTGTTGGCAAACGCGCCGTAAGCCGCAGCCATCTGGAGCGGAGTAGCGCCTTTGGTCAATCCGCCGAGGGCGATCGCGAGATTCCGGTCTTTCGTTTCGTCAAGCGGGATTCCGATCTTTTTGGAAAAGTCCATCCCCCGCTTCACACCGATTTCGTTGAGCAGCCATACGCTGGCGACGTTGCCGGACTTCTGGATCGTTTGCTTCATGCTCATTTGTCCCAAGTACACGTTATCCCAGTTGGAAGGGGAATAACCACCGAACGACATCTTCTCGTCCTTCAGCATCGTATACGGATTGTACTTGTTGAAGTCGTACTCCATCGCCGGGGCGAACACAGTAATCGGCTTGAATGACGAGCCCGGCGCCCGCGGACGGACGGCCCGGTTCATATCTTTGGTCTTGTAGTCCCGGCCGCCGATCATCCCGATAATACCGCCTGTCTTATGATCGACGATGACCATCGCGCTTTGCATCTGCTGCTTCGGACCGTCGGCCTGGAACAGCTTATCGTTGGCGTAAGCCTGCTCCATCGCCTTCTGCGCGGTCTGATCCATCGTCGTATAGATTTTGTATCCTCCGCGCAGCAGCTCATCCTCGGTTTTACCGGTTTTCTCGACCGCTTCGTTAACGACGTAATCGATAAAGGCGGCGTATTGGTTGCTCTTGGTCGGAGGCTTGTAGTCGTACACGACTGCGGCCGCATTCGCCCGTTCTTCCTCGGTAATGTAGCCCTGGTCCTTCATCAGCTGCAGCACGACGCCGCGTCTTTCTTTGGAACGTTCCGGATCGCTGATCGGATTATAATACGACGGCGCCTTCGGGATCGCCGCCAAGGTAGCCATTTCCCATACTTGGAGCGATGTCAGGTCCGATTTGCCGAAATACAGCTTCGCTGCCGCCTTGACGCCATAAGCCCGATTGCCGAAATAAATCCGGTTCATATAGGCTTCCAGTATTTCATCCTTGCTCTTATTCCGCTCCAGCGCCAGCGCAATGGCCGCTTCGTTCGCCTTGCGGAATATCGTCTTGTCGGCGTCCAAAAACATGTTTTTGGCCAGCTGCTGCGTAATCGTGCTGCCGCCTTCAACAAGGCTGCGGTGCATAATGTCCTTGTACAGCGCGCGGCCGATCGACCAGAAGTCGATCCCGTTATGCTCGGTAAAGCGTTTGTCCTCGGTAGCGATAAACGCCTGCGCGAGTTTCTCCGGAATGTCGCTCATCGTCACCAGCTCGCGGTTTTCCCTGGCAAGCGTCATCACTTCCTGATTGTCTCTGTCGTACACGATGGCTGCGTCGGCCATCACCATCTTATCTTTGTTTTCCTCATAGTATTTTTCCCCGTTCAGCATGATTACGATATATCCCGCCATCGCGCAAAAAGCGCCAAGCGCACACGTAATCAAAAACCAGACAAGCAGCTTTTTCGGACGAAACTTCTTTTTCGCCTTTCTTTTTTTCGGTTGTTTTTTCGGCTGATTGGCGTTGGAGTTCCGTGTTGCGCTCATCGTCCGACTCCCTCCTTACCCGATTGAAGCAAAAGAACAACCCGGATGGGGTTGCTCTGCTTCTTTTCTTGTTCATTTATTAAACGTAACGGAGGCGCAAAAAGTTTCATCCGCACGTCTTGGCCCCGCAGAAAGCGGGTTCCCTCACGATCAGGATTCGGCGGCGGGCTCTTGAGGCATCAGCGATACCGGACGCTGCGGCGTAAAGGTCGAGATCGCGTGCTTGTACACCATCTGCTGGCGGCCTTCGCTGTCGATAATGATCGTGAAGTTGTCAAACGCCTTGATGTATCCGCGAATTTGGAAGCCGTTCGTCAAATAGACGGTGACTGCAATGCTCTCTTTGCGAAGCTGGTTCAGGAACGTATCCTGAATATTGATCGACTTGTTCATGAAAAGAGTACCCCCTAATCGTTTTGAATCATAAAATTCCACGGACGTATGCCGGAATTATTCGGATTGCTCCCTACTTATTCTGGATCGGGTGGAAACTTTCCTGCTATTATATCACTAATTATTTGCAAATGCGCAGAAATATTTGGCTCCGTCACGTCGACCCAGCGTATGTCTTTCATATGCCGGAACCAGGATAGCTGGCGCTTTGCAAACCGCCGCGTATTCCGCTTGAGCAGATCTACGGCCAGCGGCAGCTCGTACTGCCCGGTCACGTATCCGGCAATTTCCTTATAACCGAGACCCTGCATCGATACGAGATCGGTCGAATACCCTTTGTCCAGAAGCGACGCTACTTCCCGGATCAGCCCTTGCTCCATCATCAGATCGATCCGCTGCTCGATTCTCTCGTACAGCAGATCGCGCTCCATCGTCAGCCCGACGATACATAGTTCGTAAGGAGATTGCTTTTTTTGTCGGGCCAAATGTTCGGATTGCGGGATTCCGGTCAATCGGTACACTTCAAGCGCCCGGATCGTGCGCCTGCGATCGTTGGTATGAATACGCATCGCGGACGGAGGATCGATCGCTTTCAGCTTGTCGTGCAGCGCCTCTTCCCCATGGCTGTCCGCGTATTCGTTCAGCTCGAGGCGGTAGTCCTCGTCCGAGCCGCCCTCGCTGAACTGATAATCGTAACAGACCGATTCGACGTAAAGCCCCGTTCCTCCGACGATAAAGGGAAGCTTGCCCCGGCTGCTTATCTCTTCGATCAAAGCCCGGCTCCGCTCCTGAAACTCCGCGACCGAAAACGGATAATCCGGATTATGAATATCGATCATATGATGGGGAACGAGCGAGCGCTCCTCCTCCGTCGCTTTGGCCGTTCCGATATCCATCCCCCGGTATACCTGCATCGAGTCTCCGGATATAATCTCGCAGCCGAACCGGCCGGCCAGCTCCAGACTCAGCTTCGTTTTGCCGACTGCCGTCGGTCCGACGAGAACGAGCAGCGCCGGTTTCTTTTCCGTTTCCGTCAAGGGTGAATCACTCCATATGCTATTTTCGTTCGGGTGCGCAAAGGCTGCTGGAAGCCAAGCCGCTCGAATTCCCCGCTGTCGCGGTGCTCCTTCAGCACGACGCTTCGGCGGGCGACGCGGACGGCTTCGCGGATCGCTTCCTCCGTCAACGGCTCGTGATTGGCGGCCTGGCGAAGCGGGCCGATGCCGCTCGACTCCTCGACCGGCTGCCGGAACATCGGATCGAAGTAGACGATGTCGCAGCTGTCGTCAGGCATCATCCGGAGCACGTCCAGATGATGTCCCAGCTTCATCCGCACCCTTCGCATCGCCTCGTTAAAAGGCTCCAGATGCGTCTCGTAGGAAGCGAGCCCTTCCCTGACGATCGTAAACAAGGCGGGCTCGCTCTCGACCGCCGTCACGCTTCCATCGGGGCCGGCCACATACGAGAACACGATCGAGTCCGCACCGAGTCCCGCCGTACAATCGAGAATCCGGTCTCCGGGCTTCGCTCCCGTTATCTCGACCAGTCCGTCGTTCTCCCCGTTCATCAGCCTTTTCACACGGACAAACGAAAGGGACGGATGGAAGAAAAGCGGAGCGTCCCCGTCTCCGTAATAATGCAGCTCCCGTTCGGACACCAGCATAAAACGGGAATCGCGGTAGCGTTCGCCCAATCTGCGCACCGATGAAGTGCCTCGCGGAACATAACGGACGCCGAGTTCCGCAGCCAGCCGCTTCGCGCGCGCTTCCGCATCGGGCGAAGGGGAGTAGGAAGTCGTAACCAGCATCACATCACCCGCTTAAACATTTTTTCCAGCTCATAAGTGGAGAAGCTGACCACGATCGGACGGCCGTGCGGGCACGTATACGGGTTGCGGCAAGCAGCCAGCCTGTCGAGCAGCGCTTCGATCTCGGTCGTGCTGAGCGATTGGTTCGCCTTGATCGAGGCTTTGCAGGAACACATAATCGCCGCCTTCTCGCGCAGCTTGGTCAGCTCGACCGATTTTTTCTCGGCCAGCAGCCATTCGGTCATCTCCTCCACCAGCGCCTTTTCTTCTCCGTCAGGAAACCAGTAGGGAAGCGCCCTGACCAGAAACGTGCCGCCTCCGAACGATTCGAGATAGACGCCCACCTGTTCGAGCACCGGCAGCTTATCCCGGATGACGTCCGCTTCGGCGGACGTAAACTCCAGCGTAATCGGCACGAGCAACTGCTGGCTCGCTTCGGCCGGTTTGCCGAATTTCTCGTAATAAAACTCGTAATTGATTCGCTCATGGGCCGCATGCTGGTCGATCAGATACAAGCCGTTCTCATGCTGCGCCACTATGTAGGTGCCGTGCATCTGGCCGATCGGGTCCAGTCTCGGAAATTGCGGAGCGGCGGGTTTCGTTTCCGCAGCAGCCTCCTTCGCCGGGAGCATATCAACCAGCTTGTCGTAAGAGAGCCCGCTTTTCGGCTGCACCGGATAGGCCGGCTCGCGGGAAACGGCTTGTTTCTGCGAATACGGGTTAACCGGCTGGCGTACCGGCTCGCGAAACTCCTTCGCAGCACCCGGATACGGCTCCTTCTCGACAGGAGGCGCCGGCATCGCCGCCTCCCTCGGCTCCGAATCGGGCCGTGCCGCGCTCACCGGCAATTGCTCCGGTGCTTGGACCGTTTCCGACGAAGCGTCTCCTTCTTCCGGAATGCGAGGAAGAGGAGGAGGCTCAGGAAGCGGATGATCCGGCAGAGTGTCCGGGGCCGGGGTGCTCCGATACAGTTCCATCCGCTCTTGGACAACGGCCGCCTTCGGCGTCGGTCTGGAGGCTTGGGGGATAAGAACCTGACCTCTTAGTATACTCCGAATCTGATCTTCGATAAACCGGACGAGCTCCTGCTCCTTGCTGAACCGGACTTCCAGCTTGGCCGGATGGACGTTCACGTCGACCAGCGACGGGTCCATGCCGATATGCAGCGCCGCGATCGGATACCGGTTGATCGGCAGCAGCGTGTGATAGGCGCTCATCACGGCGCCCGACACCGCGTAATTACGGATCGTGCGGCCGTTCATGACGATCGTCATCCCTTGTCTGTTCGAACGGGTGACATCGGGACGGCTGACGTATCCCTTCAGCGTATAGTCGGCGTTCTCCCCCTGGACGGGAAGCAGCGCCTTGGCCGTCGACGTTCCGTATACGGCGGCCATTACCTGCAGCAGATCACCGTTGCCCAGCGTCTGCAGCAGCAGATTGCCGTTATGCTTCACGCTGAACGCGACATGGGGATGCGCCATCGCCAGGCGGTACATATAATCGGATATATGCCCGAGCTCCGTCTGGATCGTCTTCATATATTTCAGCCGCGCCGGTGTGTTGTAGAACAGCTCCCTGACGGTCATATCGGTGCCGCGGGAAGCGGCCGTCTCCTGAAACGCCTTGATGGAACCGCCCTCGATAATCAGCTTGCGTCCGAGTCCGCCCGTCTCCGCAGCGCTGACGCACTCCACCTTGGAGACAGCAGCGATACTCGGCAGCGCCTCTCCGCGGAACCCTAACGTGCGGATATGGAACAAATCTTTGCCGCTCTCGATTTTGCTCGTCGCATGACGGAAGAAAGCGGCCTCGCAATCTTCCGTAGCGATGCCCGACCCGTTGTCGGTTACGCGAATCAGCTGCAGGCCGCCCTCTTCCACCGTCACATCTATTCGGGTGCTCCCCGCATCAAGCGAGTTTTCGACGAGCTCCTTCACGATCGACGACGGACGTTCGATTACTTCGCCCGCCGCGATCTGGTTTGCCACATGCTCGTCCAGCACTTTAATTTTTCCCATTAAACCCCGTTTCCTTTCGTGGTCAGCACCGTTTTCTCCGCATCGCTCATCCATTCGATTCCGGGGAACTTCTCCTTAAACTTGGCCAGCTCGATAAAACCGGTACCTTCTACAATGCGGAAGCCCGAATTCGCGTCGAACAGGATACGTTCCGCTCCGGCGCCGATATCGACTCCCGCTGCGGTATCGTTCCACTCCAGCGGTTTGCCTGCGAAGGCCGCCAATACCCGGGCCGGCAAATAATCTTTGTCGTCCAGCTTCAGGCGGGGCAGACCGACATCGAAAAATTCCAAACCATTCACCTTGTAGGTGTGCCGGAACACTTCCAGGCGAAGCTCCTTAAGTCCGGCTGTATGAAGACCGATCAGCAGCTGCGGGACGTAACCTTCCGTGTTCACATCCGGCGTCAATCCGACATGGTTGACCGGCCGTTTTTTCGGCGACAAATATTCCTGGATCGTCAGCTTGAGCACACCGCCGGATTCGAGCGGGTACAACCCCTGTACGCTGCCTTTCCCGTATGTTTTGGTGCCTACTGCCGTTGCTTTGTGATAATCCTGCATAGCGGCCGTTAACACTTCGGATGCGCTGGCGCTGTTTTCATTGACGAGAATTACGACCGGGAATTCTACCGTTTTGCCGTTCAGAATCTCCAGAGGCTCATCGATATCGTCACGATCGCGGGTATGGATCAGGACCCCTTCCGGGATAAACTGCTCGGCGATATGCTTCGCCGTTTCCAAATATCCGCCCGGGTTGTCGCGCAAATCGACGACAAGTCCTTTGATTTTCCGGTATTTCAGGTCGGAGAGCATCAGAGCGAACAATTCGTCGGCATCTTCCGAGAAGCTGTCAATGTTCAAATAACCGATCTGGCCTTCCATCATGCCGCCGTCAACGACCGGAAGGTGGATCTGCCCCCGCTTCGGCTTCAGGTTCAGCTCCTCGCCGCCGCGTCGGACCGTAATCGACACTTCCGTTCCTTTCGGCCCGCGGACGAGTTCCGTAACGTCATTAAGCGTCATGTCCGCCGTCGGCTTGTCCGCTACGGCTACGATATAGTCGCCGCGCTTCATCCCGGCTTTCTCGGCCGGCGATCCTTCGAAAATTTGAACGGCGATATAGCCGCCTTCATCGTGGCCGAGCCGCATGCCGATGCCGGGGTAGTTCAACTGGATGGAACTGTTGAACGAGTTCCATTCCTTCTCGTCGAAATAATCGGTGTAAGGATCATTCAGCGAACCGATCAGTTCTTCGATCGAACTGTTCTCCGACGCTTTGACAGACGAACCGTTAATATGCATCTGATGGATCAACTGATACACTTCTTTGTATTGCTGCTCCTTCGTCGCCTGTTCCGCCGAAACGGCGGCAGGGAACATCAGGGCGCCGAACAGAGCGAGGGAAGCGCTCCATGCGGGCAGTCGTTTCAAGAAGCCGGATACCGGAGCTTTTTTCATGTGGAGCCCTCCTCGTTATTTTAGGTCTGCAGATGCTTTCTGCTTTAGTTCGTACAGGAAATTCATCGCCTGAAGAGGCGTCATATTGATCAGATCGGCTGACTTCAACTGCTCGACCAGCTTCTCGGCGGCAAGCTCCGACTTGGTCTTCGTCTTGCCCCCGGGCTTGTCCGACTTCTCGCCTTCGCCGAACAGGCTGAGCTGCACGATAGGCGAAACTTCCATCACCCTGTCCGGTTGCGGAAATTCCGCTTGCACAGCGGCGGACAGCGGTGAGGACGGCTTCGTCTCGTTTTGCCTCAGCGCCTCCTCGACGGAGGCTGCCGCTTCGCCGGGACTTTGCAGGACCGAGGAGATCGCCTCGAACCGGTTCAGCAAGTCGTAAGCCCGGTCGATAATCGAGTCCGGAAGCCCGGCGACCCGCGCGCAGTAAATCCCGTAGCTCGTGCTTGCCGCGCCGCGAATCATTTTGCGCAAAAACGTAACGTCCTGCCCGCTTTCCTTCACGGCCATGCAATGGTTGCGGAGCGCAGGCATCGTCTCCTCCAGGTGAGCCAGCTCGTGAAAATGAGTCGATACGAGCGTCTTGCAGCCGATGCGGTCGTGCAAATATTCGATGACCGCCTGGGCGATCGCCATCCCTTCGGCGGTTGACGTGCCTCTGCCCAGTTCGTCGATAATGACGAGACTGTGCGAGGTTGCCTTGGCGGTCATCGTCCGGATATCCATCATCTCGACCATGAACGTGCTCTGTCCGCCGACGAGGTCGTCCGCAGCGCCGATTCGGGTGAAGATGCGGTCGACGATCGGCACGACGGCCCGTTCCGCCGGGACGAAGCAGCCGATCTGCGCCATGATGCAGATCATCGCCACTTGGCGCATGTACGTGCTCTTCCCCGCCATATTCGGTCCGGTGATCAGCAGCACGCGGCCGTCGTCCGCCGCCATCTGGGTATCGTTGGCAATAAACGAGCCGTCCTTCAATATCGCTTCCACGACAGGATGACGTCCGTCTTCGACGTTCAGCTCATATTGGCCGGACAATTCCGGCTTGCGGTACCGGTAAGCGGCGCTTACCGCCGCAAACGACTGGAGCACGTCCGCGGTGGCGATCGTCTCGGCCAGCAGTTGCAGACGTTTGACCTCGCCGGCCAGCTTGTTCCGCAGCTCGATGAACAGGTTGTACTCGAGATCGACCATCTTCTCCTCGGCTTCGAGAATAAGCGCTTCTTTCTCCTTCAGCTCCGGAGTCACGAACCGCTCCGCATTGGCCAGCGTCTGCTTGCGCTCGTAGCGGTTCTCCGGCAGCGACCCGAGGTTGCTGCGCGTCACTTCGATATAATAACCGAATATTTTGTTGTAGCCGATCTTCAGCGAACGGATGCCGGTCGCTTCGCGCTCCTGGCGCTCCAGCTCGGCGATCCACTTCTTGCCGTTCGTGCTCGCTTCCCGGAGCTGATCGAGCCGTCCATGGAAGCCGGCCTTGATCAATCCGCCTTCGCGGACCGATACCGGCGGCTCCTCGGCGATCGCGTCTCCGATCCATTGCAGGATATCGCCGCAATCATCCATCGTTTCCCCGAGCGTCCGGAGCGTCGCCGACCCCGAGGAGATACAGAGCTGCCTGACCGACGGTACCTGCATCAGTGACAGCTTCAGCGCAAGCAGATCGCGCGCGTTGGCGCTGCCGTATGAGATACGCCCGACCAGCCTTTGCAGATCGTACACTTCCTTGAGCTGCTGCCGCAATTCCTCCCGGACGATCAGCCCGTTGTACAAACAGTCGACGGCTTCAAGCCGCTGCTCGATCGCATCCCGGCTCGTAAGCGGTTTGTCGATCCATCTGCGAAGCAGCCTCGCGCCCATGGAAGTGACGGTTCGGTCCAGAAGCCACAGCAGCGAACCTTTTTTGGACCGTTCGCGGACCGTCTCGGTAAGCTCCAGGTTGCGTCTGGTGAACGGGTCCATCGTCATATGCTGCTGGCGGTCGTATGCCTCGATATGCGTTATATGGGATAAGGAGCGCTTCTGCGTCTCGTTCAGGTAGGAGAGCAGCAACGAAGCCGCATCCCGGCTTACGGACGGAATCGCCTGCCGCTCCTCCTCGGGAAACTGGCTCTCGAACAGCACTTCGTCCATGCCGGATCTAGCCGTGAACAGCTTGGTGGTCAGCCAGCCGGACATCGAGCTTTGCAGCTTGTCCAGCAGCTCCGGCTGTCCGATCAGCTCGGACGGAGCGTAGACGTTAATCTCGTCGACGAGTTGCTCCAGCGTATCTTCGGTTTTCGTCACGAACAGCTCGCCGGTCGACAGGTCGCAAGCGGCGAGCCCATATTGATCGTCCGCGGAGGTGACGCAGACGAGGAAGTTGTTTTTCGTCTCTCCCAGCGTCTTGCCGTCCATGACGGTGCCCGGTGTCACGATCCGCACGATCTCCCGGCGGACGGGGCCTTTCGCTTCCGCAGGATCTTCGACCTGCTCGCAAATCGCAACCTTATATCCTTTCTCGATCAGCCGGGTTATGTACGATTCCGCCGAATGGTACGGAACGCCGCACATCGGTATGCGCTCCTCCATGCCGCCTTCCCTGCCGGTCAGCGTGATCTCCAGCTCTTGCGAAGCTTTGATCGCATCCTCGAAAAACATCTCGTAAAAATCGCCCAGGCGGAACAACAAAAAAGCGTCCTCCGCCTGCGCCTTGATCGATAAATATTGCTCGATCATCGGTGTATATTTGGTCATGTCCATCCCCCAACCGCGATTGATGCGCCAACGGATGCCGCTAACGTCTCTTCTCTATCAAACTATTATATCATAAATCGCGGCTTTCTCCTTGTTTTGCAGCCTTAGGAAGAATTTTAGAGTGCACCGTTATAAAGGTTCTTTCCCAGAAAGAATTGAATCGTATGAACATCTTAATAGTTCTTTCCAAAAAAATTGATCCTTCCGCTCGTCAGCGCTCCTTCCACGGGCCTATTTTCCAGCCCATCCGGATATCGCGGGACTCGTCCCAGCTTATTCCCAGATGGACCATTCGTAAGAACGGGGACACCATATGCTCATACCGCCGGTAACCGGCAAGTTCGTGCAGTTCGTCGATGAGCGGCTTCACCGCGACCGCCAGCTTTGGTTTGTCGCCCTCGTAATAGGCCCGGAGCAGTTCGAAGTTCCGCAGCGGCCTCTGATGAAGCTCGCGATAAGAAGAAGAGAGCAGCGCAGCGAGCCCCAGCACGCCCTTCGTGATACCCGGGGTGACGAGCCAGCTGGGAAGCGTCCGGTATTCGAATCCTCCGTGCGGCTGGCGGCGGACATCCCCCGGCGCGCCGTACCGGGGACGCCTTGTCTGCGAACGCCCGTCTTCGATCAGCATGAGCGGCAGCGCCAAGTAATTATCCAGTACGCGCAGCAGCGAACTGTTCAGCCACAGGCCGCTCAGATGGATATGACCGCCCAGAGCAAAGCCTCTGGCAGGCATTCCTCCGGCCAGCCATCGCATCCCCGGCCGATCGGGGATATGTTCGGCTGCACGGTACAGCGCTTTGCGGATCGAAGCGAACAGCTTTCCCGGGTCGGGGCTGGGATCAGGCCTCAGTTCGGCGAGCGGATACAGCAGCCGTTCCCCGATCCGCACATGATCGCATCCGGCAAGTCCCCGTCTCGGAAGATACGCGGATGCCGGCACAACTTGGCCTTCAGCGTTCATAAGCAGAAATTCCGGGTCCGCCCCCAAAGTGGCGTCAAGGCTTCTCCCGCTTTCCTCCACCCTTCCTTCGCGATATTTCGCCAGCGCCGCACCGAACGCCAATGCGGCAGATTGCTCCAGCTCAGGATACGGCTCGACTCCGAGCAGAACCGGCTTGCCGTCCGCACCGATCCCGATGTCAACGACGCCGTAATCCAGCCCCAGCATATACAAGATCCGGCCCGCTGCTTTCTCGGCCCGTTTCAGCCTTTTGTCGAGTCTGTCTTCATCGGCGGCGGGTTCCCATTCTCTCTCGTATGTAGGCGGCAGAAAACCCCTCGCGAACCGCGACCCGGATACCGGCTGCAGCCCTTCAGCCGTGAACACATCGCTGGTTACGGAACGGTAGGCCGCTATCATCTCCAGATGAAACAGACAAAACCGGTAACGGCGGGTGACGGCCCGCATCGTTCCGGTTGTCGATAAGTCCGAGTAGCCGAGCAGACCCGGCAGAGAGATCAACAGCAGCGGATTCCGCGCCGCCTCCACCGCCTCCCTGCCGTTCAGTCCCAGCCGCTCCGCTTCGGTGAACAAGACGTCCATCCGGCCACCTCATTTCCCCCATCTTTAGCAGATCGGAGCTTCTTTCAGCCCCGGTGCAGGAGCTAAAGCCTAATCTTACGTTCCCGATAAAAAAGAGGGCGGATGCCCCCTGGCGAAACGTCCTCTCCCGCATAGTATAACGTAAGTATTAATTCACATCGTCGTCGAGCAAATCCGGATCGAGATCCTCATAATCGCTCTCATCGTGGCTCGCGAACTCGACTTCTTTATCGAGATCGTCGCAGCCGCCCGGGCACACGGAGACGCACACCTTCGTCTCAGCGATCATCTCCACCTGGAACTCCCGCTCCACCCGGATGACGACACCGTTGCCGGAGGACGAAACGCCCGCTTCCACACAGTTCGGGTCTTGCGTTGCGACCGCAGCGACCTCCACTGTAGAAGCCCTATGTTTCGGATCAAGATACGACAGCGGTACTAACTCGACGTAAGAGATTGTCTCTTTCGCTACGTCTGTGCTCTTGTTTTTGTCGTAAGAATACCAAATGTTGATATCGTAAGTACCTACCACCTCGATCCCGTCGTTGCCTCTAACCGCCTCATACTCGTGGTTAATGACCCAGGCGCCAAGAATACTCGACGGATTGTGTGGCGGAGTTACGGTATGCGTCACTTGCGAAAACTTACGACCTTTGCCGCATACAGCTTTCGTAATGATTTCTCTGCAATTCATATCTCTATGTGCTATCGACATCCTGCAAACCTCCTCCATGACAAATCATTCATTAAAAGTGTATGCAGGACATTCGTCTAGGGTGACAACATTTTTTAGGTTCGGCCCACAAATTGTATTTCCAAAATATCTCTTTCCCTTTATTCCAATCCTATTGTTCCTCCGGGATGTCCTATGCACAATTCCGCCCGGCTATTTCTCATTCCTGAGCAGAGAGCAAATAAACCGTCCGGAAAACGTCCGGACGGTCCTTTGTCGTTAAGCCCCTGCGTTGGTGCGCAGGGAGGGAACGGATTCCCCATGTCCTGCCGTTCACCCACAATCGTGTTGCAGATCCGGGACAGGACGGCAACGTCCGGCTTCCCGTCTCCTGTAAAGCTATTTACGGAAGTTTTACTTCCGTTACGAGTTGTTCGCAGGTGAAAATCGACGTATAGCGGAACATTTTGTTCCGTTATTTCCGGTTCAAACGTCTCTATCACCTTAAAAATCCAAAATTAAGGAAACGAAACTTCCGCTGTCGCGTGAAAATGGCGTTCCTCGCAGGAATAAAGGAAAACACTTTTCCGCTACACGTTGGACAGCCGGTGATTCATGTTGCGTGCCACCAATAGTAGTGTCCGAATCGCTCCGTTCTTGTTTGCTTATCCTCCGTTTTTGAGGCCCTCGCTTTCCTATACAAAAAAAAGAGCGGCTGCCCGCTCCTTTCCTGTATTCTTTCCTCTCCTTAGCCTCCGACGTACTTCTTAAGCGGCACCAGATGCCGCTCCATCTCCGTCTTGGCACTCTCTATGTTTTTTTCCCGAATATACCGCACAATGTTGCGGTGCTCCTCGAGCGATTTTTTCGTATCCTCTACATTGCCGAAATGGCTTTCGCGGATTTTGATAAAGAAGTTATTCAGCACTTCGCTAAATTCGCAATACGTCTCGTTGCCCGTCGAGCGGAACAAAGCCCGGTGGAACTGCAGATCCTCCTCGATCGGAAGCTCGCCTTTTTTAATTCTGGCCTCCATTTCGCGAATCCATATATCCATCTCGCCGATCAGTCTCAGATCGTACAGCTCGATGGCCAGCTCTACTGCGCCCAGCTCCAAAATCCGGCGTGTTTGCAACAGCTCCTTGATGATCCGGTCTTCCCGTTTCCAGCGGAAGCTGACCTGATCCAGCACGGGCTTCAGCGACGCTCCGTCCACATAGATGCCGTCACCGGGCTTGATTTTGATCAATCCGACGGTCTCCAGCGATTTCAGAGCTTCCCGTACGACAGTCCGGCTCACCCGCAGCGATTCGATCAGCTGTTTCTCCGAGGGCAGCTTGTCTCCCTCCTTCAGCCCTTCCTCCAAAATGTGAGTTTTGATTCTCTCCGTTACCACTTGCGACAAGTTTACTTTCTCCGGTATTTCCAAGACGCGCTCTCCTTCGCTTAGCACTCGGCTCCTGTTGGTTGGACCATATGATCCAGGCTTATGACTAATTTATCGATTCCTGCCGAGGTTGTCAACGGATTCCGCAGAAAATCCGGTTTTTCCCGCACGAAAAAAGGGAGCGGCTTCGCGCAGCCTCACTCCCTCTCACTTCCGGTTCATCCTCGCTTCGAAGTACGCGACGATCTGATACATGACGGTTGCGACAATTGCAATGATCACCAGACTTCCAAGCACAAGCGTAAAGTTGAACACCTGGAAGCCGTAAATAATCAAGTAGCCGAGCCCTTCCTTGGAGACGAGAAACTCGCCGACGATGACGCCGATCCAGGCCAGACCAACATTCACCTTTAAGGTGGATACAATCGTAGGAAAGGATGCCGGCAAAATAACTTTCCGGTACGACGCGGCTCTCGAGCCTCCGAACATCCGCACCACCTTTACATAATTCGCGTCCACTTCCTTGAAGCTGGAATAGACGACCAGCGTCGTAATAATGACGGTAACCGCCAGCGTAATGGCGATGATCGACATCATATTCGGTCCGAGTCCGACGATGAACAAAGGGCCGAGCGCCACCTTCGGCATGCTGTTCGCTACGACGATGTAAGGGTCGAGCACTCGCGCCAGAAATGGCGACCACCAGATCAAGGTGGCCACCCCCGTTCCGATCAGAGTGCCTAACACAAAGCCGATTCCGGTTTCCAGCACCGTCGTCCACACATGCGGCAGCAGCGTGCCGTCGGCGATCTTATCCGCAAGCAGGGTGGCAATTTTACTAGGGTAGCTGAACAGCAGCACATCGATCCATTTGAACCGTCCGGCCAGCTCCCACAAGCCGATAAATAGGACCAGAATGGCGATCTGGGTCGTAATCACGGCAACGCTTCTGCGCCGGTTCCGGCTGCGGTGCTGCTTGTAAATGAGTTCCGGCAGGCCGGACGTCTCGCCGACATCCGCCGTTTGCCCGTGTCGAGGGGTCATTTACGTCTCCCTCCTTGCTTCCATCTCTTCGAATTCGTTCCATATCTCGTTAAACAGCGAATGAAATCCCGGCAGCTCCCTTGCTTTCATCGGACTCGCTTCGCGAATCGGACCGTAAATGCTCATCTCCCGCCGAACCTGTCCCGGGCTGTGATCGAGCACGATAACCCGGTCGCTCATCGCGATCGCTTCCGTGATATCGTGCGTTACGAGTATGGCCGACTTGCGTCTGGCTCGCAGCGTATCCAGTACAAGCTGCTCCAATTGGAGCTTCGTCTGGTAATCGAGGGCGGAGAACGGCTCGTCAAGCAGCATAATGTCGGGCGAGGTTGCCAGTGTTCTTACCAGTGCGGCCCGCTGCCGCATCCCTCCTGACAGCTGATGGGGATAACGGCTGACGACATCGGCAAGCCCCATCTCGCCGAGCATCCGAGATACGTTTTTTTTGTGTTCGGCCGTCACTTTCCCTTGCAGCTCCAGTCCGATACAAGCGTTATCGAGTATCGTTCGCCACGGAAACAAATAATCGTGCTGCAGCATATAACCGACCTTCGAAGAAGGACCATCCACCGGCTGGCCGAACAGTTGCACATGACCCGCCGTCGGTTCGATCAGTCCGGCAATTATAGATAGCAGAGTCGTCTTGCCGCAGCCGCTCGGGCCTACCAGACTGACGAATTCCCCCTCTGCCAGCGTAAGGCAGACCCGGTCGACCGCCAGTGATGCGCCTTTGTCGGATACGTAAACGTGAGTCACATCGCTTAGGACGACCGCAGGTTTCTTATCCGTCACTTGCAGTCACCTTCCTTCGGCGTCACTTTTTGGCGGACTCGATCGCCTTCGAAGCGAACGAATTGTCCACCAGCGTCTTGTAATCGGCACGCTGCTTCAGTTCTCCGGCCGACTGCATGACGTCCTGTAGATTGTTCCATTCCTTCTCGTCGACGATCGGATCGGTGGCGAACGATTGCTGCTCCTTGTACCGCTTCACGACCGCTTTGACGATTTCTTTATCGGTATCGGTAAAATACGGAATGACCGCCTGGGCGATTTCATCGACCGATTTGTCGGCAACCCATTGTTGCGCCCGGTAGACGGCGTTCGTAAACTTCTGGATCGTTTTTGCGTTTTTGGTCAGGAAGCTTTTCTTCGTCATGTAGACCGTGTAAGGAAGCAGTCCGCTCTCCACCCCGAACGAAGCAATGACGAACCCTTTGCCTTCCTTCTCGATGACGGCCGCCTGCGGCTCGAACATTTGCACGTAGTCGCCGGTGCCGGACGAGAAAGCCGCCGGGATGTTGGCGAAATCGATGTTTTGGATCAGCTTCAAATCTTTTTGCGGATCGATTCCTTTTTTCTTCAGCGTAAATTCTCCGGCCATCTGCGGCATGCCGCCTTTTCGTTGGCCGAGAAACGTACTCCCCTTCAGCATGGACCAGTCGAACTTGTCGATTTTTTTGCGCGATACGAGAAACGTCCCGTCCGTCTGGGTCACTTGCGCGAAATTCACGACCGGATCGTCGGCTCCTTGCTGATACACGTAAATCGACGTCTCTGACCCGACCAGCGCCACATCAATCGTGCCGGACAGCAGCGCCGTCATCGTCTTATCCCCGCCTGCGGTCGTCGTCAGCTCGACATCCAGCCCCTCCTCCTTGAAAAAACCTTGACTCAACGCCACGTACTGAGGCGCGTAAAAGATCGAACGGGTCACTTCCCCGATCCGAATCTTCGTCTGGTCGCCTCCGGAGCCCGAGCAGGCGGCCAGCAGCACGGGAACGGCGGCCACGATCGCGATCAGGAGACACCTTAACGTTTTGCCCATGGGACAATCCTCCTTCACATCGGTTTGATGCCATCATCATATGCAGCCGCCTAGCGGAGGGTTAATAAGTTGAGACGCGCACACGAAAAAGCCGGTTATCCAATATGGATACCGGCACTTGATCGGATTCGTAGAACCTAGTATGGAAACAATCCGCTACAGTTTGTAGATTTCCTTATATTTGGACTGCAAATAATCGACCAGATAGTCGGGATTGAGCGGCTCGCCCGTAACCCGGGTAATGACCTCATCCGGTGTGAGCAGCTTGCCGTAACGATAAATGTTTTCGATAAGCCAGTTTTTGATCGCCGCGAATTCGCCCTTGGCAACCAGATCGTCCAGATCGCCCAGCGCCTTTTCCATCGTATGACGGATCTGCGCGGAGTACAGGTTGCCCAGCGAGTAAGAAGGAAAATAACCGAAGCTGCCGCCGGACCAGTGGACGTCCTGAAGGACGCCTTCCCCGTCGTTGCTTGGCGTTACGCCAAGATATTCCTTATACTTCTCGTTCCAGTAAGCCGGCAAATCGGCGACGGCAAGCGAGCCGTCGAACAGCTTCTTCTCGATCTCGTAACGGATCATGATATGCAGGTTGTAGGTCAACTCGTCGGCCTCGATCCGGATCAGCGAAGGCTGCACGACATTGATTCCGCGATAAAACGATTCCGCCGAAACCTCTCCGAGACGGTCCGGGTACAGCGCCTTCAGCTCCGGCAAATACCGATTCCAGAACGACCGGCTGCGCCCGATCATATTTTCCCAAAACCGCGACTGCGATTCGTGAATCCCCATCGAGGTGCCGGTGCATAACGTCGTGCCGATCAATTCCTCGGATATGTTCTGCTCATATAGAGCATGGCCGCATTCGTGGATCGTGCCGAACAGCGCGCTCGTGACATCGTCGGTCAAGTACCGGGTCGTAATCCGCACGTCACCTGGGTTCAACCCGGTGGCGAACGGGTGTACGCTCTCGTCCAGACGACCCGCATCGAAATCATAGCCGAGTTCGCCCAGGATGTACCGGCTGAACTTCTTCTGCTGTTCGACATCGAACGATTGCTTCAAAAAGGAAGTATCAGGAACGCTCGCGGATTTCTGAATATCTGCCACAAGCGGCACGAGCTTCTCCCGGAGCCCCGCAAACAGCGGGTCCAGCTTCTCGACCGTCATGCCCGGCTCGTACATGTCGAGAAGCGTATTGTATTTATGTCCCTCATAACCCCACATCTCGATAAACTCCAGATTGGCGGCCACGATTTTTTCCAGAAACGGCTGGAACATGGCGAAATCCGACTTTTCTTTCGCTTCTTCCCACACCGACTCCGCTTGGGAAGTCAGCACGACGTAAGCCTGGTACTTGTCGGCCGGAATTTTCTTGCTGCGGTCGTACTCTTTCTTGCACTCCTCGACGAGCTTGCGGTTCAGCTCATCCAGCTGCCCGAATACGCCGGGCTCCGTCAGTTCTTCTATGTAACGCCCCATCTCGTCCGATACGGACATTTTGAACATTTCCGCGGACAGCTCCCCGATCGCCTCGGAACGGACTCCGACACCTTTTTTGGGCGCGCCGGTGCGCAAATCCCAATACATCACATCCAGCGCTTCGCCGTAACTTTTCATTTTCCTGACATAGCTTCGAAACGACTTCAGCTTGTCGGCCAGCGGTTCAGTTACACTCATCTGTGAATCGTGCCTCCTTCGGAATTTAAGTACGGATGGTTTCATCATACTTGTTCAAGAAAGAGGAAGCAACTTTGGGCCCCGGCCCTCCTGTATGGTATAATAAACGGTCATACGGCACCGAACAGGGGAGGGGAACGAGATGAACATCCAATTTACCGATGAAGCCGCCGCTCATATACGGGATACGTATTTTGCCAAAAGCGCGGCAGGCGCGATCAAGCTTGCCTACGATACGGAAGGCTGCGGATGCGCCGTTAACGGAGTAGCCGCTCTGTGGCTCGTCGACAGTCCGGAGGAAGACGACATGCTGGCGCGCAGCAATGTGTTTACGATCTTTTACGACCCTCGACACGAGGTGTATTTCGAAGAACGGCTGTTTGTCGACAAGCGCGGCGGTGCCGGAGACTTCGTACTAAAAAGCAGCGCGCAAACCTACAATCCGTCCATGAAAGTGATCGACCGCCGCACGTCCGCCGCAAACCGTTTCTAATCGACAGCGGCAATGCCACAGCAAAAAAGAGGCTAACCGGAATCGTGCTAAATTCCCGGAAGCCTCTTTCTTTTTTTATTTCGGCTGTTCAGTCAGCTCGTAGCCAGCGTCGACGACGTCCAGCTTGCCGGTTTTCGGATCGATCACCAGGCCATGGACCGGAATTTTCGGCACTAGCGGATGGTTGCGGATCAGGCTGACGCTGCTTTTAATGCTCTCGCTAACGTCTTCGAAGCCGCGAAGCCATCTTTCGATATGAAGGCCGGAGTTCTCCAAAATTTCGAGCGTTCTCTCCTCGATGCCTCTCTCCAGAAACTTCTGCTTCATCCGCTGTGGATTTAAGTTGCTCATCCCGCAATCGTAATGGCCGATCACGAGCACTTCCTCCGCCCCGAGCTCGTAAATCGCAACAATAATACTGCGCATAATGCCGCCGAAAGCGGTCGATACGACTCCGCCTGCGGATTTAATCATTTTGACGTCGCCGTTTTTGATGTTCATGCTGGCATGAAGCAGCTCGATCAGCCGGGTATCCATACACGTCAGCACGACGAATTTTTTATCGGGAAATTTAGAAGTCATATATGGTTCGAACATATTTTGCTCCACAAAGGAACGGTTGAATTCAATAATTTGATCCAGCAGTCTTTTCATCGCAATAGTCCTTCCTGTGTCAGTATGAGTTTCGCGCTGCAAAGGGCTGCAGCTTACTTTGCAATAAAACCTTTTTCGACAGCTTCGGCGACCAGTCGCTCGGCGTAACTCCACAGCTCCGAAGCTCCTTCGCCGATCTGACGGTTTCTGGCCAGCACCCGGTCGCTTGTGATGCCATGCTCGTTCCACGACTGTCCTTCATTCTCGAAATTAAGCAGCATCGGCTGCAGCCGGTCGACGGCGGAAGCGAATCTCGACTCGCTCGTCTCCCTCGCTTCGAACTCTTCCCATAACGCGATGCATTCCTGCCTCTGGTCGTCCGGCAGAAGGCCGAATATGCGCTGCGCCGCCGCCATTTCGCGGTCATATTTGCCTTCGAGCCCTTTTTCGTCGTAGGCGAACGTATCTCCGGCGTCTATTTCTACGAGATCGTGAATCAATAGCATCTTCAAAGATTTCAGCAAGTCCGGTTTCGGTTCGTTCGCATGCTCATGCAGCATCATCGCCATCATCGCCAGATGCCACGTATGCTCCGCGTCGTTCTCGAACCGCTCCTTGCCGATAATGCGGCTTTTGCGATAAATCTGCTTCAGCTTGTCAATCTCCAGTATGAACCGGATTTGCTGTTCCAGCCTGGCGTTCATCCACTCACCCTTCCGCTTGAATGGCTGCGTTCCGTCTCCGTTCAGCCTCCCTTTGCCTGGCTTCGATCACGTCGCTCCGGTCGCGCAGCGTATGTTTGTGAATCAGATAACGGTTGGCCGAATCGCTCGGCTGCCTCCAGACGAGTCCCCGCTCCCTGCATACGTTCTCGCACAATGCGAGTAAAGCGTCGTCCGTAAGCGGCAAATCCATATCGGTGAAAGGAATCGCATCATCCGAGGATAGTTCCTCCAGCTTGCGCCCTATTTGCTCGCGAAATGCCGGCGCATCGATACCCAGCGACTGCAGATGACGATCATCCGTATTGAGCAGCGACGCCGCCAACATCTTCACGGCGCCTCTCCGGTTGCCCCGCCTGTGGTGGTACAGCGCAACAGCCACTTGGATAAGCCCGACCCAGGTTTTGCTTCTCGGATCGTGAGGGTGTTCCTTCCAGTATTCCTCCAATATTTCGTGACACTCGAACAAGTCGCGATCCGCATGGAAATGAATCAGGTATTCGACGTAAGCTTCGGGATACACGCCGGCCACCGCCTCTCACTTCTAAGTTGGATTCCATCCCTATATTATATCACGATGGTTTTGAACTCTACAATTGGCAGATTTTCATCCGGCATCCGTTCCTCTCGGCGGCTCTGCCGAAAAAATATTTAAAAAACATTAAAAAAAGTTAATAAAAAGCGAAACCGATGCCCAGGCTATTCGTAGTACATAACGCAGTGCAAATTTTAAACGCTTTCCACAGGAGGGTAATTACAATGAAAAAATGGATGCTGGTACTGATGGCTAGCCTGCTGTTCGTAGCATTCAGCGGTGTGGAGTCGGTAGATGCCAAACCAAAAGGCGGCAGTTATAAGTCCGGCAATAAATCGTATTCGCCGACCGACAATGCGACGAAGACCGATCCGGGCAAATCGACGACGAATCCGACTACCCCTGCTACCGCAGGAGCTGCAAAACCCGGCCTCTTCGGCGGCGGCGGCTTTATGAAAGGCTTGATGATCGGCGGTCTGGCCGGCATGCTGTTCGGCGGATTGTTCGGAGGCATGGGCTTCCTCGGCAATATTCTCGGACTGTTGATTAACGTGATGGCGATCGTCGCGCTGATCGTACTAATCCGTTACGTGTACGTGTACTTCCGCGACCGTAACAAAACGAAGAAGAGATTCCAAGAATGATATTAAACGAACAAGAGATCATTAACGCGATCTGTACGCATATGGCCGAACGCAAAGGCGTTCAACCGGCGCAAGTTAACGTTCAGCTGGAATGGGACGAGAGTCTCGGATTTTCCGCTGAGGTTACGATCGACGGCCGTTCCCAATATATCGTCGAAGCGAATATGCTGGAAGCGATCGAGCGGTACATGCTCAGCCATTACGACCGCCGCGTATTCCGCAGTGATCTGGAGCTCGACGTCGAAGACGAAATGTTCTGCAGAATTAAAGAGTAGCCGCCAGCCGGCTGAAGTGGTTGACGCCCCGATTCATCGGGGCGTTTTTCGCGCTTTCTCTTCTTTTTTGAAATCTCGCAACTATTTCCGTTTTGCGGCGTCTGATATAGTGCGAGATTGCGAGAGAAAGAGGTCGAGAGATGACAGGGAAAAGATGGATTGCCGCCTTGCTCGTGTCGGTTTTTATGCTGGCTGCTCCTTTTACGGCCGGCGCCGCCCCGAACAAGACGACGAAGTACCGCGTGTATCAGAACGAAGCCGCATTATCCGAGTTTTCCGATCTGAAGCAAGCGATCGCTTACGCCAACTGGTTCACCCACAGCTACGTCGAGGAAATCGAGACGAGGAACTGGGTCCACCACACGTACCCGCGTTACAAACTTTATCAGTATGACGTATCGCTCCCCGGTTGGGAGTTCGCTACGCTGGAGCAGGCCAAAGCCGTTGCCCAGTATTACGGCCACGCGTCGATCCGCGATATGCAGTCCACCGGCTGGGTGTGGAACAACTACCCGCGCTACCGGCTGTACCAGGGCGGGATTACGCTCGACACTTGGGAGTTCGCCAATTTGAACGATGCGATCAAGGAAGCGACGTATTACTTGAACGCTCACGTCATCGATCTGGAGACGAACCAATGGGTATGGGACAACCTCTCGGCCGCCGACAAGCAGAAAGCCAGAGAAGGAGCCGCCGTTTACCAAGTGTACCAGAAAGGGCAAACGAAGGAAGAATGGAAGTTTGCTTATTTGGAAGACGCCGTGAACGAATCGTTGAAATGGTCCAACTCGATCGTCGTCGACAACTCGAACGGCAAAAAAACCGTCTATTCGAACGAAAGCAAATACAAAGTGTACCAAGGCAATAATCTGATCAACGAATTCGTCAGCATCAACGATGCGATTTATTATGCCCAATGGTTTTTACATATTTCCATCAAGACGGACGGCAAGGAAATTTGGAATAATTATCCATACTATCAAGTCTATCAAAGCAACGAGAAGGTTGCGGAATTCAAGACGATCGGCGAGGCGCTCCAGTACGCCCAGTGGTACAAGAACATCTCGATCCGGACGTACCATGGGGACCGTATCTGGAACAATTTCCGCAAGCTGCTGTTCTGGGGCTGGAACGGCTCCTCGGCCGCCGACACGATCAAGAAGCAAGTGCAGACGACCGCCGGACTCGATGTCGATTCCCCGACCTGGTTCCAACTGGAGGATGCGGACGGGAACTTGAAAGATATGTCGAACAAGGAAAGCGTCGCCTGGCTGAAAAGTCAAGGCCATGAAGTCCATCCGCTCGTAGCCAATCAGTTTAATTCGACGCTGACGACCCAATTTCTCGCGAATCCGGCCGCCCAGCAGAAGTTCATTGCCGCTCTTGTGGGCCGTTCCTCCGATCTGGGCGTGGACGGGATCAACGTCGATTTCGAGAATTTATCCGGCAAAGACCGCAAAGCTTTCACAGCCTTTATCGAATCGCTTACGGCTGCGGCTCACGCCAAAGGATTAAAAATCTCGATCGACTTGCCCCGAGGCAGCGTCAAATGGAACCATCAAACCGCCTTCGACCACGAGAAGCTTGGGGGCATCGTCGATTACATTATTACAATGACCTACGACCATCATTACTCCGGCAGCGACAAGCCGGGCTCCGTAGCGGGACTCGCCTGGGTCGAGGAAGGTGTGAAGGAGTTTCTCGAATACGGGATTCCGCGGGATAAGCTGATGATGGGCATTCCGTTTTATGTGAGAGAGTGGAAAATCAACTCCGCTACCGGAGCGCTCGAGAGCAACCGCGCCATCTATATGAAAGATTTGCCCGCTCTCATCGAATCCAAAAAAGCCGTGTCCGTATGGGACCCGCAATTCGGTCAGTATAAGGTCGAATATACCGAAGGCGAATACAAATACGTATTTTGGCTGGAAAACGAAGAAACCGTCAAAGCCCGCGTAGAGATCGCCAAAAAGTACGATCTCGCCGGGGTGGCCGCTTGGCGGTTAGGGTACGAGACGACAGACGTCTGGAATGCGATTTTGTCGCAAAAATAAGAAAGAGGCGCGCGTACCGCGATTCGAGCTATGGGGATGTCCCAAAAGTGCCTGCACGATCTGGCGTGTCCCCATTTCCAATCGAAAGAACCTCAAATTCCATTGTTACGTGGAAGCTGAGGTTCTTTTTATCGAGGAATGCCGAGTTGAAGCTGCGCAAAATCGCAAGCGACTTTTGGTACAGTCTCTTTTTACCCGCTGCAATTTTTGGCATTGTTTGACTGCACTTTTGGCGTACTTGCCTGGTTCGCCCGATATATACTCAATACAAATACCCCCGAGCGGGGCATGGAGGTATCAACCATGTACAGTTGCAGACCGGCGGTGCCTGCCGACTATCCGGCAATCTGTTCGTTACCGCAAACCGAGGAGGAGCTGTATTTCATGTTCCCTTCCGCAGCTTACCCGCTTACTCCGGAGCAGCTCGATGCGGCCGTGAGAATGCGCTGGCGGCCGACCGTCGTCACGATTGACGGCGTTATTGTTGGATTCGCCAACTTTTACGGCTGGGAGGAAGGCCGTCACTGCCATCTCGGCAACGTCATCGTAGCGGCGGAGCACCGGGGTACCGAGGCGGCGGGCTGCCTCATCCGCACGATGATCGACAAAGCGCGAGATGAATTGAACGTGCCGAGGCTGCTGCTCGTCTGCCATCATACGAACCCTCGCGCGATCTTGTTTTATGACAAGCTCGGCTTTGCCCCGTACGGGTTCAAACGCATGAAGAACCCCCAGGGCGTGACGATCGTGGGCATTTTGATGGGGATGGATCTGGCTTCGGGAGACGATGGGAAGAAGTAAAAGAGATCCGCTCCGCGTGCTGTTATCAGCGTGCAGAGCGGATTTTTGTATCATGTAGAGTATTGATTAAGCTTACCTAACCGCAGAGAAACTTAGGTCGGGTCGTTCAGCTGTTAGACGTCAGGCGGTTACCAGTCTTCCGCGACTCCGTCCAGCAGAGCTTCCAGCTCCTCCAGATCGCCTGTAGGGGATTGGCACGAAAAACCTTCGCACACGTAAGCCGTCACCCGGCCGCCGAGCGCCCTTTTGTCCGCAACGAGCGGGATCGCCGCCCTTACTCTCTCGCCTTCCACTCCATCCGGGATAAGTATGATGATCGCATGTGGCAAAAACCGCTGCCGTACGGCTTCGAGCATCTGCTTCGTATCTTCCCGTGCCGGATCGCCGGCAATGACGATTTCCATCTGAGGGGCTACCGCAAAGTCCAGGGCGGTCAGCAGCATCGAATGTCCGCCCGGGTAACGGTCGGCCGCTCCGGCGAACGTTTGCAATTGCTCGTCGGCTTGTTGCGACAGGACGGCGTCGTAGACGTATTTGGACAAGCGCTGCAAACTGTAGGCGGCGACGGAGTTGCCGGACGGCATCGCGCCGTCGTACGTTTCCTTCATTCGCATGAGCAACTGCTCTGCGTCGTGCCCGTAGAAAAACAATCCGCCCTTCTCCCGGTCCCCGAACAGCTCCAGCATGTCGTGGGCGAGCCCTGAAGCTTTGTGCAAGTAATCCGGGTCGAACGTCGCTTCATACAGCTCGAGGAGCCCCCAGATCAGAAACGCATAATCGTCGACATAGCCCGGATAAGCCGCTTCCCCGTCTCTGTACCTCGCCAGCAGCCTTCCGTCTTCCCGGCGCAGCTTGGACCCTAAGAACGACTCGGCTTTTTGCGCGGCATCCCGGTAAGCCGGACGGTTTAACGCCTTGGCCCCCTTCGCTAGCGCCGCAATCATCAGTCCGTTCCAGGACGTCAAAATTTTATCGTCCTTGTGCGGATGAATCCGCTTCTCGCGATGGTTGAACAGCTTCCGGCGCCATTCGCTCACCCGGCTCTCCAGCTCGGAGACGTCGATGTTTTTCCGGCGCGCGAACGAATCCGGCATTTGCGTAATCCAATTGGGAATATTGTCTCCTTCAAAATTGCCCTCGGCCGTAATATCGAACAGCTCGCAAAACAACTCCCCGTCTTCGGCGCCGAGCACTTCAGCGATCTCCTCCGGTTTCCAGACGTAAAACTTGCCCTCGCGCCCTTCCGAATCGGCATCCTTCGCGGAATAAAAACCGCCCTCCGAATCGGTCATATCCCGCAGCACATACGTAAGAATCTGCTCTGCGACCTCAGCGTACCGGCGGTTGCCGGTCGCTTGATACGCTTCCAAGTAAGCGTTCGCCAGGAGTGCGTTATCGTATAGCATCTTCTCGAAGTGCGGAACCAGCCAGCGTTCGTCCGTCGAGTAACGGGCAAATCCGTAGCCGATATGATCGTACATCCCGCCGCGGTGCATCGCGTCCAGCGTCTTCTCGACCATGTCGAGCGCCCGCTTCTCCCCCGTCCGCTTGTAATATCGGAGCAGCAGCGACAAGTTATGAGCAGCCGGAAACTTCGGGGCGGTGCCGAACCCGCCATACGTCTCGTCGAATGTCTGCGTATAATGCTGAAACGCTTTGTCCAGCGTCTGCTCGTTCAGCTCGCCCTGCAAATTGGAAAGCATCCGCGCTTTCGTCTCCTCAACGATCTGCTCCCCGATCTCCTCCACCCGGGTGCGATCCTCCCGCCACTTGTCCGCAAGCTGCGGCAGCAGATCCATCAGACCGTACCGGTTGTACTTGCGGTTTTTGGGGTAATACGTCCCGGCAAAAAACGGCTTCTTGTCCGGCGTCATGATCACCGTCAACGGCCACCCGCCCTGCCCGGTCATCGCCTGACAAACGGACATATACAAGTGGTCGACATCGGGCCTCTCCTCGCGGTCTACTTTGACCGCTATGTAATGGTCGTTCAGGATCGAAGCGACTTCTTTGTCTTCGAACGATTCCTTTTCCATAATGTGGCACCAATGACAAGTAGAATAGCCGATCGATAGGAAGATTGGCTTGTTGTCGCGCTTCGCGATCTCGAAAGCTTCTTCGCACCAAGGGTACCATTGTACCGGGTTGTATGCGTGCTGGAGCAGGTACGGCGATTTTTCGGCGATCAACCGATTAGGCTTATGATTCATGGGCAAGTGGTCACTCCGTCCTTTCTGTTATTCTCTTATCATATTCGATAAATTACTTCAATGCCATTTTCACCGTTTCCGCCCCCTATCCCCTTAAAGACGCAAAAAGACCGTTTGAGCCCGCGCAATGGTTTTATACGGTCTTTTCGCATTCAGCCCTGTTCGGCAGGACTGTTCGGCTCTCTCTTTCTTTTTTTCGCTAAAAATACCGCGACATTGGATAATGCTTCGAAAACCGAAATGTAGATCACAAAAATATTCAATGTACTAACGCTGAACGCTTCAAGATAGCCGTAGTCCTTCTTACATGCCTTATATTCTTCGAATGTCGAAACGAGGTCCAGACAATCGAAGCTTTCCAGCGAAAAATGAAATAAAAGGGTTAGTAATGCAATCATGGAATAAAAAACGAATTTACTCAAAGGATAAAACACTTTAACTGACATCAGCACAGAACAAAAAAGGACAAGAGCAAAAAGATCCGTTGCCACAACAAGAACGAACTTGATGATTTCAGCTGCCGCTGCTGTGGATAAGTCCGGTCGTTGGGTAAGTATGTGATGCAGCATAAGCTGTGCTGCGAAGCCCATAATAAAAACTCTGGTATAATGAAAATACTTGATAAAATAAAACAAGACCATTAACGCCGCAATTACGATTTTGGCAATTACAATTTCCTTTGCTGCATCAAAATCCGCAAATCCAATAAGTCCAAACGAATAAATGATTAAAATCAGCTTGAGGACGTCGTCCATAAAACGACAAAATGTTGTTCTCCTAAAGTTACTAAAAATTTCTCTAAGTCGCTCCACACCATTTCCCACCTATCTTTCCTTTTTTTTATATTATCGGTGGGGACCTTCAAATTGTTAATAGTTTACTACATTGACAAATTGCCATTAAACGTTCTACGAGGCAAAACTGCAGCTTCCGAATTTAATCCGGAAGTAACACTTCCGTTATCTGTTTTCCGCGGCCGACACGTCAGGGGAACCTCCCACTTTCCAACAGAAAGGACCTCAATCTCCACGGTAAACGTGGAGACTGAGGTCCTTTTTCTCAAGAAAATCGGTTCGAAGCAGGGCTCAAAAATTCGAATGCCTGTTGGGCTAGCCTCTTTTCTGTCGCAGCCGCCTCTATCACCCCAGCTTCTGCCCGCAATTGCCGCAGAAGTTCGCGCCTTCGTTTTTCGTGCCGCAGTTCGGGCAGAAGTTCGGCTTTTGGCCGCTTCCGGAAGAAGAGGGAGCAGCATTCCCCTCTGTCTGCGGCTTCTGGTCTTGATTCATATTTTTCATCATTTCATTCGCTATGTTCATGCCCATCATCATACCGGCCATATCCGCAGCGGCCCCTCCGCCTTTCACGTTGCCCGAGGCGATGCCGTCCGTCATGGAAATTTGCTGATATTTTTGCAAATTGCCGACCATCTCGTGGGAAGCCGTTTTCGTAATCATATCCTGAATTTCTTTCGGATAATTAAAGCTCATCACGTTAAAACCCGTGATCGTCATACCGATATCCAACACCTGCATATCCAGATCTTCGCGGATGCCCTTGGCAATATCGAACGCATTCGCTTGCAGGTTGAACATATCTTTGCCTTCCCGGCTTATCCACTTCATAAGCAGTTGATCCAGCATGGACGTGATCCGGATTTTGACGTCTTCCACGAGATAGCTGTTTTTGACCCCGGCCACCTTATCGATTAGCGTCACATAGTCGTTTACTTTAAAATTAAACGTGCCGTTGGCGCGAATCGGCATGCCGCCCGGAAGCTGGGGAGTCGGGATCATTACCGGATTTTGCGTTCCCCATTTCACGGTAAATTCCTTCGTATTGACGAACAGCACTTCTACCCGCATCCCGCTGTTGAAGCCGAACTTGAATCCTTTCAAAGTCGATAGAAACGGGATAATCTGCGAAGCGACGTTATACTCCCCTTCCTCTTCGAAGATTCCTTCGATTTTGCCGTTATGCAGGAAGATCGCGTCTTGACCGGGACGTATGATCAGCTTGCTCCCCTTCTTGATTTCCCGGTTGCTCCACTTCCAGAAAATCATATCCTCGCGAAACTCTTCCCATTCCACCACATTTGCAAACTGGTTGCTAAAAAAAACCATCGCCGTTCCATCTCCTTCAAGTTAAAATGATCCTCTGCTGCCGCTATGCGAATGGCCGCCTCCGGTAGTTCCGCCGCCTCCGCCTCCGCCCGAGCCGCCGCTTTTCTTCTCGATCTTCTGTCTCGTTGTCGTCGTATGAAGGTACCGGTCGTTTTTGTCCAGAATAGCTGAGGTGCCGGCATCCTCATACGTTTGCCGGGTTACGGTAACGCGGCCGCCCGAATGATAAGCCATCATCCCCACGACGACTCCCGCCAGAACAAGCGACACCGTCAACTGAAACCAGAACTGAAACAAGATGTTGTCCGGATTCACGCCCGGCCGGTATCCCATATAGCGATGAGCAGTCGCAATAAACGTCTCGAAAGCAAGCTCATAATCGCCGCTCGTCAAATCCGAGGTAATCTTGGTACGTATTTTCGTCAGCCGGCCGTCGTCCAAATATTCCTTCGCTTTATAAAAACCGGCCAGATACACTTCGCGATTGCGCATATCCAGCATTAAAATGGCAGCATTGCCGTGAGGCTTGTCGTAACCGGGCGCATGCTGATCGTAAAAGTCCTGCGTCATCTTCTTTACGTCGCCATTATCGGCGTTTTTGGAGGTGACGATCAGAAAGTCGGTCTCTCTCTCGCCCCCGTATACGCTCGCCAGCTCCGTCAGTTTGCCGATTTGTTCTGGGTTCAGCAGCCCGGCTTCGTCATAGATCAATGGCTTCTGAACCTGTGCAGCCGCTTCGCCCGGTATCGCCACCAGAGCAAACGCCGCGAACAAGGCGAGGAACATCAAGGCGAACGCAGTCGCTCTAGTTCTGTTCACCAGAATCCTCCTCCCATCGACCAGGAGATCAGCTTCAGGGACAGCAGAGAAATCCCGGATATGCCGGCAAACCAGGCGGTCACCTTCGCCTTGCTGATCGGCGGCTTGCCGACGACTTTGCCGGTCTGCCCGTTCATCGCAAACGTATGCTCCAGCCTGTTGTAGTCGTAATGGACAACCCATACCGGAAGCAGCACATAGTCGGCACGGACCGACCGGGTATCGATCTGCTTGTTCGTATAGTTCACGCTCGAATATCCGCTCATCGTGGATTGTATGTAAGCATCGATATAAGAACTGATCTTTTCTTTAACCCGCGGGAACAGCTCCTTATCGGTATAGCTGTACTTTTCTGCAATATAACCGGCAAGATACGGCGTTTTAAACGATTTCAGCTGATTGTATGGAAACGGCTCTAATTTATCCATCAGCTCGTCATTCATTTTCGCTGCGGCGTCGATCGGCACTTTTACGTAATTCAGCCGGATGTTCCGGTACACATCGAAATGCGACGTTTCCGTAATATGGTAGTCGCCTCGGGTATAGCTTTTTACTTTGGTCGCTTTCGCCTGGACCTCGATTTGATTATTCAAATCGTACAGCCAAAACGGCACATAGATGCCGGTGATCCCTTTGATCCGATCCGCCGTCATAAACCCTTTCGGCGTCAGCAGGCCGTTTCGGCACCATTTCCGGAACGTGGTCATCGCTTCTTCCTTGCTAATCGCGAAAGGAATGACCTGGGCCGGAGCGAGCTTGCCGGTCAACCGGTCGCCAAGCACGACGCCGGAGCCGCAAAAGCTGCATGTCGTAGCGGTCGTCTCCGCTTCCGTCAAGATGACGGCGCCGCAGCTGTTGCAGTGATATTCTTTGGCCTCATCCCCGGTAAACGTCGGGTTCGCCGCAGCAAGAGGATCGGGCAGCGTCTCAATATTGTCTTGCCGGCCGCAGCTGTGACAAGACAACATCCCGGATTCGCTGTCATACACCATGCCGCTGCCGCAGTTTGGGCACTTGTAGTCGATTACCTGCATCTGTTCACCTCATGCGCGAAGAGACTGTTACTCGTTCGGCTTTTCATTCTCCTTGATGACAGCCCGTTCCTCTGCCGCCTTCGTGCCTGCGCTCGTCTGTTTCTCGAACTCGGCGAATAATTCGTCGATATCTTCCTTCTGTTCTCCCCGGAGCTCGGCTACAGCCATAGCTTCATAGTAGGCGCTGTTGACCTGATATTCCAGCTTATCGAACGCCGACCCGTCGCGGCCTCCGACCGGCGAGCCCGCTTCGTTGATTCGCTGCTGCGCTTTGGCCGCCGCCATTCGCGTCTTCAACTGAAGACGGCGCTGTTCCAGCCCGCTAATGTCGGATTCGAGTTTGTCCTTCATCTGCTTCATGCTTGCCGCGTTCGCAGCCGCCAAGTCGTATGAAACTTGCAGCCGGGCCGATTTCTCGATGAGCGGCGCTTTTTTCTCCAAAAACTTTCTGGCGTCGGCATCGCTGCCGGCCTCCACGGCCTTCTCGGCATAACGTTGCAGCTTGGCGATTTCCTCCGTACATTCATCGAGCGCCCGCTTCGCTCTTCGCTCGTCGGCCAGAACCGAGGCCGCCTCCGCCTTGACTTGACCCAGGTCGACGTGCGCTTGACGCATGAACGCATCGACCGCTTGTTCCGGATCTTCGGACTTCTCCAATAAGGCCTGAATATTGCTTGCCATAATATCTTTAAATCGCGACAATATCCCCATACGAACCTCCTGCGATTTCATGTTTTGTATTATAACTTATAATACTTCGATTTGGGCCAAAAGGATTCATTTTTTCGAAAATGCTTTGCTGCAAACGGTCCTAACGGGAAAAAACGCCCTTTTCGGCGCGTTTTCTCCGGTCCTGTCCTCTACTTCATCTCCCAATTCCCTTATAAGCGGTTAGCCAGGCATACTTGGAGTCTCCCGCTATTGCCGCGGAATATCGACAGAGTCCAGCCGTTCTCCCTTCACATCGTAAGCCTGGTAGGACAAAGTATCCCCCTGAATGCGGATGGCGGCGAACATCTGATTGCCGTTCTGAAAATGAACCCGGTGATAGAACTGGTCGTCCTTTTTCTTGTTGAATTTGGGACCGGACGTATTGAGGGTCACATAAACGGTGCCTCCGGATTCGACGATCCGCCCTTCCTGAAGCGGATACGAGCGGGAATACTCGTGATTATGGCCCTGCAGTACAAGATCGACGCCGTACTTGTCAAACACCGGCACCCAATGCTTCAGCACGGATTTATCCTGATTTCCGCCGTAAGCCGGACGGTGAATGGACACGATCGTCCACGCTTTATCGCTTGCATTCAAGTCCTTTTCGAGCCACGCCGCCTGATCCTTTACCTTCGACTCCGAATTTAGCATAACGAAATGGACCGGACCGTAGTCGAACGAATAACTCGTCCCGGGAATGGAGCTGGGCGAGCCGTTATCCGGCACCATAAAATGTGAGACAAACGCATCCGCTTTTTTATCCACCTCTTCATGGTTTCCGGTGACAGGCATTAGCGGATAACTCGCTACCCAAGGACGCGCTTTTCCTAGTAAATGTTTCCAAGCCTCGGGATCTTCCGGATTTTCGGTCAGATCGCCGTTATGTACAACAAACGCCGCATCGGGAAACTGCCCGAACGCTTTGTCGAGCGTCCGTTTCCATAGTTCAAAGTCACGCTCCGTCACCCCTTGCGAATCGGTGACATTCAGGAAGGTGAACGCTTCGGTTTTCGTCGGTTCCGTCGTAAAAGCTGCTGGCTCGCTCCAGCCTTCCGTACTCCCGTCTCCGACCCGATACCTGTATCCCGTACCCGGCTCCAGGCCGACCGCTTCCGTTTTGTGCACGCCTTGGGACGAACCGTCGATCAGCTCGAGGATAGTCGTCGTTCCCTGGAACGTGCGTACCCCGGACCCTTCAAATGAAGCGTTCCCCGTATCCTGGACTACCTGGAGGACGGAAGCCGCTTCCGTACTTGCCGTATGCCAGGTGAAGGCGCGGCTCGTTTTCGGATCGCCCCTGAACGTTGTTACAAGCGAAAACGGCTTTGCCGATTCAGCTCCGGCTCCCTGCTGCGGCTCCCCGGCCTCCTGTCCTAACCGGCTCGGCTGACGTTCCGGCACCCGGCCTTCGTTTTGCTCCGGGCCAAAGTAAATAAGCAGCGCCGCCGCCACCAGTACGGCCAACAGCGCCCCGAAGATCCAATATCCGTAAACCCGATTCATAGACTCCCCGTCCTCTCCCATCCAGTCTGTTCATTGTACCTTACGGGACGCCAGTATTCCATTCATTGGATTACGGGCTGCAAACAACAATGATATAATCGTGAGTAAATAGCAGCACAGACCGACGGGGAACAGGAGGAACCATGGATAAAATCGAGTATTTGTCGCAATTTAATTTGCTGCGTTCGCTATCTACGGAAGATCTGACCGAAATGGACGAGCTCACTTCCATCACTACGGTTCCAAAACATACTTTTATTCAAACGCCCGAAACGTTTACCGAACGGTTATACTTCGTGAAAAAAGGGAAAGTCCGGTTGTACCGGCTGAGTCCCGACGGGAAGCAGTTCACGCTAGATCTATTAAGCGAAGGAAATGTATTTGGCGAAATGAAGGGCATCTCGCTGGGAACTCGCGGGTTGTTCATTGAAACGGTCGAGGAAAGCGATATTTGTATGATGGATACGGAGCGTTTCGAGAGCTATTTGTTGCAGCGGCCGCGCTTTATGATGAACATGATCCAAGTGTTGAGCGATCGCCTGGCTCATTTGAGCAGCCTCGCTTTCAATCTGGCTCTCGGCAATCTGCACCAGAAAATTTTGCATACGGTCGTAATGCTGTCCGAGCAGTTCGGTTATCAAAATGAAGGAGAGTATTGCAGGATCGATATCCCCTTGTCCCATCAGGACCTTGCGAATAGGGTAGGTGCGAGCCGGGAAGCGGTGACGGTAGCTTTGCGCGAGCTGTCGGAACAAAAGGTGATCAAGACCGGCTTCAAAACAATCTCCATCCAACGTGAGAAGTTGTTTGCTTTGAACAAACATTAGGAGTTGTAACCTGCCTTACATCTTTCCTTGCGAAAATGAGTTATCGTAGGTACAGCTCCACGATGAGATAGGGAGAATAAGAAGGTGCCGCGTGATCATGAAGAACAGGAGACTGGCCGGTTTGAACAATGCAGATACTAAGCTTGAAGGCGCAACGCTTCTGGAGCGTAAAGGAGCCCGTAAAGCCGGAGACATTCCGGAGCAGGTGATCGAGCTGCTGAATCGGGGTCAGCTGGAGACAGTAAACTTGACCGAATGGCTCGCCGTCGATCATACGGCCCTGCTTCAACATGTTCTTGCCGAGCTCGGATTAGTGCGCGATCAGGATATGATGAGGGATGGGCTGGAACAAGTCGTGGATAAGAAAATTATGAAGCTTATACCCGCACTTGCGAAGGAATGGCTTGGTTTGATGGAGCGTCTGCCGGAGGAGGAAGCCGGCCGAATCTTCGGTCTACTGTCTACGCATCGCTCGGACAGTGTACGATGCTGGGCTGCGTATATGATCGGACTGGATCGGAAGCTTTCGCTCGAACACCAATTGGCCGGTATTCGCCCGTTTGCCGCCGATCATCACTTTGGCGTACGCGAGATCGCCTGGATGGCCGTCAGGGAGCCGATTACCAGGGATTTATCGCAGGCGCTTCGCCTTTTAAACGATTGGGTGCATGACGAGGATGCCCATATTCGGCGATTCGCAATCGAAGCGACCCGTCCTCAAGGCGTTTGGGCCAAACATATTGCCGAGTTGAAGGTCAATCCCGGGATCGCGCTGTCGCTGCTGGAAGCGGTCCAATCGGATCCGGTCAAGTATGTGCAGGATTCCGTAGGCAATTGGCTGAATGACGCCGGTAAATCAAATCCAGATTGGGTCATCCGCATCTGCAGCGACTGGCTGGAAGTTTCGGATACAAAAGCAACGAAACGGATCGTGGCTCGGGCGCAAAGAAGTTTTGCGGGCAACCCGAAGAAAAGGTCCGAGTGAGGATGGCGATGGCGGTTTCCGATTATTAGAATGCATTGCTGTGACTTCAGCCGGACGAGTAAGCACTTTGTCGAGCTCCCAAGGGCACTAATAGAGTTCTTGCTCGATCGCCTTTAGAAGGAAGAAAAAAAGCTGGCGACCGTTCCTGTACGGTGTCAGCTTTTTTTCCTGTAACGTGCGTATTTTTCAAATTATCACCTGCGAGGACTCGAAGTCCGGTATATTAACGCGCGTCCCCTACTTCACGGCACGATCCACATACTCATACCAGATCTTATTCTCCTCGTCCGTCATATTTCCGCTCATCGAGGAGAAATCGATTTTCCGGTCAAAACGGTCCTTCAGCAGCGCAAATTGCTGGAACGAAGCCATAATCTTTTTCAATGAATTCGACCGGGCAACCTCCTCCAGCTTCCCGACGTCGGGACAGCCGCTCATCTTTAAGGTGTGGAGGCTCTCCAACTCACCCACAGCCGACATATCCCGGACCGCGGCGTTATTCAATACGAGCTCCTGCAACTTGCCGCAGCCTCGCACAAATTCCAGATTCGACAGGGTAACTCCATCCTGCTCCAGCTTCCGCAAATGAACAAGCTGCCCGATCGCAACGGCGAAGTCCGGCTTGATCGAAGAAATGCCCAAATACCTGAGACTCCGCTACGAAAACGGATTTCACCTGTAACTTTTATTATAAGTTCTGCAATGCGGACGGGCAGCGGTCTTTGTACCCATTTCATCCGTTCGTCCAGATGGGCGATACTCCCCTTCATTTATATGTCGTATACACGGCTATTTGTATGGAAAGGATTGATCCTTACAGTCGCATTAGGCTATGATGGTGGAAACCATTCGTTTCGAAGCGTCCCCGATACGCCTCATCCGCAGATGCCGGCATTCCGATTTCTGAGTCGGTACCGTGAATGCTGTTTCCCTGATGATACGGGACAGCCGGGTAAAGAACGATGAAACAAAGCTTGTCATATGAATCTGCATAGGGGGAACTGTTGTTGGAAGGACATACGTCGCTTGGATCTTTAACGCTCGTTGTCGCAATCGCTTTTTTCATCCCGATCATTTTGCACAAACTCCGGCTTAAAACGTTTCCGGTCGTAGTCGCCGAAATACTGGCCGGGTTGCTCATCGGTAAAAGCGGTCTCAACCTGATCGCCGACGATCCGTGGCTGGAGCTCTTATCGATGTTCGGACTGATTTATTTAATGTTTCTGAGCGGTTTGGAAATTGATTTCAGCCAGCTTGGTCGCAACAAAAAAACGAAGGGCGGCCCCCGCCCGCTTGCCGCCTCCCTGATCGTTTTTTGCGGTATTATGGCCGTTTCATACGGCCTCGGCTTCGGACTGATGAGCATCGGCTTCGTGTCTGAGCCTTACTTGATGATGATCATTATCGCAACGATTTCGCTCGGTGTCGTAGTTCCCGTTCTCAAAGAGCAAAAGCTGATCGACGCGCCTTTTGGCCAAACGCTGCTGCTTGTCACCGTCATCGCCGATTTCGTCACGATGATTATGCTCGCGGTATACATCAGCATGCTTAGCGAGTCTGTCGGAAGAATGGCGCTTCTGCTTGTATTTTTCGCTCTCGTCGTGATCGTGTATTTCCTGCTCAGGCGGTTCATGAAAGGGAAGCTTGCGGATGCGCTGCTGCGGGGAACGTCCCAACTCGGAACGCGCGGCGTCTTTGCATTAATTCTGATCTTTGTCGTGTTATCGGAAAATATGGGGGTAGAAAATATTTTGGGCGCCTTTTTGGCAGGCGTCGTCATCTCCCTGCTGCTGCCGGATAAATCGTTCGTTCATCAGCTCGAGTCGTTCGGCTACGGATTTTTGATCCCGATCTTTTTCGTGATGGTCGGTGTTAAGCTGGACCTGTGGGAGTTGCTGCAGAACTGGAAAATACTGCTGTTTATTCCGGTTCTGCTAATCGCCATCTACCTTTCCAAGATCGTCCCCGCTCTCGTACTGCGGTACTGGTTCAGCTGGAAGGAATCGCTGGCGTCCGGAATTTTGCTGTCGTCGACTCTCAGTCTCGTAATCGCGGCGGCTACGGTAGCGCTCGAAATCGGCATCATCGACGATTCGATCCATGGGGCGCTTATCCTGGTAGCGATCTTGACCTGCTTCATCTCGCCGATCCTGTTTAATCGCCTCGTTCCAAAGCGGGAGAAGAGCAAGCCGAAAATCTCCATCATCGGGGCGAATCATGTCACGCTGCCGGTATCGCAAGATTTGATGAACGAAGGGTACACGGTCGAGCTGTTCAGCGCGCATCCGTCCGGTCTGGAATCCAAGGAAGAGCAGTACAGCCGGTTCCCATTGACCGAAGTACAGATGTTGGATGTAGCGTCTCTGGACCGGAAAGGCGCTTTCGCTGCGGACATTATCGTGTGCGGTTCCATGGACGAGGTATTGAATATGCTCTTTGCACGCCATGCCCGAAAACTAGGGGTCGGACGTATCATCGTGCGCATGGAAGATCCCGAAACGATGGAGCAGGCGCAGGAGGAAGGGTTCACCGTTTTCTCCACCCTATACTCCACGCGTTTATTACTGAAAGGATTGATCGACTCGCCGAGCGCTGTGCGATTGATCACCCAGCATGACGATTCCATTCAGGAAGCGGTCGTACAAAATCCGGCCTATCATAACACCCTTCTGCGGGACATGCCGTTTCTCGGCAACACGCTGGTTCTCCGGATTTACCGCGGACAGTCGTTTATTATCCCGCACGGCTCGACCGAAATTCATGTGGGGGACCGCCTGCTTGTGAGCGGCGCAAGCGAGCATATTACCGAGATGAAGCGGGAGCTGGAGTAAGTCGTGTGAAACGCTTCGGCCAATGATAACCGGTTCTCGATTTCCAATCCTGCCACGATGTGTTAATGCTTGATGTCGGTTGCATCAGGAGATGCAAGATGATTGCAACTGCGTCGTGCAGCGGAGCGAACCGCTCAATCGCTTCCGCCGATGCTCCGAAATAAGGGAACTTTGTTGTGAGACGAAGCGCTCATTGTCCTGAATGAGTTCGCAAAAGAGACACGGCCATATCGCCGTGTCTTTTTTGCACGTTCTATGAAACTCGACGTTTATTTCAAATGAAGCTCGATTACCGTATCCCGCTCATCCGGCAGCTTGGCTCCCGCCAGCGTGATGAAAGCGCCGCTGTCGATGTCCGAATACTCCTCGGCCATCCAAGGCGTCTCCACTTTCAGCTCGGTACCGTCACGAAGCAGTCTCGCTTTCGCGATTTTGCCTTTTAAGCCTTCGAAATAAATCGGCCCGATGCCGCGATCATGAACGTGAGCGTACAGCTTGTTGCCGTTTTGGGTATACCGCCCCCACTCCGGCTTCGGCTTGTCGGCCGCGCCGCAGCCGTAGATGCTGTCGCCGTTCAGATGCAGCCATTCTCCGACTTCGCGTAGCACGTCCAGCGATTCCTTGTTGATTTCGCCTTTGGCGTCCGGTCCGACGTTCAACAGCAGATTGCCGTTTTTGCTTACACACTCGACCAGCGTGCGGATAACCTGCTGGGCCGACTTGTAGTTTTTGTCCGTAGACACGTATCCCCAATGATCGTTCAGCGTAATGCACGCTTCCCAAGGAACGGACTTGCCGTTCACGTCGACGATGCCTCCGGGCGGAATGATCTGCTCGGGAGAGAAGAAGTCGCCCGCATATTCCTCCGGCTCCGCCGCCCGGATATTGCCGCCCAAGCGGTTATCGATAATAATATCCGGCTGGATGGAACGGATCATCCGGACGAGCTCCGTCGCCTTCCATTTCTCGCCGGTCATATTGTCGTAGGAGAAATCGAACCACATGATGTCGATCTTGCCGTAGTTCGTCAACAGCTCTTTTACCTGACCGTGCATGTAGGTCAAGTAACGATCGAAATCGATCGGTTTGTCCTTCGCCGCCTCGTTGTCCCGGTCCGGATGAGCCTTGTCCCCGTAGCCCGGATAATCGTCATGATGCCAGTCGATGATCGAATAATACAGCCCGACCGCGATCCCTTCCTCGCGGAAGGCGTCGACAAATTCACGGACAAGATCACGGCCGGCCGGCGTGTTGGTCGCCTTGAAGTCGGTCAGCTTGCTGTCGAACAGGCAGAAGCCGTCATGATGCTTCGTCGTCAACACCGCGTATTTTTGTCCGGCGGCTTTCGCCGCTTTCGCCCATTCCTTCGGATTATAACGCGATGCGTCGAATTCGTCGAAATACGTTTTGTACAACTCGTAGCTCATCCGCTCGTTGCCCTGAATCCATTCCCCTCTGGCGGGAATCGAATACAGTCCCCAATGGATGAACATGCCGAACCGGTCCTGCAAAAACCAGCGGGTTCTCTGCTCCCTCGTACTCATGCGGCCATCCTCCGTTTCCGTAGTTACCAGTGCCGTTACGCCCGATGAAACAAAGCGGCTGCGCCGATCAGTCCGACATCGTCCCGGAGATCAGCCGGCACAATGTCATAGGTGCCGAGATACGGCTTCATAATATGTTTCTCTGTCTGGGCCCGCAGGACCGGAAAAAGCATATCTCCCGCCTTGCTGACGCCGCCCCCGATGACGATCCGGTCGGGATTAAACGTATGCACCGCGTTCGCAAGGCCGATCGCCATATACGATACCGCCCGCTCCACCACTTCGGCGGCAACCGGATCGCCCTGCCTGCTCGCCTCGAACACATGCTTGGCGGACACCGCTTCACCCCGTGCCGCAGCCAGCTCCGCAATCGCAGACGTTCTGCCGCGCATCAGCTCCACCGCCGAATCCCGGATCGCCGTGCCCGATGCGTACATTTCCCAGCAGCCTTTGTTGCCGCATATGCACTCCGGCCCGTGCGGTTCGATGATATTATGGCCCAGCTCGCCGGCGAAGGAAGTCGTCCCGAGCAGCAGCTTGCCGTCCAGTACGATTCCCGCTCCGATCCCCGTGCTGAATGTCACGTACACCATGTTCTCGGACTGTTTGCCCGCGCCTCGCACATATTCGCCCCACGCCGCCGCATTCGCGTCGTTCACGACCTGCACGTCGACGCCGAGCGCTTCGCCCATCCATTTCTTAAGGGGAACGTTTTCCCACTCCGGCAAATTCGTGCCGTGGAGCACGATCCCTTCCTTGCTGTTCACCGCACCCGGAGAAGCGAGCCCTACACCGGACAACGGGTATCCTTCGGATACGGAACGGATCATATCGATCATCCGCTGCACGACTTCCTGCGCCGTACGGGCATTCGCCGTCTCCATTCGCTCGCGGCCCAGAATCTCGCCTTTCGAATCGAACAAAGCGGCGGCAATTTTCGTACCGCCCAGATCGATCCCGACTACGTATTGTTCATTGGTATGCAAATGATTCACCTTTTTTCAAATCTATGATCAGCCGAATCTAAGAAGGCTGTCGGATAAAGCCTTCAGCTGTACAGGATCGATCGGAGACAACGAGGAGCGGCCATAACGCACCGCCGACCCGAAATGCACCTCGCTCACCCCGGTTTGTTCAATAAACGTTTCAATTCCGTCCAGCGTCAGTCCGCTGCCGGCCAAGATCCGCAGCGTCGTACCCCCAGTCGCCTCAACCAGGCTGCGTATAGCCGGAACCGACTCGGGAGCGGGCTTCGGTCCGCCTGACGTAAGTACGCGGGTAATCGCCGGATAACGAAGCAGCGTCTGCAATCCGGCCAGCTGATCCTCCAGCTCGTCGAACGCCCGGTGGAAGGTGACCTGCATCCCTGCGGCCCATGGAAGCATCGCCTCAAGCGCCGCTTCGTCGATCACGCCTTCGGACGTCAAGGAGCCGACTACGATGCCGGCCGCTCCCGCGGCGGCAATCGCCTGAATCTCCGCGATCATCGTATCCAGATCGTGCTTGCTGTATACAAAAGAGCGGCTGTGCGGCCGGACCATCACGTGAACCGGTATGCTTACCGAACGGACCACCTGTTGAACGAGGCCTATCCCGGGCGTCAATCCGCCTTCGGTAACGGCCGTAATCAATTCCAGCCGGTCGGCGCCGTTCTGTTCCGCTGTAAGCGCATCTTCCATACAAGTGGCGATCACTTCTAATTTCATGACGAAATCTCCCGATTGTCCGATTTATGTTGACGGGCATATTGTACGGCATAATCCGCAAGCAGTCTGGCCCCGTAACCGGTAGCCCCGGCTTCGGCGTACCCGACGTCTTGCTTGTACTGCACCGTACCGGCCATATCGATATGAACCCAGCTCATCGGCTCGGCGACGAAACGGCGGATGAACAGCGCCGCGACAATCGCTCCGGCAAGCGTGGAAGTGCCTACGTTGCGCAGATCGGCATAATGGCTTTTCAGCTCCGATTCATAGTCGTCCATCAAGGGCATCGGCCACAGCCGCTCGCCGTTGCGCTCGCCGATCTCCACCAGTGTCCGCGTCATCGCGGTATCGCCCCAGATCCCGGCGATTCCGAGACCCAGCGCGTCGCCGACGTTGCCGGTCAGCGTAGCGATGTCGATCGCCTGCGCCACGCCAAGTCCGGCTGCATGGATTAAGGCGTCAGCCAGCACGAGGCGGCCTTCTCCGTCGGTGTTCGCCACCTGAACGGTCAAGCCGTTCGGATACGTAATGACGGAAGACGGCAGCGTAGAGCGTGCGTCCGGCAAATTGTCCGCTACGGCGATCAGAGCGGTGACGCGAGTCCCGGCGCGCTGCCGGACCAGGATGTCCATCGCTCCGATGACGGCCGCCGCTCCGCCCATATCCATCCGGGCGTCGCTAATATCGCGGCCCGTCTTCGCATTCATGCCACCCATGTCGAAGGTAATCGCTTTGCCGACCAGCGCAAGCGTAGGCGCTTCGGAGCCGGGCAGTCCATCGTACGTAAGCTCGATCAGCGCCGGCGCATACAAGCTCCCGGCTCCGACGGTCAGCAGGCCGTTCATGCCTCGATCGGCCAGCTCTTGCCCCCGGTAGATGCGGATGCCGACCGGCTTGTCCTTGAACAGCTCCTCGGTCCATTGGACGAACGTATCCGGGTTTAACGCCCCTGGCGTCTCGTTCACCCAATCCCGCGTCAGGTTGGCTCCTTCCGCGCGATGGGCGGCGATCCGGATCACCTCATCCAGCTCCGCCAGCGTAAGCCCGTTCCAATCTTCCGACTGGAGGTTCAGGCGGACTTCCCCGACGAGCTTCGTCACGCCCCGGTACTTGTCGAACCGGTATAAGCCAAGCAACCAGCCTTCGATCCACGCTTGCAGCCATTCCGCCGCCACTTCCTTGCTGCGACCGATCTCTCGCTCCGCGAGGGGCTCCAGGCTTCCGACAAGCGTCCCGGCATTGCGCCCTTCCAGGAGCAAAGAGCGGGCCGAGGCTCCGCCTGCACGACGTACCCGCTCCAGCGTCGACCGGCTCCGCTCCCCCATTCCTGCGGAGAGCATATCCGTTTCGCCTTCCGTCCGGCTGTACAGCCACGTCATCGTTCCCGGCCGCTTCCGCGCTTCGCTGAGCGGATACGGGAATGTTTCTCCGGCATACGCCGGATACAGGAGAACGTCCGACGATCCGGCTTTATCGATAGTAATCAACATGGGCAATCCCTTCTTCAACAGTGATGGTGGAATACCGGCTGTATCGGCAGCCTTATTTGGCCGTTCTCATAATCTCTTCGTCGTACAAATGACAGGCGACCTGATGACCCGGCTCCGCTTCCTTGAACACCGGCTCCTTCACCTTGCAGATCTCCATGCAGGACGGGCATCGGGTATGGAACCTGCAGCCGGACGGCGGATCGACCGGACTTGGCAGATCACCTTTCAGAATAATCCGTTCCTTCTTCAGGCTCGGATCGGGTACCGGCACGGACGAGAGCAGCGCCTGTGTATACGGATGAAGCGGACGATCGTACAGCACGTCCTTCTCGGCCGTCTCCACCAGCGTACCCAGATACATAACTCCGATTCGGTCGCTAATATGCTCGACTACGCTCAGATCATGAGAGATGAACAAATACGTCAGTCCGTACTCTTCCTGAAGATCCTGCAGCAGATTCAGCACCTGCGACTGGATAGACACGTCGAGCGCCGATACGGGTTCATCCGCCACGATCAGGCTCGGACGGACGGACAGCGCCCGTGCGATCCCGATCCGCTGCCGCTGGCCCCCGCTGAACTCATGGGCGTAACGCTCAGCGTGAAAGCTGCTAAGACCTACCGTCTCCAGCAGCTCATGCGCCAGCTTGTCCCGTTCCTTCGTGCCAAGCTTCGTATGAATGAGCAGCGGCTCGGCGACAAGCTCTTTCACTTTCATCCGGGGATTCAGCGAAGCGTACGGGTCCTGGAATACCATCTGCATATCTTTGCGCAGCGGCCGCATCTGATTATCGGTGTAATCGCTGATGTTGTGCCCGTTAAACCATACTTCGCCGCCGTTAGGCTTCAGCAGACGCGTGATCAGCCGGCCCGTCGTCGACTTGCCGCAGCCGCTCTCGCCGACCAGACTGAACGTCTCTCCTTTGCGGATCGCGAATGTGATGCCGTCCACCGCTTTCAGATGTTTGGTAACACCGAACCAGCCTTTTTTGATCGTAAACGACTTTTGCAGCCCTTTGACTTCGATAAGTGGCGTCTCTTTCATTCGCTTCTCCCTCCTTCCTGAACCGGCTCCGTCAGCCAGCAGCGGCTTTTGCGGTCCGCCGCTTCTGCGAGGGGCAGCAGCTGCGGCTCCTCCGTTTGGCAGCGCTCCATCACGTGCGGACAACGCGGCGCGAATTTGCAGCCTTTGGGCATCGCGCTCAAATCCGGGACGTTGCCCGGGATGGACTCAAGCCTCCGGACTTTTTGCCGCAGCTTCGGTACAGAATGAATCAAGCCTTTCGTATACGGATGCTGCGGCCGCTCAAACAGGTCGGTCACCGACGCTTCTTCGACGACCCGTCCGGCGTACATGACGACGACGCGGTCGCACATCTCGGCAACGACGCCCAGGTCGTGCGTGATCAGCAGCATGCCCATCTCCTGCTCTTCCTTCAACCGTTTCATCAGATCGAGAATTTGCGCCTGAATCGTCACATCCAGCGCCGTCGTCGGTTCGTCGGCGATCAGCAGCTTCGGACCGCACGCCATCGCCATCGCGATCATCACCCGCTGTCTCATTCCCCCGGACAACTGGTGCGGATAATCGTTCATCACTTCGTCGGCGCGCGGAATCCCTACCAGCTTAAGCGTATGGATCGCATGCTCCCGAGCGCGCTTCCGGCTGTATCCGAGATGCAGCATAATCGGCTCTTCCAATTGAAGGCCGATACGCAGCACCGGGTTCAGCGAGGTCATCGGCTCCTGGAAAATCATCGCAAGTTCGTTCCCGCGAAACCGCCGCATTTCCTTTTCGTTCAACTGGGTCAAGTCGGTGCCTTGAAAGCGGACCGCGCCTCCGGCGATCCGTCCCGGCGTATCCTTGAGCAGCCGCATGATCGATAAGGAGGTTACGCTTTTACCGCAGCCGGATTCGCCGACCAGGCCCAATACTTCGCCTTTATTTATATGAAAGTCAACGCCGGACACCGCCATTACGCTGCCGCCATCGCGTCTGAACTCCGTTTTCAATCCTTGCACTTCAAGCAATCTAGGCGTCACGGTCTGGCCCTCCCCTTATTTTTTCGCTTTGGGATCTAGAGCATCACGCAGTCCGTCCCCAACCAGGTTAAAAGCAAGTACGGTCAAAAAGATCGCCGCTCCGGGAATGTACACAATATGCGGAGCTATGCTCAAGTAGTCCCGCCCCATGCTCAGCATGGCTCCCCAGTCCGGCTCGGTCGGCTTGGCGCCCATACCGAGAAAGCTGAGTGAAGATGCGGCCAATATCGCACCGCCGATTTTCATCGTCACATTCACAATAATGCTCGGAACCGTCTCCGGAAAAATATGCTTCCATATAATACGTCCGTTTTTGGCGCCCATCGACCGCGCCGCTTCCACGAACAACGTTTCTTTGGCCGATAAAGTAACACTGCGAATGATCCTGGCAAAAGACGGCGTGCCGAACACCGCTACGGCAATTACCACATTGGACAAGCCCGGACCCAGAATCGCGACGATTCCGATCGCGAGCAGCAGATCGGGAAACGAGAATAGCACGTCGCTGCCCCGCATAATGAGCCGGTCCAGCCATCCCCCGTAATAACCGCTAAGCAGCCCGAGCACGGTACCGAACACCGCCGCGATAAACACCGCGCTTAAGCTGACCGCAAGCGTCAACTGCGTCCCGTCGATAAGCCGGCTCATAATATCTCGGCCGTACTCGTCCGTTCCCGCCCAATGAGCGGCCGACGGAGGAGTCATCAGCGCGTCGTAATCCGGTTCATTCGGGTCGTAAGGAGTCAGATAAGGACCGAATAAAGCGACGATCACCAGCAATAAAATGAATATGCCCGCCGCAAGCGATAGCTTTTGCTTGCTGAAATTGCGAAAAAACTGGGCCAGGCGGCCTTTCGGGCGCGTGGTCTTAAGCGTTGCTCCAGGCTCGGAGGAACCGGCCCCCATGCTCGTCGAATTGTTGTTCATTAGATCTCCTCCTAGTTCGACGCATACCGGATTTTCGGATTCAGTACCCCGTACAGCAAATCGACGATAAGATTAATTAAGATAAACTGAGTGGCAAACAATAACAGGAGAGCTTGAATGACGGTGTAGTCCCTGAAAGCGATCGAGTCGACCAGCAGCCTGCCCAGACCCGGTATACTGAACACCGTCTCCACCATAACCGAACCGCCCAGCAAAAATCCGAACTGCAAACCGGCCACGGTTACGACTTGAATCAGCGAGTTGCGAAGCGCATGGCGTCCGACGACTACGAACTCCCGAAGTCCTTTCGCGCGTCCCGTCCGGATGTAGTCCTCTCTCATCGTTTCCAGCATCGACGATCTCGAGAATCGGGCCAGCATGGACATAATGCCCGCTCCAAGCGTAAGCGACGGCAATACGTACGATTTCCACGAATCCACGCCGCCTGTGGGGAACCAGCCCAGCTGTACCGAGAAAATCTGGATCAGGACGAGACCCAGCCAGAAGCCCGGCACGGAAATGCCGGATATCGCCGTCAGCATCCCGGTGTAGTCAGGCCAGCGGTTGCGGTATACGGCCGAGATCGTTCCGATCAGCAAGCCGATCACCAGTGCCCAGCCGAGGCTTGTAAATGTAAGAATGACGGTCGGGGTCAATCTGCTCATCAGCATGTCCGATACCGGCAAGCCGGAGCGCAGCGAACTGCCCAGATCGCCCGACAACAGTTTCCCCATATAGTTCAAATATTGCTGCCACAGCGGCAAATTCAGCCCAAGCTGCTCGCGTATGCCGTTAATTTCATCCAGCGTAGCATCCTTACCCGCTACGAGCCGCGCCGGGTCGCCCGGGATCAAGTGGATGAACAAAAAGACGAGCACCGATACGACAAACAGCAGAGGAATGACACCAAGAAGTCTTTGTAACGCGTATCTGCCCAACACGAGAGCCTCCCTTCAAGTATGCTAAGTACATAACAGGGGCCGCTTCCGCAGCAACATATACAGAAACGGCCCCGTTATCACGTGATTACTTCACTTCCGCATCGCGAACGCTAATCGAGCCGTCCGGGAATACTTTGACGCCGCTAAGGTAAGCGCGCTTGCCCGAGATGACCTGGTCGACGCCCATGAACGCCCATGGCGCGTCTTCCCAAATTTGCTTCTGAATGTCGGCGTAGATCGCGCCGGCTTGCTTCGGATCGATCGCCTTGTTGGCGTCCGCGATCCACTTGTCGACGTTTGCATTTTTGTAATAAGCGGTATTCGCTCCGGCAGGAGGGAACATCTCGCTGCTGAACAAACCTCTTGTCGCGCCGTCGGCATCGCCGGACGACGGGGACCAGCTTACGTACCACATTTGGATCTTCGCTTCTTCCGGCGTTTTGGCCGAGTTGATTTGCTGTGACAGCGTGCCGCCTTCCATCGATTTCACTTCCAGCTTGATGCCTACGAGTGCAAGCTGCTGCTGAATGAACTGCATGCCCTTCATTGTCTCGGAATCGTTTTCGCCCCAGATTTCGGCGGTGAACCCGTCCGCATAGCCGGCTTCGGCCAGCAGCTTTTTCGCTTTTTCTACATCGTACTCGTAGCCGGACTGCTTGGAGAAATACTGGGTTTTGGAAGACATCGTCGATTCCAGCTTCGCTCCCAGACCGGATTTGACGACTTTAATATAAGCGTCTTTATTGATTGCATAGTTGATCGCTTGACGTACTTTCACGTCGCTAAACGGCTTTTTCATCGTATTCAGCGTAACGTAACGTACGATCGTCGAATCGATTTTGTCTACGACGATATCTTTTTGTCCTTCCACCTCGGATACCTGCTCGGTCGGCATCGGATAGATGAAGTCCGCTTCGCCGGTTTTCAGCATCGCGATCCGCGAGCCGTTCTCCGGTACCGGCTTGAACGTAATGCTGTCGACTTTTGGAAGCTCTTTTTGACGGTAATCGGTGTTTTTCACGACTACGAGACGATCGCCCTGCACCCATTCCTTGAATTTGAACGGACCGGTTCCTACCGGATTTTTACCGATATTCTCACCTTGCTCTTTCAAAGCCTTCGGGCTGACCATCAGGGCCATCGCCATTTTGTTCAGGAATGCGTTATACGGCTCGCTAAGGGTAATGACAACCGTTTTGGCGTCTTTCGCTTCTACGTTCGTTACTTTTGCGAAGCTTTTGCGAAGTCTCAGGTTGTTTTTCTCGTCGCGCAGACGGTCCAGATTAATCTTGACCGCTTCGGCGTTGAAATCGGTGCCGTCATGGAATTTGACGTTATCCTTCAGCGTAAACGTGTAAACGAGACCGTCCTCGCTGATCTTGTGGGACTCGGCCAACACCGGCACGACGTTCATATTCTCGTCGAAGCCCATCAACCCTTCGTACATCGTTCTAGCGCCTGTAATCGAATGGGTATCGCTAGTATTGTGGGGATCGAGCGTAATAAAATTGGCGTTGATGGCAACCACGATGTCCTTGTTGTTTTTGGAAACCGTTTTACTGCCTTCGCCTTGACCGGCGTTAGCGCCTTCTGTGCTTTCGTTGCCGGCTTTGCCGCCACAACCTGCGGCCACTACCGCTACGATCAGCAGCAGCATCAGCATCGACCATGTTTTTCTTCCCATAGCCTTCATTTTTGTTTCACTCCCCAAGGTGTTTGTTTGTATAGAATCGCTCCTGCCCTGCGCCGGACACGGAAGTTGGATCAAGCCGTTCGTGAATCAATCCGGGCCGTTCCGCTCCCCCGCCTTGGCGCAGATCAGGAAGTTATTCTCGATCAGGCTTGCAGTTCGAATACCGCCCGGCGTTCGCCGACTTCCGTGCCCCCGTCGTTAACGATCGTATTGGGAACCAGCTTGTACAGCCGCTCGATCGTCTCCAGATTGTCATACCCGAGGCGCTCCAGAATCGAGGCGATGATGCACGGCCATACTAACTCGGAGCCATCGGATACTTTCAGGGAGATGCCCAGCCTTTCCTTCCGGAGACCGATGCCGTATACCCCCTTCGCCCCGCCCTTGGCCGTCAAATTCGGGTCCTTGAGCAGCTCGGAGCATACGAACCGTGTATCCGCTATCATGTCGGGATATTCATTCATGAGCTTGGCCATCCTTGCAGCAGCATCGCGCGTCTCTTCATCTTCGATCAGATCCGGGCAAGCGAGCTTCAAGAAAGAGTAGCCGATTTTGTACAGCGGAAGCGCGAAGATCGGCAAGCCGCAGCCGTCGACACCGTGCGGAATCGACTCTTCCGGCACTTCGGCGAAATAAGCAAGTGTCTGAACGATTTCCTTCTGAACCGGATGTTCCGGATCGTAGTACGTCCGCTCGTCCCAGCCCATATGTTTGCACAGGGCGATAAGACCGGTATGCTTGCCCGAGCAGTTGTGGAAAATTCTCCGCTTCGGCTCATGGGCCTGATGCCGGAGCGCCTTCGCGTCTTCGTTCAGCGGGTACGTCGCGCAGCAATGAAGCGCGTCTTCCGAAATGCCGGTTTTGCGAAGCATCGATTCGAGCGCGTCGATATGGAACGCTTCACCCCTGTGGGATGCCGCAAACAGTGCGGCTTCACGGCCTTCAAGGCCATATACGGTTTCGATCCGCCGCTTCATCGCGGGAATCGCCTGAAACGGTTTGGCCGCCGATCTCAAAAACGTAAGATGCTCCGGATTGCCCGCCGAGTACAGGACCTTGCCTTTCTCGTCGACAACGGCAACGGCTCCATAGTTTACATTCTCCAGCACGCCGCCCCGGTATTCTTCCACTAAAGGTATGAACCTCATCTTGTTCCCTCCCAAATTCAACCATGTGCGGTCCCGTCTACTCCAAGGCAAAAAAACAATTTTGCGACATCAATCCGGAACCGATGACGACGCCTTGCTCGCTTAGCTCCGAACGCAGAATCGTGAACGTTCCGCGCAGCGGCTCCCAGACGAATCTGGTGATACACAGCTCCACAACTTCCTGGTAAATCTCCGGGAACTTGTCCGCCAGCTCTCCGCTTAATATAACGCTGTCCGGGTTATACATGCATACGACGTTATTAATCGTAATCGCCATGTACATAAGCGCCCGGTCGATCAAATAAACGGCCCAGCGTTCCCCCGCCCGCCTTGCTTCAAACAACTCTTCAATCGTGCGGACCGGATGCGTCTTGTTCGCTTCGGCCAGCAGCGAGTGGATGTTGATATACGTTTGCAGGCAGCCCGCTTTCCCGCAGTCGCACATCATCCCGTTCGGGTCGATCGTCGTATGGCCGATTTCACCGGCACTGTTCGTTTTACCGCGGTAAATCTCCCCCTCGACGATAAGCGCAGAACCTACGCCGTTGCCGAAGCCGAGCAGCGCGGTACGGTTCGAGCCGATGGCGGCGCCCTTCAAATGCTCGGCAAGCGCTTTCACTTTGAGCTCATTGTCCACCGCCACGTCGTATCCGGTAATTTCCTTCAACCTTTCGGCGAGACGGACATTTTTCCAGCCAAGCTGGACGGAGAAAATGACGACTCCGTTGTCGTTGTCTACGATCCCGGGAAGGCCGATACCGATTCCGATCAGGCGGGCGCAGTCGATCTCATTTTCATGGGTCAGGCGATTGATCTCGGCTCCGATCCTCTCCAGCGTAATCTCAGCGCTTTCATCCGCCGCACGCGGATACGTGCCGCTGGCTACCACCTTACCCTGAATGTCTACGATGCCGATATGGATGCGATGACGGTCCAGCTCGACGCCGACAGACAACACGGCAGCATCGACCATCGCTAGCAGCGTCGATTTGCGGCCCAAGCCGGCGGATACTTGTTCGGTTTCGAGCAGGTACCCTTCTTCCGTCAGCTCGCCGACGATGCGGCTTACCGTAGTGGGACTCATGCCGGTCTGCTTGGCGATGAAAGCACGGGAGATCGGCTGCTGGTTTTTGATGATTTCAAAAACAGTGAGCCGGTTTTGCCTTTTCATAAAATCCTGATCGTGTTTTTTCACTATCTATCTCCCCATTATTTTCACCAGTGAACAAATTAATAAAAATTATAACGTTTTCACAGTGAAAAAACTGATGTTTTTTAAGATATTATATTATTTTCGATTTATATTCTCCAGTGGTATTAATATTAAAGGATGAATTGAATGGCTGTCAATATAAAATCAATCATTTATATATTAGATAAATCTTACAAGGAGCGGGACCGGTTCAACTGAATATTCCGGTCCCTATCTCTTGATTTTGGATATTCCCCCGCTTACGATATCCACACTGACTTCGATGGATACGATCGAATCGGGCCGGAGCGGCAGCTTGCCATTCCGAATCAGATCGTGCCACTGCTTCGGCTTGGCCCGGTATAACGCTTCGGATAAACCGAGGACATCCGCTCCGAGGTTGAGTCCCTCCGTATAGGTTTTTTTGATCTCCGACTTGATTTTCGCTTCGGCCAATCGCTCGAGCTCTTTCTCCTGTACATCCTGTTCCAATTGGGGGATATTGCCTGCTGCAGATATCGAGATTCGGAACGCGGCTTTTCCTCCGCTTACCTCCGCTTCGATCCGGGGCTTCACATTTTCCAAGACAATGGTCGATTCCGTTGCCGCCCCGCCTTGTCCGGACTTCACATATAGAGGGGTCCGAACCGTCTTCGGATTTAACCAGCGGAGACCATGAAGCGATATGCGGGGCATATCCCCTTTGTAGCTCTTGTTATGAAAAACGCCAATTCCGCTCATCTCCAGCTTCGGCTTCACATTCCCGTTTTCTCTCCAGCTATCGTCAATCGCCAAAAAAGGAAGTTTGAGCGCCTGGCTTTTTTCATGCCAGGTGCGTATGAAGTCATACAAATATATAGGGGCTACAACCGAGTTTTGCGCATATATATCTTTCGGGTCGTTGAGCTGCGAGTAAACAACGGACACATTTTGGATTGGCGTAGCTTCAAACACCCGCTCGATCGGTTCTTTCGTCGCGAATACCCATATCGTATACCGATTTTCGTAATATCGGTCCCACACGTCGAATACCTGCTCGATAATACGTTTCTCTAAAGCCTCTTCGGTAAAGACTAGCGATTTTACATGACTCCAGGCAATACGCTGCTGCGCCGTTGTGTACATATTAAAAACCGCCTTGTCGAACGAATCGCCCTCGGCTTTGACAATAGATACCAGCTGCTTCTGGGCTTGATCTCCGCCTTCTTTTTTCGCCACGTTAAAGAAGCTGACCACCTGTCCGTAAAAAACGACTTTCCCGTCCTTATAGTCGACCCCTACGGAATTCAGGTAGACCAAATGCTCGATCTCCCGGATCCCCCAGCAGCCCGTCAGCAACAACGGGATCAGGGCGGCCGCCAGCAAGGTGCGAATCGCTCTCATACCGGATTACCTCCTCCTTCCCCCCGCTTCTTCTTGCGCAACGAAGCGGGGATGGATATCCGCTTGCCCCACGGAAACCGGAACAGAACTTTCCATATATCCCGGGCATCGGGCGGAGCGAGCGGCTCCATGTAATAAACGCCGAACGACTTCAAATTGACCAGATACAGCGCCATCGCCAGCAGACAAAAAAGAAACCCGAACAAGCCGAGCAGACCGCTGACCAGCAAAATGACTCCGCGCAGTATACTGACCATTCCGACAATTTGCTGGTTTACCAGCGTAAACGTAGCCATCACCGATATGGCGACGATCACAATCGTTCCCGGCGCCGTAATTCCCGCGCTTATGGCAGCCTGGCCGATAATTAATCCTCCGACCACCGACAACGTTTGTCCGAAAGCGGAGGGCAGCCTCATTCCCGCTTCGCGAAACAGCTCGAACAGCAGCAGCATGACGAAAGCTTCAAGCGGTACGGGCAGCGGTACACCTTGTCTGGAAATGACGAGGGTAGCCAACAGCGAGAACGGAATCTGGTCTTGATGATAGGACATGAGCGCGATCCAAAAACCTGGTAAAAATAACGAAAACAATAACCCGAGCATCCTCATAAGCCGTGTAAACGTAACGAAAAGATTAGCCGTATGCGCATCCTCCGAGACATTCATAATATAGGTCAGCGTCACCGGCGCAATCGACGCGGTCGGCGAACCTTCGACCAGCAATACAAAACGGCCGTGCAGCAAGGAATTTACGGCATAATCCGGCCGCCCGGTATACGCAAACTGCGGAAACAAAGAGAAACCGGAAAGCGTCTCCTCGAGCTGCGTCGAGCTGATCAGTTCGGGCAGGTTCAAGCCGCCGAGCTTGCTCCGAATCTCGCTCAGTACGTCGGAATTAATCCGGTTGTTCATGTACAGCAGCGCTACCTGAGTTTCCGTCTCACTTCCGAACCTGTAGTAATCGGCCGCAAGCTTGTTTGATTTCAGCCTTTTGCGAATCAAACCCAGGTTGAGGGTTAATTCTTCAGTGAATCCGTCTTTGGGACCTTTTATCGAGACTTCGGTATTCGGCTCCTCGGTGTTTCGGGCCGGGATATCCGAGATATCGATAGTGCAGAGCGCTCCAAACGATTCGAACCACAACAGGAGTTCGCCGCGAAACACCCTCCGTACGATCGCCTCCTCGTCCGAAGGATCATCCACCCGAACGATTCTCAGCTTCACATGCCGCTCCAGCTCTATGAAGTCCGGGATCGGGCGGCTTCGGAACAGATCGAACAGACTCGGTATGACCAGCCGGTTCAGATGATAAACATCGCACAGGCTTTCGCAATAGACGAGCTGAACGGCCGTATGCCGCCCATCGCCCGCTCCGGGCAGCTCCAGGGTATCGATCTTGACATCGCCGCACAATGCGAACAGCTCGACGATCCGGTCCGCGAAGGCAGTAGCGTCACCCAAGATTCGTTCCTCCTCTTCTCTTCGCGTGGATCAGCACTATAAAGAGCAGACTGTAAACGGTCATAACCGCCAATACGACAGGCAGCACATAATCGCGCAACGCATCCAGAAACTGATCGTCGCTGCCCGGATATACGGCAACCGCTACAGAGACGAGCAGAACGGATACAAGCACCGCCTTTTTCCTTCGCTTATCGTGAACGCCCAGCAGATCCGCTACAAGGAACATCGTCAGGGAAATCCGGATAAATGCGCCGGAAAACCATTGATAAATGCTGAAGAAATCGAGATGCTCGATGTAACGTCCGATTGTTACCAGCCTCCATTCCTCATATGCCGGGTATCTCAGCTTGCCCATCAGCTCGGGCCCAAACTCCGCAATCCCTCCCATCACCGGGCCGATCGTCAGCCCCACTAATAGGAAGGCCGCGGTAAGGACGCTCCATACGGAATACGGCGTTCGGATATACTGCTGCAAAAACAAAATGATGATCAGCTCGATCAATCCCGCCCCTACGTAAACCACTCCGTGCCAAACCGGGCCCATGCCGTACTCAAGCATAGGTCGGAGCAGGGTGTAACGTTTATGCGGAAAGTTGGCCGTCATTACGAAAAAACCGAATGCCACTACAAAAGGAAGCAGCAGCACCGACAAGCTCGCGATCGAACGAATGCCGAAATAAGCATTGAATAGACATAAAAGACCGAATAAAGAGGCCAGAACAAGGATCGGAACTTTGGGCAGAAACGTCAGGTGAATCCAGGTCGCCGTATCCCGCAGCGTGACGGAACTGATCAAAACCATATATACACAGGCGATCGATGCCATCGCTCTCGCCAGCAGCGGCGAATACGCTTCGCCCAGCCATCTGAAAATATGGAGGCCGCGCGTCCTTGCCAGTGCCGTGTACAACAGTGCGCTCCATCCTAAAAAAATGGCGCCTGCTAGAAGCACGCTGATCCATGCGTCCCGCTTCGCACCGTCCATCAGCACCGGAATGACGATAACGTGATTCATCAGTCCGGTTCCCAGCATCAGAATCATTGTCGTCTGAACAAATGTGATCGAGCCCCTATTCATGATTGCCCTCCCCCATAATCCCTGCTGGTTGGTCAGGAAACGATCCCCATCCTTAATTTTGCTGAATATCCCCGTAATTATTCTTGATTCCCGTTATACCGCCGCAAAAACGGCGGGGAACGGTCGGGTGCAGAAGACGGTCGTCCGGCCGAGGCCGTAATCGGCGCTTCCAGACAGCGCGAAAAGGCCCGGACCTCCGTTGGACCGGGCTGCTTAGTGCATTATAATCCCGCGAAATTCATGCTCCCATTTCAGCGGTCAGATCCTGTATCTCGCGATTCAGCTCAAGAAGAGACGCCCGGAATTCTTCGCCTACTGGCAGAAGCGGCAGGCGGGGCTGGCCGGTTTCGATTCCGCGTAAAGACAATATAGATTTGCAGGCTCCGTATAAGGACGGATAACCGAGCAGCTTTTTAATAATCCGGTTGATCCTGAATTGAAGCGCCTTGGCTTCATCCAGCTTATTTTCGGAGAAAAATCGGTCAAGCACGCAGAACAGCTCCGGCATAACGCCGTACGTTCCGCCGATCCCGCCGTCGGCCCCCATCGCCCGTCCGCCCAGAAACTGTTCGTCGGGACCGTTAAACACGAGGAAATCGTCTCCTCCAGCCTCTTTGAACTGCTGAAGCTCAAACGTGCTTTCGCCGGACATTTTTACGCCGATTACTTGGTCCTGCTTCGCCATCCGCTCGAGTAACGGCATCGAAAGATGAAAACCCGTCGTTTGCGGAGTGTTGTAAATGATAAACGGAAGCGAAACGGCGTCGATCATCTTCTGCCAATGCGTCTCCACCGCTTTCTCCGAAAGCCGGTAATAGATCGAAGGGACGGCTGAGATCGCGTCAGCCCCGCTAAGCTCCGCATGTTTGGCCAGCTCTACACTTTCACGGGTGGAATTCGCACCGACGTGAACGAGTATTTTTAGCTCCCCCTTCACCTCTTCCATCACGGCGTGCAGTACCTGCATCCGCTCTTCCGCCGTCTGCAGCATCCCTTCGCCGGAGCTCCCGCCGACGTAAAGTCCCTTTACACCGGTTCCCGCGTAATAACGCGCCAATTGCTTCACCCGCTCGCTGTCGACATTCCCGGAGTCGTCATAAGCGGAATACATCGCAATATAGATGCCCTCATATTCGGGCCGACCCGATGCGCATCCTCGGGGAAACAGATGAGGAAGCTGCCGGGTTCCAAATACCCGCCAAACACACACGTTGAAGACGCATCGCCCAGCAAATAGTCCGACTCGCTATCGTACTCCGTTGCGTTCGTCAAATTATCCACATGGGTGACCTCCACATATTCCGTTCCTTCCAGAACGACGTGAACGTCAATATATTTCCGGTGGGCTTCGAAACGTTTCTCGTTCCGCTCGGCTGTCGCGAATTCGATTCTGTTTTTGGCAAAGTCCGCTTGAGTACCGTCCGTCTCTTCGTCCAGACCTGCCATCAGATCCGTCACGCAGCTTGCCATTCGCGGATTCAGAAACGCATATTGCGGCAAATTGGCGATTTTATCGTAAATCATTGCACCGCCACTCCTTCGGACGCTCCTATTACTTCGTCCACACTCACTTTCCGGTCTTCGCGAAGCGAAATCGTCAGCGCGTCCGCAGTCGCTATGGAAGCTCTCGCCGCGGTCCCGTCCAGCAGCGGCTTAAACTCTTCTTCTACCTCGGCTCCTTGCATAATGCTATGGAAATAAATCATTTCTTTCTTCATAATGCTGCCGAGCCACATCGGCGGAGTCTTGTCCGGCTTGCCGTACATAATTGCGCCGTCCATCTCGAGCCCTTTGTAAATACGGGTCCGGTCGTCGTCCTCCTCCTGCGACTCGTGCAACAGAAACCGTCGTTCTCCCTCCGGCGACTTCAGCACGACCTTTACATCCTGCAAATCTATTAATATAGCACCTTTGGTGCCCTGAATTTTCACGAAATGGTCGCTCCAGCGGAACGCTGATCCATATTGGAGAGTCGCATAGCGGTTACCCTCGAACTCCAGCGTAATAAACAGCATATCGTCCTCGTCTCCGTACAACTCGCCTTGATGAGCCACATTGCCGCCCGACATGCATACGTGCCGCGCCGGCCCCATCAGAAACTGAATGAAATCGAGCTCGTGAATATGGTGGTAAAGATGACCGCCCGAGATCGCCCGTTTTTTCTTCCAGCTCACTTCGGCCTGAGCTTCCTCCCATCCGTTGCGTTTCGCATAAATTGATCCCGTCGATGGCCGCTTTGCTGGTCAGATTGGCTTTGCCGTCCTTCGTAATAAGGGCATCCCCGGCCGAACGGACGTACAGATTCAGGAAGCGGGTCGCCATCATATCGCCTTGTCCCATCGGTACGGAAAGTCCGTATACATCGGGCGGGTTATTCAGTTTTTTCGCCGTTTCGAACAGTTCGTCCTACGTTTTCGGCACTTCCAGATTCGCTTGTTTCAGCAAATCTTTGCGGTACCACATCACCTGCGCGTGAGAGTACAGCGGTATCGAATAATTTTTCCCCTCTACGGTTCCTTCTTTAAGCGGAGCTTCGTAAAACCGGCTGCGCCCGATCTTGTCGATCACATCGTTAAGCGGAACCAGGGCGTCGGCATCCAGCATCTCCACTACATGGTTCGGCAGCGCCGTGCTGACGTCCGGCACTTGACCGGCCATCAGTCCGGTCGTCCATTTCGTGTAAAACTCCGGCCACGCGAACGTCTCTATCTTGATTTTGACGCCCGGATGTTTCGCCATAAAGGCGTCGACCGCTTCTTTCATAAAATCGTTGCGCGCTCCTTGCGTAAACGAGTGCCACATTACGATCTCGCCTTGCATCTGATCCGATCCCGCGCTTCCCGTTCCGTTTTTCGGAGCCTCTTCCGTACTTTGGCCGCAGGCCGATGCCAGTACCATCATCGACGCCATCGCTGCAAGCAGTGCTTTTCGTTTCATAGCTTGGACCCCTTTCGCGATGAAGATTAATAGCGTTCATACAACGTCAATCAAAAATGATCAAAAAATGCTACTGGATTCATATTCATTAGTATTGCCGCTTGAATGGCCTTAACTCCACCTTGGCATCCCTCCGCATCAGTATGCGCTTTCAGTTTTTCCCTACGCCTATAACAATAGCCAAAAAAGAAGCGGTCTTGAATATAGTAATAGTAAACCGACCATTACTAGCACAAATCGATTACAGGCTTTTATCAGATCCGTTAATCCCGGGCCAGCTGCCGGTAGGAGAACGGCGTTACTCCAAAATGTTTCTTGAACAACCTGGAAAAATAATTCGGATCCTTGATCCCGACGTGGTACGCGATATCAGAGATTCGGTCATCGGTTTCCAAAATTTTGCGGGCGGCCACAACCAGCTTCAGCTCGGTCATAAATTCGCTGAGGGACTTGCCCGTATGCTGCTTGAACAGCCTGCGGAGCGACGAGGAGCTGATATGAACCATAGCACTCATTTCCTCGATGCTGATGTTCGCATTAAAGTTGTTCATCATATAGTCCAGCACGATCTGAACGCGGTTATCGTGTTTGTTATCCGACTTGATCGTAATTGGTTTCTGCGGCCTTTCCGCTATAGCATTTTCCGAACGATTCATCAGATAACCGACAATTAATTCGAGATAACCTCGGAGCAGGAAGTATTTCCCCCGGCTGACGGAGTCCTTCTCCTTGACGATGCAATGGAAATAATCGCGCACTTGCAGGTCCACACTCTTCACCTTCGTATCGAAGCCCAGAATATCCGACCACACTTCACGGTCGCGAAGCGGGACAGCCGCCGTAAAGCGGATGCTCATAAACGTAAAATCATCCGTAAGCGCCTCGCAAACCAGCTTACTGCCCTGAGGAATGTATACGATATCGCTTTCTTCCAGCTCATAGGTCGTATCGTCGATAACAAAAACAGCTTTCCCTTTTTCAACATAACGAATCATTGAGTACGGAATAGCCGACTCGTAATAACTCCATGTTTGGCGTTTCGGCATATAAAAAATTGAGCCGGATTGCTTGCAGCAGGCCATGATCGGACATGGAGTCCACTCTCCCGTTACATACTAATGGTCAACCTAACCTAAAAAAGGATGCCCCTATTCGAAAGCGATTGGTCCTCATTCGCTTTTCTAGAGACATCCGTCAGCTATAGGCTACACGTATTTTATCTAAGATACTCCTTCATGCAAAATAAGCGGCTCTCGTCCCTACCTGCCAGTTCGTGATACGGCAATCGAACCTCGGTAACCTGATCCTCGTCGACAGCGATCCATCTTTCATTCCCTAGTATTCGAAAAAGTTATCTTCGATCAGTTCGGCAAATGATCCCGCCAGCATGCTCGTCTCTCCCGAGTCATGGTAACAAATATAAACTCCCCCTGTGGAAGCAATTAGGATGGGATCGCCGGAGCCGTCCAGCGAGATGACAAGGCCGCTTCGCAGCAGGGTCTCCGCCTCCGTTACGGTTCCCTCGTACTGCTTCCTGAAGTCCAGCGTTAATTCTACTACCGTCTCGTTTCCCATCGCCGAGCCGTTCGCAAAGGCATGTACGGGAAGACCAGCATAAGCGCCTCCGAACGCTTTAATAAATTCGATATAGTCGGCATCAAAACGAACATCCAACAACCGCTCGGCGGAGGCGATCTGCTCGTCGCCCGCCGGCGTGCCGGACAGCGAAGCGTTATCCGCCCGGCCCAAAAATTGTCGCAGCCGCTCCATCAGTTCTTCCTTCACCGCGGAAACCTCCTATTCCTCCAGCCCGTTACCGGCGCCGGGTTACTCTAAAGCATATAAGCTTACACAACCATAGTCCGTATAAACCGCCAAACAGTCCTTCGTAAACGCGAGATAACACGTTTTGACCACATGCTCGACATCCAAAACGAGTGTCTGCTCCCTCGTATCGAGATCGTACAGGCGAACTTTGCCGTACTTGTATACGGCGAGCAAGTTTTTGCCGGTATGGATCGCATAGCTCTTTATTTCACCCAGGTCCCAGTCTTCGCTCTTGGCCGGTTCCGCCACGTCATAGGCGAGCAGCGACCAGGAGCCGTATTCCTCTTGGGTGAACAAATAACGGCCGTCCGGCGAGAAGGACATGCTCGCCGTCATCGCTTGTTTCGCTTTGCTTATCGGCTGCTCGCGCCCTGTCGCCAAATCGACTATGACGATTTCATCGCTTTGCGCGCAGTAAGCCATCCTGCTCCCGTCCGGCGATAATACCGCACAAAGCTGGGGGCTGTGCCCGCCGTACAGCTCGGGTGTAACTTGGCGGGTATACCGGACGGCGTCCGCCCTCAGGTCGTACACGACGAGATGCGGATCGTCGTACCATACCGCCGACGCGCCTGACAGAGCCAGAGCGCTAACCGGATGCCGGCTCACGGCCGTATAGGCCCGGACTTCACCGTTCCCTGCAGACAGCCCGATGATTTGATGATCCCGGTTCATTAGCAGTACGTTCAGCTCGGGACAGAAACGCATGTCGAAGATCATCGGCCCGCCGGGAAGCTCGTACGATTTCCGTGTCTCGCCCTGATCGTCCAGCAGGTACACGTCTTCTTTCTCGAATTGATTCACTACATAGCTGCAGTAAAAAGTATTCGTATCCTCAACCGGCGCAAGCGGCATCGAACCGGTGTAACCGCCGCCGATATACCGGTGCAGGACGGGCTGTCCGGCGTCCGCCTCCGGGTTCAACAGCACCATTCCTTTTTTCAGCCGGCTCCATACTTCCTTCTGTACGTGCTTGGCGGCTTGCTCCGGATTTTCGAACGTTTTCTCTTTCGGCTTGCCTCCGTTTCCGGTGGTGAAAATCCGATTTCCGTCCTGCTGGATCGACCAGGTTTTCCCGCTCGCTTTATCCGTTAACGTTCGTTCCATAACATCCTCCTTGTGAATACACGGCAGCCATCCGAACGCGCACTCCCGTTCAGGGAAGGCGACGCTTCTTGTCCGTAAATGACAGGATGGAGGCTAATAATGGCGCAGGCTCTCCTTTTTCTTTGCGGATTCTCGCCTGTAGCTTGTCTGCGCCGCCCCAGACGATATCTACGAGATGCTCGGCCTCATACGGCTCCATGCCTTGAACGACAGCAGCCAAAGCTTGCAGAACCGCTTCGGTTTCGAACAAGGCCCGCTCCTTGGCGAGCTGCTTGGCGAATCGGCCTTCCGTACACTTCAGAAGACAGGCGGCTACGATCGGGATCGTCGACTCGTCGATTCCGTACTGCTTGACGAAGGTCAAGGTGAAAGCCGTCTGCACCGACTGATGCTCCTCGTCCACACAGCGCATATACGATTCGATCAACGGGAAATACCGCCGGTCCGCAAGCCCCAGTCCGAATACGGCGTACGTACCGGGCATGCAGCACGGCTCATCTTCGGTATCGTCATACCATTCATACTCGGCGATCGCGAGCTTCGCATACGTTTCCAGCCTTGGATACAGCTCGGCATATTGCAACGCGTTGGCGAAAAACCGGTGCGTTAACGATTTGTCCAGGCCCGGTACGGGGAGGACGTGCTTGGCCTGGGATTTCAGCTTGATCCGGTAGCTTTTGGAAAACCCCTTTTCGAGCAAATTGCATATAAAATCGATCGCTTTGGCGTAACTGTCGGCACACTCCGTCTTGATCTGCACCGTCACGGTCGAAAATACGTCGTTAGCCCGGCATTCCACAAGTTCGTCGCGATATCCGACATCCGCCGCATCCATCGTGCCGCTGCCTTCCTTCATGATCCGTTCCGCCTTGTCGCTTCCGAGTTCCTTCAGCCGTTCGAGCAAGTCCAGGCCCGATTGTCTGCTGTAATTCGGCTCGTGCTTGATAATGAGTATCGCCGTATTGAGCGCTAGCTCCATCTCCTTCGGATCTGCGGGCGTCTGCTCGCCGATCGCTTTCATCGTGTAAACCGGGAGGCCCCATTGTTCCTTTCTGCAATCGAAGTGCCGCGGGAGGAAGACGGTTTCCGTCCACTGGCTCAACGCGCGGATAAATGTAGCCCGATGCTCGGCCAGCTTCTCCTTGTTGCTTTTGTTCAGCTCGATGACTCGCTCGTACAGGCTCAGGATGCCGGCCGCGTCAACGTTCGGATACAAGCCCGGATCAACCAAATGATTCGATAGAAAAAAGGTTTCCAGCGGTTTCGTAGGATACTGTCCGTTGCGCAGCTTGTTCTGTATGTATTGGTCGAGCCTTAGCAGCAGCTGTGCTTTTTTCCCCTCATCGACATAGTCCACGACCGGGACGACGAGTTTGCCGTCCGCCAGCGTGAATTCGCCGATTACGGTAAACCTGTAATTCAACAGCGGATTCGACGCATAACGCGTAATCCGTTGCAGCAGACGCTCTTGCAGCTGCGGCAGCAACCCGCTTTCGATCGCCTCCTTCGTCAAAGGTTCCGTCCAGCGGCTGCCCTGCTCCTCCACTTCCGGCGAGCCGAAATCGTCGTCATACGAATAAAGGCGGATGCGGCCGTCTTTGTATTCGAAGCGCAAATAATCGTGGATGCCGATCTGCAGCGTCGTGCGTCTTACAATCTCCCCGGCATCCTTCTTCTCGATCTGATCGAACCACCGGTTGACCGCATCCGCGATCTCCTCCGCAATCGTTGTGATTTTCGTCTGTTGTTCCACTGTTGCTTCACCGCCATAACCAAATGATGTAGTAATAAATCTGCTTCCCTTGAAAACGATTATAAATTTTCAACAACGAAAGGTCTGCGGGTCCTTGTACCTAATTGCCTGGGACGCCTGCCGCCCGATTCGGTAAAACGTACTGCCGCCGGTCCGCTCGTCTCCGGAACGTACCAGCCGAGCGTATACCCGCTGACGATCACGTTCCCGCTTCCCGCTCCGACACCTCCTTACGGAGAACCCCCGCCGGCCCATCTTCACTTCCCCCTGGTCCGGATCGTAGAAACGGGCAATTAGCCGGAGCACGGTGCTTTTGCCGCTTCCCGACGGGCCGACGAGCGCTGTAAAGGAGCCGGACGGCATGGGCAGGCTCACGTCTTTCAGCACCGGCTTGTCGAGATAGCCGAACGTGACTTGCCTGAACTCGATATCGTGTCCTTCCGGCGGCGGCCGATCCCCTTGCATGACAGGCTCCTGCATCAGCTGTACGATCCGCTCCCCTGCTTGCTCATAGTACCGGAATTCCGCATAACCCGTAAGCGCCGTCGTCAAAGGATCGAACAACCGGGTACCGACGAAAAGAAAGGCGACGAATACGACAACATCCAGACTTCCCCCGAGCAGCGTGTATACCCCGGTGATGACCATCAGGGTAAGCCCCGCCCGGATGAAAACGATCGCGCTAAGCACGACCGGTCCGAGCGTTCCCTCAAGCCGGATGCTCTCCCGCATAAAGTCCAGAAACGAACGGTCCAGCCGGGCAAACCGGTCTCCGGTCATATTATACGCTTTGATGACACGGATGCCGCTCAAATACTCCTGGAACCGGTTCACCGCGCCGATCTTGGAGCTTCCGCTGGAGCCCGGAGGTCGTCAGGACGAGCAGGACGAGCAAGACGGCAACCCGGAAGCGCGGCGAACAGCGAAAGCGCCATCCGCCAGTCGAGCAGCGCCAGACCGGCGGGCGCGACAACCGGCATGACGACCGCGCCGATCATTTGCGGGACGAGATGGGAGATGCCGTGCTCCAGCATCGTAAAGTCGCCCATCATCATACCCGCCAGATCGCCGGGATCGCGCTTGTTCAAATAGCCGAGCGGCAGCTTGCGCAGATGTTCGGCCAGCCGCGCTCTCCCTTCCGCCGCCGCGCTGTATGCACTGCGGAATTGCGCCTTGCACGCCGGTACTTCGCACAGGTACAGCACCACCAGCGAAGCCGCCATCGCGCCGCACACCCACCAAAGCCGTACCGTATCGAATACCGCTCCGGGAGATGCAAACGGTTCGAACAGAAGCCTGACCGCTTCCGCCAACAGCGCATAAGGCACGATTCCCGCCAGATTGGCGAGCGATGTTAACAAGACGGGCTTGAGTAAAGCACGGGGATTACCCGCGGTTATGTTGCGCAGCATGTTCATGTCCGGGCACAGCCTTCATCCGCCAGCGTGTGGGAGTGAATGGGGATCTTCGCTCAACCGCTCGTTGATTAGGGTGTGTGAACAACTCGAATCCGAATGAAGCCACGCCCGTAAACCCGTTTCTTGTGAATGATCGCGTTGGGCGTTGCCGGGACGGCATGCATACAGGCTGCCACCGCAGGCAGGAGAAGTCGAGCAGCCGGGTGCCGGCCGCTTCCTCCATAAACCGGTGGAAGGCGGAAACCGGAATTCCGATCGCCAGCATCAGATAAGGCTCTTCCCCGTTAAACTCGAAATGGACTCCGAGCCCTAATCCTCTTGTCCTCGCCCCGGATGCAGCCGATATGCGTCTGCACAAGTTTAATCGGGAAACACAGGGGGAATATTGGATTCATGAGCCAAGTTGAGCAATCCCTTAGAGGTGATGCGCTAGAATTCAGGTGCAGTTCATACAACCTTTACAGATCATCGCCGCTTAGGAGGTTGGCTCAGAAGGCAGATCAATGATACAATTTTGTTGGACAACAATTTTCGCCCTTTCCAAATCCGGTTACGAGGAGTGAAGCAAGTGTCTGTCGATATTTACATGAATTTTAACGGTAATTGCAGGGAAGCCGTGCTGTTTTACGCTAAAGTGTTCGCTACGGAGCAGCCGCATATTATGACCTTTGGAGAGGCACCGCCGCCCCCCGACTACACCCTTCCGGAGGAAGCCAAAGAATTGGTCATGCACTCCCGTCTTCAGATCAGCGGCAGCAACGTGATGTTCTCGGACATCTTTCCGGGCATGCCGTTCGTCCAGGGTAACAACATAAGCCTCGCCGTCGTCAGCTCCAATCTCGACAATATCCAATCGTACTTCCATAGCCTGAAAGAAGGCGGCACGGTCCGGATGGAGCTTCAGGAAACGTTCTGGAGCAAATGCTACGGCAGTCTCGTTGATAAGTTCGGCATCGAGTGGCAGTTCAGTCACGACAACGGAGAAATGACGAAATAATTTAAAAAACCTCCAAAACCCATTTGCATGGTTCTGGAGGTTTTTCGTTGCCGGCGGTTCGGCTCAGCCGATCCGGTACAGCATACATTCGTAGTATCGGATGTGAAAAACCTTCCGAAACGGAAAAATTTCGCCTTCCCGTTACGATTACGTTGGAAATTCATGTAACTCGACATGATATTAAGTGCGGATCTATAGTATAATAGAGATAACCCTGATTAGTAGAGAGAGAGGGATATTGGTGATTGAAGAGCTGGCCCCGACAAAGGCGGAATTGATTCAAGACCGCCGTCTGAACACCCTGCGCAAAAACCGAGCAATCTGCACCATCATCATTATGAACGGAGCCCGGATTAAAGGCACGATCGACGCCTTCGACAAATTCGTCGTGTTGATCCGCGAATCCAAAAGCAAGCAGTATTTAATCTACAAGCACGCCATATCGACCATCGTTACAGACACCGCTGTCGAGTTCGACTCCTGAGCGCACAAGAAGAGGCACACCGGGAAGCTGCCGTACGGGCAAACTTCTCGGGGCCTCTTTTTCTTCGCGCTTTGGCTTACAACGGTTCGACCGCGCTCCATTCTTCCGCAGGGGCTTTCGGGAAATCGTCGCGGAAGCCGCGCCAATCGCGCGCCATCTCTTCCTCGGTCAGCAGACAGGAATCGAGCGCCGAGGCGATCGACGGAATATCCATCTCCATCCCGATCATCACCATCTTGCTTGCCCGGTCTCCATACGCCGGATGCCAGCTGGCCCGCAGCTTCTCGTCCTCCTGCAAATACAACCGACGCTCCTCCTCCGGCAGCGAAGCGATCCAGTAACCGGCGGGGCCGAATTGGATCGACGGACCGGCCTGGCTGATCGATTGGCCCATCTCATTGCGCGTAGCGAGCCAGACGATGCCTTTCGCACGGACGATTTCCGGCGGCCATTCGCTCATCCACCCCATCAGCCTGCCCGGGTGAAAGGGCCGTCTCCGTTCGTAAACGAACGACGATATACCGTATTCTTCCGTTTCCGGCGTATGGGCCGGCTTCTCCATTTCTTGAATCCAACCTGCGGACACACTCGCCTCGTCAAAATTGAACAAGCCGGTATTTAAAATTTGCCCGGGATCGACCTGCCCGTTCACCGCCCGAAGGAGTCTGGCTCTCGGCTGAAGCTTACGCAGCGCCGCCTCCAACTGTTGCAGGTCGTTTTCCTCCACCATATCGCACTTGTTAAGGATCAGCACATCGCAAAATTCGATCTGATCGACGAGCAGATCGACAACGTCCCGGGTGTCCTCCTCGCCTACAGCCTGCCCCCGGTCAAGCAGCGTCTCCCCCGACGAATAATCGTGCCAGAACCGGTAGGCGTCCACGACCGTCACCATGCAATCAAGCCGGCAATACCGCGACAGATCGATCCCCTGCGCCTCATCGACATAGGTGAACGTCTGGGCGACCGGCACAGGCTCCCCGACCCCCGTCGATTCGATCAGCAAGTAATCGAACCGGTTCTCCTTCGCCAGCTTCTCCACCTCGTGCAGCAAATCTTCCCTGAGCGTACAGCAGATGCAGCCGTTCGACAGCTCGACCAGCTTCTCGTTCGTGCGCGACAAACCTCCGCCGTTTTTGATCAGATCCGCGTCTATATTCACCTCGCTCAAGTCGTTTACGATGACGGCCACCTTCAGCCCGTTGCGGTTATTTAGCACATGATTCAGCACCGTCGTTTTTCCCGCTCCCAAATAGCCGCTTAATACGGTAACCGGAATTTTGTTGTCGTTCAATGCAATCGCGCTCCCTTGTATGTAATTTTTACGATCACAAGCCACACTTGCGCTTTCGTGCAACAATTTTTCGAAACCGGGCTGGCCCGGACCAATCGATGTACGCGTCTTGTATTAAATCGTAATTTTTACTATTAAATCGTAACACAAATCCGCTGATGCCGTCAACAGGCTATATGTGGGCCCGCCGTTTCCACCAACGGCCAAAAAGCCGCAAAAGCGGCTTGGGGAAAAAGCGCCGGACCCTTCCGCTCAGTAAAGTCCTCCGGCAAGTCCGTATCCGGTGCCGCTTCCGGCTGCGGCAGGTCCAGCCGTTATTAACTTTGGCATTCCTCGCAAATCCCGTAAATTTCGAAGCGGTGGTTCATAATTTTATAGTTACCCGGCAGACGATTGAGCTGCTCCATCGGGCAAAAGTCAAACGTTAACGTTTTCTCGCAATTGGTGCAAATTAAATGATGGTGATGGTGCGACGAACAGCTCGCCCTGAACTTCAAGCCGCCCTCCAGAAAATAAAACTGCTCCAATACGCCCATCTCGCTGAGCATCCGGAGATTACGGTATACCGTATCGAAGCTGACTCCGGGGTATTTGACCCGCATCTGGTCGTACACGTCCTTGGGAGACAAATAACCGTCCGCGCCTGCGAAGATGGACGCCATCGTCTTCCGCTGGTCCGTAATTCTCCATCCGCTTCTCGCCATCTTATCCAGCATGTTCTGTATCGAGCCGGTCTCCGTCATCCTAATCTCCTCCGTGTCGTATACTCTCCATTGTGCCGCAAAAGCTGTCGTAAATCAAGGCTTACTCCCCGGTACGGCCGTTCGAGCGGACTTTGCGCGGTTTGCCCGCTGGACAAAACAGCGCGATTGACATTGAATACCGGCAGCTTTTCCAGTACCATCGGAATGAACGTACGATTTTCGCATTCCTTTTTTATACGATCCGGTAACCTTTTCGTCAGCCTCCGGCACTTAGTAATAGAACGCTAGTCAGAAAGGATGGCATCTCATGGATTCGGTAAAAGCGGCGCAGCAGGGAGACCGCGATGCATTCGCTCAACTGGTCCGCCAATTCGGCGATATGGCCTATGCCGTCGCCTGCAATCAACTGAACGACCCTTATCTGGCCGAGGATGCGGTGCAGGAATCGTTTGCCGAAGCTTTCGTTCATTTATCCCGCCTGCGCGACCCGAATGCTTTTCCCGGCTGGTTCAAGACGATTGTTACCCGCCAATGCAACCGGATTGTGCGCCGGAACCGGGAATCGTCCTTGCCGTACGAATTCGTGTCACAGCTCGCCTCCGACCAGCCCTCGCCGCACGAACTGGCGGAGAAAAGGGAATTCCGCCGGATGATTCACCGGTCCGTCTCCGTCCTGCCCTACCGGCTGAGGGCCGCGGTCCAGCTGTTCTATATTCACGGGTATTCCCTCGCCGAAATTTCGGCCTTTCTCGGAACGCCGGTCCCGGCCTTGAAGAAACGTTTGTTTGACGCCAGACACAAATTGAGAAGCGTGATACCGGTTGCGGATTTCGTATCCGTATTCCGGGAGCTGAATGAAGGAGGAAGTAAGGTGCTGCACATTGTTAACGGCGATTCGGTAGTGGAAACTTTAAAGCAGGGGGTCGTTCAGGGGGACATTTTGGTATGGCGGGAAATTTATTCGGAAGGTCCGGTATTTGCCGAGCAGGCGAATCCGGACGCCCTCGCTTTCCGGGCTTCCCGCTTGGAGCAGACGCTCGGGATTCCGCGCGATCTGTTTTTATCCGGCTGTGAGGCGCAGGAGCGGCAGCTGGCCGGATTTCGCGACTATGACGAGATCGTGTTATGGTTCGAGTACGACTTGTTCGACCAGACGATGCTTTGTTACTTGCTCGACTGGTTTTCGAGACAATCGCTGGGACGGACGAAGCTGCATTTGTTATGCATCGGGTCGTTTCCCGGAATCGAGAACTTTCGGGGATTGGGCCAATTATCGTCCGGGCAATTGACATCGTTATCCGGAACGTGGAATCCGGTCAACCACTCGGAGCTGGAACTGGGCAGCCGCGCCTGGCAAGCGTTCGTTTCCCCGGACCCGCGCCCGCTGGCCGCGCTGCTTCAGGAAGACTGCTCCGCTCTGCCCTATCTCAAGGAAGCGTTTCGGTTCCACCTGTCGCGGTACCCTTCGGTGCACAACGGACTCGGAATCGTGGAGCAGTTGCTGCTGGAGCAGCTTGCCGGCGGCATCGACCGGCCGTTTGAACTGTTCAGCCGGGTCGGAGCGAAGGTGAACTGGTTCGGCATGGGCGATATCCAGTTCTGGTCCATTCTGCGTTCGCTGGCGCAGGGACGGGAAGCCCTTCTTCGTCTGGAAGGCGCGTCCGATTTCCCCGGTCTCACAGGCCCCCCGCCGGAATTCGGCAGCAGCCGCCTTGTCCTGACCGAGACCGGCCGTAATGTGCTCGAAGGAGCGCTGGATCGGATCGCAGTGCAAGGAATCGACTGCTGGCTGGGCGGCGTCCATCTGCATGCGGGTTCCCCCGACTGGCGGTGGGACCCGGAGCGACAAACGATTGTACGGATGGAACCCGGTCCGGAGTAAGGAGACACATGCGACACCAAAGGACTTAAAAACCGCAATTCGCCAACTGCCCGTTATCGTGCTGGCACGACATGTGCATCCGGCCCGAGGCGGGGCGGTTGGCCCTTCTTCCGGCGTATGGAGCGTATCGCCGCCACGTCCCGAGCTGTCCCCGGACGCGTCTATTCGAACCGCTCGCCTCCCGCCGCCAGCCCGCACTCAAAGCGCATGAATCCAGTTCACATCCAGCTCCTGCATGATCTCTCTCCACTCTTCCGGCATATCTACGTCGCATACGATGGTATCCACCTGCTCCAGATCGGCCATCTTATAAAAACGGGCTTCCCCCAGCTTGGAGTGGTCGGTCAGGACGACCGTCCGTCTGGAGTGTTCGATAATTTTGCGGGCGAGCTGCCCCCGTTCGGCATCGAACCCGGTAATTCCCCGCTCCGGCGTTACGCCGTCAACCGAGATGAAGGCGATGTCCGCATAAAATTGTTCGACCGCCTGTTCCGCGATCGAACCGGATACCCGGGCGTGAGCCGCATTCACTTTGCCGCCGAGAAAATACGCTTGTCCGGTAAACAGCCCTTTGTTCATATAGTCGATCAGCAGATGGAGCGCAGGCACGGCAAATGTCAGCACGGTCACATTGCGCTTATCCGACAAATAATGGATCACCTGCTGCGTCGTCGTGCCGTCGTCGATAAAAACGACGTCGTTGTCCTCCACCAGCGTAACGCCCGCCCGGCCGATGCGTCTCTTCTCTTCGGCAAACAACACTTCGCGGTTCAAATACGGCGGCTCCTCGCGCGACGGATTGAGCTTGACCGCTCCGCCGTACACCCGCTTCAGCTTGCGTTTGGCCTCCAGCTCCTCCAGATATCTTCGGATCGACTCGGAGGATACGCCGAACTGCTCCACCAGCTCCTGCGTCGTCACTTTCCCCTCGCTCTCAAGCCTGTCCAGTATCCAATGTTTTCTCTCCTCGCCTGCAAGCGACATCCGATCAGCTCCCGGAAACATATTCGTATTTTGCCATTATACCACGTTTGTCTCCACAATCTGTATACAACCGCCCTCCTGGTGGTCCGCCGGCAGACGGCAACGATAAGAAACCGCTTTTCAAATCGGACGGGAAGCGTCACAATAGAGAGGGAGGTGGAACTTGGATGACGACACCGGGCAATCAACACCCTTCAACGCCGAAAAGGCTCGGATACGCCCTGCAAACCTTAATCTTGCTGTCCAGACATCAGGACGGCGTCTGTCCCAGCTGCAATATGGCGGAGAGCATCGAATCCCAGGCGGCGCTGCTGCGCCGTATTTTGGCGCGGCTGGCCAGCCACGGGTTGGTCGAGGCAAAGGAAGGGCGGGACGGCGGATACCGGCTCGCCAAGCCGCCTGAGGCGATTACGATCGCGGACGTCTACGTCGCTATGCAGGTCGAAGAACCGCTTACCCGCGGCTTGATCGATTCCACCTCAAGCGGAATGTTCGGACAAGAGATGCAGGCCGTCTTCGCCGGATTGACGGAAGATTTGGAGAGACGGCTGCTGGACGGGCTTCGCCGGCAAACGGTCGCAGATCTGATCCGCTCGCTCGAATGCCATACCCGGGCCGCCAGATGAGGACCGAATCGGGGGCTGCTCCCGTACCTCATCCCCTATAAGGAAACAGCTTCGCATGATTTCCTGAGCCTGAATGAAGAAAAGCTTCTGCACAGGCGGCAGCTTTTCTCGTTGTTTAGGTCATGACGAGCCCCTACAACTACCAATAAGGCACTCCCTACAAAAAAGAATCCCTCCTGACTTCGCATCAAGGATGCGTCCGGAACGGATTCTTTTTTTGCTGGCGCTCGTTAGGGATTGGCCGGAACGGCCAGCCCCAGCTTGTCGACGAGCTGCCGGCTTTGCTCGTTAAGCCCGACGAGTTGTACCTGTTTACCCGCTTGCGCATATTTGGCCTGTACTTTGGCTATCGCCTTAACCGCCGACTGGTCCCACACATGCGAATGCGCAAAGTCGATCCGCACGATATCGGGGTCTTCCGTTACTGCAAACAAATCGGCGAACGGATACACCGTTCCGAAGAACAGCTGCCCGTACACCGTATAGGTGCGGACGCCTTGATGCTCGGAGGCGGTCGTCCGGATCGACGCCATTTTCCACGCAAATATAATCGCGCTTAGTACCACCCCGGCAATAACTCCTTTGGACAAATCATGAGTGACGACGACAATCGCCACGGTTGCGATCATCACGACCGCATCGCCAAGCGGAACTTTACGAAGCTCCGTTAAGGAACGCCAGTCAAACGTGCCGATCGAGACCATAAACATGACGCCGACGAGAGCGGCCATCGGAATTTGCTTCACTACATTCCCGAGCACGAGGATGAGAAAAAGCAGGAACATACCGGCCACGAACGTGGACAGCCTCGTTCGCCCTCCCGATTTGACGTTGATAACCGACTGTCCGATCATCGCGCAGCCCGCCATGCCGCCGAAGAAGCCGGTCACCACGTTGGCAATGCCCTGTCCTTTGACTTCCCGGTTTTTATCGCTTGGCGTATTCGTCATCTCGTCCACAATCGTTGCCGTAAGCAGCGATTCCATAATGCCGACTAGCGCCAGCGAGAACGAATATGGCAGCACGATCCACAATGTGTCCAGCGTGACCGGAACTTGCGGAAGATGAAATACCGGCAGCGAACTGGAAATAGTCCCCATATCACCGACCGTTTTCACATCGATTCCCGTACCGATCACAATAGCCGATATGACGATAATCGCTGCTAATGCCGAAGGGAACACCTTTGTCAATCGGGGAAGAAGATAGATGATGGCCAGCGTCGCGGCGACGAGCACATACATCAGCCAGCCCTCTCCTGCAAAATGCGTCAGTTGCGCCATAAAGATCAAAATCGCCAAAGCGTTGACAAATCCGGTTAAAACCGAATGGGGTACGAACGTAATCAGCTTGCCGATTCGCAGAACGCCCATCAACACCTGCAATATCCCGGTAACTACCGTAGCCGCGAACAAATACTCGACTCCATGCTGCTTCACCAATGTAACCATCACAAGCGCCATCGCTCCGGTCGCCGCCGAGATCATCGCGGGCCTGCCTCCGACAAATGCGATAATGACGGCGATGCAAAACGAGGCATACAACCCGACCATCGGGTCCACGCCCGCAATGAGCGAGAATGCGATCGCCTCCGGAATGAGCGCCAAAGCAACTGTAATGCCGGACAACACGTCTGCTCTCACGGTCGATACGTTCCAATTATTCAATTTTCCGCCAAACACAGGCAAAACTCCCCCTCTTATCGTTGTATCGTTGACTTTCCACTCTCAGAAAAGTCGGGTCCGATGTTCGCCAGTAGCCATTATACATAAAACGTTCGGATGGGACGAGTCCGGCAGTGTCGAATGAAAGCGCTTGTATAATCGTTATCCTTACTAATCCTCTTGCTTACGAATTATTTCCGACTGATTCGTCTGCACGCGTTGGCCGAGCCAGGCCAAGCACCAATAGACGCTCCCCGAACCACTTCTGAAGTGGATAGGAAGCGTCTGCCGCAGCAGTATGGACTCCAGTCGAACTTGGAGCAACTTGACCTCAACTCCCGGCGCCTTGTTTCCGGTCCGCCCGGGGCCTTCTCCTGCGCGCCGTAAGAAACGCCACCAAAGCGGTTATGAATCCGATCACCGCTCCCGTTACCGAAGCGACGGATACAATCATCAATCCATACCTGCGATACCCGGTATCGTACAGCAGCAGGCCCAGCGCCGTAGCGCCAAACAAAGACAACAGGACGACCGACCAATAACCGATCTTCGCCGGTCCGGATATAAATTCCGGTATACGGATCACATCACGTCTGCTATGTATAAAAGCAACAAACACCAGCAGCTCGATCGCCATGCACTAGCTTGTGAAAAAGATAACACATCAGGATGGAAACCGGCAGCCCAATCGTCAGCATCCCCATCGGAGAATGACCGAAACCGGTATCGGCCGGCCGGAGCACGACGAAATTCATCAAATCCGGCGCCAGCGTTCCCGCTACGAGTCCGGTTCTGTTGAATTTGTTCGGAAAAAGCTTGTCGATCGCGATAGCCGTTACCGGATGAGCGGGCGTGTAAGGCATCAAGCACCTCCGGCAGCAAAATCGGGGACGGTATCATCAGGATAAGTCACCGATACAAAACGTATCAGATCCTGTTTTATCTGTCAAATCCGATCCGCCTCCTTATCATTGCGTCTTTAACCGCTAATCGCGCTTATCCCTAGCGGTCAGACAGTCAGCACTACAGGCCCCTCGCTGGTCACCACAACCGTATGCTCGAATTGCGCGACGAGACTGCCGTCCGGCGTCCGGATCGTCCAGCCGTCCTGTTCCTCCAAGACGTATTCCGCACCTGTGGACAAAAACGTTTCGATAGCGACCACGACACCGTTCTGAAGCAGCCGTCCGTCCTTTTTATTCTCAAAATTCACGATATCGCCCGGCTCCTCGTGAAGCTTTCTCCCTACACCGTGCCCGGCCAGATTGCGAATGACCGTAAACCCGCTTCGGCGGGCTTCGCGTTCGATCGCTTTGCCGATCCGGTTCAGCTTCGCCCCCGGCTTCGCTTCCGCGATTGCCAGATCCAGCGCAGTCCGCGAGCTGTCGACCAGCCGCCGCTTCAGCTCCGTATTCAAACCGTTCCCTTCAACGACGATCGTAGCTCCGGTGTCGGCGTAATACCCGTCCAGCTCGGCCGAGACGTCTACGTTGACCATATCGCCCGTGCGGATTTTTCTGCGCCCCGGGATGCCGTGTGCGGCGACGTCGTTCAGGCTGATGCACGTCACACCCGGAAAATTATAGGTTTTGCGCGGAGCGGAGACGGCCCCGTGCTCCTTCAGCACCGATTCGCCGATCGCATCCAGCTCGGCCGTCGTCATACCGGGACGAACCGAACGCAGCATCGAGTCGCGCGCCATCGCCACAATCCGGCCGATTCGTCTAAGTCCCGCCCAGTCTTTCTCATTCTCAACTGTCATCGCAATCCCTCCCACTGCCTATGTTTCGGATCAGGAGCTGCCTCTTTTGCGGATGATCCGGTACCCCTTGCGCAGCATGTTCAGCAGCGGATTCGGGATCGGAACCGTCACGCGCAGCAGAAGCGGCTTATAAAACAAATTATACATCCTTTTGAAATCGTCCCACATCGCACAGTGCTCGTCTTTCAGAAAATCCGATACGTCCAGAACCGCTCCGCGCCCGTCGATCATCATCACATTTTTGCCGTGAACGTCGTGCGGATTAAGCCCTTGCTTCCGCGCATAATCGAGCGCCTTATCGATATCGGTAATAACCCGCTCCGGAATCCGGATTCCTCTTCGCAAACATTCGTACAGCGTCACTCCGGTAAGCCGCTTTAGAACGAGAAACGTATCGTCTGCATAATAACATTCCGAATAGGCCGGATGACACCCCAGTTTCCGGTATACCTGGATCTCATCGGGCAGTCCGGGACGGCCTTCGGCATAAATTTTGACGACTCTATCCGGCTCAGCCGGATGGAGCAGTACCGCCGCATAATTGCCGGCGCCAACTACCCTCCACGGCTTGGGTACGAAGACCACTTCAACCGGTTCGTACGGATCCAAACTGCGGATACTCAGCTGCGGCAACAGCTCGTCTTTCACCTGTTTCACATACGGTATCATCAGCAACACACTCTCCCGGACATCACACGGCCGCCGCATGCCGGACATCCTAATCAGCTACCGGTTTCCCGGTACTAGAATTATCCGGCAAATTCGCGCTTCCGTCAATTCTCCTCCGGATAAAATGAGCGCTTGTACGGTTACGGCGCAGTCAAACCGCCCGAGTCTAACGGTATCGATACGGCCACTCTCGTACCGGCGCCAAGCCGGCTTCGCACTGCAATCGTGCCCCCGTGGCGGCTCACTATATTTTTGGCGATCGACAGACCGAGCCCGAAGCCGCCGGTATGCCGTTCCCGGGCATGGTCGACCCGGTAAAACCGGTCGAAGATGTAGGGAAGCTCCTTCTCCTCAAATCCGATCCCCCGGTCCTCCACCTCGAACCGGACCGTCTGCTCATGGGAGGCGGCCCGGATTCGTACCGGCTTGGAGCTGTACTTCACGGCGTTATCCAGCAAGATGATCAGCAGCTGTCTGAGCTTCTCCGGATCGCCGGTCATCGGGATGGACTTCGCTTCGCATTCCACCTCGATCCGCCGCTGAAACCCGATCTCCATCGCCGCCGCCGCCGCACGGATGACGGCCAGCATGTCCATCGGCTGCGGCTTCAGCCGGTCCTCCCTTTCCGTATCGGCAAGCTGCATCAGCGCCTCTACCAAACCTTTAAGCCGGTTCGCCTCGTCTTGAATCGCTTCCACCGCTTCGTCCCGCAGCGCGGGATCTTTGCCGCCCCATCTCCGGAGCATGTCGGCATAACTTGCGATAATCGTCAGCGGAGTTCTCAGCTCGTGCGAAGCGTCGACGACGAATCTTTTCTGCTTGAGCACCTGCTCCTCCAGCCGGGCGATCATCTCGTTGAACGTAGTGCCGATTTTGCCAAGCTCGTCGGTTTTGTTCGTAAACCCGTCGTCGAGTTTACGGAACGTGCCGCTTTGCTGAATCATGTGCATCGTATTGTACAGCTGCCGGAGCGGTAAAAATATAAACCGGGAATAAAAAAAGCTGCCGATCACCGAGATCATAACCGCCCCGACCGAGGCGAGGACGATGGCCGACAACAACACATCCATATAATCGTTCCACCGGTGAAGCAGCCGCCCAATCTCCAGCACGCCGATTTGTTCATTTTGGGTCTGGATCGGCACGAGCACATACATATACCGTAGCCGGTCGATCCGCTTGATCAGAAACAGCCTGCGATCGACAACTTGAGGCGGCTTAAGCGCGATCGCCTCGTTGTTCAGCAGCTGCACCTTCACCTTGCCGTCCATGCCGACGATCCGGATCATCTCGTCGCTGACATGAAACTCGGCGAACAGCTTATTCGGACTGCGCCAGTTTTTCGGATCGAGCACCTGCTTGTTTTCGAGAATCGACTTCGCCTTGGTCAGCATCAGCTCTTTCTCGCTTTTCGTCGTAATGTTGATGACGAACCAATACAGGAACCCGCTGAACAGCACGAGGATGAACACGAGCCAGGCCGAGGATAACACCATTAACCGGACGCGGAGACTCATGTCGTCTTCTCGCCCTCAGACGGGTCTTTCATGTAATAGCCGACCCCCCGGCTCGTCTGGATCAGCTTCGTTTTATGGCCTTCGTCCACCTTCTGCCTCAAATAACGCACGTACACATCGACCAGATTCGTATCCCCGGCGAACTCGAATCCCCAAACGTCCGCCAGTATTTGTTCCCTGGACAGAACCGTTCCCGCATACTTCATAAAATAAAGCAGCAGCTCGAACTCCCGGGGAGTCAGTTCAATGTTCGCACCGCTCCGGACTACCGTTCTCGTCTGGGCATCGAGAGTCAGATCGTCGACCCGGTACGTCTGCTCCTTTCCTTCGGCCTTCAGCCTCGAGGAGCGGATCAGTCCGCGCACCCGCGCCATCAGCTCTTCGATCGCAAACGGCTTCGTCACATAATCGTTGGCGCCGAGGTCCAGACCGCTGACCTTGTCCGGAACCGAATCCCGGGCGGTGAGCATGATGACGGGGACCGTCTTGTTCGTCTTGCGCAAGTTCTCAAGCACTTCCAGCCCGTCCATACCCGGCAGCATAATATCCAGCAGGATCATATCCCAGGCGCCTGTCTGCGCCAGCTTGAGCCCTTCCGGCCCCGTCTTGGCCAGCGTGACCTCATATTGCTCGTGCCGCAGCTCCAGCTCCAGCACCCGGGCAATTTTCTTCTCGTCTTCCACCAGCAATACTTTACCGCTCATAGCTCCTCCGCGATCCGTCACATGTCCTAAGAATCCCTTCCGCTTCCACTTGCAGGGTCTTATTCCCATTGTTCCCGACCGGGACGGTTGTAATTCCTGATTAGGACCGTCCGGACACGGCTCCGGCACATACAAGCATCCAGGCGCCGCCTATGGCAAATCCCGCGACGATATCACTCGGATAATGGACGCCCAGATAGATCCGGCTGATGCCGATCCCCAGGATGAGCAGGATGCCGGCCACGACGGTCGTATAAGCGGCTGCCTTGTTGCGCCTTCTCCATTGCCGGTACAGCAAATAAACGATCAGGCCGTAGAACGACGCCGACATGAGCGCATTCCCGCTCGGAAAGCTGTAGCCCGCCGCTTCGATCAAAGCGTCGGCAGTTGGACGCGGCCGCTCGAATACACTCTTCAGCCCTTTGTACAAGCCGAAGGCGACAGCCAGGTTCATGACGAGTATAAGCGGCTCGAGCCGTTTCCTGAACGTAAAGACGAACAAAGCGGCAAACACAACCAGCAAAAGCGAGAATACCGTCGTGGACACCAGCGGGGAAAAAGCTTTGAACACGATGGTCAGACCGTCTGACCTCCAGCCTCTAATCCAGTCTCCGACCGCCTCGTCGAAGGCGGTCGGACCGTCCTTGCGCATCGTAGCCGCAATAACCGCAAACAAAACGAGCAACGCTACAGAACCGATCCAGTAGTTCCGTCCTTTCATTCCTAACCCTTCTTTCTTAGTTATCCGTAAAAATTTCAACTCCATGCTATCACAGATCGGCGTCCGTGAACAGAACGGAAAAGGAGAGTGGATATCGGCTTCCTTCATGATGTAGAATAGAGTGGAACCTTAAGATGAAAGAAGGATTGTGCCGCATGTTTTACGCAAACGATTGGAAAGATTACGAATTGCTGGACACCGGAGACGGGGACAAGCTTGAACGTTGGGGCGATGTCGTATTAAGACGACCGGACCCGCAAATCATATGGCCAATCCGCAAAGAGACGGGCGCCTGGAAAAACGCGGACGCTCACTACCACCGCAGCAGCTCCGGCGGAGGACAATGGGAGACGAAGGGCGAGCTGCCGGAGCGTTGGGTGATCGGGTATGACAAGTTATCCTTTTACATAAAACCGACCGGTTTCAAGCACACGGGACTATTTCCGGAGCAGGCGGTAAACTGGCGGTGGATGATGGACAAAATCGCATCGGCCGGCAGACCGGTCAAAGTCCTCAACCTGTTCGCCTATACGGGCGGGGCGACCGTTGCCTGCGCGTCCGCAGGCGCCGAAGTGTGTCATGTCGACGCGTCCAAGGGTGTCGTCCAGTGGGCGAAGGAGAACGTACAGCTGTCCGGACTCAGTCAGAAGCCGGTCCGGTTTATTACCGACGACGTGTTCAAATTCGTACAGCGCGAAGAACGCCGGGGCAACCGGTATGACGCCATCATTATGGACCCGCCTTCCTATGGACGAGGCCCCGGCGGCGAGACGTGGAAGCTGGAGACGAATTTGTATCCGTTCGTCGAGTTTTGCGCCGGGATCTTGTCGGACAACCCGTTGTTCTTCCTGATTAATTCCTACACGACCGGGCTGTCTCCTACCGTCATGCATAACATCTTGTCGATGACCGTCGCCCGCAAATACGGAGGGACGATCACATGCGGAGAGATCGGGCTGCCGATCACCTCGTCGAAGCTGTTCCTGCCGGCCGGCATCCTTAGCCGATGGGAAAGCAAGTAATCGCATACACAAGGAAAGAAGCGTACAGGGCCACTCCGCTGTGCGCTTCTTTCGTTTCACTGATATGGAATTCCAGACCGTCTACTTCCTTGAACATGATTTCCGGGCTAGACCGGAATAGAATGGACTAATTAGCTACCTTGCCGAGCAAATACACGAGGAGCTGCTGATTATGAGACGAGATCCGGTCCAACTGCGAGTGAATGAACTCATTGCGGAGCTCTACGCCGCGCGCGCACTCCGACTTTCCTTTCTCGGTCGGAATAATCCAGACGATCCGGCGGTCCTTCTCGTCGCGCTGACGCACGATTAGTTCGTTTTTCTCCATCCGGTCAAGCAGTGTCGTTACCGCAGCCGGGGTCGTATTCAGATGCTCCAGCAGATCGGACGGCTTCATCTGATCCTGGGCAAGCAGCACTTCAAGCACGTTTAACTGGCCTTCCGTAAGCGTCGGGGCAAGCTGCGTCTCCATGTATGTTCTCAAGTCTCTGCTGATTTTACTCCACAGCTTTACAAATTGGTTGGAATACAAATCATTCACCTCTCTTCAGCTTTGCGCGGGCAAAGCCGGCATGGGAAGCGCGGGGACGATCAACGATATCCGTTATGTTGCTACCTGTCTCTATTATAGCACCCGAGATTGTCGGATTAAAGGTTAATACTATTAATATTTTGCAACAGAAACCGGGGAAAGCTTTAACATTTTGATAGGTTTCAACATATGCTGAAGGATACGGCTCGCGGAACTTGGCGACTGGGAGCGATGAAGGAGGAATACCCGAGATGGATCAGGCGCAAAAAGCGGAGATTGTCAAAAAAGCGTTAACCGAGGGCATAATAAACGACCCACAGTGGCTTCATAAGCTGGATGAGCCTATGCCCGCGTGGGCCGTTATCGAATTAATCGTCAAGCTGCTGGAAAAGCTTGATCCTCCGTACGATACGTACGATTAAAGCGGGACGGATCGTTTGATGACGGAGATAACCCGGTCCCCTTTGGCAACGGGAATCACCGGCTTGCCGGGCGATTTGCGATCCTCGATCGACGCCTCCTCGGTCGAGAAGGAGTGCTGGACGCCGCTTTGAAGAATCGCAGTCAGATGAAGCGCATGTTTGACAAAAAACACTTCCTGCAAAGCCGAACCATTCGGCTTGACCCGCTTGCCTTCCTTGAATTCGAATGTAATGATCCCTTTGCCGCCCCGCCCTTGCACCGGATAATCGAGCAGGAGCGAGCTTTTGGCATATCCCAGATCGGTGACGACCCAGATTTCGCCTTCCTCGCCTTCCACCCACTGCGCCGCGATCACTTCGTCGTCATCCTTAAGCTGTATGCCCCTGACGCCCGCGGCCGCCCGGCCCATCGGGTTCACTTCCATTTCCTTGAACCGGATGCTCATCCCGAGCCGGGTTACGATTAATATTTCTTTCGAGTTGTCGCTTAGCACGACATCGATCACTTCATCCGAATCGCTGAGCTTAATCGCAACGATTCCTCCGGAGCGGTTCGTGTAATACTCTTTCAGCTCCGTCCGTTTGACTTGCCCTTTTTTGGTAAGAAAAACGAACGATTTGCCGGGATCGTCAAACGACTTGATCGGAATGACGGAGATGATCCGGTCTTCTTTGGCAATCGGAATCACGTTCACGATCGCGGTCCCGTTCTCCTTCCATTTGTATTCCGGAATCTGATGGACCGGGAGCAGATAAGACAACCCTTTTTGCGTAAAAATAAGCAGGCTGTCGATCGTATTCACTTCCAGCAGATGGCGGATGTAGTCGCCTTCCTTGACGCCGGTGCTTTCGATCTCCCCGCCCGAGCGGGTAAACGACAGCATGCTCGTCCGCTTCAGGTAGCCGTCCTGTGACAATGTAACGAGCACGTCCTCCGGCGTCACCATCACTTCCAGGTTCACCTTCAGCTCCTCGATCTCTTCCTGGATATCCGATCTCCGGTTGATGCCGTACTTGTCGCGAATCTCCGTCATCTCTTCCTTGATGACAGCCATCAGCTTCTTTTCGCTCGACAGCAGGCCACGCAAATATTGAATCGTCTTCTGGATTTCCTTGAGCTCTTTCTCGAGCGACGTAATCTCCAGATTGGTCAACCGGTATAATTGCAACGTTAGAATTGCGTCGGCTTGCCGTTCGGTAAAAGCAAACTTCTCGATCAAGTTTTTTTGTGCGTCCTGGCGGTTTTTCGAGGAACGGATCGTTTCGATGACAGCGTCGAGAATGTTCAGCGCCTTAACGAGCCCTTCCAAAATATGCGCCCGATCCTCCGCCTTCTCCAGCTCGAACTGCGAACGCCGGGTCAGCACTTCCTTCTGATGGGCGATGTACGCTTCCAGCATCTCTTTGACGCCAAGCTGCCTAGGCGTTTTGTTGACGATCGCCACCATGTTGAAGTTGTAGGCTACTTGCAGATCCGTCTTTTTCAGCAAATACGTCAATATCCCTTGGGCATCCGCTTCCTTCTTCAGCTCGATGACGATGCGCAGACCGTTCCGCCCGCTCTCGTCGCGCACTTCGGCGATACCCTCGATCTTTTTCTCGATCCGGATATTCTCGATCGCCGTGACGAGCTTCGACTTCACGACCTGGTACGGAATCTCGGTAACCACAATTTGCTGACGGCCGCCCTTCATATCTTCAATCGCGGTTTTCGCGCGGATATAGATACGGCCTTTACCGGTCTGATACGCTTCCTTGATCCCTTCCGAGCCCATAATGATGCCGCCCGTCGGGAAATCCGGACCTTTCATGATCTGCATCAGCTGCTCAAGCGTCATGCTGGAATCGTCGATCAGAGCGATGCAAGCGTTGATGACTTCGCGAAGGTTATGGGTCGGAATTTCCGTAGCGAAACCGGAGCTGATGCCGCTGACGCCGTTCACGAGCAAGTTCGGATAACGCGACGGGAGCACGGCAGGCTCCTTGGTCGTATTGTCGAAATTGTCCTTGAACAACACAGTCCGCTTGTCGATATCCCTCAGAAGCTCCATCGCGATCTGCGACAGTCTCGCTTCGGTATACCGCATCGCCGCCGCCGGATCATCGTCAAGCGAGCCCCAGTTGCCGTGCCCGTCGATCAGCGTATGCCCCATCTTCCACGGCTGCGCCATCCGGACCATACCTTCATAGATGGAGGAGTCTCCATGCGGGTGATAATTGCCCATGACGTCCCCGACCGTCTTGGCGGACTTGCGGTAAGGCTTGTCCGGCGTATTGCCGGCATCGTACATCGCATACAGGATGCGGCGCTGTACCGGCTTCAGACCGTCGCGGACGTCGGGAATCGCCCGGTCTTGAATAATATATTTGGAGTAGCGGCCAAACCTGTCGCCGACTACTTCTTCGAGGAATGCAGGCAAATGCTGTTCGGATGCGCTCAAGCTCGGATCACCTTCCTATCGATAATTAACAAACGCAAATTGGGATGCGAAAAGGGCGGAACGTTCCGGCTGATGCCGGCAGAAACGCGGAATAACTGTAAATTCGACGAATTTACAGCAAAAGCGCGACAACCGCGACCGATCTTCAAGGAGGTCGAGAAGCCGGTCGGATGCGGGCCTCCTACTCCTCGTATTCCGTAAAATCTACATTTTCGATAATCCACCGTTTTCGCGGGTCCACTTTATCGCCCATCAGTGTCGATACGCGGCGTTCGGCTTTGGCCGCATCTTCGATCTGCACTTGCAGCAGCGTCCGCTGCTCGGGGTCCATCGTCGTCTCCCACAACTGATCCGGATTCATCTCGCCGAGTCCTTTGTAGCGCTGCAGCTCGACGTTTTTCCCCATTTCCTTTACAATCGCCGCGAGCTGTTCGTCGGAGTATGCGTACTTGACGACCGTCTGCTTCCCGGACTTCTTGGACACCTTGAACAGCGGCGGCTGGGCGATGTACACCCGTCCGGCATCGAGCAGCGGCTTCATATACCGGTAGAAAAACGTCAGCAGCAGCACCTGGATGTGTGCGCCGTCCGTATCGGCATCGGTCATAATAATGACTTTGCCGTAATTGATTTCTTCGAGTTCGAAGTCGGACCCGACTCCCGCGCCGATCGCCGCGATGATCGCCTTGTACTCGTCGTTCTTCAGCACGTCGGCCAGCTTCGCCTTCTCCGGATTCATCGGTTTGCCCTTCAGCGGCAGCAGCGCCTGATGGCGCGAATCGCGTCCCTGCTTGGCCGAGCCGCCGGCGGAATCACCTTCCACGATGAACAGCTCGTTGCGCATATGGTCTTTGGATTGCGCCGGCGTAAGCTTACCGCCCAGATTGGAACTTTCGCTTTTTCCTTTTTTGCCGTTGCGCACTTCTTCCCTAGCTTTGCGCGCCGCTTCCCTCGCCTTGGCGGACTGCACCGCCTTGCGGAGCAGCAATTGGGCGACTTGCGGATTTTCCTCGAGAAAAACCGCCATCTTCTCCATCACGACGGCATCGACCGCACTGCGCGCCGATGCGCTGCCGAGCTGGTCTTTCGTCTGGCCGACGAATTCGACCTCGCCCATCTTGATGTTGATGACGATCATCATGCCTTCGCGGAGATCGACGCCTTCCAGGTTTTTATCTTTTTCTTTCAGCAGCCCCGCTTTTCTCGCATATTCGTTCATGATCCGGGTGAAAGCGGTTTTAAAGCCCGTCTCGTGCGTACCGCCCCCGCGTGTCGGAATCGAGTTGACGAACGAAGCGATCGTCTCGGTATACCCGTCGTTATACTGGAACGCCACCTCGACCTCGATCTCGTCCTTCTCCGCCACAAAATGGATCACATCGTGCAGAACCGTCTTGTCCTCGTTCAAAAATTGGACGAACTGTTTCGCTCCGCCCGCATATTCGAACGTCTCCTCGTTGCCCGAACGTTCGTCCTTCAGATGGACTTTCAGTCCGGAGTTCAGGAAAGCGATCTCCTGCAGCCGCTCCGATAACGTATCGTAATTAATCGTCGTCCCGCTCTGAAACACCCGTTTGTCCGGCTTGAACGTAATCTGCGTGCCGGAACGGTTCGTATTGCCGAGCATCTGCAGGCCGGTTACCGGCTCTCCCACATGCTCCTTGCCCGATTCGTCCACCCAATACTCGAACCGCTGCCGGTGCGTCTTGCCGTCACGCCATATTTCCACTTCCAGCCATTCGGACAACGCGTTCGTAACCGAAGCGCCGACGCCGTGAAGCCCCCCGGATTTCTTATATCCGCTGCCGCCGAACTTGCCGCCCGCATGCAGAATCGTAAATACGACCTGCGGAGTCGGTATCCCGGTCTTATGCATGCCTGTAGGAATTCCGCGGCCGTTATCGCGAACGGTTACGGACTGATCTTTATGTATAATGACATCGATCTTCGAGCAAAACTTCGCGAGATGCTCGTCAACCGCGTTGTCGACGATTTCCCAGATCAAATGGTGAAGCCCGGAAGCGCTTGTGCTCCCGATATACATGCCCGGCCTTTTGCGGACAGCCGTTAGCCCCTCGAGTACCTGAATATCGTCCGCATCGTAACCGGAAGAAAGCACGTCCGATGACGCGCCTGCGGCCGGCTGTTTATTCGTGGCAGCCTTAGCGCTTCCCGCTTGTTTCTCTGCGGAAGCTTTGCCGCCGTTACCCGATTTGCCGCCCGGCGAAGCAGGCGCCGTTTTTTTACCGTCCGATGACGCCGGTGCCGAAAACAAGTCCAACTGCTGCTCTGACAATCCGCGTGCCCCCTATTCTTTCGTTTCTTTTGTGTCAGCTATTATGCATTATACTCAAAGCGGGCCGCTTTTACCATGCCCGCCTGAAAAGCGGCTCCGCCTGCAACTCCTAGTTCAAAATATCTTTTTTGGTGAATACCCAAAACGACACGATCAGCGACGCGATTCCCCATACCGCTAGAACGGTCATCGAGAAGGCGAGATCCATCCCCTCGATCGGCGGCAGCCTGCCGGACAAGTAGTCGGTCAGGGTCAGATTGACCATAAACAAATATTTGGCCGTCTCCCAGGACGATACCATGTTCGTCAAAATGTTGCCGGCGATCAGCACCGCCAGCATAATCCCCATCCCCGCCGCCGTGCTTCGCACGAGAACCGATACCATCAGCGACATGAATCCGACGATCAGCGCCGCGAACCAGACGAGTCCCATCTCCATGATGAGATAGAGCCATTGCGGCACGGGATGCACGTTCGACGCGTCGACCTCGGAACCGACGATCTTGAAGCCGGTAAACGACGGGAGCTGCCAGCCTCCGTAGCCGAATACGAGACCGGATATGAGATACGCCAGCAAAGCCGTCGCCAGAACGGTCAGCGATATGTAAAAGATGAGCGCGATATATTTGCTCGCCAGCACTTTCCATCTCTGGACCGGCCTCGTCAGCAGCAGTTTGATCGTCCCGGCGGAATGCTCCGAGGAGACGAGATCGGACGCGATCACCATCACCATCAGCGGGATGAACAGCCCGATCGCATTGGCAACGAACGTAGTCGTGAAGGTAACTCCGTTCGGTGCCTTCGGATCGACGTTTTTGTCCAAATAATATTGCAGCACCTTCACCTGGACGCGGATGTACTTTTTCCATTCCTCCGGCACCCGGTTGCTGGCCAGCCGGTTCGTATAGTCCTGAATTTGCTGCTGAGTAACGAGTCTCCAGTCTTGGGAGCCGAACTGCTTCTGGTTGTTTTGAGCCACTTTCATCTGTGCATACGTAAACATTGGAATAAGAGCAGCCAGCAGAAGCAATATGACGAGAAACCGTTTTTTCTTCCATATCTTGATCGTTTCGTTCTGAACCAATGGCAAGAGTCCGATGCTATTCAATGTTCTCCCCCTCCGTCAAACGCAAGAACAGCTCCTCCAGCGTCGGATGATGGATGCCGATCGAATAGACGAGAACGCGCGCCGCCACGAGTTTCTCGTTCCACTCGGGTATCCGCTCCTGCTCCATCCGCACGGTCAGCTTGCGTCCTCCCGCCGAATCCTCTCCGTCAAGCTCCGGATCAAGCCGGGCGGAATCGAGCACTTGAACGGACGGATCAGAAGCCAAAATCTCTCGCGCGCGTTCATACGGCTCGACATGCCAAACGATCGTGCTTCCCGACTGCTGAAGCAGCTCGTCCACTTCTCCGACGGCGATCACTTCACCGTGGCTGATGATCGCCACCCGATCGCACATTTGCTGGATCTCGCTTAACAGATGGCTGGATACGAACAAGCTTAGCCCTTCCGAGGCAAGCCTGCGGATAAACTCGCGCATTTCTTTGATTCCTTGCGGATCGAGGCCGTTGGTCGGTTCATCGAGAATGAGGAGGCTGGGCTGGCCCAGCAGAGCTTGCGCGATGCCGAGCCGCTGGCGCATGCCCAGCGAATACGTCTTGACCTTATCGTGGATGCGCTGGCCGAGTCCGACGATATCGGTAACCTCGCGAATCCGCTGTGCTCCGACGCCGGGAAGCATCCGGGCAAAATGCTCAAGATTCTCCCAGCCGGTCATATACGAATACAACTCGGGATTTTCGACGATACAGCCTACGTGTCTCAATGCGTCCGTTGGCTGCCTGGCTACATCGTAGCCGCCAAGCGTGATGCTCCCTTCGGTCGGTTTGATCAGCCCGACCAGCATCCGGATCGTAGTCGTTTTGCCGGAACCGTTCGGCCCAAGAAATCCGAATATTTCGCCGCGCCTGACATCGAACGATATCCCTTTAATAATGAGCCGGTTTTTAATCTTTTTCTTCAATTGATGGACGGACAGTACGACAGACGAATCCTGGCTCATGACCGGACCTCCCTATTCAAGCGCCTGCACGACGCGGTCTGCGATTCGCACATACCCTTCCTGGTTCGGGTGGAAGTGGTCGGTGTACATATACTTGTCGAATTGAAGCTGAAACAGGTCCATCGTCGGTACAAACACCATATTGGGGTACTTGTTCGCTACCCGGAACGCCGCATCGTTCCACTCCTGAATATGGACGGAAGCCGGGCGCATCTCCGGCAGATCATAAAACGGGTTGTACACGCCGACATACACGATCGTCGCCTTCGGATTCAGCTCCGCCAGCCGGGTTAAAATGTGCTCCAGCCGTTTTTGCGGCTCCGGCATCCGCTCCCGGATCTTGACCGGATCGAGCTCGTCCGTCTGCGAATTCATCACATCCCGGCCGATCGCGAACAGATCGTTGCCGCCCATCGTCAGCAGGACGATATCGGCCCGTTCGATGCCGTAAGGCACGCCTTTGGCGTTTTGCAGATCGTTAAGCAGCTGCCCGGTTGTGTACCCGTTAACGGCGTAATTGCCGATTACATTTACCTGTTTCTTCGTAGCGGCCGCCAGCTTGTCCTTCACGTTCTGGACATACCCTTTCCCGCTGACGTCACCGGTCCCGACCGTAAGCGAATCGCCGAGCGCCACGATATCCACTGTCGTCTTCGCCTCCGCCGCCGGCTGCTGCTGCGGCTGCTGAACGAAGTCGGCCGGCTTCGGGTTCATAATATCGTTCATCGCATACACGAGACCGCCGGCCATCAGAAGAGTGGATATCGCCGCCGTCGTGCCGATCGTTCTCCATAACGTTCGCGTCGATTTCAAGACGACCCCTCCCAAATAATACGCGCGAAAAATGGTGTTAACTTTAGAGTAAAGGTTCCGACTTTATTTTGCAAATCAAGCCTTTGAAAAAAAGCTTTCCCGGATAAGGTCCGGAAAAGCTTTACGCCAATACGATTTGTGAACGGGCCTCGTTGCCCGAATTTATTTAAGCGACTTGATCGTAAAATTCGCTTCGAGCAGCGCCCAATTTTGCGGGAAGCTTTGGCCGAGCACCCAATAGCTGATCCCGCGCAGCCCGTATTCCTTGATCAGGTCGAACTTCGCCTGCATGCTGCGCGCATCCTCGAACCAGACGATATGCTCCTTCGCATCGTTGTCATAATACGAGAAGTGAGGAGCTTGAGCGGTATAATCGTACTGGATATAGGCGCCGACATCCCGGGCCAGCTCGACGGCCGCCTTCGGACTTAAGGTCGGGGCGAACTTGCCTCCTTTGACATACGGAAGCGTCCAATTGTAACCGTACAAAGGCGCGCCCATCATGATCTTGCCCGCCGGTATAACTGAGAGGGCGTATTCGAGCACGCTGCGTACTTGCGGGATCGGGGCTACAGCCATAGGCGGTCCGCCGGACCAGCCCCATTCGTAAGTCATAATGATGACGAAATCAACGATTTCGCCGTGCGCCGGATAATCGTGAGCTTCGTACCATTGCCCGGCCTGTTCCGCGCTGGTCTTCGGGGCAAGTGCCGTGGAGACGAGTTTTCCTTCCGCGTGAACGCGAGCCGTTATTTCTCTCAGGAAGGCGTTATACTTCTCCCGGTCGGCCGGATACATATGCTCGAAGTCGATATTCAGCGCATAAAACGACTTTCGTTTCATCGTCGCTATTACGTTGTCGATCAGGTTTTGCCGCGCTTCCGCATTATCGAATATCGCCCGCGCAGTATCGGGGGTGAACGTCCCGCCTTCGAAGTTGGTGATGACCATCATCGGCACCGATGGGGTCGGCCGGATCGCAGCGAGCGCCGCTTCGTCGTTCGGAGCTTGGAGCGTCCCGTCCTTCTGGACGATATATTGGAAGATGCTGAAGTATGTAAGATAGTTTGCCGTCTCCGCTACGATGCCCCGGTCCTTCTCCGCATTCGACGGCTGCAAGTAACCGTTCGTCTCGATTACCGGCCTGACCGGCTCCCCCGGGACGCGAAGACGCTGGCCGATATATAATCGGGACGGGTCGGTTATTTGGTTCGCTCTCATCAGCTGATCGACAGAAGTGCCGTACTTGCGGGCAATCGTCCACAACGACTCTCCGGGCGCTACGACATGGACCCGATCTTTCGTCGGAATGACGAGCGCCTGACCGGCGACCAGTCTCGTCGGATCTTCGATTCCGTTTATTCGGGCGACTTCGTCCGCCGTCACTCCATAACGTTTCGCAATCGCCCATAACGAATCGCCCGGCTTGACCACCTCGATTAACATAGATCTCCTCCCTCTTGTTCCGCGCTTTCAACTGCCGCAGTTTCCGCTCTAAGGCAAGCGTATTCGAAAGAGGCTCCGATATTGCCAGTCCTAATAAAAATAAATCAGGCGAAAGATAAGAAAGCTTGCAAACGAAGCCTTTTCCACGATGCTAACGCTAGCTGGCGCTAACTAGCCTTGATAGCGACGCTTGCTAACACTTGCAAACCCAATAAGAGTCTTTGGCACCTTCTATTTTCGGCAAATGGAGAAAACAGGGACGAATAGAGGCGATTTGCACCCCTTAGTTCAACCGACTGATGGGATGCGCACCCCTTTTGCGGATTTTAACAGTTTCAAACCGCTCTTATTCCGTCGACAGGCCGGGTTTCGGACAAAATAGAGGATACAAACCACTCCTATTCGCTTCCCTCTGGACTATAGGCGGACACATCAAGTCAAAGCTGCCATGATCGACAGCCACGGCGCTTGCTGGCACATTCAGAAAAACATTTAAACGAAGCTTTGCCGCGATGCGATGTATGACCCTGCGTTAGTTGTTGCTTGTCTTGCGAGCAGAAGGCACCCGTTTCTCCCGAATCGTATACTATCGATTAAAAATAATCCGCCGCCGCTTCTCGGAGGAAGCGGCGGCGGATTGGCCTGACGGAAGCTTAGACAGCTTCGCTTAAAAATTTGTATTGGGCCTGCACGAGTCCGTGATAAATGCCTTCCAGCCGCATCAGCTCGTCGTGATTGCCTTCTTCCATTATATTACCGTGATCCAGCACGACGATTTTGTCGGCCCCCCTGATCGTGGACAACCGGTGAGCGATAATAAACGAGGTACGGCCGATCAGCAGCGTCTTCAGCGCTTCCTGGATTTTCAGCTCGGTTTCCGTATCGATGCTCGCTGTCGCCTCGTCGAGAATTAATACCCGCGGGTTGGCCAGCAGCGCCCGGGCAAACGAGAGCAGCTGGCGCTGTCCCATCGACAGCATATTGCCCCGCTCCTCCACCTGAGTGTCGTAGCCGTCAGGCAGCTTGCTGATGAAATCGTGGGCGTGCACGGCTTTGGCCGCCGCCTGGATCTCATCGTTGGTCGCGTCCAGCCGTCCGAAGCGGATATTATCCCGGATCGAGCCGGAGAAAATAAACGTATCCTGCAGGACGATTCCGACTTGCGAACGCAAGCTTTGCAGCGATACGTCGCGGATATCGTGGCCGTCCACCAGCACGCGTCCTTCGACCGGATCGTAGAACCGGCACAGCAGGTTCATAATCGTACTTTTGCCCGATCCCGTATGCCCGACCAGCGCCACCGATTCGCCCGCCTTCGCTTCCAGGCTGATTCCTTTCAACGCCGGACGGCCGCGCTCATATTCGAATACGATATTTTCGAACCGGACATCGCCCTTGATCGGCGGCAACATCTTCGGCTCGGCTTTCTCCGCCACATTCGGCTTTTCGTCCAAAAACTCGAATATCCGTTCCGACGAAGCCATCGCCACCAGCATCTGGTTGTACATCTGCCCGAGACGATTGATCGGCTCCCAGAAGTTGCCGATATAGCTGGCAAAGGCGACCAGCATCCCGATCGTAAGCTCCTTGGATTCGATCAAATAACTGCCGTACCAGAACAAGATACACGTACCGATGGCTGCGGTCAGCTCGATAATCGGTCCGAACGCCTGGTTGAGCATCGACGCCCGGTCCCACGATTTTTTGTTGATCGTATTCATGTCATCGAAATATTTAATGTTTTCCTTTTCTTGCGTAAAAGCTTGAGTGACGCGGATGCCCTGTATCGATTCGGCCAAATGCGAGTTAATCCGGGACTGCTTCATGCGGACGTCCTGCCAGGCTCTTCGAATCCGTTTACGCAGCGATGTCGATACGATGAACATCAGCGGTACCGTAATAATAATCGCGATTCCGAGCTTCGGACTAAGCGTAAGCAGGATGATGACGATACCGACGAGCTGCACGCAGTCGATCATCAGGTTGACGACGCCGTTCGTAAACAAGTCCTGCAGCGAGTTCACGTCATTCGTAATCCGGACCAGCACCGACCCGGCCGGACGCTTGTCAAAAAAGCGGAACGACAGCTGCTGAATGTGTCTGAATAATGCATACCGCAAATCGAACAGCACTTTCTGCCCGATCACGTTAATATACCGGATCCGGTATACGTTGACGAGCCACTGCACTACATACAGGGCAAGCATCGTCGATGCATAGATGAGCAGCAGATTGCCGTCGCCGTTAAAGATTGCCTTGTCGATCGCAAGACTGATCAAGTAAGGGATGGCGAGCTTGGACAGCGTACCAAGTATCATCGTAACGAGTATAATCGGCAGCAATTCCCGGGAATACGGCTTCAAATATTCCCCCATCCGCTTCAGCTGACTCCAGTCGAACGCCTTCTCCATCTTGTCGTCGTCCTGGTAGATGAAACGCTCCTGCGAATTCGAATTTCGGCCCGCCGTTTTAGGCGTAGTATCGGATTTTGGGTTAGTATCGGAATATTCCTTGGACTGGCTCAATTGGCCACCCTCCGTTCTTCCTTGTGCGAGGTAAAATCCGGATGATCCGAATATTGGATTTTGTAAGTTTCAAAATACGCTCCCGACTGCTTCAGAAGCGACTCGTGCGTTCCGCGCTGGACGATACGTCCTTCATCGAGTACGAGTATTTCATCGGCATGCTTCAGAGAAGAGATCCGGTGCGCGATAATAAAAGTCGTACGGCCCTTCATCAGTTCCTGGAAACCGGCTTGGATTTCGTGTTCCGTCTCCATATCGACCGCGCTCGTCGCATCGTCCAGTATTAATATTTTCGGGTCTTTGATCAGCGCTCTGGCGATGGCGATTCGCTGTTTCTGACCGCCGGACAGCCCCATACCGCGTTCGCCGACCACCGTATCGTAACCGAGCGGCAGCTCCATTATGAAATCATGCGCTTTCGCCAGCTTCGAGGCGCGGATGATCTCTTCGTCAGATACATCCTTGCGGCCGTATGCGATATTGTTGCGAATCGTCGAGGAGAACAGGAACGTCTCCTGGAAGACAAGCGCGATCTGCTGACGCAGCGTCTCGATTTTAATGTCGCGAATGTCCTTGCCGTCGAGCAGGATACGGCCTTCCTTAATATTGTAAGCCCGCAGCATCAGCTGGATTACCGTCGACTTGCCCGATCCGGTTCCCCCGAGCAATCCGATTACGGAGCCTGCGGGCGCATCCAGATCAAACTTCGTAAGCGCCGGCTGCTTGTCGGGATACGCGAAGGTCACCTCGTCGAAGCGGATCGAGCCGGATACTTGCTCCGGTCGGAGCGCGACTGCATTATCCTTGTCTTTTACATGTACGTATTGATTCAATATTTCCAATACGCGTTCGCCGGAAGCCTTTGATTGCGTGTAGTTGTTAATATGGAAGCCGATATCTCTCATCGGTGCGATAATGTACCAGATAAAGCTGAAAAATGCGACCAGTTCGCCGATCGACATCGAACCGTTGATGACGAACATACCGCCCGTGACGAGCAGGATAGCGACGCATACAGAGGACAGCAGTTCCATCATCGGGAAATAGTTCGCCCACGTTTGCGACAAATGAATGTTGCTTCCTTTATACTCCTCGTTGCGGACTGTGAACTTCTCCACCTCGTAAGGCTCGCGCGCAAACGATTTGACCGTTCGCATGCCGTTGATATTCTCCTGTACTGCCGTCGTTAAGTTGCTGTTGGCAAGTCGGATCGCCCGGAACCCCGGATGAATTTTGCGCTCCAGACGAAGTGCGGTGAAGACGAGAAACGGCATCGTCACAAAGGTAACCAGCGTCAGTTTCCAGTCCATCAGGAGCATCGTAATGGTGCCGAACGTAAACATGATGAACACGTTCAAAATTTGCGCAAATCCGAATCCGATAAACTGGCGGATCGCTTCCAAGTCGGCCGTCAGCCTGGACATCAGGTCGCCCGTCTTGGCTCTGTCGTAATATTGAAACGACAAGTATTGCAGCTTCTCGTACAAGGCGTTACGCATGTTAAAAGCGACGCGGTTGCCGAGTCTTCCTCCGGAGAAGCCGTGCAGGAAAGCGAAGGTCGCTTTGACCGCCACTACGGCGACAACGGTAAGCGCCAGATAGGGCACCCACTGATATTGCTCCTGCCTAATGACATCGTCAATCAGAAATCGGAGCAAATGAGGGTAAACGAGCCCGAGTGCAGTGGAACACATCAAACAGACAATCGATGCGAACAGCAAGTAACGATCTTTCCAGTAAAATTGCTTCAATTGCTTTAATACGTTCATGGTCGCCCTCCCAGCCGGCCGCTTTCCAATTTCTTAATGAATCTTATCACCATCCCTCCTATCGAGCAATCGGGCGAATCGGGTAAAACGATCAATATCACCCTAAAACCCACAAAAAGAGACGAAAACGGGAAGGAATCCATGCGATTCTTCCGAATCATCGCTTTATGAACCTATGGATGCGCTTTCTTGAAAGTTGTGAAGATTGGGTGAAAATGTCGGGGAATTCTGGCGAGAGATACCGGTCAAAGCTTCCGGAATGTGGGATTTTTTGTCCGTTGGAATAGGCCCCGGCCGTTGCTCCAGGCTGTCAGATAAGCGGACAGGCTCCCCCCATTTTCGTGAAACAAGAGCGTTGAGCTTGGCAAACCATGTAGGCTTATGGTAACTATTGGAAGCTATTCTGAATAAGAGCGATTTGCAGCTTTGTTGCTGGCTGTCCAGATATACGGGGAGCCGCGAGCACAGGCAAGACCGAGCTTATGCGAGGAGCGTCCGTCCTGCTCCAAAATAAACGTTTTGCTGCGTGCAGCCGCATCCGTTCAGCTTGGCCAACCCGAACTGGCTCGAACCGCTCAAGCAAGCAAGGGAGGGATCGTAGCGGGTTCGTCAAGTTAAGCACAAGCATCCACATTCGCGAATAAACAAAAAACCGGAACCAGTTCCGGTCAAATCATCTCATAATGGAACGTGCCGATTTTCCAGCGGCCATCCTCGTACTCCAGCTCGCAGATCAGTCTCGCATCGCTTACTCCAGTCACGATCCAGTCGGCTGTCAGCAAGTAGCTCCCGTCTTCTTGCTCCGCCAGCTTCATGCTGCCGACTTCTTGTATAATCACGGGTGGAATCAGTCCCGAAGAACCGCCTACGATTAAATAGCCGCCGTCGACGGCCGGTACGTGTGAATCCGCCAACTGCTCCGTCGCAGTGTCTGTAAACGCCTCCGCCAGCCAGCTTTTGACTCGTTCGCGCTGCGCCTCGCTGATCCGTTTGCCGTTATAAGCCAGCCCATAAAACGACCGGTGGACGCCCTCGATCCACTCGTATACCGGTTCGGGACTGCCGAGCGCCTTCTGCGGTGTTATCGTCAAGACCGGGAAAGGCTTCATCTCTTTATCAAAGTCGGGGTTACTCTCTTCCGGGCTGCTCGGTGCAATCACATTCAGCGCTTTCACTTCGGTCAAGCTCGCCTTGTCCGAGGTTCCTTCGAGAATATCGGCATAAACAGCCAAGTAATCCGATATGACGATCGAACCGGTTCCCGTCGAGCCGGCCGAACCGAACTTCGCCTTGTCCGTTTCATTGGCAAATTTCAAAACGAAATGATTCGGCACCTCGTGAAACCGTATAGGCTTCGGCAGACTGGTCGCCGACTTGTTGTCCACATAAAAGATAACGTCTCCCGGGTTATATGGCTGTGTTTCCTGATCCATTACTTCAAACCGTCCGCTAATCTCCTTGGTGCCTTGAAACGTAACGGCGACCGACTGCAGTCCATACGTGCCGGATCGGATCTCCTGTGCGGTCATTCCCGCCACCCGGTCGCCTGGGCGAATCGAGGCCGGATCAAACATCTGAGAATCGCCGGATGGGGTCTGGATAGCGGGCTCTGACGAAGGGGCCGCCGAAGACTCCGGGTTACTCGAATCGTATAGCGACAATCCGGCCAGAAGCAATGCGGCTCCTGTCAGTACCATTGTATATCGGATGGAAGTGCGTCGTTTCATACCTAAGCTCCCCTTCCCTTCATACTCATATAGACGCCAAATTCCGGCAATTGTTGCGGCTTCGCAGACGAATCCGACATGAATTCCATCATTTGGTTCTAGCGACCTACATCGCGCGTATTTACATCCGGTAGAAAATGGAGCGGGGAGCCATCCTTCGTAAGAACCAGCTTTTCTTAGGGGCAGAATACCTTCTGTTTCGCTGAACACATAGCCGTTCCCGCCTCTACACAAAAGAGACGCTTCGCATATAGCGATAGCGTCCCTCAAATGGCAAATCTTATGCATTCATAAGCGACTGCAGCTTCTCCCGGGTCGATGCCAGACGAGCCAGATCGACCTTCATCTCGAGCGCAGCCACCATTCCTTCCGCATGCTCGTTCAGCAGCAGGTAGAGCCGCTCCTGAACCGCGCCGACCCGCTCCCTGTATGCTGCGGCGTACTCGGACTCGAAGAGCGCTCTGTGACGTTCCGCATAATCCGCGACCGGCTGGGTCAACGTTTTCTCGAGCGATTCTTTCAGTTGGCTTTTGCCGGGCCCCTCGAAAAAGTGTTTGCCGTTTTTGTAAAAACCCGCAAGCCACTTGTCATCTGCAGAAGCTTCCATCGCTTCCTCTACGTTCGGCGTCCGGAAAGGCAGCGCCTCGTAGCTGCCTCCTTCGAATCCGTCCAGAAGCGAGCTGATCTGGCTTATCTTGTCGGCCTGTCTTTTCTGCGCCAGACGGTTCAGCTGGTTCTCGATCCGCAGCGTAGTCGCGTACAGCTCCTGAGACAAATCGTAAGAGATCAGCCGCAGCAAATCCATCCATGCCGCGCGCATCGAGCTGCGGATCGCCCCGGCATCCTCGCGCAGCGACGCTGGGTTGAACGCGTACTGGAACAGCTCGCCATAACGGTACGTAAGACGCTGCTTGACGTAATACAGCAGCTCCTGAATCTCTTTGCCAATCTCGCGCTCCTCCGTAGCCGTATCCGAGTCTTGCAGAAGCACAGCCGCTTGCTTCCAGGATTCCCGGACGATCTCCAGTCTGCGCTTCCGCTGTTCCTCGCCCTCGCGTGCCCCGGCTATCCATTGTCCGAGCAGCGAAGCCGAACGCTCCAGCTCCTGTCCGGCCGACCTCACGGCGATGCCCGCCAGCTCGCCGACCGCGAACCGGACGAAGTCCCGTTCGAACCGGACGATTCCGCTATTCGCGGCAAGCGCCGCATCACGCTGCAACTTGCCGTCCAGCGCCATGAGACTGGACACCGGATAGATGCGCGGATTGCGAATCCCGTAACGAAGCAGATTGTCGGCCACGTGGCCAACGACGCCGCTCAGCTCTTGTTCGCTGGCTGCGAGGTCCGCCGCGTTAACGAGGAAAAACATTTTATCGAGCTCGAAGCTGTCCTTCACCCTTCCCAACTGCAGCAGAAACTCCCGGTCCGCCTGCGAGAAGGCATGGTTGTAATACGTTACGAATAAGACCGCATCGGCGTTTTTGATATAATTAAAAGCTACGCCCGTATGCCTTGCGTTGATTGAATCCGCTCCCGGCGTATCGACCAAAATCATCCCTTGATCGGTCAGCGGACAGCTGTAGTAAAGCTCGATATATTCGACGAAGCAAGATTTGCTCTCTTCCGCCACGTACGCGCGGAACATCTCCAGATCGACCCGAAGCTGTGTCCCGATGATATCCTTGGCTTCGCTCCACCCTTTGCCGACCGCTTTGAGGAACGTGTAATGCGGCTTACCGCTAGGTCCTACACGATCCGGAGACAACCGGTCGATCTGCGACAAAGCCGAATCCAGGTCGGCCGCCTGGACACCCAGGACGTTCAAGGAATACAAAACGTCTTCGCGGATCGCATCGGCTGACTTCATCTGCACCTTTACGGCACCGTGAGGCCAAGCATCCGTTGGAGGCATAATTTTGTTTATGGCGGCCGTCGTCGGATTCGGCGATACCGGCAATACCGATTCTCCCATCAGCGAGTTGGCAAAAGACGACTTGCCTGCGCTGAACGCACCGAACAGCGCAATCGTAAAGTTGCTCTGCGCGAGCCGTTCTGACTTTTCCTTCATCGACCGGACGATCGATTGCATCGAAGGAATCGGCTCGAGAAGCGCGCACGCCTCATTCAGCTTCGAAGCCGTATGCGCCATTGTCGCCCGAAAACTGCCGTCGCCGCTCCCGTCAGCCTTATAACCTTGCTCCGTTTCCTTGCCAAGCGCTACGGACCACCGCTCGCCCGACGAAGACGCAGAGCCGTGTTCTCCTTCAGCCTGTGCCGTTCCCTGTCTCGTCTCGTCCGTTGTATACGACTGCGGGTCCGGCAGCTTACCGGCAAGATCGGGCGCCCGCTCCGGAAAACGGACTAGCAGCGATTCCGCGTGCAACCGCTCTTCGGTTTCCAGCGCCTGCAGCTGGCGGTACGCGGTCAGACGTTCTGCAAGCTGCTCCTTCTCCTGTGTCAGCTCGAATACTTCGCGGTCGGCCCGGCTCGACAGCACCCGGACGATGTCACCGATCAGCTCGAAGCCGGCACGGCGGAATATCGTTTTGGCCTCGGCAGCGATCTGCCTCGAATAGTTCAGCGTATATTCGTTCGAAGCGATGGCGCCCGCCTGAACCTGCCCGCTTAGCCACTCTTCGCCTATGGAACGGACCGTGCGGCTTAATGCTTCATCGACGGCCTCGGGGCCTATTCCATACGGCTCGCCGGTTTGAATGAGCAGCTGGCGCAAATGCCAGACGATATTCGCCTCTACCTTCTCCACGAATTCCGAGCTGAACGCGCTCAACCGGCTCTCGATTTCTTTGGCGGTCGTGGACGCGCGTGCAAATAACCCGGCTTTGAATCCGGGCTTCCGGCTTTGCAAGTAATGATGGGCCAAATCGCGCGTAGTCGCAGGCGTAATATTGGCATTTTCGAGCAGATGAGCGGTTTCCTTCCTCAGCTCGTTCTGCAGCTTCTCTCCGGCGTTCTTCCGTTCCTCGATCCGAACCTCCAACGATTCGTAACGCTCCGGGAGACCTTCGCCCCCCTCCCGCTCGAACTGTTCACGAAGCGCCATCTTCGCCGCCTCGTTGTACTCCGACAACCATACTCCGTGCTCGCCGATCAGATGGACGACCGACTTCGCCAGGCTGTTGTCCCGCAGCATATCGGCAATGCCGCTCAAGTCACCGATCAGCCGGGCCAGCTTCACCCATTCGTTGTTCGGATGATCCGGCTGCTTCACCGAAGTAAACAAGATGCCGTCCGGCTCGATATGCCAGCTCTCGAAAGCATGCGCCACACTGTCCCGGTATTCCGTGAAAGGAAGCTCGCGCTCTCGGTGCTTGTCGATCATATTTACGATCAGGTAAAGCGGCTTGCCCCATTCCTTCAGCCTTTTCGTAAAGGCGAAGTTAATCTCCGACTGGACGTGGTTATAATCCATCACATAAAAGACGACGTCCGCCATATGCAGCGCCGATTCGGTCGCCATCATATGAGCGCTGTCCGTCGAATCGATGCCCGGCGTGTCCAGCAGGGCGGCCCGCTCTCCGAGGAACGGAATCGGGTAACGAATCTGAACCGATTCGATTTCCTCGCCGTTTTTGCAATATTCGTCCAACCGGTCCAGCTCAATCTCGGCAAATTCGCCGCTGCCCCCGCCTCTGGCGGCATGTTTGACGATCGCTCCGGCGGGGCCGTTCTGAATCGTCACGACGTTGGCGCTGGTCGGGATCGGACTCGATGGCAGGAGCTGATGCCCGCATAATTTATTAATCAAGCTTGACTTGCCTGCGGAAAAGTGACCGCAAAACGCGATATTCAGCGCCTGATCCGCCGCTTTGCCGGCAAGCTGCTCCAGTTTCTCCGCATGATTGCGATCCCCGGCCTCGGCCATCGCCCGGCCGATCGCCCGAATGGACTTCTCTGCGTTGGTCATCCCCCGGATGTCTACTGCACTCATAAACCTATCTCCCCACAGCTGCTATAAATGTCGGACCTGTCCGTCAAAAATAACGGTCCGAAAAAGAAAAAACCGAATTTCTCCGGTTTCTAGTGTACCACATTTTCGGTTTCGGGTATAAATATTTCAAACACTTCGCCATGCTGCAAAATCGTTATGTCCTTGTCTCTTACTTTCATGACGACGACATCGGGTTTGATCCGCATCCGGTCGATATAATGGTCGGGCACGTCGCCGGACTCGCTGATCATGACGCCTTCCACTTCTTTTTCCTCATTCTCGGCAAGAGGAGTGCTGATGACTTTCTCATAGATGTCGGAAAACACTTCAAAGTCGTTTGTATACACCGCTATGCATTTCATGCTGGTTCCCACCTTCGATTATTGGCTGGTAAAATCATCTACTTTATAGATTTCCTCTTTACGACCGTTTTTAAACGTAATTTGCCTTCGCCGCACTTGTCAAGCAACGGGCATACGCCGCACCCCGGGTTTTGGGCTTTGCAATGATACCTACCGAAAAAAATAAGCCGGTGATGCGTCTGCGTCCATTCTTCGCGAGGCACTTTCTTCATCAGCTTCTGCTCCACCTGAAGCACCGTATCGTCCGGATCCGCCAACCCAAGCCGTTTCGAGACCCGTTCCACATGAGTATCGACTGCAATGGCCGGTACGTCGAACGCGTTCGACATCACCACATTGGCCGTCTTCCGTCCGACACCGGGCAACTCTACGAGCTGCTCGTGCTTGCGGGGTATCTCGCCGTCGTATTTTTCCAGCAGCAGCCTGCATAAGCTTTGAATGTTTTTGGCTTTGTTCCGGAATAGTCCGATCCGGCGAATATCCTGCTCCAGCTCCTCCAGCGAAACGGCTATGTAGTCTTCCGGCTTGTTGTATTTGCGAAATAAATCGGCCGTCACCTTGTTAACCGTCTCGTCCGTGCACTGGGCGGAAAGCAGAACTGCAATCGTTAATTCGAACGGATTGGAATGGTGCAGCTCGCAATGGGCATCCGGGTACATCCCGGCGATCGTGTCGAGAATATGCCGCACTCTTTTGCCCGTCATGATTGTCGCCACCTTGTCCGATAGTCGGTTTCGTTCATTTTACACGCAAAAACGCCGCCAGCGCAAGCTTTTGCCTGCTGCCGGCGACGCTAACCGTATCCAATCGTGAACGCTTCGTTACGGCTTTGCGATTTCTACAACTTTGTCGTTCACGAAATAAACCGTTACCCGGTCTCCCGGATTAAGCGCAGTCGGCTGAATGATCTGCGTTCCCTGGGAGATATAGGCTTTTTCGTGAAGCAAATATTTGACCTTGTCGTTCAAATTGCGGCGTTCGAACGTCATCTCGCGGGTCGAGGCGTCATAGGAATAAATGCCTCTCTGCTCGCCGGTAATGATCCGGATCGTCGTGGCGCCTGCCGTATCCTTCACAATCTCTACCCGGTCATCCGCTTTGAGAGCGGCCAGCGTGTACGTATTGGCGCCGTTTTTGACGACAGCGCTCGTACCCGCCTCTACAACGCGGGAGATGCCCGTGTAATCCGTGACGGTGACTTTACCGGAAGCGGCGTCGACGGCCGTTACTTTACCGCGGACCGTATCGAGAACTTGAACGTTCTCCAGCGTCCTGCCGATAAACGTAACCTGCAGCGGCTCGTCCACCGCGATACCGGCCACGCCTACCGCCAGCCCGTTCCGATGGACCGGAATACCGAACATCGAATACGAGGAAGTGTTGCCCGCGCTGTCCCGGATCGTAATCCGCGAGCCGTCGGCTTCCTTCGAGACCGTATGGACGATAAGGCTTTCCCGTACGGATAAACCTACTACGGTTTCCTGAGTCGCATCGAAAAACCCGCGGACAAAGTCGCCTTGTCTGAGATCCGACAGCTTCGCGTTCGGCAAGCTGTATTTATCCACTCCGGCATAACTCATCGTTTTGTACGTTTGGATGGCTCCGCTGGCCGTCTTGACCGTAATATCCCCGCTAGTAGAGCTTACAGAGGTGATGGTGCCTTCCATTCTTGTTGCGACTTGAACGGACAAGAGCGTACCTTCGGAAGCGACGATATTGACTCGTTTGCCCTTGACGAAGTTTGACTGGAAGCTGGCGAGCGGAATCTCGTTATTATCGAACAAAAGTCGGGTTTTGTCCGTCAGTTTGTAGATCATCGGTTTGCCGAGCTCGTCGATTACGGTCAAAAACTTCGTGTCGGCATCATAGCCGTGTACGGTTGCCAGCGTAAAGTTTTGAATGCTACGGCTTTGCACTGCAATTTTGTCGATTTTGTTTTGATTGATTTCCAGCTTCAGATCGTCGCCGGGCATCAGGTCGCGGACGGAACCGAACTGACTGCCTTCCATCAGTACGATGACGCGGTCGGATACTTTGTAGGAAGCGAGTTCGTCACCCGTCTTTTGGATCGTCACAATCGTCTTGTCGTCGCTTACTGTGACGAGTCTGCCCTGATCGCGCTTTTCCACGAGCTGCTGAACGACCTCTACGGAAATGACCACACTGTTCTTGATCTGAACGCGTACGATGTCGCCCTCGAACAAATTCGCCGGATCGAAATATTTGTCCCCTTGAACAAATGCCGAGCGGTCGGAAATTTCGTAAGTCTCGATTAAACCCGTATCCTTGTCGGTAACCGTTACGGTCAGTGCAGCCGGATCGAAGGATTGGAACGAGCCGTTAAACGTTTTGTTGAGCGGAACCTGCTTCACGATAATTTGCGATATTTTGGCGTCCTCGATCAATGCGTGCTTTTTCAGCTCAAGGACGGAGTTATCCAAAAGCGAGCCAAGGCTGATTCCGGCCCCGTTCAGATCGCGGATCGTCACATTGGAAGCGAGGTCGTATGTATAATATTTACCGTCGACTTCAAGCGAAGCGGTCAAATCGTTAATATTCACGCTGACCAGCTTGCCGGTAATGCTGGACATCGGGATCTCGTCGTTCGTCACTTCGATGAAATAGGCGGTACCCTGATTTTGCAAAATGTACACTTCGTTGTACAGCTTCACATCAGAGGAGGTAAGCTTGGCCGTATCATCCTTGAACGTATAAAACGATGCGTTCGAATGAAGCTGAACGTCTCTTTTTTGCCCGTTTTTCTCCAGAATCGTCAACCGGTTGCCGGAGATGGACGTAATCGTGCCGACCATCACTTTATCGGACGGATTCACCAAATATTTCTCGGCTCTGCTCAGGAAGGTCGCCATCTGCGCCCTCGTTACGCTGCCTTCGGGACGGAATGTATTGTCTTCGAACCCGTTGACGATGCCGAGTGAGATCGCTTCGTTTATGTAGCCGAGCGTCGACGAGGAGATGCTGGTATTGTCCGCGAATCCGGTAGGCAGGTTCGATTTGTTGAGCGCTTCCTGCTTTTTGCCGACAGCGCGGATAACAATTTTGGCTACCCATTCGCGGGAAGCGTCCTGATTGCCCCACTTCATCCCCCCGGCCACTTCTTCCTGAAGATCGATCAGCCCTTTATTGATCGCGTATGCGACATAGGGGCGCGCATCGGTACGGACGTCCTCGAACGGCAGCGCGATCGTCGTTTTGTTGTCGAGAGCTTCCTTCTCGAAGCCCATCATCCGGATCGCCATAATGATCGCGTCCTGCTGATTGACCGAATTTTCCGGATTGAACTTGCCCTGATCGTCCCCCTGAACGATGCCGATCAAGGCCAGCTTGGATACGTGCTTGATCGCCCAATGGCTGGAGGGCACGTCCGGGAAGCCCAATCGTATATTCGAGTTGCTATTCGAATTCGTATTGGAGTTGGTATTCGAATTGCTGCTTGACTGCGATGTGCCGGTATTCGTCTTATTGTCGTTAATCTCCGCATAAGCGGGGGCAGCCAGCACCATCGTAGATACGATGGAGTATACGACCGCCTGCTTCAAAGTTTTCTTCATCTTGCGCTTCATACCGCTTCTCCCTCCGCTAATTCCGATGCTTGTCCCGTGCGTTCCCTATGCGTTAGTTCCGTTTAATCGGATGCGGGAGGCTGACGTGACCCATCATACTTTCCGTCTTTTTCCCGTCCACCAATATTTCGATCGTTTTGACTTCCGTAAATTGAAACATGGAATTCCGGATCGATTCGACCAGCAAATCTTCCCCCGGAGCGCCGAGCCTTCCGTCGCTTGCGATGGACAGATCGATCGTCAGATTTCCGCTGTCCAGCTTGGCCGAACGGTAAGTAATTCCTTTGCTCAGCGGGAACAGCTTCGCATCCGGCGACGTCTTCAGCGCATCCAGAGCCGCCTTGTACTTATCGGAGTCAGCCGTATACGTGATGTTCACTTCCCGTTCGAACAGCTTGTCGAGATTGTCGTCCGTGTAAAACGTTTTGACTTTTAATTGCTTGGCAGCCGGAGTCTCGACTGGGGTTCCGCCGCCCTGGGTTTCGTTTGTCGGATTGTTTGGCTTCGTGTTGGCGCAGCCGGTCACGGCAATCGATAGGGTTAAACCGAGAAGTATGTGCTTGTAACCGAATCTTCGCTTCATCGAATCACTCCTAAGAACTTTGCCGAAGGCAAAGTTTTCTTCGTAAGCATTACCGAACTTTGCCGAAGGCAAAGTTTTCTTCGTAAGCATTACCGAACTTTGCCGGGGGCAAAGTTTTCTTCGTACGTATTACCAGCACTTCGCCGTGTCCGATTATTTGACGGATTGGGCCGTCTTCGAATCGGATTGGGCGGATTTGTCAGCTGTCTGCGTTTGCGCTTTGGACGTATCGGATTTGGTGTAATCGGACTTGGACGCATCAGACTTGGAAGTATCCGATGTCGTTGTACCCGGCTTAGACGTACCCGCCTTCGCTCCGTCCGATTTGGCAGTATCCGCCTTGTCCGTACCCGGCGCCGCCGCCTTAACCGGATTCGACTTGTCCGTCTCGCCGGTCCCTGACGGCTTATTCGCGCTATTGGACTCGACTGCCTTCTTGGCACCCGCTTCGCTGCCGATCTGGAGCTGCTCCTTGATTCCGGCCACAATCGCTTCGGCCACTTTATCTTGAAACTGCTGACTGTACATTTGGGCTTCGTCACTATCATTGGATAAATACCCGATCTCCAGCAATACAGCCGGCATCGTCGTCTCGCGGATTACTTTAAAATCCGATTTGCGGACGCTGCGATCGGGAAGTCCTGCCGCTGCGATCACGTGACGGTGCATAATATTGGCAAACGCCAGGCTGTCCGGACGGGAATAATACGTCTCCGTTCCGCTGATCGAAGGCTTGAAGGAATTGCCGTGAATCGAGACGAACAGATCGACTTTTTTGCCATTGGCCAAATCGACGCGCTCCTGAAGTGTCGGGTATGTATCGTCCTTACGCGTCATAATCGTCTTGATGGACGGCACTTTTTGCAGCAGCTTGTACACTTTATTCGCTACCGCTAGTGTAAAATCCTTTTCGCTTCGCGAATTTATCGAGCCGGCGCCCGGGTCTGACCCACCGTGACCGGCGTCAATTACGACGCTGAACTGCTTGTCCGTAAAGGAAATAGACCATTGCTTGGTCGTTTTATTTTCCGTTAAATGGTAATCGGAATTTTGCTTCATATCGAATACGATACGTACCGTTGACGGATTGTCGGAAAATTGGGCATAGCGAACTTTGTCAATTTTCGGATGCTGAATCGGCACTTCCACCACTTGACCCGGGCCGGCCGGCTTCACAAATGAACCGAGTCCCGTATTCGGCAAATCGATCACGATCCGGAACGGATCTCTCAGTGTAAACGATGCCGGCTTCACGGCCGCGCTCGTTTGAATAACGATCTCGTCCTTTACCGCTTCCAGCTTCGTCAGAACGGCAAGGACGCTCTCTTCGGCAGAGCTGCCGCCTTCCGGCTTTTTGGTATCCGTAGGCTTTTCTGAGCCCCCGCTTCCTGACGTACCAGTCGACGGTTTACCGTCTCCGGAGCTTCCGGACGTACCGTTACCGTTGCCATTCCCGTTGCCAGACGGCTCCTGCGGCTTGCCGCCTTCTCCGGGTTTGCCGGACGTATCTCCGCCGCTATTCGGATCGTTGGAACCTTCGGGGGCTTGTCCGTCCTTACCGGTCTCGGTCGACTCCTGCGCCAGCTTAAACAACATAACCGACTGGGTCACCTGATCCCAGCCGACCATTAGGCCTAGCTGTTCGGCAATAAACCGGATCGGTACCAGCGTATTCCCATCTACGATCATCGGGGCTTCTTCAAGCTCTTCGCTCTTCCCGTTCACCTTGACGACCTTGTCGTCAATTTTCATTTCGATCACTTTCTCGCCTTGCTCTACCTTTACCTTGCGTTCCTGATCGTTCCAATCGACCTTGGCCCCAAGCTCCTGCGAGACGATTCTGACGGGAACCACCGTAACTCCGGCGCCAATGATCTTGGGCGGCACCTCCGGTTCCAGCTTCTTCGAGTTCAGGTACAATTGGATCGGGTTGTCCGCGGCGTTAGCCTGGACGGGAATCATAAACAATAGGGCGACCAACAAAACCGGCAGCAACACTTTTACGTACTTCATCGTTCACCTCTGCGTTCATTCGGTATCGTAGCCGTTCCGGCCCATCCGCGTCAGATCGCGCCCCTCCTCTACCAAACGGGAAATTCGGACAGCAATCTGCATAGATTTGCCATGTTAGACATACGTATAGACGCCGCAAAACTAGCAAAAGTTGCGATAAAAATACAAAAAAGATGATTCAGCAGACAAAAAAGTTGCGAAACAGCCAAAAAGAGAGGCAACGCTCCGGTTTTTGCCGATCTTCGCCGAATTTCGCTTTCATTTCCAGCTGTGGAGGCTGTCTATTACACTTCGGTCATAAGTTGGAAGATTCGCCAGTTTCATAGAAACCGTCTACCAAAAACAAAAAGCCCGCCGGTTCCTGGTAAGGTCCGTACGGGCAGGCTGAATGCCGGATTCAGTTAGCTAGACTAGAAATTTGCTTGAAGCATAGCGGCTGATTAGTTCGCGGCGCGCTTCGCCTCGTAAGCGGAGATCAGGTCTTCATGCTGCAAAGTCAGGCCGATATCGTCCAGACCGAGCAGAAGGAATTGACGACGGTGTTCGTCCAGATCGAACGCGATGCTGAGACCTTGTCCGTCCGTAATCGTCTTGTTCTCCAGATCGACGGTCAGCTTGTAGCCGACGTTGGCAGCCGTACGCTGGAACAGATCTTCCACCTGCTCTTCGCTCAGCTTGATCGGCAGAATGCCGTTTTTGAAACAGTTGTTATAGAAAATATCGGCAAACGACGGAGCGATTACGACTTTGAAGCCGTAGTCCATGATCGCCCATGGAGCATGCTCCCGGGACGATCCGCAGCCGAAGTTCGCGCGGGAGATCAATACCGACGAACCGGCATAGCGCTCTTTGTTCAGATCGAAGTTCGGATTCACATTGCCTTGCTCGTCGAAGCGCCATTCGAAGAACAGAAACTGGCCGAAGCCGGTCCGCTCGATCCGCTTCAAAAATTGTTTAGGAATAATTGCGTCCGTATCGACATTAACCCGGTCCACAGGACCTACGAGACCGGTATGCTGTTTAAATGCTTCCATCGGTTACCCTCTCCTTATCGGTTGTCGCCTTGGATCAAACGCCCGCTTCGACTTTGAATTTCCAGTCGCGGACGTCGACGAAACGTCCTTCGATCGCTGCTGCCGCGGCCATGGCCGGCGACACCAGATGCGTACGTCCGCCGCGGCCTTGACGGCCTTCGAAGTTCCGGTTGGACGTCGACGCGCAGCGCTCGCCCGGGCTCAGGACGTCCGGATTCATCGCCAGACACATGCTGCAGCCCGCATCGCGCCATTCGAAGCCTGCATCGGAGAAAATTTTGTCCAGACCTTCCTTCTCCGCTTGCAGCTTCACGCGTCCGGAACCCGGTACGACAATCGCATTAACGTGCGAAGCAACCTTGTAGCCTTTGGCAACTTCGGCAGCCGCGCGCAAATCCTCGATCCGGCCGTTCGTGCAGGAACCGATAAAGACGCGGTCCACCTTCAGCTCGGTCATCGGAGTACCCGGAGTAAGCCCCATATATTCGATCGCTTTTTCAGCGGCTTTGCGATCATTTTCAGTCGTCATGTCTTTCGGGTCCGGCACAAGCGCCGTAACGTCCGTGCCCATCCCCGGGCTCGTTCCCCAAGTAACTTGCGGGATCAGCGACTCGGCGTCGAACTCGACAACCGTATCGAACTCAGCGCCTTCATCCGTTACGAGCTTCTTCCACTCTTCCACGGCTGCATCGTACGCTTCGCCTTGCGGCACATAGTCGCGGCCGCGCAAGTAGTCGAACGTCGTCTGGTCCGGAGCGATCATCCCTGCTCTCGCACCCGCCTCGATGGACATGTTGCAGACGGTCATCCGCTCTTCCATCGTCAAACTGCGGATCGACTCGCCCGTATACTCGATAACGTATCCCGTAGCGAAATCGGTGCCGTATTTGGCGATGATGCCGAGAATCAGGTCTTTCGCGGTAATGCCCGGCTTCAGCTTGCCGAGAACGCGAACTTCCATCGTCTTAGGCTTCGACTGCTGCAAGCATTGGGTAGCGAGCACGTGCTCGACTTCGCTCGTTCCGATCCCGAACGCAAGCGCGCCGAAAGCGCCGTGCGTCGAAGTATGGCTGTCGCCGCAAACGATCGTTTTGCCCGGATGAGTCAGACCGACTTCAGGACCCATGACGTGGACGACGCCTTGGTCGACGTGATTCAGGTCGAACAGCATAACGTCGAAATCCGCGCAGTTTTTGGACAGCGTGTCGATCTGCTGCTTGGAGATCGGATCTTTAATATTGAACCGGTCTTTTGTAGGTACGTTATGGTCCATCGTGGCGAATGTCAGGTCCGGACGGCGTACTTTGCGGTTCCCCAGGCGAAGCCCTTCAAACGCTTGAGGCGACGTAACTTCGTGCACCAGGTGAAGGTCGATGTAGATGATACTCGGTTTTCCTTGCTCCTGATAAATAACGTGATTGTCCCAAATTTTCTCGAACAACGTTCTCTTTGCCATAAGATTCACCTCTCCGATCTTTGTTACGATCATACCACGTCGTCCTTCATTGCTCCAAGATATAATTTCTATAGACCCGATAGGCGAAGACTATAACCGTATGAGCGGCTTGCGCCGGAAAGTACAAAAAAACCGCCCGCAGTTCCACATGAGGAACCGCGGGCAGGCACTCTTACCTGGGGTGAGTTATGATTTGGCCACGCTGTAAAATTTGACGTCGTCGATGTACACTTCGACAGGCTCGATACTGGATACAAGGACGATCAATCGTGCTTGCCTGACCTGCTTACCGCTGAGGATCTGCGGAATTTCTCCGTCCAGACGCGCCTCCAGCCATTGAGATTCCGCATCCGCAATAGAAGTGACCGGGGAGCGCACCGTGCTGAAGTTGATCCATTCTCCCTGGTCGTCAAGCAGATCGAAGCCCCATTGGATGCTGCCGGCCGTGTTCCCGCCCTGCGGAATATGGTAACGGAAGCTCATGCTTGCCAGCCCTGGCTCTACGGCGATTACCTGGCTGGGGCCGCCCCATCCTTTCCCGTACACCTCCATGCTGACTGTACCGGCAAAGGCCGTCCCTTCCGCCCGCCGAACGGAACGGGTCGATGTGGAACGCGACAGCAGCTCCCATGGCGGAGCCGACTCGTCGCCGTCCTCGAAGGATGGATTCTGCACCGCCGACTGGAGGGACAATGCCTGCAGCATCAGCGCGGCGTACTGTCTGCCCTCGGGCGAAGGATGCGTCGAGGCCAGCTCTGACGCCCGAAGCCGCACCGGCCCGCCGGTATTCTCCTGCTCCCTCATGTAATCGACCAGTGTCCAAAACTCCGGCGCATTCCAACCGGACCAGATGAGCTGATTGAACTTTCTCGCATCCATCTGCTGCAGAAGGGCCGGATTCGACTTGAAATCGTCCAGGAGCGCGAACCGCTTCCCGGCCATCTCGATCCGCTCCCCGAACAGCTCGACCGAATGCTCCAGGAGGGCAAGCGCCGAAGACGTTTCTGCCGGCCGCTCGCCGATCCGCGGATAGCTCAGAGCGGACGCTTCATAATACTCGAAGGCACGCAGGAGCAGATGGGCCCTTGCCTTCTGCGGAGCCGTTTCCGCAGAGGCGACAACGGCTTCCAGCCATTCGCGGCTAAGCGATAGGTCTTCCTCCGTGACCGCATTCAAATAACTAGGGTCGGCAAAGTTTTGATAAATGGTGCCGGGCAAAAACCACGGCTCGAGGATGGCGCGCTGCGTCCAAAAGTTTTCCCAATACTCGTAATATACCTTCAGATACGTCGCCGCCGTCACGCCGACCGCGCGCGAATACCATTCCTGCTGCAGCGCCTCGACGTCTTGTTCGGGATTCCAGAGCAGCTTGGACGCCACCCATGCCTTCGGCCCCTCGCCCCAATTCGGATACAGCTCGGCGTAATACGAGCCGATTCCTTGCTCGTGCGCATGCAGGAGCGTTTCCGCCATTTGGTGTGGGTACACGCGGGGAACGAGATACGGGCTGCCGTAAATGTAATCGTAGTAGCCGATCTGGCCAGCCGCCTGCAGCCAGCTTTCCTCTTCCGCGTAGCCGAGAGTTTTGGCGTCCGGATCGACCCAAGCCATCCGGTCCTTGGTTAGAAAAGGAATGACACGCGGGTTCAGCGGAAACGACGGTGGACGGATGACCGACTGATAGGCGAGAAGACCGAACCATTTGTCGGGGTAAACGGCCAACACTCGCTCCACGACCTGATTGACCCAATTGTAGTAGACCGGAATCGGATCGCTTTCACAGTAACCGTTCCCGTCGTTGATCCCGAGCGAGTACGACTGCGCATCCAGGTTGTTCTGAAAATAAGCCAAAATTTCCACGACGGCCGCGTCCACCGTATCGGGATTCGAGAAGCACGGCTGCCATCCGGAGATCGAATTCGCCGCAGGCGGCTGCCCGTTCGGATAAAACTCCGGATGCGTCGCCCCGAATTTGGACACCGCAAACAGGTTGTACATATTGTGATGGAAGCTGACGGGAGCGTTATAAAACCCTTGCAGCTTGTTTTGCTGCGCCCATAGGTGCAACTGCTGGTACACATCCGCACCGTTGTCCGGCTTCCCGTGCAGCGGACTAAACACCCGGAATCCGAAGGCCGGTTGTTCCCGGACGATGGTCCGACCCGCCGACAAGTCGCTTATTTTCGGCACATCCTCGCCGTTTGGTCCCGGCATCAGCCAACGAATATTGGCATATCGTTCCAGAAAACTATATACGCCGTTCACCGTCCCCCAGACGGTGGTACCGGCGATCGTAACTGTTTGGCCTTGCGGGTAGATAACGAACCCGTCGCCGTCCAAGTCGGCGAGCAGTGCATCAAGCGCGGGCGCGTTTCCGTAGACGCTATCCGTCGTGCCGATACGAATGACGACTTGGTCCGGCCCGCCGCCCCCGCCAGCCCCGGCACTGTATTCAGGCTCGGTCATGATCGGCAGAAGCGCGCCCGTCGATTTCCGCACGTAGTCGACCAGCGTTTCGGCCGGCCCTCTCCTGACCGGAGTTAGCGGTTCGAAGCCCGGATTGGCCAGCGGCACCTCGTTCCCGGTGACCGACCTCAACCGGATATCGTCAAAATAAACGGTTGCCTGCGGGATGCCGGTATAAAGTCCCGCAGCGGCATAAGCGGCCTGTGCGGGCGCTGTCCCCGTTACGGACGCCTCGGTCCAGAAGGCGCCGGTTCCGGTTACCCGGAGCCAGGGCTGGCTGCCGATACGCGCCTTGTTCTGGTCGTAATACCGGATAAAGATTTGCGGATCGTCGCCTGATTCGCGATACACCATCGCAGAGACGGTGTAGGTTTCGCCTCCGCTGATCTCGACGAGATCGCTTAACACCCCGTAGGCGGAGCCGTCGTCATCGTTGAAGTGCAGGCTGTAATTGCCCGTATGGCTGACGGCATCGGTCACGGCAATGTTGCCGGTCCCGTACGCCTGCGTCCACCCGCGAATACCGTTCGGTACCGGTCCGGGGGCCGTCTCGTCCGGATAAACCGTATCGTCGACGACCACGACCGCATTCGCCTGTCCGTCTAACACGATGTCCAGCGAGGATGCTCCTTGGTTCTCCGGGGGGGAGACTGCGGCTATCCGGTCAAGCGCCGGGGGATGCGGCTCTGCGCCGCCGCCATTCGTCCTCTGTTGCTCCCCCAAATTCAAAGTCGTTCCGTCCCGATTCATTCTCACGTCCCCTTCTGCAGCGAAGGCGGACTCGCCTTCCGCCTGGCGGCCGCTTCCGTAAACCATACCGTTTGCCGGGAAACCGCCGATCGGCAGGCCCGCGGCCAATATTGCCAAAATGAGAAGCTTTGCCCACATGCGCCGGGCATTCCGGTTGCCAACATTCACATGGCCTCCCCCTCTACTGTACGGGTTATTGGTTTTTCAGCTCCGCGATTTTTTTGTCCGCCCGCTCCTCGGCTTCCCGGAGCGCCGTATTCGTATCTTTCCGGCCGCCGACGACTTCGTTGAACGCTTGGATCAGCTCAGCCCTTGCCGCAATGTAGTACTTGTCCTTCACATTCATTTCGCCGTAGTTGGGCGGAACGAGCGCCTTGGCGTTCTTTCCTTTCAGCTCCGGAATGCCGCTGCCGAGCAAATCCATATAATCGGCCTTTTGCAGCGGCGGCGTAAATCCGTTTTTCACCTGATCCCGCTGGATGTCGTCTGAGAGAAGCTGGGTGACCGCCGCAAACGCTTCTTCCCGGTGCTTGCTGCCGTTTGCGATCAAATAATAGCGCGTGCTGGGCTGCGGTCCTTCCTTCGGCGCGTTTTTGAAGGCGGGAAACGGCGAGATCTCCCAGTTCAGATCCCATTTCTCGCTGGCCGCGCGGACGCCGGCATCGTTGATGCCGAGCAAGATCGCCGCCCGCTTTTCCTTCAGGAATAAATCTCTCGACTTGCTCAGGCTCGTCAGCAAGGCGGGGTCCGGAATATCCGGAAGCATGGTGAAAAGTGGCACGGTCCGGTCGAACTTTCGTTTCCAATACTCGCTGTTCAACGTGGCCTTCAAGTTTTTCGCATCCACATATTGGGGCGCACGCTCGTTCATATCGAGCAGTGCGATAATATCTGCGGCGAAGCCGTAATATTGCATGCCGCCGTCGGACCGGGTAAGCTTTTTCGACGTTTCCAATATGTCTTCCCACGTCATCTTGTCGTTCAAATAAGGTACGCCGAACTTGTCGAACAAGTCCTTGTTGTAATACAGCGTATACGAGCTCACTCGGCCGGGAAGTCCGAGCACCTTGCCGCCGGCCAACTGTTTCATCATATCGATCGTAACCGGGATGAACCGGCTCAGATTGTAGTTGTGCTTCTTAATCAGATCGGAAATATCCGAATCGAGACCCACGTCGATGACTTGCTGCAGGTCGGGAGACGAAATAATAATATCGATCGGCGTTTTTGCCGCGACGATATCCCGCAGAGTGGTCCCCGTCCCCGGCAGCATATAGTTGAACTTGAAATTCGGATACTTCTTCTGAATGTACTGCCCTTCCGAGCTCATAAATCCTTCGTAATTGCCGCCAAGCAGCGAATATACGGTCAACTCTACCTCTTTGTTCGGATCGACCGCCTCCGCCGTTTTTCCGGTTTCGCCGGGCAGAACCGGCTCCCCGGCTGTTCCCCCGCCGCCTCCTTCTTTGCCGCAAGCGGCCAATAGCAACAATGCCGACATCGCCGCCGCGCCAAGCCACCTTTTATTCGTTCCGCTCATCTTCGACATGCCCCTCTCAACTGCTTATTTGCGGAGCAGGTAGCTCGCAAAGAAATGACAACGCTTTCGCCTGCCCACAGCTTTGATTATAGCGGTCCGCATTTTTCTCCAACAAGAAATCCTCATGACTTCATATCGGATTTTCGTTACTTATGGACGCAGCGTCTTCCCGATCTGCCGAATCGTCCATTAAAGGACATCAAAATACCGTCTCGCACCAAAGGTCATGAAAATACCGTCCAAGGTCATGAAGTTCATAGGGTCCGCTCCAGTATGCGGCTGCAATTCCTGGAGGTCTAATACATGTGTTAAAATATAGAAAACTTTGGGCTGGATAGCTTCCGTTTTCTTCCGGCGCATCATGAGGAGGCGTTTCTGTGAGCAGCACCCGCGCGGCTGTAGTCGTACAAACCCCGAACGGATTACACGTGTGCATCGAACCGATAGCGCCGCATACGTTTCATGTCCGGTTGAATCGGACAGGCCGTTTCGAGGAACCCGCTCCGCTGGCCCGTCTCGGAGTTGTCGCCCCTTCCCCTTTGCCGGTATGCTGGGAAACGAAAACGCGAGGCGAAGAAATGGACGTGAGCACGGACTCCGCCTCTATCCGGCTAGACCGCCATTCCGGACAACTGTCGCTGTACGGCGAAGCCGGAACGCTGCTCACCCGGCAAAACCGCCCGCCTCGCGTGGGCTGCGGGACACTGTCCGGTCCCGGCGGCGCTGCTGCCGGAACGTCCGAAGACGGCTTCGAGACGCAGTTTGCGCTCGCTGCAGAAGAACGCATATACGGGTTGGGCGACCAGCACGATACGCCTCTAATGAAACGGGGCTGTAAAATTTCAATATGCTTTCACGTCGGCAAAGAGGTACACGCCCCGGTCCCGCTACTCCTGTCGAGCGAAGGGTGGGGGCTGCTGATGGATACGGACCGCCGGCACGAGTTCGACGTCGGCAGTTCCTCGCCGGATGTTGTGCGGATACGCGGAAGGCGCGGGGAGCTGGCGTTTTACTTGTTCGCAAGCGACGGGCTTGCCGGATTGCTGCAGAAATACTCGGAGCTGACCGGCCCCGCGGCGCTGCTCCCCGTCTGGGCTTACGGGCTTGCTTACAACTGCAACCAGCAGACGACGGCCCGCGATATGCTTGAGGATGCGCTGAAATTCCGGCGGGAGGGCATTCCGTGCGATATGATCGGCCTCGAGCCGACCTGGATGGACCGGCCGTTCGATTACGACGCGCCCGTCGATTGGCACCCGGACCGTTTCTACAATCCGCAGTGGCTGCCGCAAGGCGCTCACACGTTCATGGGCGCTTTGCACACGGCCGGATTCAAGCTGACCCTCGGCCTATATTTGCAGGATAACGGCGAAGCGGGGCAGCAACGCAATTTGCCCGAGGATTGGTACAATTATTTGAAGCCGTTCGTCGCACAAGGCGTGCTGGGCTTCAACCTGTGCACCAAAATCCCGGTCCGGGAGATGGCGAACGTTCCTGTTGCCGCGGACGACAGTGCTCTCGACACGGAAAACTTGCCGCATTCGACCTTGGTCGGCCGCTCGATCCGGGAAGGCTTCGCCACTCAGACCGGACAGCGGCCGATGATCTATACTCCTGTCGGGTATACCGGCATTCAGAAATATGCCGCCGTCTGGTCGGGCGGGAGGACGCGCGCCCACTTGTCCGTGCTCGGGCTCGGACTCTCCGGCATCCCGCACATGGCCGTCGATATGGAGCTGCACACCGCCGCGGGCATCCACTTCGGGTTTTTCCAGCCTTGGTCGAAGGTGAACAGCTGGGCGTATTGGCGGCACCCTCTTCTGCTCGACCCGGAACTGCTGCGGCTGTTCAAGACGTACGCCAAGCTCCGCTACCGGCTGCTGCCGTACATTTATTCCGCGGCCCACGTCGCTTCACGCACCGGACTGCCGATCGCCAGGGCGATGCCGCTCGTCTTCCCCGACGATCCGCACGCCGTCACACAGCAAAACCAATACATGTTCGGGGATGCCTTCCTGGTCGCGGTATTTACCGACCGGGTATACTTGCCAGCCGGGGAATGGCATGACTATTGGACCGGGGAAAAGTTCGCCGGCCCTGCCGATATCCCGTACCACCTTCCCAAGCAGGCCGGCGGCCCGCTCTTCGTCCGCGCCGGCGCGATCGTGCCGATGTGGCCGGATACGGAGTACGCAGGACAGCGGCCGCCCGACCGGCTGGAGCTGCACCTGTACCCGGGCGGCGACGGTGAATGTACGCTGTATGAGGACGACGGGAGGACGTACGGCTACTTGCACGGGGAAATGGCAGAGACGAGCATTGTCTGCCGGGACGACGGGCGCGTCTTCAGCGCCGAGATCGGGCTTCGCATAGGCCGCTACCCCGATATGCCCGAGAGGCGGGCGTGGGACGTCGTCCTTCATACGCTTGACAAGCCTTCGGCCGTCAAGGTGGACGGCCAGTCATGGCGCGAGACGAACGGCTCTCACAAGGAACCGCCCCCGGCTTCCTGGTCGTACTACAGAAAAACCGGCACGCTTCGGCTGCTCGTCCCCGATGCCGCCGAAAGGCAGGCCTCGCTCCGGCTCGAATTCGTCCGCTCCGACGGCCGCGAAGTTCAGCGGATGTCCGGAAGACGGCAGCGCTCGTTGCCCTGCCCGAGCAGCGACCGGCGAACGGCGGGCGAACTGGAGAAAGATATCGAGGTCGGGCTAGCGACGGAGAGTACGGTCAAGGCGTTGTCCACGCTCGAACGCTGGTGGGCCGTGCGGATGGCCGAATCGGACTCGGTTGAAGACGTGCGCGAGCATTGGCTGGCTATGAACGGCCTGTTCGTCAGGACGGCCGAGCGGAAAGGACGGACGCTTCACGAGATCGCCGGAGGCGACCCTCTGCTCCGTACCCGGCTTCAGCCGCCCGATAACGCGGAGGATGCTTACAGCTCGCTCGCCTTTATCGCGGCGCGCCTCATCGAATACGGCAAGCGCCGCGGCGATCCACACGGCATCGTCCGTCAGGCGACTGACATCATCATGAGCGAGATCGACCAAGAGCTGTCGCTGCAAGCGGTCGCCGACCGGCTCCATCTCAGCTCCTCCTACTTAAGCCGCAAGTTCAAGCATGTTATCGGCCTCGCCTTCTCCGATTATGTGCTCGAAAAAAAGATGGAGCTCGCCAAGGAGCTTCTGCTGGCCGGCTCGACCGTCGCCGCCAGCGCGGAGCAGACCGGCTTCAAGGACACCAGCTACTTCATCCGCGTCTTTCGTAAATATTGGGGCGTCACTCCGGGGGAAATGAGGTCGTGAGACAAACAAGCCGCCGGCTATAACCGGCGGCTTCCTGCTTTTTTACCAGTGGCTTGCTGCGGACAAACCCGGGCAACCCCTTATCGTGTCGGCTTGCCCATCCCGGCCGGTTACGGCGCCAGACGGTTAACAGAGTCAATCCGGAACGTATGCGTCCCGTTCCATGTTGTCCCCGGGAAGTAATGCAAGCGCGAAGGCCGGTCAGCTGTCACGGCTTCACTCGTATAGTCGAAGCCCGGGTCCATGTCGACCGCGATAACGGTTTCGCCCGCCGCTTCGTTGCGGGTAACCCCCGTAATCCGGTAGGCATGCGTCGTCTGATCCGGATGATCGACCACGATGTAATGTCCGGCAACCGATGGCGGTACGATGGCCGGGGTAACGAAACCGTTCGTCTCTCCCGGAAGCTGCGCGCGCAATACGCGATGGATGTCCCCCGAGAAGACACCTTCGCCGTTCAGCGTCTCGCTTCCTTTTTGCAGCAGCGTGCCGCCTGCAAGGTACATCGCCTTGACGGCGCCGTTCTCCAGCCGGATGAAGCCCATCTTGCCGATCATCGTCAGATCGCCGGCCGTCAGCGGCTGGCCGTCGTTATCCGGAGAGCTGAGGATAATGTCCGTGATGCTGCCGTAAGATACGGCGACGATCGCTTCCCTGGATTCCGCGTCCGATCGCAACACCTGGACATTCCCGATCTTCGGTACGGCTCCTCCGGCATAAGGCTCGATGACGTGAACGAATTGACTGCTCAGATCCGCGCCTTCTTTGCGCAGCACGAATTTGGGCATCGTATAGGCGACGGCCTGCGCATTCGTATCGGCGCTCAGGCCGGTTACGCGCGTCGCTCTCAGCGAAGGCGCTTCGCCGATAAACAACCGGTTGTCGCCCGCCCCGGCGAAGCCGAACACCTTCATGCCCGCAAGATCTGCATTGCCGCTGCTCGTCGTCATCGTCAGCTTATAGGAACCTCCCGGCACATCGGCGGTTTGGACATCGCGTACGTAAATGTAGCCGTAATACTGGTTGTCGCTCGTTCCGCCGGTGTCGGTCTCCTGGGCAGGGTGAATGATCGTCGGATTGCCTTCCACCAGATACGGACCGTACGGCGTAAGCGGCACATCCGCCGTGATCGCGGCATCGCGGTTCGCGTCGCCGTTCAGCGTATACTCGTGCTTCGCGCCCCCGCTTACCCGGAACAGGTCAAGCACGTACCCTTCCCCGCCGGCCGCCCCGTCAAACCCGACGAACCACGGCTCCCTGCTGTAATGGTCCAGCCCCGGATAGGCGTTCTCCTGGTGTGCCCGCATCGCTTGCACGTCGCCCGAAGCCGACAGCCGGACGAAGGCGGACAAAGTCCCTCCCCGCTTGCCGTCTTCCTTGATCGACGCATCCTTGCCGTCTACGACGACCGTGTTATGGCCCAAGGTGGATAACGTCCATTGCCGGTAAAACGTATGCGTGTATCCGATATCCGGAAGCAGCTCCTGACCTTCCGCATATAAAGCCAGGTTGAGCGGATCTTTATGATCGTGGCCGTATTTCGGCGAGAATGTCATGTACAGCTGCGACTGGCCGGCTCCTTGTCCGCGGATCAGCTTAGCGATACCGGCCCCCGGCATAAGCAGCGACGAAACGTTTTGCGGCGCCGTCGCCTTTTGGAACGCCCAAGTGTCGTTGATCGGGTAATAATAACCGTTCGGATAAGCGAGCAAATTCGGTACGTTCAGCAAGGCGCCGAGCTGCGGCACCGATACGGACGGATCGAAGTTATCGAACCGCTGTCCGGTGATGGAGGATAAATATCCGGGAGGGTCCGTCCATCCGGCGGCGTAGCCGGTCGTACCGCGCAGGCCGTTGCTCGTCTGATTGTGATAGGACAACGTAATCTCTTTCCAGAATCCGTCCATATAAAATCCGCTCTCGGCAAAATCGGCCATCCGCTTCACCGCTTCATGAATGTATTGCGGCTCCTTCAGCGCTTTGCCAAGCTGGATCAGGCCGATCCAGTTCGAATATTCGATATTATGGTTCAAGGTCGGATACGAGAACACCTCCTTCAGAGACGGAAGCAGCATCCCGTCTACGATTTTGCTGCGGACATCAACTCCGGTTTCGACGCTCAGCAGCTCGAACGCGTCCGTTTTATCGACCTCGGCGAAAGCGTCGGCGAGCGGACGCAGAGCGACAAGCTCCTGCAGCGTCCATCGTTCCCAGATGCCGCCGAAATACGGGTAAGGCGGAGCGGCGCTGCCGGCCAGCGGATACTGAATCCAGACCGTATCGTTAATCCGCACCCAGCCGGGATACGCCTGACTGAACCGGTACAGCAGCCTCGCTGCGCCGAGCGGGTCCGCCGCCGCCAGTTCCTTGGTCCGCTTCACCGCATGCTGCCGCTGATAATGCCACAAATGGGCGGACAAGAAGTACCGTTTGCCCGAGCTGTCCGTATAATACGGATACTCCACCTGCTGGCCCAGTTTGTTCGTTACCGTAAGCGTATCCGTCTCCGGATACTGCTCGTTCGGATAATCGAGCTTCTGCGTATCCGCGGACGTAATCTTCCACGGATTGGCGGCGCTCCACGTATAGTTCGCCGAGCGGAATCCGAGCTGCGTATTGTGAGGGATGCCGGCGGCGAAAAACCCGACCTTGTCCGGAATAAGCTGCAGCAGCTGTTGCACTTCTGCAGTCGGCGGCGCGTAGGTGACCGACGTGACGGGAGCGCCCGGCGCCGGAACGCGATACATGTGTTCGCCGGCCTGGATCAGACTGTTGCGGTCGAATGAAAAGTCGGCGAGTTTGACGGCTCCGCTTCCCGGTCCGAAGGCCGCCAACTGCAGCCGGTACTGTCCGTCCTCCAGCGGCGCAGGGTGTGAGAATTCGATCGTGTAATCGGACTTGATCTTGCTCAGCGCCACATCGTCCAGAACCGTGCGTTCACCGGACGGAGTCGTCCAGACGAGACGCAGCTCGGCATGCTTTAATTGGGGAAAGCTGGACTTCTTGAACATCAGCACTTTCTCGCCGAAGCTTTTGAACTTCAGGCGGGGCTGCTGCGTCTGCCACGGCTCCGCCAATCCGGCCGAATCGGGAATCGGCGGTCCGGCGAGATACAAGCTGCCCATTCGTCCTTCATTGGTAATCCCGGCATGGAGGATGAATCCCCGCTGCGCCAGCGGACGGTTGCGGTCGTCGTCGATCAGCGCCGATGTGCGGACCGGCGACCAGGCGCTCGCCGGGTGCGAGGAATCCGGCCCATAGTAACGGACCGCATTCAGCCGCAATTCGGTTCCCGGCGCAAGCTGCGGGCTACCCAGCGCACTCCACGGGATCGTCATTTCCGCCGTCCAGCTGCCGTCCGGCTGCTTCGCCACGACAGGCGCGACCTTTTGAGTTAACACGAGATTAACGAATGTTTGCCGGCTGTCCTGCGGGTCCTGACCGGTCCAGTTGTTGAAGTTGATCGAGACGGGATGCGAGTCGGTCGTGATGTTGACGGGAATCATGTAGTACTTATACTCGTCATCCGGCGTGCCCAGCAGCACAAATACCCGTTCCGCCTGCGGCGCCGCATCATAGCCGAGCGGGCTTTGCAGCGCAATATACAAGTTTTCGGCATCATAAACGGCTTTCATGATCGTATCGCGCTCCGCCGGCTGCACGTCGAAAAACGTGCGGAACTGCCCCATCCCGGGCGCTCCCGCCCATGCGGCCTCGTTCAGCAGCCCGTCGGCCGCAATCGCCCCGCCGCCGAGCGGCAAGGCAATCCCGAAGCGGTCATCCAGCAGCTCAACATCCGGATAGGCGTCCGGATCGGGAACCTGATTGGCGGCATACAGGCCGGGCACAGCGGCGGCAAGCAGCACGATCAGGAACAGGATCGACCAAGCCGTCTTACCGTCGCGAATAAGCTTTATCATCGTATCACTCCTTCAACTATGGATGATCCGGCCGGCTCCTGCTGTCACTTCCGCAGCGATGACCGCTGCCGGCGCTTCGCTGCGGAAGAAGAAGGCTACTTGTTCTTCAATTCCTCGATCTTTTTGTTCGCGCGCTCCTCCGCTTCGCGAAGCGCCGTATTGACGTCCTTCTGGCCGCCGGCCGCCTGGTTGAACGAGGCGATCAGCTCCGCCCTTGCGGCGATATAATATTGATCCTTCACATTCATTTCCCCGTAGTTCGGCGGGACGAGCGCCTTTACATTTTTCCCCTTCAGCTCGGGAATGCCGCTGCCGAGCGAGTCGATGTAACCGATCTTTTGCAAGGGAGGCGTTGCCGCCGCCGCAACCAGTTCCTTCTGAATGTCGTCGGATACGAAATGGGTAATAGCCGCAAAAGCTTCTTCCCGGTGCTTGCTGCCCGAAGAGATCAAATAGTAGCGGGTGCTCGGCTGAGGTCCTTCTTTCGGCGATCCTTTAAAGGAGGGAAACGGCGCAATATCCCAGTTCATATCCCACTTCTCGGCGACCGCCCTGGTGCCGGCGTCGTTGACGCCGATCACGATCGCCACATTTTTGTCCTTGGTAAACATCGACCTCGATTGGGTCAGATTCGTCAGCTTGGGCACAAGCGTTTTGTCGGAGACGATGTCGTAGAGCGGAAGCGTCCGGTCGAAGATCCGCTTCCAATAATCGGTGTTGAGCGTCGCCTTGACCGTCTTCGGATCGACGTATTGCGGAGCGCGCTCATTCATGTCCAGAAGCGAGATAATATCTCCCGCGAAACCGATGTACTGCACGCCCCCCTCGACCCGGGTGAGCCGTCTGGCCGTCTCCAGAATATCTTCCCACGTCATCTTGTCATTCAGATACGGCACGCCGAACTTATCGAACAGATCCTTGTTGTAATACAGCGTGTACGAGCTTACCCGGACGGGAAGACCGGGCACCTTGCCCCCGGCGATCTGCTTCATCATGTCGATCGTAACCGGGATGAAGCGGTTCAGGTCATAGTTGTATTTCCCGACCAGATCGGAAATGTCCGACAGGAGCCCGACGTCGATGATCGGCTGCAGGTCCGGGGTCGAGATAATAATATCGATCGGCGTCTTGGACGTAACAACATCGTTCAGCGAGGTGCCGGGCCCGGGCGCGATAAATTTAAATTTGAAATTGGGATATTTCCGCTGGATATACTTTCCTTCCGACTCCATAAATCCTTCATAATTGCCGCTTAGCATCGAATAAACCGTCAATTCCGCCACTTTGTTCGGATCGACCGGCTCCGCCTTGACACTGCCGGGAGCTTTCGTCCCTTCCGGCGTCTTCTCCGGCTGCACCGCGTCTCCTCCGCTTTTGCCGCATCCGGCCAATAGCAGAAATGCCGCTGTCGCCGCCGCCGTCGTACCGATCCACGCTTTGTTCCTTTTTCTCATTTCGGCTTCGCCCCTCTCAGGTTACTGTTGGTTGGAACGGGCGTGCTCCGCATATCCCATCATATCGGGAAGTTTTGTCGCTTGGTAACGTTTTCACCCGTTCGTTGCTTCCGATTATACGGACTGCCCGTAAGCCCAACAAGAAAGCTTTATGACTTCGGATAGTAATTTGATTGCCTCTCGGCGCCTTCTGCACCCGAATTTGCCAAATCCGGACGACAAGGTCATGAGAATACCATTACATGTCATCAGACTTGCTTATCCCGGGCCCGGTTCCAAGCTACCATGAATAAGAATTCACTATCCACCCTGGAGGTATGTAGGATGATACATGAAATGAAAGCGGACATCGTCATTATCGGGGGGAGCCTGGGCGGCTGCGCCGCCGCGCTCGCCGCCGCAAGACTCGGCAAAACCGTCGTGATGACCGAAGAAACGGAATGGATCGGGGGACAATTGACTAGTCAGGCGGTTCCTCCCGACGAGCACCACTGGATTGAGACGTTCGGATGTACGGCCAGCTACCGGCAGTTCCGCAACGGAGTCCGCAATTATTACCGGCAGCACGTTCCGCTTAGTCTAGAGGCGGCGGCGCTCCCCCATTTCAATCCGGGCAACGCCAAAGTGAGCCGGATCAGCCACGATCCGCGCGTCGCCCTCGCTGTATTGCTGGAAATGCTGGCTCCGTACACGCTATCCGGCCGGGTGGTCGTCCTAACCCGCTGCCGCCCCGAATCGGCCGAGACGGACGGGGACCGCGTCCGTTCGGTCACGGTGCGGCATAGCCTGACGGACAGCCGGACGGTGTTGTCCGCGCCTTATTTTCTGGACGCGACCGATTGCGGGGATCTGCTGCCGCTCACCGGTACGGAATATGTCACCGGAGCGGAGTCCCAGTCGGAGACGAACGAAAGACATGCGCTGGTAGGACCGGCCAATCCGCAAGACATGCAGGCCATTACGCACTGCTTCGTCGTCGATTATCTCGAAGGCGAGACACATACGATCGACAAGCCGAACGATTACGCCTTCTGGCGTTCGTACCGTCCCGACTTTTGGCCCGATCAGTTTCTCAGCCTCTCTGGCGTCCGGCCGTCCACGCTCGAACCGGTCCGCTACGATCTGTTCCCGGGCAAGCAAGGGCTGACGTTCTGGGAAGGGTTCTCGCTCGTCTCTTACCGGCGTCTGGCAGACAAAACCTTTTTCGCTGACGGCACGTTTGCGGGCGATGTGACGGTCGTCAATTGGCCGCAGAACGATTACTTTCTCGGCTCGATCATCGATGTCGACGAAGCGGAAAAAGCCCGCAATCTGCAGCGGGCCAAGGAACTCAGCCTATCCTTGCTTTACTGGCTGCAGACGGAGGCTCCGCGTCCGGACGGCGGCTGCGGTTACCCCGGATTCCGGCTGCGCAGGGACGTATTCGGCACCGAGGACGGGATGGCCCTGTATCCGTATATTCGCGAGTCACGCCGGATCAAGGCGGAATTTACGCTGCTGGAGCAGCACGTCAACCCGCTGGACCGTCCGGACGGCCGCGCGGAGACGTTCGCCGATTCCGTCGGAATCGGACACTACGGGATCGACCTTCATCCGAGCACGGGCAACCGACACTATATCCACCTGTCTGCCCTGCCGTTCCAAATTCCGCTCGGCAGCCTGATTCCGATCCGGATGAACAATTTGCTGCCTGCTTGCAAAAATATCGGGACGACGCATGTTACGAACGGCTGCTACCGGCTGCATCCGGTGGAATGGAATATCGGCGAAGCCGCCGGCGCTTTGGCCGCCTTCTGCCTCGACCGCGGCGAAAGCCCGCGTGCCGTGCGGAATAACGCAGCGCTCCTGGAGGAGTTCCAGCACGTCCTGCAATCGCAAGGAGTCGAGCTCGCCTGGCCGGAGCCTGCCGTCTCCCGCTGATCGCCCGGGGCCGGTGCTTCCGGCCGCCAATCAGACTGACCGGCAGCGATGCCGCGTAAGGCTCCCCTCCCTGCACGGCTCCGGATTATGCTAAAATGTAGAAAACCAGAAGCAGGGCCGATCCGTCTTGACCCGGCTCATCCGAGGGGGCATCCATGTTGAGCATCGCTGCAACTTCCGTAATCGTCCATACCCCGGACGGCTTGTATATTCGCATCGAACCGGTCGCTCCGCATACGTTTCATATTCGGGCGAACCGAACGGGAACGTTCCGGGAACCCGCTCCGCTCGCCCGGCTCGGCATCGTCGCGACTCCCGCCTCGCCGGCTCTCCGGGAGACGGAGGAAGCCGGCGATGATCTGCGCGTCGTTACGGAGACGGCGGCTCTCCGAATCAACCGCCTTAGCGGAGAGATGTCGCTTTCCGGCATCGACGGAAAGCCGCTGACCCGGTTCACCCGGCCTCCGCTCGTCGGCGGACAAACCTCCGGTCCGGACGGCGTCCGGGACCGATTCGAGGTCCAGTTCGCGCTGGCCAAAGAGGAACGGCTGTACGGTCTGGGCGACCATTACGAGACGCCACTGATGAAGAGAGGATATCGCGTCGACATCCGTCTGCTCGGGCGGGTGCACGCTCCCGTCCCGCTGCTTCTGTCAAGCGAAGGGTGGGCGCTCTTGATGGACACGGACCGGGAGCACGCCTTCGATGTCGGCTGCTCCGAACCGGATCGTATGAGCGTGTGCGGCAGCGGAGACGAGCTGGCGTTTTACTGGATCGCAGGCGGCAATCTGGCCGAACTGCTGGAGAAATATACCCTCTTAACCGGCCCCTCCGCGCTGCTGCCCATCTGGGCTTACGGTCTGACTTTCAACTGCAACCAGCAGGCGACGGCGCGCGATATGATCGAGGACGCCCTGAAGTTCCGGCGGGAAGGCATTCCGTGCGATATGATCGGACTGGAGCCGACCTGGATGGACCGCAGCTTCGACTATGACGCCCCCGTGGACTGGCACCCCGACCGGTTTTACATTCCGCAATGGATGCCGGAAGGCGCGCATACGTTCATGGGCGTTTTGCGCACGATGGGTTTCAAGCTTACGCTCGGCCTTTATTTGCGCGACCAGGAAGGTACCGCGGCGCATCCCGATGCCGATTTGCAGTGGTACGACTATTTGAAGCCGTTCGTCACACAAGGGGTGCAGGGATTCAATCTGTGCACCCGGCGTCCGGTGCAGGAGCAAGTGAGCACGGCCGATTCCCCGGACGGCGCCGGACCGGACCGGTCCATCCTGCCCCAATCGACCGTACTCGGACGCGTCATCCAGGAAGGCTTCGCCGCCCAGACCGGGCGGCGCCCTTTAATCTGCACGCCTGTCGGGTATACCGGTATTCAGAAATACGCGGCAATCTGGTCGGGAGGACGGCCGAAGTCTCATTTATCCGTGCTCAGTCTCGGCTTGTCGGGTATCCCGCATATGGCCGCCGATATGAATCTGCACACCGCAGCTGGCATCCACTGCGGCTTCTTCCAACCTTGGTCGAAAGTGAACAGCTGGGCGTACTGGAGACATCCGCTCCTGCTAGATTCGGGCCTGCTGCGACTGTTCAAAATGTACGCCAAGCTGCGCTACCGGCTGCTGCCTTACATTTATTCCGCAGCCCACGTCGCCGTGCGCACAGGACTTCCGATCGCCAGGGCGATGCCGCTGGCATATCCCGACGACCCTCAGGCCGTCGTCCTGGACAATCAATACATGTTCGGGGACGACTTCCTGGTGGCGGTGTTTACCGAGCAGGTTTATTTGCCCGCAGGGGAATGGATCGATTACTGGAGCGGCAAAGCGTATTCCGGCCCGGCCGAGATCGCATACCGCACTCCCGAACAGGCAGGCGGCCCTCTCTTCGTGCGGGCGGGAGCAATCGTGCCGATGTGGCCGGACATGCAATACGCGGGACAGCAACCGGCCGTACGGCTGGAGTTGCACCTGTATCCGGGGGGAAGCCGCGAATATGCGTTCAACGAGGATGACGGGGCGACGTTCGGCTATAGGAGCGGGGAATGGGCGACGACCCGTATCGCCTGTCAAGAGGACAGACGAGGATTCAGCGTCGAGATCGCGGCTCCCGCCGGTTCTTATACCGGCATGCCGGAGAACCGGACATGGGACATCGTCATTCACTGCAACGATAAGCCGGCGGCGGTCAAAGTCGACGGCGAGGATTGGCGAGAGAGCGCAGGCTGGGCAGGCTCCCGCAAAGACCCGCCCCCGTCCTCCTGGTCGTATCACCGAAAAACCGGCACGATCCGGCTGATCGTGCAAGTGGACGCCGGACGGTTGTCTCCGGCCCGGATTGAGGTGAACCGGTCCGGCAAGGCGGAAACGCGGCACACCTCCGTCCGGTCGCAGCCGTCGCGGCCGAGCGGCACAATGCGTACGGCGGGCGAGCTGGAAAAAGATATTGAGGTCGGGCTGGAGACGGGCAATGCAGCCAAGGCGTTGTCCGCCTTGGAGGATTGGTGGAACATCCGGATAGCCAGGTCGGACGCCGCCGAAGACGTGCGCGAGCATTGGCTGGCCATGAACGGCTTGTTCGTCAGAGCGGCGGAACGCAAAGGGCGGACTCTCCACGAGATCGCGGAGGAGGATCCGCGCTTCGGCTCCAGCCGCCAACCGCCGGACAACGCGGAAGAAGCTTACGCTTCACTAGCGCAAGCGGTCTCGCTCATTATCGAATCCAACAACCGGCAGCCCGGCAAAACGAATGAAATCGTCCGCCAGGCTACGGATATTATCCGAAGCGAGCTGGACCGCGAGCTTTCCTTACACGCGGTCGCAGACCGCCTCCATCTCAATTCCTCGTACCTGAGCCGTAGATTCAAGCGGGAAATCGGGCTGTCCTTCTCCGACTACGTGCTGGAGAAAAAAATGGAGCTCGCAAAGGAGCTCCTCCTGGCCGGCTCGACGGTCAGTGCCGCCGCGGAACATACCGGCTTCAAGGACACAAGTTACTTTATCCGCGTGTTCCGCAAATACTGGGGCGTCAGGCCGGGGGAAATGAAGCCTTAACCGCGTTGTCGATATGGAACGTATGAGGGCCGGTCCACACAGTCTGAGGAAAACAGGTCATCCGCGACGCCCTTCCCGCTTCGGAACTTTGACCGGAGGCGGCGTCCGTATAGGCAAACCCGGGGTCCTCATCGAGTTCAATCCGGGTTTGTCCCGTTATCCCGCAGCGGCAGATCGAGGCGATCGGATATACCGAAGTGGCCGAATCGGGATGCGTGACCACGATGTGCGGACCCGTAATGTCCGGCGGAAGCACCGACTTGGGAATCAGCACATGTCTCCCGCCCTCCCGGTCGGGCTGAAGCACGTCCGCGATCGTGCCGGACACCGGTCCGGAGCCGCTCAGCGTCCGGCCCTCCGCCGCTAGCCGCGTCCCCCCGATCAGCGCCATATGCCGGATGGCTCCGTTCACCATACGGATGATGCCGGCTTTGCCTTCCAGTTCCCATTCCCCCGCCCGCAAAGGCTCGCCGCTGTAGCGCGGCGCGCTCATCACAATATCGGTAACGGCCCCGTACGTTACGGCCACTACAGCCCGCTGCGAAGCCTCATCGGACAACAGCACGTCCATCCGTCCGATCCGGGGCGCGCTGCCGGCTGCGCACGGCTCCATCACATGGACGAACTGGCTGTTCAGCGCCTCCCCGTCCGCAGGTTCCCTGCGCACGATCCATTTGGGCAGCTCGTACCGGACCGCTTCGCTGTTGCGGTCCCCGGCCAGCCCGTTCAGCCGGGTCGACCGGAGGGAAGGCGCGCGTCCAAGAAACACCCGGTTGTTCCCCGGTCCGGCATAACCGTGCACCTGCATGCCGGACTGTTGTCCGTCTGCGCCGCTCGTCGTCATTTCCATCACATAAGCGCCGTCCGGCAGCTCCGCGGTCCGGACATCTTTTACATACGTATAAGCATAATACTGGTTGTCACTCGTTCCCCCGGTATCGGTTTCCTGCTTCGGCAGGATAATTTCCGGATGTCCCTCGATCAGATGCGGCCCGTATTCCGCCAGCGTCAGGTTTGCGCTCATGACCGCATCCCGGTTCGCAACCCCGTTTAACGCGTACTCGTGACGCGTCCCGCCGCAGACGCGGAACAGATCGAGCACGTAACCTTCGGCGCCCTCAGCATCTTCGAATCCTACAAACCACAGCTCCCGCTCATATACGGACACTTCTTCATAAGCGTGCTCCTGCCGGGCGCGAACGGTCTGCACGTCCAGCGGCCCGGCCAGCCGGGAGAACAACTCGAGATTGCCCCCGCCCCGGGCGCGGCCGATGACCGACGCGTCCCGGCCGTTTACGGTTACCGTATTGTGGCCCAGCGTCGACAACGTCCACTGCCGGTAAAACGTGTGCGTATACCCGAGATCCGGCAAAAGCTCCTGCCCCTCCGCATACAGCGACAGCTGCAGCGGATCTTTGTGATCGTGCCCGTTGTACGGGGAGAAGGTCAAATACAGCTGGGCCTGGTCAGCACCGGCTCCCCGCGTCAGCTTGACGATTCCCGCAGCCGGCATACATAGCGATTCCGTGCACAACGGCTGCTCCGCTTTCTGGGACGCCCACGTATCGTTGACGGGCACACAGGTACCGTCCGGATACGCAAGCAAGCCGGGCACGCGGATCATTCGCCCGAACAGCGGCAGCACGGCTTCCGGGTCGAACGAATCGAAGCGCCGTCCGTCGCGCGGAGAGACGTATCCCGGCGGATCGCTCCAGCCCTGAAGATGCCGGATCGTTTGCCGGATGCCGTTAATCGTCTGCAGATGATAAGAAAGTGTAATTTCTTTCCAGAACCCGTCCGGCAAAAAGGAGCATTCCGCAAACTTCGCCATCCGCTCGACCGCTTCATGCACATACTGCGGCTCGCCAAGCGCCTTGCCCAGCAGGATCAAGCCGATCCAGTTCGGATAATCGACGTTGTGCTGCAGCACCGGATACGTCAGCGCCGATTCCAGAGACGGGCGGAGCATGCCGTTGATGATCGCACTGCGGACATCTTCCCCGGCTTCCCCGCTCAGTACCTCGAACGCATCCGTCCGCTCGACCTCCAGAAACGCTTCCAGCAGCGGCAGCAAGCCGTGCAGATCCATCAGACTCCAGCGGTCCCACATGCCGCCGAAATACGGGTACGGCGGACCTGCGCGCCCGTCGATCGGATGCTGCACCCAGACCGAGTCGTTCATGCGCACCCATCCTTCGTACCGGCGCGCAAACCGGTACAGCAGCCTCGCCGCGCCCAGCGGGTCCTCCGATGCGAGGCGGGCCGTCTCGCGAACGGCATGCTTGCGCTGAAAATGCCACAAGTGGGCGGACAAAAAATAGCGCCTTCCTTCGCCGTCCTCGTAATACGGATAATCGACGGATTCCCCGCGCTTGTTCCGTACGGTCAGCGCCTTCGACTCCGGATACCGGTCATTCGGATACGCCATGCCGTCATCATCCACGGAACGGATCGACCAGGGCGACTCGGGACTCCACGTAAAATTGGTGGAACGGAAGCCGAGCAGCGGACGATGCGGCACCCCGGAGCCGAAAAATCCGATGCGCTCCGGAATCAGACGCTCCAGAAACAGCACTTCGCCGGAAGGGGGCGCATACGGTACCGCCATCCGCATCCGCCCGGCCCGGCCTTGTGCCAAAGGCCGGACGGCCCGTTCTCCCGCTGCGATCAGATCGCACCGGTCGAACATCAGTAAGGCGAATGGCGCGGCGCTCCCGTCGCTTTTTTCCGCCGGCAGCCGGATCTGGTACAGGCCGTCAGCCAGCGGCTCGGGATGGACGAAGTCGAGCTTGCATTCCGCACCTTGCCGGTGTATGGCTGTCGCCTCAACCGGTGTTTCCCTGCCGAGCGGGTCGACCCAGACGATGGTCGTCGTCCGTGCAGCGGGACTCTCCAGCGAACCGTTATCGTGCAACACGAGCGTTTTGCGCGTAAAACTCCGAACCTTCAAAGAGGCGGATAAGCCGGCGGACGGCTCTGCAGTCGACATCCCAGGCCCGGCAGTTTGCCCTCCGGCAGGAGAACGATCGACAAAAACGGAACCGAGCCGGCCTTCGTTCGCAACGAACACTTGCAGGCGGAATACCCGTTGTTCCAGAGGCCGATGAATATCGTCCATCAGGACCGTGCCGGTCCGAATCGGAATCCAGGAGCATAACGGCTCGGAAGTGTCCGGACCGCAGTAGCGGATGATGTTAAATCTCCATTCCGCGCCGGATTGTACGTCCTGCGATCCGAGCGTGTTCAGCGGAATGGCGATCTCCGCACTCCAGCTTCCGTCCGTCCGGTTCGATACCGCTTGCCTGACGCCGTGTCCGCTCCCAAGCTCGATGAATTGCTGCCGCCTGTCCGTGAGCTCAGCCCCCGTCCAATTGTTGTAGCCGATCACGATCGGATGCGAGCCTTGCCTCACAACGACAGGAACCGAGTAAAATACATCGCGCTCCGAAGGCGTGCCGAACAGGAGGAATACGTTCTCCGCTTCGGGAACCGCCGCTGGGTATGAAGCGCTCTCAAGCGCTATGTATAGATGGCGGTCATCGTACAGCAGCTTGGCACGCATGTCCCTTCCGGCAAGTTCGTTGTGAAACATCGTCACAAATCCATTCAACGCCGGTGCCTGCTCCCATTCCCGCTCCACCAGCTCCCCGTCGATTTGCGGAGCCGAATCCGCTTTCGCCATAACCGCCCATCTATCCGTATATAACCGGACCGCCGGTTCCGCGGCGTTTTCGCTTGCCGTTCCCAATCGACCCACTCCGATCCCTCCCGCACCATTAGTCCCCGTTAGAGGGAATTGCGACGATTTTCCGCTCGGCTGCCGACAGATAAGCGGCTTCCATCAGCTGCGTCAGCGCCAGCCCGTGCCCGATCGGAATCGCCGTCGGCTTGTCATACAAAACGTAGTCGACCCACTGGTCGAGCGGCGCCGGCATACCCGCAGGCAGCCTCTCCGGCTTGATCCAGCCCGGACAAGGACCGGACGGCAGAAGCGAGCTCCGAATCTCCGCGTCCTTGCCGATCAGGAGACAACCCTCCGTGCCGTATATTTCCACCAGTCCGGGGGAATGCCGGCTCGCAAACCCTGCTTCCACAACCGCCATGCAGCCGTCCCGGTATTGCATCGTAACGACGGCGTTGTCCTCCACTTCCCTGCCGGTCACATAGCCGAACTGGGCGGATACCGATTCGGGCATCCCGAGAAAATGATAAACCAGCACCATCGGATGTGCGCCAAGATCGATCAGCGCCCCGCCTCCGCTGGATTCCCGGTCGACAAAATGCGGAGGCAGCCAGCCAGCCGGAGCACCTTCCCGCGGCAGCAGCCCGTCGTGGGCCAGACGTATCCGAACATACGTGATCCGTCCGAGCAGCTCCTGCTCCAGCACCTGCTTGGCGTACAGCGTCTTCTCATCGCCAAGCTTCGGCAGCGAGACGGTCAGCTTTACGCCCCTCCGCCCCGCTGCGGCTATGATCCGGTCCGCTTCCTCGGTTCGCAGAGCCAGCACTTTCTCAGTGAAGATATGTTTCCCGGCTTCAGCCGCAGCGATGATCACTTCCGGATGTTTGGTAGTCGGAGCGTTTACAACAACCGCATCCACTTCCTCGCTTGCAAGAACCTCATCCAGATCACTGTAATAAGGCACGTTCAGCTGTTCGGCGAACCGGCTGCCGCGGGCGGCGTCCTCGTCCCAGACCGCGACGATGGAGCAATCGGTCCTCTCCGACAATTTTTTGGCGTAACCTGGCGCATGTACGTGCCAGAAGCTGAGTATGGCGATCCGAAGCTTCATGACGACACCTTCCTTCCCAGATCGGTTCGATCGGCCGAACCGGGTTCGTACCCCGCCGCCTCATAGATCGCCTCGGTAAACTTCACGACTTTCAGTGCGTACTCGCCGGACACCATCACTTCGCGCCGGCCGAGTATCGCATCGACAAAGCTGCTGTCGGGATCGGTCTCGGCTTCGGGAAGCCGGGGCTGGACCGGATCTTCTCCGTACCGGTGCAGCGTAATGACACCGTTGTCATAAAAGATCCCGCCCGACTCGCCAATAAAGGCATAGGTTTCCTTCAGCTTCTGCAGCGGCGCGTATCCGATAATAGTCATCGTTCCGATAACGCCCTGATCGTAGCGGATGCTGGTCAGCGTATCGACTTCCACCGGAGACCCGTAACACTCCAACTGAACCGTCACCGACTGCGGCGTCAAATTCGTCGTCCACAGCAGGACATCGATTATATGGCTGCCGGAATCCATCAGCATGCCGCCCCCGGACAGCGCAGGATTTTGCCTCCACGTCCCTTCCTGGGACTTCTTCCAATTTTGGTACAACGCCGCCTGTACGCTCGTCAGCTTGCCGATCGTTCCGTCCTGAATGGCTGAACGGATGTACAGGAACGGCGGCAGAAAATGACGCTGAAACGATACTTGCAATACTTTGCCGCACGATTCCGACAAAGCGATCAACCGTTCCGCTTCCGCCGAGCTGCAAGTCATCGGCTTCTCGACCAGCACGTGCTTGCCTGCCGACAGCGAGTCCCGGATATGCCCGTAATGCAACGTATGCGGCGAACAAATGACGACCGCATCCAGCTCCGTGTCGTTCAACATGTCCGTGTGGCTGTCGAACTCCTGCACTTGATCCAGCCCGAACTTTTCCTTGAGAAAAGCCCGGCTCCCCGCCCCCGGGTCGGCCAGCGCCACAATCCGCACCTCCTCCAACCGGGACATTCTCAAAACATGACTGTGAGCGATGTTGCCGCAGCCGATTATTCCAACTCGTATAGGACTCATGCCCAATCCCCCTCTTTGCCGATGATGATGTTGATTATACAGAGCGGGCTGGAGCGCGGACAATGCAATCTGATGCCCTCCGGCTGCACTTTCATTACCTCATGCGGCAGGCTGCGCAGCGGAGGATATCAAATTACTACAAAGCGGGACGGACCGGGCGGCATGATCGGCAAAATGGACAGTACCCCCGTTTCCTGACGGAAGATTTGAACGGGGGCTCTTGTATGGTATACAGTATAAGGATGGAAATGTTGCGAAGGGGGAAGCCGCATGGAATTCAGGCAGTTGCAGTACGCCATTCAAATCGCCGCAGAGAAAAACTTTTCGCGCGCCGCCGAAAAGCTGCACATCGCCCAGCCTTCGCTAAGCCAGCAGCTGTCCAAGCTGGAGAAGGAGCTCGGAGTGCTGCTGTTTCACCGGAACACGAACTCGGTTGAACTGACGCATGCCGGAGCGGTATTCGTGGATAAAGCGCAGAAAATTGTCGACATGGTCGGGGAAATCCGGCAGGAAATGGACGACATCTCCCAGCTTCGCAAAGGGAAGCTGATTATCGGGAGCATGCCGATTACCGGCGCTCATATGCTGCCTCATATTCTCCCCGTGTTCCAGGAACGGTACCCGGATATCGAAATCGCCCTCGTCGAAGAAACGTCGGCGAACTTGACGCAGCTTACTTCGGAAGGCAAAACCGACTTCAGCCTGCTGGCGCTTCCTCTGCAGGAGCAATCTCTGGAGTATGAGGTGCTGATCGACGAGGAGCTGCGGCTGGCGGTGCCGCGGAACCATCCCGCCCTCTCCGTCCCGTCCGCCGACGGGACGGTCGATTTGGCTTCCTTTGCCGGCGAGCCGTTTATTTTGCTGAAGAAAGGACAGGGCTTGTATCAGACGGCGATCGATTTATGTCTGGCTGCCGGTTTTACGCCCCGTATCGCCTTCGAGAGCAGCAACATCGAGACTGTGCAATCGCTTGTAGCTGCAGGCATGGGCGTCGCTTTCATCCCCGCGATGGTCGAGAGGGGCAAGTGGAGCGAGATGGCGCCCGCCTATTTAACCGTTAGAGGGAGGCCGGCCCGGACGCTCGTCATCGCGCGGCGCAAAGGCCGCTACATGTCCAAGGCGGCGCAGGCGTTCATCGGGACGATGCACGAGCTGGTCGGCCAATCCGCAAACCGGCGCTCCGGCGCGCCAAGCGGCAAGCCGGGTGCAGACACGCTGCAGGAAGGAGCGGAAGCATGACGGAACATTTAACCTTTCTGGGGACGGGAGATTCGATGGGCGTGCCGCGTTCCTACTGCGATTGTGGAATCTGCTCGGAAGCGCGGTCGACGGGTCTTAACCGGAGGTTCCGCTCTTCGGTGATGATCCATACGGACGAGGGAGATCTGCTGCTGGACTGCGGGCCGGACTGGCCCGCGCAGATGGAGCTGCTGGGCAAGCGGCTGCTCGAACACGTCCTGATCACGCACCCGCATCATGACCATATCGCGGGCTTGCCCGAATGGCTGGACGCCTGCCGGTGGACCGGAAGCCGCGGAACCGCATATGCGCCCGAGTCCGCATTCAGGACGATCCGCAGCCAATACCCTTGGCTGGAGCGGCGGCTTACCTACGTTCCCAACGACCGGGGCATGCATTTCGGAGGATGGTTCATTGTTCCGTGGGAAGTGTGTCACGGCCAGAACGGCACTTCGTACGCGTACCGCTTCGAAAAAACCGGCTACGCCTGGGCTTATTGCTCTGATGCGATCCGGCTGACCGAACAACAAAAAAAGCCGCTTCACGGCTTGAACATGCTTGTGCTCGGCACCAATTTCTACAAAGAGACGGCCGATCCGGCCACGCGCTCCGTGTACGATATGACCGAAGCGGTCGAACTGTTGCGGGAAGTGAAGCCGCAGGCCGTTTATTTTACGCATATGTCTCACGGGGTCGATATCGATGCTGCCTATCCGCTGCCTCCGAATGTCACACTGGCCCGGCTCGGCATGAGGGTCGATCTGGGACATCGGTAGACGCCCGCCGCTCTCCTCGGGACTGCGGACATCCCGGGGAGTTGTCTGGACCGCTGCCGCCGTTACCCTTCCGTTCCGCTTCTGCGTTCAAGCCGGTACCGGTGTACGATATTTCTCCAGGCCAGGTCGTGCCTCTCGAGCGATTTCACTAACAGCTCGGCGGTTGCGATATTCGTCGCCACCGGCACGCATTGAACGTCGCACAGTCGCAAGAGCGCGGTGACATCAGGCTCGTGCGCCAATGCGACAAGCGGGTCGCGAAGGAAGATGACCGCGTCGATCTCATTTTGCGCGACCAACGCTCCGATCTGCTGATCGCCGCCAAGCGGCCCCGCCTTTAATTTGTACACGTGAAGCTTGGCTTCCTCGGCAATTTTCTGCCCGGTCGAACCGGTTGCGAACAACGAGTGCTGGGAGAAAATTTTCTCATACGCTATCACCAGGTTCACCAATTCTTCCTTCTTCACATCGTGCGCGATTAAAGCGATATTCATACAACCCTCTCCTCCCGATCCCTATTTTTGTTAGTTAACATGACGCATATAGTGCTGATAGTTGAATTTTACATCAGTTTTTTTGTTAATTCAATGCTTTATGTCATATAAATTAACATTAATTTGGATTATTTTTAGTTAAAACGCTTTCATGTAATTTTAACTTACACATTGAGGGGCCGAACGTGCAAGAACGTCTGAACAATCGTTTGACGCGCAACTCTATACCTGTCACCAGAGGGAACGAACGTTAGCTATCGCTTTTCCCCTATTATCGTTCTTAGGATGAGTTTTTCCAGCGCGGGAAAGCTTCAAATCCGGTTGCCTGCTGCAGCTTTTTATGGGAACAGGCCGGGTTTGGCTGCGCTGACACCGCCATGGGCTGCTCACGAGAGCTTTCCCGACCCCGCGGCCTCCGAGCGGCGCTGTTTCGCTCCATGAAGGCTGTCGGTCGGCCATAATAAGAGTTTCTGACACCCTCTATTTTCGGCCTTTTCGAAAAGCCGGGGCGAATAAAGGCGGTTCGCACCCCTTATTTCCACCAACTGGCTGGGGCCGCACCCTTTTCGCCGATTTTAGCAGCTGCAAACCACCCTTAATCCGCTTCCGCTCCCCTACGCTGAATGTCGAACCTGCTTTCACGCAAAAAAAGAACTGCCCTAAACAGGCAGTCCCCTTTTATCGCAACAAACCTATTTCTTATTTGCCCAACGCCTTCACATTGCCTGAGAAAATCGCCCGCTTCGTTTCCTCCGGAATTTCCACCATATCAACCACGCAATGAGAGCTTTTCAAGCAGTACAGCGGATGCTGGGAGCCGTACATGATTTTCCCGGCAGGGATCACCTTCAGCAGCTCTTCGAGCACGAACACTTTATCTTTCAGCCCCGATGTGTCGACGAACAGCCTCGGCAAGTCGTTGATTTCCTGCTTCATGGTCGAAATTTCGCCGAAACGGATATTCAAAATGACAATATCCAGATCCGGCTGGCCGGATACGAACGTTTGCAGGGCGGCGACTTCAAGCGGCTTCGGCTTCAACAAATAATCCAAACGCTCGTCTTCCATCCGTTTCGTTACGAATAGCGGCAGCCGGTGTTTCTTCAGCGCCTCGCACAGCTCGGCTACGGGCGCCGTATTCAGATCGTAATCGTGATAAGTCGGATAAATGCGGACTCCTTGTATGCCGAACCTGGCGATTCCATCCTCGATGTCGCGCTGCCAGCCCGGCAAGGTCGGGTTTACAGTCAGCACATGTTTGTACTCCGTGCCGCCGATCATCTCGTGCAGCTCCTCGTCCCCTTCGAACGGATCGTTATAAAAGATGCTGTTCAAGGAAGCGACATAACCGCCCGTAATCTGATTATCCTGATGAACGTTCCTCAGATCGGCGAGCGTATTTTTGCGAATTTTACGAAACGGCCAATGGCCGAGTAATGCGTTAACGTCCGTGTTCAACCGTGTTCCCCTCCTGGCGTGTGTAACCGGTGCGGCGTTATCCGACCTTCAAGCTGCGGTCGAACAGCTCCAGCGCGTTTTTGTAGTAAATCCGGTCTTTGTCTTCCTGCGACAGATCCGCTTCTTCCACTTGGCCGTAATTCACCAGATAGGTGATCGGCATATCGGAACCGAATACGATCCGGTCCGCTCCGACCCGCTCCACTGCATAATCGACGTCGTCCCGTCGGAACGGGGTTCCCGAGAAATCGTGCCATACGTTGCGCAAGCCCCGTACCGCTCTGATCCCATGATAACAGTTGCCGCCAAAATGTGCCATAAGCAGCTTCGCTTCCGGATAACGCCGCGCCAGATTGGCCACATGAACGCCCGTCGTCTCGTAGGTCAGTTGATCGACCGCCTTGTGAAACGAATGGATCAGGATCGGGATATTAAAATCGATGCACCGCTCAACAAGCGGAAATACGCGCGGATCGTCGCAAAACGTCGCTACCCACAGCTTCATTCCGTTCATGCCGTACTGCTCGATTCCCCGGTTCAACACATCCAGCGCGTTCGCATGCGCCGGACTTACGTAACAATACCCTTCCACCATTCCGGGCTGTTCCTTCATAAATCGATATACATCCGCATTTAATTGTCCGACTTCCGCTTCATCCGGATAATGCGACTTCAGTCCGGACACGTGAATCTTCGATATTCCGAACAGATCGCACGCCCTCAGAAGCTCTCGTGTACTGTTCTCGTAGTCCCCGCCCCATATGTGCGTGTGTGCGTCTATGATCATCGGTGTCACCGCTTTCCTGTATGCAGCATGCTTCATGATTGGGATTCCACTCGGCAAGCCGTTCCTTATTCGCCTTCCAGCTCCGAGCAAGCCCGGTCCAAACGTTCCAGCGTTTCCTCGATATCGGCATCCTTGTGGCTGAAATTGACATAGGAAACGTTGTACAACGATACGCCGTTCCGGTACGCGGCGCGGAAAAAGCGCTCTTTAACCGCAGGAGCGGCGCCGCCAGTCAGCGTAAACGTCGGACAAGGCCAAAAGCCTTTCAGTTCGATCGGGATGTGACGGGAAGCGAAGATCGCGTTTAACCCGCCCCACAGCTTCTCCCCTTGCTTCCACAGATGACCGACGACGTCCTGCTCCTTGTATACGCCGATCGTCGCTTTCGAAGCGGCCAGCGACAACGTTTCTCCGCCGAACGTGCTGGAGATGACCGTGCCTCCCCGGTCGCATGCCGACATCACTTCTTTGGAGCCGACGTAAGCGGAAAGCGGCATGCCGTTCGCCATTCCTTTGCTGAATACCGCCAGATCCGGCTTCACGCCGAAATATTGCTGAACGCCGCCGATCGCGATCCGGAAGCCGGTAACGATCTCGTCATAGATCAGCAGCGCGCCGTGTTTGCTTGTCAGCTCGCGAACCGCCTTGTAATACGATTCGCCCTTCTCCATCTCCGCATAATCCGCGGCAATGATGACGGCCGCAATATCGCTGCCGATATGGTCGAACCATTGTTCCAAGGCGGCGATATCGTTCCAGCCGGCCGCATGGTGAAGCGCGCCGAGCGCTGCCGGTACGCCCGGGATGCCGCGTCCCGACGACGGCTGCCCAGGCAGCGCCTGCCCTCCGCCGGCGAGCGCATTCAGCCAGCCGTTATAGCCGACCTGCACAATATGCTCGCGCCCCGTATAAGCACGCGCAATCCGGCTGGCCGCGGCAAGCGCTTCTCCGCCCGTCTTCAGAAACCTAGCCTGCTCCGCGCAAGGAATTACTTCACGTAAAAGCTCGGCAACCTCCGCTTCCAGAGGATGCGGGTGACCGAAAATAATCCCGCTCTCCAACTGACGGCGGATCGCCTCGTCCACGTCCGGATGCTGATAACCGAGCGTAATCGGGCCGAGGCCGTTGCGATAATCGATAAATTCCTTCCCGTCCGCATCCCATACGCGGCAGCCTTTGCCCTTCACTATAACGGCAGGCTCTTCCGGAAGCATGGAGGGCGCCTTCGAGCACGTACTCGAGCCCCAAGGGATCGACTGGCCCAGCCGTTCGTGCCACTGCATCGAAGTATTCATCGTTTTTCTCTCCCCGTGGTCATAATTCATCTTCACGATACATCGGAATGAAATGTCCAATTATACCTGTTTCCAACCTGTATACTATTGAAACACATTCAGGGGCGGCTGACAACTGTCGTATCCTTCCTTAATCGGCTTTCGTTCCGCACCAAGCCACTTCAAGCGCAGTGATAGCATCGTTTTCACACAACAGGAGGGCATCCGACGCTTTTCTCGGATACCCTCCATCTGTGTTAGTACAATTCGGGACGGCGGTCCGCAAACACCGGAATCGTCGCCCTCACTTTATCCACAACGGTCAGGTCGAGCTCAGCGGTCAAAATCTGTTCCGACTCGTCCCCTTCCGTCAAAATTTCCCCCCAAGGATCGATCACCATCGAATGCCCGAAAAACGAAGTCGTCCCGCTCGTTCCGACCCGGTTGCACGCAACGACGTACATCTGGTTCTCGATCGCCCTCGCGGTCAGCAGCGTCCGCCAATGATGAAGTCTCGGATGCGGCCACTCCGCCGGCACGAACAGCACCTTCACCCCGTCCAGCGCGAGGCGTCTGCTCAGCTCCGGGAACCGGATATCGTAGCAGATCATCATCCCCGCGGGCACGCCGTCCAGCTCCAGCTTGCCGAGCGTATCGCCGGCGGTCAAATATTTCTCCTCGTCCATCAGACGGAACAGATGGATTTTCGAATATTCCCCCGCCTCCCGGCCTTCCCGGTCGAAGGCGTATATGGTGTTGCGCACTTGATCGCCGTCCAGCTCGGCCACCGAACCCGCTACGATATTCACGCCGTGCTTCCGGCAGAAGGCGGAAATGAACGCTTTCGTCCGGTCGCCGTCCCGATCGCCGATCTCGCTTATCCGATCCAGCGCGTAGCCGGTGTTCCACATCTCCGGAAATACGATCACATCCGGCTTGCTCTCCGCTTGTACGCACGATTCCAGCAGCTCGGACAGCTTGGCGAAATTGGTTTCGGGCTCCCCGATGGCGATATCCATTTGCAAAATAGCGACTTTTAATTGTTGTTCCGACATGTTGGACTTCCCTCCGTTTCCATATAAGCTCTATCATAGTCGATCCGGCAGGCGGGGAGCAACGCCCTTCGGGATGACCCGCGCGAAATACCGGTTGGAAAAAATGTTCGGTCCGGGTATAATCAAACATATCGCCTTATTAAAAAGTCTACAATCCGGAGTGAAATACAATGAATTTACCCGTCCATTCGCCGGCCGCCTTCCCGATTCGGGCCGCAGATCGGCTAAACCGGCTCCCTACGCAATTTTTCGCTTCCCTCGTCAGCAAAGTGAACCGGCAAATATCGCTTGGCCATGACGTCATTAATCTGGGACAGGGCAACCCCGACCAGCCGACCCCCGGTCATATCGTAACCGCCCTTCAGGAAGCGGCTCCCGATCCGCTGTACCATAAATATCCGCCGTTCAGCGGCTTTTCGTTTCTGAAGGAAGCGATAGCGAAACGGTATTTGGAAGATTACGGCGTCCGGCTCGATCCCGAGACCGAGGTCGCCATCCTGTTCGGCGGCAAGACGGGACTTGTCGAGATCAGCCAGTGTCTGCTGAACCCGGGCGATGTGTGCCTTGTGCCTGATCCCGGCTATCCGGACTATTGGTCCGGCGTAGAACTGTCCGGCGCCCGGATGGCGTTTATGCCCTTGCTGGAGAGCAACAGCTTCCTGCCCGACTACTCGGCCTTGTCGCCAAACGACGTGAAGCTCGCCAAGCTGATGTTTATCAACTACCCGAACAATCCGACGGCGGCGGTCGCGTCCGCCGGGTTTTATGACGATACGATCCGTTTCGCGGCAGAGAACGGAATCGTCGTCGCCAGCGACTTCGCATACGGTGCGATCGGTTTCGACGGCCAGCGTCCGATCAGCTTCCTGGAACGTCCGGGGGCGAAGGAAGTCGGAGTGGAATTTTACACGTTGTCCAAAACGTACAATATGGCCGGATGGCGCGTAGGCTTCGCGCTCGGCAACGCGGAAGTCGTCCGGTTGATCAATCTGATCCAGGACCACTATTATGTCAGCTTGTTTGGAGGCATTCAGGCCGCTGCGGCCGCCGCGCTAACCGCGCCGCAAGATTGCGTCGCCGCCTTGAACGCTACCTACGAGAGCCGCCGCAACGCCTTGTTCGGCGCTTTGTCGCGCATCGGCTGGGAGGCGACGCCGTCGGCCGGATCGTTTTTTGCCTGGCTGCCCGTTCCGAAACCGTACACCTCCGCAGAATTCGCCGATCTGCTGCTGAACGAAGCCCATGTGATGGTCGCTCCAGGAATCGGGTTCGGCACACACGGCGAAGGGTATGTGCGCGTAGGTCTGCTTTCGTCCGAGGCACGGCTGGAGGAAGCGGTAAGCCGTATCGGGAAATTGAATTTGTTCCGTTAGGATAAGAAGTAGCTTTTTAGAATTAATGATGGTGTAAAGAAAAGGCGCCGAGCCTAGAGCTTGGCGCCTTTCGTATGTACGGACTTCCCCGGCTCAATTATCCATCCGATACTCGTAAAGCTCGGTCCCGCGCGTAAAATAAATCGTCCCTTCGGCATTTTGGGCGAAATAGGCGGCTTTGTCGGCAAGAATCTCGAAGGAACGTTCACCGGGTTTGTAGCGGAACAATTGGCCAAGCGCCGTCCCGTACAAACAGCCGTCCTCGTGAAAGCGGATCGTGCCGCCGATCCAGCCGCTTTCGGGAAAGTCCGGGTTAAAGCCTTCGAGCGGGACGATCTCAACCGTCTTGGACTGCATCGGATCGAACCGGAATAAGGCGCGATACGTCAGCCCCCACAACATCCCGTCCTCCGCTAACGCAATCGAATAGATAACCTTGGCTTCCGGTACCGGAACGCAGGTCCATTCCTTTTCGCGCTTATCCGCGTCGAATCGAAACAGGCTGGCCGCCGTTGTCTCCGGCTCCGTACCGAGACCGCCGTGTATAGACGTGCCGCCGTATATAATACCGTCCCGGTAGGCCAGGCAAACGACGCTTTGATTTCCGGCGATATGACGGTACACATCGATTTTGCCCGTATCCGGATCGTACAAGGTCAGTGCGCCGCCATGCTGGCCGTAATAAGGAACGGTACCGATGGCAAGCGCGTCTCCCGCGGCAACCATCGCAAACGGCCGGTCCTGATACCGGTCATTCAGAGCGAACAGCTTGATCGGATTTACGTCTGTACGGTATTCCGCCTTCGGGTCGTACCGGTAGATGCGCGCTCCCGGATAAACGCCCGCGTAGATGCTCCCCTTAAACTCCACCATGCCTTCCTGCTGGCCGAAGGTTCGGTATTCGGTCAACTGCCCGGATACCGAATCGTATTTGGCGAATCCGCCGCTGAAGAAACCTCCGACCCATAACGTGCCGTCCGATGACAACGTCAGCGTTTGCGCTTTGTTCGGCTGGCCGGGTACGTTCACTTCGACGTGTCTGCAATGGCCGGATTGCGGATTGTACACCCAGAAGTCCCCGTTCGTCTTAGCACTGACGAGACTCCAGCCGGGATAATCGCCTTCTTCGAGCCGGACCCAGCCGAAGTCTTTGGCCCCTTGCACGGAAATATCGGTTGCGGCCAGCTCCTTCGTCCCCGGATCGTAACTGTGAAGCATATTGCCGCGCACCAGATACAGCTTGCCGCTGTCCGGAGACGGGCGGGATACATCGAGACCGGATGCGTCCGATATGGCGTCGGTCCACCTCTTCGCCTGCAAATCGTACACATGCAAAGTGTTGGACGGCACCGTTCTCGCAAATAACCGCTCGCCGACTTTCGTTACGTCGTACACAGTCTGATCCTGTTCATACCCTTCGGGGAACGGTATTTCCCGCTTGATCCCGGATTCTGCGTCTACTTCATACAGCCGGGCCCGCTGCGTGCCCACTCCGACGTAGATGAAGCCGCCGCCTGCGGCGATGCTTCGCGCATACTTCTCGTTGTCGCTCATCCGGCCGTAGTCGCGGAAGCTTCCCTCAGCCGGATCGTACCGGAACACTTTACCTCCGTCGTAAGTCCCGCCGTATATGCGGCCCTGCTCGTCGCAAGCCAGCCTCCAGACGAAGCTTTCTCCCGGTATCGGCCTGCCGAGGTTTTCGGCCTTGTCCGCACCCGGCCGCCAGCGGTGCAAATACCCTTGGGAGCTGCTCATATAGACGGCTCCGTCTGGAGCGACCGCTACTCCCCACGTATGGGTCGTTCCTTCCAGTTCCGCGCTTTGCAGAATACGTCCCGTTTGGACGTCGATCACATACAGGGTCGCGGTTTTGCCGCTCGACACCGCGTACACTTTCGGTCGCTCGGCTCCTTCCTGATCGTAGCCCGCAGCTGCGACCGCCACCGTATGGACCGGTGTTCCGAGATGCTTTTCAGCCATCGGCCTCGCCTTCTTTCCCCTCATCAGTCGGATGCCGTCCAGAAGTTATTCCGCAGTTTCCCGATAGCACGGCTAACATCCGATCAGGAGTTCTTTTTCCGCCGGTTCCCCGGGCGATCTTTTACCTATACTTGTCAATTACTTGTATAACCTCTATTATATTGCCTGCTCCCGGTTCGGTTTGTCAATACCGGAAAGGGCGCGGATTCACGGCTCATTTGCCTTTACAAACCGGACTCTCCGTGTTATTCTATGTAGTAACCATTTCGATATGTTAGATAACGTGATGACGGGACCAGTAGGATAGAACCGACGCGCCCAGAGAGTAAATTCCGCCGGCTGAGAGAATTTACCGCGAACGTCTTGCCGAACCCACCCCCGAACGGTCAGCGACGAGCTGAACAGCCCCTGCTGTTATCAGGGATCTAGAGGGATGACGGCCGCAGTCTGTCATCCGAATTAAGGTGGTACCGCGGAAGCCGGACTTTCGTCCTTACATGGACGAGAGTCTTTTTGTTTTTTCCGGAACATGCGGCCACCCGCCATTACACCATAGCAAGGATGGGATTTTCTCATGCAACAACGAATCGTGGTCAAAATCGGAAGCAGCTCGCTGACGTCGGACGAAGGCGGGCTGAACCGCGACAAAATCGAATATTTCGCAGCAGAGCTGTCCCTCCTGCACAATGAAGGATACGAAGTCGTGCTCGTCACGTCGGGAGCGGTAGCGGCCGGGTTCCGCCAAATCGGATACGCCAGGCGGCCGAAGGCGCTGCATGAGAAACAGGCTTCCGCAGCCGTCGGCCAAGCGCTGCTCATGCAAAGCTACAATGAAGCGTTCGCCGCTCACGGGTTATCCGTCGCGCAAATTTTGCTCACCCGCTCCGACTTTTCCAACCGGAAACGAATCCATAACGCGCTTATGACGATGCAGGAGCTGATCGCCCACCGGGTCATCCCGATCATCAACGAAAACGACACCGTCTCCGTCGATGAACTGAAGTTCGGCGACAACGACTCGCTTTCCGCGCTGGTCGCCAATCTGCTGAAAGCGCAACGGCTGGTCATCATCACCGACACGGACGGCCTGTACACCGAAGATCCCCGCAAAAACAGCAATGCACAGCGGATCGACCGCGTCGTCGAAATCAGCGAGGACATCTTCCGCATCGCCGGCGGCTCCGGATCTTCCGTCGGTACGGGCGGCATGCGCTCCAAAATCGAGGCGGCCCGGATCGCCACAAGCGGCGGCGTCCCCGTCTTCATCGGCCGGGCGGTCGAGCCCCGGGACTTGCTGGACGCGGTCGGCGACTGCGGCAGAGGCACTTATTTCGATACGAGCTCCCATACGCTCTCCACGAAGAAACAGTGGATCGGCTTCCATTCGAACCCGCAGGGCAAAGTCCAGATCGACGCCGGAGCGGAACGCGCCCTGATCGACGGAGGAAGAAGCTTGCTCCCGGCCGGCGTAACCGAGATTACGGGGGAATTCCACCCGGGAGACGTCGTCGAGGTGACCGATATGCAAGGCCGGACACTGGGCCGGGGAGTCGTCAATTACGCTTCCTGGCAGCTCAAGGCGGTAGCCGGTCTGTCCACCGAGGAAGTACGCAAGCGGGTTGAAGTCAGCCGGATTGAAGTCGTTCATCGCGACGAATGGATCGAAATTGCCGGGAGGTGAATCTTGCCATGAGACAAACACATCTGCTTATACCGACGCTTCGCGACGATCCGTCCGACGCGGAAACGAACAGCCACCGCTTTATGGTAAGGGCCGGGCTGATCCGTCAGATGGCCGCGGGTGTATACTCGTACCTCCCTCTCGGCTACCGCGTCCTTCGCAACGTGGAGCGGATCATCCGCGAGGAGATGGATGCGGCCGGGGCTACCGAGCTGCTGCTTCCCGCCCTTCATCCGTCTGAGCTGTGGAAGGAAAGCGGCAGATGGGACCAGTACGGTGACGAGCTGATGCGGCTTAGCGACAGGCAAGGCCGGGCATTCGCACTTGGAGCGACGCACGAGGAAGCGATCACCTCGCTTGTGCGCGACGAAGTGAAATCGTACAAAAAGCTGCCGATGACGCTGTACCAGCTGCAGACAAAATTCCGCGATGAACGGCGTCCCCGTTACGGGCTGCTGCGCGGACGGGAATTCCTGATGAAGGACGCCTACTCGTTCGACGCAACCGACGAAGGGCTGGACCGAAGCTACCGGAGCATGTACGACGCTTACTCCGCCATTTTCAACCGCTGCGGTATTCGCTACTTGGCAGTAGAGGCCGATTCCGGTTCGATCGGGGGGACCGACACTCACGAATTTGTCGCCCTCTCCGGCATCGGAGAAGATACGATCGCCCATTGCGGCGAATGCGGCTATGCGGCCAATGTCGAGCTGGCCCAGTCGGTCCCTCCCGATGCGGAGCGGACAACGGCGGCCCGCGCCGATTCGGGACAGCCGGAAAATCCGGCTGCAGGACCGCAACTGACCGATACGCCAGACGTCCGTACGATTGCCCAATTGACCGCCTATCTCTCGATCCGGCCCGCCCAGATAATCAAATCGGTAGCGCTGCTGGTCGACGGCAAGCCGGTCGTAGCGCTTGTCCGGGGAGACCGCGAACTGAACGAGACGAAAGTAAAGCGGCTGCTCGAAGCTTCAAGCGTTACGATGATGAGCGAAGCGGACATCGCTGCCAAGCTTGGCTCGCACCCCGGTTATATCGGTCCGGTCGGACTGGGGCCGGACGTCACGATCGCGGCGGACGAACAGATCCTCAGCATGACGGCTGCCGTCGTCGGAGCGAACGAGCCGGATCGTCATCTGACGGGAGTGGCGCCGGGACGCGATTTCCGGATCGATGCGTCCGGAGATCTGTGCACCGCCGTACCGGGCGACTTATGCCCGAACTGCCGCAAGCCGCTGCTGCTGGACAAAGGAATCGAGGTCGGCCACGTGTTCAAGCTCGGCACCAAGTACAGCGAGCCGATGCGCGCCACCTTCCTGGATGATACGGGCAAACCCCGGCCGTTCCAGATGGGCTGCTACGGCATCGGCGTCTCCCGGTTGCTTGCGGCGATTGCCGAGCAGCATCACGACGAAGCGGGTATCGTATGGCCGTCCTCTGTCGCCCCTTTCCACGTTCACCTGATCGTGGCCAGCTCCCGCGACGACACCCAGACCGCCTTGGCCGAGAAGCTGTATGACGAGCTGCGGCGGGCCGGTATCGACGTTCTACTGGACGACCGGGACGAACGCGCCGGAGTCAAATTCGCCGACAGCGATCTGCTGGGCATCCCGATTCGGGTGACGGTCGGCAAGCGGGCGGCCGAAGGGGTAGTCGAATGCAAGCGGAGACGGGATTCCGAAGCCGTCCAGGTGGAGACCGGCAATTTGACGGCGTATATTCGGTCATTGGACGTATAGCTTTTGTTTCACTAACGAATTGACACATACTTGGTAACGGGATTCGTACACGAATTGCGTTCATTACGGGGAGGAACCGACTGATGAGTGAAGTACGCGAAAAAGCGGCGCTGGCCAAAAAAGCGGCGCAAGCGATGAATCGAATGACGACAGAGCAGAAAAACGAAGCGCTGCTGCTGATGGCGGACGCGCTTGTAACCAATAGCGCCTCGATTATCGAGGCGAACGCGCGGGATCTGGAGCGCGGCCGGGCGGGCGGAACTCCCGCTTCGATGCTGGACCGCCTTGCGCTGAACGATCAGCGGATCGAAGCGATCGCCCAAGGGCTGCGCGAGATCGTGGAACTGCCGGACCCTACGGGCCGGATTATCGAGGAAGCGACGCGGCCGAACGGTATCGTCATCCGCAAGCTTAGCGTTCCGATCGGCGTCATCGGCATCGTGTACGAGGCTCGCCCGAACGTCACTGTCGATGCGGCCGGATTATGCCTGAAGACGGGCAACTCGGTTGTCCTGCGCGGAGGTTCCGCGGCGCTTGAATCGAACCGCCGGATTATCGAGGTCATGCATGAGGCGCTCTCCCGCTCCGCCTTGCCTCCCGAAGCGCTGCAGCTGATTGAGAGCTCGGACCGTTCCTCCGTCGATGAGATGCTGAAGCTGAACGGTTTGCTGGACGTCATCATTCCGCGGGGCGGACGCTCGCTTATCCAGAATGTGGTCCAAAACGCCACGGTTCCGGTTATCGAAACCGGTGAAGGCGTCTGCCACACGTATGTTGACGACGAGGCCGATCCCGCAATGGCCGAAGCGATCGCGATCAATGCGAAAGTGCAGCGCCCTTCCGTCTGCAACTCGATGGAGACGCTGCTCGTCCACGAACGGTTCGCAGGCGCCCATCTGGCTGCTCTGGCCGCCAGGCTGCAGGAGCTCGGCGTCGAACTGCGGGGCTGCGCCAAGAGCCGGACGCTGGTGCCGGGCATGGGCGAAGCGGCAGAGACCGACTGGGGCACCGAGTACAACGACCTGATCTTGTCGGTGAAAGTCGTAAGCGGCCTGGACGAAGCGCTGGACCATATCCGGCTGTACGGCACCTCCCATTCGGAGTGTATCGTAACCGGGAATACGGAGCGCGCGGAGCGATTCCTCGCGGAGATCGACGCCGCCGCCGTCTATCATAACGCTTCGACCCGTTTTACCGACGGTTTCGAGTTCGGATACGGCGCGGAGATCGGCATCAGCACGCAGAAGCTGCATGCCCGGGGACCGATGGGGCTGCCTGCCCTGACTTCGACCAAGTTTATCATACACGGAAACGGACAAATCCGCGGGTAATTCCAGCGGCCGTTTGCAAAACGGCCTTCGTTCAGTCATCATAAAAAGCGGACAGAACTAAAACCGCTGCGGAGGGAATTACGGATATGAGCCATACGCCTTTACAAGTAAACATCGGCTTTATCGGCGCGGGGTCGATGGCCGAAGCGATATTGCGCGGCCTGATCGCTCCCGGCATCGCCGATCCGGACCGGGTATTCGCCTTGAACCGTCAAAACGACGAGCGGCTGGCCGAGCTCCGGAACAAATACGGCATCCGGACGACCCGGATGCCGGAGGAACGCGACCGGCTGATCTCCGAGGCGGACATTCTCGTGCTTGGCATGAAGCCCAAGGACGCCGCTGCGGGAATCGCCGACATCCGGCACCTGCTTCACCCCGGTCAGTTGATCGTTTCGCTCGTTGCCGGCTTTTCGATCGGCGCTATGGAACGCATCGTCGGCGGCGCTCAGCCGATCGTCCGCACGATGCCGAATACGTCGAGCACGATCGGACTCGGCGCGACCGGAATCAGCTTCTCCAGCGCCGTTACGGCCGAGCAGAAAGAGACATGTCTCACCTTGTTCCGGGCAATCGGCGAAGTGACCGTCATCGGGGAAGAAAGCTTCGATATTTTGACCGGCGTATCGGGGAGCGGGCCTGCTTACCTGTACTATGTGATGGAAGCGATGATCAACGCCGGCGTGGAAGGCGGCTTAAGCGAGGAAGCAGCCCGTCTGCTGACGGCGCAAACCGTCCTGGGTGCCGCCCAAATGGTGAAAACGACAAACGAATGGCCTGGCGAGCTGCGCCGCAAAGTAACGTCTCCGAACGGAACGACCCAAGCCGCGATCGAAGTGCTCGAGTCGGGCCAGGTGGGCGATACCGTTGCCCGGGCTGTCAAACGGGCGGCCGAACGGTCGCGGGAGATTAGCGATTCGCTCGCCGAACAGGCCGAGCAGTATGGAAAGCAGGTGTAACGATTGAACTCGTATTGTGTCGCGACTTACCGCTGTTACGACGCTCAAGCGGATTTTCATAAAAAAGCCCAGTCGATCGCCGTCGGCCTCACCGTAGGAAGCTGGACGGAGCTCCCTGCAGCCAAGCAAAAAGAGATGGAACAACATCTCGGTCTGGTGTTATCCGTCGATGTGTACGAGCCGGGAGCGGCCGGCGAACAAGCTGACGAGGGGCGGTACGCCGATATACGCATCGCTTATCCGGACATCAACTTCAGCGCCGATATCCCGGCTCTGCTCGTGACGGTGTTCGGCAAGCTGTCGATGGACGGCAAAATCAAATTGACCGACCTGCACTTCTCCCCTTCGTTCCTCAGCCGGTTCTCCGGTCCGAAGTTCGGCATCTCCGGCGTCCGCGACTTGCTGGGCGTTCACGACCGGCCGCTGCTGATGAGCATCTTCAAGTCGGTCATTGGCCATGACCTGGCCGAGCTCGGGGAGCAGTTTTACGGCCAGGCCGCGGGTGGTGTCGATCTGATCAAGGACGACGAGATTTTGTTCGAAAACCCGCTGACCCCGATCGAGAAACGGGTTCAAGTGTGCATGGAAGCCGCCCGCAAGGCGCAGGAGACGACCGGACAAAAGCTGCTGTACGCCGTCAACATCACCGGTCCGGCATCCAGGCTGGCCGATCAGGCCAAAAAAGCGATCGACGCCGGCGCCAACGCGCTGCTGTTCAACGTACTCGCCTACGGCTTCGATACGCTGCGCGAGCTTAGCGCCGACCCGGACATCAACGTCCCGATCGCCGCACATCCGGCGCTGGCAGGCGCTCTGTATCCGTCGCCGCATTACGGCATCTCAGCGTCGGTGCTGCTCGGCAAGCTGATGAGGCTGGCCGGAGCCGATCTCGTCCTGTTCCCGTCGCCTTACGGTTCCGTCGTTATGCCGAAGGAAGAGAATTTGGCGATTCAGCATGCGCTCGCGACCGAACGTCTCGCCGAAGACTACTTATACGTTCCGTCAGGCGGTTCGGACGGACCGTCCGTTTCCTTGCGCACCAGCTTCCCTGTCCCGTCGGCTGGCATTCATCCCGGGCTCGTTCCATGGATTATCCGCGACTTCGGCTCCGAGGTCGTCGTCAACGCCGGGGGCGGCATTCACGGGCACCCGATGGGAACCGCCGCGGGCGGACAAGCGTTCCGCCAGGCGATCGACGCAGTGAGACAAGGCGTCCCGCTGGCCGACTATGCAGGCAGCCATCCGGAGCTGAAAGCGGCCATCGACCGCTGGGGTGTGAAGGAATGAAAAAAACGATCATCTTTTGCGACTTCGACGGAACGATCACCGAGAGCGACAATATCGTAGCCATCATGAAGCATTTTAATCCGCCGGGGTGGGAGCCGCTCGTCGAGCAGGTCGTGAACCGGACGATGAGCATCCGGGAAGGGGTCGGGCGGATGTTCGACCTGCTCCCTTCCTCCGCGAAAGCCGAAGTGGCCCAGTACGTCTTCGATACCGCCAAAATTCGCGCCGGATTCCCGGATCTGCTCGACTACTGCGATCGTGCGGACATCGAGTTTCTCGTCACCAGCGGGGGGATCGATTTCTTCCTGCTGCCACTGCTGGAGCCGTTCCCGATCGAGGAGGACCGCATTTATTGCAACGCCAGCGATTTTACGGGCGAACGGATTCGCATCGTATGGCCGCATCCGTGCGACGACGAATGTCACACCGACTGCGGCATGTGCAAAACGACCGTCATCCGCCGTTATCCGAAGGAAAACTACTTCCGGATTCTGATCGGAGACAGCGTCACCGATTTTGAAGGGGCCAAGCTGGCCGATCTCGTCTTCGCCCGCTCGCACCTGATTACGAAAAGCGAGGAGCTCGGCTTGCCGTACGTTCCTTTCGAGACATTCCATGACGTCGTCCGTCATCTCAATACGATTCAACAAGGAGAAGGTTAGATTGAACGAGCCTCTGTATACGCTGGAGCAGCGCCAGCAAGCGTTCACGAAGCTGCGGGAAGTCAAGACGGAATTCGCCTCGCGCGGCTGGTTCCCCGCCACAAGCGGCAACTTGTCGGTCCGCGTCGGGGAGTATTCCCCCGAACAATTTACATTCGCCATCACGGCCAGCGGGAAGGACAAGTCCCAGCATACGCCGGAAGATTTCCTGTTGGTCGATCATCGCGGACAGCCGATCGAGCCTACGCGGCTGAAGCCTTCGGCCGAAACGTTAATCCACTGCGAGATTTACCGGTTGACGGGCTGCGGCGCCGTATTCCACGTGCATACGGTATTCAATAACATCGTCTCCGAGCTGTACGCGGAACGGGGCAGTGTCCCGATCGAGCGGGTGGAGCTGATCAAAGCATTTAACATCTGGCAGGAGGATGCGCAGATCGAAGTTCCCGTCCTCCCCAACTACGCGGATATTCCGAAAATCGCCGAGCTGGTGGAAGGCCGGATCGACCGCGCCATCCCGGGGATCATCCTGAGAAATCACGGGATCTACGCATGGGGCGCGAACGTATTCGAGGCGAAGCGTCATCTGGAGGCGTTCGAGTTTCTGTTCGAATATGTGTACCGCTGGAAAGCGTTACACTTGTAGGTTCTCGTTTAAAAAAACCGTCCGGCTATAGAGGTCCGGACGGTTTTTTGACGTGCCGACCCGCACGTGTGCGCGTGGAAAGGAAGGGTCGGAAAGGAAAGAGTCCGAAGGGAACGGGTTACCTTCGCTCCAGCCGCTTGTACTGAAATGCGTAAATCATTGAACAGTTAGCGTTGCAAAACCTTACCGGCGTATGTCCATTTAAACGGTCTGGCCATGGTGCGATTGAAATAGCGGATAAAATGGAGTACCTGCTCTTTCAAGTCCTGTTTCGAGACGAAGCTGCCCCGCCGAATCAATCGCCGTACCAAAATGCTGAACCAAATCTCGATTTGATTTAGCCCACCCGTTTCACACCGATTGGAAACTGTTGGGGATCTTCAGCTATTCAGTACTAGTTGATGCGGTTATGTTTCGTGCGAACCATCCGCCCCCCCAAGGAAGCCCGTTATCCTCTCAGTTGTGAGCAGGGTATATTCGCCTTCGCCAAAACGTGTCACGCGACCCCTGAACCAAATAGGAGTCTTTCGAGGCTTCTATTTTTTCCCTTTTCGCAAAACGAAACCGAATAGAGGCGGTTTTCACCCCTTATTTCAGCCAACTGTTGGGGTCAGCACCCTTTTCGCGGATATTAGAAGCTTCAAACCGCTCTTATTCCGTGTCCAACCCGGGTTTCGGACAATATAAGGAATGCAAACCGCTCTTATTCACTTCCTCCCCCGCCGCTTCAAGGCCTTGAAAAAGCGTAAAAGCGGCTTGCGGCGTTTGCGGACTCGACAAGGACGCTGACCCTCTCCGCTTTTCCACGCTCGTACCTATAACATGACGCCACGCCGCCCGCACAGCCCGAAGCATCAGCGCCTCCGCTTTCGCTCTCGTACGTATATCCTGACAGCACAATCCGGGGTGCAGGTCACCCATCCGCAACGTTGCCGTTGCCCGGTCCGCCCAGCAAAAAAAAGGCGCCCGCTACCGGGCGCCTCTGAACTTCTGCGTATATTCTCTCGCCTGCTCGGGCGTCTGCACGCGGTTGCGGCTCCACTCCAGCAAGATCCGATCGATATAGCGGAAATGAATAACACCGGCGAACACCGCCTCCTTGAGCGCGAACAAAATCAGCTCTTCCGGATACCGGTCGCGGTCAATCCATTGCGAGACGGTCTCGCATTCCATCGGCGTAAGCGGACGGGCGAACTCCTTCTCGAATACGGTGAAAATGTCGGACTTTTCCGCCGGCGCCGCAGCGGCTTTCGCTGCTTGTTGCGAAGACGCACCGGACTGCTTCGCGTCTTCGATCCAGGCTGCTGCAAGCTTCCGGTACAGCGGCGACAGATTGTAGCGTTCGCTCAGCACCCCGCTGACCGGATCGGTCTCCCCGTCAATTTGCAGCATCTCTTCCTTAAGCAGCCGCTGGAGCGCCCTCAACACCGACTCGTACGTTGCCGACATCCGGCTTTGCAGCTCCTCCGGAGTCGGAAAATCGTTGCCCTCCTTCTCCTTGAACTGAAACAGATGGATGAGCAGCATCGCTTCCATATCCGACAGCTTCATCGCTTTGTACAGCTTCAGCAGCAGCGAAGGAACCGATACGCTGCCTTCGCGCATTGCCGCAGCCATCCCCCGCTCGATCTGCTTCCAGTCTACCCCTTTTGCCATATTCAGCCAGCCTCCTTGCCGTTACGGGTACAGACGGTTCAACAAACGCGGAAACGGGATCGTTTCCCTTACATGTTCGAGCCCGCAGATCCAGGCGACCGTACGCTCCAGTCCGAGCCCGAATCCAGAATGCGGCACAGTGCCGTATTTGCGCAGGTCGAGGTACCAGCGGTACGCGTCCTCTCCCAGCTCATGCTCCTTGAAGCGCTGCTCGATCAGTACCGGATCATCGATCCGCTGGCTTCCTCCGATGATCTCCCCGTAACCTTCGGGCGCGATCAGATCGGCGCACAGGACCACTTCCGGACGATCCGGTTTAGGCTTCATATAGAATGCTTTGAAGGAAGCCGGATAATGGGTAATAAACACCGGCTTATCGAACTGCTGCGCGATCTCGGTCTCGTGCGGCGCACCGAAGTCTTCGCCCCATGTAAAGGCATGGCCTCGCTCCTGAAGCAGCTTGACGGCATCGTCATAGGTTATTCGGGGGAACGGGGCGCGCACGCTCTCCAGCTTCGATACGTCGCGTCCGAGCGTCTCCAGTTCTTTGCGGCAGTTGGCAACGACCGATTGCACCACATGGGATACGAACTGCTCCTGAATAACGAGACTTTGTTCATGATCCACGAACGCCATCTCCGGCTCGATCATCCAAAATTCGATCAGGTGGCGCCGTGTCTTCGATTTCTCCGCCCGGAACGTCGGGCCGAACGAGTACACTTTGCCGAGCGCCATCGCCGCCGCTTCCATGTACAGCTGTCCGCTCTGCGTCAAATAAGCGTCTTCGTCGAAATATTTCGTATGGAACAAATTCGTCGTCCCTTCGCAGGACGAAGGCGTCAGAATCGGCGGATCAACGAGGGTGAAGCCGTGTTCGTCGAAGTATCCTTGTATCGCCCGGATAATCTGCGCACGGATGACCATAATCGCCCGCTGTCTCGGGGAACGGAGCCACAAGTGGCGATGGTCCATCAAATAATCGACGCCGTGCTCCTTAGGCGTAATCGGATAATCCTCGGAGATTTGGATCGTTTCGATTCCGCTTACCGTCAGCTCGTACCCGCTCTGGCTGCGCGCGTCCTCTCGTACTTCTCCGGTCACGTACAGCGAGCTTTCCTGAGTAAGCTTGGCAGCCGCCTCCCAGACCGGTTCGGACACTTCGCTTTTGACGACTACCGCCTGGATGAAGCCTGTGCCGTCGCGAAGCTGCAAAAACTGGATTTTGCCGCTGGACCGTTTGTTGTACAGCCAGCAGCCGATCCGGACCGTATGCCCGGCATGTCGGTTCACTTCACGAATGGTACATTGCTCCATCGCTTACGTCACTCCTCCAACAAATATGAGATTTGAGATTTACGCTTGCGGGGTCAGCGCTTTGGAAGCTTCGCGGAACGTGTCTCTTGCGATCATCAGCTCTTCGTTCGTCGGGATCACCCATACTTCAACTCTCGAATCAGGGGACGATATGCGGCGGTCGTCGCGGCTGCGCGCTTCATTGGCGCTGTCATCCAGCTGGATTCCGAGGAACGTCAGCTTGTCGCACACGGCTTTGCGAAGGTAAGCGCTGTTCTCGCCCACTCCGGCCGTGAATACGAGCGTATCGATTCCGTTCATCGCCGCCGCATAAGCGCCGATATATTTTCTCAGCCGGTACTCGTACATGTCGAACGCCAGCTTCGCGTTGCGGTCTCCCTCTCCGGCCGCCTCGATAATCTCCCTCATGTCTCCCATCCCGCCGGAGACGGCGAACAAGCCGCTATGTTTGTTCAGCATCGAATTGACTTCGTTCAGCGACAGGTCTTCCTTATCCATGGCAAAAGGAACGATGGCCGGGTCGATGTCGCCGCTGCGGGTTCCCATCATCAGTCCTTCGAGCGGAGTCATGCCCATGCTCGTGTCGAACGATTTGCCGTCCAGGATCGCGGTTACGCTACCTCCGTTCCCGATATGACAAGTAATCATCTTCATCTGTTCGAGCGGTTTCCCGATCAGCTCCGCCGCCCGGTCGCTGACGTATTGATGGGACGTGCCGTGAAAACCGTATCTGCGAACGCCATGTTTGCGGTAAAACACGTTGGGGATCGGATAGCGGAACGCAACCGGCGGCATCGTCTGGTGAAAGGCCGTATCGAAAACGACGACCTGCGGAATGTCCGGCAAGTTCGCTTCCACCGCCAAAATCCCCGTTAATGCGCCCGGATTATGGAGCGGGGCGAGGTCAAACAGACGCTTGATCTCCTCCTTCACCTTATCGTCGACCTTCACCGAGCCCGAGAACGCCTCCCCGCCGTGAACGACGCGGTGGCCGGCGGCATGTACTTCCTCGATCGAACGCAAAACCCCTTCCTTCGGATCGATCAGGATTCGCAGCACCCGGCGGATTGCCGACGTATGATCGAGAATCTCGCTTACCTCGCGCAGCTCCGGTCGGCCTGTAGGTTCGTGGGTGAGCATCGCCGTCTCCATGCCGATCCGTTCGACCTTGCCTCTGGCAAGCACCGATTCGGTCGTCATATCGAACACCTGGTACTTCAGCGAGGAACTTCCGGCGTTAATCACGAGTATGTTCATATCCGGTCACCATCCTTATCATAGCGGAAAAACCCTTCTCCCGTCTTGACGCCCAGATGGCCCGCACGAACCATCTGTTTCAGGATAAACGACGGACGGTATTTCAAATCGCCGTATTCACGGAACATCCGTTCCATCGCCGCGAGAATCGCGTCGAGACCGAACCGGTCGGCCATCTCCAGCGGCCCGAAACGAAAATCGTAGCCGATCCGCATCGCCGAGTCGATATCTTCCGCGGAAGCGACCCCTTCGGACAGCGTATGCATCGCTTCGTTGATCAGCGTACAGATCAGGCGTGTCGTGACGAAACCGGGGGATTCGTATACCATGATCCCCTTTTTCTGAATCGTTAACTCCACGAAGCGGCGTACCGTCTCATACGTTTCTGTAGACGTTTTCAAACCGCGGACAATTTCAACCAGATGTATTTTATGAACCGGATACAAGAAATGAAGTCCGATAACGCGCTCCGGCCGTCTCGTTTCTCCGGCCAATTCGGTTAAGCTCAGCGTGGACGTGTTGCTGGCGAAAATCGTTTCTTCGCTGCATACCGCATCCAGCTTGCGGAATACGTCCTTTTTCGTCTCCAGATCCTCGGATACCGTCTCGATGACCATCTCGCAGCCGGTCAGCTGTTCTACCGCGTGGGCTTTATGTATCCTGCCCAATGCCGACTTTTTCTCGGCTTCCGTAATCGCCCATTTTTCCAGCCGTTTCTCGAGACTAAGCTCGATCATCTCCCACGCATGCTCCAACTGATCGGGCGTCTTCTCCAGCAGATAAACGTCGATCCCCTTCGTTGCAAGCATTTCCGCTATGCCCTGCCCCATCGTTCCGGCTCCGACTACGCCGATTTTTGTGAGTTGCATATCTATGCTCCTTCCAGGTCTAAACGATGATGTCTGTTCGCTCATTCATAACGATTTTACAACGAATAAGCTTTTTTTTCATCACCCGACACAATAAAGTAGGTTTTATCCAGCCAAATCTAACGGATTTGTTAAAGTAAGCCCTTTCTGACGGGGAAAACGGACATGCAAAAGAAAGCCTCCTCAAGAGGCTACCACATTTGTCACAGCGATTAAATCGGAACCTGCCTTCCGTCAATCTCCGCCGGTCAGCGTTCAGCAGAAGGCGCCCTAGCCCGTCTTGCAGCTAAAGCGCCCGCCATCGTAAACGTTTCAGATCAAGCCGGTGTTTGTCCGGCAGACGAGGGTACCCCGAGCAGATCGCGGAATTGGTCGCCGGTCAGCACTTCCTCGCGAATGAGAATGTCCAGCGACTGCTCGAAGACGTTCCGGTAACGCTCCAGCATCTCTCTTGTACCGCGATGGAGCTCGTCAAGAATGACGGCATTTTCCTTCATCAGCTCTTCCTTCGTCACCATATCCCGGTCGATGATGCCAAGGCCGGTCAGACCCGAGTCCATCATCGTGCGGACGAGCCGGAGCGCCTGTTCAAAATCGTTGCGCGAACCGGTGCTTCGTCCTCCGTAAAACATCTCCTCCGCCACCGCTCCGCCGAGCGCAATCATGATTTGCTGCTCCAGCTCGGTCCGGGTGTACAGGTACTGATCCTGCTGCGGGTTGTGACGCACATAGCCGAGCGCCTGGCCGCGCGGACTGAGCGATACCATCGATACGGAGCCCGGCTTCACCTGTTCGGCCGTAATCGCGTGTCCGAGCTCATGCAGCGCGACGCGCTTGCGCTCTTCCATCGTCGCCTCACGGTCGGTTTTCTCGCCCATCATCACCTTATCGATCGCCCGGGAGAAGTGGTGCTGCTCGATGACAGGCAGATCGTCGCGCATCGCATAGATGGCCGCTTCGTTCATTACGCTCTCCAGCTGGGCGCCCGAGAATCCGAACGTCTCGCCCGCTACGCGCTCCATGCTCGCCCCTTCGGCGATCGGTTTGTTTTTGGAATGAATGTTCAGGATATGCATCCGGCCCTTCTTGTCCGGAAGATCGACCTGAATGTGACGGTCGAACCGTCCCGGCCGCAACAGCGCGCTGTCGAGCATCTCTTTGCGGTTCGTTGCCGCAATCATCAAAATGCGGGGCGTCTCGTTCGAATGCAGCCCGTCCATCTCGGTCAGCAATTGGTTCAGCGTCTGATCGTATTCCCGGTGCTGCCCGCCGTCCCGCTTGCCGCCGATTACATCGATCTCGTCGATGAAAATAATCGCACTTTCTTTATTTTCCTTGGCCGCACGGGTTTTCGCTTCTTTGAACAAATCGCGCACCCGGCTGGCCCCGACTCCCACGTACATTTCCACAAACTCACTGCCCGAAGCGGATACGAAAACGGAGTTCGTATAGTGGGCAGCCGCCTTGGCCATTAGCGTTTTCCCGGTTCCCGGAGGTCCGGTAAGCAGGATGCCTTTCAGAGGCCGAATACCGAATTTGCGGATTTCTTCGTGCCGGATCAGGAAATCGAGCGCTTCTTTCAGCTCGTTTTTGGCCCGGTCCTGTCCCCCGATATCGTCAAACGTCAAGTAGGACGGGGTACGGCTTTTGCCTTTGCGCTCGGACGAAGCCGACCCCATTCTATCCCTCATCCGGGTGACATAAAATAAGGAGAACAAAATAACGCCCGCAAGCACGATCGGAATAACATTAATGCCCATATAGATTAAAAAAACGAGCAATACCGGCACGAAGCCGATTAGCATTTCTTTACCGAGCTTACTCATTCGGCCACACCCCTACCTTCTGCGGCTTGCGGGGAAGCAGCATATATTTATAATGCGTCCCGTCCGTCATGCGGACATACACATAACGTTCGTCCATCTCGGTAGTTACTACGAGACCGGGGAGCGCGCCTTTCTTCGCTTCCAGAGCGGCCGGAATCGCAGCATACCGCTTGCTCTCCATCGCTTCCGCAACGTCGAACAAAGCGCCCGACCACCAGCTGTCCAGCTCCGGCGTAGTCATATCCTTCACGATCAGCTCGACCGTCCGGTCGCCTAGAATCGATCGGCCCTGCTCCGTAATCGACTTGTATATTTCACGAAGATTCGCTTCCGGCTTCGGCGTAATCTCAATCGTCACCGTATTATTTCCCACGCTTACTTTCGATAGCTCCAGTCCCGGCTGCTCCTGTACGATCCGGGTTAACGGATTTTCCATAGCCAGGCTGTCATATAAAAACCATCCTCCGAACAATACAGCCGAAGAGAGGACAACGCTCGTTAATACAGGCCATAGACGCAACTTCACGCAACGTCCCCCTTTCTATGCAGACGATGAATTTGATAGATCAGTTGATATATCCATAGTATATCACATGATATACACCCATTTCGATGCAAATGTTTGGAATGAAAAGTGATCGGCGTCGAAGGATTTTATACATATTGCTAGAAATAGTTATAGAAGTGAAAAACTATAGGGAGGCAAGTACGATGGGAGCACGTTTTATTCAAGTCGCGGTCGTTTATTTATTGATCGGCGTATTACTCGGAATGGGGATGGGAATGGCGGAGAAGTTCATCTATACCTCTGCGCATGCCCATATCAATCTGCTCGGCTGGGCGACGCTGGGGCTGATCGGAGTCGTGTATACCGTATACCCGGAGGCGGGGAGCACGAAGCTGGCCAGCGTCCAGTTTTGGCTGCACAACATCGGCTTGCCGCTGCTCGTAATCAGCATGTTCCTGTTCGCTCAAGGCAACACAGGCCTCGGTATCCCGTTTTCCGCTGTCGGGGGGCTGCTGGTTATCGTATCGGTTCTCTTGCTCGTCGTTAACGTCTTCCGCCACATCAAGCCCGGACGGTAATCCTACTTCGAAAATGGACCGTACCCGGAGCATGGGATCAGCTCAGGTACGGTCCTCGTATCAGTGTCGGCTCATTCGCCACGTATCGATTTCCTCGCCGTTGTCGAAGCGGTAATAGCTGTAATAATACCGGCTGCCCTCTTCGTCCTTGCGTTTGTAGAACACTTCCCACAAATATGTTTCATTCAAGGCGCCGGGCATCACACGAAGCACTTCATTATCCGGATTGCTCTCTTCGACTTTGCGCTGTGCTTCTTCGGCCGTGATCCCGGTGCTCGCGTACCTCATCTGCGCCTTACCATCGTTCACCCAGGCGATCGCTTCTCTGCCTTCCTCGTCCTGTCCGAATACGACCATGTACGGCTTCTCGCCGACGAACCTTTCGATCCGGTCCACCGTGCGCATGTAGGTGCTGGCGATAACGGTCGATTTCGCCTCGAGCCGCTCCGCCCATTCTTCCTCATGAATCGACCTGTAGAAGAAGACGAGAACAATCGTCACGACGGCTAGCACAGCAGCACACCACAGCGCTATTTTCCTCGCCATTCCCGTTCCCCCTCCTTCTTAAAATAGGTCCGCCAACCTTTATCCGTTCGTCAACAGCTCGAAACGGCGCTGCGCTTCGAACTTGATTTTTTCCTCGTCGATCGTCAGGCACTCGCCTCCGCGGACAAGCTGTTTGCCGTCAACGTACACATCGGTTACATCTTTTGCGGACGCCGAGTACACAATATGAGAGACGTAATCCGATTTCGGCAAAAAGTGCGCCTGATCGGTATCGAGGGCGATAAAGTCCGCTTTGCTGCCGACGGACAACGTGCCGACGTTATCGAGCCAGATCGACTTCGCGCCGTTAACCGTTCCGAGCTTCAGCGCTTCCTTGGCCGGCACCGCTACCGGATCGCCGGATACGCCCTTATGGATCAGAGCGGCCAGACGCATCTCTTCGAACATGTCGAGATTGTTGTTGCTCGCAGAACTGTCCGTCCCGAGCGATACGAGTATGCCCGCCTTGAGCATGTCCGGCACGCGCGCGACTCCGCTCGCCAGCTTCAGGTTGCTACCCGGGTTATGGGAGACGTGGACGTTGTGCTCTTTCAACGTAGCGATCTCCGCATCCGTCAGATGCACAGCATGCGCGACGATCGAAGGACGCGAGAACAAGCCGAGCTTGGCCAGATGATCGACCGGACGCAGCCCGTACTGCTTCTCGTTCTCCAGCACTTCGTACAGCGTCTCGGACATATGCGTATGCATCGGCAAGTTCAGATCGTGAGCCGCTTCCACGAATTTGACGATAAACTCCGGCGGACACGTGTAAGGCGCGTGAGGCGACATCATGGTCGTAATCCGGCCGCCGGCCTTTCCGTGCCAGTCTTTGGCGAATTGGACGGCTTCCCGGCGCTTGTGCTCCTGGACGTCCGGCGGACAATGTCCGATCGCGCCGCGCGTCAGGCAGCCTCGCATTCCGGATTCTTCAACGGCTTTGGCCACTTCGTCCATATGATCGTACATATCGACGAAACTGGTCGTTCCGCCTTTGATCATCTCAAGGATCGACAGCAGTGTTCCCCACCTGACGTCTTCACCGGTAAATTTGGCTTCATTCGGCCACATTTTCTGCTCCAGCCATACTTGGAGCGCCAGATCATCCCCGTACCCGCGCAGCAGCGACATCGCGGCATGGCAGTGGGTATTGACGAGTCCGGGCATGTACAACTTGCGGCTTCCGTCCACAATTTCGTCGAACTGCTCCGCCGGGTCGCGCTCCTGCTCGCCCAAATATACAATTTTGTCGTCCTCTATAATCATGCAGCCGCGGACAACCGGTGCTTCTTCGGTTACGGTGACGAACGTGCCGTTTTGGATCAACGTTTTTGCCATCATCAATCAGCCTTTCGGTTCGGATTAGAATTTGCATTTAAAAGTTCGTGGTCACGAATAACATACCGTTACAAATGTACCTCTTCGGACAGTCAAAATCAAGCAACTCGGCTCTGTTTTGAATGTCCCGTGCAATTAGTTCGTTCAATCGATTGCAATTGACCGTCCGGATATGATAATTTTAATTTTGTGTTAAGGAACGACAACTTTTTTCAACATCCGACATTGGGGGTCATAAGCTTGATGATTTTCAATAAAAAGGGCGAGATCGATTTTCTGAATCTGCTCATTCAAAGCGCGGAAAATACGCTGAATGGCGCACACATGTTCCGCAGCGCCATGATGGGGAATCAGCCGCCAGCCACTTACTTCGGTAAACTGAAAGAGATCGAAGAAAAGGGCGATTCGTTTACGCATGAGATTTTCAAAGGCTTGAACAAAGTATTTATCACGCCGCTTGACAGGGAAGACATTATGGAGCTAGCGGTTCGGTTGGACGATGTCATGGATGGGATCGAAGCCTCGATGGCGAGGTTCGATTACCTGAACATTACGTTCACGAATCAATATATGAAGGATTTCTCGGAAGTCCTCGTCTCCTCGTGCGAGCATCTGCTCGAAGCGTTTAAGCTGTTGTCCAAGAAGAAGTACATGCAGATCCAGGAGCATACGGTACATATCAACAGCTTGGAAAATGAAGGCGACCGGCTGATGCGCGAAGGGATTCGCGAGATTTTCACCAGCCCGACCGACCCTTACCACGACTTTAAGCTCAAGGAGCTTTACGAACGGCTCGAACAAACGACCGACGCTTGCGAGGACGTTGCGGATATATTGGGAAGTGTCGTACTGCGCTACGCTTAATCCACCTGTTAGGAGAAAATCATGCTAACCCTGATTATCTTTATTGTCCTGTTGGCGCTCATATTCGATTTCATCAACGGCTTTCACGACACGGCCAACGCGATCGCCACTTCGATCTCGACACGGGCGATGTCACCGCGGTTTGCGGTGCTGTACGCAGCCTTTCTTAACTTTGTCGGCGCCATGCTGTCATCGGAAGTAGCCAAAACAGTCGGCGGGAGCATCGCCAATCCGGCGGAAATCCAAAATGGCGTTCAGGTCGTCATAGCGGCCCTCATAGCGGCTATCTTCTGGAACCTGCTCACCTGGTATTACGGCATTCCTTCGTCGTCCTCCCATACTTTGATCGGCGCGCTCGCAGGAGCGGTTATCGCCGGAGCCGGATTCCAATCCCTTCATATGGAAGGTTTCCTGAAAATTGTTTATATTTTGATTTTGTCGCCAGTCATCGCTTTTGCCGTAGGTTTCATCATCATGTTTCTGCTTAAATACATCATTCTTTTCAGCGGCAACAAATCGCGGTCAAAACTGAACCGGGTGTTCCGCTCGTTCCAGGTCGTATCGGCCGGACTGCTGTCGTTCAGCCACGGGGGCAACGACGCCCAGAAAGCGATGGGGATTATCGTATTCGGTCTCGTAGCAGGCGGCTTTCAGACGACGCTTGATGTCCCAATCTGGGTCAAAATATCCGCCGCGGCGGCAATGGGTCTCGGAACTTCCATCGGCGGCTGGCGGATTATCAAAACGGTCAGTAAAAAGATTATGAAGATCGAGCCGGTTAACGGCTTCGCTGCGGATCTGAGCTCCTCGATTATTATCCAGACGTCGACCTTTATTGGACAACCTTTGTCGACGACACACGTCATTACGTCGTCCATCATCGGTACGGGCAGCGTCATCCGGTTTAAGGACGTCAAGTGGGGCACGGTCGGACGGATGATCATGACATGGGTCATCACAATCCCGATCAGTATGGTGCTTGCTTTTCTGGTGTACAAGGTGTTGTTTTCGTTGTTTTAGAGTCTTAGATTAGATAACAAAAAAGGCTGTTCCTTGGCGTATTTGCCTTGGAACAGCCTTTTTTCACCTTTTCCTTCAGAGGTTCACCCTGATGATGAATGTCCATTAAAGTTCGTGATCAAAAAGTCCGGTTTTCAGCACCGAGAAGATTTTTCGGGAGTTTCTGTAAGACTATGCTTTTTCGCCGATATGCGAGCTAAGAATGAATCGTTTCCGAACGAATATGAACGCATACTAATTTGCGCAGCGCAATGATGGGAAGTGAAATATTAGGATAAATTGTTTTGCAATAGCTTTGTAACAGAAACGCCGCCCGCACTCCAGTCAGCGGTACCTCCAGTAAGATCATTGCCTTCTGTAATTAAAGCGCCGACATTACCTGATACCCCACTAACTGAAAAAGTCAAGTTGTTTGTATCGTTGTCACGTATGGATATTTTCCCATATTCTGCACTTGAATCAGAGCCCAAATCTATTTCAGCAAAAGTTCCGCTTATATGCCCCGTGCTGTTTTTAAAGTTTTTTGCGCTTGAATTTTTAATTGCTATATTTTCACTTATGCTTTTCCCTTGATCTGACGGTGATTTTGCTCCACCAAAGTGCACAGCGACCGGTCTTTGTGCATAAATAGCGTTTACGTTGTCTGAATTGATTTTTATTTCAGCAGAAATCACATTCGGTGTCATTTGTATGAGCCTGTCAGAGTTGCAGTTTACGTGCTTAACATCAAGTATAAGCCCGCTAATGTTAACACTTTGATTGCACTGAATCGGACGAGTAAATGTGCCTGAAATTATCCCGTCAAAACGAACATCGTCAGCCTGAACATATAATGGACATGTAGGTTTAGATAGTGGATAATCACTTTCAATAACTGCATTTACAATAGAAGCTTTTGAGCTGACTTCTGATCCAACGCCAGACCCCTTTACTACAATTACTCCTTGATTACCTCCAGCATTTTTCATTCTAGGGCTAACTATTGCCGTGTTTGCAGCTTTAATGTAAATTCCTTCAGCGTGATAGGATGAAGACGTGTGTTCAAGGTTACGGATGTCAGGGTTCTCGATGTAAACATTTTGACAGCCAGTCACATAGATCCCGTTGACCTCTGTTATTCCTGCCTGCTCACTTAGACCATCTCCAATTAACCCCAATATCCTCACAATCTGGTTTGAGGATGCATTTTCACCTGTAGCATTGTTTCCAACTCCTATAAATCTTGTCTTGCAGCTTTTAAACTTGGGTCTTATGAAAGATAGGTCACCAAAAACAGCCGGGCTTATGTCTATTCCCCAATTCGAAAGATTACTACACCATACGTCTTTTATTACGGCTTTTCTTAATGACCCTGATTGATTGTCCGAGTACCTCATATTTATCATTGCGCCCATGTTTTTGCAAATCATGCCATTAACAAAAAGATCAATTTCTTCTCCTATTCCCAAAAAATGAAGCCCGTTTAAAAAACCTTCAAGCGTAACAATCCCATTTATAAGTGCTGTGTTTGAAAGGTTCAAGAAGTTTTGTTGTGTATCGCTGTTTATTAAAGTTCCGTTTTGGAACTCAATCTCTATAGGCTTATTTATTGTTGGAGTGCTCCACCCGGATAAATATAAAGCCTTATTGCTTGGTATAAATAATTTAAACCCCTCATCTGCAGCTGCGGTTATTGCGTCATACAATACTTCGGAATGATTGGATTGTGTAAGTTTACCAAAGTATCTTAAGGCGCGATATTCGCCAGTAAATTTAGGAGATATATGGATGTAGACTTGCTCTTGATCAATAACCTCTACTGCTTCGCCTGATTGTGAAGGTCTTACAGCTGCGGCGGCCTTTCCCAACGCTCCGAATTGCTCGGCTTTAGTGGCTGCAGCGGCCACTCCCACCGCTCCCAAAGCAGCCAGCAGTTTCCTTCTGCTGACCTTCCGGCCGGATCGACTGCGGCCTTTCTCATGAGCCCGCTCTTCATTGGATCTATTCGGATTCGAGCTTGGTTTCATTATATACGCCTCCCGGCTGAGAAATATGATTTGTTACCTGTAACGAAAGATCTTTGTTAACGCTTACATACACACCGGCGGTTTCATACCAAACATCATTAAATTCGTCATTTCAATTCGGCAATCGCCTTCTCGGCTTCTTCTTGCGCTTCGCGCAACGCCGTATTCATATCTTTGGCGCCGAGCAATACATCGGCAAACGCATTGCTGATCGCATTCTGCGAAACGATCGTGTGGTTGTTCCAGGTGATCGGTACAGCCATTTTGCTCGGGAGAAGCGCTTTCACATTTTTTCCCTTCAGTTCGACTAGGCCGTCGCCGAACGACTCTCGAATAGACTTTTCCGAAAGTGCGGTAGCGTTTCCAAGCTTGGACAACGCTAGCTGCGATTCGTCGGACAGCATCTCTGCCATAGCCAGAAACGCTTCCCTCTTCTGCTTGCTGGTTGCCGACAAGAGCATATAGGTTGGCGCTGGCGGGGGCCCCATATCGGGAATGTCCTTGAAGACGGGATAGGCGGCTATGTCCCAATTCAGATGGGATGATTCCTTCGACAGGCCTGAAACCCCGCCAATCGTTGAGAGCATGATCGCCAGCGTCTTGTCTTTCACGAACAAATCGTTTTGTTTATTGAGAATTTCCCGAGTCAACCCGTTGCTCGGTATTTCCGCGAACCGGACAAAGTTCTCCATATACCCTTTCCAGAAATGATCTGTAAAGGTCGGCACGCGCGTTTTCGGATTGATCAACTCATGCGAATATTGATTCAAGGTTAAAAAATTTTGGTAGAAATTCAGCGAAATGCCCCAATATTGTACGCCTCCCTCCAACCGGGTCAGCTTCCTTGCCGTTTCGTAAACGTCGTCCCAGCTCAATCCGTCCTTCATATACGGCACGCCGAATTTGTCGAATATATCTCTGTTGTAGTACATTGCCATCGCGTTGATTTTGTAAGGCAGGCCGACAATGCTGCCGTTTGTGATTTTCCGCAAGTTTTCGACCGCCGACAGCTCGAGCCGGCTCAGATCGAATTTGTTCGCTTTTATCAGATCCGAAATGTCCGTGAGCAAGCCCAATTCGCCCAAGCTGAAAATTTGACTTTGCGAGGCGATAATAATATCCATATCCGCCTTCGCCGTGACCATATCCTGAATGGTGCTCCCCTTCGTTTTCTGGGTCAGCTTGAATGTCACATTCGGGTATTTTCTCTGAATAAGCGACCCGAAGCTTTTCATAAAATCTTCGTCCGTCCAGTTGCTGTACATGTAATAGATGTTCAACTCCGTCGGCTTGTCGATTCCGGCCGCGGGCAATTCACCCTTCGTTTCAGTCACTGTTTTCGGTGAATTGGCGACCGTGCCTTCGTTTCCTCCGCAGGCGGACATCAGTCCGATCGAACAAACCAGCGCGGTCATCGGGATAAGTCTTTCCTTCATGAAAACCCCTCCATTTGAAATAAATGCAGTCGGGAGCTTTTCGCCAAACATTTCCTTTTCGCTCTCTTATTCTCACTATAAGGGGCTTGATGTGCTTTTAAAATGTCTGAAACTGAATTATACTATATCCAAAATTAAAGCTTCCTTTTAGCCGAAAGGAGTGCATGCGGTGAATGTGATTGGCTTTGTTCCTCAAGTGCGGGAACTTATGTATTGGCACAACAAAGAAAAATTTATCCTTTACGAGGATACGAGCGCGGCATGGACGCTGTTTGCGATGGAATCCGGTTCCTTCTATTACGAAATCGGAGAAGAGAAGGGAACGGCCGCTTTTGGCGATATCGTCATCTGTCCTCCACTGACCCCGTTTCGCCGGGTGGTCATCACCCCGCTTTGTTTTTTCGTGATCAAACTGGACTGGGGCAAGATTGACAGCCAGCCCGCCGACGCGAAGAGCTTGCAACTGGGAACCACGAAGATCAGCTTTCAGAACACAAGCAGACTGGTCGCCAATTATAACATGCTCAAGAAGATCGATGCGCTGCACATGCACCATGTCGCCAGAAACCCGCTCAGCAATCACTACTTATACGATATATGGCTCCTGTACAGCGAGGAGGCCGGCATGGTCCCGTGGACTGCGGTTTTGCAACGCGATTCGCAGCAGCCGGACCGGTTGATGGCCAAGGCTGAAGCCATGATCCAGAAGCAGGCGTTCCAGCCGATCGCGCTGAATGAGATCGCCTCCTCCCTCGGTCTGAGCACCGTCCGGCTGATTCAGAAGTTCAAAGCCTGCTATGGCGATACACCCGCCCAATATCAGATCAAGCTTCGTCTCGAACGGGCCAAGAAGCTGCTGCTGGAGACCAATCTGACGCTGGATCAGATCTCCGATCATATCGGCTACCAAAACGGTTTTTATTTGAATCGGATATTCAAGAAGCATATGAACATGACGCCCGGAAAATATCGCAAAGTGCACCGCGTATAAAAGGCCCACCGTGTACCCTGTGTTCTGTTCCATTGCCGCTGTGGGCGGCGGCTTACTTCCTCTCGGCGTCCCGAAAGGTTTTCGCAGTGTCGCCTGCTTACGATTGATCGGCAAAGAAGCTTCCGAAACCATCACGGTACTCGTGAAGGCGGAAGCTTCTTTTGGTTTGTCGCCTCAATCCAAATAATAAGCCAAGCTCTGCAGCTCGGTCGTAAAATCCGCATGATGAACGCGAATTTCGTTCGGCACCTTAATAATGACCGGCGCGAAGTTAAGAATCGCTTCCACCCCGGCGTCAACGAACTGGTTGGCGACCAGTTGCGCTTCGAACGCCGGGACGGTAATGATGCCGATCCGCACCTTGTGCTCCCGGACCGTTTCGTGCAGCACCGTCATGGGCTGGACGGTCAAATTGTTAATATGCTCGCCGAGCTTGTCCGGAGAGCTGTCGAAGACCGCTACGATCTTCATATTGTCTTTCAGGTAGGCGTTATAATTGCACAAAGCCCGGCCCAGGTTTCCGGCTCCGACCAGAATGACCGGAATAATCTGGTCCAGCTTTAAAATTTGGCGGATTTTCTCGATCAAATAGGCGACGTCGTAGCCGATCCCTTTTTTGCCGAATTCCCCGAAGTAAGCCAAATCTTTGCGGATCTGCGCCGGATTCAGATCGAGCTTTTGGCCCAGATCCTGCGACGAGACCATCTGCACGTTGCGCCGGCTAAGCTCATTCAAAAAACGAAGATAAACCGGGAGACGGCGGACGACCGCCTCCGAAATTTTCGGTGTCTTCATCCGTTTTCCTCCCCCATCCAATCTGATATTCGCGGTACCAACTGCTGTGTGCTCAAATGTTCGATTTTCGGACCGGGCAGCGAATACAAAAAGTTGCGGCCATAGGAGGTTTCCAGTACGCGCGTATCGTAAATCACGACGACACCGCGGTCTTTAGCCGTCCGAACGAGACGTCCGAAGCCTTGCTTGAATCGGATAACCGCCTGCGGCACCGACAGCGCCGTAAACGGGTTCAGGTTGTTCTTTTTCAGCTGTTCGCTTTTGGCTTCGACCAGCGGGTGGTTCGGAGGCTGGAACGGAAGTCTGACTATCGCCAAACAAGTCAACGCCTCCCCCGGAATGTCGACGCCTTCCCAGAAGCTGCTCGTGCCCAGCAGAACGCTCGACGACTGCGATCGGAACATCCGGATCAGCTTGCTGCGGTTGCCGCTGTCGACGCCTTGGCCGAGCACCTGAATGCCGCTTGGCTTCAGCCGCTCCTTCAGCTCCGGATGAATTTGCTTCAACATCCGGTGCGAAGTGAACAGGACAAGCATCCGGCCCTTCGTCTCCTTCGCCACATCGGCCAAAGACCCGACGAGCGCCCCGAGGAACACTTCGTCCGCCGTCGCCCCTTTGACGCTGGGGAAATCCCGCGGAATCAGCACAAGCGCTTGCTTGCGGTACTGGAACGGCGAAGCAAGCTGTACCGTCTTCACCTTCTCGGTATCCGACAACGGTTGCAAGCCCAGCTGCGAGGCGCTGTATTGGAACGTTTTGTTAACCGTTAAAGTCGCCGACGTTAATACGACACTGTCCTTCGCCTCGAAGAAGTGCTGCTTGAGCAGATGGCTGACATCAAGCGGCACGGCAAACACCTGGAGCGACTTGCTCTTGAAGTACGGAGCGGCCTCAAGCCAGTACACGTAATGCGGATCGGGCATCTGCATAAAGAACCGGAGCACGTCCCGGTGCCGCAGCAACGCCTTCACCGACCCCGACAAGTCTGTCAGCACGCTGCTCGTCGCAAACTCGTCGGTTTCCTCCTTCAGCTCGGTCACAAGCCGTTCCAGCTTTTTGCCGATCTCGGTCGCTTCGAGGTAAATGTTCTCTTCGATCACAAGCAGCGAGCTCCACGCCTTCGGCAGCGCTTCCGGCTTGAGACGGAGCACGAGTTGTCCGCTCTCGGTCCCTCCGCCGTCGTTGCGCTCGGAGACGAACATATACAGCAGCTCGGTCAGCTTGTCCCATTCTTCCTTGATGCGCACCATGCGCGGATAAACCGACTCGATCGTCTGGTTCCAGTCGGCGGCCTTTTGCTCCGAGCCGCGCTGCAGTCTGAACTGAAGCGAGGGCAGCTGGCCGTTCTTCGCATCCTTATACAGCCACAGCAGCGTGTTTACCAAGGAGGCATAATGCAGATCCATCCCCAGATGTTTGCTCGCCACTTCCTCGAAATGATGCGCTTCATCAATGACGAGCTGCTTGTAGGCCGGCAGAAGCCGGTTTTCCGCCTGAATGTCGGTAAACAGCAGCGAATGATTGGTAATGACCACGTCCGCAATATTCGCTTCGTTACGCGCGCGGTGGTAAAAACATTTTTTGAACCAAGGGCACATCCGGTTCAGACACGAATCGGTGTCGCTGCCGACCGTCTGCCAAAATTCGGCCCCGCGCCCGGCGAAATACAGCTCCTCGTCATCGCCGTGGTTCGTCTCCGAAAGCCATACGACCATCTGGGCCGCGGTAATCCGGTCTTCCTTCTCGCTGGCAAAGTCGCGGTTGTATAGCTTCTGCTCGAATTTCCGCAGGCATAAATAATGGCTCCGCCCCTTAAGCACGGCCGCCCGAAACGGGACCGGAAATATATCCTGAAGCAGCGGGATGTCCCGCTGGCGAAGCTGCTCCTGCAAGTTGATCGTGTGGGTGCTGACGACCACTTTTTTGTCTTCCTTGATGCCGTGGTACAGGGAAGGAATCAAGTAGCCGAGCGATTTCCCCGTGCCCGTGCCCGCTTCCACCATCAGATGGCGGTCGGACGAAAACGAGCTCTCCACCTCGCGGATCATATGCTCCTGCGCTTCGCGTTCCTCGTAGTGCTCGAACTTGGTGCGCAAATTCGTCTTGATTTTATCGTAAAACTCGTCGAACGACTCGTTTTTGCCGATTGAAGGTGAACCTTCTTCCTCACGCGCCGGCTTCTCCTCATCCCAGTCCCCGACATTCAGCACGTATTGACGAAAATACCGGTTCGTCTCGGGGTCGATACTGACTGCCGATTCTTTGCGCACCCGCATCTCCTGCATAAACCAGCCCATGTCTGAAGGATCGGACTCGAACAGCTGGGCCAGCTTCTGAACGGTCAGCAGCGGCAGCGTATCGAACCGCTCCAAACATTTGAGCCAGATAAGCGCTGTCACTTCAGCGTCGCTGTCCGCCTGGTGCGGACGATCGTGACCAAGCCCGAAAGCGGCGCTCACCATCGACAGTTGAAGGCTCGTCAGCGAAGGGAACAGGATGCGCAGGAACGGAATCGTATCGATAACCCGCCCGTCAAAAGGAAGATATCCGCTTCGTTCGCAAGCATATCGCAAAAACATATGGTCAAAACCCGCATTGTGGGCCACAAGCGCGCTGTCCGCAAGCAAAGGAAGCATGTCGGACAACACGTCTTCGAGAACCGGAGCGTCCGCCACCATCTCATCGGTGATGCCTGTCAGCTGTACGATAAATTCAGGTATGGATTTATTAGGCCGGACGAAGGATGAATACCGCCGGCTGATGACACCATCTTCTATAACAACAAGACCAACCTGTATGATATCATCCGAAGGTTGGTCTCCCGTTGTTTCAAAATCGATTACCGCATATCTCATCCGGTACTCTTCAATCCCTTCTTCGCGATTCCCTTCTTAGCATACCAAATTATTGCGTAGCCGAAAAGGGAAGCCGAAGCGAGGCTATGATCATTTAATGGATAAATCCTTCTCCGGCGCTTTGGCTCCCGTGATGCGACATGCATATTCCCATGTTGATCATCGGCTCCACGCTGCTCGGATCGGCCATATAGGCCAGTTTGAAGAAATGCTGGGCTTGCTCGATATTGGCATTTTTGGCATGAATGCATCCCATCGCGTTATACGAGACGGCCTTCATCTGGTCGTGCTCCGTCAGCGAGGTAATGAACCGGAAATGCCGGTACGCTTCGGCGTCGTTTCCTTTGCGCATATGGCCCATAGCCAAGTACAGCCGGCCCAGAATGAACTCGGGGTGTCCTTGGACAACCGACTCGAATTCGCGAACCGCATTGTCGTACATGAGCAGTTGAAAATAACCCTGGCCTCGCTTGAACGCCTCGGAGGCATCGCTGCCTTCCGGCAAGGCCGGAGAAGCGCCGCTGCTCCCCGCAACGGCCCAACCGGACGATTTCGGCAATGTTTCCAGAAATCGAGCCATCTTCTCCTCGAATTGCAGCCATTCCTCGATAAAGGAATCACTCATCGCTTTTAATACGTCCAGCTTGTTGTGAAGACCCTGCTTTCCCTTGGCGTCGGCAGTCGGGAAATGTTTTATCACGTCGTCTAACGTGTCGTGCATCGAGGCAAACAACTGTTTCAACATGATCTGATCCCACCTTGGCTGAGAAATCGTGCTGTCCGTGCTTGAAGAGGTTGTTCAAAAAGTCCACTTTTGATCAAGAAGTACATCCGAAAGCCTGCTCGACATCGAATATGGAATTCAGCCGGAACTTCCGGTGCTCACGTAGCTTGCACTTAAAGGATTGTGGAATGAGTTTCGACATTCAGTGTATCGACGACCTTGTTGTTTTCTCCCATAATGGCAATTTTCGGCTTATGAGCTTTCGCTTGTTCGCCCGTCATCAGCGCGTAAGAAATAATAATGACAGTATCGCCCGGATGAACGAGACGAGCCGCTGCACCGTTCAAACAGATGACTCCGGAACCCCGTGGGCCGGGGATGACATACGTTTCAAGGCGGGCTCCGTTGTTATTATCTACAACCTGCACTTTTTCATTAGGTAAAAGTTCGACCAAATCCATCAGATCTTCGTCAATCGTAATGCTTCCGATATAATTTAAATTCGCTTCCGTAATCGTCGCGCGGTGAATTTTCGATTTCATCATCGTTAAAAACATGCCGGTTCTCCTCCTCAAGAGAAAAAAATGCGATTGTCGATCAGGCGGGTTTTACCGAATTTGACGGCGAGCGCCACCAAAATCGGTTGTTCTCCGTTAAATGGCTGTACGCCGGTTACCGGTTCAAGTCCCGGATAGGTTAAAATCGTAACGTAGTCGATAACGGCCAAAGGCGCGGACTCGATCATACGTCGAATGTTCAGCTCCAGCTTTCCTACCGTCATGTCCGGCTCCGCCATCCACGACTCGGCTTGGCTAAGCGACTTGGACAAGACGAGCGCCTGCTTGCGCTCGTCTTCGTTTAAGTACACGTTGCGGGAACTCATCGCCAGTCCGTCAGGCTCCCTTAACGTCTCGCAGCGGACGATCTGCACCGGAATGTTCAGATCGCGGGTAAATTGCTCGATCACGGCGACCTGCTGGGCGTCCTTCATGCCGAAATAAGCGCGGTCCGGCTGCACGATGTTGAACAGCTTGGTTACCACCGTCGCCACGCCGTCAAAATGGCCCGGGCGCGACGCGCCGCACAGCGTATCCGTCAATTCCTTGACGACTACCGTCGTCTTCGTCGGAGCCGGGTACATTTCCGTTACGCTGGGCAAAAACACATAATCCGCTCCCGCTCCCTCCGCAAGCGATAGGTCCCGTTCGTTGTCGCGCGGGTACTTGTCGAAATCTTCGGTTGGCCCGAACTGCAGCGGGTTCACGAAAATGCTGACGACGACGATGTCGCACTCCCGGCGAGCCTGACGAATCAAGCTCATATGGCCTTCGTGCATATAGCCTAGGGTCGGCATAAAGCCGACCCGTACTTCGCCCTCCGCATTTGCTTTATTGCGTCTGGCTGCCTTCAGTTTCGAACGCAGCTCTTCGATCCGGACAATAGCTTCCATGTATGATGATTGCTCCTCTCCCGGGTTGACCTCAGTCGTTGTCGGGCGATTTGCCGCCATACAGATGTCCCGCAAGCTCCAGATCCGCGTGAAATGTATGCTCCTGGGCCGGGAAGCTGCGGCTTTTGACCTCTTGGACATATTGGGCGATCCCGTTACGAATAGAGTCCCCAATGTTGGCGTACGCTTTAACGAATTTTTTAGGAAATACCGGCGATGCATATTGCAGCAGATCGTGGAAAACGAGCACCTGTCCGTCGCAATGAACGCCCGCCCCGATGCCGATCGTCGGGATCGACACCGCCTTCGTAATCTCCTCCGCGATCTCGTCCGTGACCAGCTCGACCACGATGGCGAACGCTCCGGCCTGCTCCAGCGCCTTGGCGTCGTCCATCAGTTTGCGGGCCGAAACGCCGGTTTTTCCTTGAATCTTATAACCGCCGATCTGATACACCGACTGCGGAGTGAGGCCGATATGGCCCATAACGGGTACCCCTGCCTTCACTACCGCGTCGACGGTATGGGCGATCTCCGTTCCGCCCTCCATCTTGACCGCCTTGCACAATCCTTCCCGCATCAGCCGCCCGACGTTGTGAAGCGACTGATCGATCGACCCGTGATACGTCATAAACGGCATATCACTTACGACAAACGGAGCCGAGATCGCGCGGGTCACCATCTTCGTATGATAAATCATCTCATCCAGCGTAACCGGCAGCGTCGATTCCTGGCCTTGCACGACGTTGCCGAGCGAATCGCCCACCAGGATGACGTCCACGCCCGCTTCCTCGGCCAGTTTGGCCGACGTGTAGTCATAGGCGGTGACCACCGAGATCGGCACGCCGTCCGTCTTCATCTTTCTCATTCGGGTCGTACTCATTTTTTTCGGTTCCATCCGAACACCCGCTTTCGATTTGGTTGGCTCGTGAACCGGTCCGGAACGCACAAAAGCCTTTTAGCCGCTCGGCTAAAAGGCTTAGAAAACAACAGGAAACGAATCGTCAGATTTGTTTTCTGTCTCGGTCCCTTTTAGGCTCAGAGCAGAATTCCGCGACTTGCATGTCAAACTTGTTTTACTTGCGTGCAGGAGTGCAGTTCCACGTAGGATACCGCCTCTACGCAATATTATACCAGATCGTTCACGAAATCTACATGTTTTTAGCTAAATATCCGCGGAATACAGCTTGGTCACACTTCCGTCCGGATGCCGGACAATCAAGGCGCCCATCTCGTCGATCGATTCGGCGACACCCTCCACAACGCCTCTGGGGGTCCTCGCCGCGATCGGACGGCCCAGCGAATAGGCAGACGCTTCCCACGCCGTCCGGATCGGCTCGAAGCCTTCCGAGTCGTACAGATTGTACAACGCTTCGAACTGCTCCAGGAACGCGCGTATCAGTTCGGAACGGCTCCATTCCCGGCCGCTGAGCATACGGAGCGACGTAGCGATTCCGCGCAGCTCTTCCGGGTAATCGCCCTCCTGCAGATTGACGCTGATGCCCACTCCGGCGATCACGTGCCGCAGCCGCTCGTCCTCCGCATTCGACTCGAGCAGGATGCCGCTGATCTTCCTTCCGTCCACAAGCAAATCGTTCGGCCACTTGATCGCAACCGGCAAGGACGGCTCCAGCTTGCGAATCGTCCGGTTCAAAGCGACGGCGACCAGCAGCGTCAGTTGAGGGGTAAAATGAACCGGAATGTTCGGCCGCAGGACCAGGCTCATCCAGACACCTTTCCCTTTCGGCGAATGCCAGTTTTTCCCCATTCGTCCGCGCCCGGCCGTCTGAACTTCCGCGATCACCAGCGTTCCCTCCGGAGCGCCTTCTTCGGCCAGCCGGTGGGCAATCGTCTGCGTAGAGTCGACAGAATCGTACATTTTGACCGATCGGCCCATAACCGCCGTCGACAGCTCGGCCAGAATGGCCGCTGCGCTCAGCTTGTCCGGCTTGCCCGTAAGCTTATAGCCTTTTCGCGAGACCGCGTCGAACGTATACCCTTGATCGCGCAGGCTGCGGATGTGTTTCCAGACGGCGGTTCGGGTGCAGCCGAGCAGTTCGCTCAGCTGTTCGCCCGATACGTATTCGTTCGGGCGCTGCTCCAGATACGCCAATATTTTATGCTCCATTACATCGTTTCCCGCTTTACTCGATTTTTGGCTTCTTGAATTAAAATATCCCGTTCATTCCGTATTCGCAGCTTGGCCGTTTCCACCAGCAGTTCCTGAAGCAGCGCGCCCAGCCACGGACCGGCTGGTTTGTCCAGCTCGACAGCCAGCTCCGTCCCGTTCACCGCAAGTTCCGTTACCCGATCGGCCGGTATCCGTTCGATCCACCCGGGACCGAGCTCGAGCAGCTGCCGCCAGTTCCGGCCGTCCAACGACTCCGTCTGCCAGGAAGCAAGCTCCAGCCACAGTAAGGCAACCGGCTTCCCGAACATTACGCAAGCGCCGGCCCACGTCTCGAAGCCCGCTTGCTCGTCTTCCATACGGATCTTGTCCAGATGCTGCCGCATCCATTCATCCATCTGCAGCAGCCGGACGATCGCAGCCGATTTTTTGCCGGAAAACTTGAGCCGTTTCATCGCTTCCCGGGCTTGTCCAGAGCTCATCTCCAGCAGGACGAATAAGGCCGTCCACCGTAGCTCGGGCCCTGTTACGCCGGTCAGTTTCACCGCTGCGCACAGTTCCGGTACTAAGTCCCATTCGGCCAGCGGCCAAACTACAGGCTGCTTGAAATGACGGGTTAACCCGCTCTCGGCAAGCAGCTTCACCGCACGATCGGGCGACCGCCCTTCGATCATCTTGTCGAGCTCGGCGCCTACCCGCTCCATCGCCACATGGGCGAGCAGCGGCGCATGACGGAGAAGCGCCTCCCAAGTCGCCTCCTGAAGCGAGAACCCGTATTCGCAAGCGAAACGGATCGCCCGGAGCATGCGCAGCGCGTCCTCGTGAAACCGCTCCAGCGGGTTGCCAACACATCTTACGACTCCCGCCTCCAAATCCGCAGAGCCCCCGAACGGATCGTACCGGGTGCCATGCGCATCCAGAGCCATCGCATTAATCGTAAAGTCCCGGCGGCGCAAATCTTCGTTCAGATCGGAAATAAACTCCACTTCCTTGGGCCGCCGGAACTGCTCGTATTCGGATTCTTTGCGGAACGTCGTCACTTCGAACGTGTGCTGCTCCCGGATAACTGTAACGGTGCCATGGGCAAGTCCGGTCGGGGCGTGACGGGGAAACAGCCTCATCACCTCGTCCGGCAAAGCGGAGGTCGCGATATCGATATCTTTAAGCGGTCGTCCGAGCGCCTTGTCGCGTACGCAGCCGCCCACGAAATACGCCTCGTAACCCGCTTCGCTGAGCGCGCGGAGCACTTCTTTTCCTTCCGTCTCCATCCGTTCCGACATCTCCGTAATGCCCCCGCATCCTTCAGCCGGTCAAGCCCGGCATATTTCGCTCAAATCGATGCTCGGCACCTCGCGCCCCAGCACCCGGTAATAAATCTGCTCGTATTGCGCCGTGATCAAATCGTTGCAGAACGTAAAATGCGCCCGATCGAGACAGGCTTTCGACATCGCCTCATAAAGCTGAGGGTCCGACAGGAGCCGGATCACGTGTTCGGCCATCTGGGTAGTATCGCCGATCGGCGCCAGGTACCCGGTCTCCCCGTGCGTGATCAGCTCCGGAATGCCGCCTGCGTTCGAACCGACCGTCGGAACGCCGCAAGCCATCGCCTCCAGCGCCACAAGCCCGAAGCTTTCCTTCTCCGAAGGAAGCAGCATCACGTCGGCCAGCGAGATCACCTGCGCGACATCGTCCTGCTTCCCGGCGAAGATGACGCGGTCGGTCAGGCCGAGCTCCTTCACCTTGCAGATCGTCTTCGACAGCTCGGGTCCTTCTCCGACGAACAGCAGTCTCGACGGGACCCTTTCGTTCACTTTGGCGAACACGTCCACCACATCGCCGATCCGCTTGACGGGACGGAAGTTCGATATGTGCAGCAGCAGCTTCTCGTCCGGTTTGGCGAAGTCGCGGCGCAGCGTAGCGACATCTCTCGGGTAATATACCCTTTTATCCACAAAATTGTAGGCAAGATCAATCGGCTTCTCGATATGCAGCAGATCGCGGGTCTCGCGGATCAGATCTTTGGAGACCGCCGTAACCGCGTCGCTTCGCTCGATCGCCAGCCTGATCAGGTCGCTGAGCGATTCGTCCTGGCCGAGCACGGTGATATCGGTACCATGCAGCGTTGTGATGATTTTCAGATCCGAGCCGACCATCTCTTTGGCCAAAAAGGCACAGACCGCATGGGGAACCGCGTAATGGACGTGCAAAATATCCAGCTTCTCCATCTTGGCTACCTGGGCCATCTTGCTTGCCAGCGACAAATCGTAAGGCGGGTATTTGAACACGTAGTAGTCGTTAACTTCGACTTCGTGATAAAAAATATTTTTATGAAACTTGCCCAGGCGGAAAGGGATGCTGTGCGTAATGAAATGAACCTCGTGGCCCTTCTCCGCGAGCAGCTTTCCAAGCTCTGTCGCCACGACGCCGGAACCTCCGAGCGACGGATAACACGTAATGCCGATCTTCAGTCGATCGTTTTCCATAGACATCCCCCTCCCCGCGAATCATACGTATACAGGTATTATATTCGATCATCCGTTAAAATAAGTCAACAAGTACCGGAAGCTTGGATACGAACCCTTCGGCATAAGGGATCATCCTTTGCTGGCCGAGCAGCCGGTCTCTCGCCTCGACCCGCTCCAGATACCCCTGGTTCAGCGGAGTCGGCACATAATGATTGCCGGCCGCCGCCGGATCGAACTGGCTCGCATAAGCGCTCAACGCAGCTTTTTTGGCTTCGTATACGCCGCTTACGTCGACCACGATATCGGCTTCGTGCACGTCATTAATGAAATAAAAGTACGTCTGCTGCACCGACACCGCCTCCGAGTCGGGCATATACCGGCGGAGCTTTGCGTTAAATACCGCTTCCTGAACGAGATGGCTGCAGGCGATATGATCCGGATGCCTGTCCTGCCAATAAGGAGCGAACACGATCCGCGGCCGGAACTTGCGGATTTCCAGCGTAATGGCATCGACATAATCCTTCGTCATATACAAGCCGCGGTCAGGCAGCCCCAGATTCGTACGCCCCGCCAGCTTCAGGATCGCTCCCGCCTGCTCGGCTTCCCGGCGCCTTAACTCCACCGTTCCGTTCGAGGACATCTCCGCCGCCGTCAAGTCGCATATAACGACTTTATGGCCGGCCGCCGTATGTTTGGCGATCGTACCCGCCATGCCGATCTCGGCGTCGTCGGGATGCGCTCCGAATATGAGAATATCGGTTTCATAGGACATTTACATCAACCCCGGTTTATATTTATCCACCAGATCCCGCCAGCCGAACTCCCCGCGGTCAAGCGAACGGACAAGCAGCTCCGCCGTAGCGATATTCGTCGCCACCGGTATGCCCTGCACGTCGCACAAGCGAAGCAGCGCGATGATGTCCGGCTCGTGCGGCTGCGCCATAAGCGGGTCGCGCAGGAAGATGACGAGATCCATCTCGTCTTGCGCTACTTTAGCGCCGATCTGCTGATCGCCGCCGAGCGGCCCGGACATGTAGCGGTGTACTTGCAGGTCCGTATTCTCCATAATGCGGGTGCCGGTCGTGCCGGTCGCATACAACGTATGATGCTTGAACACTTCCTCATAGGCGATAACGAAATTGACCATTTCTTCTTTTTTGCGGTCGTGGGCGATTAGTGCGATCTCCATCGGGTTTCCCTCCACTATAGCTGTTGCGTACTGGGACCTCAGCCGGCTTGCCGGCATCAGCCTCCACTTCCGCTAACTAATGTCTGTTCAGTCGATAAAATGCTCGAACCCGTATACGATTCCGGACAGCTCCATCGCTTTTTTGACGGCGATGTTTACCCCTGGCATATACCCTTCGCGATCGTACGAATCGTGACGGATTTTGAGCGTTTGCCCGTAGCCGCCGAAGATAACTTCCTGCTGCGCGAATACGCCCGGGAGACGAACGCTATGTATGCGGAATCCGTTGTACAAGCCTCCCCGCGCGCCGTCGATCGTTTCTTCCTCGTTCGGATTGCCTTGGCGGAATTCCTGGCGATTCAACGCGATCATCTCCGCCGTCTTGATTGACGTGCCGGAAGGCGCGTCCAGCTTCTGGTCGCCATGATACTCGATAATCTCGACATGCGGCATATATTTGGCGGCTTGAGCGGCGAACTTCATCATCAGAATCGCGCCGATCGAGAAATTCGGAGCGATGATCCCGCCGGTTCCGTTATTTTTGCACAGCTTGTCCAATTCCTCGATATCCGCCGGCTTCAATCCGGTAGTTCCGATTACCGGACGCACGCCTTGCCGGATCGCGATGCGGCTGTTGGCCATAACGGAGTGAGGGGTTGTGAAATCGACCATCACATGTGCGTCCGCACCGGACAGTGCTGCCTCCAGATCCGTTCTGACCAACACGCCGCAAGCTTCCTTCCCGACGAGCAGACCGGCGTCGACTCCTTCGTTGGAACGGCTTATAGCCGCCACCAGCTTAAGGTTCGGATCGGTGAGCACCATCTTTACTACTTCTTTACCCATTCTTCCGTTTGCTCCGGCTACTGCTACATGAATGATTGAACTCATCGTCAAATCTCCCTTATCGTTTGCTGCGTCTGCAAATACGTTTTCAGTTGCTGCCGGTATTCCTCGGCAAGTCGCTTGGCGTCCGGATGCTCGGGGTCCAATCGTAACGTCTCGTTCGCCATCTGAACGGCCTTGCCGTATTCCTGCAAAGCCGCATAAGCGGCGGAAAGCATCATATGCGCTTCGACGGACAGCGGATCGAGCTCAATGGCGCGCGTCAAGAGAGGTACGGCCAAATAAGTCCGGTCAGTCCCGTCCAACACCTTCTGTGCATCCTGCATGAGCAGTTTAGCCTGCAGCGTATCCAGATGATAGCTGTATACGTCGCTCTCCGGCTCCAACTGCTTGGCCCGCAACGAATGCTCGATCGCTTTGCCGAACCGGTTGCTTCTCGCAAACGTAACCGACAGCTTATAATGATAATCCGCATTGTCCGGTTCTTCGCGGATTGCCTGCTCAAACCATTCGATCGCCCGCTCGAAATCGGCTTCCAATATCGAAGCGTACGCCTTCTTAATCGGATTGTCGCCGTCCATCGCGTTCCTCCTGATCCATATACGACCGCGCTTGTGCGCCCCGTATGTATGGTTCCGGGGGAGTGCCGCATCCGCCCCTAACCGATAGGTGTGCGGACAGCGGGGAGTTCCTCCGCCCGACTCGATGGTACAGCATATGACGGCTACTCTTGTTCGGTGTTCTTTTTGGTCCAGCGGTCCGCATCGCGCGTACGGAATTTGTTCAACACTTCGTCGTGAGCCTTCGTCAGATCGATCCCCAGCGAATTGGCGAAGCAAATCGTTATAAATAAAATATCGCCAAGCTCCAGCTCGATCGAATTGTCAGCTTCGTCCGGTTTTTTCGGCTTAGGGCCGAATTGATGATTGACCTCCCTGGCCAGCTCCCCGACTTCTTCGGACATCCGGGCCAGCATAGCGAGCGGACTGAAGTAACCTTCCTTGAATTGGGATATGTATGCGTCCACTTCCCGTTGTATCTCTTTTAGCGATTTCTCCGACATAGAGCCCTCCTTTTCACAAATCCGCCAGTCGCAGCGACCGGAACGATTTCCGATCTTGCGTTCTATTTTACATGTTAACGCAAAAGGCAGGCCGAAAACAAATCCTTTTTTCTTCACCCGTCTTCTGAGAATGCTGCCCGCGGTTCCCAACTTGGGGTATACTATTCATTATCTTTACACGTACATCTTATAGTGCGAGTTTAAAAAAGTCTGGTTTTCAGCACCGAGAAGATGGAATAAAGCATAGAAGGGAAAAACGTCGGGAGGGATTCCAACATGAACAAGTATGGCAAAGAGCTTCTGCGGTCCTGGCTGCCGATAACACTCGGAACGGCTATTTACGCATTCGGACTCCATTATTTTATTATCCCGAACGAGCTGATGGAAGGCGGATTGACGGGTATTGCCCTGCTGTTCAACTATTCGCTCGACTTCCCGGTATCCGTCACTACGCTCGTTCTGAATGCCCCGTTATTTTTTCTCGGCTGGAAAACGATCGGCAAAACCGCGATGATCCATACTGTTTTCGGCACGCTGATGCTTGCCTTTTTCCTCCGCTTGATGGAGATTGCGATCCATCGCAACTGGGTCGTCCCGTTTCAGGCAGAAAACGACTTTTTTCTCGCCACACTGTACGCCGGCGTTACGCTCGGGAGCGGGCTCGGCATCGTCTTCCGCTTTGGAGGCACCACAGGAGGAACCGACATCGTAGCCCGGCTGCTCAATAAAACGAAAGGTTGGAGCATGGGGCAAATCATTCTCGTAATCGATGTGCTCGTCATCGGCAGCTCGCTCTTGTACATACCGAAGGAAAAAGTGCTTTATACGCTGGTAGCCGTCTTCGTCGCCTCCAAAACGATCGATTTCATTACCGAAGGCTCGTATGCGGCCATCGCCTTCACCATCATGTCCGACAAAGGAGAGGAGCTGGCCCAGGTGATCACCCGCGAGATGGACCGCGGTGTCACGCTGTTTCTGGCCAAGGGCGCGTATTCGCAAGTGGACAAAAAAGTCGTGTACAGCGTTGTTTCCCGTCAGGAAACGCGAAAGCTGAGAATGATCGTCAAAGAGGTCGATCCGCACGCCTTCATCATCATGTCCGACGTTCACGATGTGCTTGGTGAAGGCTTTCGCGGAAATTGACGGCCCTGTCATCGGCAAAAAGACACGAAGGGAAGGCTTGTCCCTGCGTGTCTTTCCGCATCTATTCGTCTTAATAGCGGTTCTCGAACTTAAATATTCGCCAAGCTGCAAATGCCAGCACCGCGATGATAACCGAGCCGATCGCCATCACCGATGGGAGCGGTACCGGACTGTCGTCTACAGGAATAAACGCCGCCTTGTCCTGCCGGCCGAACAAAGCGTCAAGCGTCAGATGAAACTGGTCGATGCCGCCGCCTGCCAGCTTCGTATCCAGCTCCGGCTTCGACAGCTGACTGCGCAGGAAGGCGAACAGCGAATCCACCTTCTCGACCTCAAACGGCTGCCGGCTGATCAGCAGCGACGGACGGATGATTTCGTACCGTTCGTGCAGCTGATCGAGCTTGGCGGACGCCTCCTGCTTGTCCTTTTTCTGAACGGCCGCTTCCAGCTGACGAGCCGTTTCCTTCATCGATTTATAATATTGAAGCCACATCGGCTGATTGGCATGGGTGAGCGCGTCGGTCGCAAGCCGGATCTTCGCAGCGGCTCCCTTCACTTCTTCCTCAGAGACGTTTACCGCCTGGAAAGACCGCTTAGCTTGTACGATCGCATTCGATAATGCTCCGACCCCTTCCACCGACGTAATTCCGTCGAACCTGATTTGCGTCATCTTATTTCCGACCTCATCCAGCTTATCCCGCGCTTTATCGATGTTGCCGTCCATGATGAACCGGTACATTTCGTCCGCCGTATCATTTAGCCGCTCCACCTGCCGCAATTGTTCCGCCGTGGCCGTCTGGCCCGGACCGGCCGGTTTCTCTTTCCCGCAGCCCGTGAGCAATGCGATCCCCAGGAGCGGGATGAGAATAACGGCCCCTATTCGTTTCTTTCCGAAAACGAACATCGGACATCCCCCCTCGACATCATCTTATGGGGGAATGTCCTCTTTTAGAACAATAGATTACGAGCGACACGATCAAGAAACTGACTGCGGTCAGCATCCACGTGAACAGTTCAATCGCCCTCAGGTCATCGAGCAAAATATCGCGCAACCACGGGTAAATGAGCTCGTTATAGTCAAGAAAATCGTTAAAGAACAGCAAACCTAACGAAATAACAAGATGAGTCGGACGGACACGGAAACGTCCGATAAATAACAACGCTTCAACCGCCATGCCCAGGTGGGAAGCGATCAGCATCCATTCTTCCCATACGAGCGGCTCGCCCTGATAAGCGACGGCCGCGTTCATCGCAACCGCCCATACGCCGTATTTCACGGAAGAGATCGCGCCAAGCGCGGCAATCAGCCCTGCGATATAAGAAAAGGCGGATTTGGGCGCGAACAGTAAAATACCAAGCGACACCGTAAACCATAAGCTTGCCGTCGGACTGTCCGGAACGAACAAGACGAGCCACGGGGGCATAGTCGTAACCGTCTCGACGATCTGATCCCAGTACCAGATGTACCCATATATCGTTCCGAGCACGTTAACTAGAAACACAATAAGCAGAAACGGCCGATAATTCAGCAAAATCCGGTAAAACCAATGCCAAGCGGACAAGTTGCTCCTCCTTTTCCCAGCGGCTGGGGATGAAGCTTAGACGTTCGAGTCGGATGCCGGCTCTCGTATAGTAGCCGTATTTTTTAGCAAAAAGCCTGACCGGCACGATGACGGTCAGGCTTTACGCGGCTGTAACGTTTGTTACTGTTTTTTCTGTTGGGCAAGCCAGTTAGCCAGCGTATCGATATCGGCTGCGGACAAGCCCGCTTTGATGTTGGCATCGTATACAGGAGGCATGCCTGGTGACTTCCCGTTTTTGATAATATCCAAAATCTGATTCTTATCATATTTGTCGCCGATACCGCGAAGAGCAGGCATTCCGCTCTTCCCTTTCAGGTCGGCTGCGTGACAATTCAGGCAAGTCGCTTTTTGGTAGATCGCATAACCCGGATCGTCCTGAGCGACGATCTGCGCGCCTGCGGCCGGTTTTTTCGCTCCGCCGGTTTCGCCGCCGCCCCCGGCTTTTTTCGCCTCTTCCATTTCCTGGTGGCGTTTAATATGCTCGGGGATGATGTTTTTGTCCGTCAATTCTTTTTGATAGTGCGTCCAGGAGACGACTGTCAAGTGAACGACTGCAAGCAGCGACAGGATCATCAGGCTGGCAGCGATCGGACGTCTGTAAAATCTTCTTTCCTTGCCTGTGTCGAGAAACGGCGCAAGCATCAAGCCGCCAAATGCAAGACCCGGAATCGCTAGCGATCCAAGGAAAATTTTGAAATCGTTACCCGAAACGTACGGATATTTCAGCAATTGGTACATAAAGAGGAAGTACCAGTCCGGCATCGGAATAAAGCTCGTATTCAGCGGGTCCGCCGGATACCCGAGCGGTGCAGGCTCCTGCATAACGAGAACGAGTACGCCTACGAGTACGACCGCGCCTACCATCCATTCCTTCAACAGAAAGTTAGGGATGAACGCTTCCGACTTTCCGGGATAGGCCGAATAATCGCGGGGAAGCATCGGATCTCTTTTGCGTACGCGGGAATCCCCGACGTAGACCACTTTTTCGTTTGAATCATGACCGTGTGCCACGCATATGTCCTCCCTTCGATTATAGCGGTCCGGAAATGCCCTGCTTGCGGATCATGAAGAAGTGTCCGGCCAGCAGTGCGAGCAGCGCTCCCGGCAAGAAGAATACATGCAGCGCAAAGAAACGGGTCAAAGTCTGGGCGCCGACAATTTCTCCGCCGTTCACCAGGCGTTGGATGTAATCGCCGATTACAGGCACGGAACCCGCAATGTTAAGCGTAACCTTCGTTGCATAGTAAGCTTTGTTATCCCAAGGAAGCAGATAGCCGGTAAGGCCGAGCCCCAGCATAACGAAGAAAATAAGCATTCCGACAACCCAGTTCATCTCGCGGGGAGCTTTGTACGACCCCGTAAAAAATACGCGAAGGGTATGTAAGAACATCATCACGATTACCAAGCTCGCACCCCAATGGTGCATGCCCCGTACGATTACGCCGAATGCTACTTTGTGCTGCAAGTAATCGACACTCAGGTAAGCATTATTGATATCAGGAACGTAATACATCGTCAGGAACATCCCCGACAAAATCTGAATGACTACGAGGAAGAACGTCAGTCCGCCGAAGCAATACACGAAAGCAGAAAAGTGATGCGCCGGGTTAACGTGCTCCGGAACCTCGTGATCCGCAACGTCTCTCCATAAAGGGGTAATATCGAGACGTTCGTCAATCCAGTTATACATACTCTTAAACATGTGATCGAAGCGCCTCCTTATTTCGTAACTTGCTGGTTCGGCAGCACTTTGCCGAGATACACAAAACCGTTCTCGATTTTAATGTCGTACTCGTCGAGCGGAGCCGGTGCTACCGCCAGATGTTTGCCGCTCTTGGTGTAATGCGCTTCGTGGCACGGACAGAAAAACTCGTTCGGGAACCGCGGATCGGAGTTCCAGTTAACCGTACACCCCAAATGTTTACAAACCGGCGACAAAGCGTAAACTTGCCCTTTGTCATTTTTCATGATCCAAGCTTCAAGCTCGATTTCGCTTTCCACCCAGCCGTCCACTTGATGAACCTGGAACTTGAACGACTTTGGTTCAGCAGTAATTTTGCTTTCTTCCACAACCTTAACAAAGGTTCCTTCTCCGCTCGATTGCAGAACCGGGTCGACGGCAAAACGGATCATCGGAATCGTCATGCCAGCTGCCATGAAAGCGCCTGTTCCACCGAGGGTATACGATAGAAACTGACGGCGGGACATTTCGCGCCGTGTGACCGGTTTGCCGGAAGAGTGCTTGTTGTGAGCGTCATGCATTCGTCTTCTACCCCCTTTTTACGCCATTTATCGCACGTCGTATTACGACATTCATTGCACAACACACTAGGACATACTAATAATAGCCTAGGTCCCTTAGGGCGTCAAGAACGGACAAAGTGCAAAACGGAACCGTTTCGAAACGTTAAAGGCAACATTTAACGAAATTGTCACATCTTCGCCTTACCTATATCGTTCGCAATTTATGGTCCAATCATACGTTCCCGGCACCCGATTCTTCACTTGCCTCCTGTTCCGATTCGGTATTTTTCGTCCCGCTCTGCCACATCGCCTGGACTTCGCGGTTGACGCGGTCGCGGAATTCGGGGCTGCTCTGCACTTGACCGTCCTGTGATTCCGGGCACAGCAGCAGATCCGCATGCCGGATGGCGGCCACTCCCACAGAAGGATGACCCGATATGACGATCACGTAGCGGAAGCCGGCTCCCTTCAGTTTGGCGACTACTTCGCTCACCGCTTCGGCAGCGGCCGGCCCGCCGAAATAATGAAAGGCCGGGTAAGTGACGACCCGCCCCTTATACGGCACCTCCACGCAGTCCATCACATCGCGCAAATATTCGAGCTCCTGCGTCGCCTCCCAAGGCTGCTCCAGACCGGTCAGCCCGGTTACGGGCAGCAGGCACGTGTCCAGATACGGCTTTAAACCGGCCCAGGACGACTTTTCGATATCGCTGAACTTCAAAGCTTGTCCACTCCCTTGATCTTTCTTCTGTCCGGACGCATCAAGCGCCTTCTCTAATTTAGCACAATCGGAGCGGCAGCGCGATAACAGATCCCTTTATTCGTCTATATAAATTGAAAAAAGAAAAGCTTCTAAACGAAGCCTTTGCCACGATGAATGCCCCTGTGTAAGAGGTAGCTAATCTTGATATAGAAACTCGAATTTCTTTTTTGAAGCAACGCTTTGAAGCTTTATTACTTTAGCAAACATAAATTTTCTGGCGATAAAAAAAGACGGTTGAACATAAGTCCACCGTCTGTCTGGCCGGGTCATTCTGCTGGGTTCCGTCACGAACGAAGCTCCTTCAACTGCTGGGTGAGCGTAATAAACGTTTTCTCGTCCCCCCTCGCGAGCGCGTCGTCAATATCCCGGTATAGCCTTTGTTTTTTTTGTTTGACGATTGCTTCATCAAGCACCATTTCGGCGAAAAGCCCAAGCATTGCTGCATAACCGGAAACGTCCATTTTCTCCAAAGGGCAACCCTCCCTAAAGGAAAGCGGGCATTGCAGGAAACGGAAGTTTCAGCCCGGCTGCAAGAATCAGGTGCCGCTCTTAAACTCCATCCCTTTTTGCACGTAGCTTTCCATCGTTCGTTTCATGCGCTGCAAATCTTCTTCCGTCAACTCCCGCACCACTTTGGCGGGCGAACCTAGCGATAGTGTATAAGAGGGGATTTTCTTGTTCTCCGTAACGAGCGAACCCGCCCCTATTAAAGCATATTCACCGATCTCCGCTCCGTTTAGTACGATAGCCCCCATTCCGATTAATGTGCCGCTGCCTATCGTGCATCCGTGAATGATTGCTCCGTGGCCTACCGACACTTCATCGCCTACCAGAAGCGGCTGGCCGGTATTCACATGCCCGACGCAACCGTCCTGAATGTTCGTTCTCCGGCCAATCCGGATCGGGGCCAGATCACCTCTCAATACGGCGTTATACCAGATGGAAGCTTGCTCTCCGATCGCAACGTCTCCGATCAACTGCACGCCCGGGGCCAGAAATACGGTCGGGTCCGCTTGCGGATATCGTTCCTCGTAAGGGTGCATCATGTTCATCGCTCCGTTCCTGTCGTCTATATGGAAATGGAGCGATTGTATCAATGCAGCGTCATGTTGTCAAATTCGATCGGGATCGTCTCCTCATCCGAGACGTATGTTCCCGAGATCAGGCTTTGTCCGAGCCTCGTGACGGCGATCGTTTTGCCTTCCTGCTCGTCCTCGCCGATCCGGATTACACCCAGATGCATCAGCATCTGCAAAATGCGCTGGTCGTAGATCGCCTCCGGCGAATCGTAGTAAAACGGCCGGATCAATTTGCACAAGACGGAGCCGAGCGAAGAGGCGCTGACCCAATCGTCCGCCAGCTTGCCGATCCAGTAGACGAGCGACTGCAGGTTCGGAATCGGCCCCTTGTACAGCTTGAGCCAAAACCGGTATACCTCGGACAAATCCTCGCGTCGCCCTTCCATAACGGACAGCTTGGCTTTATCGGTCAATTCCAGCCTCCCGGGCTGCTCCAACAAGAGATCCTGATAGTAGCAGTAATCGTAGATCAGTGAAAAACGGCTGGGCAAATCGCGGAATTTTCGGCCATAGCCGAATCTCCATCCCCCTTTCGTCACTGGCTCCTCCTTCACGGCCATCCGGTCCAGCAGCTGATGCAGATTGCGCTTATAGATGGAACCGTCTCCGGTAAGGACGACTTCCTCGTGAAACGTATAATGAAGAAAGTGTGCGATATCGTCTACGATCAGCTTATGTTCGTCCCGATAAACGGACGGCTCGTCGGCATAGTTCAGATTTTGGCCGAACGACAGCGCCATCGTATCCGTGAATCGCCTTTTCAGATCAACCGGCAGTTGAAACAAATATTTCGTAGATTGCGAGTAGCCGTTAAACAGCCAGCCTCTGTGCTTGAATTGGGCTATCATCTCCCGCGGATTGCGGCCATCGCCGGGACTGTCGTAATTCGACTGCTGGGCGCGGGCCATCAGCTCCTCCAGACTGAACAGCTCTCTCTTCTCGAATACGAGAGAATTGAGGAACCGGATATCTTCCGTCGACAAAGTGCTTACTTGCCGCTCAAACACGTCTCTCCGGCTCACTCTCGACAAGATCGACTGAATCAGATCGTTTTTGGAGTGACCGTTGCATTCGCATTCGTACGTGCTGGCGATGTTGCTGAGCTGCTGGATATCGGCATAGCAAAGCATGTCGGCCAAATTCATAGCGTACCTCCGTAAATCGGGAAAACGCAGACGGCTTCGAGCTCTGGCCGCGCGACTCCGGTTTACTAACCAGTATCGCTGTTTTTACGAAAAATAAACGTTTTCAGGCAATTTTCGCCAATACAAGCTTCGGATGGGGAAGCAGGAACTCTTTCGATGCCGCCAGGGCTCATAAGAAAAGTCAAAGAGAGAAGGAAAGGAGGAAACGCGGGTAACATCCGGCCGTTCAACTGCATCTTGCAATTGAGCGGCCTTTCGTTTCGAGGTATAAGCAGAATAGACGAGGGTTCATTCCGGCAAATGCGAGGTGCAGTTAAACAAAGGACAAGTCCAGCCGGATTCGGCTTTCTCGAGTACACTGACCGATGTATTCCGCAACGAGCCTTCCGGCATATACGTCAGCAGCCCTTCTATGAGCACGGCAATAAATGCGCCGTGAGAGACGATCAGAATCCGTTTGCCGGCATATTCGGACTCCAGCTCCGCCAGGCAGGCGCTGCCTCTGGCGAATAAAGCCTCGTTCGATTCCACCCCGTGCTCCAGCTGCTTCCAGCCCTCCCCCCAGCAGGCGATCCGCTCTTCCAGGGTAGTGCCGTCCAGCCGGCCGTGAGTCCGTTCGCGGAGACGGGCTTCCAGCGGTACCGGACCCGCTCCCGTCATGGCCGCTATAATGCCGGCCGTCTCCGAAGCGCGCAAAAGATCGCTGCTGACGATCAGATCCCATCGTTCGTCGCGAAGCCTCTCTCCCAGAAGGCGCGCTTGAAGCCTTCCCGCTTCGTTAAGCGGAATGTTGTTCTGTCCTTGGAGCCGGCCTTCCAAGTTCCAGTCCGTCGTACCGTGTCTGATGAATCCGAACGTAGTCAATGCGGTAACCTCCGATGTTCGCAAGCAAATCGAAAGACCTCTGTGAAGAGGTCCGGATTTGGCTGTTTATGCTTTTGTCCGGGAGAGCCAGTTCATGATGAGAATCGTCCCGGTAAGTCCTAGAAACGAGATGACGATCATGTAGTCCGGTACCGAGCGGATGGGGCCGACCGAGATCATATACGGATCTTTCAGACTGGCCGTCATCGTGGATACCGGCATCGTCGATTTCACTTTGCCGCCAACCGTCTGTACGTCAGTCGTCACGCTCGCTACCGGCTTGAGGCCGTACTTGGGAGTCGTGTCCTCCTCGGTCGTCAGGGCAAACAGAAATCCGAACACGAACAGGGTCATGCAGAACGCTACGACAAACGATAAATTACGTCTCATCTTATAGGAAAACGAGTACATCCGCTGGGGAACGGGAATTCTCCACGACTCGTCGGAATAGATCCGTTTCATGACCTGGTTCGAAATCGGCTCGTACATGAGCGGCTTCTCCGGACTTTCCGCCGTGTCGCGGATCAGTTCGGCGCTTTCCGCCCATATTGCAAACTCCTCCCGGCAAGACTCGCAACCGGCGATATGTTCGTCGACAGCCCGGCGCCGTTCGTCACCTTCCGGCATATCCCAGTAGCCGCCCAGCCATTGTTGTACATCTTGGCATTTCATCGCTGATTCATCCCTTCGTACTCTTTAAAGATCGGCTCCATATAAGGCTCGAGCTGTATCTTAACGCTCGCTCTCGCCCGGAACAGAAGCGACTTCACCGAGCTGACGGTTTGGCCTAATATATTGGCGATTTCCTGATAATCCATCTGGTCGTATTCCCGGAGAATCAGCGCAGACCGCTGCTTCTCAGGCAAATTGTTGATCGCTTCCCTAACCATCGACACTTTCTCGTTGCGCAAAACGGTTTGCTCCGGCGTATGCTCCGTCGACGTAAACGTCATGGCGGAGTTCCCTTCCAGAGAAACACTGATACCTTTATTTTTGCGCATCTCGCTTAGTACAGTATTGCGCGCGATCGTATAAAGCCATGTTTTGAACGAGGCTTCCACCTCGCGGAACGAATGCAGGCTGCGGTACGCTTTATAAAACGTCTCGGAACACAAGTCTTCGGCGATCGCTTCCATTTTGGCGCTTTTCAGCAGATGGAAAATGAACGACAAAATTTTGCGCTCGTAACGCCGCATCAATTCCTCATAGTATTGCACGTTCCCGTCCTTGATTTCCCGAATCAGCTGGGAATCGGTCATTACAAGCGCCCCTCCTTGCTTTCCGAGCGACGCTTCCATTCGATAGTCTACTTAGTTTTACTATGACGGAAGCGAAAAGTTGCGCATCGGTTCGTAAAAAATTTATTCCATTATCGGAAATGAAAAATAAAACCTAAGAAGATTATACCATAGGTGGCAGACCTGCTGCTCCCGAATCGCTGTTTGCATCCCTCAGAAATCGTTGGATAATAACATTTCTTCTAATACTAGGAAAACCCCTTCTTGATTCGACAAGAATTTATCCATTTACACAAAAAAAAGACCACCGAAACTCGGTGGTTGCACATAGTGCGATATTTTCGGATAGGAGTGGAGAGAAACCATACTGTACTTTTATTATATGTATACGTTTTCATTTTGTCAACGGTTTTTTTGAAAACGGTTTCTCTTTATTTAGTTTTCAAGACGAAGCAATTCTTACCATTAGACGAAAAAAACGACGAAACGGTTTCATCGTTTCGTCGTTTTTTATAAAAAATTTATTCGCCTACAGCTGTACGGCGTACGAATGCTGTTTCAACAGTTTGATGGACGCGTCCATATCCACCTCATTGCGGAACGACAGCCGGAGAACGCCCGGGACGTCCGCCCTGCTTTCGCTAATATGGAGGTTGCTCAAATTAATCCGGTGGTTGCCGAGCAGCGTGGCGATTTGTCCGATGATGCCGGGGTGGTCCGGAATATCGACGTAGACATCGTAGACAGACGTCAGGACGCCCTTTTTCCTCTCGGGCAGCTGGTTGCGGAAGGCGCCCGCCCGCTCGAACTCGCGCACGATCCCGTCTCCGTCTCCGTTCTCCACGAGAGCGGTCAGCTTGGCGATCTCCGCATTCCAATCGCGCATCAGCTTGAGCATTACGCTGCGGTTGTTCAGCAGGATATCCCGCCACATATCGGGATGACTGGAAGCGATCCGCGTAATGTCGCGGAAGCCTCCGGCCGCCAGGCTCTGATACAGCCCGTCCTTCTCGTTGTAGCCGGCGATCTGGTTAACCAGCGCCACCGCAATCATATGCGGCAGATGGCTGATCGCTCCGACGATCTCGTCGTGCTGCTCCGCATCTACGCGAACGATCTGGGCCCGCGTATACTGCAGCAGATCCGTCAGCTTGTTGTAAGCTTCCTCAGGCGTCGACTCGTCGGGGGTTAATACGTAGAAGGCGTTCTCGTACAAGTTGTAGTCCGCCACTTCCACCCCGGATCTTTCCGAACCGGTCATCGGGTGGCCCCCGATGAAGTGAATGCCGGGTACGGCTCTCTTCCTCGCATGTTTAACGATCGTCGCCTTCGTGCTGCCAACATCGGTTATGATGCATCCCGGCTTCAGACGCATTTGCAGCAGCTCGTCCAGGTAGGGCTCCAGCAGGCTGACGGGGACGCAAAGGAAAATAAAATCCGCGTCCTCGGCTACTTCCTGCATCGAGGTGCTGGCCTCATCGACAACTCCAAGACTCACATATTTCTCAACCTGGGACGGCCGATTGGAGTGTCCGGCCACCCGGATGCCCGGTTTGTCCTTCAAGCATAACGCCAGCGACCCTCCCATTAAACCGACGCCAAATATAGCTACCTTTATCATTTCGAATCACTCTTCATTGTCAAATTTAAGCTTGAACCGCTACCTCGTCCAGCACCTGGGTCAAAGCCGCGATAAACTTGGCGTTTTGCTCCTGGCTGCCGACCGTTACGCGGATTTTGGTCGGAAAGTCGAGCGCATGGCCGCCGCGGATAATAAATCCTTTACGGAGCAAGGCGTCGAACACTTCTTTGGCAGGACGCTGAACGTCTACCATAATGAAATTTCCGTAAGCGGGATAATACGACAAGCCAAGCTTGCGGAATTCTCCGGTCATATATTCAATCCCGGCCGCATTCATCTTGCGGCAGTAGGCGATAAACTCTTGGTCCTTAACGGCTGCTTTGGCGGCCGCTTGAGCGAATCGGCTCGTGTTAAACGGCTCGCGCACTTGGTTGATCGAATGAATGACGTCCGGATGTCCGACGCCGTAGCCGATCCGCAAGGAGGCCAGACCGTATATTTTGGAAAAGGTGCGAAGCGTAATCACGTTTTTATAATGCGGAAGAAGCTCGATTCCGTCAGGGAATTCCTCGGAATCCGTATATTCGATATAAGCCTCGTCCAGGACGACCAGCACATGCTGAGGCACCTGCTGCAGGAAATCGTTCAGCTCTGCGCGGGTAACCATCGTACCGGTCGGGTTGTTCGGATTGCATACCCAGACGATCTTGGTACGTTCGTTGATTTTGGCCAGCATGCCCGGCAAATCGTGCTTGCCGTCTTTTAGGGGAACTTCGATCGATACGGCCCCTTCGATCTCGCAATTGTGCTTGTACTGCGGGAACGTATGAGTCGCCATGACCGTCTCGTCGCCCTTCACCAGATAAGCGCGGGCAATCATCAGGATGACTTCATCGGAACCGGCTCCGAACAAAATCTGGTTCGGCTGAATACCCAGATGGGCGGCCAATGCGGCAGTCAGCTCCACGGCTCCGCCGTCGGGATACAAGCTGACCGAATCGATTTCGGCTTGGATCGCTTCTTTTGCTTTCGGTGAACTTCCGAACGGATTTTCGTTGGAGGCCAGTTTGATAACTTCGCTTAAGCCCAGTTCGCGTTTTACTTCTTCGATCGGTTTCCCTGGCTGGTAAACCGGCAGATGGACGATAGTTGATTTCGGCTGCACGGATTTCACCTCTATGAAAGATTGGATGCTGCTATTTTCGATATAACTAGTATTGTAACGTATTTGAAAGCGGCTTGCTAGTAGAAACGTCAGAGTCGATCCGCCGGCCCCCGTGCAGGCGGCAAAGGAATGAAAAGACCTTCTCCCTGCACGGGGGAGAAGGCGGTTAGAGGAGAGGCGCGCGGCTGTCACGGCTCCAGCTCTCGATTTCTTCACAGAGCGACTGATCGGTGTGCAGACCGCCCCAGTACATTTTCAGTTCTCTGTTCATCCGCGCCAGCTCACCCGCTCCGATGCCCAGCTCGGTAAAAAAGCGGAACCCCGGTATCGTCTCCCGGAACAGCGAGAACCGGGACGGCCGGTACATCGTCTCTTCCCCGACCCATTCGGCGGCAGGCCTTAAGGCGGGCAGACTGTACGTTTGCTTGCGGATGAACGTCTGAGCCTGCTGTGAGGTCAAATAGTGGAGCAGAGCAGCGGCCGAATCTTTCACTTTGGAGCTCCGGTTGACTCCCAGCCCTATGGCCAGCAGCAGCGACCGGGGCGTGCCGAAATGAGGCACCGGGGCGACATCGAACGGGACCCGCTTGTGCTGCAAATAGTTCAAATAGAAAAAGCTGGTGACAATCATCGACGCTTTGCCTTTGGCGAGCAGCATCTCCGATTCGCCCGTCGCTACGCCGTCGGTCAGATGCGCCATATCCCGCTTGATATCCCGGCATGTCCGGAGAATCTCCATCATCCGGGTGCCGGATAAACGTATGGAGCCGTCGGGATTTCGTTCGAACCGGGCATCCGATTGAAGGAGCAGCAGCGGCCAGCGGTTGACCGAATAGAAATCGTAATGGAAGCCGACTCTCTCGTTCGGAACGGCCATCTGCTCCGCCGCGCGAATCAGATCTTGCCACGTCCAGCTGCTGTCCGGCTCGGACAATCCCTTCTCGGTAAAATGCGACCGGTTATAGGCAAGCAGCAGAGGGGAAAAAATAAACGGCTGGACAAGCAATTGCCCTTCCGAAGTAAAAGCGTCGGACAAGAACGGGTACATATCCGGGTTGCGGGGCAGCGGCTCGAGCAGCTCCCTCCCCCCGTTTTCGATGCAATCCCGGAAATCGGTATAGTTCATCATAGCGGCATCCAGAATGCCGCCTTCAAAATAGTTGCCTATATAATGGGAGCTTGTGCTGGTAAGCGGAACGGCTTGCACCCGGACAAACGGATTGTCGGCCTGAAACAGGCCGATCAGTTTCAGCAGGCTCGCTTCGCCGATCACCGACGAGTGAAAGCCGAATTTGACCGTCGTTACGGATTCGTCGGGCGGGGCTATCACTTTGTTGCCGACTCTCGGTATTTTCTCGAGAAGCCCTTCGCCGACAAGCTGCTCCAGCCCTTTGCGGACAGACTGGTTGCTCAGCCCGAACAGCTCGGCCAAAGCTTTCTCGGAAGGCAAATATTCGCCGGACGGCCTCTTGCCGGTAACGATATCGTCACGCAGCCGGTTAACCATATCGCTTAACCGCTCGCGCGGGCTTTTCCGGACTTCCTTATTTTCCATGGGCTACCCTCTTTTGTCGTCGTTACGATTAAGGCTATTATAGCAAGCGTCCTGCAACGCCTGTCAACTTCTGGATCGGGACATTCCGGCCAGCCGGAGAACGTATTTAAGGAAGGATCAGATTACCCTCCGTATGGCGCACCGCTGCGGATTGCTCCGGCAATCCGGACCGGTCGACGCCTTGCTCGATACACGCGGCGTGGAGCATCGAAGAGCCGCCGCCGAATGCAGCCGGGTCTGTCTCGAAGCGCCCGCCCGTAAACTTGGAGCCGACCGCTTTGTAATGATGGCAGCCGCCCCGGATGACGAAATGCGCCATATCGGGCGCCCCTGCTGTACTCGTCAGATTGCCCAGGTTCCATGTCACGGTTTGCGCCGGGTCCGTATGCAGCAGAAACGCTCTGGCGCCGTTTACTCCGCGGAACGCAGCTCCTCCGTCGACGGAGACGGCTTGAGTTCGGCCCGCTCCGGAAGCGGCCACCTCCTCGTTGCCGGACCATCCCCCTGTCAGCTCCAGCCCGCAGTTGACCATACCGCCGCTTTGGATGACCAGCTCGCGGCAGGCGGCTTCCACCTTCCCCGACTCCGTCGATGCCCCGATCAGCCAGCTGTTCTGCAGGGTCAGCTTATGAATGCTGCCTATCGTGATCTGGTCGATATTGCGAATTTCACTATGGACGATTAGCAGATCGGCGTCGACGGGCAGCATTCCGACAGCGGAACCTTCGGTAGGCTTGCGCGCAAGCTCGGCGTGCGGGGTCATCGTAAATCCGCAGCCGTCGATTACATTCGGCCGTTCCGAGCGGGAGGAGCTTCTGGATAACGTGACCGCTCCTTCGGCTGTGCAGCCTCTCATCTGAAGCCCGTCGGCATTGGCCCATATCGAACCGGAATCGGGCAACCCTTCCTTAATATAAGCGCGGCAATCTTCCAATGTCAGATCGGTTAATTTCTTATGAGCGATAATTCGCGAAGCGATATGTTTTCGGACCGTTATCCGTTTGGCGCTGTCCCCCCATGTCGATCCGCTGTTGGCGAACGATAACAAACCCGAATTGCCGGTATAGACGAGGTCGTGCTCAAACTGGCCGTGCGTGACGAAGGGACCATAATCGTCGCCGTCGCCGTGGCAGTTCTCCACCATACAATAGGCGGCGCAAGTAAAATCGTTCAGATGACGGGAATTGCTCGTGTTGCAATCGCGCACATGACCGTACAGGACGTTGATCTGCTGCGTAAGATAGCCGGTTCCTCCCCAGTCCCGTTCTACCGGATTCATCAATTCGCACCGCTCGGTGACGTAAAACGTGTTGTATCTCCTCATAATAACCGGCCAAAACACACCTTCCGCACGAATGTCCGAGACGTCGCATTCAACTGCGAATTCAAAGGCCAGCGGACTCGAGCCGATCTGGTCCCATGTATCGAACGGTCTTACAGTCGTCGAGACGCTGGGCGGTACGGGGACGCCGGTAAACCTCATGTTCCGCACACGGCTGCCGGTGACGGGATTCATTTTTTTGAAGCTGATCGTTCTTCCGGCCTCGAGAGCCCACCCGAGCTTGTAATTTATCCGGATATGGGTCGCATCGATCCGCTCCGTCACCTTCACCATATAGTCCAGCTCGCGCTGGGCGCCTCCGCCCGGTCTACTGTTTACCCGCGCCACCCACCAGTCCCCGACTGCAAAGGCGGCGCTGTCGGCCACCTCCACGACGTCGGTCATTTCGGCCAAATCAGCGCTCAGCGTCACCTGCTGGCTCTCCCCCGACTCAAGACCGCGGAAGCAGATAACGGTTCCCAGCGGATTATCCTTCAAGTTCAGCTCGATTCCTTCGGTCGTAACGGTGTAGCCCCCAAAATCGAGTTCGATCCGGCTGCGGTGAAATACGTGCCTTTTACGGAAATTCAAATTTGAGTGCGCTTCGATGCGGGAAATGGCCGGATTGTTAACCATCGCGTCCAGCGCGTCGTCCGCGGACGATTGTTCGCCGAAAATGCCGAACCAGCGATAATCGCCAATCCCGTTATGCATCGTCTCCCAGCGGCCTCGCTTCTCCGGATCGGAATGCGGATTATGTATCGTGCCTCCGTTATCCGCACTTGCGCTTGTTTCGTTATAACGAACCCATTTCCCCCCGCCGTCGCCTTCTGTATAATAGCCGGCCACATAAACGACCGTCCCGTGCACCCGCTGGTCAGGAGCGAGTTGGAACAAGGCCGGAACGTTCGGAATATGGATCACTGGGTAAACTTCGCCTGCACATACGGTTTGCCGCCCATCTGTATTCATTGCTCTGCCGCAACTCCTTGCTCCCGTTTCATCCGGATCAATGCGATGATGGATTTGTGATTTGAATCTGGTTTGTTTTTGATTATAAGCGCGCCTGCAAGCAGTGTCAACGAAGTTGTAACCCTTTTCCATCTTACTGCCACCTCTTAAAAAAAAGGTCCGTCCGGCCGAAGCCGTCGGGACCTTGAACCATTGCCGGATTATCGAATGAGGATCGAAGCCGAGCTTCCGCCCCAGGCGATGACGACATACTCGCCGGGAGCAAGCTTATCGGTCGGCAGGAACGCCTCTTGCCCTGCAATCGTTTCTACTTTTTTCGCTGTTCCCGATCCGATCGCACGTTCCAAGTCGCCCTTCGTTGCGCTGACTCCCCGTTTGACCAGATACACGTCCGCCGCTTTATCCGTAATGACGGCTATAGGCGACCCTGCCTGAACCGCACCCGGGTTCACGACCGTCAAAGAAGGCCCGAACTCGAAGCTGACCGCCACGTCGTTTGCCAGCGGAACTCCTCTATCATCCGTCAACGTTCCAGCCGGCAAGGTCAGCGTGATCGGGTCCGGCTGACCGGCTGCAAAAGTGAAACGGATTATGGAGTCCATAATCTCGATCGTATCGCCCGCCTCGTACGTATTACTGGTCACCGTGCCTGTTGGCTTGTAGGTGGAATGCGTTACGCTTTTGCCCAAATTCTCCATCGTGCCTAGCGCATTTCGAATCGGCTTATTGAATCCGATATCGACGAACCGGCTGTTGCTGTACACTTGCACCGAGTTTTGGGCAAGCGGCGTTTCCGGCGAGGCGAGAAGGCGAATTTCCTGATCCGGGCTGTAATCGCTCATTAAATAATAACTGTTAACCGCTACGATGACATAGTCTCCTGCAGGGAGCCCCGCCGTATGAAAGGAAACCTTCTGATTGGCTTCCCCAAACGCACGCTGCCCCTGCTTGGCAGCGACCCTATAGTCGAGCATCGAAATATATCGGTCCGTCCCTCCAGGCACCAGGTACAAAAAGCCGCGCTGATCGGCTATCCCGTATACGGTGTCGCCTACCGTGGCGATGCGCAGCTGATTGACATACACGCTTTCGGTTACCGAGCCTTCCAGCGGTATCAGGCTTCGAGGGGAAACTGTACCGGGAGGCGGAACGATTTCGTCGTCGTCGGAGCCGCTGCCCGCAGACGGGCCGGGAACCGGGAGCAGCGGCTTCACCACATCTCCAAGCGTTAATTCTTTGTCGCCGATCTTAATCGGCGTCTGAGCCGTGGCGTCGCTGCCGATCTCGATCCGCTGCGGCTGCTTCTCAAACTGTGCGCCCGGCGCATTGACTACCGCGAGCTGGACGTTTCCTTCGCCGAATACCGACACGGCCGCATGGATGATCAGCGATAAGACATTAGCTTCTTTCCCGATGACAAGCTTCGTTTGTCCGGACAAGCGGTCTATCGTCAGCTTGGAAACCGAACCTTTCGGAATTTCGAGCAAAATACGCTGGGCCAATACTTGAACGGCTTCAAAACTGCCGACCAGCGTAATTTGCGCGTCCGCCGGCAACTGTCCGGTTAACGTCACCTTGCCGACGGCGTGTTCTGTTGTCGCTTCATCGGCTACGATAATAGCCGCCGTATGCAAGCTGATCTCCTGTATGGAGGCCGTTCCCTTCAACACGATGCGAACCGTGCTGATTGTATTGTTGACGGATACGATTCCAAGCACAGTATCGACAAGATGGACGCTGTTGACTCCTCCGCCTAAAATACGGGTTGTGCCGGTCACGGTTACGTTTTTCGGCGTAACGTCGCCCTTGCCGATTCCAGCGGCCAGAATCAGATCGCCTTCGATCTTCATGTTCTGGAGCGTCACTCCGCTTGCCGTTACTTGGATATTTCCTTTTATCGTTTCCGTTCCGCTTGCAGGTCCGTATACTCCAGGTTTATGGTAGATCGGAGAGCTGGAGGCACGATCCAGCATAACGACCGCCTCCGCGCGGGTTACAAGTCCTGCCGGGCGAAAGGCGCCGTCTTCATAACCGTCGACGATCGCATGTTCGGCGAGAATCCCGATCGGAGCACGGCTCCAGTCCGGAATCGAGGCGGCGTCGGCGAATTTCGCAGCGTTGCCGTTCTCTTCTCCATTCATACGGAGCAGCCGTGCGACGATCACCGCCAGCTCCTGCCGGCTCACGCTGGCTTCGACGCGGATGCTGTTATCTTCATACCCTTCGATATTCTTTCACCGCTTTGGCCGCTTCCGCGTATGCCCAGTGATCGTTGGTCAAATCGGCAAATGAGATCGCCGCCGGTTCTTTCCAGCCGTATACCCGGTTGATGAGCGCGAACAGTTCTCCGCGTTTGATCGAATCATCCGGACGCAAACTTCCATCTTCATAACCTTGAATGTACCCTTGATCCAGCCAGGCGGACAGCCGGGCTTGCGCCCAGTGCCCTCGACTGTCGACCGGCGCGTCAGCCGCATAAGCCGATGACCAGCCGGACGTCATCATACTTACGGCAAGAAGTGCGATCGATAATCGCTTTAATCGTTAAAACACGCGTTTGCCCCCCGTTCTTTACGCTAACGTCAAGTTCCCCGTACTATGCCGGATTCCGGCAGCCTCCGCCGGCAAGGACGACCTGTCGACATTTTCTTCGATGACGGAATTGACAAATAAGTAGTTGCCGCCTCCGAAGCCCCCGCCCGATACGGCATACTTCCCGCCCACGAACCGCGATCCGAACGCTTTCAGCTTATGAGTGCCGCCCTCGATATGAAAATGCGCCGTATTCGCATCGGCCGCCGTGCTCGTGCAATCGCCGAAGCTCCACGTAATGACGTTGCCCGGGTCCACGCTTTTCAGAAACGCCTTCTCGCCGTTCGTGCCGCTGAACACCGCGCCTCCGTCGATCGTTATCGACTGGTCCGGCGTATTTTTTGCATTGTTGACGTCGCCGACCTTATCCCACGCTCCGGTGAACAGGAAGCCGCAGTTGATCAGCCCGCCGCCCTGCATGATGATTTCCCGCGTGCCGACCTTCACTTTTCCGCTTACCGGCAAGCCCTTGAACCATGTATTAATCAGCGTCAGCTTGTTGATGCTGCCGAGATTGATCTCTTCCACGTTCGTAAACTCGGTATTGAGGATCGTCAGCTCGCCGTTGCTCGGCGTAAAGCCGACTTGCGTCGTACCGGCACGGATCGGACGGGCCAGCTCGTAGCCTTTCATCATTCCGAACGAGCAGCTGTCGATGATGTTTTTCCGTTTGCCGCGCGACGAGCCTTTGCTGATCGTAATCATTTCTTGCGCCGTACAGCCTCTCATCTGCAAGCCGTCCATGTTGACCCAGATCGATCCGGAGTTGGCCATCTTCGTCCCCGGCTTCGTATACGTAACCACCGCATGGCAATCTTCCAAGGTCAGATCGGTCAGACGTTTGTTCGCCACGATCCGCGAGGCGATATGTTTCTTCACCGTGACGCGCTTCGCGCTGTCGCCCCAGAACGTGCCGCTGTTCGCAAACGACAGCAGCCCCGAGTTGCCGATGTACGTCAAGTCGTGCTCGTATTGGCCGTGCGTGACGAACGGACCGTACTCGTCCCCGTCGCCGTGGCAGTTCTCGACCATGCAGTAGGCCGCGCACGTAAAGTCGTTCAGATGGCGCGCGTTGCTCGTGTTGCAGTCTTTCACATGCCCGTACAGCACGTTGATCTGCTGCGTCAAATATCCGGTGCCGCCCCAGTCGCGTTCCTCCGGGTTGATCAGCGTGCAGCGCTCGGTCAGGAAGTGCGTGTTGTAGCGCCGCATGACGACCGGCCAGAACACTTTCGTCGCGTTAATCCCTGTCGCGTCACACTCTACCGCATACTCGTAAGCGACCGGGTTCGAACCGATCTGATCCCACTCCGGCGTCGGCCGCTGGCTCGTTCCGTTGACCGGCACCGGGATGCCGATGAAGTTCATATTCCGGACATGGCAGCGCACCGCCGGCCGGATTTCCTTATACGTAATCTGACGTCCTGCCGCGAGCTGCCAGCCGGACTTGTAATTGAACCGGACATGGTTGGTCGCCGGGAACACCTCGGTTACCATGATCATGTAATCGAGCTCTTTTTGCGCTCTGCCGCCTGCATTCGCCGAGATGCCTGCATGCCACCAGCTGCCGATCCGGAACGCCGAGGCGTCAGCCACCTGGAACATGTCGGAGTATTCCAGTATGTCCTCAGTTAAAGTGACGGTCTGAGTCGCCCCCGTTGCCGTCCCTTGAAAAAACATCACCGCGCCGAACGGATTGTCCAGCGTGTTCAGCTCCATCCCTTCTGTCGTCACCGTATGGTTGTGGAAGTCTACCTCCAGATTGCTCCGGTGGTACACGTGCCGCTTCGTAAAGTTGAGGTCCGAATGGGCTTCGATCCGGTGGATCGTCAAATCGCCGGCCATCGCGTCCAGCGCTGCATCCGCATTTTGGGTGCTGCCGAATATGCCGAACCAGCGGAAATCCGCCACTCCGCTATGTACGACTTCGAAGCGGCCGCTCATGCCGTTCACGCTATGCACCGTGCCGCCGTTATCCGCCTTTGTGCTGGCGGCGTTCCACCGAACGAGCTTGCCGCCGCTGTCGCCGCTATTATTGTAACCGTTTACAACAACATGCTGGCCATCTTTCAGCAATCCCGGCGGCATGGAGGTCAGCTCGGCTACGCTCGCAACCTGCAAGACGCGCCCTGCCTTCTCGGCATTGGATGGGGGAGCGTCCGCCATCGCCAGCTTGGAGGCGAAAGCGCTGCCTGCCAGCATGGCGCCTCCGATGCCAAGCGTGCGAAGTACGTGTCTTCTGCTGATCGCCTTGTCCTGGCCGGCTACCGCCGCATCCGTCGTTCCCTTGTGTTGCTCCTGATTCATCGCTAACAGCTCCTTTTCATAAGGGGATGGGAATGAAGCAAATCACATCCGTTGTCTTCGTTTCGCCCTACCAATTGACTCGTTTGTGATTTGTTTATAAACCAAAGTTCATCCTTAATATTAAAAAACCACTCGTAAGGTTTAACTCTGGTTTGTTTATTCATTATATCCCCCTCTTGTAAGCGCCGTCAACGATACTTTCTTCGTTTTTCCCCTTAGTTTGCGCGCGTCATTCGAAGAAATGGCATCATTTTCTAATTTGATACTGATTCGTTTTTTGCGATGAAAGCTTCTCTGCTCGAATGCGTGAAGTTAGGCGGACTTGCACCATTTCATAATCCGACCGTACGGGAACGGCTCCCTGCCTTGCAACCGCCTTCAAAAAACTATCGGTTTCCGCGTTGCGGCGCCTTTCTTTTCTTTTGGAATCCCGGGGTATTCATGCTACACTTTTGTAATGGACAACGGCAACCAACCGTGTCATTTCTTGATCCTTTCATAAAAATTGCAATTGAGGAGAAGATCATCATGAACGACTCGAACCAAACCAGACCCGAACACTTGACTTGGACAAAGGAAGATATTTGCGCCCATCTCGGCGATGATTACGACTCTTTCATGGGGGCGATCGTGCCGCCCATTTTCCAGAATTCGTTGTTTACCCGCAAAACGAAAGACCACGGTTATGTTTACACCCGGATCGGAAACCCGACCACCGATATTGCGGAACGCAAAATCGCCGCACTGGAAGAAGGCGAAGCGGCCAAATGTTTCTCCTCGGGGATGGGCGCGATCTCCTCGGCCATCATGTACTGGATGAGTCAGGGAGCGCATGTCGTCTGTGTCCGCAGCGCCTACGGGCCGACACGCGAATTTCTCGGCACTTATCTGAAACGGTTCGGTGTGGAGACCACCTTCGTGACCGGAGACAGCATCGCCGAGTTCGAAGAAGCGATCCGGCCGAACACGAAACTGATTTTCCTGGAAAGCCCGTCCTCCCAACTGTTCTATATACAGGATCTGGAGGCGGTCGCGAAGCTGGCTAGATCGCACGGAATCGGAACGATCATCGACAGCACCTGGGCGACTCCCCTGTACCAGAATCCGCTGCGCTACGGGATCGATATGGTCGTTCATTCCGCGTCAAAATATTTGGGCGGTCACAGCGACATTATTGGCGGCGTCCTCATCGGCAGCCGGGAGAAGATGGAGCAGATGACGCATGGCGAGCGAGCCTTGTTCGGCTCGAATATGGACCCCCACCAGGCTTGGCTGCTGCTGCGCGGACTCCGCACTCTCCCTATTCGAATGAAGCAGCATCAAGAATCGGGTATGCAGGTAGCGGAGTTCCTCGAAAATCATCCGAAGGTGGAGACCGTCTACTACCCGGGGCTCGCCAGCCATCCGCAGTACGAGCTGGGGCGCAACTATTTGTCCGGTTATACCGGTCTGCTCAGCTTCGTTCCGAAAGGAAGCGAACAAGCGATCTCCGAGATGATCCGGCGGCTGCGCTACTTCGAGCTGGGTCCGAGCTGGGGCGGCTTCGAAAGCCTGATCAACACCCCGGGTCTCGGAATCTCGGAAGAAGCCTCCCAAGCTACCGGAATCCCTCACGGACTCGTCCGTATCTCCATCGGACTGGAGCGGGCGGAGTCGCTGATCGAAGATCTCGATCAGGCGCTTAACAGCTTGACATAACCGCATTTTCGATTCGAAAAGTTATACGCACGGACAGCAAACCTGAAGATCCGTTTCCTTTCAAGGCGGGAGGGAAGCGGATCTGTTCCATTCACAGACGATCGCCGAGTGACGCCCGGGAGATGACGCAGCGCATGAGGATACAGACCTTGTACAGACGGCTGAGCGGCTTGTCCATCCAAACGAAAATGAACGTCCTGATTATCGGGCTGTTAGGATTGCCGTTTTTTATATTCGGCCTGCTCTGGTTTCAAAAATCGACCGAAACGATCGAAACGAACGCAAGGCAATATAATCAGGAGCTGATCCGGCAAACGGGAGGCCACCTGGATTCGTACTTTCGCGACCTGGAGCGTTCTACGTTTCCGCTGGTCTCCCATCCGCTGATCCAGCAATTCATGAGCTTGTCCCCGACCGACACATTTGAGCTGGTGAAGATCAAAAGCGCCATCGAGCAAGAACTGCTGCCGAATTTTTTCTTCGGCCGGACAGACATCTACGGCTTCTCGATCGTATCCCGCAACGGAATCTCGACCAACTACGGCAACGCCGGACGAATATTCGCCGCCGAGCTGCTGGACGAGCTGAAGGACGACGAAACGTATAAAGTGATGGGCTTAAGACTCGACGGCTCGACTCCGGTCGTTACGGTCATTCGCAAGTTTTGGGATACACAGGCGTATCAGACCGCCGGCTTCATTATTATCGATTTGAACATGACCCCTTTCTCCAGAATCGTCTCCAACATCAAACTCGGACAAACCGGCCATCTGTCGATCATCGACAGCGAGGGCAAAATCGTGGAGCACACCGATCCCGCCCTCTGGGGCAAGGCGATACCGGAAGAGGAACTGGCTGTGCTCCGCAGCCAAACCGAGGGGTATTACGAGAAAAAAACGGAGCAGGACACGATGCTTGTGATGTATCACCGTTCCGCGTTGAACGGCTGGATTATCGTATCCGAGGTGCCGCTTCGGGAGCTTGCCGGCAAGCTGATCGCGATGCGCAACATTTCGCTGTGGGTCGGCTCTTGTCTGATCGTGTTCGTCCTGCTCGTGCTCGGCGCTTTCTCGCTGCATCTGACCCGGTCGCTCCAACTGCTGCAGCGTTTGATGTACCGGGCTGAAAACGGCGAGCTGAACGTGCTCGCACCGGAGAAGCGCTATGACGAAATCGGCAGGCTGAATCGCAGCTTCAACAAAATGGTCGGGGAGATACGCCGGTTGATCGAGGTCGTACACGCCTCCGAGCTGAAAGAAAAAGAGCTCGAGCTGAGGCAGAAGGAAGCGATGCTGCTCGCCATGCAGTCTCAAATCAACCCCCACTTTTTGTACAACACGCTGGAAGCGATCAATTCGTACGCGGTCGTGGAAGGAGTGCTTCCGATCAGCAATATGACTACGGCGCTTGCCGATCTGTTCCGGTACAGCGTAGGCGATCCGAAGGAAGCGGTCACGCTGGAGGAAGAGCTGCGCCATCTGTCCAGCTATTTCGAAATCCAGAAAGAACGGTACCGTTCCCTGGAGGTGGACATCCGGACGGACGAACATGTGCTTCCCTACGTACGCGCCGTACGGCTGATCGTGCAGCCGATCGTGGAGAACGCCTTCACCCACGGCTACGAGAAGCACAAGCTGAAGCCGAGCTACATCGGACTGCATGGGGAAATCCGGGATAACGGATACGTTCTGAGTGTGGTGGATAAAGGGAAAGGAATGCCGCCCGAGCGCAAAGCGGGGTACGACCGGCTCTTTGCCGGCAACCCAGACGCGGGCGGTGGAGCGCAATATGAGCGGGGGAGCAGCCCCCGAGGCAGCGACGGAGCGTCTTCCGCCGCCCACCCGGCTGCGGGGCGCGGGCGGATCGGCCTGAGCAACGTTCATCAGCGTATCCGGCTAGTATTCGGGGAGCCGTACGGGATAACGATCCGGCAGTCCGGCGAGACAGGCACCCGTGTCGATATTCTGCTCCCGTTTCTTGCCAGGCCTGCCCGTTCGGGAGACGGAATCGGCGGAACCCGCGAAAACAGCGGCAAAGACGGATAACGGACCTAGGAGGAGTTGGAGCATGTATACGGTAATCGTGGCCGACGACGAATATATGGTCAAGCGCAGCTTGTCCAAGCTGATTGAAACGAGCGGCGAGCCGTTCCGCGTCGCCGGTGAAGCGGAGGACGGCCGAGAGGCGCTGGAGCTGGCGGACCGCCTCTCCCCCGACCTGATTATTACCGATATCCGGATGCCGGTAATGGACGGATTGGAGCTGATCGAAGCGCTCAAGCATCGCAAAGGGACCGCCGAGATCGTCGTCCTGTCCGGTTACGACGATTTCGGTTACGCCCAGCGAGCGCTGCGGGCCGGCGTCTTTGACTATTTGCTCAAACCGGTGAAGCCCCAACTGCTCGTCGCTCTGCTTCAGCGCTTGTCGGACAAGCTGGGCAAGAACAGGCACGCCGCGACGAAGCGCAGCGAATGGCTGCAATATTCCCGCAACAAAGCCGGCCCGCTCGCCGAGCGCATCTGGCTGCTGAACCGGGAGGAGGTTCAGGCCGGCCTGTCCGGCCTGCATGCGGACCTTATGGAGGACGAGCCCGAACCGGCCGAGCTGAAGGAACGTTACTCCGATCTGCTGACACTTGTAACGGCGGAGCTGGAGAACCGCAGCGGCGGAACGATCGCCTCGGCCGCCGTCGAACCCATGACGTGGCCCGATGCGGCGGAGCGGATTGCGGAAGCGGTCGTCGCTTATGCCGATGAGGTGATGGAAGAGCTGCGCGCGACAAGGAAGTGGGGGGCGCAGCATTATTTGCACAGGGTGGTCGAGCATATCCGGGAACATTACGCCAAGCCGACACTCGATCTGCAGGAGGTGGCGGACTTGTGCGAGATGTCTCCGTCGTACTTCAGTCGGGTATTCAAGCAGGAAATCGGCGTCAGCTTCATTCATTACTTAACCGGACTTAGGCTCGATCAGGCGAAGGCGCTGCTGGAAGATCCTCGCTACAAAACGTACGAAATCGCCCAGACAGTCGGCTATGAGGATTACCCGCATTTTGCCAAAATGTTCAAAAAACAGATCGGCCTGTCACCGTCCGAATACCGCAAAAGGCTCGGCATCAAATGATGCCGGGCCTCTATTTTGCCTATCCAGCTAGGCTTGATACTTGCGGAACGCTCCTGCTTCCAGAACCGCCGCATACGAAGCGCCGGTGACGCGATCGCGGATCGTGACGGCCGCTTGCCCGGACGAATGATTCAGTACGAGCAATTGCCCGGCGTTCACCGATAATTCAAGCCGGAGCTCCGGACCCTTCGCCTCGGTCACGCTATACCGGCTCACGCAATATCCCGCCCGGAAACCCGGGATCGTACCGGACCAAACGAACGAATCCTCATCCAAGGTTTGTATGCCGTCGTACAGATCGATCGTTCCAAGGGCGTCTGCCGCTTTGCGTACCGACACCGTTTGATCGGATTCGGCGAACGACGCATACACAAACGTCCCTTCCGTCTCCAGCACCGTCAGATCCGACCGGCCCGTATCGTAACGATGCGTCCGGTCGTAACTGGCCGCCGTCTCCTCGGCGGTCCGGTTCGGCAGGGCGACGATCACAGACGGCTCCAGCGTTTGCGGCTGGTCGAACGTCCGGTCGCCGAAATCGTTCAGCACCAGAATATCCTCGACGCCCTTCCATTTCGGATATACGTGACGGTTCACATACCGGACCCCTCTAGTGCCATAGAGCAAATACCCGATCGTGTGGTCCATATTAACATAAGGAACCGGCCCGAACGATCGCACCTCATCCGCTTCCCTGCCGTAAAATCCGCGAAATGTGCGTTCCCCGTCCATCATGTACAAAGTGCGGCTTCCGGGAGCCAGCTCCGGCATAGCTGAATAATGCTCGTTGCGGATGCCGATCGTTCCCGTCTGCCATTCCCGGACGGCACACGCCTTCTGCACCCGGAACCGCTCGACGTACACGCTGCGGCCGTCCGGAAGCGCGACAAAGGCAACATCCTGCTTCAGATCGCCATGACCTCGGGAAATCTCGACCACCGCTCCAAATCCGTCCGTATAGGGGCTGATCTGTTCCTTCTCGACCCCCCGGATGATCGATTCGTTGGTCAAGCTTCCCGGTGACGTTCCGGACGATTCGAGCTTCATCGTTCCCGTATAGCTCGCATACAGCGGCGTAACGTTCCAGACGCCCTTCGCCGGCATACTAAGTCCCATCACGTTATTCCGCCACGTAAAACTCGTAAACGTCGACGGCGTCCGGTGGATGACCGAGCCGCCGAACGGATACAGATGGACACCCGACAGACGCTCGGCCAGCTCCGCCGGCTCGCTCGGGCACGCTCCGGCTCCGCCGAAGACGTGCAGCAGATACGATACGGCGAGATCGTAAGCGGAGCCGTGCTCCAAATCTTTGGCGAATTGCCCGTGGTCCCGGTTAATGACGCATTCCTCGCCGTTTTCTTCGAGCAGCGCCCCGATGCTATTGCTTGCCTGGATGCGCTCAATGCTGTCGAGGGAGGAGCGGGCGAGGCGGGCCGCATCCGGATCGCCGCCAAGCACGTTCAGGATCGTATGGGTCAGCTGCCGCTCGTGCTGGCGGTTGTACCACCAGTCTTGTCCTTGCACGGGGATGTTCAGCCCGTCGAATTGCGACCATATCTTCACGGTCCGTTCATACAAGGGCACGTTGTTGTACAGCGCGCTTTCCATGACCGGCTGTCCGCTCATCAGCGCGAACACGGCATGGATGGCGCGCAGATTCGTCCCCGCGCAATAATAGCTCGGATGCACGAAGGCGTGGTTTTCCGACGTATAATCGGGGTGGAACGTAACGGTCGTTACCTTCAGGCCGTTCGTCTTGTCGATGAGCCCGGACGGATAAGCCAGCCGGTCGCGGTAAGTCGTAACGGCGTTCATCGCCCAATTGGTAAACCCGGCCTGCCACTCCTGCTGATGCGGATGGTCCGGAAACATCCCCATCGCCGCGGAGATGCCGGCCGCCGTCCAGGCATTTTCTTCGCACTGCGTATCGTAATAGACGCCGTTGCGGGGTTCTTCCGCCGCCCACCGGTCGGCGTAGCTCGACGTTACGTTCTGGACGAGCCGCTTCGTCTCTCCGTCCAGCTCGTCCCAGAGCAGCCATGCCGCGCACGCCATTGCGGCAACCGACCGGCCGTTCTGGCTTGCCATGAAAAAGCCGTCGCCGCGGCCTCCCCACTTTTTGCCGCTCGTATAAGGCAGTACGCCTTGTGCCCGCACGCAATCGGCAGGCCCGGTGTCGTGCGTGAAGCCCATGTAACGGATCGCCGAGACAGCCATCCGCTTCAGCTCGCTGCGGGGGACGCCGGCGACCGATTCGTCGTATTCGCCGAGCTTCGACATCGCCGCGAAAATCGCCGACACATGTGCCGAATCGGCCTGATACCAGAACGTGCCGCCGAAAAAGTGGCCGCACTCCGGACGTCCGTCCCAGACGCCGTATTGCTTGACGGCGAAAGGAATCCAGCGCAGCAATACCCCGTAAAACCGGCGGGACATCTCATTCTCGGCCGCCAGCTCCCACCGGACGGGACGCACGTTCCAAACCGCTTCAGCAGGCGTATATTCCATAACTGTCAGTCCCCTTCACTCAGTAGTTGTTTGCGGCAGCGAACGCCAAAGCGTACGCTTTCGGTTTTGTGTCCTTCCGCCGCCGTTGCTTGTTCGCCGCTCCCGACCGGAATCCAGACGACGGCTCCGGGCACTCCGGTACCGCTCGCGATGACGGCGTTCCCGTCCGGACCGATCCCGGAGATCCGGATACGGCGGCGTGTTCTCTCCCATTCGTTGATCCGGCTGCCGGTCCAAAACGTGAAGCCCTTCGCGGCGGCAACCCGGGCATACTCCCGCAGCCAGTCGCGGATGAACGCCTTCCGGTCGATATGAATCTGGTGGAAGACGAAGTGCGCCACCCCTTCGACCCGTGCGGCTTCGTCCAGGAGCGGCCCGATCAGGCTCGAATCGCATTGGAGAAAATCGCCGTAATGAAATCCGATCTGCAGCACGTCGTAAAACCGGTTTTCCTCGTCGGCCCACGATAGGGGAAAATACGGATGCGCAGTGCCGTATAAAAATCCGACGCTCCCCTTCTTGCTGTTCCCGCGCGATTGTTCCGATTCGATGCCGTGACGCTCACACCAGCGGTACAGCTCTCCCCAGCCTTCGATCCGGGTCAGATGGTTTTTGTTCGAGACGATCCGCTCTTTGAAAGCGGACAACTTCATTGCCTCCAGCTGGGCGGCGAATGTTTCCTCGGACCACGCCCCGCCGTCAGCCGGCACAGCGTTATAATGAAAAGCGAGCTCATGCCCTTCGGCCTCGATCCGCTCGTACATGTCCCGGCTGTACCACGGCGCCATCATGCACCAGGTTGCCGGTATGCCGCATTCGCGCAGCAGCCGAAGCGTCGTATCGGCTTCCATATCCTGCGTATGATCGCTGTCGAGCGAAAGCAGCGCTACTTGGCGGACCCCGTCCGGCCAATAACCGACGAACGGCAGCGTAAGCCCCTTCGCAAGAGTGGCGCGGAGCAGCGCCCCGATCAGCATTTCCCGCCAATCATCCGCATAAGCGTGCGGGAAATAACGGTCGCCGGCTTCCGTCGTGCTGCGGTCCCACATCCAATCGATCTCGGCTACGTCGTCGGCCTTACAAACGCCGTCGTTCACCGCAGCGGTACCGTCAGGCGCGGGTACGCCGTCGGCGAGCACAGGCGACAAGCCTTGCTGCAGCCCTACGATCGTATGCGGGATCGGCACCGACCACCGTTCGAGCATGCCGGCTCCGACCGCAAATCGCTGTACGAGCGGACCGGCTTCCTCGCCGTCCGGCCGTCCTCTCAGCAGCTTTCCTTCTTCGGCGGCTATCGTCACCGTCCCGTCGCCGGAGACCAGCGGAATCCAAGGCTCCGCTGACAAAAAGCGCATAGTCCGCCCGCCTTCCTCCGCCGTCAGCCGCGCGTACCCTTTGCCGACTTCGCCGGAGCGGGCGTAACCGAGCTTGCGGGCTAACGCGTTCAGCCCCCCGTAAGCGATCAGCGTGCCGCCTCGTTCGGCATAGGTCCAGAGCGCATCGGCGCCTGGTTGGTCGCTGCCGCAAACGGCGGCGATCAGCAGATCCGGAGCCGCCTCCGCTGCTTCCTGCACACTGGCGTACGTATCGAACGGGATACCCGCATGACCCAATATTTCCACAATAAACCGTTCGAACGTATTGATTCCCAGCGAGTGTCGCTGCCACAGTGCGTTTTCATCCAGAAGCACGCCCAGCTTGGCCATGTTCATCGGTTAGTCCCTCCCGGCAAGACGACGGTTTTGCGGCACCGTATGCCGTATCGGATCGAGTAGGCCCCCTCATCGCTTACGGGAGCTGCGGCACGGTCCCCCTGAACGTGTTCCGGTAACGGAACCCACACTACAGCCGATTTCTCCAGGCTCGTCGGCGCATTTACGGAGCTGGAGCCGTCCGCTTCGACCGTTTCGATTGTAAGGGTCCGCCTCGATCGTTCCCAATCGTTAATTTCTTGACTCGTCCAGAACGGATAGCCGAGCTCCCGGGCCTGATCGGCTAACGTCCGCATCGCGCGGCGCACCTCTTCGCGGTTATGGATATGAATTTGATGAAACAAAAAGTGCGCGACGCCTTCGACCTCCCGGACCTGCTCGAGAAAAGGAGCGATAACGCTGCTGTCCGACCATTTGCCGATATCGAGGTCCTGGGTTAAAAAACCGATCTCCAGCACGTTATAAAACCGGTTGCTCTCATCGGCCCAAGCGATCGGAAAATACGGATGACACGTCCCGAATATAAACCCGACGTTCCCTTTCTTGCTCGGGCCGCGAGTCTGATCGGCTTCGATCCCGTACTTTTCGCACCAGCGGAACAATTCGCCCCAGCCTTCGACCCGCGTCAGATGGTTTTTGTTCGAGACGACCGACGGCGTGCCGGCAGCCCGCTTCAACCAATCCAGCTGGCGCGAAAACTCCGCCTCATCCCAAATTCCCTCGTCCGCTTCAACGGCGTTATAGTGGAAGGCGACCTCATGGCCCTCTGCGCGAATCCGGTCATACATTGGAGCCGAATATCCCGATTCAAGCATGCACCATGTCGAACGGATTCCGCATGCGGCTAGCGTCTCCAGCGTCGATACCGCGTGCTCGTCCCGATTGCCGTCGCTATCGTGGGAGACCAGCGCCACATGGTCGATACCGTCCGGCCAGTAGCCGACGAACGGCAGCGACAGCCCTCGTTCCGCTGCCGCGCCGATCAGGTGCCCGACCAGAACGTCCCGCCATAAATCGGCGTAAGGAAACGCAAAATACGGCATACCCGTCTCCGTCAACAGCCGGTCGGCCGTCCAATCCAGCTCCATGACATCGTCGGCCTTCAGCACCCCGTCGTCGACCGCAGCCGTACCGTCCGGAGCCGGCACTCCGTCTTCCAGTACGGGCTTCAGCCCTTGCTGCAGTCCGACGATCGTCGTAGGGATATCGACCGTCCATCGTTCGATCCGGCCTTGGCCGGCGGTAAACCGCAGCAGCGCCGGTCCGACTCGCTCCCCGTCCGGCCGGCCCGAAGCGAGCGCGCCTGCTTCCGTCGCCGCTATATTACCGCTGTCTGCCATTATTCGCAGCCACGGCTGTGCAGCCAAAAACCGCAGCGGTCGATCCGACGGGTACGGTTCCGGCAATTCGGCGTATCCGGTGCCTGACGACTCGCAGCGGATGAAGCCGAGCCGGTCCGCCATCGCGTTCAGACCGCCGTAGCCGATCAGCGTCCCTCCTTGCTCCGCAAACCGCCACAACCGTTCCGCCGACTGCCGGGTGTCCGCGACCACTGCGGCGATCAGCAGATCATACTTGTCGTTTGTGATCTCATCCAGGCTATGAACCACTTCAAACGGGATACCCCGATGAGCGAGTATCTCGGTTACGAATTTCTCAAACGCATTCAGCCGAAATTGCTGCAGCCGCTCCAACATATGCCGATCCAGCAGCACGCCTACCCGAGCCATCTTCATCTTTCTCACTCCCCCAGCTGTTCGTTATGAACCGTCTTTATGCCGTTTAACCGTACGAATTCATCACTTTACCCAGCGCTTGCGCAATATCGTGCATATCCTGTTCCGTGCCGAGCAGCACGTTTTGGTGCAGCCACAATCCTTCGCGTTCGTCGAATCGTTCGCTGACCGGGCAGCTCGTCTCCCGCTTCTCTCCCGTCCATTTCTCGATCTCGGCGACAACGGCCCGATTGCGGTTCAGCGAGACGTAACCCGGCAGCAGCGGGATGCCTTCCGCATTCACCTTCCGGATGAAATCCGCTTTCCCGATCGTGTCCGCCGCCTCGCTCGTCAGACCGAACATGTACAAATGATGGGCATGCTGCGTCGTTCTGCTGTCCAGCTTCAACGTGCGGAATCCTCCGATCTCGGAGATCAGCCCGGTTAACAGCTTGGCATTGCGGTCTCTGCGCTGCAGTTGCTCGTCGTACCGCGTAAGCTGGGCAAGCAAAATCGCCGCCTGAAATTCCGTCATCCGCAAATTCCAGCCGATCCGCTCGTGCTGATACCAGGCGCCTTGCCGGATACGGCCTACGTTGGCGAGCGACCAGGCGATGTCCGCCAGCTCCTCGTCATTGGTCAAAATGATGCCGCCCTCGCCGGCCGTTACATTTTTGCCCGATTGAAAGCTGAACGAGCCGAAGTCGCCAAGCGCGCCGACCGGCCGGCCGTCCCAGGCTGCGCCCACTCCCTGGGCTGCATCCTCGATGACCCGCAAGCCGTGCTTTGCCGCGATTTCGTTCAAGCCCGTCATATTAACCGGCGCGCCGGCGATATGAACCGCGATGATCGCTTTGGTTCTCGGTGTAATCGCCGCTTCCACTTTATCTAGGTCGAGCAGCAGCGTATCCGGTTCAACGTCGACGAATACGGGAATCGCGCCGAAGAGAAGCGCGGCCGAAGCGGTCGCGATAAACGTATACGGCGGCATGATCACTTCATCGCCGGGCTTCACGCCCGCAGCCTGCAGCGCAACCGTCAGGCCGATCGTTCCGTTCGTGACGGAAACGGCGTGCTTCGCCCCGTGCATGGCTGCAAATTTTTCTTCAAAAACCGGCAGCTTGTTGCGGTTCGTACCGCCCCATTTTCCGGAACGGACTACATCAAGGATGTACAGCTCCTCTTCTTCCCCAAATACCGGCCAAACCGAAAACGGCGTTGTACGCACCGGGCTTCCCCCGTTAATCGCTAATCGTTCCATGTCGGGTACCTTCTTTCTAAGATGGATGATGATTCACGGAGCCGTTCGTCGATTCAGATCGACTCGGTTAACGTGTCCTCGGTCAGCTTGCGGTCCGCCACATGGAGCCGAATCGTTTTGATCTCGAAAGCTCCAAGGGAGACGCGTCGGCTCAACCCGAGGACCGGAATAAACAAATCCGTTTCCCGCGGCTGACCGGTCGGTTCGAATAAACGTATGATAAAATCTTCCGACTGCTCCGCACGCTTGAAAGCCGTCAATTGCACAACGCCGTCGCTAATCTCGGCGGCCGGCAGAGGCCGCTCTCCTTTACCGGACGGAAAATAAGTTAACGTATACGGCTTTTCGTTATGAACCAGCGCATCCCGATCGACCGCGTTTTTTCTCTCTTCCGCCCGTCCGGCTTGGAACCAGAACGAAAAGCGGCGTTCGCCCTGATCGATCCGGGGGGAGAACCGGTCGTTCGGCATCGTATGCTTCTTCTTGCCGCCCGGCAGCGCCGCGTAACCCGGCGAGCGAAGCAGCGTCAGACGAATCTCGCCGTCCGACATGTCGGAGCCGTATATGCCGTCATTAATGCAGGTAAACGCATAATTCGCCGATTCGGAGACGGCCGCCGTCCACTTCTGCGCCACTACCTCGCGTCCGTTATTCGGCAGCTCGTCCACACCGTAAGCCACCTGTCCGACATAGGTGGCATCGCTCCATACGGTAGGAATCGCCAGCTTCAGCAGCTTCCTCTGCTCGTGCCAGTATACGACCACATCAACCTGGAATTCCGCTCCGTGCTTCGGCAGCTTGTAGGTCGTCACTAGCGTCGAGTCCCCGTACTGGAACAACGCTTCGATCACCGTCCGGACCGCTCCGTCTTCGATGACCCGCACGGATGCGATCGGATATCCTTTGACCCCGGATACTTTCGTCCCCTTGGACTTCGACATCAGCTTGAATTCGCCGATCCGGTTCGGGAAGCTTTGCACCGCGCTGCCCCAGGCGTCGTCGTTGTCCGCAATGACGATCGGCCTGAACGCACCCGGCTGCAGGCAGGATACCCCGTCAACGGACAATTCGTCCATCAGTCCGGTAGCCGTATTAATGACAGCCCGCAGCCGCTCCGATTCAAACACGATCGTTCCGTCCCGCTCCTTTAACGACGGCGCCGGTTTCTCGGCAAGCAGCTCTACGGTACAGTCGAACCGGTTCATCGTGCCCGGCTCCAGCTCGGCGTAAAATACCGCTCGTTTCCGCCAGTCGATATACAAGTTGCTTAGTTCCTTCTCGACCTGACACGGGATTTCCCGTCCGTTTGCCGTCAGCACCGGATAGGCGAACTGGTTTTTCGTCGACTTCTGAAGCTGGAATTCGCATTCGAATACACCCTTCACCTTGAACGGGTGCGGGTTGTAGATAAAGATCGGCACTTCGCCTTCCTTGGCTTTCTTCTGGCCGGACGTCAAGGCGAAAAACGACCGGGCCCGCAGCCTGGCCAAAATTTCCCGGCCATGATCCATCAGCCGCAGTCCGTACTCTTCCACCGGCTGAATCGACGAGCCCGGTAAAATATCGTGAAACTGAGCGAGCATCAAATCTTCCAACGCTTCGGTGATAGGCTCGTGCGGATACGCAGCGAGACCGGCCAGCGCCGTATGTGCCGCCATCTTTTCCGTCAGATACAGCTCGTTCTCAAGCTGCCGGTGCTTCTGCTTAATCCGGATTTGCGACGTATAACAGCCGACCGCCCACGGGTTCAGGTCGTTCTCGTACTTGGGCAGCTCCGTGCCCGTCTCTCTCAGCCGTTTGAAATACGCTTCCGGGGTGGAGTGCACGATCCGGTACGATTTCGTACGGTTCTTCAGCTCTTGCAGTTGCTCGAGATCGATCCGCGACGGCCCGCCGCCGTGGTTGCCGATGCCCCAGAGCACCATCCCCGTTTCCCGGCCGATATGATCGCTCATCCAATCCATCACTTTGATATGCGCTTTTCCTTTGCCTGACAAATACGCCTTGTACGCGCGGTGCACGACAATCTCGGACCCGTCGTGCCCGACCCATACGACCTCGTCCCCGGGCAGCTTGCAGTCGTTATCTCCTGGACGGCATACGATGTAAGAGTCGTAACCGGACTTGGCCATAATCTGGACGAGTCCCCGCGTATGTCCGAACGGATCGAAATTAATCGCCGTCGTCGGCCGCACGCCGAACTTCTCCATAAAGTAACGGCGGCCCGTCACGATTTGCCGGACAAACGACTCCCCGCTCGGCATGTTGCAATCCGGCTGCAAGTACCACCCGCCCATAATATGCCATTTCCCGCAACGCACCAGCATGCGGATGCGCTCGAACAGCTCCGGGTCATATTCTTCGATCCACCGGTACAAAATTACCTCATTGTGGTTAAATACGAATCCGTCGTACTTCTCGCAAAAGTCTGCGGCGATCCGGAACGTGGACAGCGCCTCGCCGGCGCCTTCCTCGATTTCCCACAGCCAGGCCGGATCGAGATGGGCATTGCAGATAAGATGAAGCTCGTTCATGTGCGATCTTCCTTTCTAAACAGAAACCCCCGATGTCGCATCGAGGGTTCGCTGTTTAAGCTAATGATGGAACCGCCTGCGAATCCGGACAGATGTCCGCGAACGGATACGCTTCGCTTCGAACTGCAGGTTTCGTTTGCTCTAGCCTGGCGTTACTTTTGTTTCGCTTTATACCATTCCGTCGCTTCTTTCACCAGCTGTTCGCCGCCGCGTTTTTTCCAGTCGGCTACGAACTCGTCGAATTTCTCGACAGGCTCCTTGCCCGTTACCACCTTGGAGGCAAACTCGAGCCACAGTCCGTCGTACTTCAGCTCCGGACGTGCCTGCATGGCGGGCATTACCGGCATCTCGCTTCCGTCATTGACGAGACCTTCGGCCGCAGCGATTTTCATAGTTTCCAAAATTTTGTCGCCGCCCGGCTTGCTCTTAATAAACGTTTCATCGGTCAAATACTTCTTTTGACCGGTAAAGGCGAGCCATCCCTGGTGCATAAATTCCGCTTGCGTTTCTTCCGGCGTAGTCGGAGCCTTATATTTGATTTGTCCGTTGTCGACCGTGTAGGTTTCGCCTTCCAGCCCGTACAGCAGGAAGTTGTCTTTATCCTTGTTGTCCGGATTATAGTACCAGTCCAAAAACTTGATGACGTCGGCCGCATTTTTCGTATCTTTGGGAATGACCCACACATAGTCGGATACCGTCGAGCCGATCTCGTCCGAACCGCCCGGCTTGCCGCTCGGTCCCACCGGGGAAGGAATCGCCGATACTTTAGCCGTAGGCACGGCCGTCTTGACATCGTTCTCCCACTTGTCCGGATACGAAGCGGAGTGCGCCCACATGCCCGCAACACCGGTGCCCTTGATTTTCGCATCCCAGTCTTTGCCCTGCATGACAAAAAATTCGTTGTCGATCAGCTTTTCCTCATACAGCTGCTTGTACAGTTTCAAAGCGTCTTTCATCTCGGGACGGATGAAGTTGGGTACGAGCTGGCCGTCGACCTGTTTCCACAAAGCCGGCGCTACGTCATAAGCTCCGAAAAACGCTTGCCCGAAGGAAAACTTGGCGCGGGACGTGAACGGAATTTCGTCTTTTTTGCCGTTGCCGTTCGGGTCCTGATCCCGGAAGGCGCGAAGCACTTCGATATACTCATCGATCGTTTTCGGCGTTTTCAGCCCCAGTTTGTCCAGCCAGTCTTGGCGGATATAGGTGACCGTACCGTTACGGATCGGGTTTTCCTGCGGAATCCCGTAAATTTTGCCGTCTTTGCTCACTCGCGTCGAATCCCAGGATTCTTTCGGCACGTACTTTTTCAAGTTCGGACCGTACTGGTCGATCAGGTCGTTCAGCGGCATCAGATTGCCGGAATCCACCGCCGGCGCTACTTCAGGCGTATTGATTCCTTTCGTTTGAAGCAAATTCGGCATTTCGCCGCTGGCAAACATAAGAGTCAGACTTTGCGAATAGTTTTCGTGCGGGATCAGCTCGAGATCCAGATCCACTTTGGCCAGTTCTTCAAGCTTTTTCACATATTTGTCTGAATTAATGTCCCGCGAACCGGTCACATACGGCAAATTGCCCGTTCCTAATGCAACGCTGATTTTGGCTGGCTGCCCTGTCTCCGACGGACCTGCAGCATTTTCGTTTTCTTTATCGGTCGAGCATGCGGCCAGCGCCGCCCCCGCCAAAGTTACCGACAGCAGAACCGAAAATGTTTTTTTCATCTTCACAAGAACCCTCTCCTTTTTCCTCTTGATGTATAGTTTATCCTTTAACAGATCCTAGCATTGCACCTTTCACAAAGTGCTTCTGGATCCATGGATAAATAAGCAGGATCGGAATCGTGGCGAAAATAATGGACGCCATCTTGATCCCTTCGGCCGATTGCATCGAGGCCATCGTACTTTGCAGGAGCGAATCGACATCGCTTTCGACAATCATCTGCCTCAGCTTGACTTGAAGCGGATGAAGCGACGGCTTGCGGATATATTGCAACGCTTGCATATAACTGTTCCAATAACCAACGGCGTAAAACAGACCAATCGTAAGCAGAGATGGCAGCGACAGCGGAATGACGATCTGGAACAACGTCCGGTATTCGCCTGCACCGTCGATGCGCGCCGATTCGATCAGCCCCTCCGGAATGTTGCGGAAAAACGATACCATAATGATCATATTAAAGGCGCTGATAGCTCCCGGAATAATAAGCGCCCATAACGAGTTCAGCATGCCGAGCGATTTGACCAATATATAGGTCGGAATCATGGGAGCCTGGAAGATGATGGTGAATACGACCAGCAGCAGGATGATGGAGCTGCCCTTCACATTCCGGGACAACCCGTAAGCCATCAGGCAGGTCAGGAACAGACTGATCGCCGTTCCGAACACGGTGACGAGCACCGTGATGGCGAACGCCCTCCAGATCGCGGGATCGGTGAACACAACTTGATAGTTCGACCAGGTGAAGTCGACGGGGAACACAGTCACTTCCCCGGCCATCAAAGCGCTGTTGCCGCTTAAAGAGCCTGCCAGAATATGAAGCAGCGGAATCAGCATCGTCAAACTCAGCAAGGTCAGAAACATGTAGTTCACAACGGTAAACAGCTTCTGCGGCCATGTTGTCCGAATCATACGTAAGCCGTCTCCTCTCTAGTAAATAGAACTTCCTGTCGTTCTCTTGCTGATCATATTGGCGCCTACGAGCAGGATGAAACCGATAACGGATTTGAACAGGCCGATCGCGGTCGTGTAGCTGAACTGGCCGCCCAGTAGGCCGATCCGATAAATGTAAGTGTCAAACACTTCGCCCGTCTCTGTAACGAGCGGATTGAGCATGCTGTAGATCTGCTCGAAGCCCAGGTCGAGTATGCTGCCGATTCGAAGCAGAAGCATGACCATAATCGTCGGCAGTAGACAAGGGAGCGTAATGTTCCACATTTGGCGCAGCTTTCCGGCGCCGTCCACTTCGGCCGCTTCGTACAGGTCGGGATTAACGCCGGCCATCGCGGCCAAGTAAATAATCGTCCCCCAGCCGACCTCTTTCCAAATTCCTGACGTTACTACAATCGTGCGGAAATAGGAAGGCTCCTGCATGAAGAAAACCGGGTCGCCGCCGAACATCTTCACAATCCCGTTAACCAGCCCTGTGCTAGGCGACAGAAGGCTGATGACCAGACCGCCTACGATTACCCAGGATAAAAAGTGGGGCAGGTAGAGCACGGTTTGAATGGTCCGTTTAAACACCGCCTTGCGCACTTCGTTCAGCAGCAAAGCGAGAATTATCGGAGCCGGGAAGCCGAATGCCAACTGGTAGATGCTGATCAGCAGCGTGTTTTTGAAGATCCGGTAAAACTCCGGGTACGTAAACAAATTCAGAAAATGTTTGGCTCCTACAAATTTGCTCCCGGCAATTCCGTCGAACACATTGTAATCCTGGAAGGCGATAATACTTCCGCCTAGCGGAATATACTTGAATACGATAAAAAAGAGCAAGCCCGGGATGATCATCGAGTATATGGGCCAATGTTTAATTAAATAGCTTGTCTTCTTCGGCCGGTTCCCTATAAGCGGCGGATTCGCACCCGCTTTCATTTCGGTCGCCATCTGCTTCCCCCTCCTTGTTGTCGACTTTAATGATACCGGACATCTGAACGCGCTTACATGTGATTTTTTATGAATTGTTGTGGTTCTTTTACACGACCTTCACAATCGGACCCATGAATTCCCTATACAGGACAGGATTGGGCGGCAGACGTTGGTTCAGACAAAAAAAGAAGGCTTCCTACTAAGAGGAAACCTTCTTGAATGGATAATTCCGGTTAACCGCGAAGCTGTCGGACGAATTCCCGCACCTGGACCAGTCCGTCGGACCGGGAAGATTCGGACAGCAGCAGCGGCGTCGCTTCTTCGATCTTGCGCACGATCGCGCTGCCGACGACTACGCCGTCGCACGACTTGGAGAAATGGACGAACTGTTCGCTGCTTGAGATGCCGAATCCGATCGCGATCGGCAAGTCGGTCGAACGGCGAACCGTCGCGAGAAACTCGTCGATACCGGAGAAAAAGTCGCTCCTGACGCCGGTAACGCCAAGCGAGGACACGCAATAGATAAAGCCGGATGCGCTCGAGACGATTTTGACGATCCGATCTTCCGAGGTCGGCGCCACGAGCGGAATCAGATGAATGTTGAAGCGGTCGGACAACGCCTTGACCGGTCCGTTCTCTTCGAACGGCAAGTCCGGGATGATGACGCCGCTAATATCGTGCTCAGCCAGCAATTCGAAAAACCGCTCCAGCCCGACCTGCAGCACCGGATTATAATAAGTGAACAAAATAAACGGCAGGCTGACGTTATGCTCGCGCGCCTCCTTGGCGATGCGGATACAGTCCAGTATCGTAATGTTGTGCTTCAGCGCCCGCTCGGAGGCGCGCTGGATGACCGGGCCGTCGGCCAGCGGATCGGAGTACGGCACTCCGAGCTCGACGATGTCGGCGCCGGCCGTCTCCAGCTCCCGCAGCAGCGACACCGATACGTCCGGGTTCGGATCGCCCATCGTAATGTAAGGGATCAGCGCGGTTCTGCCGCTTGCTTTCAGCTCGGCAAATTTGGCGTCAATGCGATTCATCCGCGCCACCTCCCAAATATCCCATAATCGATTCGACGTCTTTGTCGCCGCGGCCGGACAAATTAACGACGATAATCTGGTCTTTGCTCATCGTAGGAGCGACCTTGAGCGTATGCGCTACGGCGTGCGAGCTTTCGAGCGCGGCAATGATGCCCTCGGTACGGCTAAGCAGTTGAAGTGCGTCCAGCGCCTCTTTATCGGTAACCGGCACGTATTCCGCCCGACCGGAATCTTTCAGATACGAATGCTCCGGACCGATGCCCGGATAATCGAGCCCCGCCGAGATCGAATGAGCCGGCAGCACTTGACCGAACGGGTCCTGCAGCACGTAGCTGAGCGAGCCTTGGAACACGCCCGGACTGCCCTTCGTCATCGTGGCGGCATGCTCTTCCGTCTCTACGCCGCGACCTGCAGCTTCTACGCCGATCAGGCGGACCGATTCGTCGCCGACGAACGGATAGAAGATCCCCATCGCATTGCTGCCCCCGCCGACGCAGGCGATAACCGCATCAGGCAGACGCCCTTCCTTCTCAAGCATTTGAGCGCGCGCCTCGTCCCCGATAATCCGCTGAAAATCGCGGACCATCATCGGATATGGATGAGGTCCGGTGACCGAGCCCAAAATATAAAAGGTGTCGTGCACGTTGCTGACCCAATAGCGCAGCGTCTCGTTGCAGGCGTCCTTCAGCGTCCGGGTACCGGACGTAACGGGAACGACCTCCGCTCCGAGCAGGTTCATCCGGAATACGTTCAACTGCTGCCGCTTCGTATCCTCTTCGCCCATAAAAACTTTGCATTCGAGTCCGAGCAAGGCGGCGATCGTCGCGCTGGCGACCCCGTGCTGCCCGGCGCCGGTCTCGGCGATTACTTTCTTCTTGCCCATCCGTTTGGCGAGCACAGCCTGTCCGATCGTGTTATTGATTTTGTGGGCGCCGGTATGGTTCAGGTCTTCCCGCTTCAAGTAAATTTTCGCTCCGCCCAAATGCTCCGTCAGACGTTCGGCGTAATACAGCCGCGATGGCCTGCCCGCATATTCGTTCAGCAGAGTTTGCACTTCCTTAATAAAATCCGGGTCTTGCGAATAGTAGCGATACGCTTCCTCGAGCTCGATCAGCGCGTTCATCAGCGTTTCCGGAACGTAACGGCCCCCGAAGGTTCCGAACCGCCCGTGCTCGTCAGGCACTTGCATGCGACTCATGACGTTTCACCCTTTCGACAAATGTAGTTATTTTCGCAATATCTTTCGTGCCGTCCGTCTCTACGCCGCTCGATACGTCTACGCCGTCCAGCGGATAGGACCCGATCAAGCCGGCCACATTGTCCGGATGCAGGCCGCCCGCTACAAGCAGCGGAATGCGGTTCCTGACAGCCCAGGCATGGTAAGCCGGAATCCGGTTCCATTCGAACGTCTTGCCGGTTCCGCCCCCCGCGGTGTCGAGCAGCAGACCGTCGATCTGTCCCGCATACGGGTCCAGAACGTCCCCCAGCTCGCCCGCCTGGTCCGGGCCGGTGTCCATCGCGGAGAATACCCGGTATACGAGAACGCCGAACGTCATCTTCACCCACCTGCAGAAGTCCGGGCTTTCCGATCCGTGCAGCTGGACGGCGTCCAGCGGTGCCTCACGCATCACTTCGGCCAGAAGCTCCCGGGACGGATCGACGAACACCCCAACCGTTAGCGGAACAGGCTGTCCCGCGGCGCGGCGCTCGTGAATTACCCGGATCATCTCCCCGGCTTCACCGGGAGTGACCTGACGTTTACTTTTTGCAAATAAGAAACCGATATGGTCGATCGGCAGATGAAGGATGGCTTCAACCGTCGCCTTGTCCTTCAGGCCGCATATTTTCACCGTAGTCATCATCCTATCGACCGCCTTGAACAGGCAAGCGCCCCATCAATTCGGTTACCGCGTCTTCGATAACGGGCTTGCGCATAAACGTTTCCCCTACCAATACGGCGTGTGCGCCGATCGAGCTTAAGTAGGCGATCTCTTCCGGGGAAGCGATGCCGCTTTCGCTGACGGCCGTCTTATCGCCCGGTATGTGCCGGATCAGCTCCTCCGTCGTATGGAGGTCGGTCACGAACGTCCGCAGATTGCGGTTATTAATCCCGATTAACGTCGCATCCAGCTCGAGCACCCGTTCCAGTTCCTCGCGGTCATGCACCTCGACCAGTGTGTCGAGTCCCAGCTCGCGGGCTGTCGCCAAAAATTGTCTCATCTCGGATGTGGTCAAGATTGCCGCTATAAGCAAAATCGCATCAGCGCCGATCAGCCGCGCTTCATAGATTTGCCGGACGTCGATCGTAAAGTCTTTGCGCAGAATCGGCACGCCGACCGCTTGCCGCACCGCGCTCAAATACTCGTTCGAGCCTTGAAAATAGTCGACGTCGGTCAATACCGATATACAGTCCGTTCCCGCCGCTTCATACGATCTGGCAATGCTCACCGGATCGAAATCGGGCCGGATCAGCCCTTTCGACGGGGACGCCTTCTTCACCTCGGCGATCAGCCCCATGCTCCGCTTCCGTCCGCCCGAGAGGGCCCGCTCGAAGCCGAGACAGGCAGGCATTGCCGCTATTTGGTTCTCCGCTTCGGCTAAAGAAAACGTTTCTTGCAGCCGCTGGACTTCGATTTTTTTGGTTGCTACGATTTTATCAAGAAACATGGCTCAGTTCTCCCGTTACTTGTGCTAGCTGCTCCAGCTTCTCCGCCGCCTTCCCGGAGTCGATGACCGCACCCGCTAATTTTACACCTTCCTGCAGCGTTGAGCAACGTCCGGTCACGTAGAAGCAAGCTCCCGCATTGGCGAGAATGATATCCCTGCAGGCGCCGCCTGCACCGCGGAACACGGAGCGGATAATGTCCGCATTGGCCGCCGCGTCGCCTCCAACGATGTCGCTCATCTGATACGCCTTCAACCCGAGATCGTCCGGGCTGATATCGAACGTCCGGATCGAGCCGTCTTTCAGCTCCGTCACCTTGGTCGCGGCCGATATGCTGATCTCGTCCAGCCCGTCATAGCTCGCTACGACGAGCCCCCGCTTGATCCCAAGCGAGCCGAGCACCTCGGCGATAAGCTCCGTCCGGTTGCGGTCGAAGATGCCGAGCAGCTGCCGGTCGGCCCCGGCCGGGTTGGTCAGCGGTCCGAGCAGGTTGAATACAGTCCGGATTCCGATCTCCTTACGAGGCGCAGCCGCGTGCTTCATCGAAGGATGGTGCGCCTGGGCGAACATGAAGCAGATGCCGATGCGCTCCAGACAGGATGCGGCCTCTTCCGCGGACAGCCCGATGTTGACACCCAGCGCCTCCAGCACGTCCGCGCTGCCGCTTTTGCTCGACATCGCCCGGTTGCCGTGCTTCGCTACGCGAATGCCTCCGGCTGCCGCTACGATGGCCGATGCGGTAGAGATGTTGAACGTATCGGCTCCGTCTCCGCCCGTTCCGCACGTATCCAGCAAATTGATCCGTTCGGCTTTTACCAGATTGGCCTTGCCGCGCATCGTCTCGGCGAAGCCGCCGATTTCGTCCGCGGTCTCTCCCTTCATGCGCAGCGCCGTTACCAGACTGCTGATCTGCGAAGGCGTCGCGTCGCCCTCCATGACGAAGTTCATCGCCAGTTTGGCTTCTTCCCGCGTCAGATGCGCGCCGCTCACCACTTTGGCAATCGTCTGCTGGATCGTTTTGATTTGGTCCATGTCCGTTTCCCCCCTCGAAATAATCGCAGATCAGTAATAGTCCTGATTCGTCAGTACGGCGGCCGCCGGTTTCTTTTCTCCGAATATCGCTTCCGCCAGCCGGATCGCCTTGAGCATCCCCATCGCTTTGTTCACTGTTTCCTTGTACTCCATCTCCGGTACGGAGTCCCAGACGATGCCGGCTCCCGCTTGGATGTACGCCTTGCCATGCTTGAAGATAAGCGTCCGGATCGTGATGCACGTATTCAGATTGCCCGAGAAACCGAGATAGCCGATGGCCCCTGCATAGGCGCCGCGCGCCTCCCGCTCGATCTCCGCGATAATCTCCATCGCACGCAACTTCGGAGCGCCCGATACCGTTCCCGCCGGCATGCAGGATATAAAGGCGTCGAAGAAATCTTTATCTTCACGCAGCTTGCCGGACACGTTGGACACGATATGCATAACGTGAGAATACCGCTCGATCTCCATGTACATGTCGCACTTGACGGAGCCGAATTCAGCGACCCGGCCGATATCGTTGCGCCCCAGGTCGACCAGCATGAGATGCTCCGCCCGTTCCTTCTCGTCGGCCAGCAGCTCCGCTTCAAGCGCCGCGTCTTCCTCCGGCGTTTTGCCTCTTGGCCGCGTTCCCGCGATCGGTCTCGTCTCCACCCGCTGTCCGTCGACCTTCACGAGCGCTTCCGGGGACGTTCCAACGATGACTTCGTCGTCCATTTTCAAATAATACATATACGGCGAAGGGTTCGTCGCACGCAGCACGCGATACACATACAGCGGGGAAATCTCCGTCTCGATATGGAATCGCTGCGAGAGGACGACCTGGAATATATCGCCCGCCCGGATGTATTCCTTGGCCTTATCGACGTTCGCCATGTATTGTTCCTTGGTCAGATTGGAGTGCACCTCTCCCAAATCCACATCGGCCGGAATCGCATTTTGGATGGAGCGCTGGGCGATCGGCTGCTGCAGACGTTCGATCGTGGCGTCGATCTTGGAACAGGTAAGCCGGTACGCTTCGGCGATTTGCGCGTCCGTCGCGTGTTTCCCGATATGAACGTTGCCGATCACTTTCACCTGCTGCTTGAAATGGTCGAACACGATCACCTGATCGCAGAACATAAACTCGATGTCGCTCATATTCAAATCGTCATGCCGATGGGCCGGAAGCTTCTCGTAATGCTGGAGCAGATCGTATCCGAAAAATCCGATCGCGCCGCCTGTAAACGGAGGGAAATCCGGCAGCGCCGGACTCGAATACCCGCGCAGCAGCCCTTTCAACGTCTCGAGCGGCTTGTCGTCCACGACTTGGCGAACGCCGTTCAGTTCGATCTCCATCCGGCCGTGCTTGCCTTTCACCATCAGAAAAGGGTCGGTTCCGATAAACGAATATCTCGCCCACTTGACGCCGCCCTCCACGCTTTCCAGCAGGAACGCCCGCGGTTCCTCGTAAAAATGCTGAAACACCCGGATCGGCGTCTCCGTATCCGCCATCAAATTGCGTACGACCGGGATTAAGTTGTGGGTTTGGGCTAGCCGGATTACCTCATTGAGTTCTGGCGTGTACATATTCGTCATCTCTCCTTCGCCGCAGTTGGCCTGTAGCTATATGAATGCAAAAAAACCTCTACCGAAGTAGAGGTTTGAATATCAATCGGTTGGGGAACAAGCGTTCGTTTCGAAAAATACGCCAAACGAAAACAATTACGGCGACGTTTCACTCCGGGACTTCTTCTCCTGCCAATGAAACAATCGGCTTTTCGCTTGTCGGTCCGCAGGTTCCGCGGGTAACTTCGACCGCTCCCGGTCAAACATCACCCAACCTATGAACATTCTCGAAACAACTGAAGCTACCGGCGGCTCCCGCCTTCGCTTCACTCGGCTGTACTCCACTCATCTCGACTAATTCCTAAACTCTACTGTTCTCGACTTGCCTTGTTCATGCTTTCCACTTACTATACAACAGATCCAAGAAGACCGTCAACCGTTTTCGAAATATAAACAATTAGGACTTGGTCGTCTCGGACAAGTCCGGACGGAGCTTTTTGGCTTCGTTCAAATAAACGTGCTGGATTTCCCGCTGCGATTTGTCGGTATTCACCGATACCATCAGACGGATGCACTTCGGCAGACCGCCCGGTACGGAAATCTCCAGCGCGCACATCAGCGGCACGAGCTCCCAGCCCGGCATCTGACGAATCGCCTTGGCCGGAAAGGCCGCATCCAAATCTTGCGTAACCGTTACGAAGACGTGCGCGATATCGTCCGGCTGAATGTGGTTGTCGGCGACGATTTGACCGAGCAGCTCGATCGTCGCTTTCAGGATTTCCGCTTCCTCGTTGTGTTCCACCGTGATGGCCCCGCGTATTCCCCTAACGAACATGTCCGCTCAAGCCTCCCCTTTCAACCGCTCTACAATTTCTCTGACCCATACGGACGATACGTTCGAATTGATCTCGACCTCGCCGATTGCGGTCGGAATAATAAACACCATGGTGCCTTCCTTGAACTTCTTGTCGTGCATCAGTGCGCTCATGATCGCATCGGTGTCCAGATGGGACGGGATGCGGACAGGCAGCCCGAGCTTGCGCAAAATGCGCTCCGTCTCGACCGCGATCGATCCCGGATTGCCGAGCTTCTCGGACAGCATCGCCGCGCCGACCATGCCGATCGCGATCGCTTCCCCGTGCAGCAGCTCGTCGTACCCGGATACCGCTTCGAGTGCATGGCCGATCGTATGACCCAGGTTCAGGATGGCGCGGAGGCCTCCCTCCCGCTCGTCCTGCGACACGACCGTTGCTTTGACGCCGCAGCCGATGTACAAGGCATGCGCGAGCGCCTCCGAATCGAGGGCAAGCAGCTTGTCGGTATTGGCGTCGAACCATTCGACGAACTCCCGGTCCCATATAAATCCTTCCTTGACGAGCTCCGACAGCCCGGCGCGAATCTCCCGCTCCGGCAGCGTCTTCAGCGTTGCCGTATCGTACAGGACGAATTCCGGCTGATGGAAGGCGCCGATGACGTTTTTGGCCAGCCTGTGGTTAACCGCCACCTTGCCTCCGACACTGCTGTCGTGCGCGAGGATCGTCGTCGGAATTTGCACGAAGCGGATGCCCCGCATATAACTCGCCGCGACGAAGCCGGCCAGATCGCCGACGACGCCGCCGCCGATCGCGATCACCGCCGAGCTGCGGTCCAGTCCCGCTTCCAGCGCTACCGTAATCATATCTTCAAGCACAGCCAGCGACTTGGACTTCTCGCCGGGCGCTACTACAGCGGTTGCGACGCGGTATCCGCCGGCTTCGAGCGAGTCTTTGACCTGTGCCAAATAAAACTTCGCCACGTTCTCGTCCGTAACGACGAGGATCGGCGACTTGGTCCCGATTTTGTGGTTGGCGAGAGTAGCGGCAAGACCGCTAATAATACCTTCGCCGATGTAGATCGGGTACGACCGTTCTCCCAGATCAACCGTCAGCTGCTTCATATTAGTACTGCCTCACTTGCGCGAGGAAATTGTCGTAGTTGGCGCGGATCTCTTCCATCGAATCGCCGCCGAACTTCTCCATAAACGCTCTGGCGACTTCCCAGGCGACTACGCTTTCCATAATAACGCCTGCGGCCGGAACCGCGCACGTATCGGAACGTTCCACCTGAGCGGAGAACGGCTGCTTCGTATCGATATCCACGCTGCCCAAAGGCTTGTACAGCGTAGAGATCGGCTTCATGACGCCGCGGACGACGATCGGCTCGCCGGTCGTCATGCCGCCCTCGAAACCGCCTGCACGGTTGGAGCCGCGGCGGAATCCTGTCTCTTCATTATACAAAATCTCATCGTGCACCTTCGATCCGCGACGCTCGGACGCTTCGAACCCGATGCCGAACTCGACGCCCTTGAACGCTTGAATCGAAACGACGGCTTGCGCGATCCGTCCGTCCAGCTTGCGGTCCCATTGGACGTGGCTGCCCAGACCGACCGGAACGCCCTCGACGATAACTTCAACGATACCGCCAAGCGTATCGCCTTCGGCCTTCGCCTGGTCGATCGCGGCGATCATCCGCTCCTCCGCTTCCTTGTCGACGACGCGAACCGGAGACTCTTCGGTGATCCGGATCAACTCGTCGATCGGCAGCTCCTGGCGGTTGACTTCGATTTCTCCGATCCGAATCACTTGTCCGGCTACCTTAATGCCGAACTGCGCCAAAAACTGGCGGGCGATCGCGCCGACAGCGACGCGAACCGTCGTTTCCCGGGCGCTGGAGCGCTCCAAGATGTTGCGAAGATCTTTCTGGTTATATTTCAGGCCGCCGTTCAAGTCGGCATGTCCCGGACGCGGGCGGTTGACGCGGCGTTTGCCTTCGCTGCCCTCTTCGACGTCCTCGATGCTCATGACGGTCGTCCATGCTTTCCAATCGCGGTTCTCGACGACAAGCGCAACCGGCGCTCCGGTCGTTTTGCCGTGCCGGACGCCTCCTACGATCTGCGCCGTATCTTTCTCGATTTGCATCCGTTTGCCCCGGCCGTGACCTTTCTGGCGGCGTGCGAGCTGCTCGTTGATCGGCTCCCCGGTCAGCGGCATATTGCTTGGCAGCCCTTCCACGATCGCGGTCAGTTGCGGGCCGTGTGTTTCCCCAGCTGTCAAATATCTCATGAACGGTAATCCCCTTTCATCCTGATCCCATACATCCGAACGCTATAGCCGTGCTTTAGCGCTTTTATGTACCGAATTTCCTTTGCTAATTATAGTATAGCACCCCCGGTTTGACAAGGAAATGAGCGTGGTAAGATGACCCGGCCGGGAATGCGGACAGAAGCGACGGAAGCGACGGAAGAAAAACCGTCCGCTAAAAGTGCCCGACCGCTCTTAATCGTTTCCTTCCTGCCTATAAGCAGGGCAAGGCTTACCACTTCACTTAGTAAAATTAAATGGTTAACGACAAAAAGCACGCCCCGCGCGGGGCGCACTTGATCCGTACGATTCGAAAAGGAACTTCCGTCAGCCGTTGACGGGCTGCGGATAGATCCGGGACTTGTCTGCCGGCAGCGGATCGTTCATAATACCCAGAACTTGCACCGAGTCGATGCCGAGTATTTGCGCGCACTCCTGGATCGTTATGAAGCCGCGCCGATATGCCGTAATGACCTTCCGTTTATCCATTAGGGGCAAACCTCCTGATCGAAAGTACAGGTTTAGTATAGGAATATATGGAAGCGGTTATACATGGGCCGCTTTTTTCCGGTATATAAACGTATCGGCCGGCTCGAACTCGTACTGGCCCGGCGAGAAAATCTGCTCGGTGCTGCCGACGAACAAAAGTCCGCCCGGCTTGAGCGCCCGGCTGAACTTATGGTACAGCATATGTTTCGCTTCCTCGGTAAAATAAATCATCACATTGCGGCAGACGATCAGATCGAACTGCGTGTCGAACGGATCGTGCAGCAAATTTTGCTTCGAATACCGGATATGCTTCTTTAACGAATCCGAGACTGAGAACGTCATATCTTTCTGGGTAAAATATTTCTTCACATACGCCGGAGGCACATCGCGAAGCGACCGGTCCGGATAGACGCCCCGCTTCGCCTTCTCCAGCGCCCCTTCATCAATATCCGTCGCTACGAGCTGCGACGATTCGAGCAGGCCCAGCTCCGACATGATCATCGCCAGCGTAAACGGCTCCTCCCCCGTGGAGCAGGCGGCGCTCCAGCATTTCAGCCGGCGGGAACCGCGGGCAAGCTCGGGCAGAAATCGGCTCTCTACGATTTCCCAGCGGTTCGGATTGCGCCAAAATTCGGATACGTTGATCGTCATCCGGTCGAGAAATTCGTAATACAGCTCCTTATCTTTCGCCATCGCATCGAAAAAGGAGGTAAACGACGCAAACCCCTTCTTCGTATACAACGTGGTTAGCCGGCGTTTCATCTGTGCTTCCTTGTACTGGGACAAGTCGATCGCCGAGTAATCTTTCACTTTTTTAATAAACAACGCGAAGTCTTTGTCTTCCACCTGTGTCTCCCCACCTATCCCTATGTACGAAAAGCTTCTAAACGAAGCCGTTTCCGCGATGAAACGCAAAAATCCCGTATGCTACTATAGTTCCATAGCATACGGGATTTTCCTGCCAAATGACGTCGAAAAATATCAAATCCATGTTTGTATCGTCTTCGTATAATCGAGCAGCTCCTGCGGCTCGAAGAAGATGTTGATCTCGCGGACGGCGTTCTCCGGCGAGTCGGAGCCGTGAATGATGTTGCGGTTCGTATGTACGGCGAAATCTCCCCGGATCGTGCCGGTTCCCGCCTCAAGCGTATTCGTCTTGCCCATCATGATCCGGGACAGCGCGATCACTTGATCGCCCTGCCATACCATGGCGAACACGGGGCCGGACGTGATGAAGTTCATCAAATCGTCATAGTAAGGACGGCCGTGATGCTCCGCGTAATGCGCAGCCGCTTTTTCCTTGGACACCATCATCAGCTTGCTGGCGATGAGCGTAAACCCTCTGCGCTCGAAGCGGCCCACAATCTCGCCGATCAGCCCGCGCTGTACGCCGTCCGGTTTAATCATCAGAAACGTTCTTTCCATATCCATTCCCTCCACTCGGCTCCATTGTATCAACCATTGTCGGTTGATTTTCCGCAATCCATACGTTGATATGCCTTGCTCCCTAACCGGCAGCGGTTCCTCAATAAGAACGGTTGCCGATAAAATGGGCGATCTGAACCAGGTCGCGCTTGGCGCGAATATCCGGCAAGCCGGACAATGCCGCTATCGCCCTGTCAATATAATTCGAAGATAGCCTGTCGGCTTCCCCGATGTATGTACCGCTGCGGATGATGCGCAAAAAGGGCGTAACATCCGTCTGACCGTCGACAAGACGGATCCGTTCGATCTCGGCCAGCAGCTCGCTTCGGATCGCCGGGTCGCGCAGCGCGCATAATACCGGAAGCGTGATGTTGCCTTGCCGGATATCGCTTCCCGGGGGCTTGCCGAGCTCCTTCTCCGTACCTGTCAGGTCGAGGATGTCGTCGCGGATCTGAAAGGCCATCCCCGCATTGTAACCGAACGCATACATGCTGTCGCAAACGTCGTCCGAAGCTTCCGAAGCGACCGCGCCGAGCTGGCAACTGATCGCAATCAGGAGCGCCGTCTTGCGCTTGATGCGGAGCAAATAATTGCGCAGCGTCTGGTCAGTCCGGAAAAAGTAGCGGATCTGCTCCATCTCCCCGATGCTCAGCTCCACAAGCGCCTTCGACAAGATCCGGTGGATGCGGGGATCGGACAGCTGCGTTGCGACCGTAAGCGCCTTGGCGAAAATGTAATCGCCGGTGTACATCGCAACCCGGTTGTCCCACTTGGACTTTACCGTCAACTGGCCGCGCCTCGTATTCGCATCGTCGATCACATCGTCATGCACAAGCGAGGCCATATGGATCAGCTCCAGCGGCACCGCGATATGCTTCAGTCTCTGCAGATCATACTTGCCGAACTGGCCGGCAAGCAGGACGAAAACCGGACGAATCCGTTTCCCTCCCGCTTTCAGCAGATGCAGCGACGTTTCCTTAAGCATCGCATGTTCCGAATAAACGCTGCTTTCCAGCTCACGCTCGACGTAAGCGATATCTTTTTTCATTCTGGCGTAAATATCCAATAGTTTCATCAAGTCACCTAGTTACAGAATTATCAGTCCAGATACGGAGCGGCGCATCCTCGGATAGCAGCCCCTGTTCTGCGGCATACCGGAAATACAAGCTCAGCCCCCGCCGCTGATCCGGGCCGAAATCGTGGCTTAGATTGCGGAAATAGCCGCGCCAGTATTCGAGCGTCCCGCCGATCTCGGCCTGCGCCTTCCTCACAATCGGTTCGGGATCTTGGAGTCCTGCCACTTTGCTTCTCAGGAAGGATTCGTGCACGTCGGCCACCAGCTCCGGACAAGCTTCGATCGTCTGCTTGCGGACGGCCCATACGGCGAACGTCATCCATTCCCCGGTATACCGTTTCCACAGTCCGCCCAGATCGGACACTTCGTACGGATGATCGGACCAGCTCGCCCGGATCGCATCGTCGCCAATCAGAAGCGCCGCATCCGCATGTTTCATCATTGTATCCAAAGACGGAGCGGCATACACGTAATGGGGCGTGACTCCCACAAAGCGGTGCAGCACAATTTTAAGCAAATTAACGGTCGTAGCGGACGTTGTGGGCAGCATAACCGTGCAGCCGTCCAGCTCTTCGAGCGGCTTCTTATGAAACAGCAGCAGCGAATTAACGTTGCCGAGCGCGCTTACCGACAGCTCCGGGTACAACTCGTAGCGCTCATGCGATTCGGCATAGGCAAACGAAGAAATCGCCCCCATATCGACTTCTCCGGCCAGCATCGCCCGGTTCAGCCCGGTCGGCACCTGCTCGATCCATTCCAGTCTGGAGCCGAACCGCTCGTGCGGGAAATAATGATAAATGGGCCACACGTTCGTATAGTTGATCTTCCCGATGCGTATCCGTGATTCATGGTGCATAGTCAAGCATCTCCCCATCGTCGGAACATCTCGTTGTCGATTCCCATACTATCCATCACTTTGCCGACCATAAAATCGACCAGCTCGTCCATCGACAACGGCTTATGGTAAAAGGCCGGCATGGCCGGAACGATCCGAACTCCCATACGCGCCAGCTTCAGCATATTTTCCAGATGAATCGCATGAAGCGGCGTCTCCCTCGGGACGATGACAAGCCTCCGTCCCTCCTTCAGCATGACGTCAGCCGCCCGCTCCAGCAAATTGCCCGAGGCGCTTTGCGACAGGCCCGACACCGTTCCCATGCTGCACGGGACGATCGCCATGCCGGCGGTACGGAACGATCCGCTAGCGATCGAGGCGCCGATGTCGGCGATCGGATAATAACGCGGTTTGACCGCGAAACGGCCGAACTTCTCTTCTAGCGTCGCCTGCCGGTGAGATGTGTCCCAGCCGAGCTCCTCCCGCAGCACCCTCCAACCCGCCTCGGTAATGACGAGATGAACCTGCAGCCCGCGCTCCAGAAGCGCTTCGCACAGCCTGACTCCGTAGACGGCGCCGCTCGCCCCGGTAATGCCGACCACCCATCCTTCGCGGCTTGCGCTTTCTACCATAAGTAGCGCACCACCACGTCAAGGAATGTGAAACAAAACACAACCACGCTCAAAACTCCGTTCATCGTAAAGAACGCCGTATTCAACTTGGACAAGTCGTTAGGCGATACGATGAAATGTTCATAAAACATAATAACGTAAGAGATGATCAGTCCGGCGAAATACCACCAGCTTAAATCCGTTATCAGAAAAAGGCTCATCAGTCCGGCAGCGGTGATCAGATGAAACGCTCTTGCGATCATTAACGCTCGTCCGATCCCGAACCGGCTCGGGATGGAGTGCAGTCCTTCGTTGCGGTCGTAATCGGCATCCTGGCAAGCATAAATCACATCGAAGCCGGCCGTCCAGAATGCGACGCTGATATACAGCACCATTGCGGACAAATCGATCGTTCCGGTTACCGCAACCCAACCGCCTAGCGGCGCAAGGGCGATCGTAAGACCGAGGATGATGTGGCAAAGCCAGGTAAACCGTTTCGTGTACGAATAAATAACGGTCATGAAGACGGCGAGCGGCAGCAGCTTCATCGCCAGAGTGCTCAAGTTGGCCGTCGCCCAAAACAGCAGGACGAACGAAATGATAATAAAGAGCAATACTTCTCCGACCGACAGCAGCCCGGCCGGAATCGCCCGGTTCGACGTGCGCGGATTTTTCAGGTCGATCGCCTTGTCGATCAGCCGGTTCAGCCCCATGGCGGCGCTGCGTGCACCGACCATCGCGACGATAATCCAACCGATCTGAGCCCACGACGGCAAATGGCCGTATTCCACAACCGAGCCGAGTACGGCGCCCATAAAAGCAAACGGGAGGGCGAATATCGTATGCTCGAACTTGATCATTTCCAGAAAGACTTTCGTCTTATTCCACATCGGACGTTCCCTCCCGCTTGACGCCGATATGCAAAGCCGCGACTCCGAGGAAAAACGGTTTGACGCGAATGTCGTCCAGCCCGATCTTCCGGAATATGCCGGCAAGCTGGTTGTAATCCGGAAAATGCACGAGCGATTCCGGCAGCCATTTGTACTGCTCGTACTTTTTGGCTATCAGCTTGCCGATCAGCGGCATCACTTTCTGGAAGTAAAAATAATAAATCGACTTAAACGGCTGCCAGGTCGGCTTGGACAGCTCGAGCGAGACGACCAGTCCGCCCGGTTTCACGACACGGCGCATCTCCCGCAGCACTTGTTCCAAATCCGGCACGTTCCGCAGCGCGAAGCCGATCGTGGCATAATCGAACGTATTGTCATCGAAGGGCAGCTCCATCGCATTGCCGTGGACGAGCTCAATCTGATCGTCCCGCTTGAGGCTTGCGATTTTGCGTTCGCCGAAATCGAGCATATTCTTGCTGAAGTCCAGCCCCACGATCCGGCCCGACCCGCTGGCCTCCGCCAGGTCTACCGTCCAGTCGCACGTTCCGCAGCATACGTCGAGCGCGGTCTGCCCGGGTCTGACGTCCATCTGCTTCATCGTATACTTGCGCCAAGCCTTGTGCCGCCTGAAACTAATCAGATCGTTCATCAGATCGTACTTGGGAGCGATGCTTTCAAATACGGAATGGACGAACTGCTCTTTGCTAGTCTTCATCTCCACCTCACACTTCCTCCAATACCCTCGGTGCTGTCAATGCTCTGGCAAACGGCTCCCCGATCTGATACAGCTCGCCGACCAGCTTCTCCGAATCAAATTGCCGGATCTTGTCCGACAGCAGCTTGAACTGCGTCTCCAGCATCTGGAACAGCGTTGCCTTGACGTTGTATTTATGCAGAAGCGAGCGCAGCTTCCCAGGATCGGTATCGCCGTTCTGCAGCTGTTTCCGCTCTTCCTTCGTCCCGATCTGAAGCAAATGCCAAAACGCCCATCCGCAGCGGAAATCCCGTTCCCGCTCGATGCGGCCCAGTTCGTTAAGCAACACTTCACATTGGGTGTAACCGTGGAGCATATCGTGCCAGCTGTTAGGCTTCAAACCTTCAAGCGCCTTGGAAAACGTCAAATACAGCTGCATGCGGATGTCGACGGAAAAACGCATATACTCGTCCGTCGTCATCTTCCACTGGCGCATCCGGCTGTACAAATTCATCTTCAGCCGGTTCACCTCGCAGATCGCAGCCGCGATCCCCCTTGTCATCTCCACCTGGCCGGCCTGCGACAGCAGATGATAAAACCGGCTGCTGAAGTAATCGCCGGCAAGCACCTTCATCTGTCTGGAACGAGCTTCTTTTTTCTCTTTGCGTTCGTTCGTTTCGCTGACCAGATCGTGCGTATCGAGTCCGAGCTGAGCCAGCGATACGACGATCGAGTACAGCTCGCTTTGATCCGCGTAAGACGATTGTTTACGGAGAAACGTATACAAAAGCTGGGTGCGAAAATTGGGAAATTCGGGCAGCTCCGTATGATCCCGGATCATATCGTAATCGGTGTAAGGTTTCGTCGCATCCGCAATCGAGTAAATGTTCATACAAGCCTCCGTACCGCCGACAAGCGTCAATGTGCGTTCATCCTAGAAATCTAAACCATTATATCATAACCGGGCGCACCACGCACATTCTATATGATGCAAATTACGGCAAGGTCCGCAGCCGCAGCCGGCCTCCGCTAATGCTGAAGCCGGTCCATCCATCTGTGGGTGTACGTCAGGTTAAAGCTCGAGACGATATATTGCTCTTTCGTCCCTTTCAGACGGCCGCCGGCGGCAGCTCCGTCCGCATCCGACCGTTTGGCGTCCATAGCCATCAGCAGTTGGGGGACGCCCTTTGCTTGGGACGGGTGCTCCATAAGGCGGACGAGCATCCGCTTTACATTTTTCGTTCCGGCAAATCCCGCTTGCGACAAAACGTACAAATCGTCATATACGGTCTCGGATTTCATTCCATCCGGACCGGATCTCAGATCAACCGACAAGATCGAGTCGCTCCATTCGACATGGGCGATATCCAGTTGAAGCGGCAGCTTGACGAGCAGGTCGACCAGATTGCGGTCGCTCAGCATAACGGCCGACTCCGGGCGAAATACGGGCGTGTCCCCCGCCCCTCCTGCAAGCGATCCGTCAAGCTTCGGCACGATGGACAACAAAGCGGCGATACCAATCGATACGAACGCGACGACGAGAATCCGGTAAACCGACTTCAAGGCACATCCCTCCTGCAGGGGCTCTACCCTGTACATTCGGTGCATTTACACCCCTATCTCATTGTACAAATGAAAAAGGCAGGCTATGCCTGCCTTTTGAAGCCTTATTCGAGGTCGCGCTACTCGTCCGTTTCGACCGTACCGTATCGGGTCATGACGACCGCTTTTCCGCGGATTTTGACGGCGGACGTATGCTCCGTGAACTGGGCGATCATCACTTCGCCTTTATCCAGCTTCTCCGTATGATGGAACCGTGTATCGTGTCCCCGTGTAAGCCCGATCACATGAACCCCGTTTTCTTTCGCCTTGATGACGAAGTAGTCGCCTTGAATCGTCCCGTTTTCTTTGTCCTGGGCCATTCGGAATGTTCCTCCCCTGATCCGCATCGATTGCGGAAGCGTCCGTTTGCTCCTATGATGCGGCAAAACGACCCTGTTGTCAATTCGCTGCCGCTTCGGCTATTGCATGATTCCGGTGCCGACGACCCGGACGCTCGTAACAAGCCGGATATCCGCCTCCGCAAACGATTCCGCCCACCGATCTTTCACTTTCACCCATTCCCTGTACGTGTAAGCCCGGGCGTACATGCCGAAGCCCACCGGATCGACCCGGTGCTTCTGAAGCTTGCGGATCAGGCTCGTAACCTCTTTATCCAGCTCCGCCTGGATGATCGGTCCGATCTGCTCCTCCTGCACATCGGAATTCAGATTCTCCGATATGGCCGCATCGAGACTCAGCTTCACCTGAAACACGAATTTGCCTTTTTCGAAGGTTGGCCGGATTTTCGTCTTCGCCCGTTTAACATAAAAGCTGGCCCGGTTGTTCAGCAGCTGTCCGTTCGTCGAGGCGGCCGGAAGCGGGATCGTCAGCGACGTATCCGCCTTTTTCTCGTTTTGCAGCAATTGGAGCAGCGTCGTTTCTTGAAGTCCGAGTGAAGTGGCATATTTCCCCCGCTCATCAAGCAAAGCCGCCCCCGTTATTTCCAGTTGCCGCTTTTTCTTTAGCTCGGCGACGAAAGGGGTCATTCCCTTATCGAACATTTGTCGATGAAATTCCTGCACAGTCGTCTTAAACGAGATGTTCCGACGGCTGGCCGTATCGATCAGCTTGGCGATATGCTGGGACAATCGCGGCTTATCCTCCGGAGTAAACTCCATAATATCCGCCACGCTCCCGTCGACGGCAATAATCCTGCTGTTAACGGTCATCTTTGCGTCGCGCATTAAGGTGTCCAGCAGCTTAAACCAGCCGGGTTGTTCCAATACTTGCTTCCCAATCAGGATCGATTGGATTTTGCCGCTTTTTGTCATCGCGGTCACCATCGAATCCAGCCTCCCTCGAGCCTGACGAATGGATGTCGCCTTAACGCCGTAATCTTCCGTCTTTTGCTTCGCCTCTTTGCTGAATACCGGACTGGATGTATAGATGAGCAGCTCGTTGTCCTCAACGTCGACACCCAAAGTCAGGGCGAGCGTAATGTCCTCCAGATTCGTCTGGTCGTAGCAGCCGCCCAGAAGCATTGCAAGCAGGGCGAAGGCGATGCCTGAGCGCATTATCCGCATTGGCGCCCCTCCGTCCTCCGTTTTTTTCGGATCAGGTCCGTTACAGCCAGCACGAGGAGTAGGGCAAATGGTGTCACATAAGCCAGTACAAGACCGCTTCTGGACCAAAGCTGTTCCATCAGGCGCAGCCCCTTGACCGCAGGAAAATAAAACACCGATACGGCAAATATCGTCCCCGCTATCGCGTACACGTGCGGCGCATGATCTGCCTGTCCGGTCAGCCGGCTTGCACAATGCCCGGCCAGCATCAGCAGCGGGGTCCAGGTAGTCGACAGCAGGAACAAATAAAACGCCAGAAACACGATGTCGAACCGCTCCAGAAAGTGAAATTCAATTACCTTCAGCAAGCTTAAGGTCGGCCAGGTAAATTCCGCAATCTGGTCCGGGCTGTAAAATAAATTGCTGGAAAAAATAACGAGCATAAACACGATCATGGACAAGGTATTGGCAATGACCACCCCCGTATACGCCCGCTCTTTCCGAAGGAGGAACGGATACAGGAAAAACCCGACTTCAAATCCGAGGAAGGAAGGGGCTGTCAGTTTAACCGCTTGCAGCACGCCTGCCCATTCCCCTTTAATCAACGGGAGAATATGGACCAGGTGGCTGTCCTTGAGCGGCGCGATCAGAAAAAGCGGGGCTGCGAGCGAACAGTAAAATACAAGCTCCGCATAACGGCCGAGTATGCGAATACCGCTGCGGGCCACCATCACGGTCGGCAGCAGAAACAGCAGCACGGTCATATACGCCGGAGTTTGCGAGAGAACCCACACCTTCGTAATCGAAACGGATGTTGCGAGAACAGCCGCAAAGGCAGCCACAAAGTACGCGAGCCAGATGACAGCGGCCGCCCGGCCCGCCCATTTGCCGAACAAACGCCGAATCAGATCGAGAATCGTATCGTCCGGATACCGGCGCATAACCGCGACGATGCACAGACTGGTCGTTACGGCGATTGCCCAGCCGAGCACGATCGCCATCCAGCCGTCGGTGCCCGCGGTTTTTGCCATTTCTCGAGGCAGCGTCAGCAACCCTACCCCGACCTGGCCCCCATGAATGATCGTGATGTATTGCATCAGCGTAATTTCATTGAATCCGTATCGTTTCATTCCCCTTCACCGCCCGGTTCCGGCTCTCCCAGCCTGCGGCTCTGCTTCGTCCTCGTCTCCTTCGGGCGGTCCTTCATGCTCCACAAGGGAAGCCGGATCAGCGTATCCTTCCAATCAGAGAGGCGGACCGGAGCAAAAGGTGTCCCGTACGGGGTGCCCAGCGATTCGAGCGAGATCAGGTGAGCGACCAGGATCATCAGTGCGATCGCAATGCCGATCAGCCCGAACATCGAAGCGACGATCATCACCGGAAACCGGAGCAGACGGATAGCCGACGCCATATCGTAACTGGGCAAAATAAAAGACGCAATCGCAGTCGAAGCTACGATAATCACCATAATGTTGCTGACGATGCCCGCCTGTACCGCAGCCTGCCCGATCACGATCCCGCCGACGATGCCGACCGTTTGCCCGATCGGCGAAGGCAGCCGGATTCCCGCCTCCCGCAGCATCTCCAGCGTGATTTCCATAATCAGAGCTTCGACAATGGGCGGAAACGGCACGCGTTCCCGGGACTCGCCTATCGAGATGAGCAGATCGAGCGGAATGATCTCGTAATTAAACGAGATGACCGCGATATAGATCGCCGGCAAAAACGTAGAAAGAAAAAAGCCCAAGTACCGGAGCAGCCGTATAAAGGAAGCGATCGGCCAGCGGGTGCTGTAGTCGTCGACGCTCTGGAAATAAGAGCAGAAGGTGGCGGGGCCGATCAATACGCTCGGCGAGCGGTCGACGATGACGACGATCCGGCCTTGCAGCAAGTGCGAGGCGGCCGTGTCGGGCCGCTCCGTGGCAATGAACTGGGGGAACGGCGAAAAGGGATTATCCTCGATATATTCGGCAAGCTCTCCGGAATTCAAAATGCTGTCCACTTTGATGTTGCCGAGCCGGTCCGTCATTTCCTTCAGCAGCTCCGGCTTGACAAGATCGGCGATGTATAGGATCGACAGCTTCGCTTTAGCGCGCGAGCCTACGATCATCTCTTTATTTTTTAACTCGCGGCTCTGGATATACCGGCGAATGAGCGCGACGTTTTGGATCGCCGTCTCTACGAACCCTTGGTGCGCTCCTTTCAGAGACGCTTCGAGCTGCGGGTCTTCGATCGCCCGCTGCGGCCAGCCTTGGGTACGGATGAGATACGCCTCGCCGGAACCTTCGACGAACAGCACGCTGCAGCCGTCCAGGATGCTGGTCTCGATGTTGGACCACTGCCGCGTCTTGTATACCGGTCCGGCCGATATGCCAAGCTCCCCGCTTTGTTTCTCTTCCTCGATGAGCGGACGGATGATATGCTGGTCGATCGAAATCTTGTCCGTCATGCCTTCCAGATACACCAGTGCGGCCTGCTTACCGCTTTGTTTGATCACCAGCATCCGGACGACCAGTTCCGGGGTGAGACTGAACAAAGCGTACAGATCCGACAAGTTGGTATTCAGTTGCCGGGCAATCTCGTTCCTGATAATTTGCGCAGCCTGCCGGCTCGATTGCAGCGACGCTTCGCCCCTTAACCACCGCAGCCACTTTGATTTCATGATCCGTTCTCCCCGTTTCGCGAGTTCCGTAACTTACACTCCATAGAATGGAAGCTTAGGAAGATCTCTATTCGGCAACACGGTTTCCATTTCATGCCTGACCGGTCGGGGGAACCGCGGCCTGCCCTTGTTATGTATTGCGGTAATGGTGCGGGACGAAATCAAGTTGTATTACATTCCGCCTATCGTTAAATTATGGCAGAGAGTGCTTTACAAACTGTTAACAGCCCATTATAATGTTACATATTGAACCGAGTTTCTGTCATCGGGGTATAGCGCAGCCTGGTAGCGCGCACCCTTGGGGTGGGTGAGGTCGCACGTTCAAATCGTGTTACTCCGATCGATCAACAAAAAACCGTTTTCTTCCTGCAGCATTGCAGATGAAGAAGACGGTTTTTTTTGTTTAGGAAAAGCGGCGCAGTCGCGTTTGCCGCGAAAACGCCGCATTCATTCAGTCTCCGTAGCCCTGAGGATGTTCCTTATGCCAGTTCCATGCCGTCTCGATGATCGTTTTCAGATCGTTGTAGCGCGGCTTCCACTCTAGCACTTGCTGCGCTTTCCCGGAAGAGGCGATCAGCACGGCCGGATCTCCGGCTCTGCGCGGCGATACCGCAGCTGGTATCGGATGGCCGGTCACTTCTCTGGCCAGCTCGATGACCTGTTTGACGGAGAAGCCCGTACCAGAACCGAGGTTGAAAATATCGCTCGAGTTGCCGGCGCGCAAATAAGCAAGCGCCAGCAGATGAGCGTCCGCAAGGTCCATCACGTGAATATAGTCACGGATGCATGTGCCGTCTTCGGTCCGATAATCGTCACCGAAGATGCCGATCTGCTCCCGCTGGCCGAGCGGCACTTGCAGGATGATCGGGATCAGATGGCTCTCCGGCGTATGATCTTCGCCGATCGTCCCGTCCGGATGAGCTCCGCAGGCGTTGAAATAGCGAAGCGATACGAATTTGATCCCGTAAGCCTGATCGCACCAGCGGAACAAATTCTCCATCGCGAGCTTCGTTTCCCCGTATGGGCTTTCCGGACGGGTCGGGGCGGTCTCCTCGATCGGAACGCGCTCCGGCTCCCCATACGTAGCGGCCGTGGAAGAAAAAACGATTTTGTTCACTCCGTGCCCGGCCATCGCACTGACCAGGGAAAACGTGCCAAGCAGATTATTGTCGTAATACTTGAGCGGATTGCTGACACTTTCTCCAACCAGGGAGCTGGCGGCAAAATGAATGACCGCTTCGATTTCATTTTCAGCGAATACCCGGTTCAAAAAGCTTGCGTCGCGGATATCTCCCTCGTAGAATCGGGCTGCGGCCGACACGGCCGATCGGTGTCCGGTCACCAGATTATCGACAACGACTACGTTCTCCCCGCGGGAGATCAGCTCGGCAACGGTATGACTGCCGATATATCCGGCACCGCCGGTAACAAGAATGGTCATGCTTGAGCTCCTCCTACCTGACTTTATAGCTGCCTCGCGCCGTCTCCGATGTCGCAGACATAAAACGACGGGGTAAGTCCCGTCTTGGCCGTGTAACGCTCGGCGACGATCCGCCGGAACGCCTCAACAGCCTCGTTGCGGACGATGCTGACCGTACAGCCGCCGAAGCCGGCTCCAGTCATCCGCGTCCCGATACAGCCTTCGATCGCGCAAGCTTCCTCGAACAAAGTGTCCAGCTCGAAGCCGGTCACCTCGTACAGATCGCGCAGCGATACATGAGAAGCTTTCATCAGCTCGCCGAATGCGGCAAGGTCGCCTTGCTCCAAACTGGAGCAAGCCTTCAAGACCCGATCGTCTTCCGTGACGACATGCTCCACCCGGCAGCGAATGAGCGGATCGGGAATCGCGTCTTGGACCCGCTCCCACTCGGCCAGCGACAGCTCGCCAAGACTAGAGAGGCCGGGCAGCTTTTCCTGTATCCACTTTAACCCATCTTCACATTGCTGTCTACGCTCATTGTATTTGGAATCGGCCAGCCCTCTCCGCTTGTTCGTATTCGTAATGATCAGCTTGCAGCCTTCGATACGAAACGGAACATACTGGTATTCCAAAGTATCGCATTTCAGCATAACGGCGTGAGCTTCCTTGCCCATACCGACCGCGAACTGGTCCATAATTCCGCAGTTGACCCCGACAAACCGGTTCTCCGCCCTCTGGGACAGCTTCACCAAATCAATCATCGGCAAATTGATCCCGGCCAGAGCCGTCAGAGCAATCGCCGTGACAAGCTCGATCGAAGCTGAGGAAGATAACCCCGCTCCGTTCGGGACGTTGCCGTCGTACAGAACGTCCGCGCCCTGGAACCGGTGAACGTGCGCTCCGCCCTCCAGCTGGAGCAGCTCCGACAGCACACCCTTGGGATAATTCGCCCAATCGTCTTCCTGACGGAACTGCACATTAGCGGTCCGGACGTCGGCTTCCGCCGAAAACTGCATCGAACGGAAACGGTACAACCCGTCGGTGCGAGGCTTGACCAGCGCATACGTGCCGAACGTCAAAGCCGCCGGAAACACATAACCGCCGTTGTAATCGGTATGCTCGCCGATCAGATTAACCCGGCCCGGGGCAAAAAACAGAACGGCTCCCTCCCGATCGCCGAACCGCTCTGCGAACGATTGTTGAAGCAAGCCGATATCGTAAGTCATAACTGTCATTGCAATCTACCGTCCTTTCTCAGGAAGCGTTCATACGCCTCGCGCATGTTCGGCGCCGTCTCCTCCACCGCCATCGGATTCGCGGCCGCCCAGGCTCCCATCTCCGAGGAGGCGTACCACTTCATTTTATCTTTGTCTCTTAGAGGCGGGTAAAACTCGATATGAAAATGATAATACGATTCCGCGTCGTCCCCGTTAACCGGTCTTTGATGGATCACCATCATGTACGGGAACAGCTTGTCGAACAGCTGATCCATCGCTCCGGTCGTATCCCGCAGTATCTCGGCAAGCGCCGTCTTCTCTTCCGGCGTAAAGTCCGGCAGCGCCGTCATATGGCGTTTGCTTACGATAAAGACACCGTATGGATAGTCCGTAAAATACGGCAAATAACATAAGAAATGATCGTTCTCGATGATGACCCGCTGACGGAAAGCCGCTTCTTCCCGGTTCATGTCGCAGAACAGGCAAGTACCGTTCTCCTCATGGTGCAATTTGCAGCTAGCCAGCTCCGTCTTCAGCTTGAGCGGCATATGCGAATACGCGTAAATCTGCCCGTGCGGATGCGGCATCGTTACTCCACACTCCTCGCCGCGGTTTTCAAAAATCATCACGTACTGATGGCGCGGGTCTTTGGACAACTCGGTGAACCGTTCGGTCCATAAATCGATCAGCTTGCCGATATGCGGAACCGAGAGCTCGGGCAGCGTTTTCGTATGGTCCGGCGAGTAAAGCACGACCTCGCATTTCCCGTAAGACTTCTCTGCCTTATACAGCGACGTTGCTACCGGATCGGGCTCCGGCGGATTGGGGCTGAGTGCAGGGAAATCGTTTTCGTACATGTGCACGTCGTACTCGTCCGGCACTTTGCCGGAGCCCGGGCAGAAGGGACAATACCCTTTCGGCATGTGCGGCCGGTTTTGCCGGTTTGAAGCCACCATGATCCAATCCCGCAGCAGCGGATTGTAGCGCAGTTCGGCCATGGAACATCCTCCTTAAGCGAAGTCGGTTAGACTTTATTAATTATTTTAATTAACTATACCCTATGATACTCACACAACCGTATAATTACAATCGAAAAAAATTTTATATCCCTCGAAATTTCGCCTCAATCTCCTTATCTCGCAATTGATTTCCAAAACTTAATTAGTTATTCTAATAAAGAAAGCTTTACACTACTTTATCTCGCAGACAGGATGAATCCGATGATCAAGCCGTTGATCGGCAGCTTTCAGCTGATGAAATCGCTCAACCGCACGCTCGTGCTCACGACCATACGCAATCTCGGACCGATCTCGCGGGCGGACATCGCCAAGAAAACGATGCTGACTCCGCCGACGGTAACGAACATCGTAAGCGAGCTTCTGGAACAAAAATTTATTATAGAAAGCGAGGTCGGAGCGTCCAGCGGAGGCAGGAAGCCGATCTTGCTCAAGCTGAATTCCCGCTCGTTCGCCATCGTCGGAGTTGATGTCGGAATTACGTCGATCAAATCGGTATTGACCGATCTGGACGCCGGCCTCATCCGCGAGCTGCGCTGTCCGCTGCCTCCCCGCCCCGATGCGGACACGTTTCTCGAGCTGTTGTCCCGGTCCGTAGCCGAGCTGATTGCATCGGCCGCAGCGGAGCAGACGGTGCTCGGCATCGGCGTCGGCATGCACGGGCTGGTCAATCCGGAGGAAGGCGTCTCGATTTTTGCCCCGAATTTGAATTTGCGGCTAGTCCCGATCCGCGCTGTGCTGGAAAGCGAGTTCGGACTACCGGTGTATGTGGAAAACGACGTAGTCGCCATGGCGCTCGGAGAGTTATGGTTCGGGGGCGGGCAGTTGACTGATCATTTTATATGCGTCAATATCGGAGTCGGCGTGGGGGCCGGCATCGTGCTGAACCGGCAAATTTTTAGAGGGAGCAGCTACTCCGCAGGCGAGCTCGGCCATACGACGGTCGATCTGAACGGTCCCCGCTGCAGCTGCGGCAATTACGGCTGCCTGCAGGCGCTCGTATCCGGACCGGCCATCGCGGAAAGCGTGCAAAACGAGATCGCTCTCGGGCGCAAAAGCGCGCTGCTTCCGCCGGTTCCTTCGGACCTCGCTTCGATTACCGGCGAGCATGTCTACGAGGCGGCCTTGCAAGGAGACGTGCTGGCGCTGGAAGCGTTCGGCAAAGCCGGCCGTTTGCTCGGCATCAGCTTGACGAACATGATCCATACGCTGAATCCGCAAAAAATTATTTTGGGCGGAGGCGTCGCCCAAGCCGGAGATCTGCTCACCGGTCCGCTTAACGAAACGGTACGATCGCGCGCCCTCGAGTCGTCCGTAACCAGCCTCGTTATCGAGACTTCCCAGCTCGGGGACAGAGCCACGGCGATCGGAGCCGTTACGGCGGTGCTCAGCCGGATTTTCGAGCTGCCGCAGCTTCAGGGCGAAGCAGCCGTCAGCCATTCGGAGCCTTAAGGTATAGCCCAAGCACACGCTGCACGGGAAGTTGCCCAAAAAAGCGAATAAGCGCCGGCACGAATCGTGCCGACGCTTATTTATAGTTGCAGCCTAGCCTTATATCGGATCAGTGCGAAGTTATAAGGAACCTCGCCAAAGCGATACCGTATGACGACTCCGTTATTGGGCGCATACATCCCGCAATTGCTTGCCGGGCTTAAATGCCGGAACCTTGCTCGCCGGAATGTCGATTTCCTCGCCTGTTTGCGGATTACGCCCTTTGCGCGCAGAACGTTCACGAACTTCAAAATTGCCGAAGCCCACAAGTTGAACTTTGTCCCCGCCTTGCAAAGCTTCCGTAATCGCATCGAACACGGCGTCTACCGCTTTCGTTATATCCTTTTTGGACAAGTCGGTCGATTCCGCCACCTTCGCGATCAACTCCGATTTATTCATGCCATTCACCTCCCCCTTCGCGTTCTAATGCTTGTATTCTCTGTGTTCACCGATTCCGATGAAATTATACGTGGGGCGCGAAAATATTCGAAATTAGGTGCAGCAAGGCCAGCCGATCCCGCAAGAAAAACGCGCAAGTCTCTCCAGCCGGAGAAATTGCGCGTTTTGGAATTTAGAGAATAATCGCGATCAAGCCGCCGGAGCCTTCGTTTATAATGCGTCCGAGCGTTTCCTGCAGCTTGTAGCGCGCGTTGTCCGGCATCATCGCCAGCTTGCCCTGGATGCCTTCCCTGACGATCGAGTGCAGCGATCTTCCGAAGATGTCGGATTCCCATATTTTCAGCGGATTGTCTTCGAAATCCTGCATCAGATAACGGACCAGCTCTTCGCTTTGCTTTTCCGTGCCGATAATCGGAGCGAATTCCGACTCGACGTCGACGCGGATCATATGGATCGACGGCGCCGTCGCTTTCAGCCTGACCCCGAATCGGGAGCCTTGGCGGATCAGTTCCGGCTCATCAAGCGACATATCTTCGAGGCTCGGAGGCGCGATCCCGTAACCGGTCGTCTTGACCATCTCGAGCGATTCCGCGAACCGGTCGTACTCGCGCTTCGCGTGCGAGAAGTCCTGCATCAGCTGGAGCAGATGGTCTTTGCCGCGGATTTCCACGCCGACGACTTCCATCAAAATTTTATCGTACAGCTCATCCGGAGCGTACAGGTCGATCTCGGCAACCCCTTGCCCCATATCCATCCCTGCAAGAGCGGCGCGCTCAATGAAATCGTACGTATCGAATTGTCCGACGACCCGGTCGACGTCGCGCAGACGGCGGATGTCCTTGACGGTATTGCGGACCGAATTCTCGAAGTGCGAACGGAGCCAATGGTTCTCGTCCAGCACCATCACCCAGCTCGGTAAGTTGACGTTTACTTCGTGCACCGGGAATTCGTACAGCACTTCGCGCATCACTTGCAAAATATCGTCTTCGGTCATCGCCGCCACGCTGGTGGCCATAACCGGGATATCGTATTTGGCGGCTAATTCATTGCGCAGCTCGATCGTCTCCGGGGCTGTCGGCTTGATCGAGTTGACGATCAGAATAAACGGCTTGCCGACTTCCTTCAGCTCGTTGATTACCCGTTCTTCCGCCTCTTCATAAGAGGAGCGGGGAATTTCCGCGATCGAACCGTCGGTCGTCACGACGACGCCAAGCGTCGAATGTTCCTGAATGACTTTGCGCGTGCCGATCTCGGCGGCTTCCTGGAACGGAATCGGCTCTTCGAACCAGGGCGTCGTGATCATGCGGGGACCGTTTTCGTCCTCATACCCTTTCGCTCCCTGCACGGCATAACCGACGCAGTCGACGACCCGGATATTCACGTTAAGCCCCTCGGCCACGTTCAACCGAACCGCGTTGTTTGGCACGAATTTCGGTTCCGTCGTCATGATCGTCCGGCCCGCAGCGCTTTGCGGCAATTCGTCGGTAGCCCGGACCCGTTCGGCTTCGTTCTGGATGTTTGGCAACACCAATGTTTCCATGAACCGTTTAATAAACGTAGATTTCCCTGTCCGGACCGCGCCTACGACTCCGAGATAGATGTCCCCTCCCGTGCGCTCCGCAATGTCCTTAAAGATATCCACTTTCTCCAATGAGATCCCCTCCCAGCAGGATGATGAACGAAGCAGATGTCGCAACCTCGATTGTTGACGGCTGCCGGCCGAATCACAGTGCGACGATACTCGTACATGCTTTTGAACTAGTAAAAAATATATGTACTAGGATTCGCTTTATGACAGGAACGGAAGAAAAGTTTTTTCACTCCGTCCTGTTTACCGGATGACCGCTCACAATGCCCCTCCTCCAAGCCAATGCCTGCGTCAAACTATCAATCGCCCGGTTATCAAGTCGGTATGCTGCATAGGCAAACCTGATCTTCCCCAAAGAATGGATTCGATAGATCAACAGAAATAGTCTACAAATCTATCTTCTTCCAGCTCCTCTGCGGTAAAGTTACCCTTCAACCACTATATGTAGCCTGCCGGACAGTTATTCGGAACAACTGGCTTCGCCCGGCAATAATTCGCCCGTATCTCCCGCCGTTTCCCGCCCGCTCCGCCGGCCCGGCAAAAAAAGAAACCCCCGACGGGTTTCGGGGGTTCGAACATGGGTGGTGGTTGATTCGTTATTTGATCGGATCGTCCGCGATCTGTTTCTTGATGTCTTCCTCGGCTTTGCGCAAGGCGGTATTCAAGTCGTCCGGCCCGCCGACGAGCCGGTCCACCACCTGACTCATCCGGGAGCGTGCTCCGCCATCATAATACGTGCTGACGATCGGCTTGGCGATTTTCTCCGCCGTAAACGCCTTTATGTTTTTGCCTTGCAAAATCGGCAAATCTTTGCCGAATTCCGCCATCACCTGCTCGCTGCGCAGAACCGATACGCGCCCTTTGCGGGAGTTAGCCGCTTGAATCTCGTCCGATACCAAATACGCGAGCACTTCAAACACTTCTTCCTTATGCTTGCTGGTCGGCACCATCGAGAAAAAAGGCGCGTTCATCTGCGAGCCGACGCCCTTCATGCCATCGAAGTGCGGCAGTGTTACGACGTCCCAGTCCAGCCCTTTCTCCACCGCGGCCGGGAGCAGATCCAGCGGGCTCGGTCCGACCCGCATCGCGAGCGTTTGGCGGTTGAAGAAATTGACGTCGTCATCGCTCGCCGGCTCGTTATTCGGGATCGTGTAAAAGCTCGTCATCGTCTCGACATACTTTTTCCACTGCTCCGTATTGACGGTCGGGGCGAACGTTTTCGGATCGATAAACGTAAGGCCTAGCTGGTTGCGATAAATCATGTTGAGCGCGTTCAGCTTAATCCCCTTGTATTTCGTACCGCCTTCCATCCGGGATATTTGCTTGGTCAAGTCGTAGATCTGCGTCCAGGTCATACCGTCCTTCGGATACGGCACGCCGAACTTATCGAAGATCGATTTATTGTACACCAGCGTCGTATTGTTCAGCTCATACGGCATGAACAATATTTCTCCCTTCGGCGAATACGATTTGATCGATTCCAGCACGCCCGGAGCAAACCGGTTCAGATCGAATTTGCTTTTCTCGATATAAGGCGTAAGGTCGGTCATCACCTGAAACTTCATCGCTTGGAATACGCCGCCCGCCGTCCGCGCCACCGCGTCGAGCTCCGTTCCCGACCCGATGACGTCTTCGAGCGTCGCTCCTTTGGCTTCCATCATCACGTTCAGCTTGATATGGGGGAACTTCGTCTCAATTTTGCTTTTCAACTCGTCAACCAGTTCCTTGGAATAACCGTTGTACAAAAAAGTCAGCGTTACCGGATCACGCTTCTGGGGCTGCGGATCAGCGGGGGCGGCCTCATTTCCCGTGCTTGGCGCGCCTCCGCATGCGGATACGGCAACCGACAGCAGCAGCGCCGCGGCAACCGTCAGCAGCTTGGTTTTTTTCTTTTTCCCGTTCATAACCATCTTCCTCCCCTTTCGATTGCTCTCCTATGTTGTTTGCGCTTTCAATTGTAACCCGGCTTGCCGAAATATACTTGCCTATCTTTGATCAAATGAATGTCACAATATTGATCGCGGCCTTTGCGTCCCCCCTTCGCTTCGTTCACTCCGTCCGACCGTTCGAGCGTTAGACCCTTCGCATACCCGAGTTGCCTACCAACATCTTCATATTCTATAATTCATTACAAGCGGGAACTATTTTGTTTGGGAAAAGGGGATGTATCGTGAAACTAGATCGAGTCCTAATCAATCAGCTGCCCGTATCGAATCCGATCGTCGAGAACAATTTCCGTCGGTTTCCCATTTATTTGAGAAATGAATCGTTGAGGTATCATAGATACAAAATGCACGTTCAGCCGGGCATCGAGATTAATCTGAGCTTGGCGGGAACGGCGGTGTACGTGGTCGGCAGCCGCATCTATAAAACGTCGCCGGGGCATATCCTGTTGTTTCCCGGCCACGTTCCCCACCAGGTGTTCGTCGACAACGCCGACAAGTACAAACGCGTCGTCCTCTGTATCGACGATGCCATGCTGCAGGCGATGGCGGTCAGTCCGGCACCGGCCCATTCGCTGGAATGGTTCGGCAGCGTCCCCTGCCACCATATCCGTCTATCGATGAATATGTTCGCGCTGTTTAAACAGATCGTACAGCTGATGCACACCGAGCTGATGGAGCAACGAAGAGGCTGGGAGCAGATGCTGATGGCCCAACTGACGAGCTTGACCGTCATGATCGGAAGGATGGTCGACGAGCAGTTCGCCGCTTACGAACAATCGCGGGGGCCTTGCCTGCCCGAGGATTTGGCGGACCGGTGCTGCCAATATATCGAATCTCATCTGCACGAGGACTTGTCTCTGCAAAGCGTAGCCGAGTTGTTCCACGTCAGCCCCGAGCATTTGACCCGTACCTTTAAACGTGAAAAAGGCGTCGCCTTTTATCAGTACGTGCTGCTGCAGCGCATTCAGGAGAGCAAACGTCTGATGCTCGCCCGCAAAGACATCTCGCTCACCGATATCGCCTATACGCTCGGGTTCGCCTCGTCATCGCATTTCAGCCGCATCTTTAAAAGCGTCACCGCGATCACCCCGCGGGAATTTCGGCATCGCTCGCAGTCCGGGCTGTAGTCAGCGGCTCAGCGGCGATCATGTATGCGCTTAAACAGCAGCGGAGCTCTGGCACCCTTTATTTTCAGTATTTGTGGACGATGGCGACGAATAAAGGCGGTTATACCCCTTATTTCCAGCCCACTGATGGAAGTATACGGTTCCTTCCCCCGCTTGAAGCAGGGCAGAAGGTCCAAACGGCCACCCGACCGCGATGAACGACTTGCGATACTTGCTGGCTCGACGACGACAAGGAAGGGAACAGCTCTTGACTATACTATGGTGAAGAACTTAAACTTTCTTTTATAAAAAAAGCTTCTAAACGAAGCCGTTTCCGCGACGCGACGAATGCCCCTGCGTAAGCGAAGGCTTTTAGCGAACTTAAACATTCTGACGTTGAAAAAACCGTCCGGCAACATCCGGACGGTTCTTCGGTAATGGAAGATTCAATGAGCGGCCGAGGAAGCTTGCGGCTCGTTGTTGACCCAATAATAAGGAAATGATTTGGCCGGCACGAAAGGCGATTCCGTCACCAGCACCTCGCGAAGATCCGAACCAGCGTCCGCCGACTTTATTCCTTTGCGCTGCATCGCCTGCATAATATCGGCAGCATAATCCACCGCGACCGTCCCCTGCTTGTCGATGACGAAGCCGGCATATTGGCGCGAGTAGACGCTTTGCACTTGCTCCGCCTTGATGCCCAGCTTGGTGAAATCGAGCCGAAACACGTCCTGGCCGGCCGGTTCGCCGGTTGGCACTGCGCCGTTATTCGCCGTTTTGTAGCTATCTACGCGCTTTTGCAAATCGCCGGTTTTCTGGTACGCGATCACATCGATCAGTTTCACTTCCGGCTTTTGTTCCGGATTGACAAGAACGAACAAGTACGATCCCCCGTTCTCGAAAGCGATCGTAGGAATTTGCCCCAAATACGGGCCTTGAATCAGCTTTTTCAGATCGAGCACGTATTTTTCGTACAGCGGCGTATCCGAAACCGAGTTTTTAATCGGCAAAACGCCGGTTTTTTCTTTGTATTGATTCACCGCGTTTTGCACAAGCATCAAACTATCGGAGACGTTCGTCTGGTTTTCTTTACGCATTTCTTTCGGGTACATGCATCCCGCCGCAACCGTCAGCAGCATCGCCACAGCAATAAGGCCGGCCAGTCTACCCAGCAGATTGCGCCAGGCTTTATCCATCGCTTGCATCGGATCTATCCTTTCTGAAAGTAGGCTGTCGTCGTACGGTTACCAGAGGTCGTCCTCGCGCTGTTTGGCCAGTTGAGCCCTTACCGCCGCCTTTAACGGATCTTCCGGAATGATCACTGTGCAGTTCCCCGTTACTTTCGCCTGACATGCCAGCCGGACGCCTTCCGTGAGCTGATTGCCGAGCTTGTGCTTCTCGTTATCGGAAGGTGCGGACAATCCCTCCCCGGACTCGGCCGATACTTTGCACATGAGACAGGCCGCATTCCCGCCGCAGCGGGTACGGATGAGCACGCGCGCCTTCCTCGAGGCGTCCAGCACCGAGGTGCCCGGCTTGACCCGAACCGATTTGTCATCAGGCAAAAAACGGATGTCGAAGGTCATGGCTTACGTACCTCCCAGTCTGCGGGCAATTGAAGCAGCTTGCGTATCCGTTCCGAATAGGCCGGGCCGATCCGGTTGCGGCCAAGCATCACCGCAAGCAGCGGCAGGTGGGCTTCCGGCTGCTCCCGCATGGCGCCTGCAATCGGCTCAAACCGGTCCGCCCGGTCCCGAAGCACGTTAAACAGCAGTTCATGGGCAAGCGGCATAAACTTCACCGGGACGCCGCTGATCCGGCCGGCCCAGGCATAATCGGCCAGCAATTCTTCTACCTGCACTGTATATTCCGCGTCGTCCTTATGGACGGTAAGGCTGCCTACGAGCTCGGCCTGCAAACCTTTTATCGAGTAATGGCTGAGCAGCGAGCCGTACATGCCGGTTTCGCTGTAAGCCTGCTCGTCCGTCGCCAGGTCCGCCAGGCGGCCGTGCAGCTCCGCAGCGAAGCCGGCGTCCGCGTACACGTCCAGGTCCCGCGGGCTGGCATCAAGCGGCACACCCTGCAGCAAAGCGCCGCAACTGCCTCCCACAAGCCATGCCCCTTCGCAGCCTGCCAGCTTTTGTCCAAGAACGGCTATAGCTGCTGTCACATGAGAAGGAACGGACTCCAGTCTGGGCTCAAAAGTAAGGCTTGTTTTGGACGGTAATCGCTCCATCGCTATTCACCTTCGTTTGGCATCCCAGCCGGAATCCTTCCTCTAACTCCTCATCGTCGAGCCCGAGCAGCTCCGCCTTGTTCGGTTCGCTCAAATATTCGATCCCTTCCAGCACCTGGCATCTACAACGCGAGCACGTCCCCCGCTTGCAATTGAAACCCCAGTCGACATCCGCCTGGAGGGCGAGCTCCAAAATCGTCTTGCCCACCTCGGCTTCCACCGTTTTTTTTCTGCTTCGGCCTATCAGCTCAATCAACTTCATTCCCTCCGTCTACTTATAGAATCGATAGTATCATGTACACGACGGACACAAGCAAGATGACGAAAGCAATAATCGTCAGTATGATGCGTACGAAACCTTTGGTTTTGATTCTGGCGAATGTAATAATAAAGGAAGCCAAAATCATCAGCCCCATTCCGATGAAGGAGGCCCACATTTTATCCATGCTGCTCAATTAATATCACCCTATGCCATTAGTTCTATCGTCCCTGATTATAGCATTCCGTCAGTCGTTTGTGAAATTGACGATTTCCCGACATTTCCGGCTTTCCAGCCGTTCGGAACAAAAACGATGCAATGAAAAAGAACCGCTGCGGTCGATCCGCATACGGTTCAGCACAGTATTCATACGTTGGATTACTCGGAAGAATAAGCGTTGATCTCGAACGATACGATGCTCGGGAAGGCGATATAGTCGGTTCTTTGGGCGAACGGACCGCGGTTATTGTCTCCGCGATTGAGCGGATATACGCCCGGCGCTCCCCAGCCGCTCGCCCGGTTGTCGTACCAGGCAACGAATGCGTTCGCTTGCGCCAGCGTCAGATCGTACTCTTTGATCGCGCCGGTGTTCAGTAGAATAACCAGCAAGGCCCGGTCGGGGGCGGGGGCGTAAGGAGTCGCGGCGGCCGATGTGCTTGGCGCGCTTTCTCCGGCCCCGTTAACGGCGGTAACAACGTAGGAATATGTTGTCCCGTTGTTCGTCGTCAAGTCCGTATAATAGCCGTATACGCTGCTGCCCACAGTTGTATAAGTGCCGCCGACGCCTGAAGTCCGCTTCACGTTATAATATACGGCGCCGGTTACGGTCTCCCATTGCAGCATCACCTTGCTGTCACCAGGCACGGCTGTCAAATGAAGCGGAGCCGCTGGGGGCCGAAGCGATGGCACCGCCCAGACCGGCTGCGAATTCGGGCTCTCTCCGAACTCGTTAAAGGCGGAGACGACATAATAATACGGAATGCCGTTAGCGACTGCCGTGTCGCGGTAGCTGGTTCCGTACACCGTTTGTACAACCGAATACGGTCCGCCATAGGAGTAGGGCGATTTTTTTACATGATATCCCGTCGCATACGGTTCGGCGTTCCAGACGAGATCAACCGCCCTGTCGGATGGGGCAGCGGTTAGCCCCGTCGGAGTGGTGGGGACGATCGGCGAAGGCGAGCCGTACAGCTCCAGCTCATATACCTTGACCAGCGTTCCCGGGTCCGCCGACGTCAGGCGGACCGTCTTGACTCCGGATACTTGAATCGGGAAAGGAGCGGTTGGCTCCGTCGTCGTCGCTCCCGAACCGGCTACCCCTGCCCCACGTTCGTCGTACAGATGGAGCTGGGCATGAGGCGAGTCAGCATAAAACAAAAACCCGCTCACATCGACTGGCCGGGCAAAGGTCCAGCTGTATGCGGTCCCGCCCACCGTTTCGTACGTTTGCATCAGCCCGTCGGTCATTTTAAACAAAACCGTTCCCGGAGCAGCCGCCGGCTTGCCCCTCAAGAGCCCCGGAAGCGGCGCACTGGAATCCGCAAACGCGTTCGTCCCTCCAAATAACAGGCTTGCGATCAGCAGCAGCATCAACCAAACTTTTTTCAACCGTTTTCTCTCCTTTTATGAGTATTCGCACGTCATCAGAACGTACGTTCTCATTGTAAGGAGAGCGGTGAAAACGAACAACTTGTCACAATGGACGAAATTTACATTTTGGATAAGAAAACTTTCTATTGAAACCTTTGGAAACAGCCCCCTCTATACTTTCTCGACAAAAAAACGCAAACCCGAACGACCGGATTTGCGTTTTCTTTGCGGCGACCTTACTTTTTGCCCATGATCATTTTCATCAAGGACTCCATATTGTTCGGATTCAAGCCGCTCTTTTGTACGGCACTAATAATCTCGTTGACGGTCGATTCCGAAACCGGTACGTTCACCATTCCGGAAACTTGCTTGATCAGCTGCCGAAGCTGCTTTTCGTTCTGCATCGTGGACGGCTTCACTCCGCTCGCCAGCTTGTAGATGTCCTTTTCCGAGACGGATTTGCCGGTCTTTTTGTTGACGGTGTTCAGAACGTCCTTGGAAATATTTTTCCCGCTCATGCCTGACCTCCTTAAACGGTGACTTACCGTATTGTATGAGGCCGGAGGCTAGAGCGTGTAGGCGGGACGCAACGATTAGAGCGTCCATTTCTCCGCCGATTCCAGAGCGATATCTTCGATCTCATGGGTGCGCAGACGTCCCATCAGGCGGCCGACGGCGATTTGCGGCTCTACGCTGGCAAACAGCACCTCGTGCAGCTGCTCGGTGATCGGCATCGACACTTCATGTTGTTGCGATAAGGAGTAGGTCGCCTTCGTCGTTTTGACGCCTTCTACGACCATCCCCATCGTCTCCAGCACTTCCTGCAGCGGCTTGCCTTGTCCGAGCATATAGCCGGCACGCCAGTTCCGGCTGTGCTTGCTGGTGCACGTTACGACCAGGTCCCCTACGCCGGCCAGCCCGGCAAACGTAAGGGCGTTACCGCCCAAAGCGACGCCCAGTCTGGCGATCTCGGCCAGCCCTCTTGTGAGCAAAGCGGCTTTGGCGTTGTCACCGAACCCGAGTCCGTCCGACAAGCCGGCTCCGAGCGCGATAATATTTTTCAGGGCGCCTCCGAGTTCGACGCCTGTAACGTCCGGATTTGTATACACCCGAAAATACGGGCTTATGAGAACATCCTGCGCACGCTGAGCGGCCTCCAACTGATCGGCAGCCACGACGACGGTAGTCGGCGAGCGCTGAATCAGCTCCTCGGCGTGACAAGGACCGGACATTACCACCAGACGTCCCGGATCGATTTGCGTCAGCTCCTCGGCGAGAACCTTCGTCATCCGCTTCATCGTCTCGGGTTCAAACCCTTTCGTCGCATGGATGACGATGGCGTCCGAATCGAGAAACGGCCGTGCCAGACGAGCGACCTCCCGCGTAGCATGAGACGGGGCGGCGAAAATAACTGCTGTCGCGCCGGTGAGCGCCGTCTCCATCGAAGCGGTAGCCGTGATCCGCTCCGAAAGCCCGAAATCTCCCGTATACTTCCGGTTTTTCCGCTCCCGGTTCATCTGCTCTGCCTGCTCTTCTTTTCTCGTCCATACCGTTACGTCGTATTCATTGTCCGCCAGTAGAGACGCCAGCGCCGTTCCCATACTTCCTGCGACGAGAACCGCCGCCCTGCGCAGACTCATCCGGCTTTCCCCTTTCCTGCGGCCGTTCCGCTTGCTTTTTGTCCGATCTTGCTTTCCTTGCCTTTCACCAGCTTCACAATATTAGTCCGGTGACGAACGAAAGCGAATATAGCGATTAACAAAATCCCCCAGAACACGTCGACCGGATAGTCCATAAGCCAGACGAGAACAGGCATCAGGCCGGTAAACACCAGCGAGCCCAAGGAGACATAACGAGTTGCAGCAATCAGTAAAATAGCGGCTATCCCTGTAATAAGCGCCGGGATAAAGCACAGTGTAGCGGCGACACCGATCGTAGTGGCAATTCCTTTGCCGCCTTTGAATCCGAAATAAATCGGCCAGTTATGTCCTGCGATTGCCGCCAAGCCGGCTAATATCGGGATATAGGATACATCGGAGCCAGCTCCCAGCCATTTGCCGATCCAGACCGCCCCGATGCCCTTAGCCGCATCCAGCAGCAGAACAGCGATGGCCGGCCCCACGCCGATGACGCGCAGCGTATTGGTAGCACCCGCGTTGCCGCTTCCATGCTTGCGGATATCGATTCCTTTAAACCATTTTCCGTACAAAAAACTAAAACTGATCGAGCCGAGCAAATAAGCTACGATTACCGGAACAAACGTGTGCACCAACCATTCTCTCCCTCATGATCCCCGATTCGAGCGAGTCTGCCCGCTCTAACTATTCGGACCTGCTCCGTGCCTGCGAAATTACAGCCCGCCTGGCGAACAGCTTGACAGGGCGGACAAACGTTCGCAGCCAAAAGCAGGGACACTATTTCGAAGGTCCCTACTCGTCGTCCGTCTTCTTGCGCGTAAATAATCGGATCGGCGTACCTTCAAAACTGAAGGCCGCGCGGATGCGATTCTCCAAATACCGTTCATACGAGAAATGCATCAACTCCGGATCATTGACGAACAGCAGGATGGTCGGCGGCTTGACCGATACTTGCGTAGCGTAATTAATGCGCAGCCGTCTGCCCTTGTCGGTCGGAGGAGGATTAAACGCTACCGCGTCGGAGACGACATCGTTCAGCAGATGCGTCTGTACCCGCATCGAATGCTGTTCGCTTACATCGATCACGACCGGCAACAGGCGGTGCAGCTTCTGCTTGGTTTTGGCGGATACGAATACGACCGGGGCATACGTCATAAACAAGAAGTGGTCGCGTATTTTTTCCGTAAACTGTTGCATCGTCTTGTCGTCCTTGTCGACGATGTCCCACTTGTTGACTACGAAAATCGCGGCCTTCCCGGCTTCATGCGCATATCCGGCGATATGCTTGTCCTGCTCGATAATGCCTTCTTCGCCGTTAATGACGACAAGCACAACGTCCGCCCGCTCGATCGCGTGCATCGCTCTCATGACGCTGTACTTTTCCGTCGATTCGTACACTTTGCCGCGCTTGCGCATCCCCGCCGTATCGATCAGCACGAACTTCTGTCCGTCCTTCTCGAAAGGCGTGTCGATCGCATCCCGCGTCGTTCCGGCCTGATCGCTTACAATCACGCGCTCTTCGCCCAGAATCGCGTTGACGAGCGATGATTTACCGACGTTCGGTCTGCCGATGACGGCAACACGAATCGTATCCTCACCGTACTCCTCGTCATCCTGTTCGGGAAGGATGTTCATCACAGCCTCCAGCATATCTCCGATACCGATGCCGTGTGCCCCCGATATGCCGATCGGGTCTCCGAATCCGAGCGAATAAAACTCGTAAATATCATCCTGCCGTTTCATGTTGTCCACTTTATTAACGGCCAATATGACCGGTTTTTGCGCGCGGTACAACATCTGCGCCACTTCCGTGTCCGACGGCGTCATGCCTGCTTTGGCATCTACCATGAAAATGATGGCGTCCGCTTCCTCGATGGCAAGCTCCGCCTGCATACGGACCGACTTCAAAATCTCGTCTTCTCCGTATACTTCAATTCCGCCGGTGTCGATGACGCTGAACGATCTGCCCATCCATTCCCCGACCCCGTATATCCGGTCCCTGGTTACGCCGGGTTTATCTTCCACGATCGCGAGCCGGTCTCCGATAATCTTATTAAAGATTGTCGATTTGCCGACGTTCGGACGGCCTACGATCGCCACGATGGGACGTGCCATGCAGCTTCAACTCCCTAATCCCTAAATTACTCACGATAACCATCATAACAAATTCACCCAACAAAGTGAAGTTGCTCTTGACGCAGGACATGCTGCAATTCCTTTTTGCGTATGGGCAGCCTTCCCTATTTTCTAGTTTCCCTCCAGCGGTCCGCCAAGCTTTTGGATACTTCGCAGACGGAGCCGACGACCGTCTCGGCAGCAGACGACATCAACCGAGCGGAACCGACAGCCAGCCACCATTCGTCCTGGAAAGGAAGTCCTGCAAAAGGCATAGCGGATTGTCCTTTGTGAACATATCCGTACAAGGCGCTTCCGCACAGCAGCGCAAAGCTGAGGCATGCGATCTGATCCTCCGGTTTGCGGACAAGTATCGCAGCTAGAAGCGCCAAAATCAACGCCGCTCCGAATGTGACACGGCTGGGAAGGAAAAAGGGGTCGATGTCGCCCATATGCTTAAGCAAATAATAAACCGATGCAAGGAACAGGCCGAACGACAAGCCGTGCAGCCCACCCAGAAACGAACGCTGCCTCCACAAAGCGGCTCCAATGAGAATCAGCAGCGGCACGATCACCCCGTTCACCGCCCAGCCTTTTCCCATGGATACATCGAATCGGCTCGCCACACACCAGGCTGCAAAAAAAGTCAGGATGGCCTGGTAGGACACGCCCCGAAGCAGGAAGGTTTTCCAGCCGCTCGCCAGCAAAATAAACGTTACCAAAATAAGAATCCAGCTCAGAAAGCCTGCATTCATGCCGCATCTTCCCCCGTTTCCAATGCTCGCCTTACAAAAAAACGCTTCCTCTCGTCTGCTCGGTGCCGCGTTGCCAAACCTCCATACAGCAGCTCGCGTCTGTTTAGTATTTGTAGAGTCCACGCTTTTTAATAAGGTAATCGCAAACGAAGACCCCCGCCATGAAGAGGCTGATTTGGGCGCAGAAAAACAAAAAAACGGCCTCTATGAAGAAGCCGTTTATCGTTTCATTCAGGTCTTGCAAGTCTTACTTGAACTTGCTCAACTTGTCGCCGAAACGCTCGCCCAGCGTCATGTTGAGGCTTTCTCTAGGAGGAATCGGTTCGTTATGGTTGCTGCCGCGGGAACCGCCGCGATCGCCTTTGCGTTCGCGTTCCGGTTTAGCAGGCGCTTCCGGAGCTTCTTCCGTTTCTTTGATGCTGAGGGAAACGCGTTTCTCGGCCGGATTGAAATCCAGTACTTTCACATTCACTTCTTGCCCTTCCTTCAACACTTCATGTGGAGTGCCGATATGGCGGTGGGCAATTTGCGAAATATGAACGAGACCTTCGACGCCCGGAGCGATTTCAACGAATGCGCCGAAGCCGACAAGACGTTTGACGGTACCTGTAACGATCTCGCCGGTCTGGAACTTATCGGCAGCTTGCTGCCAAGGACCCGGCTGGGTTGCGCGAATACTGAGGCTGATCCGGTCGTTCTCCGGGTCCAGCTTCAAGATCTGAACCTTCACCTTGTCGCCTTCCGCTACGACTTCGGAAGGCTGCTGGACATGATGCCAAGCCATCTCGGAAATATGAACTAGACCATCGATGCCGCCGATATCTACGAATGCGCCGAATTGAGTCAGGCGTTGAACCGTTCCGTCCAGCTGTTGGCCAACTTGCAGTTCGCCCATCAATTTTTTCTTGTTTGTTTCGAACTCTTCGTCCAATACATCTTTTTGGGACAGGACGACTTTGTTTTTCTCGCGATCCAGTTCTTTCACTTTCAGGCGAAGCGTGCGTCCTTTGTAGTCGGAGAAATCTTCTACAAAGTGGCGCTCTACCATCGAAGCCGGCACGAATCCGCGAAGGCCTATGTCAACGACAAGACCGCCTTTGACAACTTCCTTCACCTGTGCTTCGATAACCGTGCCCTGATCCAGCTTGGACTGCAGGTCAGCCCACGATTGCTCGCTGTCTACGGCGCGCTTGGACAGAAGCAGCTTCTCTTTGCCGTCGTCCAGGCTCAGCACTTTCAGTTCGATTTCCTGTCCGACTTCCACCGCTTCAGCGGCGTTGTCCAAAGCAACGTTGGACAACTCTTTCAGAGGAACGACGCCATCGTATTTATAACCGATATCGACGATTGCCTGATTATCTTCAATTTTTACGATTTTGCCTTTAACGACGTCGCCTTTCTTGTAGGCCACTACGCTGGACATATCCTGGCTGACGTTTTCTGCATTTTCTTGTACGTTGATCTCTTCTGACATTTGAATACCCTCCTCGACTGACAACCACAAACTGATCATCAAACCATAACTTTAGTATAATTCCAAGATACCATTTCCATACGCCCGAAGCAACGTGCGAGTCATTTTGAAGCGCCGCATGCTCACTTCCGAGCGGTTAGCAGCTCACGTATGGAAGACATAATATGCTCGGTAGCCTGTTCGAGCGAATCCGAACTGGTCGATTCCCGGTAAGCGGACAAGTCGACCGGCTTTCCGTACACAATTTTTATTTTGCTGAACATCTTATAATTCCCAATAATACCCACCGGAATCACAACCGCGCCGGAACGCAGCGCCAGACTGGCGGCACCTTTCTTGCCCATACCGCCGCCCCGGGTTCCTTCGGGAAAAATCCCCATTACGCCGCCTTCTTTAAGCAGCTGCAGGGCGTGCCGGATCGACTCCTTGCTGACGCCGCCCCGTTTGACCGGAAAAGCGCCGACATTGCGGATAATAGTACCCAGCACCGGAACTTTAAACAGTTCCTCCTTCGCCATAAAACGGACGACCCGCTTAAGAGGGGTGCCGACGAGCGGAGGATCAAGCGTACTTATATGGTTGGAGGCCAGTATGACCGCCCCTTGCTCCGGCACGTTCTCCATGCCCGAAACTTCCAGCCGGAAAAACGTGTTGAAAAAGACGCGGCATACGAATCTGCCGAATCGGTACAACTGCATATTATCGGGTCCCCTTGCCTTCGGCCGATTTAGTAAGCTCCAATATCCGTTCCACGACTTGCGGTATGGCAATACCGGTCGTGTCGAGCAGGACCGCGTCACGGGCGCGCACAAGCGGCGATACTTCGCGCTGCTCGTCCATTCTGTCCCTTTCGGCGATCTCCCGCTCCAGCTTCTCGAGCGATACGTCTTCGTTCCTAGCTTTCATCTCCAAGTAGCGGCGCTCCGCTCTTTCCTTCACGCTTGCAGTCAGAAATATTTTAACTTTGGCGTCAGGCAGCACGTGCGTGCCGATATCGCGGCCGTCCATCACGACTCCTTCCGCCTCCGCCATCTCCTGCTGCTTGGCTACGAGAAGCGTCCGAATCTCCGGGATTGCCGATACCGCCGATACGTTCTGATTAACCTCAGGAGAACGAATAAGGCCGGTCACATCGCTTCCGTCCAGCAGCACCTGCTGGCCATGCTCACCCGGAAGCAGCTCGATCCGCAGTTTCGATGCTATCTCCACAAGCTGTTCCCGGTCTTCCGCCGTAATGCCCGACTGAAGCGCTTTCCAGGTAACGGCACGGTACATCGCTCCCGTATCGATATAAATAAAGCCGAGCTCCTTTGCTACGAGACGTGCAACGGTGCTCTTCCCTGCGCCTGCGGGACCGTCGATCGCAATATTGAATTTGTCCAACGGAAAGCGTCCTCCTTGTATCCTTTGCGGGTCGATCGTGAAGAGAGTGAAAAAAAAGCAGGCCGCGCCTGCATCCATTGTAAATTATACCATAGCTGATCCGCCGTTGCAAAGTTAGATGCACGCTCCGGCACCTTAACTACGCCCCGGCGGCCCCGAGCGGGAATCTTTCAAGATCCGGAATTGCGGCCATAGTTCCGCTCGAAAGGAACGCCCTCCAGCTTCTCTACCTTGACCGCCCATTTGCGCACAGCCGGAGACAACAGCAGAAGCTGCGCGAGCAGCAGCGCAGCCAAGCCTGTCCATACCGCTATGCGCAACAGCCGTTCGACCCGGTTCGACACTTCGATGAAAACGGTCTCGTATTCCGTAACGTCCCGTTCCTGAGCTTCGGCCTTCCGCTTGCGCGATTCGCTGCGGCTGATCATACTCCGGCACCTTCCTGTTAAGTCCGTTGGCGACGCCGTGTCGCAATCGGCTCATTCGGATCTGAAACGTCTTGAAGTATGTCCAACCGCTCCCTCTTTTATGCAGCCGCGCCTGAAGTTATCTTTTGCGGACATCGAGCTGCCGCTCGAAGCAGTACCGGATGATGCGCTGCCGCTCGCTGTCCGCTATTTCCGTATACTGCACCATTATGATCAGTTTGCCGTTCTCCAGCGTTTTGATGCGGACGATCTCGCCTTTGAAGCCGGCATGCTCGATCTGCCCGTTGCGAAGCGGAAGCAGCAGCCAGCAGTCCACCATATCGCCCCGTTTGACCGGAACCCGGCTATCGCACAGAAAGGAGACGCCTCCGCCGCCAACGTCATCGGTGAAAGCCGTAAACATCAACTGATCGTTCAGCTTGACAGCCAGTTCAAGCTCGGCCGGAACCCGCAGGAAATTGCGTCGCTGCACTTTCGTAATCTGCTCTTCCACGGGGGCTTTGATCAGAATGAGCCGGATCACTTCTTCCTTGAATCCGAGCACGACGGTATTAAAGTAGTTTTTGACCCCGCCTTCCGTCATAAAATATGCGTTGATCTGGTCGCCCGCATACAATCGTTTCAGCTTGCCCGTCGTAGCATGTATAGGAACTTCAAGCGATATGTAATTCGGAGTCATATCGGCAATCCGCGACTTGTATTCTTGCATGGCTTCTTCAGGGTCGATGGAATTTACCTGTAAATATAAAATCTGGTTCACTTTCGGAAGCAAATTCAGGACCTCCCAGCCATGTGTAGTTCTTTATACCCATTATGATATCGATTAGTCCTATTATAACATGGAGACACCGAACAATTACAAGAAATAATGTTCATTAATCGACGAAAGCCGACAATCCGGCAACGTGCGCACCGGCTCCAGCTCTTACAGCAGTAATCATCATAGTGCAAAAAAGAGAAAGCCGTCAAGCGGCCTTCTCCTCGGTGTCTGCTCTTGGTTCGCATTCAGGTTGCGACATTCGCGTCCGCCTGCTTCAACTGCTCGACCTTCTCCTCGGAACCGGTATCCGCATTAATGTAGATCCGGTAGATGGAGCCGTTGACGCGGCCGGTGAACTGATAACACAACACTTCTTTATCGATGTCGTTTTTAATCAGCGCAAGCGACTGGTCTTCGACGACATAATTCGGATTCAACGATTGTTTCGCTTGCTCGAACGTCAAGGCTGGCGGCTTTATGTCGCGCTTCCTGTGCTCAAACAAATAATCATTCGCCTGCATGCCCGTCACTTCACCGTTGTCGAGCGCTACCATTACAGTGAGCTTGTCCGGGAAAATAGTAACGTCCCCCTGCTTGGCCGCAAACGTCAGGTTCGCCACATTTTGATAGGTGTCATAGTTGATTGCGGTCATATCCGGATAGTCGTGGGAATCAAGAAACGATTGAGCCGCATCCCGGGCTTGCTCCGGTCCCAGCTTCGTTTCGGCTACGTCGCGGGGCGCCATGAACCAGATCAGTCCGCCGCCCTTTTTGGCGAAGTCCATCGACACATCGGTGCCATTCTCGTTTTTGGCCGACAAGCTGAAAGAGCTGTATTCGGTTCCCGCACCGTTCTCGACGACGTTAATATCGTTTAACGTATGTCCGCTCATAAATTGAACCGCTTTTTGCTTCACATCTTCCGCGGTCGTATCGTTTCCGGCAAGCGCCGAGTAGGTCCGCTTCTCGAACATCGCCGCCATCGACGGGCCCCAGTTGACTTCCTCATATTCGCTTACTTTTTTGTCGACCGTCTGGAAGCCGTCGATGATCGTGTTGTCCAGCGCTTTCGCCTCCGTAGCAAGCGCCACCTCCACATCCATCCAGCGCAGGCTGTTGGCGATAACTTTCGACTGCACGTCGCGGAGGTCGGTTGTAATCTGCTTGGAATGCTCGTACAGCGCCGTTAAAGTTTTCATCTCATCGCCGTTCAACGGTTCGTTCGTCAAGTTGCGCACCGCCGCCCGGTACGAGAAGTTGGACATGTTGCTAAGAAATTCTTCGGTCTTATTAAACGGCAGCAGCGTCAGCGGCAGTTGGTTGATTTCGCTCTGCGCCTGACTGGTCAGCCGCCATACGTTGACAAGACCTTTGCGCTGCGACGCTTCGGAAGTTGTGTTGAGTGCCAGCGTATTGCCCAACTCCGTATGCAGCTTGTCCAGGTGGAACGATAAATCGTGAAACGCACGCTGGTACTGATTTTCCGCTTTAATGAGAATCGAGTTTTTCTCCTGGTTCACCTGATATCCCCATACAACCGCTCCGATCAGCAGCAGGGTCATGATCGGGAACATAACGGCGCTCAGCCTTCTATACATGCTTTGTCGGCTCCTTTCCTTTACCAAAACTGAGATTAGTTTTCGTTGAAGGAGAACGCTTTATGCATCCGGTTGTGGAATAATCGGCAAAAAAAGACGCCCCGTCAGGCATTGGCAAGGGCGCCTCTACTCCGTATCGATATCGAAATCGCTGTTGTTGCTGCACAAACATTGCTTAAATCCGGTCTCGATCCGTTCCTTCTCCTTTTTGCCGCGCAACACGAACCGCTCTCCGCAAAGCCTGCAGCGAATCGTTACCTTTACTCGCGTACCGTTCATGGGAACCTCCGATAGCAAATTAGCTCTATCTTCAGTATACCCAATCTTTTACAAATTAATCTCTTCTTCCCGGCGCACGGCGCGAAACGGGGATTTGGCGTTCGCCCGGTTAACCCGCCCCATGCCTTGAATCCACAAATAGATCATTAACGGCAAAATGAACCAGATCCAATTGGTCTTAACCTGAAGCAAAATATAATCGAACAACCCGTGCCAGAAGATCGGATACGCCAGCGACTTGAACAGCAGCAGCCTCTCCTGGGAGGGGTCTCCAAACTTCGCTTTCCCGATATAATACCCCATCACGACCGCAAACAGCGCATGGCCCGATACGGGGAGAAATGCGCGGAACAAAAGCGTCGAGAACGAGAATGGGTTAAGCAACGCATAGATGACATTTTCGAGCGTGGCAAAACCGAGCGACACGGATACCGCGTACACGATGCCGTCATACGGTTCGTCGAATACGGTATGCTTGTAAATCGCGTAATATACGATAAACCATTTGACAAATTCCTCGACGAAACCCGTTATGCCAAATGCGAAAATAAATGAATTCTCGCCTATGCCAAGGACGATGGCTCTCTGAATGACCATGGTCGGAAAAACGAGCAGGACGCCGTACAAAAATACGCGTACGACCATATGAATCGGCTCCGAGTGGTATAAATCCTTCAAATAAAAATATACAAGCAAAGCGATGCCCGGTGCTACGGCAGCAGTGATGACCGCCAACCATTCCATACGGCGTCCCTCCTTTCCATTCGATTTTCGTGAACACGGGAAAAAGCATCCGCAAAAACATCTGTTTTTGAAGATGCTCTATCCGAAGCCGGGGCAGCGTCACGAAACTCGTCTTGTGCATCCGGTCGTCTCATTGGCGGAAATGTTCACACAGACTCTTTACCGCGGACTCGGCGATGATTCGTTTGCCGTATTCGTCCAGAACTGCCGTCGTGACTGAAGTCGCCTCGCCGAATTCGGATAATATGGCGATAAGCGCCTGATCGCGCGACTCATCCGATTCGCTCGGAAGAATTTGCAGGATATACTTATCTTTATAGTGGTAGAGGGCACCGTCGGTAATCCCGATTCCAAATGCTATATGAGACGCCTTCAACAGGTGCTCGAAATCGTGAAATGCATACGAGATCACGTCGCTCTGCTCAAGCGTCACTTCCATCTCGTATACCTCTTCAGCCTCTTCCTCGTCGACCGCATCGGTGCTTTGTACCTTGCCCCGGGTTACGATGACGACCATGCCCTGAGCGGGCAGCTGAAACACTTCTACGGCAAGAGGGCCCGAAGCGTCGAATCCGAGTTCCGTATAGGCTTGCTCCATCATTTCGCTAAACAGTTCATGGACTTTCGGAATTTCGCGCCACATATCTTCTTTCTGGATGCCGCGTTCCGTCAGATCGTCGAATGTCAGGAAAATCCTAATCTTATCTAAACTCAAGCGCTCAATTTTCATGACAGGACCTCCCCTTCCACTCCCACTTCCACTTCTGTGATAACAGAGTATGACGCCTTGCAACGAATGGTGAACCTCGAATGCTGGCTTGTATCATCATGTTACCATGTTTTCAAGGAGGATGCACTATAAAGTTGGCTTTAAGCAATCGTTCCGGGCTTGCTGGAAGCCATTTTCGGCTACTATCAATATAGTCGGAGACGGAGTAAAATAACCCCGTTTTTCACACTTTTCATCGCCCTGAATAGAAGTTTTCTTATGTATATTGGAAAGGAGCGCTTACAGTTCCATCCGGCAACCGAATATAGCGAAAAATCCGGCTCCCTCTGGGGCGCCGGATCTTCCGTTTGCTTTTGTATTTTTAAAAGCGATGTGCCTGCCTGTCCGAAAGGGTTATTGGGTCATGTAGCTGCTCGCGGATTTGTTCAGAATTTCGTCCACTTGGCTTTTTACGGCCGCATCTTGCGCGATCAGTTCCTCGACCTGGCCGAGACCCGACTCGCTGCGGCTGGAATTGGACGAAGACGAAAACTTATCCGAATGACTGCTGCTTGAAGCAAATTTAACCGGCTTGGACGAGGTCGGTTTGCTGAACATGTCGCTCGTCTGGCTCGTAAGACCGGCAAACGACATATGTTTGCCTCGCATATAATAAACGACGGCTGCTGCCCCGACTACGCCGCCCAGCAGGAATGCGCCCATTCTCATTGCTGTCCCTCCCGTTGTTGTGATGAAGAATCGTTTATAGGTTGTCCGAACCGCTTCGCCGGCATCCGTGAAAAAATAGGAAGACCGCGTTTAGGAACGAATCCGCTATGGTACAATAAGTCAGTACATCTGTATTCGACGTCCGGCCGGGCTTGTCCATATTGTCTCAGGAAGGCTTGACGGGCGGCGTTATGCTGCACAATCCAAAACAGGGAGTCGATGCGCACCATGACGATACGAATCTGGAGCAAACCACTGTTGGTTGCGGCCTTGTCCTTGCTTCTGCTATCCATGGCCGCTTGCCGGCAGGCGCCCGGGCCGGAACAACCGCTCTCAACCGCCCTGCCTGCGGACGGCACGGTTACGGAAGACCGGGCAGGGCGACCGAAGGACGAACCTGCGTCCCCTCCTCCGGCAGCGCAACCGTCTTCAGGCGAGCCGGCCGGGGAAGCGGTTACTTCTGTCGTACCAGCTCCCGACGCCGTCAGCAAAACGTATAAGATGAACAAAAATTACGATATCGTGCCCATCGGCCCTGACGGCAACAAAAAGGTCGTCCTGCTGACGTTTGACGACGGACCGAAGGACAAAGATCAGCTGGAGAAGCTGCTGGGCGCGCTGGACAGCCATCACGCCAAAGCGATATTTTTCGTCAACGGTTACCGGGTGCAGAAAAATCCGGAGCTGTTGAAACTGATTCACGAAAGAAGGCAAACGATCGGCAATCATTCGTGGGATCATATCGATTTGAAAAATGAACCGGAGGAACGAGTGAACAGCCAGATCGGAGACGTTCAGCACATCGTAAAAGAGACGGTCGGGACGGTCCCTGCGTTTTTCCGCCCGCCGTTCGGCTCCGCGAACGATTACGTCAAGAAGCAGGCCGCCAAGGAAAATTTGCTGTTCATGACGTGGTCGAACGGCTCGGAAGACTGGCTCTCCACGAATCAGAAGCCGGAAGGCGTCATTAAGCGGGTTTTGGAGCAGCTGCATCCGGGAAGCAACATCCTGATGCACGAACTGCCTTGGACGGCCGAAGCGCTGGGCGATCTTTTGACCGAGCTAGAGAAACGGGGCTATTCGTTTGTAGATCCGGCACAGATCGATACCGGACTGGAGCCGTAGGTTCATGTATGTGGCAATACGCATTTGGAAAAAACCTTCAAATTCCGTTCGGACGGAGCTTGAAGGTTTTCGTTTCATTTGGCATATTCGTCTTATTGGCCGTACATTTGATACCAGAAAATGATGCCGATAGTCAATAAAATTAACAGGATGACCAGACTGGCCTGAAATATTTTCGTCGCTTTGGCGTTGTCCGACGAATGGATCACGCGTCTGGGCGGAAGCCGCATGTCGTCTTCATCAGGAAGCGAGTGCGTCGTGTCGTTTGAAGATTTAGCGTTCTCCATCTACCTCATCCTTCCGATAACGTATCATACACCCCATCACAAAATCGATTATAAAATGCGCGACGATCGGAGCCCAGAGCGATCCGGTAAACAGGTACAAATGGCCCAGACCGTAGCTGATCAGAAAAACCATCCCCGTCATCAGCCAATGCCGCAAGTAACGGACATGGATCGCCGCAAACAGGATGCTGGTCCAATAAGGGCCGAAGGCATACTGAATCGCTCCGCGAAAGAGCAATTCCTCGCAAATTGCGACAATAAGCGATATTACGCCGATATGCCACAAAGGCCGATTGCCGAACAGTTTTTTGTTAATTCCCCCGTCGTCAGTCACGTCCTCCGGCACCCATCTGGCGATCAGCCAGTCAAATACGAGCACCGCTGCGGCAAAAACCGCGCCCCACCCCAGCACCGAGATCCCGCCCGGAAATTTCATCACCTGAAAAAGCGTCTGGGACTGAAAAAAAATGATCAATATGCCGATAAAGAGAGTAATGGCTTGGGTGATATACAAATTAACCAGGAGCATACGGTCGTCCAATTCGCTTGGGTCGACTTTACGGATGCGGATGTTTCTGAAGTTTATTTTTTTCATAGTTCCTCCGGCCTATGCAGTTCACATTTTGGGTACATTCCCCTATACTTTAGGGAGGAAACTGGACAAGGAGTCGTGACATGAATAAGCGTCTTAACCGCTCGGACTACATTTTATCGCTCTTAATCGTCTTTTTACTTGTTTGCGTCTCAGGCGCCTTCTTCTTCGGCGTCAATATCGGAACCAGCCGTGCCGAAGCCCGGTTCGCCGCGCTCCTGGCGGGTCAGGAGGAAGCTTCCAAGAAACCCGGAGCGTACGATCAGCAGCATCTCGTATCGTTTTATCATACGATCTACTCCCCTTATCGCGAATTTACGAACCGCTGGTTCGATCAGTTGAAAGAGCTCGACCAGCCTTCGGTGGACGCCTCCGCGGTCATGAAGGAACTGGCCAAGGCGGCCGATGATAAATACGGCGAAATCTCCAAATCGACGACATCCGAGACGTCCCCTCTGCTCGGCGAAGCTCATCAGAACCTGATGAAAGGGCTGAAGCTGTTCGCCGACAGCGCGAAGATATTTCAATCCAAGGCGAATTCGATGCACCCGAGCGTGCTGCTTACCGAGCTCGATAAGGATGCCTTCATCCGGGAAGCGAAGAAATTTTCGCTGCAAGGCCAGCAGCAATACTATACAGCCATCGTCAAATGGAACGAAACCGTCGATAAGCAGGTTAAAGGGGTCTCTCTGCTCGATCAGCCGGCCCTCACTCCGCAGGACTGGTCGCAGATGAGCCTGAACGTGAAGAACAGCTACATATCCTCGATCTTGTTGAAAGGTATCCGTTTCATGCCGTTGTATCCGCAGGATCTTACGGTACGGATCGATGAGATGATCTCAAGCGGTCAAGTCAAGAAGCTGAACCTCAGCGACGTCCAGTCGATCGTCGATCTGCTCGGCGATACGAATGCGGCACGCAAAGGCGACTTCTTGTCCCGCAAGGATAGATGGTACGGCGGCGAGACGATGCCCCAGCTTCCATTCTTTTACGAAAACAAATAAGGCCGGTTCCACCCTTCCGCTGCCAGGTCAATCGCGATCTGGCAGTTCGTCTGCCCGCACGGATTGTCTCTACTAGAAGATAACGAAAAACACCGGCAAGTTCAAGGGATCGGGCGGTGAAAACCCTGTTTGCCAGTTGTGTCTATTTTATGTCGGCCTGCCCCTCCCGTCACAAATATGTCTCTAAATGATTGACACTCTCAGGCGGTCGTGATACATTAGGAGCAATGAAATGATGGAACGACAATGACGGAGAATAGCATCTACGATCCCTTCAGAAAGCCGGTGGCCGCTGCGAACCGGTGGCGGTCGTGATGTGATCCACTCCCGAGTCGATGCGCGAAATGAGCCGTAACGAAGCGCAGCCGGGCGGACCCCGTTATCAATCCAGGTCAATCGACCAAGCAAGGCTGAGCGCGTGAGCGTCCGGCGAATTAGGGTGGCACCGCGAACCAGACTCTCGTCCCTATATACGGTTTCCGTATGTGGACGAGAGTTTTTTTCATTTCCTGCATCATCATTTGCAAGCAGACAGAGGGAGGAACCTGAACATGTACAAGGTGTTAGTATCCGATCCGATCAGCGATATGGGACTGCAGCAGTTGACGGACGCAAGCGATGTTGAAGTAGTAAAGAATACCGGACTAAGCGAGGACGAGCTCGTGGCGATCATCGGCCAGTTCGATGCGCTTCTCGTTCGTTCGCAGACGAAGGTGACCCGCCGGATTATGGAAGCCGGGACAAACCTGAAAGTAATCGGGCGCGCCGGCGTAGGGGTCGACAACATCGACCTGGAAGCGGCTACCAGCCTTGGCATCGTTGTCATCAATGCGCCTGACGGCAACACAATTACCACTTGCGAGCATGCGTTCGCAATGATGATGGCGCTCGCCCGCCATATCCCGCAAGCGTATATGAAAACCGTCACCGGCGAATGGGACCGCAAGTCGTTCGTCGGGGTCGAACTCCGCAACAAAACGTTCGGCGTCCTCGGACTCGGCCGCATCGGCACGGAAGTCGCCAAACGTGCGATCGCCTTCGGCATGAACGTCCTCGGGTACGATCCGTTCATGACGGAAGATCGTGCCGAGAAGCTCGGCATTAAGCTGGCATCGGTCGACGAGATCGTTCGCAACGCCGACTTCATGACGGTTCATACGCCGTTGACGAAAGAAACCCATCATATGATCGCAAAACCTCAATTCGAGGTTATGAAAAAAGGGATGCGGATCGTGAACTGCGCCCGCGGCGGCATCATCGACGAGCTTGCGCTCGTAGAAGCGATCGACGAAGGGATCGTGGCCGGCGCCGCGTTCGACGTATTCGAGCACGAACCGCCGAATCCGGACCATCCGTTCCTGAAGCATCCTAAAATTATTGTAACCCCGCACTTGGGCGCATCCACGATCGAAGCGCAGGAAAATGTGGCGATCGACGTGTCGGAACAAGTCATTAATATTTTGCGCAACGAGCCGTTCAAAAACGCGGTGAATATGCCGCCGATTCCGGCTGAACTGCTGAATAAGATCCAGCCTTACTTCAAGCTGTGCGAGAAGCTCGGCAGCTCGCTCGCCCAGATGACCGAAGGCGCCGTCCGCGAGATTACGATCAACTATTCCGGCGAGCTGGCGGATCTGGATACGAATCCGCTCACTCGTTACGTGCTGAAAGGCATCTTGTCCCACCATCTCGGGGCCGAGCAGGTGAACGCCGTCAACTCGATGCATCTGGCCAAACAACGTGACGTCAACATCGTCATTCAGAAGTCGTCCGCAACCAAAGGTTTTACAAACCGGATCACGCTCAGCATGAAGACGAAAGCCGAGGAGCGCTGGGTGTCGGGTACGCTGCTGGCCGGATTCGGCGAACGGATCGTCCAGATCGGACCTTACCCGGTCGACGTGCCTACGGAAGGCCATCTGCTCCTTATCTCGCACTCGGATAAACCGGGAATCATCGGTCGCGTCGGCACGCTGCTCGGCAGCAACGATGTCAACATCGCTACGATGCAGGTTGGACGTACCGATATCGGCGGCTCGGCGATTATGGTGCTGACGATCGACAAGAAGGCGCCGAAGACCGTTCTCGAGCAATTGTCGAACTTGCCCGAAATTAAACGGGTGCGCGAGATCGGCCTCGTATAATCGCCGTATATTCGCGATTGTTTCACGTACAACAAGATTTGTCGCGGTCATTCAACACGTTCTACTGAAAAGCGCGGAAAGTCGGGTCCGCCGATTCGGTACGATTCGCCTCCGTTCGATCCATACCGCTTCACGCACAAAAGGCTATCCTCTTCACCGAGGGTAGCCTTTTGTGCGTCTTATACGTGCTTATTGGGCAGTTTTATAGTAAAAGTCGTGCCCTCTCCAAGCTCGCTTTCGGCAGAAATCGTGCCCTGATGGGCGTCTACGATATTTTTGACGATCGCGAGACCGAGTCCCGTTCCGCCGGAAGGGCCGCGGGTTCTCGCTTTGTCGGCTTTGTAAAACCGCTCGAAAATGTAAGGCAAATCTTCGCGCGGAATGCCTTGCCCCCCGTCCTGGATCTCGATCTGCACGATCTCGTTCTTCCTACCGCCGGCCTGGGACACGCCGATGCCGATCCACGAGCCGGAAGGCGTATGGCGCACCGCATTGTCGAGCAAATTCGTCAAAACTTGTTCGAGTCTGTCTTCATCGGCGAGATAAAGCGTGATCGGCTCCGCCGGCATCTCCAGCTTCAAGGCGAGGCCCCGGTCTTTGCACAACGCGGAAAACTTGCGGTGTACCCGCTGGATCAGCGGCTCCAGCTCGAACTCCCGGAAGCTGAGCTCGATATGTCCCGCTTCCATCCGGGCGAGGTCGAGCAAATCTTTGACCAGCCGCCCCATCCGCAGCGACTCGTCATGAATGACCTGTGCCAGCTCGCGGCGTTCTTCCGGCGTCGCCGCGATATCGTCGAGCAGCGCTTCGCTGTAGCCCTGCAGCATCGACAGCGGCGTCCGCAGCTCATGCGATACATTCGCTACGAAATCTTTGCGCAACTTGTCCAGCCGGTGCTCCTCCGTCACATTCCGCAATACCGCAACCGTTCCCCTTAACCCCTCCGGCGAATACAGGGGTGCCATAACGACGGAATACACGTTGTTGCGGACGTGAATATTGGAGATCATGTCCTTGTTGCCTTTAACCACTTCTTCGAACAGCGGCTGAAGTGGCTGCGGAACCGTCGCCCCTTCATCTCCCCCGGCCTGATCCCAGCCGATCTCGCTCCATTCGGCCACCAGCTTCTCGCCCTGCGGATTGGCCAGCAGCAGCCGGCCGTCGGCATCCAGGGTTATAACGGCGTCGGTCATACTTCGCAGCACGCTCGATAGATGCTCTTTCTGATGATTCAACGCATGAATCGTCTCGTCCAGCCGGCCGGTCATATGATTGAAGGCGACGGCAAGCTCGCCGATCTCGTCGGAGGAAGTGACCGGCACCCGGTTTTTATACTCGCCGAGCGTAATGAAATCCGCCGCCTTCTTCATCTGCAGCAGTGGCTGCGTAATTCGGCTCGACAGGAAAAAGGCGAACAGTGTCGTCAGCAGAAAACCGATTACGCCGGCGATGACGAACAGATTTTGAAAATACGCCTGCGTATAATCGAGCGCGATTTGGGCTTGGTACAAAATGATGACACCGTTAATCGTCTCGGTGTTTTTCTCGCGCTGCGGGACGGCTACGGCCAAAAATCGTTTGCCCGACTGCGGATCGTAATAAATGGAAGGAAACGTTCCTCCCTGCAAAACCTGCTCCAGCTTATCTTTGCCGAACAGGTCGAACGCCTGCAGCTTTGGAACCTGGGTGCCCGAAGCTGGCGGAAGGCTATCCTCGAACCTGGAATTTAACGATAGCACCGCCGCATCCTGGGCGTCCAGCAGCTCCGCCACCGCCGTAATATAATGGATGTCTTCGCGATGCAGCGACAGGTCGGCCGATACTTTGTAAGCCATCTTCTGAAGGCTTCGTTCCTGATCCTTCGAGTTGGCGAAGTTGGTAGTGAGAAACTGCCCCATAAAAACGCCGTTGATCAAAAGAACAACGGCGACTAATCCGATAATGGTCATCCACAGCTTGCCGACGACGCTTTTCCACAGTTTCACTTTATTTCGGCACCTCGAGCTTATAGCCTACGCCCCAGACGGTAGTAATCATCGAGGCCGCCTCCGGCGAAACTTTGTTCAGCTTCTCACGCAGCCGCTTGACGTGGGTGTCGACGGTGCGGAGATCGCCGAAAAATTCGTAATTCCAAACGTCTTTTAACAAATCTTCCCGCGAAAACACTTTGTCCGGCGAAGTCGCCAAGTAGTGAAGGAGCTCGTACTCCTTGGGCGTCAGCGCTACCTCTTGTCCGCCCGCCGTTACGCGGTGAGCGTCATGTTCGATGACGAGATGCGGGAATACGATGTTGTTGCTCGCATGAATCGCATCCTTGGCCAGATAAGCGGTCGCCGACGATCGGCGCAGAATCGCCTTGACCCGGTAGATCACTTCCCGCGGGCTGAACGGCTTGACGACATAGTCGTCCGCTCCGACCTCGAAGCCTTGAACCCGGTTGGCCTCTTCCCCTTTGGCCGTCAGCATGATGACAGGGGTCGCTTTCACTTGACGCAGTCTCGCGCACACCTCAGTCCCGTCGATGCCTGGCAGCATGACGTCCAGAAGGATCAGGTCGTAATCGCCCTCCAGCGCTTTCACGAGCGCCGTCTCACCGTCTTCCGCTTCGTCGATCGTGTACCCTTCCTTCTCCAGGTACATCCGCAGCAGTCTGCGAATCCGCTCCTCATCGTCAACTACCAGAATGCTCGCTTTCATATCCATCATGAACCGTTCACTCTCCTTTGGGAGCATCGATTGAAACCATTACACGCCTGCATACGAATGAAGACCGGCTATGATCAGATTAACGCCGATCAGCGTAAACATCACGACGACGAATCCGACAACCGCCATCCAGGCCGATTTGCGTCCCTGCCATCCGCGGGACAGACGGAAATGCAAGTAAGCGGTATAAAACAGCCAGGTGATCAGAGCCCATACTTCCTTCGGGTCCCAGCCCCAGAACCGGCCCCATGCCTCGTGCGCCCAGATCATGGCGAAGATAAGCGCGCCTAGCGTAAAGATCGGAAATCCGATCGCAATCGCCCTGTAGCTGATTTCATCCAGATCTTCAGCGTCCATTCCGCTCATGGCCGGATGAATCGCCGCACCGATCTGCTTGCGGAGAATAAGCCGGAGCAGCATGTATACGATGAATCCGGCCAGCAGCGCCCAGACGAACGTATTCAATTTCCTTCCCGCATTAACCCCGTTCATCCAGGAAGGAGCCGTAAATAACGGTTCTTTCATGCCAAGGAACGGCTGCATGCTCTCGGTCGTACTGTTAAACGGCTTCACGATCGGCGGCAGCACATAATCGACCTTGTTCGTTTCGACATATTCCTTGCCGGTCTGGTCGACCTTCGTTACTTCCTGCATGAAGGACGCTTCGTAGTTGATTCCTTTAAACACATACACACTGACGATAAACGAAACGATCATCAAAACAACGAAGATGACGATTTCGACTCCCCGCCGCTCCCGGCGGTCCGACTTGGACTGCCCGGAATAATTGATGACACGGATCAGGTACATCAGACCGGCCGCAAAGCCGACCGCGAAGAACGCCTCTCCGAGCGCCGCTGTCGTTACGTGAATTTTCAGCCAGTAGCTCTGTAGAGCCGGAATGAGCGGCTGAATATCCGGAGGAAATACGAGCGCGTAGGAGAGGATGATCACGCCGACCGGCATGGCGAACATGCCGAGTACCGCTGTACGGTAGATCAGATAGACGATGATAAATGCAAGTACAATCATCATCGCCAAAAAGGTCATGAATTCAAACATATTGCTCGTCGGAATATATCCGGCCGCATACCATCTTGTAATGAAGAAAACCAGCTGAGCGGCAAATCCGGTAATGGTGGTCGCTAAGCCGATCTTCCCCCATCGCTTCGTATGTCCCTCCGGGTCGCGCTCGCTCCACTTCTTCCCGATGACCGCGATGACGAAGCCGAAAAACGACAAGGTGTACAAGATTAGGGCGATCAATAAAAAAGTTCCGCTGACAGTTTCCATATTAAGCTTTGCTCACCTCATTGGCCAGCTGTTTGGGTTCGACGCCGATGCCCATCTGTTTGAGCATTCCCGCCGTTTCGCCACGCAGTCCGTACCAGTTTTTATTCGTATGTGCGCCCAGCGTCAACCGGTTGCCTTCGTCAAATCGGAGCCAGATACGCCGGTGCTGCCAATAGATGCCCATCACGACACCAATCATGAAGATAGCCGCTCCCGTAAAAATATAAGGCAGCGCAATGTCCTTGCGAATATTCAAATAGCTGGTGTAGGCGGCAATCTCGACGTCTTCCATCGAGTCAACCGAGATGTCCCAGCTTTCGGCGAAAGCGCCGTTAATTTTGTCCTGGCTGAACTTCACCTTATCGATTTCCTTCGGGAAATAGAAGAAAGGCTGCCCACTCTCCGGCAGTTGCGGCCCGGTAATCATAAACAAAAATGCCGGTGCATTCGGTTCGTTCGATACGGTAATCGGCATTCCTTTGTCATTAACGGAGAAGTCGGGGAAATACTCCTTCAGCTCCAGCTTGTAAGGACCAGCCTCGTAAGACATCGCGGGGTTTTTCATCCTTACTTCAAAAGGCCCGTACGATTCCCCGGTCTGTTTGTTTTTGAGCTTCGGATTCACAGCGAGCAGCTTGGGCGTCTCCGCGTAATCGAACTGGTAGACGAGCAGACCTTTGTAGGAAAGCGGATGGTTTACCGTAATATTTTGCCGCGACACTTCCTTAAGCTGAGGCGGCTTGTCCGGGCTGTCACAATCGCTTTCGCATTCGTACAGTACGGCTTTCGTTTCATACAGTTTGGCGACGATTTTGCCTTGCTCGCGGAACGATTCCGTCATCTCCGTCTCGTCATAAAACGACACGTTGAACTGTTCGTTCATTAAATAGTAGTTCGTCTTCGGTATTTTGGTAGGCTCGCCTTCCAGAAATTCGGAATACTGATCCAAATGCCAGCCCGGAAGCCCTCTCATCAGCAGCGCCAGCAAAAAAATAATCAGCCCGATATGGTTGACGTACGGTCCCCAACGGCTGAACCGGTGCTTCTCGGCCAGCAGAGCCGAACCGTCGGTATGAACCTTGTAGCCCTTCTTCCGCAGCTTCTCGGCGCTGCCGGCAACCCAAGCCTCCGGATCGGAAGCGGCTTGCCCTTCCCCCATCGGAACGGTTCCTTCATAGACAACCCTTTGCCTGCGCAGGAAGCTCAGATGTTTGCGGATCTGCTGCTTGCTAAGCGCACGGTACAGCGGGAGCACGCGGTCGAGACTGCATATGACGAGCGAAGTTCCGATCATCACCAGCAGGGCGATAAACCACCACGAGCCGTACGTGTCGGACAATCCGAGCTTATAATACAGATCGCCGGACCAGCCGTACGTACTCTTGTAATATTTCGCCGGGTCGACGTTGACGAACGTGTTCTCCTGCGGGTAAATCGTGCCCAGCATCGAGCCGAGCAAGGTGGCCAGGATCAAATAAATCGCAATCTTGACCGAAGAGAAGAAATTCCACACTTTGTCGAGAATCGACGGATTCGCCTTCTGGGAACGTCTCGCTACTCCGTCGTACCGCATCTCTAACGGCTCATTGTCGTCGCCGTTCTCAAACAGCGGTTTCCCGCACGCCTCGCACAAGACAGTCCCCACATGATTTTGGTGACCGCACTCGCATTTTGTGTTCGCAATCACGGGGTTATCGCTCCTTTATTGCTTCAGCATGGGCTGGATCGTCTGTTCGATAAAATTGTCGTCCATCTCGATGGAGGCAATTTTCACGATCTTTCCTGCCGAGTCAACGAAAAATGTCGTCGGATACGAACGAACGGCATAGCGGTCCCGCATACGAAGCTCCTTGTCGAACAGGACGGGAAACGTCATGTTGTACTGACGGACGAAACTTTGCACCGTCACTTTGCTTTCATCCAGATTCAGAGCGAGCACGACGAGCCCTTTATCTTTCCACTTGTCGTATTGCCGCTGGATCGCCGGCATTTCCCGAACGCATGGCTCGCACCAGGTCCCCCAAAAGTTGACCACGACCGGCTGACCCTTGAAATCGGATAGCGTGTACGACTTGCCGTCAAGCCCCGTTAACGTAAAATCAGGAGCAGCGCTCCCTTCCCGCGGAATCTCGTCCTCGGCGAACAGGCTGCTCCCGATCGTGTACCCGCCGATCAGTAGAACCGCGGTTAATATGATGGCCTGAATCCATCTCCTATGTTGTTTCATCGCGGATCACCTTCGCTTCGTATTGTCAATCCAACTACTCACATTATAGCGAAACTTGACGCTGAAAAAGGGGCGTCAGGGCCGCCCTTTTTGAACATTATGTGACTGGAGCGCGGTTCTGCGAAGTTCCTCCACTTCCGCATTCGTCAGCTTCCTGTATTTCCCTCTCATTAATCCGTCCAGCTGAACCGACCCGAATTGAACCCGCTTCAACCGTTCCACCGGAAAATGAATCGCCTCAAACATCCGGCGCACTTGCCGGTTCCGGCCTTCATGGATCGTGATCGATACGATCGTCTCGTTTTTGTCGGGGTTGATATCTACATATTCGACTTCCGCCGGAGCCGTCATCCCGTCCTCCAGCTGAATGCCCTGGCGCAGCTTGTCCAGCGAGTCTCCATGCGGCACGCCTTTGACGGTCGCATGGTACGTTTTCGCCACATGATGCCTCGGATGGGTGAGCAGGTTGGCCAGCTCCCCGTCGTTGGTCAGCAGCAGCACGCCTTCGCTGTCGTAGTCGAGCCTTCCGACCGGATAGATCCGCTCCTTCACGTCATGTATGTAATCGCTGACGACCTTGCGGCCTTCCGGATCGGAGGCGCTCGTAATGACGCCCTTCGGCTTGTTGAACAGCAAATACGTCATCTGCTGACGGTTGATCGGACGCCCGTCCACTTTTATGACATCGACGGCGGGGTCGACCTTCACCCCGAGCGTCGTTACCGTCTCGTCGTTCACTTCCACTCGACCCGCCGTAATGATCTCTTCGCACTTCCGGCGCGATGCTACGCCCGCTTGGGCCAGCACTTTTTGCAATCGTTCCATTATAATGGTCACCTCAAACCTAATGATAACCATCCTTTGGCGAAATCACAAGTTCGGACCATGGAAAAAACGAGCCGGGACAAACGTCGCTGTGCGACAGCGAATGGTTCGGATCGAACCCGAACGTTTCGGCAAGTCGGAGCACCAGCTTCTGCAGAACGAAAAACTGTTCCTCCATCAGTCCCGCCATCGCTTCCTCCGGACGGGAGAAGTCCCCCTCTACGCAAATATGAATCATCGCCGGATCGGTCGCCTCGGATGCCGGGATAATCGTTCCGCGGCGCGTAATATAAAAGTCGTAGCCCTTTCCGTTAATCGCGGAGCAAACGGAATGATGAATCGTAATGCCGGTCGGCCGCATCCGGCCTCACCTCGCCTTCTCGTGCTACCTTATTATATGTAGGCGGAAGGAAGGGGTGTGCGTATGCGCCCGGGACAGGGTGGATGAGGGAAACCTTTGTCTGCGAGGAGAATAACAGCTTCTGGCACCAAGCCGAGCAGAACGCGTTCAGCAGCTGAAACAAAACGTATACGTTACTAGAGCTTAAAAAAGCCCGCCGCCGAAACGGAAATCTCCGCTTCGCGACGAGCCCGGAATACTTGCTGGTTACCCCGCTGTGCCGAAAATAATCAAACAGATGGCGACGGCCGCCACAAAACCGACCAGGTCGGAAAACAAACCGACCTTTAGCGCATATCGTCCCTTCCGTATGCCTACGGCACCGAAGTAAACCGTAAGAACATACAGGGTCGTATCCGTGCTGCCCTGGATCGTCGAGGCGATTCTGCCGATCATCGAGTCGGGCCCGTACTCGCCGATCAGGTCGGCAGTAAAGGCCAGAGAGCCGGAGCCGGTAATCGGACGCAAAATCGCGAGAGGCAGCACCTCCCCGGGAACCCCGATATATTGAAGCATCGGCTTCATCCAGTTGAGCATAACGTCCATAGCCCCGGAAGCACGAAAGACGCCGATGGCCACCATCATCCCGACCAGATGCGGAATGATTTTGACCGCCGTATCGAAACCGTCCTTGGCCCCCTCGACGAACGATTCGTAGACGGGCACTTTTTTGTATACCGCATACAGCGGAATGAGTACGATCAATACCGGAATCGCCCAGGCGGACAATACGGAGACGAACGTGTACAAGCGCAATCACCCTTTCGGGACAGTTTTGGCGAGCAGCCGCCTTCGGCACCATCTGTCGGCGACGATCGCAGCCAGTGTGGCGACCGCCGTAGCAAGCAGCGTCGTCCCTACAATTTCAGCCGGATTGGCGGAATTGTAGTTCATCCGGATGGCGATCAAAGTAGTCGGAATGAGTGTTATGCTCGCCGTATTGAGCGCAAGCAGCGTGCACATGGCCGGGCTCGCCGTGTCCTTGTCCGGATTCAGCGTCTGCAGCTCCTGCATCGCTTTGATTCCCATCGGAGTAGCCGCATTGCCCAGTCCCAATAGATTGGCGCTCATATTGGACATGATGTAGCCGACAGCCGGATGATCTTTAGGAACGCCCGGAAACAGCAGGCGCACAACAGGGCGCAGCAGCACGGCGATTTTGCGCAGCAGGCCGGAGTCTTCGGCGATCCGCATCATACCGAGCCAGAACACTAAAATGCTGATCAGACCGAAGCTGATCGTCACTCCGCTTTTCGCCCCGTCAAATACGGCTTTCGTGACCGCCTCGACATTCCCCTGCGCTGCGGCGACGGCAAACCCGGCAGCTATAAAAAAGAGCCATATCCAGTTAACGATACCGATCCCTCCCAGTAGAGACGGCCACCTTTATTCCGATAAGACGAACAGCCGACGCACCGTCTCCTTCAACGTCTGCTGCCACAACCCAAGCCCGGTGACCCTGTACTTGTCGCTATCCCTGAAGCTGAAGGCCGACCGGTCTTTCGCTTCCAGGCGCGGGCTGCCTTCCGCATACAGCGGAACCGATCCGATCGGCGTTCCCGACAAATAAAAGAACAACGTCCCCCGCTCCCCCAGCCGGTACTCGGGCGTCGCCGGGTCAAGCAGCACCGCCTCTTTGCGGATCAAGCCGGACTCTTCCTCATACAACGGATAGGAGAACGTCCGGCCGACCGCCACAGGCAGATTCTCGATCTTATCCCCTCTGTGAACGAGATCGCGCAAAGGATAATTCGCAAATCCGTAGTCCAGCAACTTCTTATGGTCGAGCCAATCGTTCGGATCGTTTAAGGTGACGACTGCAATCTGCTGACCCTCGCGGGTAGCGGAGGAGACGAGACACCTTTTGGCCAGCTTCGTATACCCGGTCTTCACCCCGTCCGCGCCTTCATATATCGACAGCATCTTGTTTTTATTCATCCATGTATAGTCCCAATCCTCGTGCGGGTTCGGCGCCGATTTCGTTTTCGTCTTGACGATATCGCGGAATACGGGATTGCGGAGCGCATAAGCGGTCAGTTTGGCCATATCCGACGCTGTCGAGTAGTGGCCTTCCTCGTCCAGGCCGCTCGGATTTTTGAACTGCGACCGGGTCATACCGGCCAGCTCCGCTGTCTCGTTCATTAGATAAACGAACCCCTCGAGCGACCCGCCGACATGTTCGGCAATCGCTGTAGCCGCATCGTTGCCCGAACGGAGCATAAGCCCGTACAGTATATTTTCCAGACTCATCTTCTCCCCGGCTCTCAGGTAGATCGACGAGCCCTCCTTGCCGGCGGCTCTGCCGCTGACCTCGACCTGATCGGACAACGTTCCGTGCTCGATCGCTACGATTGCCGTCATAATCTTCGTCAAGCTTGCGATCCGCATCTGCTTGTCACCGTTTTTGGATACGATCAACCGGCCCGACGTCACGTCGACCAGCGCCGCCGCTTCCGCACTCGTCTGCACGCCGGTCGGCGCGGCCATGGTCCATTGCGGCCATATAAGCAGCAGCGCGAGCGACCCTAAGGCGAAACGCCGCAACATTTTGCGATACCCCTCCATCTTCCGTTTCTCACCCCGATCTTGGCGTTATCCGCCGGTTGGTACAAGTATATGCTTATCCAATTCGGATATGAACGGATTGTCCGGACAATCGCGGGAAAGGAACGGTAAGGCGGTGGCACACATCCGCCCGGTGCGGCTTATAATAGTTAAAATGAATCATGTCCCCGGGAAAAGACGCCATCCGAAACTGATGAAAAAAAGGTTCTGCCGGGCTTGTTATGCGTAATTACGCGCTTTCCGGCACGTTGCGACAGGGTATATTCTGTCAGATGAAAAATAATGGTTTCACATCCTTCTACTTATTGACTTTCCTCCCCAAACATGAATAAATAGTATGGTGACGACTTTACCGGAAAGTGGGAACCCCATTGAACATCATACGCATCGAACGCTCCGGGCCGTTAAGCGGCTCCGTCAAAATACAAGGCTCCAAAAACAGCTCCCTCGCCCTGATGGCCGCGTGCTGCTTATCCGACCAGCCGATTACTTTATCGGGCATTCCCGACATCTACGACATCCGGATCATATGCGACATCGCCGGCGACATCGGGATGGGCACGACGCGGCTCGCGAACGGCGACCTCCAGCTTCTTCCCGGAACGATCCATAACGCCAACATCGACAAAGACAAAGCTTCGTCCTACCGGGCTTCCTATTACTTCGTAGGCGCGCTGCTCGCCAAGTTCGGCAAAGTAAGCATCGGGTTTCCCGGGGGCGACAATTTCGTCTCCCGCCCGATCGACCAGCATATTAAAGGCTTGAAAGCGATGGGCGCCGAGTTTTCGTTTCATGAAGATCATTACACCGTAGAAGCCAAGAAGCTGAAAGGCGCCGATATTTATTTCGATATGATCACATCCGGCGCCACGATCAACTGCATGCTCGCCGCCGTGCTTGCCGAAGGACGCACGGTGCTGCGCGGAGCGGCCAAAGATCCGGAAGTCGTAGATACGGCTATTTTCCTTAACGAGCTGGGCGCCAAAATAGCCGGAGCCGGCACGGATACGATCCGCATCGACGGGGTGCGGTCGCTCGAAGGCGGGCACCATACGGTCATTCCGGACCGGTTGATTGCCGGTGCTTTTCTCATGTCGGCGGGTGTCGCCGGCGGGTCGGTTACCGTAACCGACGTGATCCCGGATCACATAGGCTCCTGTCTCGCCAAGCTGACGGAGATCGGCATGGAGATCGACTACCGGGATCAGAGCATTACCGCGAGTTCAGCCGGCAAGCTGAAGGCGGTCCGCGTGAGGACGGCCATGTACCCCGGCTTCGCCACCGACCTGCAGCAGCCTTTGACCGCCCTGCTTACCCAGGCTTCGGGCAGAAGCATCATCGCCGAGAAAATATATCCGAAGCGGTTCCAGCACGTAGCTCAGCTGCGCCGGATGGGAGCCGATATCGACGTGCGCGGCAGCACGGCTTATATTCGCGGAGGCGCGCCGTTATCCGGCAGTTGGGTACACGCTACCGACATCCGGGCCGGAACCTGTCTGCTGCTGGCCGGAATGGCTGCAGAAGGAACGACGTTCCTTACGGGTGTCGATCATATCGAGCGGGGTTATGAGGATGCGCTCACCGCATTCCGCTCGCTCGGCGCCCATATGAGTCTGGAGCAAGTTGACGCCGCCCACGCCGAAGAGAAGCTTCGCATCGGCAATGCGAAACTGTAACGCGATTCCTTTTTTCCGCTTCATACGAAATAAAGAACCTTCATGCTCCTTTCGGCTTCGAAAGGGAACATGCAAGGTTCTTTTTGGGTTTCGCAGCGAACCGCTCAAGGCGGCCAGCCTATAGCAATTCCGTGCGTGCTATGTATTCGATTCGGATAAGGCCCGGCGCACGACATTTTCAACCTTAAGCAGGTGGGTCCGCATCGCCTCATGCGCCCGAGTCTCGTCCTGCTCCCGAACCGCCTCGAAAATATCGGAATGCTCTCTCAGCAGCCGGGTCGCTTCCGCCCGCTCCCCGTAAAACCACAGCTTTCTCGATTCTCTCATACTGTCGTGAAGACGCTGCGACAACGATTCCATCATCGGGATCAGCAGCGAATTGTGCGTAGCTTCCGCCAGCTTCAGATGAAACCGGACATCCGCCTCTTCGCCTTTCGCTTCATCGTTCAGGTACAGCTCCATCAGCTTCAGCTCGTGCCCGATCGCCTCCAAGTCCTCGGCGCTCCGGTTGCGGGCGGCCAGCGAAGCACAGCCGGTCTCCAATATTTTGCGGACCTCCAGCAGCTCCTGAATCGATTCCGCACTGGCAAATAAAGAGTTGCCTTCGCCCGGCGCCTGTTCCTTCGGAAGCTCGGCGCTGACGTACGTCCCCCCGCCCTGTCGGATTTCCACAAGTCCCATCGCCTTTAATGCGCTTAACGCTTCGCGGATCGTCGATCGACCGACCCCAAAGCTCGCCGCCAGATCAACGACCGAAGACAGCTTCGTCCCGGGTGCGAATTCCCCGTTTCTGATTTTCGATTTGATTTGCTCCATAACGAGCTCATAACCTTTAAGCGGTTTTACCTGGTCAAATGCCATCGGTCCGGTCCTCCTGTTCCTTTGACTATACGGCCCGTGTCCGGTTCGGAGTCAAAAGGGGAAACTTTCACATCTAATGGGCAATTGCTGCGTTGCAAAGCCGATACGGCGAAAAATTCGGTGTTTCCCTTCACTTCATGACGAAAAAGGATATACACACATTCTATAGTAAGCTATAATGAGAGAAAAGTCATCTGATGACCTGATCAATTTCATATTTATAGGAGGATTCGGGATGCTGAATCAATCAATCCGCGCCAAGCTTATCGAGATCGTCGGTGAATCGTGGTTTAAGGACGATATGGAAGCGCTGGTCAGCTACTCTTACGACGCTACGCCGATGCAGCAGGCACTGCCGGACGGCGTTATTTTCCCTTCGACTACCGAGCAAGTATCCGGCATTCTGAAAGTTGCCAACGAGCATCGCGTTCCGATCGTGGGCCGCGGCGCGGGAAGCAACCTGTGCGCCGGCACCGTGCCGCTGGAGGGCGGGATCGTCATGGTGATGAACCGGATGAACAAGCTGATCGAGATCGATACCGAAAATTTGACGGCAACGTTCCAGGCCGGTCTTAATACGAAAATGTTCCATATGGAGGTCGAGAAGCTCGGCCTGTTTTACCCGCCCGATCCGAGCAGCATGATCATCTCGACGCTTGGCGGCAATATTATGGAGTGCGCCGGAGGACTGCGCGGTCTGAAATACGGGACGACCAAAGATCACGTCATCGGCCTCGAGGCGGTTCTTCCGAACGGCGAGATTATCCGTACCGGCGGGAAGCTGTACAAGGACGTTGCGGGATACGACTTGACCAAGCTGCTGGTTGGCTCCGAAGGGACGCTTGCGATCGTCACCGAAGCGACGGTGAAGCTGATGCCTGCGCCCAAGTACCGGAAAACGATGGTCGCGATGTACAGCGACATCTATGCGGCCGCCCGCTCCGTATCGGCGATCGTCGGCAACCGGATCATCCCGGCTACGCTCGAATTTTTGGATAATGCCACGATTCGGGTCGTAGAAGGTTTTAACAAAATCGGACTGCCTATCGATATGGAAGCGATTCTGTTGATCGAGCAGGACGGCTTGGACGAAAACGTCGTCGAGAACGACATTAAGGAAATCGTACGGATCTGCAAGGAGCAGGGGGCCGTAGAAGTGAAGATGGCGGCGGACGCAACCGAAGCCGAGAAGCTGATGCTGGCCCGCCGAAGCGCCTTGTCTACCTGTGCGCGCATCCGCCCGACGACGATTTTGGAGGACGCCACCGTCCCTCGCTCCAAAATCGCCGACATGGTTATCGCGATTAACGAGATCGCCAAAAAATACAATGTGCAAATCTGTACATTCGGCCACGCCGGAGACGGCAATCTGCATCCGACCTGCACGACCGACGCTCGCGATACCGAGGAGATTCATCGCGTAGAGCAGGCGTTCGAAGAAATTTTCGAAGCCGCGATCGGGCTCGGCGGCACGATTACTGGAGAGCACGGTGTAGGCGTCGTTAAGGCGCCTTATCTCGAATGGAAGGTCGGGGCGGCAGGCATCGAGGTGATGAAGGCGATCAAGCATGCCTTCGACCCGAACAACATCATGAATCCAGGCAAAATATTCGCCAAACATACCCGGAAAAGAGTGGTGATTGACAATGGCAGCCGTTAAAGAACCCGCTAATCATTCCCATCATCCGGCGCCGTCCGGTTCGACACCTGAGAAAAAGCCGTTAAACCCGCTTGCCCAAACGATGAAAATGCAGCTCAGCTATGACGAGCTGACCAACTGTATGCGCTGCGGCTTCTGCCAAGCCGCTTGTCCGACCTTTATCGAGACAGGGCTTGAGGCGGCTTCGCCGCGCGGCCGGATTGCGCTGATGAAGGCGGTCGTCGACGGCATTATGGAGCCCGACCAGAAGTTCCAGAATCAGATGGATCTGTGTCTCGGCTGCCGTGCCTGTGAGCCGGTATGTCCCGCCGACGTCAAATACGGCCATCTGCTGGAGGCGACGCGCGATTCGGTGGAGCAGCACGTCGAACACCGCTGGTTCATTAAGGCGGCGCGCAAAGTTGCCTTCAAGCAAGTATTCCCTAAGCAAAACCGGATGAAGCTGGTAGGCAAGCTGCTGCGGACGTACCAAACATCCGGTCTGCAAAAAGTCGCCCACGGCATCGGGGTCATGAAGCTGTTCCCGAAAAATATGAGAGAGATGGAGCCGATCTTGCCGGTAGCGTCCGGCCGCGGCGTATTCGAGACGTTCGGAACGCGCGTCCCTGCCAAAGGCGAGAAAATCGGCACTGTAGGCATGTTCCGCGGCTGTCTGATGGACGTGTTGTTCACGGAAACGAATCTGAACACCGTTCGTCTGCTGACCGAAGCCGGGTTCGATGTCATTATTCCGGAGACGCAAAACTGCTGTGGCGCGCTTCACGCTCATGCCGGTGAGATGAGCCAGGCCAAGGAATTGGCGAAAAAAAACGTGCGCGCATTCCGCGAAGCGAACGTCGATTATATCGCGTCCAACGCGGGAGGCTGCGGTGCGCTGCTGGTCGAATACGATCACCTGCTGCATGACGAGCCTGAATATGCCGACGACGGCAAATGGTTTGCTTCGCGCGTGAAGGACATCAGTTTGCTGCTGCTCGAAAAAGGCCGGCTCCCTTCATTCGAGGAACCCAAAGCGGCACAAGATGACGGCAAGCCGCTGACGATCACATACCAGGATTCCTGCCATCTGCGCAACGTGATGCGGTCGTCGGGAGCTCCCCGCAACCTGATGAACCGGGTCGCCAACGTCAAATTCGTCGAGCTCCAGGGCTCCGACCGCTGCTGCGGCTCCGCAGGCATCTATAACATTGTGCAGACCGATATGGCCAACCAGATTCTGGAGCACAAGATGGAGCATGTCAAAGAAACGAACGCCCATCTTATGATTACGAGCAATCCCGGCTGTCTGCTGCAAATGAAGCTCGGGATCGAACGCGAGAAGCTGTCGGATCAAATGGAAGCCGTTCATATCGTCGACTTTTTGTACGACCGGTTGAAATCGGATGACCGCTCTCCGGAGTCCTCCTCGAAATAAATGAAAAAGCTGCCCACTGCGGGCAGCTTTTTTTGCTATTAATAACCATCAATTACACGATAACGTTCGTCTCGTTGGAAATGATTCCGCTGTCGCTTGTCGGGATTACGCCGCTCATCGTGCTTTTGTTCGCTTTCAGCATGCTCTGGATTTTGTCGACGACATGCGGAGCCGAATCGATCAGCCGTTCATACAGGTGAGTCTGGTTATCCAGCGGAACGACCTTCACTCCGTGCTTGCCGACGACAAGAAACGCGATTGGCGTAATCGATACGCCTCCGCCGCTACCGCCGCCGAACGGAAGCGCCGGCTGCCCGTACGAATCGGTGCGGTGCTGCTGGCCTTGGCCGCCATTTTGGTGTTGTCCGCCTGCATGGTGATGATCCTGGTTGTCGGTGGGTTCGACGGAAAACTCGCTTCCGCCTGCGGCAAAGCCGAATCCAACCTTGCTGATCGGCATGATGACGCTGCCGTCGGGGGTTTCGACCGGATCGCCGACGATCGTATTCACGTCGACCATTTCTTTAATATTTTCCATCGCGGTCTTCATTAGACCTTGAATCGGATGTTCACTCACACGTATTCCTCCTCCGGTTGGCTCTATGCTGATGGATGACGACTTCTCATACAGGCATAGGTTACCCAATGGAGTAACGGTTATGTACCCGGAAACCTTATTAATTCATTCCTCTTCCGACATTATGGCCAGACCGCGGCCTTCCATCAAGACGGCTTGAACCAGATCTTCCTCCAAGTCCGCAGCCCGCCTTTAGCCCGCAATATACGCACCAGCAGCCGGAATGCCGCATATACGGCATACAGCGCCTTCAGCTTGAATTTGCATACCGCCTCCGTCGAGAACATCGTCCGGTTGAACTGGGGCTGAACGTTTAACGACGGTCTGGCTTCGAGACGGACAAAACGCAGCAAATAGCCGAGTATCGATGTTTTAATCCCCCACACCACGCCGGTCGTCACGGCGGTATCCGCCGCGTCTCCGAGTCCGATCCGCGTCACCCAGCTTAGCTCCGTGCAGACGGTACGGGACAACACGGATTTGGTCCATTCCACAAGTTCGGCGGTATGAGCCAGCAGTATTTTCGTTTTTTGAAAAAATTGTTCGATTCTCTCCCGGGTAATAACGGTTTTATGTTCGTCCAGCAGCTCGTTTAATTTGCGGTTCATTTTCTCCAAGCGCAGTCGAAAGCCTCGGCCTTCCCATTCGATCAGCGGGATTTTGTAATGAAGCCGGAGCAAGCCGAACATTCCCCGGATATCGACGGCCAGCGTATCGTCGTTTTCCACCCGCGAATACCGGACTCGAATATGAATATCGCTAATAACGAACAAGAGCATTCCCGCAACGAGAATGCCCGCGACAAGCCATATCCATAACATGGCGCCCGATCCCCCGTCATCCTAAAACTCTGGGCGTCAAATGCGCCCGTGTCAAAGTTTAGTATGACCTTTCCATCGGACCGTATGCGTCAAACGACGGATTGCCGGTACGGCCGAATAAGGGCTTGGCCTCCGTGCGGTCATGCAGCAACAGACGGCCCGTTTACGATCAGCCGTTGCGTTCCACATCGTCGATTGTAAGCTGCTGATGATTGTCCAGCTTCTCGAACAGCATGCGCGTTTCTTCCTCGAGATCGTCCGGATTTTGGAACAGTGCCGCTTCCGGCAGCTCCTGAAGGCCGGCCAGCCCAAAATAATCAAGAAACGACTTGGTCGTGCCGTATAAAATCGGCCGGCCTACCGCATCGGCGCGGCCGACTTCCATGATCAGATTTTTGGCTACGAGCGTCTGCAGCGCCCGATCCGCTTTCACCCCGCGGATTTCCTCCACTTCGATCCGGGTGAGCGGCTGCTTGTAAGCGACGATCGCAAGTGTCTCAAGCGCCGCCTGAGACAAGCTCGAACGGGTAGGCGATTGCGCCAATCGTTCGAAATACGGGGCGTGCGCAGGAAGCGTCGTCAGTTGGTAAGCTCCGGCAATCTCGACGATTTGCACGCCGCGCTCCTCCCGGTGGAAATCCTCGGTCATTTCCTTAAGCAAGCCGGACACCGCCTGAGGCTGCATCTCGACAACCTCGGCAATCTGCTTCACATCCAGTCCTTCGTCTCCTGCCGCGAACAGCAGCCCTTCAATAACCGATTTCATCTGACGGTAATTCAACCGCCGCACCCTCCTCTTTCGCCTGGATCACAATGTCGTCGAACAGCCGGTTTTGAAAACATACGATCCGTTTGGTCTTCATCAGCTCGAGCAGCGCCAGAAACGTAACGACGATCTCTTCCCGCTCCGCGCTATGATCGAACAGTCTGGAGAACAACACTTTCCCTCCGCGATCGACGAGCAGCGTCAGCACCTCGCGCATCCGTTCCCTGACCGATACTTCGTCGCGCCTGATCTTGGCGACCGTGCTGCGGGACTTCGCCTTGCGCAGCGCACGCTGGAAGGCGATTACGAGATCGGCGATATCGAGCCCCTCCACCGGGTTCACTTCGACCTCCCGGACAAACGGGGTCAAATCCTCCGGCTCCCGCGTATAAACCAGGCTGCGTGCCAGCTCCTTATCCCGCAGTTCCTCGGCGATCGCTTTGTACTTGCGGTATTCGAGCAGCTTCTGCACGAGTTCAGCCCTCGGATCGTAGTTTTCGTCCTCGTAGAAGTCGTCCTCCAGCTCAAGAGGCGGCGGTTTGGGCAACAGCATATGGCTTTTGATCGCAAGCAGCGTAGCGGCCATCACGAGAAATTCGCTCGTTACTTCAAGCTCCAGCTCTTGCATCGCAGCCAGCACTTCCATGTATTGTTCGGTTATTTCGCTGATCGGAATGTTATATATATCGATCTCCGACTTGTCGATCAGATGGAGCAACAGGTCGAGGGGACCTTCGAACGTCTCCAATTTGTAATGCGGCTTCATTCCCGGGTCCACCTCATCTTGCGAATGCGAATCTCAGTCTAATACCGGCCGCCGGCTTCCGGAAGCGGTGTTATGCTTCTACCTATGCTTCCAGCTGCTTCGTCAGGTTGGCCATCTCGATTGCGGTAACGGCAGACTCCCAGCCTTTATTGCCGGCCTTCGTTCCCGCACGCTCGATCGCCTGCTCGATCGAATCGGTCGTCAGCACGCCGAATACCGTCGGTACGCCCGTTTTCAGTCCGATTGCTGCTACTCCCTTGGCGGCTTCGTTGCACACGTAATCGAAGTGGGGCGTCGAACCGCGGATGACGGCGCCGAGCGTGACTACTGCGTCGTATTTGCCGCTTGCAGCCATTTTCTGCGCGATCAGAGGGATTTCAAACGCTCCCGGAACCCATGCGATATCGATATCGTCTTCCGCCGCCCCGTGACGCTTAAACGCATCCAGCGCGCCTCCAAGCAGTTTGGACGTAATGAATTCGTTGAAACGGCCTACTACGATTCCGTATTTGAATCCTTGCGAGATTAAGTGTCCTTCAAAATGTGCCATGATCTGTTATCTCCTTTAAGTTAAGTTGGTCCGTTGGTAGAGTTCAGTTGTATGGTTCGGTATAGGCTGATCGATTAGATTCCGGCTCCGGTATCCTGCTGGATGTTCAGCATATGCCCGAGCTTCTCCTGTTTGGTCCGCAAATAGCGCCGGTTGTCCTCGTTGGCTTCCATCTGGATCGGGACGCGTTCGACAATTTCCATGCCGTAGCCTTCGAGCCCGCGAATTTTTCTCGGATTGTTCGTCAACAGGCGGATTTTCCGGACGCCCAAATCTTTCAAAATCTGTGCGCCGATTCCGTAATCCCGAAGGTCCGGGGCAAATCCTAATTGTATATTCGCCTCAACCGTGTCGAATCCCTGCTCCTGGAGCACATAAGCTTTTAATTTGTTGATCAGGCCGATGCCGCGTCCCTCTTGACGCAAATATACGAGAACGCCGTTGCCTTCGTCGCTGATCTGCTGGAGAGCCGCGGCCAGTTGAGGACCGCAATCGCAGCGGTGCGAGTGGAAGACGTCGCCGGTTAAGCATTCGGAGTGCATCCGGACGAGGACAGGACGGCCTTGATCGATCGTTCCTTTCACCAGCGCCACATGCTCCTGGCTGTTCACTTCGTTGGAGTAAGCGATAGCGGCGAAATTGCCGAAGTCGGTCGGCAGCTTGATCTCAACCTCCCGCTTGACGAGCTTCTCCTTCTCGTTGCGGTAATGGATCAGATCTTTGATCGTGATCATCTTCAGCTCATGTTTTGCGGCAATATCGGCGAGATCGGGCACACGTGCCATTGTGCCGTCTTCCTTGATCACTTCGCAAATGACCGCCGCCGGATAAGAACCGCACATCCGGGCGAGATCGACGGCCGCTTCCGTATGGCCCGCCCGACGCAGGACGCCGCCTTTTTTCGCGATCAGCGGGAAAATATGACCCGGACGCCGGAAATCGTCAGGTCCCGTCTGCGGATCGATCATCGCTCGGATCGTATGCGCCCGTTCAAAGGCGGATATCCCCGTCGACGTTCCGGCATGGTCGATCGATACGGTAAACGCCGTTCCGTGATAATCCGTATTTTTGGCGACCATCGGCGGCAGGTCGAGCTCCCCGGCACGCTCTTCGGTAATCGGAACGCAGACCAGCCCGCGGCCTTCCTTGATCATAAAATTGATCACATCGGGAGTCGCCTTATCGGCCAATGCGATAAAGTCGCCCTCGTTCTCGCGGTCCTCGTCGTCCACAACGATAATCACTTTGCCCATCATCAAATCATAGATCGCTTCTTCGATTGTATGCATCTTTACGGGTTGCTGCATCACTTTCACCTCATTATATACATCGTAGTTTATAACACTCCGCGGTCTGTCTGTCCGTCACATAAATCCGTTCTTCGCCAAAAATTCCATCGTCATCCCGCCACCGGTTTTTCCTTGCGGCGAACCGCCCGCTTCTTGACCGCGAAACGACAGCAGACGGTCGATATATTTGCCCAGCAAATCGTATTCGATATTGATCAGATCGCCCGGCTGTTTGTGCTGCATGACAGTTTGCGCGAGCGTATGCGGGATAATCGATACCGTAAACGAGCGATCGTCGACCCGGACTACAGTCAGACTGATTCCGTCGAGCGTAATCGAGCCGTGCGGAATTACGAACTTCATCTGGCCCTGATCTTCCGGCTCCAACCGGAACACAACCGCATTTTCTTCGTTGTGACGAGATACGATCCGCCCCGGCGTATCGACATGGCCCTGCACGATATGTCCGCCGAACCGACCGGTCGCCGGCATCGCTCTCTCCAGGTTAACGCTCGTTCCGGGCTGCATATGGCGCAGCGTCGTTTTCCGGAACGTCTCCGGCATGACATCGACGGTAAAGGAAGCCCCGTCAAAAGCGATGACGGTCAAACAGACGCCGTTAATCGCGATACTGTCCCCAAGATGAACGTCTTCCAGCACCTTTGACGCCTCAACCATCAGCACCATCGCTTGCCCTTGCTTGCCGATCCGCCTCATCCGCCCGATCTCTTCTACAATTCCGGTGAACATTCGGTCTTCCTCCCTTCCGTCCGCTTCGGATATCCGGTAATACAACAATCATCGCCGAACCTTTCGATGCTTACACGCTCCAGCATGACGGCCTCCGACATCTTGGCAAAACCGTCCATGGAGAAGGCGCCGGGCGCATCGGCGCCGCCGACGATTTTCGGAGCCAAAAACAGCACGATCTTATCGATCAGCCCGGCCTCCAGCATCGCGCCGTTCAGCTTGCCTCCGCCTTCGAGCAGCACCGATCCGATCTCCCGCTCGGCCAGGATCCCCATCGCTCTACGCAAATCTACGCGCGGCCCTTCCCCGCAGCGGATCACTTCTACGCCAAAGGCGTTCAGCCGCATCATTTGCTCGATCGATGCCTGGTTCGTCGTGAATACGATGGTCTTCGCTTCCTTATCCTGCACGACACGCGCTTCGATCGGAAGACGAAGCTTCGAATCGATGACGATCCGCACTGGCTGGATCGAAGGAACGTCGAGTCTGGCGGTGAGCTGCGGATCGTCTGCGATAACGGTATCCACGCCGACCATGATGCTTTGGTGACGGTGACGCAGCATATGCACGTACGAACGGGATTCCGTACCGCTAATCCATTTGCTGTCCCCGGTTATGGTAGCGATTTTGCCGTCCAGGGTCGTCGCCGATTTCATTGTGACGAAAGGCAAGCGCGTCGAAATAAACGAATTAAACATTTCATTAAGCGTGCGCGCTTCCTGCTCCAGAACGCCAACGTCGACTTGAATCCCGTGGCTCCTCAGCTTCTCGATCCCTGTACCGGCCACCTGAGGGTTCGGGTCCGTGCAGGCGACGACGACCCGCTTCACCTTCTCCGCCACGAGCCGGTCCGCGCAAGGAGGCGTCCGGCCGAAATGGCTGCACGGCTCCAGCGTTACATAAGCGGTACTGCCCTCGGCTTCCGCCCCGGCCATCAGCAGAGCGTGCACTTCGGCATGATGGGAGCCCCGCTGAAGATGGGAGCCTAACCCGACGATCCGGCCGTCCTTGACGATGACGCAGCCTACGACAGGGTTGATCCCGGTCTGCCCCAATGATTTCTCCGCGAGCTGAAGCGCCAGCCGCATGTAATATTCGTCATTCAACAGTTCCAACTCGATCTCACCGCCTATCCCGATTCGTGCGTGCATTCCAAACAAAAAGCCCCTCTACGCAAGCGTAAAGGGGCGGGAAGTCGGATAGTACGGGCGTAATGCGTCATGAAGACATGCGCAAACAGACGACCCAATCTCGTCTTTTCGGCGGACGTCGCGCACGAGCGCAAACAGTACGCGAAAGGAAAGCCGCAGCTTATTCCAGCAACGGTCCATACGAAATGGGCGCAGCAAACCGGTGTCGATGCATGTGAAAAAATGCACATGTTAGCGACGCCAAATGCGGCAGTTCTGTTATTCCTTTTGCCCGATTCCTTCTCCCATCCAGACTATACTGTCGGTCCCGGATTCACACCAGGTCCACCGGCCAAGCACGCGCTTTAGCACGGGTCACGGACTGATCCGCAAGCAGTCGATTATAACGCAATCGACGCGGAATCACCGCCGGTCGGGATTTTCACCCTGCCCCGAAGGAAAATCGATTCAGTTCCTAGTCTGCCAGTATAATCTTACACCTTCAGCTCCAAAAGCTGAAAGCCTTTAAATTCACCCAGCATTGTATGAATAGTACCACATTGAAATTGATAAATGCAAGGATTTTCATGCTTGCTCCCGCTGAATGCGCCGTCCGCATTGTAAACGAACACGGTTATTCGGGTTCATCCGTGAACACGATCGGGAGTTTCCGTCCATCCGGCTTTGATAATTGGCAAGTTTTCCAGTACAATGGATAAAGCACTTGGACATGATAAGGGAGGAACATTAGACATGACAAAAAAAGGAAGCATCGAGCTGGAAAACGGCGAGAAAGTGTTGATCGATTTTTTCCCTGAGGAAGCGCCGAACACGGTAGCCAACTTCGAGAAGCTGGCAAACTCCGGATTCTACAACGGTTTGACGTTCCATCGCGTCATTAAGGGTTTCGTAGCTCAAGGCGGCTGCCCTAGCGGAACAGGCACCGGCGGACCTGGTTACACCATCGATTGCGAAACGGCCACGAACGTCAGCAAACACGAGCGCGGCACGCTGTCGATGGCCCACGCCGGCCGGAATACAGGCGGCAGCCAGTTCTTCATCTGTTACCAGCCGCAGCCTCATCTGGACGGCGGACATACGGTATTCGGCAAAGTCGCCAAAGGGATGGAATTCATCGATGCGGTCAAGCCGGGCGACAAAATGAAAGAAGTAAAAGTTTGGGACGAGTAGAATCACAAGTTCAGGAAAGGGCCGGTTTCCCCGGCTCTTTCTTATCATAGAGGGGCGGTCCCAACCGTTTTTCTATTTGTTTGAGCCCCGCTTCAACCGTTTTCCTTGTGAAAAAAACCTCAATCTCCGCTTTGCAGTGGAAGTTGAGGTTTTTTCGTTTGGAAATCGGGCCGTTCCCGCATCAGGCGAACCCTATGGGGACAACTCTTATCTCGCTGTTGATCGATCGCATGCGAGGACGGGAGCTTCCTTGCCGTACAAATTACCATTACGTTGTACTCCGTCCGACAAGAGATGGTCTTTGCAGGTGAACGACAATCAATCAGCCGTACCTGCTGTTCGATGATGGACTGCACCGTCTTACGCCAGCTGCCGCAATGTCCGGCTTCCCATACCGCCTGTGAAGCTCTTGCGGAAGTTTCACTTCCGTTATTTGTTGCTATCAGCGGGAAATGGGCATATAGCGGAAGTTTTTGTGCCGTTATTTCCAGCAATCCCCCTTCTAACCTCTAAAAAATCCAATATAAAGGAAACCAATCTTCCGCTATCGCACGATCATGACGTACACGGCTGGAATAGAGGAAATGACTCTTCCGTTATGTCTGCTTGTCTGCGGCTAACTCTGGATTTCTGACCATATGCGTCTAGCACAGCTTAGTAAAACAGCTACCCAAGCAGCTAGCCAGCTCAGCTCACACGCAGGAACCAAAAAAGCCTCCCGACCGCTGCTAAAACAGGCGGGGCAGGAAGCTTTGTTGCTTTCATTCCTTTTTATCCATCAAAGCCAGCTCAGCTTTTGGCGACCGGCTGTTTTTGCATTCTTTCGGGAATGACGTCTTTACCGGCTACGTCCTCGAACGTCTCGCGGCGCACGACAAGATCGGCTTCGCCGTCATGTACGAATACGACCGCAGGGCGGCGCAGACGGTTGTAGTTGCTCGCCATCGAGTAGTTGTATGCGCCAGTACAGGCAACGGCCAAAATATCGCCCGGAGCCGTCTTCGGCAGCTCCAAGTCGCGGATCAGCATATCTCCGGTCTCGCAGCATTTGCCGGCGATCGATACGGTCTCTTCGTTCGGGTCGTTGGCACGGTTGGCGAGAAACGCCTCGTACTTTGCATCGTACAGTGCAGGGCGCGGATTATCGGTCATCCCGCCGTCGACGGCTACATATTTGCGTACGCCCGGGATGTCCTTCGACGATCCGATGGTGTACAGCGTCGTACCCGCGTCGCCGACGATGCTGCGGCCCGGCTCGATCCATATTTCCGGAAGCGGATAGTCGTGCTTGGTGAAATTCGATTTGATGGAGTCGGTGATCGCCTGCACATACTTGGCAAGCGGCAGCGGAGAATCTTCCTCCGTATACCGGATGCCGAAGCCGCCGCCCAGATTGATGACCGAGAACGTAACGTCCAGCTCCAGCCGGACGTTCTGGGCGAATTCGGCTACCCGGTCGGCGGCGAGGCGGAATCCGTCAACCTCGAATATTTGCGAGCCGATGTGCGAATGAACGCCCAAAATCTCGACATGCTCCAGCTCCTTCGCTTCGCGGATCGCGCGGAAGGCCGAGCCGTTGCCGATGTCGAAGCCGAACTTCGTGTCCGTCTGCCCGGTCGAAATAAACTCGTGCGTATGCGCCTCGACGCCCGGCGTTACGCGAAACAAAATTTTAACTTTGACGCCCTTCTCCTTGGCGGTCTCGTTAAGCATATACAGCTCGGTAAAATTGTCGACGACGACGCAGCCGATCTTGGCGTCGATCGCCATCTCCAGCTCCTCGAGTGTTTTGTTATTGCCGTGGAAGTGGATGCGCTCGGGCGGAAACCCGGCTCTCAGCGCCGTGTACAGCTCGCCGTCGGATACGACGTCCAGCGACATTCCTTCCTCCTCGGCGATCCGGCACATTGCCATGACGCAAAACGCTTTGCTGGCGTAGGCCACCTGGTACCGCATTCCGGTAGCCCGGAATGCCTCTACGAACTCCTTGCAGCGCCGCCGGATCAGCGCCTCGTCGAACACATAAAGCGGCGTACCGAATTTTGCGGCGAGCTCCGCGGTGTCGCATCCCCCGATTTCAAGTCGTCCGTCCGAATTGATTTGGCTAGTTCCGTGCAAATACATATCTGGTTCCTCTTTCCTTCTATCGATTGTGGATGTCTCAGGCTCGCTGGCTTTCTTCTAAATTACCACAGCTCCGAGCCGATGACAATACGCACGAACAGCCCCTCATGCACAGCAAAAGCCCATGAGTGTCGCTCACGGGCTGCCTCTTTATCGTCATTCGACCGGTTGGCGCGTCTTATCGATCGGATTGGTGATGCTCGGACGAAATTTGTTGGCCAAAATCGGACGGCGCACGAGAATCGAGAATAACGCCTTCGCATGGAACGGGATGAACGGCCACATGTACGGCGTATTGTACGATCTGGTCACCGACAAAGCGACCAGCCAAACCGTCACGCCCAGCACCAATCCGGGGATTTTGAAGGCGGCCACCAAAATGAGCAGCGCCATCCGGACGAGCCGGTTGGCCAGACCAAGCTCGTAGCTCGGCGTCGCAAACATTCCTACTGCGGCGATCGCCATATACATGATGACCTCGTTGATGAACAATCCCGTCTTCACCGCAATATCCCCGACCAGAATAGCGGCTACCAAGCCCATCGCGATCGATAAGGGAGAAGGGGTATGGACGGCGGCCATCCGCATCAGGTCGACCCCGACTTCAACGAGCAGAAACTGGATAAGCAGCGGAAGCTCGCCTTGCTTCTGGGGTCCGAGAAATTCGAGACCGGCCGGCTTCAGCTCCGGATTTTGCACGAGCAGGAACCACAAAGGCAGCAGGAACAACGAAGTCATAATTCCAAGAAACCGGACCCACCGCAAATAACTGCCGACAAACGGCGCTTGCCTGTACTCCTCCACATGCTGCACCAGATGGAAAAACGTAGTCGGCAAAATCATGACGCTCGGCGACGTATCGGCAAAAACGATCACATGTCCTTCAAGCATATGTGAGCTGACTACGTCAGGCCGTTCCGAGTAACGGACGGACGGATACGGATTCCAGCCTTTACTGATGATCGCCTCCTCGAGCTGCTTGTCGCCGAGCGGAATCCCGTCGATGTTGACCTTGCTGATCTTGTCGCGCAACGATTCGACGAGCCGCGGATCGGCGATATCGCTTATGTAGCCGATACACACGTCCGTCTTCGTCCGCTTCCCTACTCTCATAATCTCCAGCTTCAGTCTCGGGTCGCGGATGCGGCGTCTCACCAGTGTCACGTTGGTCATCAGCGTCTCGACGAAGCCGTCGCGGGAGCCCCGCACGACGCGTTCGAGGTCCGGCTCCTCAATCGAGCGGACCGGGAAGCTTTTGGAGTCTATGACAAGCGCGGCCCCGCTGTTTTCGACGAATAAGACGGTAGAGCCCATCAGCGCAAACTGGACCGCCTTGTCGAAATCGTCCTCGGTTTCAACCTGGATATGCGACACATACTTGTTCAGCAGGCTGCTTAGCGTGTCCGGTACGAGCTGTTCCCGGTCCAGATGGGTGAGGCGGACGATAATGTCGGTCAGCACCGTATCTTTGGCGAAACCGTTCGCGTAAAAAAACGCCGTCCGTTTCGTGCCGAATTCCATCACCCGGAAGACCAGATCGAAGCTGACGCCAAGCCCGACCTTTTCCTCCAGCGCCCGTTTGATTTCTTCCAGCTTGCCCGGAATTTCCTCCATCCGGATCAAGCCAAGTTCTTCATCGGTCAGCAGATCTCTGGCGTCGATGCTGCCATCGTTTCGGCCGTCTGCTCCTCCTCCGTCTTTCCGTCCGTGTCTTCGATCTCTTAAACCGGTACCCATCTATGCGTCCCTCCTGCCGAATATCGTTCATGTGCGGAAGATGATCCATTCAAAAAGCGAACCGGCTACTTTCCCGAGCACCATCGCCATCAGCAGCCAAATAATATAGGGGCCCAGACCGAGCCGTTTGGCCATGATCGGCAGCACGTTCAGCACTTCCGTCAAAGCTCCGGCCAGCATCCCGACGAAGCAGCCTGCGATAAAACCGACCACGGCGGTAACGACGGGGGCCAGCGTTATTTGCCAATCCATAAAGTCGGCTACCGTCCAGACCATCACCCCGGTCACGATCGCCCCTTCGAACGTATGCACGCGGTCGAACGCCCGCGTCATCTGCGCCAGCCTCGGCAAAATGTCCAGGACGACCAGGAACGCAACCATTCCGCCGCCAACCGCAATTCCTCCGGACAATCCGACGATAATGACCGCTACAATGCCAATGAACACGCTCATGGCGAATCGCCGTCGTTTCGGTTCCCGGGCGGAGCCTGCCCGTCTCCGCCGTTTGCTTCCGCCTGCGCGGCCGGCAGCATCTTTTTGTACTCCTCGGTAATGACGTAATGATTCAGGCTTTCCTGATACGAGAACATCTCCACCTCTAGCGGGCTTGGCTCCTCGCTTAACCGTTTCTTGAACAGCTGGTTGAAAAAGACGACCATCCCTGCACCCAATCCGAACGAATACGGGATCTGAAGCCAGTACGGATGCTCGGCGCGGCGTCCGGTAATCATCTCATAGATGCGCTGATGCACTTCCATCATGCTGACGTCTTCATGAAAGTTCATGATCGCCATTCCCGAGCCGATGAACAGCAGCACCCAGACGACGGCAAGCGCCGCGCGGTTCGGCGGCTTGGATCGGGTCTGAATATCGATCAGCACATGAGGTTCTCCGAAGTGCTCCACCTGAAGCCGCGCATACAGGGAACGGACCGCCGCTACGATCTGCATCATGTCGATCAGAACAACATGACCGTCGCGTTCGGAAAGCTTGCAGATCGGCAGCTCCAGCAGCTTTTTCTCCATGTCCGGCTCCGTCATCAGATGGGCGACCTTGCCCAGCGTCACCGTTTCCCCCGGGGCGGCGGTCACCCGCTTGCGGAGCCGGATATACAAGATCGGCACGAACGAGCGGTTCACCTTGATCCCTCTCCTTCATCATCTTTCCTGTAGTATGCGATACGAAAAATCGCGGTAACCGCTCTATTTTTTGGCAAAAAGAAAAACCGCCCCCACCTCGTCAAGGCGGAAACGGTCTTAGCCTAGAGTCTTTCCTTTACTGAGCGATTTGCTCGCGGATCGACTGCAATATTTTTTTCTCCAGCCGGGAAACCTGCACCTGCGATATGCCAAGCCGGCTGGCCACCTCCGACTGGGTCTGATCCCGGAAGTACCGCAAGTACACAATCAGCCGTTCGCGCTCCGTCAACGTGCCGATCGCTTCGTTCAACGCCAGCTTGTCGAACCATTTCTCCTGCCCTTCGTCGGCGATCTGGTCCATCAGCGTAATCGGATCTCCGTCGTTCTCGAACACCGTCTCGTGAATCGACGACGGGGGCTTGTTCGCTTCTTGCGCGAATACGACGTCCTCCGGCGTAATGCCGAGGTCTTCGGCCACTTCTTTAATCGTCGGCATCCGGCCGAGCCTTTTCGACAGCTCGTCTTTTTTCTTGCGCACTTTGTTCGCCAACTCTTTCAACGAGCGGCTCACTTTGACCGTACCGTCGTCCCGTAAAAAGCGCTGGATTTCCCCGATTATCATCGGCACCGCGTACGTGGAAAACTTCACGTCATAAGATAAATCGAACTTATCTACAGACTTCAACAGGCCGATGCACCCGATCTGAAATAAATCCTCCGGCTCGTAGCCGCGGTTTAAAAAGCGCTGAACGACGGACCAGACGAGACGAATGTTGCAGCTTACTAGCGTTTCCCGGGCGATCGTATCCCCGGATTGGCTGAGGGCAATAAGCCGCTTGACTTCGGTATCGTCCAGATACGTATGAGAGGCATGTTTCAACTCGCTATCCATATCGCAAAACCCCTAGTTAAACAGCGCTTTTTTGGATTCTATTCGTTTCACCATGACGACCTTCGTTCCTTCGCCCCGCCGGGTCACGATCTCGACCTCGTCCATAAAGTTTTCGATAATCGTAAAGCCCATGCCGGATCTTTCAAGTTCAGGCTTCGAGGTATACAACGGCTGGCGAGCCAGCTCAACGTCCTCGATGCCTTTGCCTTGGTCCTCTACCGTTAAATAAAAGATGCTCTGCTCGATTTTGGCCGTTATCGTAATAACGCCGTCCGGCGAATTGTCATACCCATGAATAATCGCATTGGTTACGGCTTCCGACACCACGGTTTTGATATCGGTCAGCTCATCCATCGTCGGATCGAGTTGGGAGACGAAGGCCGCTACGGTTACACGGGCAAACGACTCGTTCTCGGAAATGCTGGCAAAGCGGAGCTCCATATGATTGTTACGGCTCATGAAACCACCTCCAGACTGGAAAGGGCGAGTCTTTCATTGTCTTGAATCGATAGAATCTTGAACAGGCCCGACATTTCGAAAAGCCGGTACACCGCCGGATTGACGTCGCAAACGACCATTTTGCCGCCTCTGGACGTAATCAGCTTGTACCGCCCCAAAATGACTCCTAGACCCGAGCTGTCCATGAAGCTCAAATCTTTCATACTGAGCACGACATGATTAACGTCCCCTCTTAAAATCGCTTCTTCCATCTTTACTTTCACCGTTTCGGCGGTATGATGGTCAAGCTCTCCCTTTAATCGGACAATCAGCGTTCTCCGTTGATGCTCCAATTCGATATGCAAACTCAAGTCTGGCTCACTCCCTTTCGCGTTGTGTCTACCATTTCTACGAAATGAATGGGAATTCCTGCAAGCCGACAAAACTAGAAGAAAACTGCCATAATAAGAACGTAGATGATATATTTCAACATAATATCCCCGGATTCGCGGGAATTTGCCGTTTGCCAATGTGTAAGGAAGGTCCCCGGCACCGTTGTCGGTACGACCGGGGACGTGGTGCGGCGGATATTAGTCCGCCATGAACAGATGCATCGTGGTCCGCTTGAACAGCTTCCACCAGCCCGCCTTCTTCACTTCGACCGGAGATTCGATCGGGAATTCGGAGACGATCCGGTCGCCTTTGTAGACAACCAGCTTGCCAAGCGGCTGCCCTACGGCGATCGGCGCCTTCAAGTTCGGCTTCAGCTGCAGCTCGTGACGGATATCGTCGTCGGCATCGCCTCTTCTCATCAGTACGCTGTACGGATGAGTCGCCGTAATGTCCAGTTGGGGCACTTCGCCCTTCTCGACGCGAATCGTACCGATCACGTCTCCGGCTTTGAAGATCGGCAAGCTTGTATATTGGGAAAATGCATAGTCGAACATTTTCGTCACTTCGGCGTTGCGGGTTTTCGTATTCGGTTCGCCGAGCACGACCGCGATGACCCGCAGGTTGTCGCGTTTGGCCGTGGCTGACAAACAAAATTTCGCCTCGCTCGTATATCCGGTCTTCAGCCCGTCCGCCCCTGTATAAAACCGGACCAGCTTGTTCGTATTCACGAGCCAGAACGGCTTTTCCGTATCTTTACGCAAATAATCCTGGTATTGCCCTGTATATTTCGTAATTTCCTGGTGCTTCAGCAGTTCACGCGACATGATCGCGATATCGTGGGCGGAGGTGTAATGATTGTCCGCCGGAAGACCGTTCACGTTGACGAAATGCGTATCTTTCATGCCAAGCTCCTTCGCCCGCGCATTCATCATACTGACGAACGCCTCTTCGGTTCCGGCGATTTTCTCCGCCATCGCCACAGACGCGTCGTTTCCGGACGCCATCGCGATCCCTTTCAACATCTCGTCCACGGTCATTTCTTCGCCCGGCTCGAGAAAGATTTGCGAACCGCCCATCGATGCCGCATATTCGCTCGTGCGCACTTTCTCGTCGGATTTGAGTTTGCCTTGAGCCATCGCCTCCATGATCAGCACCATCGTCATAATCTTCGTGATGCTGGCCGGAGGCAGCTTTTGATTTTTGTTTTTTTCGTACATGACGGTACCGGTGTCGGCATCCATCAGCACGGCCGATACGGCGTTAGGAGCCAGATCGACTTGCGGAGCCTGCTCCTGCGCCTTTTCCGTTTTCTCTTCGGCGTATGCGGCAGCCGGCATAACAAGAGCCAGTGCCAGCATGGCGCAAATGAAGCGCGTCAACCCTCGCTTGAACATAAGATTTAACCCCTCCTGGTCCATGGTGAACTGTTCCATTTCCAAATACGCTTCAAAGGATGGAATCGCTTCTAACCATTATTGACAGAAAAGGGGAAAATTAAACGGCCGGGGCAACCGAATCATGTGTATAAGGCTTCTGTTTTTTAGACTTCATTCGCGGGTTGTCTTACAATTAGAGAAAGAGAATCGATAGATAGAGGATAGGGACGTATTACCCGAGAGGACTGAGAAGTTATGCATACGACAACTAGTAGCAATCCGGCCGGAGAGCCGGGTAAAGAAGGACAAGATGAAGCGCTGCTTGCACACCGCGCGGCGCTAAGGAAGCGGGCGGAAACTATCGAAGCCGTTGCCGAAGGTTAATCGCTCACGATCGAAGAGTACGAGCCTTCTACCGGGAGAGTCCGAACAGGAGGACGATATCTGAAGCAGCATGGGAGGAAGTAGCCGTGCCGGCTGACGAGCCGGCGGCCGCCTCCGAACCGGATGTTCTTCGCTGGGCCGGTCACGATCCCGGGCAATACGAGCTGCTGCGTCAGGCGGAGATCGACGGCAAAACAGGCTTCGTCTGGCGAAGAACCGATTATACTCCCGCTCCCCGCGTGCAGGACGATCTGTCCATAAACTCGTTTTTCCATAACCGCAACGAGCAGACGATTAAAGCGATGCTCGATCCTGAGAGCGGAAGACTCGTTTCCTTTATGCGGTTCGACAAAGCCTCAGGCCTGTTATGTCTTTCGCGGATGAGTTTCGGCTGCAGATCGGAGGAGTCCAACTGGAGACGGATAGAATCCGGATCTGCATCAACAAAACGACAGGTCAACCCGACCAGTTCATAGGGTTGTCTGTAGGGCCCGGGCAGTTGGCCGGTTTCGACCCCGCTCCCGAGCGCCGCTATAAATTGACGTATCGGCTCGTTCATCGTTTAACCGGCCGGCAAGTGAGACTGATTGATGCCAACAGCGGCGAGCCCCTATGCTTTTAAAGGAACATTATGCTTTGTAACGGATGTGCTTTGCCTTACGATGGATTACCGTTTAGTCAGATTGGGAGTGCCGCGCAGCTCGGACAAGTTTGCCGCACCGATGCCGAACATGGCGGCACGCAGCTCAAACGATATACGCTGCAGCGCCAGGTCGGTCTCCTCGGGCGAACCGACCGCCGGGCCTAGCAGCGAGCGGCCGAAGCCTGCGAGATCGGCGCCCAGCGCGATTGCTTTAGCAGCGTCAACACCGCTGGTCAAACCGCCGCTCGCTATCAGGCTACAGCCCGGCGCAGCCTCATGCACTTCGGCGACGCATTGGGCCGTCGGGATGCCCCAGTCGGCGAACGCTTCGGCAGCGGCGCGCCGTACCGGGTCCTGGAGCCGGTACTTCTCCACCTGGCTCCACGAAGTGCCCCCCGCTCCCGCGACATCGACAAACCGGACGCCGGCATCAGCGAGCAGCCTCGCCGTATCTCCGCCGATCCCCCAGCCGACTTCCTTGACGCCTACCGGTACCTGCAACGATCGGCATACGACCTCGATTTGCCGCAGCAAATCTTTAAAATTCGTATTCCCTTCCGGCTGAAACAGCTCCTGCATCGAATTCAGATGCAGCACAAGTCCGTCCGCTTCCGCCACATCGACCGCCCGTTTGCATTCTTCCGCGCCATAGCCGTAATTCAGCTGAACGGCGCCGATGTTGGCGATAACCGGAATCGTCGGAGCTGCGTCCCTGACCCGGAACGTATGGGCAACAGAAGGGCGCTCCACCGCGGCGCGCACCGATCCGACTCCCATCGCCCATCCTTGCCTCTGCGCCGCTTCGGCCAAGTTCCGGTTAATGCGCAGCGCTTCTTCCGTGCCGCCGGTCATCGAACTGATCAGCAGAGGTACGCTTACCGGTTTGCCGAGAAATTCGCAGGTCGTGTCGATTTCGGCAAAATCAATCTCCGGAAGCGCCCGATGCCTGAACCGGTAGTCGGCAAAGCCGCTTCCCTCAGCTGTGCTGCTCACATTTTCCTCTAGGCATATTCGGATATGCTCCGCCTTGCGCCGTTCCGTACTCAATCCAATTACCCCCTGTATTCCCGAATGAGTCTTTCCGCTACCAGTTGTCCACAAGCGGTCACGACCGGAGTCCCGCCTCCCGGATGCGTAGTCCCTCCGACAAACCACAACCCGTCAATGTCCCGGCTGCGGTTGCCAGGCCGGAAAAAGGCTTGGCGGAACGAATTGGACGATATTCCATAGATCGCCCCCCGGTATGCTCCCGTGTCTTCGCGCAGCTGTTCGGGAGTATACACGAGACGAACTTCCATATCGGCCCGTATACCGCACAAACCGACTCTCTCCAGTTTCTCTGTCACTTGTTCGACATATGCCTCCCGTTTTTCCTGCCAATCCCACGCCGATTCGCATAAATAAGGCGCGTTAACAAGCACGAATAAAGCACTGCAGCTATCCGGGGCCGTAAGTTCCCCATCCGCCCCGTTCCAGCAAATATACAGAGCCGGGTCGCGAGGCGGAACTTTCCGCTCAAACAAGTCTATAAATTCTTCTTCGTAACGCTCAGGGAAAAAAACGGTATGATGGCTTAGCTGCTCATATTTTCGCTTTACTCCGAGCATCAGCACCAGACCGGAATGGGAAGGCTCGTAACCGGCTATTTTCCTGTCGGGCAGCGACGGCCGCTCCTCTTCGTCCAGCAGCGCACGTGTCATCGTCAGCAAGTCGCCTCCGGCTACGACCACATCCGCCGCATAATCTCCGCAAGCTGTGGAAACCCCCGATACTTTCCCGGACGACGTTCGAATCTTGACAACCTCTTCCCCTAAATGGATCGATACACCCAGCTCCTCCGCCAGTCGACCGAACGCGCGAACAAGCTCATACGTTCCTCCCCGGATCCCGACAATTCCCTCGCCCGCCTCCACATGAGCGAGCATGGCAAATACGGCCGGAGTGCGGTACGGAGAGGAACCGATATAGGTGGCATAACGCCCCAGCATCATACGGGTGTTGGGATGCTCGAAGTATCGTGCCAGCAAGCGGTCCAGCGTCGTAAACGGCCGAACGGACAGCAGTCCGGCCAAAAGGCGGGGATCGGCCAGGTCAAGCGGGTCGGCCAAAAGCCGATTTAAAAATCGGCTGCGGGATATGGAGTATAAACGTTCCGCTTCCGCAAGGAACGTTTCGTATCGGGACGCGTCTTTGGCGCTGTAACGCGCAATCTGATCAGCTGTAGCTGCCGGGTCTCGGGTCAAATCAACCTGATGGCCGTCGGCAAACCGGTTGCGGGTATAAACCGGCAGCTTGTAAAAAGATACGTAATCTTCTATTCTTCTCCCTGCGGAGGTAAACACTCGTTCGAACATGGAGGTCATCGTAATCGTGCTCGGTCCCCTGTCGAATGAATACGGTCCGGCTTCCACCCGCTGCAGCTTGCCCCCCAGCGCCCGCTGACGCTCGATCAGCCTGACCTGGAAACCCGCAGTTGCCAGCCGGATGGCGCACGAAAGTCCGCCCAGCCCCCCTCCGATTACGATCACCCGTTTCATGTATACCGTCTCCCCTTCCACTCATAAGTGTTGCCTGTCGCCGCTATTGTCCAGGAAGCGACTCCGATCGCTATTAACAGACATATGGCAGCCGGAAGCGTCCAAGCGTATTTTGGCGATACGCCGCTGGAGCGGTCCACAATCGCCTTCAATCCGAAACCCAGCGCCAAGGCCAGTATCGAGGGCAGAAACAGATCGGGATGTCCTATCGAGGAACATAGCGTCAACAGCGGAAACAGATATAGAAATGCATACGAAAAAAGCACACCGAATAAAAGAAGTCCGTTGCGTCCCAGTCCCGGAAATACGTTCTTGGCATACCCTTTCCAAACTTGTGCCGCGTTTTCGTACATCCGCATATACACAAACCGGTGTATGTTGGCGAGCCGAACGGGATGCCCAGCACGCTTAACTCTTCTAGCGAGCGACCGGTATGACGGCCGTTTGCGGACAACGGCATAACAGAGCGCCTACACCGCTTTGAAACGCAATCGGCCGTTTCTCCTGATGCTCGATGGCGCCTTGAGGGAACAACCAGACGGCTCGCCCCTGACGCATTAGCGAAGAAGCGTAGTCCAGCGAAGCGGTTATGCCGCCAAGAGACGATTTATCGATGGAGAAAGCGCCGAGCTTGCGAAAAAACGGATAATGCGTGAGCTGTTCCCGGTCCATCATCATATAATGGTCGGCGAGCGAGCAGTTTTGGGTCGCATGATAGACAAGCAGGCCGTCCCACCAGCTGCAATGATTCATGATGTACAGAACGGACGCACCCGGCTCCGCGTCGACCGGGCCAACAGCTTCAATCGAATGAAAAAAGCGCGGGAGCAGCCAATGCTTGTTGTACAAATAAAACAGCTTATTAAACCACTTTTGTTTGTCCGCGAGGATTAGCTTCCCTTCGCCCGCCGCCCTTAGCCACCTTTCTCCGGGCATCATACAGTCTCCCTTCCGCCGCCGCCGTGATCAGGATAGCCGCAAAGCCTGCTGCCGAAAGCCCCGCCTTCCATGCCAATATCCCGAACAATACAACAAGCGCCTGGTACAACCTGAAAGGAGCTGCGGAAATGCTCGGACCGCATGCCTTGTCGCTCCGTCGTGGCGGATACAGCAGCCAGGCCAGGACGAACGCAATCACGAACCAGGAGGCAAAGTTTTGCCAAGGTATCCCGTAATAAAACCCAGAGTCGCTCCACTTCCAAAATCCGCTGGCTTCCGACGCAGGGTCGAGCACGAAGTCAAAGCACATCGCCCACAATCCCGTTTGCACCGCGCTCCACAGACGGCTCGCCGACGCAGACATTGCCGAGCATACCGAAACGACCCCAACCCATGCGGCGCCAATTGCCAGCGGCACTCCCCATGCCGTTATACCGAGCACCGGCGTATAGTCGTAACGGCCGAACGGAATAGCTGTCGCGACTCCGTACGCTTCGATCAGCATGGTCGAAATGAAAACGACGGACGCCCTGGCGTATAGATATAAAGCGGAGCCCGACCCGCCCAGCCGGCTTACCCTGATCTCCATCGATATAGCGTACATGGCAAAAAACAACAGAAAAAGGCCGTTGGAAAATCCAAGAAAATGCGGCACCCGATAAAACACGAGCAGCCCAAAACCGACGGCATACCAGAACCAGAACAAGTATCCCATTTACGATACAGCCGTTTCTTCCGGAGCTGGGGCAAGTCCGATATATTTCACCCGTATGGCGGATGCCAGCGCCAGCTTGCGGGCGCCTCCGACAACGGCTCGTTTGGTAAACACATCGTAGCCGTTTTCTTTTACCCCATCCAATATCGCCTCGTAATAACGGGCCGCGATTTCGATACAGCAGGCGCTTTCCCGCGGATACGTTTCCAACCCATTCAGACCTCGGGCAAACCAGTCCCGGGCCAGCCGATCGAAAGCGCCGATCAGCCTGACGAACGATTCGTCGATTATGCCGCTATCCAGCCGCCCTTCGCAGTAACCCGCTCTGTCCATCCATTCCTTCGGAATGTACCGCCTTCCCCGTCGCCGGTCCTCGCCAACATCCCGGACGATATTGACGATTTGCATCGCTTTGCCGAGCATGATGCCGGCTTCCGTTACTTTCTTGTCCGGATTGTCATGGAGTACGGGGAGCAGCATCTCTCCTACAGTACCGGCAACCAGATAACAGTACCGGTCCAATTGTTCCATCGTTTCGTATTGAACAACATCCAGGTCGGTTTGCTGACCCTCCATCTGCCGGTAAAACGGCTCTTTGCCGAGCGCCGGAAACGTTTGAAACAGCCACCGCAGCGCCGGCCAGATGAAATGCCCGCCTGCCTGCTCGTACCGGTCGAACTGCTCCTTCAGCTCACCAAGCGTATAGGGAGACTGCTCCGGCTCGTCGACGGCATCGTCGATCATCCGGCAGAACGCGTAGATCACGTACACCGCCTGGCGGCGGGGGCTAGGCAGAGACCGGAACGCGCTGTAAAACGTCAGCGACCCTTTCGCAATCATCGCTTCACACTGCTTTAAGCATTCCATCTAGATCGCTCCTTCATCAATTGGTCGCATAACAGTTTGGCGCCGTGCATAACGATCGGAACGCCTCCCCCCGGATGGACGGAGGCCCCGAGCGCGTGCAGGCCTTCGATCGGATACGGCTTCTGCTGCGGACGGAACGGCCCGGATTGCAGCCATGTCGGAGCGATTCCGAAGCTGCCTCCCCCAAATAACCCTTCCGCCTCCGCATCCTCAGGTGTTTTCACAACCAGATGCCGGATCGAGGCCGTCAGACCGGGCGCCGCTCTTCGTTCGGTCTCCGACAGGACATAATCGACAATCGCCTGCTTCTCCTTCTGCCAATCCATGGTCGAGCCTGTAGGAACCGGCACGAGAAAATAAAGGACCGAGTGGCCCTCGGGGGCCGCCTCCGGCTCCAAGGCCGTAGGGGAAAATACATAAAAAGACGGGTTAGCGGGGACTTTCCGCTGCTCGAATATCAGACGCCAATGATCGGATAACGGAGTTGCCGGCAAAAAAAACTGATGACCGGCCAGCCGGGTCCACCTTTTGGCTGCAGTCGCGTACAGCAGCAGACAGCCGGATGAAGGGACGAACGCTGCGCGTTTGGACGGCTTCGCTCCCCCGGGAAGCAATCTAGACAGATGAGGGAAATCTCCGTTGAAGATGACTTGGTCGTGCGGAACGACGCTGCCGTCCGACAGCTTGACGCCGCTGCATCGCCCCTCGCCGATTTCCAGTCGGTTCACCTCGCTGTTCAGCTTGATCCGAACGCCTCTGGAGCGGAGGATGCGCTCGAGTTTCTCTACGAGCGTCGCGTAGCCTCCCGGCATATACCATACGCCGAACGCATGCTCCGCATAGGACACAAAGGAATAAAGGGAGGGCGTGGCGGAGGGAGATCCGCCGATATACAGCGTTTGCAGGGAAAACGCATCGACGAGCTTATCGTTGGTAAAGTAGTCTGCGGCCAAGGAACGCGCACTCTTGTACGCCTTGACGGCGGCCAGCATCCGCAGCGTATCGGAATGAAGCAGATGCCGTTTGCGAAGCAGCCTTCGGTTCAGTATTTGCCTCTCCCCGATGGAGAACGCTCGATTCATATCGGACATGTACTTGAGAAACCCCCGCTCCGAGCCGGGTGCGAAGCTTTGCAGCTCCTCCAGCTGCCTGCCGGTATTCCGCCATTTGTTCAGCACGGTACCGTCTCCGTAATAAATCCGGTACATCGGGCTGCATTCCAGCAGCGGAACTTCAGAACGGTCGAGGCCCCCTTCTTCAAGTACCGACAGCAGCATTTCGGGAAGCAGCACGATCGTCGGCCCTTCGTCTATCCGACATCCGTCCTCCAGCCTGCGGAAAGCGAGTCTGCCGCCGAGCTTGCCGGCTTTCTCATAAATCGTGACCGCGATCCCCCGCTGTGACAAGAGTAGCGCCAGGGTCAATCCGCCGATTCCTCCACCGACTATACCTACATTCATGGGAACACCGCCTTTGCGTGAAGTATGTTTGCCCGGAACAGGGTCACGGGCGGAGTCCTTGAGCCGCTACGCTGGCGGACAGGCCGAACGGTTCCTTGCCGTCTCGAGCCGCCATCATCGATGCCGTAATGCGCGCCGATTCCCATATGGTGGGCAGCCCGCTTCCCGGATGCGTCCCTCCGCCTACAAGCCAGCAGCGATCAGCATCCTCGAACCGGTTGTGGGGCCGGAACGCCATCATCTGGCTGAGCCGGTGCGACAGATTAAAGGTGGCTCCCCTGTATACGTTAAGCTGCTGTTCCCAATCGCGGGGAGTGGCGATCAGCTCGGTTTCGATATCCCGGGTAATACCTGCGAGCTCCGATTCCTGTTCGAGCTTGCGAAGCACGGACTCACGGAAGCTGCCTGTCGTCTCCTCGTTCCACTCCATAGCGCAGCCGGTGTTGGGTACGGGGACGAGCACATACAGCGAAGACTTGCCCGGCGGCGCCAGCGTAGGGTCCAATGCAGACGGGTTATGGACATAAAAGGAAAAATCGTCGGATACGACGCCGTACCTGCACACCTCCTCCGTATTGCGCCGATAGTCCCGAGCGAAATAAACGTTATGATGGTGCAGACGGACGGGACGGTTCACCCCCATATACAGCATGAACGCCGAGCATGAATAACGGAGACGAGAAACTTTGTCGGGCGAATATTTTCGCAGATCGCCCGGTGCGAACAACCGGCTTGCCGCCGTACCGAAATCGGCGTTGATGACAATATCGTGGAAGGCAAGCTCCTCCCCGTTCTCAAGCAGCAGCCCAACCGCTTTCCTCTCCCGCACCCGCACCTGCTTGACGCCGCAAGACGTATGCAGTTGACCGCCCAGTCCGCGAAATACGTCTGCCATTGCCTCGCAGGTCCGAAAAACGCCGCCCATTGGATGATATAAGCCGTACCGGTGCTCCATGAAGGACAGGATCGTAAAAGCGCCCGGACATTCCCACGGCGACATTCCCAAATATTTCGCCTGGAACGAAAAGGCGAACCGCAAACGTTCATCCTTGAAATAACGGGCCAGCCGGCTGTACACCGTGTCGCCAAGACTCAGCTTCGGCAGCGCGCGAAGGACATCGCGACGGGCATAGTCAAGCACCCCGTTAAACGGCCTCCTAAGCAGCGGCTCGAGCATCTTGAACTTGTTCTCTTCCTCCAGCATAAACCGCAGGTAACCGTCGCCGTCCCCGGGGGAGAACGAGTCGATCCGCTCCTTCATCCGTGCGGGGCTCCGCGTCGCCATCAGCTCCTGTTCCCCGAACACTAACCGGTACATCGGGTTCAGCTCGACAAGGCGCAGCTGCTGATGCAGATCGGCGCCGGCGTAAGCGAACAGTTCCTCGAGCAGATGGGGCATCATTAAAAAAGTCGGACCGCGATCGAATGTGTATTCGCCCAGTTCAAGTCTGGACGTACGCCCTCCCACCGAGTCATTTTTTTCGAACACCGATACATGGTACCCCCTGCTTGCGAGCAGCATGGCTACCGCCAGCCCTCCCGGTCCTGCACCTACAACGGCAACGGTCGATTTCTTTTTTTCCGGCAAAAGACGCTCACCTCCGAAATACAATTCCATTCCCTTTATTTATACAAATACTATACAATACATATACAAAACTGTCACGATAAAAATGTACCGTCCGGAATATTTCTTTTGATCACCTCATTTTTCACAACCTGAAAAGGCCTTTTCGCATAAGCGAAAAGACCCGTATTCTCCACGATTTGCAGCTTTACTTCCCTACCTGATCCTTAAACCAGCTTTCCCATTTGGCGGGATCACCGCTTAACACAAATCCAGAGTACGGATGCCCGCCGCCGCTAAACGCACTGCCCCCCAGCACGAAACGGATATCCGGAAACTCGTCCACTATGTGTCGAAGCATCCCTAGCGCGGCATTCAGATTGCAATCCCCGGTCAACGATACGCAAACGAAGCGGATCTGCTTGCTCTCGATCACATGCAATACGCCGTCCAGGGGCATGTCGGTCCCCAAATATACGACCTCCATCCCCTTTTTTCGCAAAAACAACACGAAGAGCAGCAAGCCGAGCTGGTGATGCTCACCCGACGGGCAAAAAGCGACCGCCTTCGGCATATTGGACTGGACCGGCAATACACGGAAGAAATAATGAAACCGTTGATACAACATATTGCTTGTGAAGTGCTCCTGGGCGACACTCACCTTGCCACTTTCCCATTCTTCTCCAATTCGATACAAAATCGGTACGAGCACATGATGAAACATATCCTCGTAGGCATACAACGCAAAACCCATATCGATCAAGCTGTTTGCTTCCTCGGTCCGGTACTGGATCAGAGTATCGTATAACGAAGCCTGTAGCTTGTCGAATGTTAGCTGGCGGATATCCGGCGCCAGTGCCGGCTCATTGTCCGCTTCCGGGACCAGCTCCTGACGTCCCGCTTCGTCGCGGCGTTCCGCGTTGGTCTGCTTCAACAGCTTCGCAGCCTGGCTGATGTTCATTCCTCTCTCGTCAACCTGTCGCTTCAGCCAGCGCAAATCCTCGACATCCCGCTCCGAATACACCCGATGACCACCGTCGGTCCGGCCCGGCTCTACGACACCGTAACGGTTTTCCCATGCACGGATCGTGACGGCCGGAATGCCTACCAGCTTGACGACGGTTTTGATGTTGTACATGACGCGCGCTCCTTCCTGTACAGAATGACGTTCAAATTTTATACAAACACTATACAATATTTCGGTTTTGTTTACAAAACGATTTTCCCGTTGCGTTATTCGCAAATCCACGGAATTTTACCGAACTGCTGCTGCCCCTAGGGAAACGAAAAGAGCACAGCCCTCCCGATCAGGAAGGCTGTGCTTCTGTGTGGACACAAGGGAGCCCGAGGTGCAAGCCGGATTTGCGTACACGACCCGCGCGTCCGGCGACCGGCCGGTTATTGGACGACTCGGTGGACGACCGGAACTTCATCGGGACGGTCCTCGCCGATCGTATAAGCGTCAAGAATTTTGCCGGAAATGTCCTGATTCTGGTCTTTGTTGCTGTGAATAACCGCCAAAACGTCTCCGAATCGGACCGGATCGCCGACCTTTTTCCGAAGCGAAATGCCGACCGAATAGTCGATCGCGTCTTCCTTCCTCGCACGGCCGGCTCCAAGCAGCATGGCGGCGACGCCGATCGATTCCGCATCGACGGCTTGTACGTATCCTTCCTTTTCAGCCCGGACGCTTATCTGAAGAGCGGCCTGCGGCAGCAAGCCCGGATCATCCACGATCCCCGGATCTCCGCCTTGCGCTTCGACGAACTTGCGGAACGTCGCCAAGCCCTGTCCCGACTCCAATATTCCTTCGAGCGCTTCACGGGCTTTCTCGAAGCTAGGATACGCGCCGCCGGCTACGGTCATATGCGCAGCAAGCACCAGACAAATTTCTTTCAGCCTGGCTTCCCCGCCGCCGCGCAGCACCTCGATTGCCTCGGCCACTTCCAAAGCGTTGCCGACTTCAGTCCCGAGCGGCTCGTTCATATCGGACAAAACGGCGATCGTTTTACGGTTCAAGCTTTTGCCGATCGACACCATCGTGGCAGCCAGCTGTTCCGCTTCCTCCAGCGATTTCATAAACGCCCCGGAGCCTACTTTGACGTCAAGCACGATGGCATCGGCGCCGGAGGCGATTTTTTTGCTCATGATCGAGGAGGCGATCAGCGGAATCGAGTTGACCGTCGCTGTCACGTCACGCAGTGCATACAGCTGCTTGTCCGCAGGCGCCAGATTGCCGCTCTGGCCGACGAGCGCCATTTTGTTGTCGTTGACGTTGCGGATGAACTGCTCGCTTGGCAGCTCGATGCGGAAGCCGCTAATCGATTCCAGCTTGTCGACGGTCCCTCCGGTATGGCCGAGGCCGCGGCCGGACATTTTCGCCACGGGGACGCCAGCAGCGGCTACGAGTGGCACGACGATCAGACTTGTCTTGTCGCCGACGCCGCCCGTTGAATGCTTGTCGACTTTTACGCCGCGAATGCCGGCCAAGCTGACGGTATCGCCCGAGTTCGCCATCGCCATCGTCAGATCGGCGATTTCCTCCTCGTCCATCCCCTGGAAATAAATCGCCATCGCCATCGCCGACATCTGGTAATCGGGGATCTCCCCCTTGGTGTAGCCTTGAATGGCAAAGTAAAGCTGTTCCCGCGTCAGCCGTACGCCGTCGCGTTTGTTTTGTATCAGATCGACCATTCTCATGACCGTTCCTCCTTAAGATAAGCCGCTCAGACGGGTACGGCGCGCACGAACGATTTGACTAGCAGGGTAAATCTCGGCTTGGTCCGGTTCGCCACTTCCATCACCTGCTCGTGGGACAGCGGCTCCAGCTCCTCCCCGATCGCCATATCGGTTATGCACGAGATGCCCAGCACCTCGAGACCGCAATGTCTCGCCGCGATCACCTCGGCCACGGTGGACATGCCGACCGCGTCTCCGCCCAGCCTGGCAAGCATCTTGAGCTCCGCCGGCGTCATATAAGGCGGTCCGCTGATGCCGCAATACACACCTTCCTGCAGCTCCAGCGAGTCCCCGTCGTCAGAACGGATCAGGCTCGACAGCCGGTGAGCCAGTTCCCGGTACGATTTGTTGTAGGCTTCGGACATGTCCGGGAAGCGCACGCCCAGCCCGGCATCGTTTGTGCCGATCAGTGGATTGTCCCCCGTCATGTTCAGATGATCGCAGATCAGCATCAGATCGCCCGGACGGAACGCCCGATTCATCCCCCCCGCCGCGTTCGTGATGACGGCGGTTTGGACGCCGAGCTTGCGCATCACGTAAATCGGGGCCGCGACCTTGCGCATCGGGTAACCTTCGTAGTAATGAAAACGGCCTTGCATGACGATAACCGTTTTCCCTTCAAGCGTTCCGATGACGAATCGGCCCGCATGTCCTTCCACCGTGGACACCGGAAAATGCGGAACTTCGGAGAAATCGATGGTAATCGCATCCTCCACCTCGCTTGCCAAATCCCCCAGTCCTGAACCGAGCACAAGTCCGACGACGGGCTCGCGCCCGGCGATCCTGCCGCGAATATAGGCCGCAGCCTGATTGATCTGATCTACGTAGGTCAACTCCATGAACACAACAACCTCCTGAGCCAATAAGTTATAAAAGAGGATGTTCAAAAAGTCCACTTTTGATCACGATGCAGATCAGGAAGGCCTACTCGACATCGAATATGGGATTCAGCCGGAACTTCCGGTGCTCACGTAGCTGCCACTACGCTCCGCTCCTCATTTCCTAGCTTCATCCCATCTTCTCGGTGCTGAAAACCGGACTTTTTGAACTCGTATTAAATGTAAACGGATAATCCGACCAGACCGTTACAGTTTGGGTAAAACGGCCGATACAAGCTCCAGGAAGCTTTCCTTCACCCGTTCCGCAGTTTCCACCACTTCCGCATGGGAGAGAGGCTGATTCAAAATGCCTGCGGCCATATTCGTAATGCACGAGATGCCGAGCACCTCGATTCCCGCATGGCGCGCCGCAATCACTTCGGGTACGGTCGACATGCCGACGGCATCGGCGCCAAGCGTCCGGAGCATCTTGATCTCGGCCGGCGTCTCATAGGACGGGCCGAGCATTCCGGCATATACGCCTTCCTCCAGCCGGATGCCCAGTTGATCCGCCGCCTCTCTAGCGGCCTCGATCAGGCGGGCGCTGTATGCCTGCGACATGTCCGGGAACCGGACGCCGAGCGCCTCTTCGTTGCGGCCGATCAGCGGATTGCGGAACATCAGATTGACATGATCGTGAATTAGCATAAGGTCGCCGGGACGGTACCCGGTATTGACTCCGCCCGCCGCATTGGTGACAAGCAGCGATTGGACGCCAAGTGCCCGCATGACGCGCACGGGGAAAGCTACCGAAGCGACATCGTAACCTTCGTACAAATGAAAACGGCCCTTCATCAGGACGGCCTTCCGGCCTCCGATCGTGCCGACGAGCAGCTCGCCTGCATGACCTTCCACGGTGGACACCGGAAAAAACGGAATTTCTTCGTAATGGATGACGGTTACGTCCTCCATCAAATCCGCCAGCACCCCGAGTCCCGAACCGAGAATCAGACCGACCTCCGGGGCGTACGGAATCTCTTCTTCGATAAAGCGGACGGCTTCCGCGATCCGCTGTTCCATCGTGCTTGCGTTCATACAGCACCTCCGCTATTCGTGAAGCTCGGATAAAAAGCTGCTGCCGTGCTCCGGCGCCGGCAGGCCGAAGTTCTCCGCCACCGTCGCTCCCACATCGGCAAACGTCGCTCGTACGCCAAACGAAGCGGGCGACTTCAACTTCGGACTCCAGACAAGCAGCGGCACATACTCCCGGGTGTGATCCGTGCCCGGATGAGTCGGATCGTTGCCGTGATCGGCCGTGATCACCAATAGATCTTCCTCGCCGAGCCGTGCCATAATATCCGGCAGACGGGCATCGAATTCCATCAGCGCCTGCGCATAACCTTCGGGGTCCCGCCGATGACCGTATAACGAGTCGAAATCGACCAGATTCGTAAAGACCATGCCGCGGAAAGGCTGCTCCAGCGTCCGGATCGTCTCTTCGATGCCGTGTTCGTTGCTCTTGGTCGGCAGCGAGGCGGTTACACCTTCGCCCGAAAAAATATCGTTGATTTTGCCGATCGCGATACAATCGTATCCGGCATCCTTCAGTCGGTTCATCACCGTCGGCCCAGGCGGCTTGACTGCGTAATCGTGACGGTTCGCCGTCCGCTTGAACGAGCCGGGCTCCCCCATATACGGCCGGGCGATGACGCGCCCTACGGCGTATTCGCCCAGCGTAAGGCTGCGGGCGATCTCGCACGCCCGGTACAGCTCCTCAAGCGGAATCACTTGTTCGTGCGCGGCGATCTGGAAGACGCTGTCCGCTGACGTATATACGATCCAGGAGCCGGTACGTTTCTGCTCTTCGCCGAGCTCCTCTATAATTTCGGTTCCCGAGGCGGGCTTGTTGCCGAGTACGCCGCGGCCCGTGGCCTGTTCGAACTTGCGCAGAAGCGGCTCGGGGAAACCTTCCGGGTACGTCTGGAACGGGATCGTCACCTTAAGTCCCATCAGTTCCCAATGACCGGTCATCGTGTCTTTGCCGGCGGAAGCTTCGGCCATTTTGCCGTAATAGGCGGCAGGCCGATCCGCAGGGCGAAGATGCATTAGCGGCGCAATGTTGGCAAGCCCCAGCTTCTCCAGGTTCGGCAGCGCTAGAGCGGGCACCCGCTGAGCAATATGACCAAGCGTATGCGCTCCGGCGTCGCCAAAGGACGGGGCGTCCGGAAGCTCGCCAATGCCGACGCTATCCAGTACGATCAGTGCTATCCGTTTGAATTTCATAAGGATCCTCCGTTATGCAGGTGTACGGGGCAAATGTTTTCCATATTATCTCACGACCCCGGGACGAATGCAAAAGAGCCCCGGATCGCCCGGAGCTCAAGGGATGTTCGGTTGCGTATTGTTCCTTTTGCCGTATGCCGCAGCCTCTTCGACCCGGCGGACCGGATCGGATTGTCGTTATACAGGAATCGGCTCGTACGTATTGCTGTCCACAATTGTCGTTCCGGTTATTTGCGTGCCATCCGGCAGCGTAGCCAAACAAGTTCCTTTCTTGACCGAGACGAGAGCATCCAGGTTATAGCTGGCGGTTCCTCCGTTTTTGACGCTGTATTCCGCGACCCTGGCGGGGTCGCTCATCCGCAGCAAGAACGAGTTGTTATGGACATGGACGCTGCTTCCTTGGGACGGTCGGAAAAAGCGGACACCCAGCTTGTTTTGCGCCGTGCATATAAACGAATTTCCTTCGATCACGATATGACGTATGTCGCCGACGTCGTCGCAATCGAGGTAGATTCCGTAAGCGCTTCCAGTTCCACTGGCCGAGTAATCCTTGATCGTATTGCCCCGGATGACGATACCGGAATAGTCACCCCGCATTTGGATCGCCCGGTTGTATCCTTTCAGTACGTTGCCTTCGATTGTGATGTCGAAGTTCGAGCTCTTCCTGCCGCTGATCAGAACCGTCTTCAGATCAATGCCGGTTGGGGCTTTCATTCCTTCGAGTATGTTGCCTTTAATGATACCGCTGTTCGCTTGATTGAAAATAGCGATGGAGAAAGCGATATCGTTTTTGACGACATTGCCCTCGACCAGGAAATCCTGGGTTCTCTGAGTCACATTGACGCCGTTGCCGAATCCCTGGATGGAAAAACCGTCATAATTATGATCGAGTATATTTCCAATCGCAACGGGTTTTCTCGCGCCGCATAACCGTACACCGTGCTGGGAGCTGTATTTGACGATATTGCCCACGATCAGACAGTCTTCGCCCCGGATCACTTCAATCCCCGAACCTTCCGCCGTATTTGCAACATAGTTGTACATCACCTTCGTTCCCGCGGAATTTCCGGTAGAGCTGTAACCAACACGTATGCCCGCATCATCGCAGTTATCGAACCGGCAATATTCGATTATCGAACGTTTGGCATTTGCAATCACGATGCCGTCCACTTCCGAGTCTCCCCCGAAATATGTATTGGGACTGCATACGTTTTTGAACTGCAGATGGCCGACATATACATCGTCCGCGCCGTTTCCTATACTGATTCCTTTCAAGCCCACCGCCTGATATTGCAAAATCGTCGACACGGCGCCTTCGCCGAGCAGCGAAGTTCCCTTCTGCGCCGTCAGCCCGGCGGCCAGCCGATAGGTTCCCGCAGGAATATGCAGCGTTTCGCCGATAGCCGCATTCAGTGCAGCCTGCAATGCCGCAGAATCGTCGTGCCCGACATAAACACCTGACGCTGCTGAAACCGCAGGATGGGAAAGCGTAATCACATTGCCCGATATCGCTTCAATTTTCGCCAGCAGGTAGCTTCCGAACTGGACCGGTTCGATTCTCCCTGCGATTCCTGTAGAACCGAAGCTGACGCTTGCCAGTTGTCCGTTCTGAGCTCCGTTTGTTTTGGCGATATAAAACAATACGTTGGAGTTCGGATAACCTCCGGTCTGCCAATTCACATACGTTTTCTGCTTAAAGGCCGCGACAATTTCCTTCACTCCGGTTCTCGTTCCTTTGGTCATAGTCGCCGAGGCTTGCACCCCGGTCCCTTGGCCGAAATAAAAGGAGTCTCGCTTCTTGCCCGGTTCTATCGCCTGCAAAATAACGGTTGCCGAGCCGGAAGCTCCGCCGTTCGTCCAGTCCTCCATGTACCAGCCTCGGATCCGGTCGGCAATCTGCACAGCGCTTTCCCCAGCCTCAACCGGAATGAGAAACTGAACGGAATCAAGGACGAGTGCAATCGTTCCGGATTGCGAACAGCCGGACGTTACCGTGATTTCAACGGTCTCCTTGACGGCCGCAACCGTCACGGACTGCGCAGGTTCTCCGGGAAGCTCGACTGTAATCGTCCCTGCAGCCGCCGCTTCCTCTTCCAGGACGAGAGTCAGCACCTCGCGCTTCGGCGCACCGGCTCCTGCTATCAGAATCCCTTGTCCTGTCTCGAAATCGATCGGCGATGCGACGGTCAACTGATTGCTGCCAGCGGTCAGCGAACCTGTCGTTGATTGGGCCGATCCCGACACGGGGAATTCTCCCACTGACAACGCACCGGCTGCTCGGGCGCCAACTATCCGCTTGAATCTTTTGCCGTCCGCGCCTACCAGGATACGGTCTCCGTCGTCGACCGATGTAAGGTCGACAGGATCGTATCGGTAATGCCGTCCCGAATCTCGGACGAAATAAATGTAACCCGGATCGGGATCCGAATTCGTCTTCAGTTCGCTTAAATCGGTGGCGACAACGAAATCAATTCTCCGCAGATCGGGCAATCTTCTTCTCCCGCTAAGTCCGTAAACGGAGTCGGTCACCCCTGAATCTGAAGCGCTTACAAGACCGGCTGAAGCTAAAGCCGCCCCGGATAAAGTAAGTCCCATTGAAGCCAGCATTTTTCTTCTGCTAATTCTACTTCCGGATTGCGGGGTCCCCTCCGATGGATTTGCGGAATGACGGGGGTCTTGACGATCAGACATTATTACATCCCTCCTACATTGGATATGGAGCTGATTAGCTGATTGGCGTGCCGCGATCGCGCTCCTTTCCTATTGTATCATAATATGAAATCGATTACTTCAACAACTTTCAGACAACTCCTGCTTTGAGACGGCAGCTGCTGGCATGGCGAAAACAGCTGCCCGGCGACAAGATGACGCCCGTCGCTTTGGCGTTCATTTCATTCCTGCGCGCGGATGCGCACGATCATAAATTTCTTTCATCCGGGCCTTGGTGACCTGCGTGTACACCTGCGTCGTCGAGATGTCCGCATGGCCGAGCATTTCCTGCACCGCCCGCAGGTCCGCCCCGTTCTCAAGCAGATGGGTGGCGAACGAATGCCTGAGCGTATGCGGCGTTATTTCCTTATCGATGCCCGCTTCCCGGGCGTATCGTTTAATAATTTTCCAAAACCCTTGGCGGGTCAGGCGGGTACCGAGATGGTTAATAAACAGCGCGTCCTCGTCCTTCGACTGGCGTAGCAGCTGGGGACGCATCGACTCCGTATAATTGTCTAACCAGTGAGCGGCGATTTTGCCGAGAGGGATAATCCGTTCCTTGCCTTTGCCGATACAGCGGACAAAACCCATCGTCGGGTTCACGTCGTCGACGCCGAGCGAGATCAGCTCCGATACACGAATGCCCGTCGCATAGAGCAGCTCCAGCATCGCCTTATCGCGCATGCCGCCGGGAACCGTCGTCACCGGCGCTTCCAGCAGCCGCTCAACCTCTTCGACCGTCATCACCTTCGGCAGACGTTTTTCCAGCTTGGGCATTTCCACATCGAGAGACGGATCTTGGGTGATCGTTTTCTCCCGCAGCAAGTATTGGTAGAATGCCCGGATCGACACGATGTTGCGGGATACGGTCGTCGGCGCCCGTCCGAGCTGTTTCAGGAAAAGCAAATAATTCACAATGTGGGACTTGGCCGACTCCTCGATGGACGTTACACCTAGTCCGCCGATATGTTCGAGGTAATGGGTAACGTCGCGTGAATAAGACTCTAACGTGTTGCGCGACAGACCGCGCTCGACGGAGAGGTATTGGATAAACGATTGCATATGTCTCTTCATCGCCAAATGTTGATCCCCCAGTATGTCGTTCCTCATGTACAACACATATTCAACACCGGGATCGAATTTCCTGCCGGACCGAAGGATAAACGCAGATCAGCGACTCTTTCCACCCTTACTCCCCGTACTTGTAAAAAAACAGCAGCCGCTCCAGCATCGTATCCGGCTCCGTTACGCCGGCTTCGTCGCGGAATACTTTCACTGCTTTGCCTGTTGGCTCCTTATACCGCCCTGCCGGCTCGAACCAGCCCCCGAAAAACCGGAACAACTCGAACAGCATAACCGTCAAGATAACGAAAACGGCAATAAACTTCGTCCGAACCCACCATTTTCTCAACGAAACGACCATGGCCTGTCCTCCCTGTCCCAACATTGTTCAAGTCCCCACCCTTAACCTATGAGCCGATGGCGCGAAATATGCCCGTCAAACCATAGGGACAAACGGCAGATTGACCGCTTCCGCCACTGCCTGGTGCGTAATCCGGCCGGCATACGTATTCACTCCGAGCTTCAAAGGCGCATTATCATGAACCGCACGTTCGAATCCTTTGTCGGCCAGCTCGACCACATACGGCAGCGTAGCGTTCGTCAGCGCGATCGTAGACGTTCTCGGAACGGCTCCCGGCATATTGGCGACCGAATAGTGGATGACGCCGTGTTTCTCGTAGATCGGATCGCTATGTGTAGTAACCCGGTCGATCGTAGCAATCGTACCGCCTTGATCGATGGCGACGTCGACGATGACGGACCCTTTCTTCATCTGCCGGACCATATCCTCGGACACGAGCTTCGGCGCCCGCGCGCCGGGAATGAGCACCGCTCCAATCAGCAGATCGGCGGTTCGAACCGCTTCGGCGATATGGAACGGAGTCGACATGAGCGTCTTCACCCGTCCACCGAAGATGTCGTCGATGTATCGCATCCGGTCCCCGCTGCGCTCCACGATTACGACGTCGGCGCCAAGACCGAGCGCCATTTTGGCAGCGTTCGTCCCGACGATCCCGCCTCCCAGTATAACGACCTCTGCAGGCGGCACGCCCGGCACGCCGCCAAGCAGGACACCTCTTCCTCCGTAGAACCGTTCGAGAAAATGGGCGCCGATCTGGACCGACATCCGCCCGGCCACTTCGCTCATCGGCGTCAGCAGAGGGAGCCCTCCGTTAGGAAGCTGAATCGTCTCGTACGCAATTCCCGCTACCCGTTTTTGCACGAGAGAGTGGGTGAGATCAAGCGCAGCGGCCAGATGCAAATAAGTGAACACGATCTGATTTTCACGAAAAAATTCGAATTCCGAAGGAAGCGGCTCCTTGACCTTTACTATCAGATCCGCACGCTCCCATACGCCCGCCGCTTCCGGCACGACGATGGCGCCCTCGCGGGAATATTCCTCGTCCGTAAAGCCGCTTCCGGCGCCGGCTCCCGCTTCGATCAGCACTTCGTGCCCCGAATGTTTCAGCACGCGTGCGCCTCCGGGCGTTAGCGCAACTCGAAATTCGTTATTTTTGATCTCTTTCGGTACTCCTATCGTATAACGGTTAGCGCCCGTCATAATCCTCGCCTCCACAACTGCAGCATAAAATATTCGCTTCATGCTTAGCATGCGTTGGGAGAAATGAAAGTATCCGGGGGGCGGCTTGCACGAGCACAGCAGGCCCACAATGCAAAAATCCCCAAGCAGCGCTCTGCTGCCGGGGATCCGTTTAATTCCGCTCCGCATCGTTCGAATTTTCCTTATCCTTGCACCTGTGACAGATGCCTTGGAAATCGAGCCGATGGTCCAAAACTTTAAAATTATATTCCCGCTCCAATCTTTCTTCCAGCGGAGTCAACCAATCTTCCATGATCTCGTCGACCGCACCGCACTGCACGCATATCAGATGATGGTGATGGTGATGATTGCTTTCACTGCGCAAATCGTAACGGGCAACCCCGTCGCCAAAATTCATCTTCTCCACGACATGCAATTCGCTCAACAGCTCGAGCGTGCGATATACGGTAGCTAGCCCGATTTCGGGTGCTTTATCCTTGACGAGCAAAAAGACATCCTCCGCGCTCAAATGGTCTTCTTCATTCTCCAGTAAGACGCGTACAGTCGCTTCACGCTGGGGCGTCAGCTTGTAGCCTTGTGACTGCAGTTGCTGCTTAATTTTTTCGATACGCGCTTCCATGTTCCTCCCCCTCTTGAGCGCATTGGCGAGATGATCTAACCGTCGGATACAGCGCCCGGCGGAAATTGCCGCCATCCTCATTATAGGGGGAGCAACCATACAAGTCAAACTTTTTAGAATCATTTTAATCGAGAACGTTTTTCATACTATTTGGCGTTTTTGCTATTGTATTCCTGTATTTTTTTAAGGGCAGCCTCTTCCGCATTCCGCAATGCGGTGTTCAGATCCGCCTTGTCCAGCGCAATCTGATTGCCGAATGAGACGTACTGGCTGACCAAGGCCGCGTCATAACCCGCCTTGGCTGGAATCGGAGCGAACTTATTGTAGAATATCGCGTTCCAGTTCCGGTCCTTGTACGGCGATTCTTTGCCAAGCTCCTTACGGATCGAATCGCTTTGCAGCACCGGCATAATTCCTTTGCGGGCCAATTCGCTCTGGAATTCGTCAGAGATCATATATTTTAGCACTTCCGCAGCGGCTTCTTTATTACGCGCCATGTTCGTAATACCAAAGTAAGACGGGTACGACTGCGTTCCGATTCCTTTCTCCACGGTCGGGAACGAGACGATGTCCCAGTTAAGCGATTTCAGTTCCTGCTCCCATACATAGATCAAGCTTGACAAGTAACCGTACATTCCGACGGATTGTTCTTTGACAAACATGTTGATATCCGGGATTTTGTTCAGTTTTTTCATGCCATCCAAATATCCGGGAACACGCATCGGATCGAGATAGTAGGTCTGGAAATATTTTTTCCACCGGTCGTCCTTATTGATTGTCGGTGTGTCCGTTTGAATATCCGCATTTGGAATCGACAGCGGGTTCATCCGCATCATATGCGACGGCGAATGGGTGAATCCAAAATACTGGGTGTCGCCCTCGGTCCGGGTCAGCTTACGGGACAAGTCAACCATTTCACTCCAGGTAATACCGTCCTTCGGATAAGGAACCCCGAACTTGTCAAACAGTGTTTTGTTATAGTACATGATCAGATTATTTGTAAATACGGGAATTCCGTAAAGCTTGCCGCCCGAAGCTTGCTTGACCGCATCAACAACTGTAGGGTCAAGCCGGTTCAGATCGATTTTTTGCGACTTGATCAGCTCCGTCATATCGTACTGAATACCCGCAGGGAATGCGTTCGCCTCGAAATTGCCGATCGACTGGAAGAAAATATCGAATCTGGTGCCGTTCGCAATTAAATCCTCGAGCTGAGTGCCCGCACCTGCCCGCTGAATATATTTAATCGTCCAGTTCGGAAACTTTTTACGTATCGAATTACCGAACCGGTAATCGAAGCTTTCAACAGGGTCGCCGTTGTTGGAGTAAAACACGATTTCGGCAGGTTCTTTCGTGATATCGACGGCAGGGACTTCTTTACCGCCCGAATCAGCTCCTTCCGTACCGCTATTCCCGCAGGAAGCCAGCAGTACCATGCTCAGTGCAGCGGCCGTCAACGTTGTAAACGATTTACCTCTCATTCCAATTACCCCCTATACCTATTGATTTGATTTGTTGCAACTGTCTGAAGAAGAACTACAATAGAAATCGATTTCCATAGAAGTGAGGCTTGCCCTTGCAAATATACCTCGCGCCAATAATGAGTTGTCACCGTTGGATGCAGACACCAGCTGCCCGAAGTTAGCATGCGCTTTCAACCCATTGACGATCGCAACGATTCGATTCTGGACGTCACTCCTCTCTCTCGAAGCGGCAAGTTACTCGAGCAAGCATTCTTGCAAGCTGATTTGACTCCCCTCCGTTCCTCTTATTCCCATAATAAAGCGATTACATGTAATTGTAAAGAGAATACTTAATATTTTTGTATTAATGTAACTATTACATAAATTACGCAACTTTTAATATGCATCATTCCATGTTACAATATCGATATACAGCTGCGTATAACTCATATGGAAGGAATACGATTATGGCCACTTTAAAAGATATCGCTCATGCTGCCGGAGTTACGACGGCGACCGTTTCCCGGGCGCTGAACAACGAACCCGGCGTCAAGGAAAGCACTCGTCTCAAAATAATTGGGTTGGCTAAAGAAATGAATTACGTCTCCAGCTTATCCGCCAAACTGAAGTCCGAATCTCATTTGAGCAGCATCGGGATTATTTGGTCTCCGCCTGCAGGGCTGTTTTTCAACCATTTATGCAACGAGATTCAGCAGCAGGCTTCCAAACGCGGACATTATACGCTAGTTTCGTTTGCGCCGCCGGATGAAGCGATGCGACATTTTAACGACCATCATATCGAGAATATTGTGTTTTGGGCAGGTTCGGGCTGGACGCCGAGTCTAGGTTTTTTACATGAGAAACAGCGGTTCGAGGGAACCATGCTTGTTATGGGCGGCGCGAGCGCAGAAAATTCCCATCGACTCGGGATCGATCGGAAGGAGGCGATCATGAAGGCGGTCGAGCATTTGGCAGAGCTTGGCCATAAACGGATCGCTTACATTGGGAGATCGTCAGATAAGTTTATGGGGTATACGATGGGGCTGCTGGAGCATCGGCTGACATATGATCCGGATTATATTATTAATTCCTTGTCCGACCCTACGGCGGAACAGCAAGTTCTGAGAGTGCTAGGCAAAGAAGCGGGCTTCAGGCCAACGGCCTTTATAGTCGACAGCCACGGCGTCCTGATTGAATTCAATCATCTGATACGCAAGCTTGGGCTTCGCGTCCCGATAGATTTGTCGGTGGTCGCGTACGAGAGCATTCCCGAAATGACGAAGCTGTTTGAAGTTCCGCTCACCTCCATCGGACCGGGCATTCACCAGATGGCGGAACAGGTGATCTCGATCCTGCTGGACGAATCCGCATCCGTTCCCGAAGGCGAATATGTTGATCGTATGCTGTCTTGCGAGTTGATCGTCGGCCAGTCCGCGGCACCTCCTGCCGATGCCTAGCGGTCCTTCCGAAAAATAACGGAAAGTCGTGAGTCATCCGGCTTCGGCGATCAGCATCGGAGCTACCCACTTGATCATCACCGGCGACATGTAGGCTTCGAACATAGCGGCACCGAAGAGCAAGGCAGCCATACATAGCGTAAGGGACGTATAGCGGACGAACGTCGGATACAACGTGCCCCGTTTTTGGGCAAACCTGTTTTTGACGAGATATAGGGAGAAGGCGCAAGCGGAGACGCTGCACAAGACGAGCGCGGGAATCACGATCAGATTTTGGGGAGCGATCGAGACGAACGCGAACAGCATCCCTTTCCACGACAGCTGGCCGACCAAATATCCGACCGAGAACCCGACCAGCACGCCCTTCAAAAAGTCGAGCAAAAATATAAACGGAAGTCCGATCACGGACAATCCCAATATCCATATGAGCCCGATCCATTTCAGATGAAGCGAGATCGAATCGCGGAACGTCGTCTGGCCTCCGAGCTCGTCTCCCTGATGGACGATCTGAATAAAGCTGTTGACATGCCGCGCCATCTCCTCCTTCTGACCCGGCGACAGCGCGCCGACCATCAGCGCACCGAAAATGACGCCCATGACGAACAATACGGAGACAAACAAATACAACGGCAAATGTTCCTTCATATACAACCGCATCCGGTAGTTCCAGTTCATGACGGCTTCCTCCCCTTGTCCAGCTCGATTCATTCTATGAACCGGCAAGGAAAACTATGACTGAACTCTACGAAAAGAAGGTATCGTTAACGCGACACCTTGCCGTATTTCCCTCCGCCTCCGACCTGTAAAGCCAGCGTTCCGGCGCGCGCCTGCATCAGATAACCTGCGATCTCGTCTCCCGCCGCTTGCCGTAGCTCGTCTTCGCCGACCCGGTGCAGGATGTTCATCTCCGTCCCTAATAACTCCAGCAGCCGGGCCAGCTTCTTTTTGCCCAGCCCCGGGATAAATTCGAGGGGAACCTGGAACCGGTAAGGCGGATGATGCGCCGCGATGTTCGGCTCGGTCCGGTCGGCGATCGACTGGATGCGGTCCATCACCCCCCTGACGATTTTGCCGCTGCCGCAATACAAACACCGCTCGCTCGCCACTTCCCGCTCGTCCAGTACCGATTCGCAGACGCCGCAATACGTCCGGTGGTATTTGCCGAGCCGCGGGTTCAGCCCGTAATTGGCAGATACTTGGCGTCCGCCTTCCCGGGCGAGCGCCAGTCTGAGTTCCTCGAAGCTCGGCTCAAGCATATCGATCCGGTTATACTCCCGGCCGATTTTGCCGAGCGAATGCGCATCGGAATTCGTGACGAACGAGTACCGGTCGAGCTCCGACAGGCAGCTCGCCATCTCGGTATCGGCAGATAAGCCGAGCTCCACCGCGGCAAGCCGATCCGGATCGAGCATATTGTCCAGCCGGGTCGTCGCGCTGCCGTATACGCTTTTGTAAGGCGTAAATATATGAGCCGGGATCAGGAAGCCTCCGCGTCCGACGACTTCGTCCTGCAGATGTCGTGCAGGGACATACAGACGCTGGGAGCTGAGCTGCACGTTTTTCATATAAGGCCGCATCCACTCGGTAAACGCCCGCATCGAATCCAGCGTAGGCATATAAGCGAGCAGGTGAGCCGGCCCCATCCCCTCGTCCTTCACTTCGATCTCGCTGCCCAGCATTACGATCGTCCGGTCATACCGGATGCCCCCGCCCTTCTGCTCCTCCATGTCACCTTTCTCCAAATAAGCCGTAATTTCCTCCTGTACCCCCGGCGACTGGCAATCGATGATGCCGATAACCTCGATGCCTTTGCGGTCGGACGCTTCTTTGGCGATATTGTAAAAGGTCAGGTCGCGGCTGCCGCTAATTTTGACGGGCGCCCCTTTCTCCGTCCGGCCGATATGAACGTGCAAGTCTACGAAATAAGAATTCATAGCGTATACGAACCCGTCAGCCGGTGAAGCTGCCAGGCGTATACGGCGGCGATCGTCTTGGCGTCGCTGATCCGCCCTTCCGCGATATACCGTTTGGCCGTCTCCAGTGAAATCACTTCGCAGTCGAGAAACTCGTCCTCGTCCGGATTCGCTTCGCCCGCCGATAGCCGATCCGCCACGAACAGATGCAGAATCTCGTCGGCAAAGCCGGGCGACGTATAAAAGGAACTTACCGGCCTCACCTCATCGCACCGGTAGCCGGTCTCCTCCTCCAGCTCCCGCTTCGCCGCCTCCATCAAATCTTCGCCCTGCTCCAGCTTGCCTGCCGGTATCTCCACCTGGCTTCGTCCCAGCGCCTTGCGGTACTGTTCGACGACGATCATCTTGTCGTCCTTGATTGCCAGCACCGCCACAGCTCCGGGATGCTTCACGACTTCCCGCGTCGCTGTCTCCCCGTTCGGCAGGCGGACATGATCGACTTGGAGAGAGATCACTTTCCCTTGAAAGATGGGCTCCGTTTTTATCGTGATTTCCTCGTATTTGTTATTCATTTTCATTCACTCCCGATTCTCGGTTCGAATTCGCACCGGATGCATGGCATAGCTTGTCCCATCGGTGCATACATTTGAAAGTATACCAGACTTTCATTCGGAAGAAGAGGACGGGATGAAGATGAAAAGTTATGTAAGCGAGACACAACTTCGCATGGTTGGCAAGGGCTGGGAGATCCGCGAACGGCTGCGCAAGCTGAAAGAATCGGCCGGAGGGCCGGCGGAGCTCGCTACTCTTCTGCCGCAGTTGATCGGCGAGTGTGGACAAGCCGAGCCCCTACGCGGGCGGCAGCGCACACAGCCGCAAAAAATGGCGGATCGTCGCGTAATCCCTTTCCCATCGTTCTGATTTCCTCCGGATACAGACTCAGCCGGTCCCCGATCTCCTCCAGCCGGACCCCGGACACCCGGACAATCTCATGGCGGCTGGCGCAGCCCGAGCGCTCCAGCTGACGTTCCAGCAACTCTCTCTGCTCCGCATCGTCCAGCTCAGGCAGCGGAACGGTCGCGCGGGCCAAGGTCAGCTTGCCGAGCGTCTCCAGCAGATGGTGACTGATCCCGCGATGACGTGCCCGCGAGTCGGCAAAGCTGATCCGCGGTATTACGACCGGCTCTCCGCCCAGCGCACATACCGCATGAATCAGCTCGGCCATCTCCGTCGCCGTATGGCCGTACGGCGTCCCGGTTCCTGCGATGCCCGGCCCCATCACCGCAATCGCGATATCCGCCCGCTGGACGTGACGCGCCGCGAGCAGTGCCGTATATTTATTGACCGCCTCCAGATCTCCGCCATACGCATGCCCGTAGGTGACCGTCCCTGCCAGCCAGCCGAGGCCGTTAAGCCGTGAAACATGCCGGCTATAGCCAAGCGGAAGCGCTCCTCCGTCGGACATCACGTACGATACGCGCAAGGCACGGCAATCCGGTCCGCCCTCCAAACGAATCCAGGACAGGGCGATCGGCAGCATGCTGTGCAGCTCCCCGATTAATACCGGCATTCCATCGAGCGAACGCGGCTCCGCAAATAAGGCATGGTGCGGGCTTTCCGGCTCTTCGACGGACAATACCGCTCGCTGCAGCCCCGTGTAACGAAGCTTCATCAGGTGCCCTTTACCCAACCGGCCGTAAGCCGGATCAGTGACTACCCGATCGTCCGCTCCGTCAGTTATGTCGATGACAAAGTGGTATCCTCCGCTGCCGAGCCCCAGCTCTACCGCGGTAGTGTTCAGTTTCACGCGGTCTCCTTCCTTCAGCTTCGGTAAAGTATCCGTATAATGAATGGCGGACTGCCTGTGCCCGTCGTCCGTTAACACCTCCGCCTCCTGAATGCCGTGGCGCTCGCGGATAATCCGTACGACGCTCCCCTTTTTCCATCGAATCATACTTTCCCTCCCGGCTGGCCGCAACCTCAGCGTTATGATTTATCCTATGACCTCCCGTTGTTTTCATGAACGTCCTCTTCCGGCCTGGTTAACGGACATAAGAAAAAAACCGCCTTCCTGATCCGAAGACGGGTAGCGATTATATAGGAAAAGCATCAGTCAGGCGGGAACAGCAAGCGCATCACCGTTCGCATCGATTCGTTCTCCGGCACCCACAGCCGCAATTCCCGGGGAATAGGAGCCCGCTCCAGCAGTTCGCATCCCAGCTCCATCATTTGTCCAAGCGTCGCGCTTTGCTCCAGAACCGGCCATCGTTCCACCGGCACGAACAGAATGGCGGCCACATCGTCGTCGGGGTTGATTCGAGCCTCATCCGTCTCTGCGCGATACAGTCCGAAATAGACGTAAGGCCCTGTCGGCAAACCCGGCTTGTAAGGCTCGTCCGGATTGCTGCTAGTTATCCTTTGAAGCAGAAACGGCGGAGTTTCGTCTATACAGGGCACCTGTACAACTTCATCCGTATCCATATTGTGAAAATAAGTGGCGGTTGATGAAAGGAGACGTACATTCGGGTTGCCTAACTCCTCCTGCGCCTCCCTGAGGGCGCACTCCGCGATCGTCTCGCCGGGCTCTTGACCGCCGCCGACTCCGCCGACCCGCATCACCCGGCCTTCGAGCGCATCCGGGATGCCGTCCGTGTTCAGCGTAATCGCGACCTTCCCGTCCCGGACCCAGACGACTCCTGCGCAAAACGGCTGATGATCCGTCACTGCCCCCACATGCAAAGATTGCATAAATCGCTCTGTCATCAAACTCCACTCCCGGTCTGATTTATAAAACTGCCTTTTCAGTTTCCCGATTTTCCGATACGATAGGTAAAGAATCCCATTATTTCGAGGAAACGGAGTTGATTCAACAAATGAAGCTGAGAAATGGATCGCCTGAAGACGCGGGCATGTCGTCCGGACGTATCCGACATGTCGAGGGACTCGTGCAACGATGGGCGGATACGCAAGTCTCGCAAGCTTTTGTAACCGTCATCGCGCGCAAAGGTTTCATCGTCTCCCATCAAGCGGCAGGCACGACGTCCCCCGGACCGGATTCGTCCCCGCTGAAGCCGGACACGCTGTTCCCGCTCGCCTCGATCACGAAGCCGATCACCGCAACGGCTGCGATGATTCTCGTCGAGAAAGGCTTGTTGTCGTTAAGCTTCCCGGTTTCCTATTACATCCCCGAATTCGTCGGAGAAGGCAAACATCAAGTGCTCGTTCATCAGCTCATGACCCATACATCGGGCATGCGCAATAACGAGATCGGCGAACATTCGCGCCAGAAGGAGGCGCTTGTCGACATTCCTCCCGCGGACGTCAACCAGCATCCGATGATCCATAAAAAATTGTTTCTCGGTTATGACGCCCCGTTATGGAAACCGCCGGGAACCGAGATGTCCTACTGCGGCTACGGGGTCGAGCTGCTCGGGGAGATCGTGCGCCGGGTGAGCGGGCAGACGCTCGAGTCTTTTTGCAGGGAGCATATCTTTACTCCGCTCGAGATGAACGATACTTACTTTACCGTGCCGGAGGCGTTGTATCCCCGGGTGATCCGGAGACCGGAAGACGCGCCGGGCGGGAGATGGTACCATACACCGGAAGCGATGAGCTCGCCTTCGGCGGCGGGCGGAGCATACTCCACCGCTCTCGATATCGCCAAATTCGGCCAGATGTTTCTGAACAAAGGCTACTACGGAAACGAGCGGATTCTGGGCGCACCCGCCGTCGCCGAAATGACGCGCAATCATATTCCCCACATCTCTTCGACTTACGGCGCACAGTTTTTCAAGGAAGCTTCCTACGGCTACTGCTGGCCGATCAACCATAATAAAAAAGACAGCGGCGACTTGTTCTCCCCGAAGGCGCTGGTGTGCGGCGGTGCGGGCGGCGTGAATATTACGATCGATCCGCATTATGCCACCGTCCAGGTCATCTTCTCGGTCGAGAGCAAAAGCAACGACGGTCACAACGTATGGTTTCCTTGTATGAATTTGTTCAACAATGCCGGGATCGCGGCGATTGAAGCGTAGTCCCTTACGAAAAAAAGCTGCCGGTCGCTTCGATCGGCAGCTTGTTCTCATGGAGGATGCGGGGGCGCCAAGCCCGGTTAGGCTTGCGCCTGAGCCGCCGATTCCTTAACGATCGCGACGACGAGTTCGGCGATCTTGACCAGCTCGGACACCGGCATCTGCTCTTCGGTCGTATGAATATTCTCATAGCCGACGGCCAGATTGACGGTCGGAATCCCCATGCCGTTAAACATGTTCGCGTCGCTTCCGCCCCCCGTATGGAACGTGGACGGCGTCCGTCCGACCGATTCGATCGCCTTCATCGCCAACTTCACGACCGGGGCGTTCTCGTCATACTTGTACGCCGGATATATAATCTCGCTTATAAACTCCGCTTTGGCGCCCATATCGCTCGCCGCCGACTCGCAGGCTTCCTTCATGGCGGCCAGCTGGCGGTCGAGCTTCTCCTGGACGAGGCTTCTCGCTTCGGCGGCAATATCAACCCGCTCGCAGACGATATTCGTAGCGCCGCCGCCGGCGAAGCTGCCGATATTCGCGGTCGTCTCGAAATCGATCCGGCCCAGCGGCATCCGGGAAATCGCCTTGCTTGCCACCTGGATGGCGCTGATGCCGTCCTCCGGATTAACGCCGGCATGCGCCGAACGTCCTTTAATTGTAATTTGGATGCGCGCCTGGGTAGGAGCGGCTACCGCAATCGCTCCGACTTGCCCGTTGGAATCGATCGCATAGCCGTATGCCGCTTCCAGCTGGGCCGGCCGATTATTCGCCATCGCGCGCGAACCGAGCAGTCCCGATTCCTCGCCGGCCGTAATGACGAACAGCAGTTTTCCATGCGGAATGTTCTGCTCCTTCAAGACGCGAATCGCTTCGATCAGGGCGGCCACACCGGCCTTGTCGTCGCTGCCGAGGATCGTCGTGCCGTCGCTGCGTATGTAGCCGTCGTCGTCGAGGCGGGGCTTGATGCCTTTGCCTGGCGTTACGGTATCCATATGGCAAGTAAACAGCACAGTCGGGACATGCGCCTGACCTTCGGACGCTTCCAGCGTAAAGATCAGGTTGCCCGAGCCGTGTCCGGTTACAGCCGCCGTATCGTCTTCGAACACGTTTAATCCGAGCTCCGCGAACAATTTCTGGAGAACTTTGCTGATTTCCTGCTCATGTCTCGTCTCGCTGTCGATCCGGACCAGCTCCATAAACTGTTCGATCAGCCGATTTTGTTGAATCATGACTACTTTCCTCCCGGACATGGATTAAGGTACAATGTAAATATGCCCTACTATGAACCCAGTATAACCTTTTTTGAGGAGATGAAAGCTTATGTTTAGCAAAACGTTCGTCAAGGTCGTCGTATATCTGATGCTCTTCGCTATGGCCTCATCGGTCGTTCTGTACGGGATCGGAATGTTTTTCGGTTAACGGATTCGGCCCGCTTCAAGCCTTCCGCGCTTTGGCGGGCGCGAGGCGTATGCGCGTCGGGGCCTAGTACAGCTTCGTGTCCAGCGAATAACTCTCCAGATTTTCTTTCACCCGCTGCAGGAAACGGCCGCAGATCACCCCGTCCAAAATCCGGTGATCGAGCGACAGGCAGATGTTCGCCATCGAGCGCACCGCGATCATATCGTTGATCACGACCGGACGTTTGACGATCGATTCGAACGTCAAATTAACCGCCTGCGGGTAGTTGATGATCGGATACGACAGGATGGAGCCGAACGAACCCGTGTTGTTCACCGTTATCGTGCCGCCCTGAATGTCGTCCAGCTTCAGCTTGCCGGAGCGCGCCTTGCGCGACAACTCGTCGATTTCGCGGGCGAGACCGGCGATATTTTTCTGATCGGCCTTTTTGATGACGGGGGTTATTACCGAATCTTCCGTACCGACGGACAGCGATATATTAATGTCCCGCTTGACGATAATTTTGTCGACAGCCCATACCGAGTTCATGATCGGATAATCTTTGATCGCGTTAACGACGGCTTTCAGCACGAATGCCAGATACGTCAAGTTGATCCCTTCTTTTCTCATGAACTCGTCTTTGATTTTGTTGCGCAGCACGACCAGATTGGTGACGTCCACCTCGATCATCGTCCAGGCATGCGGAATTTCCGCTACGCTTTGACGCATCCGGGTCGCAATCGTGTTGCGGATCGGCGTCACATCGATGATGTATTCGTTTCTTCCGCCGTCTCTCGAGCTCTCGACCTCAATCTTCGGAATCGGCGGTTCTTCGGACAAATGAAGTCCCGTCGAACGCACCGGCAATTTGGGCGCTTCCTGAGGCACCGCAGGTACGGCGGCGATAACCGCCTTGGCATCCGAAACCGCCGGGGCCGGCCGGCCGTTCTCCAAGTAGGCGAGCACGTCCTTGCGGGTAATCCGCCCGCCCATGCCGGTTCCCGTGATCGCCCTAAGATCGATGCCATGCTCGCTCGCAAGCGTCTGTACGGCGGGCGAATACCGGCTGCGCATCGAACCGTCTGCCGCCGCTTGTCCCTCTGCCGGTTGAGCGGTTGCCGACTCGCCGCTGTCAGCCGATTGGCTTCCGCTCTCCTCTGCGTTCGTAGTGCCTGCGCCGTCTGCCGACGTTTCCGCGATCAGCGCGACCACCCCGCCCACCGGAATCGTCTCGCCCTCCTGGGCGATAATTTCCAGCAGCGTCCCTTCGACCGTCGAGGGCAGCTCCGCATTCACTTTCTCGGTGATCAGCTCGCAGATCGGCTCATATTGCTCCACGTAATCTCCCGGCTTTTTCAGCCATTTGCTGATCGTAGCCGATACAAGCGATTCGGCGAGCTGCGGGATGACGATCTCCGTCCCTTGCGCCTTCGTTCCTTTCATATGCTCTTCAACCTCCCGCGACTTTCATTTGCTTATAAACTCCTTAGTACAACGCCAAGTTTTTCATCGCTTCTTTTACTTTGTCCTTATTCAGCATGTAATGCTTCTCCAGGACGGGGCTGATCGGCATCGCCGGCACATCCGGGCTGCACAGCCGCATAATCGGCGCGTCCAGCTCGAACAGCAGCTCCTCGGCTATGATCGCGGACACTTCCGCTCCTACGCCGCCCGTCTTGTTGTCCTCGTGGATAATCAGCACTTTGCCGGTTTTGGAGGCGGCGGCCAGGATCGCTTCGTTGTCCAGCGGCTGGATCGTGCGCAGATCGAGCACAAGCGCGCTGATTCCTTCCTTCGCCAGCTCCGCCGCCGCCTCCAGCGCAAAATGGACCGTCAATCCGTACGTAATGACGGTAATATCCGTCCCGTCCCGTTTGACGTCCGCTTTGCCGATCGGCACGATATATTCTTCTTCCGGAACTTCCCCTTCCGCAAGCTGGTAACATTTCTTATGTTCGAAGTATAAGACCGGGTCCGCATCGCGGACCGCCGCTTTAAGCAGTCCTTTGGCATCGTACGGGGTGGACGGAAACACGATTTTAATTCCGGGCGTCCCGAAAAAGATCGATTCGGTGCATTGCGAATGGTACAACCCGCCAAATATGCCTCCCCCGATCGGAGCGCGGATGACGATCGGACACGACCAGTCGTTATTCGAGCGGTAGCGGATTTTGGCCGCCTCGCTGATGATCTGGTTCGTCGCCGGCAGCATAAAGTCGGCGTATTGCATCTCCGCGATCGGCTTCATGCCGTACATGGCCGCTCCGATCGCCACGCCCGCGATCGCCGATTCCGCAAGCGGCGTATCGAGCACCCGGGCTTCTCCGAACTTCTCGATCAGCCCTTTCGTCGCGGTAAATACGCCGCCCTTGTACCCGACATCTTCCCCCAGCACGAACACGTCGCTGTCCCGCGCCATCTCCTCGCTCATCGCATCGCGAATTGCGGTTAAGTAGTTCACGACCGCCATCGGTTACTCGCCTCCCTCTTCGGCATACACATACCGGTACAGATCATCCGTTGCCGGGAACGGCGCCTTATCCCCGAACTCGGTCGCTTCTTTGATATCTTTCACCAGCTGATCGATTAGCTGGGCATCCTCATCTTCGCTCCATATCCCGCACTCGATCAGGTACGCCTTAAACCGCGGAATAGCATCCTTGCCCCTATGCAGATCGACTTCTTCCTTCGTGCGGTAAGCCAGATCGTTGTCCGATGTGGAATGCGGCGAGATCCGGTACGTAATCGCCTCGATCAGCGTCGGTCCTTCGCCGCGGATCGCCCGCTCGCGGGCTTCTTTGACAGCCTTGTATACGGCGAGCACGTCGTTGCCGTCCACCTGAACGCCCGGGAATCCGTAACCTGCCGCACGGTCCGCTACCGGAGCCGCGATCTGCTTATGCAGCGGAACGGATATCGCATATTGATTATTTTCACACATGAAAATGACCGGCAGCTTGTGCACGCCGGCGAAATTGCACCCTTCATGAAAATCGCCCTGGTTGCTGGAGCCGTCGCCGAACGTAACGAAAGAGACAAGCGATTCCTCTTTCATTCGGGCTGCGAGCGCAATGCCCACGGCATGAGGAACTTGCGTCGTCACTGGCGAAGACCCGGTTACGATGCGCAGCTTCCTGTGCGAGAAGTGTCCGGGCATCTGGCGTCCGCCGCTGTTCGGATCTTCCGCCTTGGCAAACAGCGAGAGCATCAGATCGCGCACGGTCATACCGACGGACAGGACGAAGCCGTAGTCCCGATAATACGGCAAAAAATAATCGCGGTCCCGGTCAAGTGCGAAAGCGGCGCCAACCTGGGCCGCCTCTTGTCCGATACCGGATACGTGGAAATTGATTTTGCCCGCTCTCTGGAGAAGCAGAGCTCGTTCGTCGTACTTTCTGGCAAGTAGCATAAATTTGTACATCTCGAGAGCTTGCTGATCGGAGATGCCAAGCTGCTTATGAGTAGTCAATTGACCAATGGACATGGGACTTCGACCTCCTGGTCAGCAGACGGCCAACGCTGGAGAAGCGCCGCCGACCGCCGGAATATGGGATGACAATTGACGAAGTTAGAATTAATACCTGGTCTTAAGAGTTACCTCTATAACCCTATTATAGTCCCTTTTCGTCCCAATTACAATTTGATGGGCATCCTAATTTGGATAGCCTGTCATCCTCCGATCGATAACCCATCGATCGACATCATCGCTTCGCCCAGCGCTTCGGACAAAGTCGGATGCGGATGGATCGTGCCGCCGACCTCCCAAGGCGTCGCGTCGAGCATCTGCGCCAAGGCGGCTTCGGAGATCAGCTCGGTCGCCTGCGGCCCGATGATATGGACGCCGAGTATGTCGTTCGTCGCCGAATCGGCGACTACTTTGACGAAACCGTCGCTTTGTCCGTATACGAGCGCCTTGCCGAGCGCTTTGAACGAGAATTTTGCCGTTTTTACGGCAAAGCCCTGGTCGGCCGCCTGCTTTTCCGTCCAGCCGACAGAAGCGATCTCCGGACTCGAATATACGCAGCGCGGCACGAGATGGGCCGCATAAGCATGCGTGGTTTTGCCCGCCGCATGCTCGGAGGCGACCACTCCTTCGTGTCCGGCTGCATGGGCAAGCTGAACTCCGCCGTTCACGTCGCCGACCGCGTAAATGTGCGGTTCTGTCGTCTGCATCGAACCGTTCACCCGGATCACGCCCTGATCGACGCGAACATCGGTATTCTCAAGCCCGATACCGTCCGCATTGGCGATCCTGCCTACACACACCAGCATCGTTTCCGCTGCCAAAGCTTCGGTGCCTTTGGCTGTCTCCACGCTCATTTTGACTCCGTCAGCAAGCGCCTCGACCGATTCGACTTGCAGCTTGGCGCCCGTCATTATGCGAATGCCGCGTTTTTTGAACAGCCGCTCGAGCTCCCGCGATACGTCTTCGTCCTCGGTCGGCAAAATCCGGCGCTCTCCTTCGACAATCGTCACGCTGACGCCGAATTCGTGAAGCATCGCCGCCCATTCGACCCCGATCACACCGCCGCCGACGATGACGATGGAAGCAGGCAGACGTTCCATATTCAGCGCATCGTCGCTTGTCATAATTCGGGTTCCGTCCGGCGTCAGTCCGGGCAGCATACGCGGCCTCGATCCGGTGGCGATGATCAGTTGGCCCGGCACGAGCGTCTCCATCTCGCCGTCTTCCAGCTCGACGGCCACGGAGCCGCTTCGCGGCGAAAAAATAGAAGGCCCGATAATGCGGCCGTTGCCTTTTACAACGTGAATCTTATGTTTGGTCATTAGAAATTGCAGCCCTTTATAAAGCTGCTCCACAATAGCTGCTTTGCGCGACTGCGCTTTCGCCAAATCAAAGGAAACGGAATCTGCGAACACTCCGAACTCGCCGGCCCGTTTCATCGTGCCATATACTTCGGCGCTGCGCAGAAGCGCCTTGCTTGGAATGCAGCCTCGATGCAGGCATGTCCCTCCAAGCTTGTCCCGCTCGACGACAGCGACCGACTTCCCGAGCTGCGCTGCGCGGATCGCAGCGGTATAACCGCCAATGCCGCCCCCTAGAATTACGATATCAAATGTATTGGACAATGTATGTTCCTCCCGTCTGCGGAATCGATGCCTCTATTGTACCAAAAGCGAAATGGACATCAAATACAATTCGGGATAAGATAGAAGGACAGACTATTAGAGGTTGTTCAAAAAGTCCGCTTTTGATCACGAAGCTGATCAGGAAGTCTACTCGACATCGAATATGGAATTCAGCCGGAACTTCCGGTGCTCACGTAGCTGCCACTACGCTCCGCTCCTCATTTCCTAGCTTCATCCCATCTTCTCGGTGCTGAAAACCGGACTTTTTGAACTCGCACTATTACCGAATGCAAAGTGAGGTCGCTTCGATGAGAGAGAAAGTGCAGCGTTTTATCGCCATTATGCTGCTGATTATTCCCGGTTTTGCCGCTACATACGGTTTTCTTGCGATGAAGGACGCCTGGTTCGCGCAGTTCGGACCCGAAGAGAGCGACCCGCATATTTTATGGGGCAAAATGGTGGTCGGCATCGTGTTATTTGTCGCCGGAGTCGCGTTTATCGGCGGCTGGATTTTTTTCCGCGACCGCAAGCGCAACTACGTCGCCCCCCGTTTCCGGGCAAAAAAAAGACGGCCTTAAGCCCGTCCGAATCGGTCCAGCCAGCGGACCCATTTATGTTTGTCGATCCAGGCGGTAATCGAATCTTTCTCCGCTGTCCGGTGAATGGCCGCAAGAAAGAGCAGATATACCGTCTGCAGCCATAACGGGAACGAATCCGCAATCGCGCAGCCGAGCGCGAAGCCAAGCAGGTTCGCACCGCAGTCGCCCAGCATATGCTTGCCCCTCAGATCCCCCGGCATCAGCGCCAGTCCGCCGGCGATCGCCGGCAGCAGCCAGACGTTTCCGCTCCATCCCGGTTCTGCGGCCGCCACGGCCATTGCCCCGGCATAAAACCCTTTCCACGCCCTGCCCGGCCGCACATCTAACAAATTCAGCGCATTCGCCGTCATCGCGATAGCCGCCCAGCCGATGCAAGCTTCCCACCAGGTCCGGCTGCCGTCCGCCACCATCCATAATGCGGCAAGTCCGATCGCGGCCGCTTTTACCGCCCCTGTAGTAAACGTCCGCGTTTCCCGCCAGCTTCGGAAATGACCTCCCATTCCTTTGACGCTCCGCTTGCCGACCATATCGTCCGTCCATCCCGCTGCGAATACGAGCAGAAAAGCGGGAAAATAAGCTGAAGTGGTCGAAACGGTACTTCCGGATAAGCCCCAAGCCGCCTTTAGTTGCAGCATTCCGTACGACGCCATATATAAAACGATCAAAACCGCGCCGGTTCCGACCGGAATTATTTCTCCTTCGTAATTCGGTACGGTCATACCGTGACTGCGCAAAAACCGGACCGCCGGCGGAAGCATAAACAGCCCGAGTATCGCAAGCGCACCAATCCATCCGATCGTCCCGGTCATGGCACGAAACGTCCCCGCCGCAGCCACATCGTTTTGGCGATAGCCGCCAGTTGACCGCCGCGGTGCCAAAATCCGCGGATCGTCCTGCCCGTTTCCCGGTGGGAAAGCGGCAGCGGCACTTCGCATATGCGATAGCCTAGGCGTGCGGCATCGATCGTCAGGCCCACCTCTATGCCGAACCCTTGAGGCGAACGCACGAGGCGTTTCAGCACCTCGCTGCGCACCGCCCGCTGACCGGATAAGGGAGCGGCGAACTGTTGTCCCGTCAGTTGGAAAATCCCTCTTCCGGCGATCCGCCTGACGATCCCGAATCCTCCGCCACGAAGCGTCCCGGAGAACGCGGCGATCGACATGTCCGCCTCATCGTTCAGAATCGGCGAAAGCAGACCGGCCAAATGCTCGGCCGAGCTTTCCAGATCGGCATCGGCGAACAGGATGATGTCTCCGGCCGCGTTCGTCCAGCCTGTGCGCATCGCAGCGCCTTTCCCCAGTCTGACGGCATGCTCGATCACGGTCGTCGCCCAAGGCGCCGCTTCTTCCGCAGTACGGTCGGAGCTTCCGTCGTCGACGACGATCAGCTCGTCCCATAACCGGCTGCCGTCATGCCTCGTCATCCGATGGAGCGCTTGCAGCGTCTGCCCGACCGACCTCTCTTCGTTCCATGCGGGCACCACAATCGATACGGAAGGACGAGTTCTCATAACCGCCCCCCTCCTTCCACAGCTTGAACGAGACCGGGCATGATATGAAGCTGATGTTTTTTCGGCATCATCCACCGGTTCGCTCCTTTGGCATCCACGAGTTTATGGCCGATCAGCATCCGGACAAGCAGCGTACTGGCCATTCCGCCCCGTCCTTTCTCCATAAAATCCACGGGATGACTGTGGGAACCGACCACGACGATATGATCCGCTCCTTGCTCGTAGGCGATCCGCATCGCGGCGTCTTCGCTCGTTCCAGGCGCGGCTACCCGTTCCGCGCACAATCCGAGCTGCCCGAGCCGCTCCATACCGGGAGCCCGTCCATCCTCATAGGCATGTACCAGCAGCTGTGCTCCGCAGTGCAGCGCCGCATCCGATACGCTGTCCATATCGCCGATGATCAGATCCGGCCGGATTCCTTGGGCGATCAAAGCGTCCGCCCCGCCGTCCACCCCGATTAGCACCGGCCTGGCTTCTGTGATATATTCCGACAAGGCGACGAGGTCTTCCTTGTACCCTTTCCCCCGTGCGACAATCAGCGCGTCTCTTCTCCATAACGGGACACGGAGCGGAGGAATCGGAATCGGCTTGGCCAACTGCTGCAGCTCGCAGGCGGCGTAATGAAGCGTATTAGCGGCAAAGTCGCGCAGGGTGGCTGCATAATTCCGCTCGGCGGCTTCAAGCGAGCTTCGCATGGACTCGTAAGTAAACGCACGGACCGGAATCGACAGAAGCCGAGTAGTCAATACTTCCGGGCGAAGCGACACGATTTCACCGTTCGTAATGTCGCCGAACCGCTCCTCATCGATTTCAAACAAAGGTACGCCTGCTTGCAGCAAACAGGTTGGACCTTCATGCGGAAACGTACCGCTCATCGTTCGGGATGCGTTAATGACGGCTCTCACCCCCGCTTCGAGCAATCCTTCGGCCGCCGCCTCATCCAGGTCCGGATGACGAATCAGGGCGATTTCTCCGGGGCGGATCGACCGCAAGAGCCGTTTCGTATTCGGATCAGCCCTTACAGCCCCTTCGAGATTAGCTTTGAGCTGCACGGATTTCGCGATCATAACGTGTTCCCCCGAACTTGTACGACATAGTCTGACTTTATACTAGTTTAGTCATTTCGTCGGCATCCCATGCGGAAAAACGACAAATACCCTCCGCCGAACGGAGGGTATTGCGGAGAGCTCCTGTTTATCACCTGTATGTAAGTAGCTGCTGCTTCTGGGTACTTAGATGCATTTTCGTAAACTGAACCAGAAACTCGTCCAGCTGCTGGCTCATCTCCAGCACTGTGTCGTCGGCGAACGTTCCTTTCTCCATCGCCAGAGCTACCAAATCGCCTCGAAGCTGCTCAATCGTTTCCGCTTCATCCAATAGAACCGCATTCATTTTGCTTCATTCCTCTTTCTTTCTGAGCTTTTCAGTTGTTTTTCATTTGCTTTTCATAATTGCTATTATAATACGACCCAGGGGTCATTGTTTGTCACTTCTTGTCACGGTCAAACTATTTTTTGTGAACTTCGGACACAATTGTTCAACATTCCGCTTCTATCGACCGAATTCATTTTAATCTGAAATTAAGGTATTATGGATCGCATTCTGGTATAGTTTGAAAAGTCAGCTACAGCACGATAAATATACAAATCGAAAGGGGCATATTTGCCGATGAGGCAGCAGAAACAGAACAAGACGTGGATGATTACTTCACTCGTACTGCTCGTTTTGCTTGCGGGCGTATCGATTTATGCGTTTACGAAAAACGGAGGCGGCGGCGATGAGGCGGTTGCATCCGTCAACGGCGTCAAAATTGGAAAAAGCGAGCTTTTTGACCAATTGATCCTGAACGGGGGGTCGCAAATCCTCGATTCGATGATCACCGAGGAACTCATCAAGCAAGAAGCGGAAAAAGCCGGTTTTAAAGTAACCGACGCCGACCTGGAACAGGAACTCGCTTCCTTCAAAAAAGGATTCAGTTCCGATGAAGAATTCAATATGCTGCTTATGCAAAGCGGTATGACGCTTGATGAAGTCAAAAACAAATTTATGCCGATGCAAGTGAGACTCAGAAAGATTCTGGGACCTCAAATTACAATTACCGATGACGACATGAAGAAATATTACGAAGAAAACAAAGAGATGATGGCGACGCCGGAGCAAGTCAAAGCTTCCCACATCCTGGTCGCTACCAAGGAAGAGTCGGAGGCGATCCTCGCTCAGTTGAAAGGCGGAGCGGACTTCGCCACGCTGGCCAAAGAAAAGTCCACCGATCCGGGCTCGAAAGAGCAAGGCGGCGATCTCGACTATTTCGGCAAAGGCATGATGGTGAAAGAATTTGAGGATGCCGCGTTTTCGCTTCCTGTAGGCGAGCTCAGCAATGTGGTTCAGACGTCCCACGGCTTCCACATCATCAAAGTAACAGACAAAAAGGCGGCAACGACTCCGACTTACGATCAGAAAAAAGACGATATTAAGGAAGAGCTGACCAGCCAAAAAATCCAGGAGCTGTCCGGCCCTTGGATGGAAGAGATCAAAGGCAAAGCCAAAATCGAGAATAAACTTCAAGCTAGCTGATCGCAGCAGCATGAAGGGATATATTAAGAAAAAGAAACCGGCCTCTCGCAGCCGGTTTTCTTTGTTTTTCTATTACCAATTCGATTAAATTACCAATTCGAGTCAGCTTGACTTATAACGTGTGGCGTGCGTTGCGGGCCGAGATAATACAGAATACACAAAATATAAGAGTCTCTTGCACCCTCTATTTTCGGAATCTGGCGACGTTAGGGAGAAATAGAGGCGGTTTGCACCCCTTATTTCAGCCAACTAAGTGGGTTCGCAGCCTCTTGGCAGATAATAGCAGCTTCTAACCGCTCTTAATTTTCCATTCAAGCGGGTTTTGGACAAAATAGAAGGTACAAACCGCTCTTATTCCATTTTTCCCCTGTCTACTAGGTTGGGGGTTTCGCTTTTGGCCTTTCGCTTTTGGGCTTTTGACTTCTCGCTATCCAGGCTCTAGCCTTTAGCAACGTCAAACCTCCGTTGAAGTTAAAATAAAAAAATAAAACGCCCTTTCCCATAGGACAAAGAGCGTTTAATCCAAAAATGAATGTTTATTGTTTTGTATGCGAACAAACGTTTGTAATTTTCCCCCATTTCGTATACACTTAAAGTATGCACCAGCTGCCAATTCTATCGAAGAGAACCGGGGGTGAATTCGCGTATTGAGTTGATTTCGTGGAGAGCCGCGCTGAAACTTATCGGAACGATGGCCGTCGGAAGCCGATAATTTCGCGCTGGTTCACAGGTAAAACCCTGACTTATTTTTACTGGCATGCTGGCTTAATTTCCCGGCAGCGCATGAAGTACAGCAGCAGAACTATTTAAGAAACTTTATGCTCGATCCGCAGCTTGTCCGCCACCATCGCGATAAACTCGGAATTCGTCGGCTTCGACTTGCTGATGTTGATGGTGTAACCGAACAAGTGGCTGATGCTGTCGATGTTGCCGCGCGTCCAAGCGACTTCGATCGCATGGCGGATCGCCCGTTCAACACGGCTCGGGGTCGTTTTGTATTTTTCGGCAATGGCCGGATAGAGCGTTTTTGTAATGGCGCCGAGAATTTCGATGTTGTTATACACCATCGTGATCGCTTCGCGCAAGTATTGGTACCCTTTGATGTGAGCCGGCACGCCGATTTCGTGGATGATGCTCGTAATATTGGCGTCCAGGTTTTTGCCTTTTGTAATCGGCACGACATTCGGCTTGGATGCGACGGAAGACGTCATCGGGCTCGAATTGGACACGAGCTGACGAATCCGGTTCGTCAAAATTTCCATATCGAAAGGCTTCAATATATAATAGGAAGCTCCCAATTGAACCGCTTTTTGAGTAATATTCTCTTGCCCGAACGCAGTAAGCATTATAATTTTCGGCTGCGGGTTGAGGTTCATCTCGCGAAGCTTCTCCAACACGCCGAGACCGTCCAGATGCGGCATAATAATATCCAGAATGAGGACGTCGGGCACTTTCTTGTTTTGTTCGATGTAAGACAGCACCTCGTTGCCGTTATAAGCGACGCCCGCCACCACCATATCGTCTTGCTCGGAAATGAATTCCGATAATAAATTTGTGAATTCTCGGTTGTCGTCGGCCAATAGCAATTCGATCTTTTGCAACTTCATATCCTCCTTCGATTGTAACGCAGAAAGTGTTGGTAGATTGCTCCACTACTAAAGATTTTCGACACGGCGATCGTTTTTCCTTCTGTCGAAAAATTTTTTTCTTTCTTTTTTTCAACAAATCATCTATAATAATATTTTTCTTCCCGATACGCGATCGTTCGACAAAAAGCGAAAAATCTTAAGGCGGATTTTACCCGGCCTTAAGATTTTTTTGTTCGTTCGAACCGATCACAACCCCTGCATCCTGCAGCATCCACTCGATAAAGCAGCCGTATCCCGACGTCGGGTCGTTCACGAATACGTGTGTGACGGCTCCGATCATTTTTCCGTTCTGAATAATCGGACTTCCGCTCATGCCCTGGACAATCCCGCCGGTTTTCTCCAGCAGACGCGGGTCGGTTATTTTAATAACCATGCCTTTCGTCGCCGGGAACTCCTGCTTGGACACATGAACGATCTCGATATCGAACTTCTCCACTTTCTGACCGGAGATGACGGTGTAGATATGAGCCGGCCCTTCCTTGACTTCCTCCGCGAAGGCGACTGGAATCGCTTCTTTCGCTAAAGCATGATCCGGAGCGTTGTACATTTTACCGAAAATGCCGAATGCCGTATTTTTTTCAATATTGCCCAGCTCTTTGCTTTCGTTGAAGAAATTGGCCCGTTTCTCGCCGGGTTCGCCGTTATGGCTTTTGGAGATGGACGTTACGTTGGAATGGACGATATGACCGTCCCCGACGGGAATCGGAGTTTGCGTGTCCATATCGGTAATGACGTGGCCCAGCGCGCCATACACGCCTTGATCCGGTGCGTAAAAGGTCAATGTGCCGACGCCGGCCGCCGAATCCCGGATATACAACCCGAGGCGGTACGTTTTATCAAACATATCATAAGCCGGTGTAATGCTCGTGGTAATTTCTTGATTGTTGCGGCGGATTTTCAGCGCGAGCGGCTTTTTTTGCTCACCCGCCTTTTTGACGATATCGGCCACTTTGGAGACATCGTTGATGTACGTCCCGTCGATTTCCCGAATCAGATCGCCCACCATAATTTTCGCTTCCTCGCCAGGGGACACTTTTTTATTCTCCGCCACCTGGATGAGGTGATGACCGACGACCATGATGCCGTCCGACTTCATCTTCACACCGATCGTTTGACCGCCGGGAATGACTTTCAGATCCGGCATCACATTCACTTTCACGGTTTTTAGCGGAATTTTCCCGAATAAGCGAAGCTGCAGATCGGTTTGCCCGCTGCCCGCCGATTCAAGCGAGATTGGGCGGTTTAAATCCACTTGAAACGAATGCTCGGCCACTCCGTTAACTTTCACAATTTCCGGATTAACCGTAACCTGCGCGTGGACCGGCATCGACAGGTGTAGCTGTCTGTCCTGACCGGTAAACATCCTTAATTCGTCGGGGAACGAAGCGAAGCTTTGAAAAGGAGTGGAAATGCAACCCAAACAAACGAAGAAGACGAGAATAAGTCCCATCAGTCTTTTTCTGCCGGTACCCAAATCGATCACGCTCCCTTTTCCATGCTGCCTGACTAGGCGATTCGCCGATTGCGTACCTATAAGGTAACCGTGCCCCGATCGTTTTATAACTGCAAATGATGCCACGTTTTGTGGCTATTTTCACGGAATGGCGTTCATTTTCTTTTCATTCGCCAGGGAAATCATTTCACGGGCGTGATCAAGCGTTTTTTCCGTTACCTCCACACCGCCGAGCATACGGGCCAGCTCCCTCACCCGTTCCGAATCGCGCACATCGTCCACTGAGGTGAAGGTCCGGTCCGCCTGAATTGTCTTAAGTATTAAATAGTGCGAATCCGCCATGCAGGCCACTTGCGGCAAATGTGTAATCGAGAACACCTGGCAATATTGCGACAGCTCGGACATTTTCTCGGCGATCGCCTGAGCGGCCCGTCCGCTGACTCCGGTATCGACCTCATCGAAAACAAGCACAGGAATACGGTCTACCCGCGCAAAAATCGATTTCATCGCCAGCATAATCCGCGACATCTCCCCACCGGATGCGATCTTCGCGAGAGGGCGCAGCGGTTCTCCGGGATTGGCCGAAATTAGAAATTCGACCTGATCCAGGCCGTTTCGCGTGAAGCTCGGCGATTCCAGATCCTGTCCGCTCCGCAGAAACTGTACTTCGAACCGGGTCCGTTCCATATGAAGCGCCTTCAACTCGGCTTCGATGCTGTGGCTTAACCGTTTGGCCGCATGCTGCCGAAGCTTGGACAATTTGTCGCCTGCCGTGAGCAGCTGATCTTGGACTTGCTCGGTTTGTCTCGTTATCCGTTTCACCGCTTCGTCCTTGTTTTCGATTAGCTCCAACTGCTGCGAGATCCGTTTGCCGTGCTCGATAATCTCGGCTACATTGTCCCCGTACTTGCGGCGGAGCATTCCGATCATATCGAGCCGCTGCTCGACATGCTCCAGCCGGGCCGGGTTGAATTCAATCCCGTCACGGTAATCCCTTAACTGAAAGGCCGCATCTTCGAGTTGATAAAAAGCCGACTGCATCTGCTCCAGCAGCGGATTCAGCTTGGCCGTGTCCACCGCCGACACATCGGATATGCGTTGAATCGCTTTCGAAATCGCCGATAACCCTTTGGAGCCGTATAAAGCGTCGTATGAGTCCGCCACGTTCTGAAACAGCTTCTCCGCATTCGCTAGTTTGCGCTTTTCTTCCGATAACGATGCATCCTCGCCGATTTTTAACGATGCCGCCGAGATTTCCTCGATTTGGAACCGGTACAGATCTGCCATCTGCAGCGCCTGTTTCGTCGATTCCTCCAGCTGCCGCAGCTCTTTGCGGAGTTCCGTATACCGGTCATACACTTCCTCATAATGGGTGCGAGCCGGTACGATCGTTTCGGCATCGAACATATCGAGCCAGTGAATATGCGCCTCCGCCTTCATCAGCGACTGATGCTCGTGCTGGCCGTGAATATTGACGAGACATTCGCCCGCTTCGCGCAGCATCGTTAAATTGACGAGCTGGCCGTTGATCCGGCTCGAACTTTTCCCTTGCGCCGATATTTCCCTGCGGATAATCAGCGGTTCGTCCCTGTTGGCGTCGATGCCGATCCGCGCCAGCACGTCCCAGACCGGGTGTCCGTGCGCCAACTCGAACCCCGCTTCAATTTCCGCCTTCTCGCATCCGTAACGGACGAGTTCCGCGGAGCCGCGCCCTCCCGCAATAAGTCCGAGCGCATCGATGATGATCGATTTCCCCGCGCCCGTCTCTCCGGTCAACACCGAAAAACCGTTCCGGAACGAAACGGTGACTTGTTCGATAACAGCCAAGTTGCGAATGGTCAATACTGTAAGCATACGCTTTCCTCCCGCCGGAAAAAATCGGTTATCCGAGCATTCCTTTAAACTGGTTTACCACTTTCCCGCTCTGACTTTTGGTGCGGCATATGATCAATATCGTATCGTCACCGCATATCGTCCCCATGATTTCACTCCATTCCAAACTGTCAATTAACGCCCCGAGCGTATTCGCCGTACCCGGCATACATTTCATAACGACCAAATTTTCCGCGTAGTCGATATGTACGAAATGATCGTGCAAGGCGCGCTTCAGCCTGGGCAGCGGATTGATTTTTTGCTCAGCAGGCATTGAATATTTGTAGCGGCCGTCCTCCAGCGGTACTTTGATCAGCTGCATTTCTTTAATATCCCGGGAAACTGTGGCTTGCGTCACTTGGTAGCCGGCGAGTCCCATTTCCTTCACCAGGTCGTCCTGGGTTTCAATTTCTTTGCCGGTAATAATTTCCCTAATTTTGAAATGCCGTTGGGCTTTCATGCAAATGTAATCCTCCTATTTAGTCCGTTCGACTTCGAACGTAATTTTCCGGATCGAGCCGATCGCCGGATCGACATAAAGCACCCCGGCCGCTTCCGGGTACAGCAAACTATACACCAGCAGCCTCTCCCGGATCGCGCTGCCCGTCATCTCCAGAGGCATCCGCTCCCGGGCCAGCTTCACGACATAAAACCGGTCTTCGTCGTCCATTACGTACGCATCGACAAATATACGGCTCTCCAGCAGCTGATCGTCCATCGTCATCGTAACGGGAAGTTTATGCTTGCCCGCCACTATCTCATATCCCCTTGCATTCAGCAGCATCACTGCTTCTTCGGAAGGCAAATACAGCTCGTCCTGCCGGGGAATCGCAAGCGCCGCTCTCGGCTTATCGTACCATTTGCGTCCCCGCGCGTAAAACCAGATGACAAGAACGGCGATGAGTAACAGAATTACAAAAGAGTCACCGGTACGCATCTAGCGTCCCCTCCATCCTGGAGCAGCTTCAGCTTCCGCATTCGTCCGGATTTCCGGCCATGGAGAACACATTCTAGCACGTACCGGGAAAATCCTCTCTCATATACAAAAAACTCATCTCGCGGATGAGTTTTTCGCATGTGCTTAAAACGACCGGTTCGCCGTCTCCACCGTCTCCTGAATGGACGACTCCAGCGCCGCCTTGGACATGACGCCGGGCGTACCGGCGTTCATCGTCAACAAGACGAGAAATTCGATGTTACCTTCTCCGCCGGTTATCGGGGAATAAGTCAATCCTTTGACACCAAACCCGATCTCCTGCGCAAACTGCAGCACGCCTTCCAGCACTTCCCGGTGAACATGTGGATCGCGCACGACGCCCGACTTCCCTACTTTGTCCCGTCCCGCCTCGAACTGGGGCTTAATCAGCGCGGCTACCAGCCCTTCCGGGGCCAGCAGTTGCCGCAGAGGAGGCAAGATGAGCTTCAGAGAAATGAACGATACATCAATCGACGCAAATACAGGCGGCTCTCCCGGCAAGTCGCCGGGCTGCATATGCCGGAAATTCGTCCGCTCCATTACATGAACGCGGGGATCGTTGCGCAAACTCCAGTCCAGCTGGTTATAACCTACGTCAACCGCATGCACATAGGAAGCTCCGTGCTGGAGGGCGCAGTCGGTAAATCCGCCGGTCGAAGCCCCGATATCGATCATAATCGCTCCGTTCAGATCGAGTCCGAACGAACGGATCGCTTTCTCCAGCTTCAGGCCGCCGCGGCTCACATACGGGTGCACCGCGCCTTTGACTGTGATGGACGCCTCCCGGGGTATTTTCGTCCCAGCTTTGTCAATCTTGTCGTTATCGACCAATACGAGACCGGCCATAATCGCCGATTTCGCTTTTTCCCTGCTGTCGTAAAATCCTTGTTCGACCAGAAGCACGTCGAGCCTTTCTTTATTAGAAGACATGCAAACGCTCCTACCGTTGTTTAAGAGGTTGTTCAAAAAGTCCACTTTTGATCACGAAGCAGATCAGGAGGCCTACTCGGCATCGAATATGGAATTCAGCCGGAACTTCCGGTGCTCACGTAGCTCCACTACGCTCCGCTCCTCATTTCCTAACTTCATCCCATCTTCTC